>NZ_JABURY010000001.1 GCF_014489845.1 Frischella japonica
ATTACCGATCCAAGCTATAAAACGCCCCGATTACGGGTAGAAATGACCTACCGAATTCCCGAAGACGAAACTCAGGGGTATACGCAAGAGCAGCTGATGGTAATTTGGCGAGAAATTACCAACAGTATTCGAGTGCGCGAGCGTGCTTTTGGATTGGAGTAAGGATAAATAATTGTGATATTGCCTTAATATATTGAGGTATTTTCTAATTAAAACTAATTCGATACTCGATCCCAAACGGCGGTGGTAGTATCCTCTAAAATGTGACGCTCTCCTTTAATGCGCCATCATTTTAACGAACAGTTTAGTTAACTCATTATTTCAGTTTATTTTCAAATTGAACAGGGGATAAATAATTCAAATGCGAATGTTTTGTTATCCAGTTATAGTAGGCTTCAAAATACCACAATCTTATCAATTAGCCTTTTTCGCCACGATTAATAAATATCGCAATGACATTGGTTTAGTGATTTTTGATGTTGGCAATATAGCAGTTATTTTTGTTTCTGTAGAATAATTGCTTATATATTGTTCAGTTATTATTATTTGATGATGACGATTATTCCTTGCTTTGTAAGTACCATACTGTCATTTCCATGCGTGATTTAAAATTGAGTTTTTTAAATATATTTTTAATATGGACTTTGACTGTACTTTCAACAATCGCTAATTCTTTAGCGATCAGCTTATTAGATAACCCCTTGACTAATAGATGAAAAATTTCCTGCTCTCTGGGAGTGAGTAAATTAACGTTATGTTGATGATTGGTTGTTGATTTATCACCATAACGCATATAGTCTAACATGATGTGAGAAATCGCATCATCCATCACCACTTTACCCATCGCAATATTGTGTAACGCTTTTAGAAAATCTTCTGGTTCCATATCTTTTAATAAATAACCATCAGCCCCGGTTTTTAGCGCCGTAATAATATCTTCTTTGGCATCTGAAACCGTAAATATGATGATCCGGCTAGCAATATTCTTAGCTCTTAAATGGCGTAAAATTTCTAATCCATTCATATCATTCATATTGATATCAAGTACAATGATATCGGGCTCAAAAGTTTCAGCTAATTGGATACCTTCGATACCTGATCCGGCTTCACCGATTACTAAAAGACGATTATCGGTACCAATAAGTTGTTTTATCCCGTTACGCAACATTGGATGATCGTCAATTAAGAGAATCGTATTGTGTATTTGATCCATTTATCACTCTTCAATTGTTTGATATGCAATCGCGGTGGTAGCTTTAAACGTTATCATTATTTGTGTTCCTTTATTGGGGTTGCTATCGATTGTAAGATTTCCATTTAACAAGTCAACGCGATCTTTCATTATAATTAGTCCGTAATGGTTTTCCTGTTTTATATTAGTAGGTAAACCAACACCATTATCGCGAATAGTGATCGTAATAATTTGATCATGGTTGATATTAAAATTAAGAGCTACTTCACTTGCTTTGGCATGTTTGAAGATATTATTCATTGCTTCACGAACAATTTGCAATAAATGAATAGCATATTTACTGGTGATCATATTTAACGGTAGTTGGTAATCAAATGCGATATTCAGTTGCAATTTTTGATTAAACTCCTCTATCAGTTCGGTAAGACTGGCGTAAAATCCCGTTTGATTTAAACGTAGACGAAATGAAGTGATTAATTCTCTCAATTGTGAATAAGTCATATTAACCTCCTTACGCATCGTATTGAGTAAATTAATGCTTTCAGGTGAGGTTAAATCGGCTTGCATTTGTAAACAGCTAAGATGAATTTTGATGCAAGAGAGTGACTGAGCAATCGAATCATGTAGTTCTCTCGCCATTGCGGTACGTTCTTTTATTAATAAATAATGTTTTTGCTGTTCAATTTGCCGATCGAGCATTATCGCCGTGGTCATCTGTTCAATAATACTGTTAAGTAAATTTTCTTGTTCTTCGGTTAGAGGATTGGTTGGCGATTGAACGGCAAATAGTATGCCATATTTTTGTTGATTATCTTGCAAATACCAGTAACGTTGCCTGCCATTTTTAGGGTGAGGTTTAGCCGGAATTAAGCAAGCATTGCATTGTGGATCTTGACAATAAGGGTGTTTTTGTTGATTTGCATAGCTAATTTGTTGATAGCGTTCTGGAGCATCTGATTCATATAAACGAATCTGAAATTGGCTTAATGGGACTAATTGTTCTAGATTGTGTAAAATGGTCAAAAAGCGTTCGCATAGCGGTAAGGAAGAATGTAACTGTTTTATGGCTTGATATTGAAAAGAAACAATATTATTTTTTTGCTGTAGTTCGGCAGTTTTTTCCGCTACTTTTTCTGCTAATAACGAGTATTGAAACTCAATTTGGTCGGACATTTTATTTAACGCTTGTCCTAGCAGATCAAATTCATTCATTCTGGGTCTAACAGTAAAACGTTCAGTAAATTGATGTTGTGCAATGGCTTCTGCCATAGAAATCAACTTACGCCAAGGGGCAAATAAATAACGTCGCAAATAATAAATTTGTATGATTAAGCATATGCTAATGAGTATAATAAATAAAATTTGTAACTGGGTAATATAACCAATTTGGTTTTCAGTTTTTAGATCGATTTGATGCACTAAAGCGTCAATACGTGCTACGTATTGATCAATGTCGTTACGTATTGTTTCGATATGTTGTGCTTGTTTGAGTTTTGGACTAATGTCAACTAACCAATCGTTTTTTAATTGATAAAATTCATTAATTAAATGGTAACGATTGAGAGTCTCAAGGTGTTGTGTTGTTGGTAAAAGATTATCAAAAAGATTAAGTCGAGAGTATTCATCCTGTTGCAATGGGATCATGGATAATAACTGATAATTTTTCATTCTTAGCAATCCTAATTGATTGATCATATAGGCACTGCCTTTAGTGTCATTAGCAAAGCGATTTGAAAGCGATAAAGCTAGTAAGGCGATCACGCCTAAGAAAAACATTAATAGCGTTAACCAATTGATTATTGATACACTATGGTTAATTTTTCTTTTTAGCATGGTAATGAGATGAATTCGATTATTGATATTTATTTTTAGTAATATTATAACGTTAAAATTTAATACGCTGATCTTTTTTTGTTACTTTTTGCGATCTTTTACTAAACAGCACTTGCATACCATATAAAATTTGCGTAAAATTCACGCCCTATATGATTAATCTATGCAGACCGTAAAGAATTTAAACGATGTTGTCTGCTTTTTATTGCGGAGTTAGATATGTACGCAGTTTTCCAAAGTGGTGGTAAACAACACCGAGTCAGCGAAGGGCAAGTTATTCGCTTGGAAAAATTAGAAGTCGAAACCGGTTCAGAAGTTGTTTTCGATAAAGTTTTAATGGTAGCAAATGGTGAAGACATCAAAGTTGGTGCTCCGTTTGTTGAAGGTGCAACAATTAAAGCAGAGATTGTTGAACACGGTCGTGGTGACAAAATTAAGATTGTTAAATTCCGTCGCCGTAAGCATTACCGTAAACAACAAGGTCATCGTCAGTGGTTTACTGATGTTAAGATCACTGCAATAGCTTAATAGGAGTAATTAACAATGGCTCATAAGAAGGCTGGTGGTTCATCACGTAACGGACGTGATTCCCATAGTAAACGTTTAGGTGTTAAACGTTACGGTAGTCAGGAAGTTTTAGCGGGTAACATTTTAGTTCGTCAACGTGGAACTCAATTCCATCCAGGGACAAATGTTGGTTGTGGTCGTGACCATACTTTATTTGCTTTAGTAGATGGTCAAGTGAAGTTTGAAGTTAAAGGCCCTAAAAACCGTCGCTATGTTAGTGTTGTCGCTAATAGCTAATTAAAGCGAATCTGATTGATGAAAGCCCCACAAATCCTGTGGGGCTTTTTTGCATTTTATTCTTTAAATCAATCACTTATCCCAAAGATGATGTAAACTATACATAATTATTCTTTGGGTGATGCGCTTATGAGTAAGCAACAAAACGTTAAAATCGGTTTTATACTCGCAATGTTAACCGCTATATTGTGGGGAGCTGTACCTATTGCAATGAAATATGCAATGGTATCTATTGATGCATATACCGTGGTATGGTATCGATTTTTGATCTCCGCCATCGGATTAACTGTTTGGTTAGCTTATAAACAACAATTCCCTAATTTTCAAATTTTTAAAAAACCACGGCGTATTATCATGTTAATTATTGCCGGATTGGGTTTAATGGGGAATTTTGTATTATTTGCGTCAGGGGTAAAGTATTTATCACCAACAACCTCGCAAGTTGTTGCTCAACTAGGAATTGTTATTTTTATGATCGCAAGTGCGATTGTTTTTAAGGAACATTTAAAAGCTTCGCAAATCGTCGGTATGATTATACTGCTTATTGGATTGGGATTGTTTTTTAATAAAAGTATTATTGAGCTTTTTACTAACATCTCGCAGTATGGTAAAGGAGTATGGTTAGGTGTATTAGCGGCTATTGCTTGGGCAATTTATGCGTTGGCACAAAAGGTATTATTAAGTAAATTACGAGCGGAACAGTTGCTGTGGTTGCTTTATATTATGTGTTCGATTGTTATTATCCCGATTACTACTCCGAGTGAGATTTTTAACGCTGATGCTGGACAATTATTAGCGTTAATTTTTTGCGGAATCAATACAATCGTATCGTATGGTGCATTAGTGGCAGCAATGGAACGTTGGCAAGCTGCGCAGGTAAGTGCCGTAACCACTTTAACCCCATTATTTGCGTTGATATTTTCCGATCTATTTGCGTTATTATGGCCAGAAAAATTTGCCATGCAATATCTTAATATTTGGGGTTATATTGGTGCGTTAGCTGTAATTTGTGGCGCCATGTTTGCTACGATTGGGCATCAGATATGGCATCAAGGAAAAGGTTTTCTGTTTAAGCAGAAAACGGGAGAAAAAGAATGAAATTTGTTGATGAAGCTTCGATTCGTGTTGAAGCAGGTGATGGCGGAAATGGTTGTGTAGGTTTCCGTCGAGAAAAATATATTCCAAAAGGTGGACCTGACGGCGGTGATGGTGGTGACGGTGGTGATGTGTATTTTATTGCCGATGAGAACTTAAATACCTTAATCGATTTTCGATTTGAGAAAGCTTATCGCGCAGGTCGTGGGCAAAATGGTCAAGGTTCTGATTGTACTGGAAAACGTGGCGAAGATATTACGGTGAAAGTGCCAGTGGGAACTCGAATTACCGATAAATATACTAATGAGGTGATTGGTGATTTAACACAACATGGGCAAAAGATCATGGTTGCTAAAGGGGGATTTCATGGTTTAGGCAATGCCCGCTTTAAGTCATCGATTAATCGAACACCACGACAAAAAACCAATGGAACACCTGGTGAAAAGCGCGATGTATTATTAGAGCTATTACTACTAGCGGATGTGGGGATGCTTGGTTTACCTAATGCCGGTAAATCGACATTTATTCGTAGTGTTTCAGCAGCAAAACCGAAAGTAGCTGATTACCCTTTCACGACCTTAGTGCCTAGTCTAGGGGTGGTGAGAATGGATAATGAGCAGAGTTTTGTGGTTGCTGATATTCCTGGTTTAATTGAAGGTGCTTCTGAGGGAGCGGGTTTAGGTATTCGTTTTCTTAAACATTTGGAACGTTGTCGGGTGTTAGTACATTTAGTTGATATTGCTCCGATTGATGAATCTGATCCTGCGGAAAATGCGCGCGTTATTGTTCAAGAATTACAACAATATAGTGATGAATTAGCCAATAAACCACGTTGGTTAGTTTTCAATAAAACCGATCTTATTGGTCAGGAAGAAGCAGAACTTAGAGCTAAGCATATTGTTGAACAATTAGGTTGGCAAGACAAGTACTACTTGATTTCAGCGGTTAATCATGATGGACTGAAGTCGTTGTGTTGGGATTTAATGACTTATATTAATGAGCATCCAAGAGAACAGGCGCAAGCTGATGATAAAAATGAGAAAGTAGAATTTATGTGGGATGACTATCATCAACAAGCGATGGAAGACGCATTAGCCGATGACGACTTTGACGATTGGGATGAGAGTGATGAAGAAGGTGTAGAGATAATTTATAAAAAATAGTTATAATGTGTGAGTCATTAATTGATTTTGAAATATTAAAACAATATAAAAAATAAAACTTGATTTTGCAAATGATAATTATTATCATCAAAGCCGTACTTGATTAGTTGCAGATGCTTCTAGAGAGTATGACATTGCTCACATTGCTTCCAATGTTTGCCAGCTTGATTCGTTATTAAGCTGGCTTTTTTATTTTATATGATTTTATATACCTTTTGAAATATCCAAAAGTTACAAAAATTGGTTATTATGGATTGTATTTAAAAATTGATGGTCTGTTTAATTTTTAATTTAATTTAAAGAAATTTACGATAAATTTTATTTAATTATACAAATTAGCTAGACTTTTTGCTTAATAAGCATAAGAATAAGTTAATAATGTCAATAAATAGTTTATATATTGCTATCCTTAATTAACTGCAAAGTAAAATTTCCGTGGAAGGATATCGAAACTAAAGTAGCTAATTTTATTTTGCTAAATGTTAATTGGTATCGTTAAATAAGATATAAACTATTATATAGATATGGATAATTAAATGGTTTGGGTTTTTTATATTGCTGCTATTATCACTGTCATAGCAAGTATTAAAGTCATTATTAGCAGAAATACGATGCAGGCTTTATTATATTTTGTCATTTCATTATTGGCAACGTTAATGGTTTTTGTCGCCATGAATGCTTATCTTTCTATTTTTTTAGTTATTATACTTTTTATTGGTGCGGTCTCATTAATTTTCCTTTTGCTGTTGTCTTTACTCAAATTACGAACGGATGTTGTTGAACAAAATAAATATGGCATCAATCCTAAAATATGGTTAGGTCCTTTAATTTTAGCATTTATTCTATTTGTGATGCTGATATATGGTATCACCAGCACGGATTATTCTACATTGCAAAATGGCCGGATTGATGAAGTCGCTACAGCCAATTTACTTTTCGAAGAATATATTTTAATCATTGAATTAGCTGTATTATTACTTGTTGGAGCGTTAGTGATTGCCTATCATTTTGTATATCGTCTATATATTAATCAAGACACTAAATTACCAACACAAAATAAAAACGATTCTGGGGAAAAACATGATTCCGTTAATGCATAGTTTTATTTTCGCCGTATCGCTGTTTATGGTTGGATTATTAGGTGCAATGATTCGTCGCAATTTCTTTTTTTTATTATTAAGTTTAATGATCATGATTAATGGTGCAGTTATTGCATTAGTTGCCGCAGGGGCTTATTGGCAGCAACAAGATGGTCAATTGATTGCAATGCTTGCTATTAGTACAGCATTAGCTGAAACATTAGTGGGTTCAGCTTTATTGATTAAAATGTTTTATCGACGTAAAACCGTCAATATTGATTCTTTGAGTGATATGAAAGGATGAATTTACTTTATTTAACCATTGTCATTCCCATACTATCTTTCTTACTATTAGTTTGTTTAGGTCGTAATATTGGTAAGGGTAACATTGTTGTTACAGGCATTAGTACTATTGGATTATTATGCTTATTAATGGTGTTTATTTGTATTGATTATCATGTTAATTCAGTACCGGAAACCTCATTAATTTATACGCGTTTTTTATGGAATTGGTTTACTATCAATGATCTTACTATAACGGTAGCGCTCTATTTGGACGGTTTATCTTTAATCTTTCTGATCATTATTGTATTTTTTAGTTTAGTCATCTATATTTTCGCTGCTTGGTACTTTTCGTCTTCTAATGATATTTATCCCTTTTATGCTTATGGTAATTTACTGATTGCCAGCATATTTTTACTGATTCTAGCCGATAATTTATTTATGCTTTTTGTTGGTTGGGAAGGTGTTAGTATTAGTTGTTATTTATTAATTGGTATTTATTACCGTGCCATGAGAGTAAGTTATTCAGCCATTAAATGGTTTGTGATGACCCATATTGTAGATGTGTTTCTGTTAATTGGTATTTTTTTGATTTATTGTGGCTTAAACACACTTAATATTCGCGAAGTTCTAAGTCTTGCTAATAATGATTTGGCTGTCGATTCAGACATTATTTTTGGGATAACATTAATGCTCTTTATTGGTGTAATGGGGCGTTTAGGATTATTTCCTTTTCATCTGGGCTGTGCACAATTTGTGGTTGCACCTATGCCTTCAGTGGCTCTTTTACAATCTTTCACAACAGTATTATCTGGCGGATATTTGATTTTAAGACTTAGTTCGCTGTTTGCCATGTCGAGTGATATCTTCGTATATATGGGAGTTATCGCCGGTATTAATATTATTTTCGCTAGTTGTATTTCACTTGTACAAAATGATATTAAACGTTTAGTAATATATATTAATTTAAGTCAAATTAGTTATATATTCTTAGCTTTCATGATCCAAAATTGGATTTTATCTCTAAACTTCATAATCAGCTATGGGGTAACGAGTGCATTATTATTGTTGTCAACTGCCATTCTGATTAAAGCATGTAATGGTGAACGAGACATTAATAAAATAGACTGTTCATATCGTAACCATCCATTATTATATGGTTGTTTTTTACTATCAGCGGGATCTGTCTCCGCTTTACCTTGGATTATGTCTTCATTTTATACTGAAGGTGACATTATTTGGGGATTAATAACAGCGAATAAAATGGGCTTAGGGATAATTGCTTTGGTGGGGATTTTATTATCAACATTAAGTATTTTAAGGCTAATTTTCCTCGTATTTCATCACAAAAGAAAAACCTTACCTAATATAAAGGTGAGTTATTGGATTTATATTCCGTTAATTGTTTTAGCAATTTTAGCGACGGCGATATTTGTTTATTTACCATTACCAATTCAAGGAATTATTCCTATTATTGATTTTAATAACCATAATCAATTAGCCTTACAATTATTATTAGTATCCATTACTATTTTAGGTATTCTAATTGCTTACATACTTTTTTATCACCCGAATCCAGAAATTAAGGAAATTGCTAGTACACCAATTAGTAAGGTTTTGATCAGATTATGGGGTAATGACTGGTATTTTGATAAATTAATATTGTTATTATTGGTAAGGCCATATATTTATATCGCACAATTAATCCAAAGGGATCCGATATCAAAATGGATGTATTTTATTAATTGGGGAATTAAGAAAATTAATTTTCAGATTATTTCCTTAGAAAGCGGGCGCTTACGATGGTACATTATGTCTATTGTGACTGGTAGTATTATCATATTATTCCTGTTAATTTTAATTTAATTGATTCATCACTCTAGAAAGGATTTTACGTGTTAGTTTGGCTGGTATTTTTACCTTTATTAGGTGGATTGGTAGGCTGGTTACTCGATGCCTATTTGCAACGCTCTTTTGCCCAAATAAAGCAAAATAAACGCAATCTGGATAATAGCTCAGATTTAATCTGTAAATTGCGCGATGAGTTCCGTTTGTTTTCGGCTAACTGGATTGCGTTAGCGTTTGTGCTAGGATCATTGGTTATAACAGGCATATTTATGCTTAAAGCGTTTAATGGAGAAAATCCAGAGTTAAGTCGGATAGAAGTTGTTGATCTTGATTGGATGCCATTACTCGGTATACGTTTTCATTTGGTGTTAGACGGCTTAGCTGTTTTGATGATTTTTCTAACCCTGATTATTACCGCGATTGCTATTATTTATTCTCGTAGAGAACGCCCCAATAGTTCAGGGTTGTTCTATTTTTGCTTATTATTTATGTCTTCAGCTGTAATCATGTCATTTGTAACTGTTGACTTATTTTTATTTTTACTAATATGGGAGGCGGTTTCCATTCCCGTATATTTTCTAATTGTATTGTGGGGCAGGCGAGATTCTAATGCACAATTGCGATTTAATGGTGCGAGTAAATTTTTGATTTACACTCAAGTCAGTAGTTTGCTTATGTTGATATCAATAGTATCGTTAGCTTTAATCAATTGGAAACTGACTAATAAATGGTCTTTTGATAGTGCGACGTTAATCAATACCCCAATATCAAGTTATGTTGAATTTTTATTGATGTTAGGATTCTTGGTCGCCTTTTTAGTTAGAATTCCTTTATTGCCTTTTCATGGTTGGTTTATTCAAGCACATATCGAATCTTCGACTACGGGATCAATTATGATCAGTGGATTACTGGTCAATACGGCGATTTATAGTTTGTTACGCTTGGTTATTCCATTATTTCCCAATGCGTCATTAACCATTATGCCTATTATGGTGGGGCTTGCCATAATCACATTATTTTATGTGGCAATATTATGCTTTAATCAAAATGATATAAAACGGTTAATCGCCTATGCTCATATTGGTTTAATGAGTGTCATGACAGCCGTACTTTATAGTGGTTCATTATTGGCATATCAAGGTATTGTTATTGAAATTATTGCTATTAGTTTGGTGATAGTTGGATTATTTATTATTAGTAATTTATTAATCGAACGTTATTTGACACGCAATATTAATCATTTTATCGGTTTAAAATCACATGTTAAATATCTATCCACTTTAACATTATTTTTTATTTTAGCTATTTTAGGCGTGCCAGGTACGGCAAACTTTGTTGGTAACTTTATGATGTTTTTAGGGAGTTATGAATCTTCAGCTTATTTTGGTGTATTATTGATAATCGGACTCTGTTTACTTTCGATTTCTATTATTATTCGAATCCAACCGATGTTTTATGGTCTGGTTGATAAACCAATCATAGATAAAAAACATATTTCCGTTAAAGATTTGTCATTATTAATCTTTATTTTAATCATTTTATTTTTCATTGGATTATATCCACAATGGTCATTGGATCTTTGCTACCCGGCGATGAATAAAATTCAGCAGATTATTGGCAGCGCACAAACCAATCTGATTAAAGGGGATGTATAAGTTATATGATGGCGATAACAACTTATGAATTTATTTATTTATTGCCTTTGCTGATATTAGGTAGTGCAATAGTCATATTAATATTTTTTCTATTGTTTAATCGAATTAGCACACAACAAACAGCAATGTTGGCAATTTTTTGTTTACTCTTGTCGTTGGTATCCTCTACGTGTATTGGTTATAAGATTATTTCCGGTTCTGATAATGATGCCCTTATTTTGACAAATCTGGCACAAAACGTTGATGAGGTTACGGATAAACCAACTGAAGTGACGGATGATATTAATGACGCTGCAACTAATGAGCAAATGTTACCGGAAATGCATACTGTTGAATTACCACCTTCAATGTTAAATGATGGAGCGTCGATCGAAGATGATATAGTAAGAAATAAAAACGTCATTTTAACACTATTTACTATTGATGGTTATGGTGCACTTTACACGAGTCTTATTCTGTTTTTATCTATTATTGTTTCTACTTTAGCTGCGACTTGGTTTAAGAATGAAGCGACACATCACGATTTATTTTATTTGATGGTGCTTTTCTCTGCTTTAGGGGCAACGACTTTAATTTACTCTAGCCACCTGATTTCATTTTTTATCGGTATGGAATTGTTGTCGATTATGATTGTCGGTTTAGTTGGCTATCAATATACACAAAAATACTCCTTAGAAGCTGCAATAAAATATATGGTGTTATCGGTTATCTCAACTTCCTTTCTGTTAATGGGTATTGCTTTTTATTATGCTGCAACAGGTGAATTAACATTTAGTGGTTTAAGTTATCAGTTATCAACATTATCATCGCCAAGCATATTATTATTGTTGGGTGTATGCTTAATGCTAGTTGGAATTGGTTTTAAACTTTCTTACGTTCCGTTCCAATTATGGTTACCTGATGTCTACCAAGGTGCTCCGACTTGTGTCTGTTTGTTATTAAATACGATCGGCAAAATTGCGATTTTTTGCGCTGTTGCTCGTTTATTTTTATTAGCGCCAATTGTTAATAATGAAACCATACGCATCATTATGACTATAATGGCATTTTGTTCCATAATTTGGGGAAATGTATTTTCCATCACACAGCATAAAATTAAACGTTTATTAGCTTATTCATCAATTGCTCATTTAGGTTATTTATTGATAGCCCTGATAGCCGTTCAATATCAAGTGTTAGCTTTGGAAACAATCGGTGTATATCTAATCGGTTACATGTTAGCCAATATTTGTGTGCTTGGTGTAATCAGTTTAGAGTCATGTTCAAATGCTAAAGAGGATCATGATAATGATGTAGATCTTTACGGATTATTCTGGCGCAGACCGATTATTGCATTGGCAATGGGAATTGGTTTGCTATCTTTAGCCGGTCTTCCATTGACAGTTGGCTTTATTGGTCGTTTCTCATTGATATTACTCGGTGTTACGGCAGAACTATGGTTGTTAGTTGGTACCGTAGTTATTGTAAGCGCCTTTAGTTTGTATTTTTATTTACGATTAGTGATTATTCTCTTCATAAAACCCGATAATATGATAAAGACTAATCTCACAAATACGAATATTTCTATTTTTGCCAAATTTAAACAGATTGGCATAAATGAAGTTTTTATTGTTGGTTCAGCCTTATTCATTGTCTTTTGTGGGGTATATCCGAAATGGTTATTTAATTTAGTGAGTATTGCACAATATTTAACACCACAATAAAGATATTATTTATTTTCCCAAATTATGGATTTAATGAGCAGCGGTTAACGCCACTAAATTTATGAATTAGTATGCTATAATTATGTTTTCATGTATTATTATGCACCGATATTATTTAACAATAACTGACTTAAGAGGAAAGTATGAACTTTTTTATCAGTAATGCTTATGCCAATGATGGCGCCTTTGTTCCAACTGACTCAAATACTATGACATTGATTATGTTAGTTATATTTGGGATTTTTTTCTATTTTATGATTATGCGCCCACAGCAAAAGAAAGCAAAAGCTCACAGAGAGTTGATGGCTGCCATTTCTAAAGGTGATGAAGTCTTAACTACTGGCGGATTAATTGGTCGTGTTGCTAAAGTGAGCGATAATGGTTATTTATCAATAGCACTTAACGATACTACTGAAGTCGTCATTAAACGTGATTTTGTTGCTTCAGTTTTGCCTAAAGGAACAATGAAATCTTTATAATTCATTGTGTAGAATGAATAATTAACATTAACCACAAGAGATTACGTCGTGTTAAATCGCTATCCTTTGTGGAAGTACATTATGTTGGTCGGCATTATCCTTGTCGGCCTACTCTATGCTCTTCCAAATATTTATGGTGAAGATCCTGCCATTCAAATTTCAGGTTCAAATAATAGTACCATAGTCGATATCAATACCCAAAAACAAGTCGAACAAATTATCAATAATAATAAGATACCTTTTAAATCAATTATTTTTGAAAATAAATCGATCTTAATTAGAGTAGCCACGAATGATATTCAACTCAAAGCAAAAGATGTGATCACAAAAGCGCTTGGTGATAACTATATTGTGGCTTTAAACTTAGCACCAGCAACACCATCTTGGTTGAATGCAATTGGTGCGGAACCGATGAAGTTAGGTTTAGATCTTCGCGGTGGGGTGCATTTCTTGATGGAAGTTGATATGACAACTGCCTTAGATAAAATACTTGATGCTACCCTTGATACATTACGTGCTGATTTTAATGCCAATAAAATAAATTTCACTGGTTTAAGTAAAAATAGTCAGCAACAAATTATTGCTTCTTTTGATAATAATGATGCGAGGAATGCGGCAATAACCAGAATTAGCTTGTCACCAGATTATCAACTTATTAAGCAAAACGACAAGCAAATCGTGATTGGTATTAGTGAAAGGCGCTTACAACGTGCCAGAACCGATGCTGTTGCGCAAAACACCACCATATTACGCAATCGAATAAACCAATTAGGTGTTTCTGAACCGATAGTTCAAAGACAAGGTGCGGATCGCATTGTTGTCGAGCTACCGGGTATTCAAGATACTGCTTTGGCTAAGAAAATCATTGGTGCAACAGCAACCTTAGAGTTTAGGCAGGTTAATACTTCAAATGCCTATGATATTAATGATATTGTAACAGGAAAATCAAGAGTACCTTATGGTTCAGAGGTCAAATTTACCAAAAACGGTTATCCCGTTTTATTGTATAAAAACGTTATATTGACAGGTGATCATATTATCGATTCGTCATATAAACTCGTTGGTGAAAATTCTCAAGTTTCCATTCAGTTGGATAATGAAGGTGGCAAAAAAATGTTAGCTTTCACGCAGAAGAATCTAAAAAAACCAATGGCAACCTTATATGTAGAATATAAAGATACTGGTAAAGTCGATAGTGACGGTAAGCCAATTATGGAAAAACAAGAGCAAGTTATCAATACAGCAACCATCCAAGATATATTTAGTAATAATTTCCAAGTTACTGGTATAAAAGATTATGACGAAGCGAAACAATTATCGTTATTATTAAGGGCTGGTGCGTTGATTGCTCCGATGAAGATCGTTGAGGAATTAACTATTGGACCATCAATGGGGCAAGAAAATATTATTCAAGGTTTAGAGTCGTGCTTATGGGGATTATTGATTTCCGTTGCATTTATGTTGGTTGTTTATCGTTTATTTGGTCTCTTTGCTAGTTTGGCATTAATAGCTAATTTGATTTTGATTGTAGGCATGTTGTCTTTATTACCAGGTGCAACCTTAAGTATGCCTGGTATTGCTGGTATCGTTCTAACGGTGGGAATGGCTGTTGATGCAAATGTGTTAATTAATGAACGCATTAAAGAAGAATTACGCAATGGTCGTGGTGTACAGCATGCTATTGATGAAGGTTATTCTGGGGCATGGAGTAGTATTTTTGATGCCAACATTACCACTTTAATTACTGCAGTAATTTTATATGCTGTTGGTACCGGTTCAATTAGAGGTTTCGCTATTACGTTAGGTATCGGTATTTTGACATCGATGTTTACCTCTATTGTCGGAACCCGTGCTTTAGCTAATTTAGTATACGGTGGACGCCGTATTGAAAAGCTATCAATTTAGGAGTCGAAGGTGGCAAATTTAAAATTACAGAAAGATAACGAAAAAAATCCATCGACGAATGTTGAATCACTCAATCACGGTCGTCGTGTTATCGATTTTCTTCGTTTTGGTTTTATTGCATTTGCGATTTCTATGCTGTTAGTTGTCGGTTCAATTGTTGTCGTTTTGGTAAAAGGTTTTAATTTAGGGCAAGATTTTTCTGGTGGTACTACGATTGAAATCACATTAAGTAAACGAGTTGATTTAGACGATATTCGTGCAAGTTTGAAGCAAGCTGGTTACGGTGAACCAATAGTACAAAATTATGGTTCCAGTCAAGATATTATTATTCGTTTACCACTTATTAAAGAAGATAATACGACTGACATCGATTCAAATCTGACAGAAGAGCAGAAAATTCAGAAAATCAATAGTGCATTAGGTGCCAAAATAGCTGATTTGATGCATAAAAACATTGATAATAATGCTGAAATTAAACGTGTTGCTTTTGTTGGACCATCAGTTGGTTCTGAATTGGCACAAGATGGTATCTTAGCTATTTTAGCGGCATTGGTATCAATTCTAATTTATATTGCCTTACGTTTTGAATGGCGTTTTGGCACTGGTGCCGTTGTTGCGTTAGCCCATGATGTCATCATTACAGCGGGTTATTTGTCGTTGTTTGAGCGTGAATTGGATCTAACCATTATTGCGGCAATGTTATCGATTATTGGTTATTCGCTTAATGATACGATTGTCGTTTTTGACCGAATAAGGGAGAATTTTAGGAAAATACGTCGTGCTTCACCGTACGATATAATTAATATTTCTCTGACACAAACCTTAAGTCGGACCTTGATGACATCAGGTACAACATTGGCGGTAGTAATCATCCTTTATTTTTTTGGTGGTAGTATGTTACGTGGTTTCTCTGAAACACTAGGGATTGGGATTGTACTTGGTACTATCTCTTCTATCTATGTTGCCGCCTATATGTCATTAAAGATGGGAATTAAACGAGAACATTTTATTCAACAGAAAGTTGAAGTAGAAGGAGCTGATCAAGCGCCTATTTTACGCTAATTGATGTTAAAAACACCTATTTATGTTGGTTATATAGCAATATAAATAGGTGGATAAGAAAATAAAAAATTATTCCATTTAACTATCTTGACAGAACGTCTTGAGTTGCATATCATTGCCTAGGTTCTTGGGGCCATAGCTCAGCTGGGAGAGCGCAACGCTGGCAGCGTTGAGGTCAGGGGTTCGATCCCCCTTGGCTCCACCAATTCACTATTCTGCAATATTCATTAATACCCATTTAAACACCTCTAACACACTAATAGTAAGCATTAAGCTGTATTTTAATATTTTATTAGTATTATTAAGATACATATACAACCATAATTTTTGGTATACGATTCGGTATATGGTTATCGTTTACTTTTTTACCGAATACCTTAAAATTTATAATTATGGCAAGGAAAATCACAGCATTGATAGATAAACAAATCAAAGTAAGCCTAGTGATAAAGAATTGGCATTGTTTGAAGTTGATAATAGATAATTGCTTGTTAAATCTAATAGATCAAAGATAAAAAATATGGTGTTTAATCCATACTTTCCCCATATACCAAAAAAGGACAATCAGGATTGAAGTAACCGTTGATTATCCTCATGTGATAAAACCCAATCGTTTAGCGTTTTGACCGTCAACTCTGGTTCATTATCTACTCTTATTTTTAAGTGATAGCCATACTATTCGGCTAAGTTGTCGAGCTTACGTGCCATTCTACCAGTCGGTAAACTGATGGGGTTATCATCGCAATATTTTTATATTTTGTTAATGATGAGTAAATTGATATTCAAGGGATAGTTATCTTGTACTTTCTTCATTATTAAGGTGAAATTGTAATTTATTCTTACTTATTTGGGCCTTCCCCAAAGGTTCATAACCACTCACATAGAAATCTATAGGGATTTTTTTACTTTTATGCTTAAAAATATATGGCGGTAACATATCTGTTTGTTGTATTTTTGTACTTCAAACAGCTAATATATTAGCTTAAAAGAATTTTATATATTTATTGATTTTATAATAAGTTAGGCAATATCAATGATATTAAAATTAATGGTTTCATAAACTATCCTTATTTATCGTAAGGATTTCCTATTATAATTGGTGACCTTGAATATTTATCATTAGAGAATAGAATTTTGACTTCATAAATCCCTAAGACCGCCTTAAAAATCACTGTAAAACTAGATGATTGAGATCCCTAAATTGATGTAGTACTTTACTCAATTAAAGCAAGCTGACTATTTATTTTTAAAATTTTTATTTTTACAAACCAATTTAAGACCGCCATTTTCGAACTGACATTTGATTTCATCGAGCAAATTAAACTTTCCTTTGTTATTAATTTTGTAATGTTGCCACAAAGAAGCCATTGCACTTTCTTCGAAGAAGAAATGTTCAAATAGCCAAATATTTAATTGCTTATCGATGTAAAAATCTAATGTCTTTTGAGACATGCTACGCTGATTATATTCACTTGAATAAACAATAAGTTGATTTATTATTTTGCTCGATGATTCAATAAACATCGTAATAATAAACTGTTCGGGGGAAACTGCACATTTACCTTCAAGCTGTTTTCCTTCAACAAGGCATTTTTTTGTATCGGTCGTTTTTTTTAAATAAATATTAAATTGATTGGATTGATATAAATAGACAATTTTATTTTTTTGTAGTTCTTCAAATATATTTCTAACATTCTGAGTTGAAGAAAAAGTCGATAATTTACACTTTTTATGATACTCTTTCTGCTTTTCCTCTGTATAAGAAAAATAATCGTCAATTCTACAATTATCGTTAATATCCTTAACCAGCTTTTTATTTATAATTTGAGGCGTTCCCACAGGTAATAAATTAGTATGAGTTAAAGCGTTCAACGAATGTGAACATGCTAAAATAGGTAAAAATAATAAACCATAAAATAAAGACTTTATCTGCATTATAGAAACACCCTTATTATTTCATATTGAAAGTTCTCAAATTACTGAATTGATATGCTGACTATTTATTTTTACAAACCAATTTAAGACCGCCATTTTCGAACTGACATTTTATTTCATCCAGCAAATTAAACTTTCCTTTGTTACTTATTTGGTAATGTTGCCACAGAGTCGCAGATGAACCTTCTTCATCTAAAATATGTTCAAGTAGCCAAACATTTAATTTTTTATCGATGTAAAAATCTAATCTCTCTTGAACCAATCCATTATGATAATATTTACCATAATAAACAATAAGTTGATTTATTATTTTGCTCGATGATTCGATAAACATGGTAATAATAAACTGTTCGGGTGATATTGCACATTCACCTTCAAGTTGTTTTTCTTCAACAAGGCATTTTTTTGTATCGGTCGTTTTTTTTAAATAAATATTAAATTGCTTGGATTGATATAAATAAACAATTTTATTTTTTTGTAGTTCTTCAAATATATTATTAGTATTCTGGGTCGAAGAAAAGGTCGATAATTTGCATCTTTTATCATATTCTTTCCAGCCATTCTTTGCATAAGAAAAATAATCGTCAATCCAACAATTATCGTTAATATCCTTAACCAGCTTTTTATTTATAATTTGAGGCGTTCCCACAGGTAATAAATTAGTATGAGTTAAAGCGTTCAACGAATGTGAACATGCTAAAATAGGTAAAAATAATAAACCATAAAATAAAGACTTTATCTGCATTATAGAAACACCCTTATTATTTCATATTGAAAGTTCTCAAATTACTGAATTGATATGCTGACTATTTATTTTTACAAACCAATTTAAGACCGCCATTTTCGAACTGACATTTTATTTCATCCAGCAAATTAAACTTTCCTTTGTTACTAATTTGGTAATGTTGCCACAGAGTCGCAGATGAACCTTCTTCATCTAAAATATGTTCAAGTAGCCAAACATTTAATTTTTTATCGATGTAAAAATCTAATCTCTCTTGAACCAATCCATTATGATAATATTTACCATAATAAACAATAAGTTGATTTATTATTTTGCTCGATGATTCGATAAACATGGTAATAATAAACTGTTCGGGTGATATTGCACATTCACCTTCAAGTTGTTTTTCTTCAACAAGGCATTTTTTTGTATCGGTCGTTTTTTTTAAATAAATATTAAATTGCTTGGATTGATATAAATAGACAATTTTATTTTTTTGTAGTTCTTCAAATATATTCCTAACATTCTGAGTTGAAGGAAAGGTCGATAATTTGCATCTTTTATGATAATCTTCCCTAGCTTTATCAGAAAAATAATCTTCAATCCAACAATTATCGTTAATATCCTTAACCAGCTTCTTATTTATAATTTGAGGTTTTCCTACAGGCAATAGATTAGTATGAACTAAAGCGTTCAATGAATGTGAACATGTTAAAATAGTTAAAAATAATAAACCATAAAATAAAGACTTTATCTGCATTATAAATAGACCTCAGCTACTTCGTATTGAAATTTATCAAAGTGCATATGATTATTATGTAAATTATCACCATTTTCTCCGCCAAGAGTGATTAATTTTTTATAGTGAGGAATATATGGTTTAAATGTATCCTCATCGGTATTAGGGTTACCAACTAAGATTTCTGTAAAATGAAATTTTTTCATTGCCAATAAAAAATTTTCATCATTAGCATTATAAAAATAGTGAATATCAATACAGGCACCATTTGCGTGATTTGCACTCGGAAAACACGAGCCTCGCTTATTTTTCCAGTTCATTGAATCATTTCTTCAGTTTATTTATTTCATCTTTATATTCATCTATAAAACAAGACATGACTTTTATTAAATAAGAATCAAACTTATCATCATAATTAGGAGGGGAAAAACTTAGACATTTTGAGTTTATTCTATTTTTTAACGAAACAATTGATTTGTTTTTGGTTTTATTTTTTTTATTAAACGCTATGATCTTATTCTCTAGTAGACGTTGATAATGGCTATATAAATCAAAATAACAACTACAATAGTAGCCTTCTTCGCATTCATTTAAACATGAATCATCAAATTGTTTATTAGAATTTTCCGAAAATTTATTATTCGAAATTGCACTAAATTTATCAGGATAAACAATTTTAAATTGATCATAATATCGGTTTATTGACATTTCTTTAAGAATAAATTTCTTATTTTTGCTATCAATTTTATAATGTTTCCAAAGTGTAGGCGAAATACCATCTTCTGTTTCTATTAACCATAAAGTATAAATATCGCCGTTGGATGAAATATAATAACGTTGATAAGCAACCCAACCTCCACATGCACTGCTACCATCACTCATATAACCATAAAGATTAATCTTATCTTTCACCTGATGATTATGAATTAAAGATAAAATTATGTCGTCACTTGATAAACTTATTTCCAGCTGAAAATTATCATCTTTGTATACAATGGGATCTTGCTCAATTAAATTATATACATTTCCATAATCAAATTTAATAGAATTTAGAGGACAACGGCGTTCTTCCTCATCCTGGATATCACTATCATTCCAATACTCGACACTCCTTGAACAATCCTCTTCTAATTTTTGCATATTTACATTTTTAAAGAAGGGGTCTCCTTGGTAACTTTTATTGATATTATACAATGCACTATTTGCATAAAAACTAACCAAACATAAAATAAGATACAATAAACCTTTCATAAATTAATCTTCCATTACCAATCTTTGAAAAAGGAAACACAGCGTGAAAGAGAGAATTACTTAATGTTGCGTCATTTTTCACGCCAGATAATCTAAAAAAATAATCTTTCGGCGCAGCATTTGCATTAAAATTGATGTTTAATATTATCAAAGTTTATAATAAAAATATGGTTATCGCTGTAATTTTTCGCATTTTCTTCCTCTATTTTATTTTTTGTTTTTCCGATCGTTGTTCCAATGCAGACATCTTTCTTTTATTATTTCTGAAAATATTTTGTTTAAAACTCTTTTGTCCCGAAATTAATTTAACTACTTTTCAAAGGGTTAAACTTTTCATTCGGTTCAGCTATTATTCCGGAAATAATAATTGAACGACTATTTAAATGATGCTCTATAGAAAATTCATTTTCATCTTTTATTAAAGAGGCATTAGGTAATCCAATTACTTTGTAGGAGAGTCAGTTTATAATCTCTTCACAAATTGCGCCTCCACCATATCCGTAAACCTTAAGTTTTGTATTTTTAGTTTTTTTAAGTGAAAATCGTTAAAATTTATTTTAATCGGTTTTTTATTTTGAACCATGAAAGAATAACTAACTGAAAAATATAATTAACATAAAATAGCAAATTTAATCTTCTTCATATTTATTTCCAATTTTCATTTTTCGCTTCTCTTAAAGCATCAACCATTTTGTCTGGTTATATATGGACGGAATTCAGCCCATCACCTTGATAATATGATAATCGCCAAAAGCTGCAACGCTTACCAGTCAAATATCGTTTTATCTTTAGGTACTCTGATGATACGAATTCTTCAGTCAAATCATAAATAGCATCTTCAACATCACCATTATGCTCAAAATATTTTTTTCTTTTTAATCTTTACTAAATTATTAATAGTAAATCTAATTTCAAATAATGTAGAGCTGAGTTTAAAGTTTCAGGAATTATTTGAAAACGCCCAGCTGCAAATATTTCTTTTTATACTTTCATAGTTATTCATTAATTAGCAAACTTATAATAATGGCTTAACCTTTAAAATTTATTTAACAGCCAAACAAAATTTATTGTTTTTCTAATTTAATAAAAACTCCTTTTTCACTAATAACATATTTTGTTTGATTTAATAATTTTGTTTGTTTTTTAGAGCCATCATAAGGGCTTTCGATTTTTTGTATTGTGATGCAGTAATTTTTATCAATAAGGAATTTGTTCCAAACACCACCATCCTCTAATTCAAAATGTTCACCTAACTCCAATCGATCAATGAAATTAAACTCATTGGAAAGGCTGACTAATGATAATTGAGGTGAACCCGAAAGAGAATATGAAGATAATAATAGTAATTTTATATTGTTAAATTCTTTTAATTTTATTGCTTTAAAATAATCGTCATCTAGCATACCTTTAAAAAAATAATTAAACTCATCAGGTATAGGTAAAAAACCATCATTTTTTTCTGGTGGCCAATAACGATCATTTAATGGGAGAGTAACAGTATGTAATTGATTATATATACTTTCCAATTCTTTGCGCATCTTCTGTTTATTTTTGTATGTTAAAATAATATCGTTATTATTGAATAAGAAAAGATAATCAGAATTTAACACTAATGATTCATTTAAATTATATTGGTTTGGTAATGTTTCAATCATAAAATTTTGATTATCTTGCTGATTATCAATTAAATTTAGTCGTTTCAATTCGTTGTGTAATAAATTATGAATATTTGCTGCTAAATTGGCTTTATTTTGTTTTATATTTAACAAATATTTATTATCAAATATTAATTGATATTTATTACTTTTAACTGATATTTCTTTTAAGCGTCTGTAAATTTGGTCAATTAGCTCAAAGTCAGTTGTAGAATTAGATAGGTAGTTAATATTAATTAATTGCCATTCTATTGTGTCATCTTTTACCGAATCATTGGCGTTATTTTTTGCTTCTGTATTGGCTATTATTGCGATGTAACAAAACAAAAATAACCCGACAAACCTACTTATAATTTTAAACATTATTAACCTCAACCATAAATTAACTATGAATAAATGTAATTAATTTTTCTTCATTTAAAGTTGTAGCATCAGTACAAAAATATTCATCTAATAAATATCGTTTTTCAAACGTTCTAACATCCATATGAATCCAACTATAAGTGTGCTGCTCACCTGTTATTGAACTATGATTATTTAATCTAATTGGTTCAATGCTAAAAAGATTTGTATCGTTCCATTTTTTGTATTTTAAGGCAAGTGATAAAAAAGTATCACGTATATAGTAAAGGCTCAATATTTTTATCATTTTTACCACCAATAGCCCAATTTCTTTTGTAAAATTGAATATCTATCGCTTTTCCTGTGTGATTGGTAGTTTTTCCCTTCTGGATGCTGACTACAACGATAATCAGATAAAATTAATCTAAATTTATAAACATCTTGTCTACCTAAATAAAAACTTAACCTATATAATCCAAAAAACAATCATCTATGTAACCCTGAATGTTCAAATATTTTTGTTCATCAAATAATGTGATTACATACCATTTATAATCTTTGGGAAGTAACTGAAGATCAAAATTCACTTTGGTGTCGACTTGTAATACATAAAAAATGTTGTCTTTTTTGAGTCAGGTAATTTTCGAAACGGGTCACCTCTCTCGTTTTTATACTTAAATTGGCGACAGTATTCATTTAGATAATTTCCCGATTTATCCAGACATTTAGTCTTTATTCGTTTATTACGATTATAGCCTATGTATTAAAAATCATCTGTGTACGATATTTGGTCATTTTCTTTTTACCCAGACAAAATTGGTAACTAGTGGAAGTTTTTGCTTTATCATTCAATATAATAAATTGTTGTTGGGGTTTGTCATAAGCGTAATATTCTATTTTTTATTAAGACCATAATTGCTGCATTTTTTGAGATATAAATCATTATTATCTCCATCAAAATTTTCATTAGTAATGAAACTCACATAAGCGTTAAAGTGACAATCTTTGCCAAGAACTTTCAGAAAATACCTACTTTTCAATATAAAAACCCAGTTTTTCTTTTTTTATACAAGATTAACAAAGTTAATTGTTATATTCACAGTACTATTAACTAAAAATCATCTAAACAATTAAATTAACAAATAGAACAAAACCACATATATTTTCTGTAAAACGAAAGATTAAATCTATTTTTTGTACCTTGCGCAGCAACAAGTATATAATACTTCTTTCACTCTTGAGGCAATGTGCATGCAACTAGCTTTTTGTATCTATAAATATTTTCCTTACGGCGGTTTGCAACGTGATTTCTTGCAAATTGCCCGAGCTTGTCACGCTAAAGGGCATAAAGTTCGTGTTTATGTTATGCAGTGGCAAGGCGATAAACCGACTGAGTTTGAGATTATTTTAGTCCCGAAAAAGGGGCTATCGAATCATAGCCGTAATCTAGCTTATTATCATTGGGTCAAAGATCATCTACAGACATATCCGGTTGATTGTGTCGTTGGCTTTAATAAAATGCCGGGATTAGACGTCTATTTTGCCGGCGATACGTGTTTTGCCGAGAAAGTCTCCCATAAAGGCTTTTTTTATAAATTATCTAAACGCTGTAAACACTATTTGGCGTTTGAAGATGCGGTATTTAATCAGCAGCATGATACCAAAATTATGGTGCTAACTAAGCAACAAATTAGCGATTTTGAAAAATATTACCATACTCAAGCATCAAGATTTGTTTTACTGCCACCCGGTATTGCAAAAGATCGGCAATATCATATTGATTCACCAATTAAACGCCAGCAATTTAGGCAAGCCAATCACATTGCGCAAGATGCTTTTGTGATTGTACAAATTGGTTCTGACTTTAAACGAAAAGGCGTTGATCGCACATTAATTGCGATTGCCTCTTTGCCCGAAGCGTTAAAAAAACAGGTGTGCTATTTGGTTGTCGGGCAAGATAAACCCGATAATTACCAAAAAATGGCGAAACGGTTGGATATTTTTAATCAAGTCCGTTTTTTTTCAGGGCGGGATGATATCCCCGATTTTCTCTTTAGCGCAGATCTGCTACTGCATCCAGCTCGACAAGAAGCCGCTGGTATGGTTTTAATCGAGGCTCTAGCTGCTGGCGTGCCGGTGATTGTAACCGGGATAGCCGGTTATGCTTATCATATTACAGATGCAAATGCAGGTGTGGTACTTAGTGAGCCTTTTGATCAATCAGAATTAAATAGCACACTGGAAAATGCTCTCACTAATCAAGCACAACGAGCTGCATGGCATCATAATGCGATTAAATATGGCCAAAACGCCGATTTATATCACCTTGCTGAGCGTGCTGCCGATATTATATTAGGTTGTCATCATTATGAATGAAATTATACTCAAATCGCCTTTTGAGAATTTATGGAAAGGCAAAGATCCGTTTAGCGAAGTTGAGCAGATTTCCGGTGAAGTTTATCGGGCGGTTAAACAGCGTAAAACATTGAATTTTAAACTTGATGATGAATCTTACTTTATTAAAATTCACCGTGGCATAACGGTAAAAGAGATCGTCAAAAATTTATTGTCCTTGAGATTACCAGTGTTAGACGCCAAACAAGAATGGACAGCCATTCACCGTTTAGCGCAAGCGGGAGTAAATACCATGGACGGGCGTGCTTTTGGTCGTAAGGGGTTAAACCCACTAACACGGCACTCGTTTATTATTACCAAAGATCTTAACCCGACAGTAAGTTTAGAGGATTTTACTCGGTCTTGGTTAACCAATCCGCCGAGCTATCATCTGAAACGTTCATTAATAATCTATCTAGCAAAAATGACCGCCAAAATGCATGCCGCCGGGGTCAATCACCGTGATTGTTATTTATGCCATTTTTTATTGGATTTACCGTTATTTGAACATCATCAGCAAATTAAATTATCCGTTATTGATCTGCATCGGGCACAAACCCGAAAACGAGTGCCAACCCGTTGGCGTGATAAAGATTTGATTGGGCTGTATTTTTCATCGACCAAAATCGGGTTAACTAAACGTGATATCTGGCTATTTTTAAAAACCTATTTCAATAAACCATTAAAAACGATTTTGCATGATGAACATAAACTGTTAACAACCGCGGAAAAAAAATCGGCGCGAATTGCAAAACGAACTGAAAAATATCAGCTTTAATAATAAGGAAATCCTATGTTTATTGAACAAATTGAGATTACCGGATTTAGAGGAATAAGTCAGTTATCTTTAACATTTAATCCGGAATCGAGTGTGCTTATTGGTGAAAATCGGTGGGGAAGATCGCGCTTAATTAGCGCTTTAAAGTTGTTATCACTCGATAACTAATTTTATCAAATTGTCGATAGCGATTTAACATGTAAGTAAGGGGTACTAATTCCTTTAGCATTATCGGTATCACCAGCGTTAACCTTTCTTCTTGTTAAAATCACTGAACATAAATGGTAATCGCGTCGATAGAAATATGCACTATTTATATCTAAATTACTGGCTTGCACTATCTCAGTTTGCTTTTTTTCAATAAAGACAACCATCAATAGCTGAACAATGAAGCCATTTTTTTTGATTTACTCACCTTTAACCAGACATTCATAATGTCGGTTTTTATCCCAAATCACAGCCAAAATTCAACAAAATTGTTTTTTATTAGATAAAGATCTGATGCATCATTATTTTTACATCAATCATAATCCATTTCTTGATCAGTTAATTCACTTTCTGTAGGTTGCCTGTAGGCTGCGAGATAATTTTCACCCACAATAAAGAGCATTTCGTTCATATAAATCGCTTTATTTCCATTTAGTAGATATTTAGCTAATGGTGATTTGTCGATATTGTCAAATGTGATATATTCCAACTCGTTACTAATATCTATATTAAATTCTTTAAAATTTTCGACTTGCTGTTGATAGCGTTTTTCGTTACCAAATAACTGTTTTGATTTCGCTTTACCAAAGGTGAATGAATAAGCTTGTTGATAATTAATACAAAGCTTTTTATCAGCAGGATTTAAGGTTAGTGTGATATCATCAAGTTCATCGAATGTAATTTTCTTAAAGCGCATATAATTATTTGCTTGTTGACTAGTTAGTAAAAGGCTTTTTGTTGAATGTATTTTGTTATCTTTAACCGCTAATTTACTGTAGCAATTTGACGTGACAGGTAATTCTTGAAACTTCCCTTCTTTAGTCACTTGAAAATGTTGTACTTCTATTGTTTCATCTTCAAAACGTTGGCGACGCTCAATAAAATAGTTTTTATCTATGGTAAAATAACGATAACCAACCGTGTAACCGCTACCACCAGGACCGCCTCGAGTTGTAGTCCGATAATCAAATAACACCAGTTTATCCAGAACGTTATAATCATTAGAAAATAGATATAAATATGAATCCGACTCACCACTATCCCAGCCTACATCAATAAATATTGGATTTATAATCGGTGAAATAGAAGGATACTTTGCTCCAAATATATCTGTTGCAAACCAAGGAAGATCTAAAAAATTTTTAAAATGAATGGATAAATTTTTTAATACATCGTCTTGATATAAAATAAAAGCATCGTTTGCATTAAACGGAACATTGATTATGGGCAACAGAGGAACTTGTTTAATAAATTCTTTTTCAAAATAAGGTTTTGAATAAAATACTGGCTTACCATCTTTTCCAAACAGAAGCAGCATATCATCCAATAATACTACCTGCCGGTTTTGTGTTACATACTGTTTTAATAGGCTGTTATCAATATTTTTATCGAATTGAAGATAAGTAATGTTATCATTTAATTTAATATTATAATTATATTCTAATAATGCTTGCTGTTTTTTTAAAGCAAAATATGTTTTTTCTATATTATTGCTTACAAAAAAATCTTCTGCAGGCATCGTATTACGTTTAATTAAAAACGACTGATTATTGAAATAAAATTTATTACCACGTAATTTTATATCAAAATCAATTGTTGTTTCATCTACCGATGTATTGCTAATACCATAAATAATTCCCCAATTATCTGGCGCTTTTTTTTCATCAGCCATCGCTGATGATGCTATTAAATTTAATAATAGAGAAAATACTACAAAATAGTAATTACTTTGTTTCATATTGTTAACCTTTAGTAGTAATTAATGTTTGCATTGATGCGCCATTGACTTGTTCAACACTTTGAGCAAAAAATGTTTCGATTGGGTACTCTTCTTGAAACTTATCAATCGCTTTAATTACTTGCATATTAATAACTTCCGTTTCTTCATCTTTCAAATAATCACGTTGAAACTGTTTGATCATGTTTTCTGTTCTTTCCGTAAACTCATCAGTCGGGACATTGCCACCAAAACCAACTAGACGGATATTGATCTCTCGAATTATTTCATCTTTATCGCCTTTTTGGAAAAGAACTTTATTATCAGAGAAAAAATTTATCCTAGATATAGGATGCATAAACCACACCCGACCATTTTGACTCAAGGTGGCTGGCGTTGATGAAGTTTCTGCTTGTTGTTTTGAGCTGTCTTCTGCCTTATCTTTTTCAGTGTCGCTTTGTTTTGTCTTTTGACTTTGCTTAGTTAAACCTTTGGCTACACCGTCCCACCTAAGCATTTTTGTCGCTTTTTCTTTGGCGTTTTCCCATATGATTAATTTCTTTTTAGACTCCGCTTTATCATCTTTCAGAAAACTTTGATAATCTTTTCTTTGTTGCTCTAAGCTTTGTTTTGTTGATTCTTGTTGGCTTGCGTCTAACTTACTAACATATGCATCACGTTTTGCTTCATCACCGTTTTTTATATAACCCAAATAGTTTTCCGCATCATCTGTCATTTCACTGTTTAACTCTTCCCATTCCGGTCGTTTACCTTCAGTATTTAGTTCGGCATACATTCACTTTCATATTTAACTAACAGATGCCCTATACGCTCTGCTGTCCAGCACTAGTAAAACAGTATTACTAAACGATCAAAATTGTAGAAGTTATTACTATTTAATATTTTGGTGAGGATAATATTCCGCCAATTTTTGATCTATGTCCTCTATTTTTTGATGTAGTTGTTCTGTTAAACATTTGGTAATCTTATAGGTAAAATTCTTCGTTTCATCCTGATAATTTGGAGGTTGTGAAGTTAAACACACCATATTGATTTCTTTATCTATTATTTCCATGAACTCGTTAGCATGAGGATTTTTAGTTTTAAGAAAATTCAATTTTTGAGATAAAATATTATGATAGTAACGATAAGATTCTATACTACAACTAGTTGAGTATTCTTCTTGATAACAAGTTTTTAGTTTATTAATTTGATATTTTGATGTTTCAAGCGAACCTTCGAGAATTTTAAATTGATCAGGATAAATAATTTGATATTTATAACCTTCGTCAATTAATAATGCTATAAGTTGAAACTGTAAGCTTTTTTTATCTATTTGGTAATGTTTCCAAAATATTGGTTTTACACTGGTTTCGACATCTTTTGCCAATAATACATAAACATCCATATTAGGTGATATATAATAGTATTGATTACTTAACCAATAATAACCTTCAACATCATAAGAACTATTTGCCAATATAATTTTATCTTCAAGGTTTCCTTCATGACTGAGAGATAAGTTAAGCTCTTTAACTGGATATATTTTATTATTAACGGTTTTATTATAGATTTTTTTATCAATTGTAAGCGTTACATCATCTACATCATATATAACAACATTATTTCTAATAACGTCATATAAATTATCAAAATATGAAGCCATTTGATTAATTGGACAACGCTCAAGTATTTCTTCTCGTTCAGTATTTGAAATATGCCAAAAATTATCGTTCTTTTCGCAATCTTTTGTTAGTTTAGTGATATCTATCGCGTTAAGAAAAGATTTACCTTTATAGTTCTCAATAACATTAATTTCCTCTCCATAACAACAAAAACTGACAAAAAATAAAACTATTTGGATAAACAATAAATTTTTCATTACTTAATCCTTTATTGTGTTAAAAAAGCCTGAAGAACTCATTTGATATTTCTTTTCTTTGGTATAAATTTTTTTATCTTTTGGATTTTCATCTAGCTCAAATAGATTTTGTTGTTGATGTTGTTTTATTAATATTTTACCATCAGGCTTTATTACAAAATCATTCCAATAGGATATTTCGCCATTTTGAATTTTGTACAAAAGTATAGCATCAATCAAATTTCCATTATTACCATAACTATATAATTGAAAAGTAAAAACTTTTTCATCATTTTCACCTATAGCCATTTGAATAATGCCTTTATATAAAATGTCCTTATAATAAAAATAGCCATGAGGAAAATAAAAAGTTGTTTTAGTAAGATATTCAAATAATTTTGGTTTAAATGAAAATTCTTTATTGGTAAATCTTAATGGAAATGGCATATTAGGGGAAAGATATAAGCCATATTCTCCCCAATAATAATATTTTTTTAACTGATTGGAAGAATAGGGTAATTTAATTTTATGATAGTAAGGTAAATCACTCTTAAAATTTTCTGACAATGCAATATTTACATTAAATAATGATAATAGACAGATTATGATAAATCTTTGAATATATTTCATTATTAAATTTCCTCAATGTTATTCATGCTTAATACAATATCTTAATTAATATTGTATTTTTTATTAGAATATTATTTAATATAGTAAAATAAAGGCGATAAAGAAAATGTCTTTGGTTAGTCTAATTTAAACTTTGTCACAATCGTTATTCAAAATTAATATTACCCATATTATCAATTAAATAATAACTTACCTTATGTTGTTCAGTCATAAGCTTGTCTGTTTCTATATCAATGCAATATTCTGATTCTATTATTTCAAATTTCTTATTTTTATAAATACGTGTTCTTTTATTGATTGAGCACTCTGCTTGTGCACCATCCACAACAATCATTTTACTAATCAGTTGATTACTCTTATCAAAAATCTGTAATTCAAGAGATGGAAGGTTATAATATGAATCTTGATCATTACGATCCCAATAAGCAAAAAGGTACACATTTAGCTTGTTATCAAGCGGAAGCTTTTTAAATAATATAGCTTCACCTGTGTAAGGTTTTCTATGCTCAACCATGCTTAATAAAGGTGTATTGGGATCAAAAAGCGCATTCAATGGATTTTTTTCATCATATATTTGATTATTATCCGCAAAAAAGTCTTTCAAAGAATGATAGGAAGAGGTTTTTTTTGAATATCCTTTAAATTCATAAAGGATATTATTAAGATTTTTATCTTCTGCAAAAGAAAAGAACGAGACTAATAAAATACATATATAGAAAAATTGAAATCTGATCATTTTTAATCCTGTACATTTATAATTAAGTTAAAATCAAAACCGCATATATGTAAATGATGATGATGTCTATATCCATTTGGCGGATCTTTTTTCATATGTTTTGTATATTTAAGTAAAGTATTTGATTGTTTCTTATATGTAAAATATTCCGAATACATTAACGATGTTCTAGCCCAACCAAATTTATATAATGCAGTATTAAATTTTTCTTGCTCATCAAAATCAAAAGTTGAATAAGATAGCCATGTTAGCTCACCATTTCTTTTTTCTGATATATACCTTAGATCTCCTGCAATCCCATTTATATGAGATTTGCTCTCTACATATTTAGCGTCATGAGTGCTAAATCCGTTAAAGCCTAAATAATCAGCATTTAGTTCTAACATAGCGCCGAGCAAACCAGCAAAACAATTAGGATTTAGATACCATCTATTATGATCACTATTAAATGTTGCAAATTTTGCTTTAACACTACCATCAGATGAAATGTATCCATTTTCAAATTCCTTAACATTAATTAATTCCACGTCATGTTCTTGCGGAATATTTCCTCTCGCCATAGCCTTAGTCACATAAACAGTAAAAATACCTAACTCATGTATTTTTTTATTCTTATCATGCTAGATATGATAAGTCACAATTCCCGCTCCAGGAAAATAATCAACCATTGCGCTGGGGTAAATAAACCAAGCTTTGAGATGAATCGATATAAAACAGATTAGGTGTATTAACTTTTATTATTTTATTCATAATTTATCTAAATGTGCACAACCCTCAAATATTTCACCTTTATAGTCGATAAAAATTTCATAGATTGAAGCAGGTTCATCAAGATTTGCTTCGCAAAAAGTTCCATTAGAAAGACTACGAATTAAACCATAAATACCATTATTAGAATGGAAGATTGTCACAAAATTATTTGTTAAAGCAGAAGATTTTATATCTATAGAAATTTTAACGTTTTCTTCTTTATTAAGCCTAAATTGCAATTTATTCTTACTTATTATGGCATTCCAAAAAGGTTCATAACCACTCGCATGAAACCCTATAGAATTTTGTTTGACTTTATCCCAAAAAATATGCGGTGATAATATATCTATTTGTTGCATTTGCTGTAATTCTGACAGGCTTATCCAATCTATTTTTTTATTTTTAAGATTTAAAAAATTTCGCTTACCATTTTCTGTACTTCCTAAAGATAAATATTCTTGATTAGAAGAATTTTCATATATTTCCTGTGCTAATAATAAATTAGGTAATATCAATAATAATAAAATTAATTGTTTCATATAATATCCTTATTTACCGTGAGGGTTGCCTTTTAAAATTGGTGTCCATGAATATTTATTGATAGCAAATAGAATTTTTGATTTGTTATATCCCCAATGTTTTGTCTGTTGGTTTAGCTTCGCTTTGTTAAACCTTTGGCTACATCATCCTACCACAGCTATTTTGTTGCTCTAATCCTTGTTTTGTTGATTTTTGTTCGCTCAGTTCTATTTTACTCAGAAAAGCATCACGTCTCGTTTCATCACCGTCTTTATCTTTTTGTGTGTCTGTATTTTCATTTTTTAATTGAAATTTTGTGACAATGCACCTATTAGTAAAAAACCTGATTTAAAATATATCTCCACTTAGCATAATATATTTATCGGGCTACTTACTGTTAGATATATAAAGAAAAATTGTTAATTATAGCATTTATCGATAATGGTTTTTCGTTCAATTGATTTGTCCAGATTATTACTCAGATAATCAATAATATCAGTTAAGCACTCAATACGTTGTTTACTAATAAGCAACATGTTTTTTTCTTTGTTTTCTAATATGCCTTTTTTTTCTAGCATAGAAGATAAAATTTTGTATTGTTTAAGCATAAAGGGGTAATTGAAACAATCCGAACATACTGGATCATCCCAATTTATTTGTTTACTATCATATTCATATGTCCTGCTAACTTTTTCATCTATTTGTAATTGAATAAACAGTACTTTTGATGTTGGATAATCCTTAAAAAGATAAGCAAGCTCCTCAGCTATAACCCATACAGGTACTGTCCTTTTGTCATCTACAATTCTTTTAAACTCATCTTCAAAATATTGCTTTTGCGTTGCCGTCAATGATGAAATTTTCTTTTCATATAAATCTGTGCATTCTTCAATAGGATGCTCTACCATCCAATTCAAATCACAGTCATGAAAACTCTTAGCAAGAGCTTGACTTGCACTGCAGCTAAAAAAACAGATCAATAAAAATTTACTTATTAACTTCCAAAAGTGCGACAATATTATCATTATTTTTTCCTTTTCCTCTATGTTTAACTAGATAATCATGTAATTCTGGATATTTTTCATAATCAACAATAGATACACAACCATTAAACAGATGCCAAATATGAATAAATCGTTCTTCAGAAGGAATTTTACCTGCATCTGCCGGCGTTTGGGTGATGAATTTCGGCTAATTTTTACAAGTAAAACATTCCACGTGTAGACATGTTTTAAATTAACTTGTTAATAAACCAGTTTTTAGCGGTAAAGTCGCCATATCTATATCATTAGCATTTTTTTGTGTATCAGTGTTTTTATTTTTTAATTGAGATTTTGTGACAATACACCCTTTAGTAACAAACCTGACTTAAAATATATCATCACTTAACATAATATATTTATCAGGTTACTTACTGTTAGGTGTATAAAGAAAAATTGTTAATTATAGCATTTATCGATAATGGTTTTTTGTTCAATTGATTTGCCCAGATTATTACTCAGATAATCAATAATATCAGTTAAGCACTCAATACGTTGTTTACTAATAAGCAACATGTTTTTTTCTTTGGTTTCTAATATGCCTTTTTTTTCTAGCATAGAAGATAAAATTTTGTATTGTTTAAGCATAAAAGGGTAATAGTAACAATCCGAACATACTGGATCATCCCAATTTATTTGGGTACTATCATATTTATATGTCTTGCTAACTTTTTCACTTAATTGTAATTTAGTAAACAGTACTTTTGATGTTGGATAATCCTTAAAAAGATAAGCAAGCTCCTCATATATACCCCATACAGGTACTGTCCTTTTGTCATCTACAATTCTTTTAAACTCATCTTCAAAATATTGCTTTTGCGTTGCCGTCAATGATGAAATTTTCTTTTCATATAAATCTGTGCATTCTTCAATAGGATGCTCTACCGTAAAATTCAAATCACAGTCATGAAAACTCTTAGCAAGAGCTTGACTTGCAATGCAGCTAAAAAAACAGATCAATAAAAATTTACTTAATAACTTCCATAAATGCGACAATATTATCATTATTCTTTCCTTTTCCTCTATGTTTAACTAGATAATCATGTGATTCTGGATATTTTTCATAATCAACAATAGATACACAACCATTAAACAGATGCCAAATATGAATAAATCGTTCTTCAGAAGGAATTTTACCTGCATCTGCCGGCGTTTGGGTGATGAACGTCGGCAAATCTTCACAAGTAAAACATTCAACATGTAAACTTGGTTTATATTGACTTGCTGTTAAACCTGTTTTTAGCGGTAAAGTCGCCATCTCTATATCATTAGCATTTTTTGGTGTATCAGTGTTTTTATTTTTTAATTGAGATTTTGTGACAATACACCCTTTAGTAACAAACCTGATTTAAAATATATCTCCACTTAGCATAATATATTTATCAGGTTACTTACTGTTAGGTGTATAAAGAAAAACTATTAATTATAGCATTTATCGATAATGGTTTTTCGTTCAATTGATTTGTCCAGATTATTACTCAGATAATCAATAATATCAGTTAAGCACTCAATACGTTGTTTACTAATAAGCAACATGTTTTTTTCTTTGGTATCTAATATGCCTTTTTTTTCTAGCATAGAAGATAAAATTTTAAATTGTTTAAGCATAAAGGAGTAATATAAACAATCCGAACATGTTGGATCATCCCAATTTATTTGTTTACTATCATATTCATTTGTCCTGCTAACTTTTTCATCTATTTGTAATTTAATAAACAGTACTTTTGATGTTGGATAATCCTTAAAAAGATAAGAAAGCTCCTCAGCTATAACCCATACAGGTACTGTCCTTTTGTCATCTACAATTCTTTTAAACTCATCTTCAAAATATTGCTTTTGCGTTGCCGTCAATGATGAAATTTTCTTTTCATATAAATCTGTGCATTCTTCAATAGGATGCTCTACCATCCAATTCAAATCACAGTCATGAAAACTCTTAGCAATAGCTTGACTTGCACTGCAGCTAAAAAAACAAATAAATAAAAATTTACTTAATAACTTCCAAAAGTGCGACAATATCATCATTATTTTTTCCTTTTCCTCTATGTTTAACTAAATAATCATGTATTTCTGGATATTTTTCATAATCAACAATAGATACACAACCATTAAACAGATGCCAAAGAGGATAATCTTTTTGCTTTTTCCAATAGCCTCTTCAAGAAAAATCATTTCTATAACATCTATTACTAGTCCATAGTTATGATAACTATATTCCCCTATAACCCAAGTCACTATAAAACCTGATGTAGTTCTACCTTGCTCATAAAGCCTATTTTGTTCTTCAATAGTTCTAAGCCAAGTTGTAACTCTTATCTGTATACCGAATTCTTTTTCAACTTCATTGATGAAATTCACCGCTTTTTGACGAATTTGCGGATGTAATAACGCTATCCTTGAGTTTGTTACTTTGTCCCACGTTTCAGTTTTTTTCACTTCGATATTAAAATAACCCACCATTACAAATGGATGCATAAACCACTCCCTAACGTTTTAGCTAAAGGTGGTAGGCGTTGATGAAGTTTCGGTTCGTTGAGTTGAGGTGGCTGGTGTTTTAACCTTTTCAGTGATCGCGTTACTTTGTTCTGCCTGTCCGTTTTGCTTAGCTAAAACTTTTACCACTTCTTTTACCAAAGTACTCTCGCTATCTTCTATTATATACCCCAAATAGTTTTAAGCATCTTCAGTTCTGACTCATCGCTGTTTTTTATTCTTTAAATAACTTAACTGCTGATTATTGGATAAACTCTGATTTAGTAATTTATTATTAAAAAATCAATATGTGGTATTTCTATGAGTAGCATTTTTATTGCAACAATTTATTGAAGATCTTTGTGATATAAAAAATATGCTAGCTAACTATAATCAAACCATAGTTTTGGTTTTGAACAAGGAGGCATCATATGCTAACGCAAAGGCAAGCGTGTTTAGCTAGGTTGCTAATTAAACAAAATGGATACAAAACTGTAAAGTATTATGCTCAAGAACTCAATATTTCACAACGCACAGTCCATTCTGATTTAGTACAAATTGGTAATAGCTTATTAAAACAAGGTTATGTTTTAGATAAAAAACCAGGCATTGGTATAGCGGTAAAAAAGACTCACAAAGCCAGTTCTGGCTCCAAAGTTAGAACGCTGACCTTATCCAAATTTAATCGACGAAAAAAAATTATTGAACTAATGTTGCTTGAGGGAAAAACCGTTACGTTTGAATATTTGTCAACATTATTTTCCGTCAGCAAGTCTTCCATTGAACACGATCTTAAATTTGTGAAAAAATTGTTAACTTCCAAAAATAGACTACAACTGATAAGTGATGCTGCAGGAACTCGCTTATTCGGTTCCGAAATCGACATTCAAAATGCTTATTTAATCTTCAATTTTTTCATTTATGAAGCCAGCTTGGATATTTTAGATGATGGTAATGCAAAATTAATGACATTAACTCATTATTATGGTGAACAAAATGTTAAAACCTGTTTTCGTGTTTTGTATGCATACGTACGTTTAGATAGCAATTTTATTGCTGAACATTATATATTTAATGTATTGAATATGTTGGTTATTATGGTTTATCGGGCAAAAAATAATCACCACATTGATGAGAATATTACGATAAATGATAATGTTCAATTATTCAAAAATAGTGCAAAAAATTTATTAAAAAAAATATCATCAAGACTCAATTTTTCTTTTAGTGATGGTGATATCAATTATTTATCAAAGTGTCTGCTATCCAATCGAATTGACATATGTGCTTCTAATCAATGTGATATTACACTGGTTGATAAAATTATTTCGAGCGTAGGCGCTTCGCTATACATTGATTTTAGCAAAGATTATAAATTACGTGATTATTTGATACAGCATATTCCGCCGATGCTATATCGATTAAGAGAAGGGATTAAAATTAATAATCCTTTTGCAACACAAGTTAAACATGATTTTTCTGTTTTATTTAATTTAATATGGATTATTGCTAGCGAATGTGAAGATGAATTGGGTATAACATTCAATAGTGATGAAATCGGTTTTTTAACAATTCATTTTCAGGCAGCCATTGAGCGGGTCAAACATGGCAAGAAAATTTTGGTGGTTTGTCAAAATGGTATTGCAACAACTGAACTTTTAGTCAATCGAATTATCAGGGTATTACCATCATTAACTACAATAGAAGTCGCCTCGGTGAGTGAATTAAATAATGAAACACTTGCGAATGTTGATTTAATCATATCTACAATTAATTTATCGCTTGATTGTATTAAAGTCATTGTCGTTTCGCCACTATTAAGCGAACAAGATATCCGGAATATCTTGAATATTTATGGTGAGCAGCTGGTATTAAATGATCATATTCAAGAAGGTGAATTAACCTTTTTTTATCTTAATAATTATCTGAATAAAGATTTTATTTATTTAAATCAAAATTATAACTCAAAAGAAGAGTTGATAAATTGCATTGGTGAAAAATTAATTGCTCAGCAAATCATTCAACCTGAGTTTGTTCAAGGCATGATTAATCGCGAAGCTTTAGGTGGAACTGACTTACCAACTGGAGTGGCTATTCCTCATGGCAATCCTAAATTCGTTAAACAGACCCAAATAATCATGGTTACCAATTTCAAAGCGATTAAGTGGAATGAACATTTAGTCAAGATGATCATTATTGTGTGTATTGCCGAAAAAGACACCAAAAATTTAAAGAAAATCTTAGCTGAGGTGTATTCGTTAGTAAAAAATAAATCTGTTATAAATCAATTATGTGAAATATCAAATAATCAAACTTTTATCCATTATTTAAAAGGTGCTTGAGATGAATATGTCAGCCAACAGAGTAATTCGAAATGATATGATTTTTTTGAACGAAAGAATTAGTTCTAAGGAAAATGCCTTATATTTTCTGACAACGAAAGCTGTACAAGTAAAGATAATTACTCAGCAAGAAGAATTTTTAAGTAAGGTATTAGAACGTGAAGCAATGGTATCAACCGCAGTCGGGTATCAAATTGCAATGCCGCATGGTAAAAGTCAGGCAGTACAACAACCTTTTATCGGGTTTTTACGCACCTTAGAGCCTTTCGTTTGGTCAACACAAGATAATGAAGCAGTCAATATGGTTTTTTTGATCGGCGTACCCGCTGAAAATCAAGGAAACATTCATTTAAAAGTGATATCTCAATTAAGCAAAAAATTATTACACGATTCATTTCGCGAGCAATTATCGCAATTGAATCAGGTCGATGAAATCTATTCACTATTAGCATCGCTTAATAAAAATTTATCCGCAAAATAGGAGTAATTGTCATGAAAATTGTTGCTGTAACAGCGTGCCCAACTGGGATCGCTCATACCTATATGTCACAAGAAGCGATTGAACGCGAATGTAAAAAACGTGGTTATCAAGTCAAGGTTGAAACACAAGGGAGTATGGGCATCGAGAACGAATTAACACAATCTGACATTGAAGAAGCTGATGTTGTTATATTGGCCGTAGGTATTGGCATTGATGGTGAAGAACGGTTTGATGAAAAACGGGATAACGGAAAAGTTATCGAAGCCAATCCTAGTTTAGTCATAAAAGATCCGAGTAAATTTATTGATGAAGCAGAAAAATTATAAATCCAAGGAGGCGGTATATGTCAAAAGCTAATCTGATATTAAAAGATATTCAAAAAGCATTTAATACCGGTGTTTCATTTATGTTACCTGCGGTTGTTGTTGGAGGGATTTTTTTAGCTATAGCCCTATCAACCGGGGAGGCCGGTGATTCAGGAATGCAAATAACCAATCAATTTATGAAAAATTTGAACGATCTTGGTGCGATTGGTTTCACTATGATGATTCCGTTGTTATCTGGTTATATTGCCTATTCTTTAGCCGGCAAACCAGGGATTGTACCGGGAATGATACTCGGTTATTTAGCAAACACCCCAGTAGGTAGTGAAGCAATAAAAACCGGATTTTTAGGTGCAATGATATTAGGTGTGGCTGCTGGTTACTTTGTTTGTTGGTGTAAAACGTGGAAGGTTCCCGCAACAATCAGAACCATAATGCCAATTTTGATTATCCCGATTTTCGTTATTTTTGTATTAGGCATGTTCTATATTTATGTGATTGCCTATCCAATTGGCGTTGCAATGAATTGGTTAGTTAGTTTCCTAAGCAGCTTACAAGGTAGTAGTGCCATTTTATTAGGTCTGGTTATTGGTGCTATGACTGCGATTGATATGGGGGGACCAATAAACAAAACAGCAACCGCATTTACTCTTTTTTTAATGGCTGAAGGTGTGTATGGTCCAAATGGCGCACATCGCATTGCCGTTGCTATTCCACCGTTAGCCATGGGGGTATCTGTATTTATTGATAAGAAAAAATATAGTAGCGAAGAACGTGATTTAGGACTTCCTGCTTTCTTTATGGGGTTAATCGGTATTACCGAAGGAGCAATACCTTTTGCAGCTAGAGACATGAAGCGCGTATTACCTGCAATTATGATTGGTAGTGCAATTGGTGGTGCGTTAGGCATGATGAATAATGTTGAAACCTTGGTACCACACGGTGGTTTAATTGTTTTACCAGCCGTAAATGGCAAGCTTTGGTACGCACTTTCAATGTTTATTGGTGTGGCAATATCGGTGTTAATTCTACATTTCACTAAACCAAATATCGATCAAGCTGATAGTAACGTCTAACATTAATTGGAGAAATAAAATGAATAAATTATCCATCAAAAAAGTAGTTCATGGTCTATTAGAATTACAAAATACAGGGGAAAGCGCTGTTATTTTAGGTATTGGTCCTATGTCTAAAAATTGTGTACAAGCTGCGTTGGAGTTATCTAAAGAAGATGATTATCCGATAATGTTTATTGCTAGTCGTAACCAGGTTGATGCCGATGAGTTAGGTGGTGGATATGTCAATAATTGGAACCAGTTTACTTTTGTGCAAGCGGTAAAAGATGTTCAAAGGGCAATTGGCTATGATAATTTATGCTATATCTGTCGTGATCATGGTGGTCCATGGCAACGTGATAAAGAACGAAATGATCATTTGCCCATAGAAGAGGCGATGAAATTAGGTAAAAAATCGTATGTTGCTGACATTGAAGCAGGCTTTGATCTCTTAATGATAGATCCAACAAAAGATCCAATAGAAGTGGGAAAAGTAATCCCTTTAGATACTGTCTTGGAACGCACTGTAGACCTCATTGAATTTTGTGAGCAACAAAGAATTGCCAGAAACCTACCTGAAATTGGTTATGAAGTCGGGACTGAAGAAACCAACGGAGGATTAACCTCAACAGATACTTACGAAAAATTTATTTTGAAACTCAAAGTTGAACTAGGAAAACGTAACTTACCTATGCCAACTTTTATTGTAGGTCAAACTGGCACTTTGACGCGTAAAACAGAGCAAATTGGTAAATTTAACTTTAAAAATGCATATAGCTTAGCAGAGATGGCAAAACAGTACGGTGTAGGGTTAAAAGAACACAATGGTGATTATTTTGATGATGTGACATTATTGGAACATATCCCTTCAAATATTGTTGCATCGAATGTGGCGCCACAATATGGTACACAGGAAACGCGAGCTTATTTGAATTTAGCTAAAGTAGAAAAACGTTTGAAAGAACAAGGTTTAATTGAAAATGTATCTGCAGTAAGGGACGTATTATTAGAACATGCCATTAAGTGTGAACGTTGGCGTAAATGGATGGTGGGTGAGCAGAAAAATTTAACTATTGCCCAAATAACCAATGATTCAACTTTATCTGAAGAAATACTGGATATAGCGGGTCACTATACGTTTAATGAAGATAAAGTTAAGCAAGAAATAGAAAAAATGTATCGTAATTTGAAAAAGAATAATATTGATGGTCAACGATATGTCATTGATTATATCAAAAGACCTATTCGAGATTATGCAGAGTCTTATCATTTAAAAGGCGTCACAACACGAATTAAACGTGTTTTGGCATAAATTATATAAATAAATATCTGTAATAAATTCTAAAAGCTAAATCAACAATAGATTGCTTATTTTTTGAGGATAGGCAAAAGGGGAACTTTTGCCTATTCAAGTGTAAAACACTATTACAGATATCATTCATAGAGTCTAAGTAATGATCAGATATAACTTGTTTTAGTGTATAGCAAAAGTAGCCTACCCCAAAACAATATGAGTGTTATCTGAAATACACCTTTGTCGCTCTTAAATTGTAGGACATGTAATATGAGTCAATTAGATGAGTTTAAACATTTCACAGTTGTGGTAGCCGATACCGGTGATATCGATTCAATTAAACAATTTGCACCGGAAGATGCGACAACTAATCCTTCTCTAATACTAAAAGCTGCACAATTATCACAATACCAATCTTTAATTGATTTGGCAATCGAAACAGCTAAAACTAAAGGTGGTAGTAAACAAGCGCAATTACTTAATGCTAGCGATCAAGTTGCTGTTAATATTGGGGTTGAAATTCTGAAAATTATTCCCGGCCGTATTTCAACTGAAGTCGACGCCCGACTATCTTTCGATAAACAAGGTAGTATTGATAAAGCACATAAAATTATCAAGCTTTACCAAGAAAAGGGTATTGATAAATCACGAATTTTGATCAAAATAGCTGCAACTTGGGAAGGGATTAAAGCAGCAGAATATCTTGAAAAAGAAGGAATAAACTGTAATTTAACGCTTTTGTTTTCATTTGCACAAGCTCGGGCATGTGCTGAAGCCGGGGTGTTTTTGATCTCTCCTTTTGTTGGGCGCATTTATGATTGGTATCAAGCAAAAGAAATAATCGATCCTTATATTGTCGATCAAGATCCCGGTGTTGTTTCTGTTCGTAATATTTATAACTACTATAAACAACATGGTTATAAAACGATTGTCATGGGAGCTAGCTTCCGTAAAATCGAACAAATATTGGCATTAACTGGATGTGATCGTTTAACTATTGCCCCCGATTTTCTAGCAACAATGAAAAAATCGACCGCCTCGGTAAGCTGTAAATTATCTGCCAATCAACCTGTTGTAACTAGGCCAAACTTAATGAGTGAATCAGAGTTTAGATGGCAACATAATTCTGATGCAATGGCTGTTGAAAAGTTAGCTGAAGGTATACGCGCGTTTGCTATTGATCAAGGTAAACTCGAAGCTATGTTAGCTAATCGGCTATAAATTATTTGTATACAAAGCTATCTTGTTGAGATAGCTTTTTAGCTCGTTAAAAATATTATTTGTGGACTTTTGTTATATAAAAAGCAAATATTACCGCAATTAATTTTACGAACTATCTGATCCTCACAAAAAAACAGAAGTCGCTACCATGATATTAACTAAATGAGTACGTTAAAAGGTTATTTGATTGGAAATGATGTGACAAATTTAATCATAAGAGTGGCTTTAATTATGGATCAAAAATTCTGCTGTTTGCTCTATGAACATAGAGAAGCGGCTTAACCTAGCAGTTGGTTAGCGCATTTTAGTCATTATTTAAATGATAAATTCCATTTTGACAAGCTTGGTTAATACTATAGAAATAGCATAATCTTCATTGTGGCTTTATAATTCATATGACTCATAATAGTAATTTATTATTAACTACACATATGGAATTAAATAATATGGCAATACATGAAATTAAAACAAAAGCATTCCTTTTTGATATGGATGGTACATTAGTTGATTCAAGACCTGTAGTCGAAAATGTACTTAGAAAATTTTCTGAAAAACATAATCTCGAATTACAAAAGGTTATTGATTATGCACATGGTCGGCAATCTATTGATACTGCTACTCATTTTCTAGGTAATAATGATTTTGCTATGCAAGAAGCCAAATTTCTCGAGCGTGAAGAGCTCTTACCGCAATCTTTAAAACTTGTTAAAGCTATGACTGGAGCAAAAGAACTATTAGACTTAATTGACCCTAATGATTGGGTGTTAGTCACTTCAGCAAGTAGAGAAATAGCACTAGAAAGAATGAAAGCGGCCCAATTACCTATTCCTAAAATTACCGTTTGCGCTGAAGATGTCACAAATGGTAAACCTAGTCCCGATGGTTATTTATTAGCAGCAACAAAAATTGATATACCTATTCAACAGTGTGTTGTTTTCGAAGATGCTGAAGCAGGCATCCAAGCTGGTATAAATAGCGGTGCACAAGTGTTGGCGGTTAATGGCTTTGTCAATAACGTACCAAATTCAGTATATCAGGTAAATTCACTGGATAAAATTACCATAACGCATGAACAAGATTTTTATAGATTAAGTTTTACAATCTAAATAATCGTAAATGATATTAATGCGTAAGAATGGCCTCATTGAAAGGTGTTTAGAATATATTAAGGTAACTTATTACGCGCTAATCTGATAGTGTTGCATTGTCTATCAATAAAACTAGCCACTAGTTAATTTAGTGGTTAATTTTCTATTTTTTAATATCAATTTTATACATGTAGTGAAAATAAATTCAATCATCGACATAATATTTTTAACAAGAAATTTATTCATCAATGATGATAAATATGATATTTAATTCACAATATTTTATTGTCATAGAGCGTGGGCGAAAATTCAAAATAACAAAAGACTGCTAAATCAGCTTACGTTAAAAAATTGCTGCGATGTATCATTTTCTTAGTTCTAAAACATAACCCATGCCACGTATTGAGTGAATTAGTTTTCTTTTAAAACCTTGGTCAATTTTATTTCTTAATCTTTTAATTGCCACATCGACTAAGTTAGTTTGATTGTCGAAATTAATGTCCCAAACATGGGAAGTAATAAATGTTCTGGATAGAGGTTCACCGATATGCTGCATCATTAATGCTAATAATGAAAACTCTTTAGCCGTCAGGTGAATCGTTTTATTGCCTCGAACAACATAATGGCGTCGCCAATTTAACTGCAAATCATCAATGACATATATTTCATCCTCTTCAATTCGATGATGCTGATTACGCCTTATAAGGGCTTTTATTCGGGCTAATATTTCTTGAAAAGAAAAAGGTCTGGCAAGATAATCATCCGCACCAGCTTCTAGAGCTCGGATATGCCACTCAACTTGATTTTTATCTGAAAGTAATAGAATAGGGACTTGTTTATGGCTATAACGGATAGTTTGCAACACATCCCAACCGTTCATTTTTGGAAGAAGGATATCTAAAATAATAATATCAAATTGTTTAGTTAATAGCAGTTCGAGACCATCTAATCCATTATGAGCAGAATCAATATGGTTATAGCCTGATTGATTTAACAGACCGATCAGTTTTTCAACTTTATTTGAATTACTAATGATAAGTATATTTATAGACATTAATTAGCTTCTTTAAAGTGATATTTTTACTAAGAATCCATAATTCAATCTTTGCCAAACAACTTAAATTAATTGAAACCGTTTACTCATTTGATTGGAAAAACATATCGAGTAATCATTTACAAAAACGCGATATTATGTTGAATTATGTAGCAGATTTACTTACCTAAGTATTTAACAAAATAATTTATTAGATAGTGAATTTGACACCTTTTCCATATAAGACTCTCTGATATTTTAATTATTGTTATCGTTAACTAATGACATCATATGCTTTTTCAAATTACTTTTATATGACATATTTATTACAAATTTCGCAATAAATTTACTATTAAATAAAAATTCTAAATAAAATGGCTAGTTAAGCTATCATAATCATGATAAGAAATCATACCTATCCACCAATTTTTTAAGATCTAATATGGCATCAAATATATTGAGCTTGGCAGGAAGTTAAAATAATTAAGAAATGAGTAAGTTAATTTAAATTCAAAAGCCAATGTTTTATATCTTCCTCTTCTGTTAAACCTAAATGATTTAGCTTATTAATATAGAATTGTTTAACATCAGTCCATTGGTAATAAGGATAGCGAGTCGTCTCAACCGGTAGATGGATTTCTCTTTCGTTCAATAACACTTTAACTAACAGTGGTTGAGTGATATCAGTACTTCGATAGAATATCAATTGTATATTGGCTCCCATCGGGATAATTTGTTCAGCGTGCCAGAAATGTGGATAATTTTCTATAGTATCAGTGATTTGAAAAGTACCTTCTAATTCCATTAGTGTGGCTAAAGGTGAAAGTGTTTCAGCATGAGCAAAACGAAAATTGGCATCGGTATCATTAGAATGAATTGCGTGATCAGACGATCTTATTATTTCAAGAAGTAGCGGTGCGGCAATTTTGATTTGTATACCATTGTTGTCAAAGGCTGGACCGATTTGTAAATAGTTTTTGGCTGTTACTACCGTTGTAAACCACTCTTTTTCTAGTGGAGTAAAATAATTATCAAAGTTAATTTGATTCGAATGAAGTATTTCTGGTGTGAAAGAGAACGTTTCCTGAAAAATATTGAATAATGCTATTACAAAATCGGTACTTGTAATGATAGTTTCATCAGTCATTTTTATTCCATTGTTCAATTTTGAAATAAATGATGGCGTAAAAATGCGGTGAATAATATGTTGACTGAAAAATTTTGTTAAATCTGTTTGTTCAAGTGTATGGATTTGTTGTTTTAGCTGGTGGCTGTTTTTATATTTTGTGTAAGCGGGGGAATAATCAAAAAAACGGAGTAATGTTTGATTATGTTCGGGCTGCTGTTGAATTTCCAGATTAGCATATAATGCTTCAAAGGGGGATAAAAATGCTCGAGCACTATCTATGGTGCGCTGAGAAGTTGTCGACATTGTGGCAATATGGTTGCCATGAAAGATAGTTGGATAATGATGTAACATTCGACTAGCGATTTGTTTGAGATCATCTTTCCCTAGTTCAGTTAATTTGCCATATTGATTGTGGTTTAAGGCAATAATTTTATTTAATTGTGTCAGTAAATCCCTGCCTAGAATCGTTAATTGTTGTTGTTCTGCTAATTGTAAAATTTGTTGTATGATGGTTTCGTATTTAGATTTACTGATATAGCGTGCCCCATGCCGGCCAATGTGATTGATATAAAATGGTTGATAGCCTGGAGGTGCGGCAGTTAATGTCGGTATAGTACTATAGTGATAGCTAGATTTTGAACCAGAAATTGACTGTTCAGCAAAACTAAAAAATGCGCTTAATAAAAGTAAGCTCGCGATATAGTATTTCATCATAATACCATGCCATCATTTAATAATGAATAATATATCATAATAATAACAATACGTTATCCTAAATTTATCCTTTTGAGTCGATATCCGGTTAACCTATTATTTTTTCAACATTAAGCACAACAGCATGATTATTTTCAACTTGCCAACGAATATTAAAATGATATAACTTGATACCAAACTCTTGTTTCCCCGATTTATTTTTTTTATAGGCGGGTCTAGGATCTTGAGCGATGACCTGAATAATTAAATTGCGTAGTTCAAGCTGATTGACAAGTTCCCGTTCCACTTGTGGACTAAATTCGACCGTCAATCCACAATCTGGTTTCTCTACGGCATAGCTTGCTTGGGCATCGGGGTAGCTATCACTATATGGGATATAAGGTTTTATATCAATGATAGGAGTTTGATCAATCAGATCAACACTACCTAATTTTAAAATGATTTGTTCCTTATGTATAACAATATCATGCAATTCAACCGCCGAAAGACCAATAGGATTTGGCCTAAAAGTTGAGCGGCTTGCAAAAACACCAACGCGTTCATTCCCGCCAAGTCTGGGTGGTCTGACGGTATTATGCCAACCTTGTTGAGCGGTACCAGAGAATATGAAGAGCAACCATAAATGTGAAAACTTTTCTAAACCTCTTATACAATCAGGATGATTAAAAGGCGTAATGAAATGAAGTTCACCTCTGGCTAATGGAACTAAATTGGGTTGTCGGGGTACACCAAACTTTTCTTTATAGGGTGAACGTATGATGCCAATAGTTTTAAGATCAATCATAATGATGTTTGATAGCTTGAAAAATGGAGAAGATAATTAAAGGATTTAATATTGTATCATCCCTTAATTATCATATAGTTTTTTTGTATAAAATAGTAATTACCAACCTTTCACAGCACTACCATTAAACACTTCATTCGCTTTTTGTACCGCAGCATCACTATGTCGTGCATTGATATATTTAACAATGTTTGGATCATCTTTGTTGTCTTCACGAGCAACGATAATATTGACATATGGGGAATCTTTATCTTCTACAAAAATACCATCATGATTAGCAGTTAAATTAATTTGCCCTGCAAATGCGTTATTGATAATCGCAAAATCAACCTGCGCATCATCCAGTGAACGTGGTAATAATGGTGCTTCAATTTCTAGAATGTTTAAATGATAAGGATTGTCAGTAATATCAACAACCGCAGGGAATAATCCTTTATCAGGATTTACTGTGATTAATCCTTGTTTTTGTAACAATAATAACGCTCGACCTAAATTAGTCGGATCATTTGGAATTGCAACGGTTGAATAAGGTTTAATTAAGTAAGATTCACCACGAGGTGAAGTTACAATCATACCCTCTTCGTGATTTACTACGTCTGTAATAGGTTTAAGTTTATGGGTATAAGCGGCAATTGGGTGGACAAATGTTTTACCCACTGAGACTAATTTATAACCTCTTTCCTCAATTTGTTGATCTAAGAAAGGTTGGTGCTGAAAATCATTAATATCAATTTGTTTACTATCTAAAGCTTGATTAGGAATTACATAATCATTAAAAATCACTAATTCCACATCTAAATTATATAATTTTTTAGCTTGTTCTTTAGTGGCTTCGGCAACTTCTTGATCTGGACCAGAAACCACGCCGACTTTTAAAACCGTTGGTTTTATCGAAGCATCAACTGATTTTTTATTATCACATGCCGTGAGTAATACACTGCTAGCAAGGGCTGTTACAATGGCAAGTTTTTTTAATAGCATAATCTATTCCTTTTCTAATGTTAGTGGTGTGTAACGCGTTTAACAATCATATTACCAATAAATTGTATTGTAAAAACGATAAGAATCAATATGATAAGTACAGTATTCATGATTGCAGGTTTATAGCTATACAGACCATAATAGCGTGCTAATTCTCCCAATCCACCCGATCCTATCGCACCAACCATTGCGACATAGCCATTTAATGTAATTAGCGTAATGGTTAAGCTATTGATAATAACTGGCATTGCTTCGGGTAATAACACTTTGCGGATGATTTGCAATGGTGTTGCTCCCATAGAGCGAGCAGCCTCAATCAAACCAGTTTGGATATCTAATAGGGCATTTTCAATCATACGTGCAATAAGCGGCGCAACACCAATACTCAGTGGCACAATAGCCGCTTGTCGACCTAAGAATACTCCTTGACCAGTCATAATAAGCATAATGAAAGTCGTAAATGGAATAATCCAAAACAATAAAATAATAAAGGGAATTGAACGTAATAAATTGGTAAAAAACGACAATAATCCCGAAGCAATTTGGCACTCTAAAATCTGATTTTTGCGCGTGGTATAAAGTAAAATACCTAAAGGGAGACCAATAATTGTGCCCCATAATCCGGATAATACTGTCATATAAATAGTATTATCGGTTTCTTGAGCGATTTTAAAAATCATTTTTTCATTAAAGCCATCAAACTGTGCACAGAGGTTGACAAAGTTTGACCAAAAATCATAACCGGATAAATGACGGATCAAGGTTTCAAATGGTTTAAAAGAGGGAATAAAATCAAACATATCCAAGAACCTCTACAGTAATATTATTGGTTTGTAAAAATTTAATTGCATTTTGTGTATTTTGCGAGTTACCAATCATTTCCGTTAGCATAATGCCAAACTTAATACCACCAGCATAATCCATTTGCGCACTGATAATATTATTATCAATATTAAACTCTTTAGCTGCTTGCGATAAGCATGGCGTATCAACCGATACGCCAGCAAATTTAAGACGTAGTAGAGGATATAAACCATCTTGAGGTATTGGTGATAATTTTTGTAGATAGTCGTCAGGAATATCCAAATGTAAAGTCGATTGAATAAATTGTTGTGTGACTTCATTTTTAGGATGCGAAAAGATTTCACCTACGGTAGATTGTTCAACTAATTCACCTTGACTAATTACGGCCACTTGATCACAGATCTGTTTAACAACATCCATTTCATGAGTAATTAGCAGAATTGTTAAACCTAACTTTTGGTTGATATCTTTTAGTAATTCCAAAATAGAACGAGTAGTTTCGGGATCCAAAGCACTTGTTGCTTCATCACATAATAAAACTTTAGGATCGTTTGCCAAAGCTCTGGCAATCGCTACACGTTGTTTTTGTCCACCAGACAGATTAGCTGGATAAACATTCCATTTATCTTGTAATCCAACTAATTCAAGAAGTTGATTGACCTTAGGTGTGATCTTTTTCTTGGGTAAACCAATAAATTCTAAGGGTAAAGCAATGTTTTCGAAAACCGTTCTTGATGATAACAAGTTAAAGTGTTGAAAAATCATACTAATTTTTCGACGAGTTTGTATTAACATTCTGTTTGATAATGTGGTTATATCTTGATTGTCAACGATCACTTTACCGGAAGTTGGTCGCTCCAGTAAATTAACACATCGAATTAGTGTGCTTTTTCCTGCACCTGATTTACCAATAACGCCAAATATTTGTCCGGCAGGGACATGTAAGTTTATATCTTTTAGCGCATATATTGGTTGTTTATTATGAATAAACGTTTTAGAAATATTTTCGAGTTTGATCATAAAATTCTAAATAATGGATGTTAGTTTCAGAATGTTAAGACGTCTAGACATCTAAGTCAATAACTATTATGCTAATGATCTTGATTAAGATAATTTCCACAATAGAGTAAAAATAATGAAGCCAGCTATTTTTTTGGATCGTGATGGAACAATAAATATTGACTATAATTATGTGCATAAAATTGATGATTTCCATTTTATTGATGGGGTAGTTGATGCATTAAAAGAATTAAAAAACATGGGTTTTTTGTTGGTTATCACGACTAACCAATCAGGTATTGCAAGAAATAAATTTACTGAAGAGCAATTTAATACCTTAACTGAGTGGATGGATTGGTCATTACAAGACCGAGGTGTTGACATTGATGGTATTTATTATTGCCCACATGATCCTCTGGTTGATGACTGTGAATGCCGAAAACCAAATCCCGGTATGATACAAACAGCAGCGAAAGAGTTAAAAATTGATATTGCCAACTCTTATATGGTCGGTGACCGAGTGTCTGATTTATTGTCGGGGAAAAAGGCCGGAGTTAAAAAAACGGTTTTGGTGAAAACCGGTGATGCCATTACTGAAGAAGCATTAGCGCAAGCTGATTGGGTAATCGATAGCTTGGCGGATTTACCCAATAAAATAAAAGCAGAGTCATAATTTTCTAAAAATACTATCGTTATACGGCATTTAAAATTAATGTCGTATAATTCTCACGATAAGAGGTGATAATATTAACCCCAAAAATAGTGCATTAATAAAGTTCACCACACTTTGACCAAAGGTATGAATAGTATTGGCGAAAAAAAGAGAAAAACAACTTAAAAAAATCAAAAATACTGCCCCCCAATATAGAAAGCTAATTTTATTTGTCTTATCAACCAAGATCGGTAATTTGAGAATAAAGAGGCATATTAAACTCAATCCTATCAAAGTACTTCCATGTTGGAGTAATTGGTAGATAGGAATATCTGTATTTTTTAATGAGAGAGTCTGTTGTAAAAATGGAAGTTGTTGTACAAAAAAGCCAGTCAAGTGAGTAAAACTATCCCAACCTAAATGAGACAGTGCGCCAATTAATGCAGAAGTTATGACTATAAACCAATGATGGTAGCAATATTCACTCCAATTAAAATTTAAATAATGAGCAAATCGTTTATAAAGAAAATGAGGCAAATTCTTAATCAATTCATTACGAATAATAAAGTGAAAGATAAAAGCAAGCGTTAATGTTATTGGTAGGTCAAAATAAAAGATACCTGATAAAGTATGGCTCATATCACTTTTTATTTTCATTCTAAGAAAATATTCAAAGTCAGGTGACATACTACCTATAATTAAGGTTGTCATGGAAAAAAATTTAGGCTTTTTGTAAAAAGGTAAAACAATTGCTGGATGTGCAAAAGTGAAAGGCATAAAAAATCCACTTAAAAAGTTAGACTGAAAAGATAAGTAACGATTATATAATCAATAGTAAATTAAAGAAAAGTTTGTAAAATTTGTATAGGATTAGTTTATTTTCAATACGGCATGGGTAAAAAAAGCACAAACAGAAATAAAATTTCAATAATCGCTTGCATGATTTATTTTTGCTCTTATAATGCCGACCCACTAACCGATGATGATTCGCAATGATTAAATGTTTCATCAAGGTAAATTGTGAAGTAAAGATTTTTTAGTTTGTTTTAAGAATATAAATAAAATTAAAAAAGTTACTTGACAATAAAGTAAGGTAAGCGTAACATACGCAACCCTTGAGACAGTAAACCTAGAAGGTAAACTGTTAGCTCTTTAAAAAGTAAAAACAGACAA
>NZ_JABURY010000010.1 GCF_014489845.1 Frischella japonica
TGAAAAATATTGGGGTATTACGCCCGAAACTGCGGTTGCGATTGCTCTATTGCAATTAACTCAAGGTCAACATATGTATGAGTTATCCAGTCAATTTTATAAAATTCCGCAAAATTTAGCTAGTTTGACCGATTATTACAGTATGAACGAGCCAAAAAATCCATATTGTAAATTGAGTTATTTAGTAAAATATCTTTTTGGTGAACCTGGTGATAGTCTTAAAAAGTTAAAAAAATTATTTAATAATGCAACGGATCCGCAAGAAAAGTTGATATATGCAGATTTTCATGATTTAGTTTTAGAAGCTCTTAAGGATGAAGATGAAGTTAGCGGTCAACCAATTATTTATAACATCTCACCTAAGCCAGAAAGCGATTCCGAACCGTTAATCATCGATGAGCAAGATTTTATCGAAAATCCACCTTGTGTCATTACGCCATTGCAAGCTAAAAAGCGGGGGGTTGATCTCGATGAATTATATACTTATGACTCCTCATGGAGAGCAGTTATTTTTGCGCCATTAACGATAACTAATCCCTACATTTTCGACGCTATTATCCAATTTTATAAAGTGCAAAATAAAATAAATCCCAACTCCACTATTATTTGGGGTGGAGAACAGGCGTATTGCTTTGGAAAAAAAATAGTGATTGATTTCAGTGGCACCCCTTATCAAGTGGGTATGGGAATTTATGGTAAAAACCAAGCTCAACTAATTTATGGAGTAATGGATTTTGCCAAGATTGCTGTTGCAATGAATAGACAAGCCCCCGATACGGAAAAATTATTCGCACTGCGAAAACAACACTATTACTTCGATAGTCCCAAAGGAAGCCCAAACATTGATAAATCCAAGCCCGGTATAATGTATTTGGATGAAGCTTTAGTCGCCGGAATTTTTAATGATAATAATTATCGGGCAATCAAACAGCTTGAAAAAATCACACCGGATATGGGCGAAGTCTATGATGCCTCACTGCTGTTTATGGCATATATGCAGCAGAAAAAACTAGATTATGCCATGGAGAAACTACAAAGAAAACTCGATACTACTGAACTAAAACAGGTGTACCAAAGAGCACAAAAACGCCTGCCACAATATCAAGAATACTGGCAGGAAAAGTTAGCAAAATTATAAAAAGGGGCTAATGCCCCAAAACAATAGGATAAATTCAAAATAATCGATAAGTTTGCTTTTTTATCAACAAGCCTATCTGATTTTGGTAAGTTTTATAACATAAAATAGTCATACTTTGGTACTGACTAGTCAGTTCTTTTAAGTGATATCTAAGCTTGTTATCTAACTTTGCTTTGGGTTTGAGGCATTATATGCTTCGATTTACATTAGACAAATAGCACACTCTATGTTCGGTTAATTTTACATATAAATTAATAGGAATGTGCGAATTAAATCGTCATATGTAAAGAAAATATTATTTATTTCGCGTTATGATGATCTAAAACTAACCAATAACCGAGTAAATATTTGCTAATTTGAGTTAATATTATGGGGCATTGTTTTATCAGCAATTCATCTATTACTATCAATTATTGAGATTTAATATTATTGATTATTTAAATAAAAAAAGAGTGAGAGTATCTTTATCAATTTTAATGTTAATATTAAAATTGCCTTTTATTTAGCAAAACGACTCATAGCAGATTAAATGCTAAAGCAAAATGACCGTTTCAATATGAAGGGACTAGCGGATATCCGTTACTCACAATAAAAAAATCACTTTAATAATAAAAAAATGTTATCGAAGGTTGTTAAAAATGATTATTGCCATAGATGTATATTATATTGCCAATCGTGCCAAAACAGTGGGGATAACCTTTGAGCGTTGGACTGATAGCAAGAATGATATTATTGCTTTAGTTAGTGATTATCAAAACGATGTCGCACCTTACCAATCGGGGCAATTTTATCAACGTGAGTTACCTTGCATAATCTCATTGTTAACTAAGATTGATTTATCTAAAATCACCATGATTGTCATTGATGGTTATGTACATTTAGATCATGGTAAATTTGGTTTAGGCGGTCATCTATATAATGCATTAAATCAAACCATACCTATAATAGGTGTTGCTAAAAAGCCTTTTTTAGGTAATCGTGAGTATTTAATAGAAGTCATACGGGGTAAAAGTGCACATCCTTTATATGTGACAGCAATTGGCATTGCATTAGAAGATGCAGCTGAGAGCATTAAATCAATGGCTGGAAAATATCGAATGCCCGATCTGCTCAGTTATTTAGATCAACAAACAAAATTATTTAAATTTGAATGAATACCAAATATGTTTGGTATTATTAATCGTAATTTTGAGGAATTTTATTTAAAATTCCAATAATAATAACGGACTCATAATACAAAAATAATAAATTTTTAAAATTTTTCTTCCAAAAAATTTGGCAACAAGTGTTTAACTTTACGATCAGTATTAATTGTGCATTAAAACGAAATTTTTTCGATATTTCTACAAATTAGTAACTCAGCGATAACAAACTAAGTGCAGTAACAAAATTAACTTTGAATGGCTATGGGATAAATGGTAAAGATAATCCTAAAATATTAGTTGGTTTCTATTACCTTTCAGTAAGCGGTGGTTATTTTTCTAATATGGTAAATAGGCAATTATAAATAAACCCGTTATTTATTTTTTTATGTTAATTGACAGAATAAACTGCGATTTATGGCGATAGTATTTTTACCGAATCACTGAATGTAAGAAATATTTATCACCGATAAATTATACACAGCAAAACATCTAGTATTATCAACGTTCAATAATAAGATAATTTAATTATTAGTTGATAAAAAATGATGGTTTAAATGTGCCATTCACATCATTATTTTTGAAATGGTTTTGTCACAATTGAAAACATACCTCATTATCTGCTAAAGATATCAGTTTTGCCGCATAAACATCATGTTTATCTCCATGCTTTAATAAAAATAATAGGAATTTGCAATAAACGTATTGGTTCTGTTTAAATGATAGATAAGATTATAATTTTTAAAGGTGACAATTCATGCTTGACATAGTTTTTTAAAGGTAAGTTAATATTTATATAGATTATTTTGTCATCACAATAAGTAGAAACCTAAGTTCAAATTCCCACTTAGGTTTTTATAAAAATAACCATTAACTAAAATATGTAAGATTTGCAATTGTTAATCATTATAGCTTTAGATCGCCGAAAGCATTTATCCAATCATTATCAAACTGTTTAATCGCAGCGTCTACTGCAGGGTCAGCAATGAATAATTCCGCAATATCTGTTGGAATAGTAATTGATTTACAACCAGCTAATAAGCAATCAAGGACTTGTCGTGGTGTCCGAAAACTTGCCGCTAAAATCATTGATGAGGGGCAATGCATCTCAAGTAATGTTTGTAATTCAGCAACGACTTCAATTCCGCTACCACCTTGAGCATCGATACGATTAACATAAGGCGCGACATATTTAGCACCAGCTAAAGCTGAGAGAAATCCTTGTCCTGCACCATAAACGGCCGTACCTAGTGTAGTTATTTCTTGGGCTGACAACTCTTTAATTGCGATTAATCCTTCGCTAGTGACAGGAACTTTGATTACAATGGTTGGAAAATACAGTCTTAATTTTTCTGCCTCTTTAATCATATCTTTAGCATTATTTGCGATAACTTGTGCAAATAATTGACTTTTAGCACCAACTGCTGCTTGTAATTCATTCAATACATCAAAAATAGGTTTTTTCTCTTTTGCCACAATACTTGGATTAGTTGTTACCCCTTGTATCGGTAATATTTTTGCTAATCTTTTAACCGATTTTACATCAGCAGTATCTAAATAAAGTTCCATATTCATCCTTTTAGTAGTTAAATTTACGTTCGAAAGTAATTTTAATGCAAAAAGAAAGTTGAATCTTTTATTTATTTAAAAATTTGTGAGTTACATCACATAAATTTTTGTTAAAAAACTATTGAGGTATTGAGCTACTTTTTATTATATTGATGAGATACCATTGTCGCAACATATTAAAATAATTAATATTTAATGTGATTTTGATGTTTAATAACGAGCAAAATTATGCAACATAACACATTAATATTTATGCAGCTGTGGCTATAGATATTATTTTCATCGTATTATCGCCAAAATTTAATATGATACGAACAATACGATTTAAAAATTGGCAATAATAAACATTACATTATTCACAAATGAGTCCTAACCATCATGCTGAATAATAACATGATGGTTTGAATTTTATTAATGAGATTGTAGCATCGTAGTCGATTGCTCTTGTTGTTCTTTGGCGTAGGCAATAGCATCCATTTTTCTAAAGAAGGGATAATAGCCAATGACTGAGATAATGAGAATAACTAATTGAATCAGTGCGCCTTGCCAACCGGCTACCAAAAATCCTGATAAAATGCCAGGTGTACTCCAAGGCAACATGACACCCGAAAATGGAGCCATAAATCCTATTGCAATAGAGGTATAAACTAAAATTCCACTTATAATAGGCACCAAAATAAATGGGATAAACATAATTGGATTAAGAACTATGCCGAAACCAAATGTAATTGGTTCATTAATATTAAATAAAGTTGGAAATATAGTTGCTTTACCTAAAAATTTATATTGTTTTGATTTTGCTGAGAAAATCATAGCAAACACAATTCCAAATGTAATTCCTGAACCAGTAAATAAAATAAAAGTATCCAAAAACTGTTGTGTTACAATATGAGCGCCATCACCAATATTTAAAGAGCCATTTTGAGCAAGCAAACGTGTATTATCGATGGCATTAGCTGTTAATATCGATGTTACGATACCATTTACGATTGATTGACCGTGTACACCAAACCACCATAAAAATGATATAAAAAATGCGATGGCAATAACACCACCAAATGAATCGGTTAAACCTTGTAAAGGCACTTGAATTAAACTATAAATTGCTTCTAATAGTGTGGTTTTACCATAGGTTTTAAACATGGCATAGGTTATTAATGAAAGTAAAAATATACAGCATGCAGGGATGAAGGCAGTAAATTGTACAGCAACAGTTTTTGGGACTGCTTTAGGCATTTTGATAACAATATTACGCCGTAAAAAAAGCGTATAAATAAAACCAACGGTAAGTCCAATGATAATCGCAGAAATCATGCCTTGACCACCAATCCATGCCTTGGCGACGGTATTATTCACTACTTCACCAGAAATAGGTGCCACAACATAAGAATTCGATGTTATAAAAAAAGCGGAAACCGCTAACACGCCAGCGGGCAATGGCTCAAAACCTTCATTTTTCACATATGCATAAGCAATCGCAAAACAAGAAATTAGCCCCATTATTGCAAAGGTTCCACCATAAACCTGCATAAATGGCTCAGTCCAATCATTACCTAAAATACTGGCAATCCAATCATTTACCGTTTTAGATGGTATTTGCCCGACAACTAAAAAAAAACTACCTACAACGGTTAATGGCAAAATACTTAGCATTCCATCTTTTACCGCAGTAATTCCTTTAGAGTTAACAAATGTTAAAACTTTCGGAAGAATTTTAGTATTAATATATTCAACGATACTCATCTATTGTTCCGCCTTAGTTTGATATAGATTTAATGCAAAATTTAATACGTTTTCCCCGTTCATTGTGCCATAGTCAATCATTGGTATCACTTCAATTGGCACATTAGCTGGGGCACAAACTTCTTTCGCTTTTTTTAAAGCATATCCCACTTGCGGTCCTAATAAAGCCACGTCCATATCATTAACATAATCTCTAAGTTTGGCATGTGAATGAGCTTGAATATCTACATCAATACCTTGTTGTTGAGCGGTTTCTAACATTTTTTCAACTAACATACTCGTTGAGAATCCAGCAGCACAGAATAATTTAATCTTAATCATGATATTTTCCTTATTTTTATAAATTGCTTATTGTTTTTCGATTAACGTGTTTAAGATTTTGCGTAATTCGATAATTTGTTCAATTAATGTGATTTCAGATATCGCATTCATCAAATGATCTTGAGCGTGTACAAAAAGAGCATTTACATTTAATGATTCTCCATTCGCTTCCAATGTTAGTAATGTAGTCTGTTCGTTATGCGCTAATAACAAATATTCATTCGCTTGTTTAAAATTTTCTTCTGCTAAACTATAGTTTTTTTCATTTACGTTTGATAACGCATTATAAGCATAGGATTTCGCTGCTCCAGAATTAACAATTAAGTTCATGATCGCTTGTTCAATATTGTCCATTACTTGTTCCTTATATTAATTTCCAATAATTTGTAAAAAGATTAGCTTAAAAAAAAGAAAAATAAATTTTTTTACTTCGAAAGTATGATTTAAATCACAATAAAAGAAAAATATCAGCTTTCTATAGAAAGTTTAAAAAGAAAATAAAAAAGTGATAAATATCAAATAACGGTTTTTTATTATTGAAAATATCGATTAACTAGGTGCTATTGCAAATAGATTTGCCGATGTTAGATTAATTATAATTTTTGATTAAAAGAAAATTCAATTTTGTTAGTAATGATAAAAAGAGGAAATAGTTAATTGGCTATTTAAGTGGCTATCTACTCAATCAGAAAGACCACTAGCGTAATATATAGTAGTCTTGACTAATCTTTAATGGGATTTAAAAGTGTTTGTTGGCGTGTGAATGGGTAAAACGATTAAGGTAATTTATAAACATTTATAGACTTTTTCATTATGTCGTTTTCAAAATTTATATCAAGATTATTGTCAGTAATGATGTGTTTAATTTTATCGATCGCTATTGTATAGGCAAACACCGAACCAAATTTAGAAGAATCAGTAATAACATAGTTTTGAGCACCTTTATCAAGCACACAATTAATGACTTCTGCTCGCATCATATCCCGCCCAGTAAATCCCATTTCAGGATGATAACCATCGATACCCAAAAAGGCTTTATTAAAATGAGTTTGTGTTATGCACATACGAGTTAATGGTCCTATTACACTGTCGCTTTTGGCTTGCAGTAATCCACCTAATAAAATCACATCAAATTTTGCTTCTTTTAACAGCTGAGCAATATAAGTACAAACTGTAATAACAACAATTTCACCTTCAAAATTTAGTAATTCTCGAGCGAGTAAGGCATTAGTACTACCACCTTCTATAAAGATTGAATCCCCGTCTTCAATGAAGTTTAATGCATATTTAGCCAATCGCTGTTTTAGTGAAAAGTTTAGTTGAATGCGCTCACTCATTACATCCCGGTCCAAAATTTCAGCAAAGCCATGTGTTCGTTTGATAAAATTTTGTTCTTCAAGGTAGGATAAATCATTGCGAATAGTCACTACGGATACATTAGTTAGTTTGGACAATTCATTAACACTAATTTTTTGCCGGTTATTGATTAATTCCAATATTTTCTGGTGTCTTTTGTGCATGCCAATCACTATAAAATGCTAATTATTTAGTTGCTCATTATCATACACAAATTTTGTTAAAAATTAAAATAACCCGTTGCTATCAGGTAGTTTTTAATTTTATTCAGTGCGGTAAATACTAGATAAGTCGTCATTTATTTTTCTTAATTTGATTGATGGAAAAATTTTTTTTAATCGTAAAAATGTGATTTATATCACGGACACTTTCTTTCGAAAGATGCTCTAATATTGCAAAAAGGAGCATGGTTATGATTTTCAATCTACAACGCTATTCAACTCATGATGGTCCAGGAATAAGAACCGTTATTTTTTTTAAAGGTTGTTCATTGAGCTGTTTTTGGTGTCAAAACCCAGAAAGTCAATCACTTAAATCTGAAATTTTATATGACAAACGCTTATGTATACATGATTGTCAATTGTGTGTAAAAAAAATTCCGCAAATTTTTAATAAAGAGTGTGAAGAATTGACCATTGACCGTGCTCACTTTAATGAACAATTGATTGAAAATGTAAAGTTTGTTTGTCCTAGTTTGGCAATTAGTGTTTGCGGGGAACCTCAAACTGTCGATGAAATTATGGTGGTTGTTAATAAAGATGCGCCATTTTACTTACGCACAAACGGTGGTGTAACTATATCGGGAGGTGAGCCATTCATGCAACCGGATTTAATTCAGCAAATTTTACAACGTTGTAAAGAAAAAAATTATCATACAGCCGTTGAAACTTGTTTACATGTACCCTGGAAATATGTCGAACCGTCCTTACCTTATCTTGATCTCTTCTTAGCTGATTTAAAACATACTGATGAAAAAAAATTCAAAGAATGGACAAACGGTTCGGTGAAACGCATTTTGGATAATTTTCGACAATTATCCATTACCGGTAAAGCAATTACCGTAAGAGTACCAATAATCCAAGGCTTTAATGCTGATAAATCATCAATGCGCTCAATTATTGATTTTGCAGCTAATGAAATAACCACTCATGAAATTCACTTTTTACCCTATCACACATTGGGTATTAATAAATACAAAATGTTAGATATGCCATATTACGCACCAACTGAACCGCTAAATGACAATGAGTTAGTTGACTATGCAATGCATTATGCTGCGGAAAAAAAATTAACAGCTGTTTTAAGAGGATAAATGCTATCAAAATAGCCAAAGGAGACAACGATGACAAAACTAAATTTAACAGAGATTACCCCCAGAATTCAAGCACATAAAGATGCTTTAATTCATATTATTAAACCCCATATTTGCGTTGAACGTGCTGAACACTATACTGAATCATATAAAAAACATTTCGCACAACCAATTGTTATCCGTCGCGCATATGCTTTGGTTAATCATTTGGCAAAAAAAACAATTTGGATAAAACATGATGAATTAATTGTTGGTAACCAAGCTAGTCATCCTCGAGCGGCACCCATATTTCCAGAATATACCGTCGGCTGGATTGAGAAAGAAATCGATGAACTAGGCGATAGACCTGGTGCTGGTTTTGAAGTCAGTGAACGTGATAAAGCAGTGTTGCATGATATCTGTCCGTGGTGGCATGGTCAAACAGTATTAGATCGCTGCTATGCACTTTTTACTGATGAACAGAAATCGTTACTTGATACGGTAATGATTAAAGCAGAAGGAAATATGAATGCTGGAGATGCTCATTTAGCAATTAATTTTCCACTGATTCTAGAAAATGGCATTGATGGCATTATTGCTAAAATTAGAGAACGTCGTGAGCGCTTAGATTTAACTAACTTAGATGATTTTTATAAAAGTCATTTTCTAAAAGCTTCCGATATGTCAATGGTGGCAATGAGTGAATATATTGAACGTTATGCTAAGTTAGCCAATAAAATGGCAGAAACCGAAACACGCGACTGGCGTAAAAAAGAGTTACAGGGAATCGCTGATAACTGCCATTTAATTGCGCATCAACCGCCAAAAACTTATTGGCAAGCATTACAACTATGCTATTTTGTGATGTTAATATTACAAATAGAGTCAAATGGTCATTCCGTTTCCTTTGGGCGTTTGGATCAATATCTTTACCCATTTTATCAAAAAGATGTTGAACAAAATAAACTAATAACTCGAGAAAATGCTATAGAATTATTACATAGTTGTTGGTTAAAACTTTTAGAAATTAATAAAATTCGTTCTGGTTCTCACTCAAAAGCCTCTGCAGGAAGTCCAATGTACCAAAATGTTACTATTGGTGGGCAAAAACTTGTAAATGGTAAACCAATTGATGCGGTAAATAGTTTATCGTTGGCGATATTAGAATCCTGTGGTCGTTTAAAATCAACACAACCCAATCTTAGTGTGCGTTATCATGCAGGATTAAGTAATGAATTTTTAGATGCATGTGTGCAAGTTATTCGTTGTGGCTTTGGTATGCCAGCGTTCAATAATGATGAAATTGTAATCCCTGAATTTATTAAACTGGGCGTTGAACCACAGGATGCCTATGATTATTCTGCAATTGGTTGTATCGAAACGGCGGTTCCAGGTAAATGGGGATATCGTTGTACAGGTATGAGTTTTATTAACTTTACACGTGTTGTACTGGCAGCACTTGAGGGAGGTAAAGATGCAACGAGCGGAGCCGTTTTCTTAGCACAAGAAAAAGCATTGAGTAAAGGTAATTTTACGAACTTCAATGAAGTGATGCAATCTTGGGATAAACAAATTCGTTATTACACCCGTAAATCTATTGAAATCGAGTATGTCATAGATACCATGTTAGAAGAAAATGCTCACGATATTATTTGCTCTGTTTTAGTCGATGATTGTATCGAACGTGGTAAAACACTCAAACAAGGCGGGGCTAAATATGATTGGGTTTCAGGTTTACAGGTCGGATTAGCCAATACAGCCAACAGTCTTGAAGCAGTTAAAAAATTGGTATTTGAACAAGGTATGATTAGTCAACAAGAGCTAGCTGAATCTTTAGCGTCAAATTTTGACGGTTTAAACGGTGAACAATTACGTCAACGTTTATTAAATGGTGCACCTAAATACGGTAATGATAATGATGAAGTTGACCAGTTATTAGTTGATGCCTATCACAGTTATATAGATGAACTCAAAAACTATAAGAATCCACGTTATGGTCGTGGCCCAATAGGTGGGACTTATTATGCAGGTACCTCCTCAATTTCTGCCAATGTTCCATTTGGTGCACAAACGGCAGCGACGCCAGATGGACGTAAAGCTTGGACTCCTTTAGCAGAAGGCGCGAGTCCTTCATCAGGTACCGATACATTAGGTCCTACAGCGGTATTCAATTCCATCGGTAAATTACCAACCGATAAAATTTTGGGTGGGGTATTACTTAATCAAAAACTTAATCCATCTACGCTCGATCATATCCAAGATAGGCAAAAGCTAATGCTTATGTTACGAACCTTTTTTGAAGTGCACAAGGGGTGGCATGTACAATACAACGTGGTTTCACGTGAAACATTATTGGCAGCAAAAACAAATCCCGATCAGTATCGAGATTTAGTGGTTCGTGTTGCTGGTTACTCTGCATTCTTTACCGCATTATCACCAGAAGCACAAGATGATATCATTGCCCGAACTGAGCATGTTATTTGATTACATTTTTATACTTTATCTAACTAAAATAAGCCATCATTTGATGGCTTAATTATTTATTTTCATTATTCAATAATATTAGCCTTCATTTACAACTTTATTAACAATCAATAAAGGGTGGTTTTATCATTAAAATATTACTTGAAAGATAAATAATCACTCAAGTAGTATTTCAATCGGTTAAACATTTAATGATTGTTGTCAAAGAGTTGTGTAAGATAGTCGCCAGTTACTCTAAAAACAGTATAGATGATATAAAAACTATAATTAAAACAACTGTTAAATCTATTACACATCACATATGTAATGACGCGACGGAATGATTCTCCTGATTAATTAAATTGTTGGAATAAAAGGCTAGCTATAAATGTTTTATTTAATGAATGAACGTCAAAAAGAAATTATTTACCGAGTCAATGAATTAGGACAAGTTAAAGTCGCTGATTTAGCCCAGTATCTGGCTGTTTCGGTTGTTACCATTCGGCATGATCTTAATTTCTTAGAAGAAAAAGGTTACTTAAAACGTGAACATGGTTATGCCGTGACAATGGATAGCGATAATTTAGATGCGCGAATGAAAATTAAATTTCCGCTAAAACAAAAAATTGCTGAATATGCTGCTTCATTAGTCAATAATAATGAAGTTATCTTTATCGAAGGGGGAAGTACTAACGCTTTACTTGCTCGTCATTTAGCCTTTACTCGTCGAATAACGTTAATTACTTCAAGTTATTATATTGCTCAAATACTTAAAACCACTGATATTAAAGTAATTGTGATTGGTGGCGAATATCAAAAGAAGAGTGATAGTGTTGTTGGCGAACTTGCATGTTTAGCCATTGCGCATATTTCTTTCGATAAAGCGTTTATTGGTGTTGATGGATTTACTGAACAAACGGGTTTTACTGGGCGCGATAATATGCGCACAGAATTAGTCAATACAATTTTAGATAAACCTAGTGAAAATATCATTATTACTGATTCATCAAAATTCGGTCAACAACAGAAATATTTATTTCAACCGCTTAGTGCCATTAATCGAGTAATTACCGATTCTAATATAGATAGTAAAAATGAACGTTACTTACATGATAATGCAATTATTGTTGATAAGGTTAAATATTAATTGCGGTTTATATTTGTGGACATTTTTATTGTGAGTAATCATACTTAATAGGCGAAAAACTTGATTTGCGCCATTCGCAATGTACATAACCATAAAAAATTGTTTGTTATGTACATGGCAGTCTATCTAATTCTTTTCGGTAATTAAACCGCTTAATTTTTATTGTATATGAAATATTTATATTTTCTTAAATCGTCAATTATCCGTTTTATCAGAATATTTCCCATATCTTTTCAGGTGGGCGACCAATTATAGCGCGATGATTATTTACCACGATGGGGCGTTCAATCAATATCGGGTATCGATGCATCGCATTAAATAATTGTTGTTCAGTAATATTTTCACCATCTAGATATAATTCTTGATAAAGCTGTTCTTTCGTTCGCATAATTTGCCGTGCTGAGTTAAAACCAAGTTGGTTAACTAAGGTTTGTAACTGTTCGATTGATGGCGGATTATCTAAATATAATACAATGTTTGGTTTAATACCTTTATCAATGAGTAACGCGAGTGTTGTTCGGCTTTTAGAGCATTTAGGGTTATGGTATAAGGTAATAGTTGTCATTTTGATTGAAGATTATTATTGGAACGTCATACTTTATCGTTATTTTTTAAATCTGCAATAAATAAAGAGAAATAAATCAAAAAACAGGTATAATTTCGGCGTCTTTTTTCGTTGTGGATTTATCATGCTATCATTATCAACACATCATCTCGAATTACTTAGCCCAGCTAAAGATATTGAAATTGCTAAACATGCTATCTTGCATGGCGCGGATGCCGTTTATATTGGCGGCCCTCAATTTGGTGCTCGGCATAATGCCGGTAATTCGGTTAGTGACATTGCTAAATTAGTCACTTTTGCTCATCTCTATTATGCTAAAGTTTTTGTAACTTTAAATACAATTTTACATGATAATGAATTGGAACCAGCTAGACAATTAATTCATCAACTTTACAACGCAGGTGTCGATGCATTAATTATTCAAGATATGGGGATTTTAGCTTTGGATATTCCACCAATTGATTTACATGCCAGTACGCAAATGGATATTCGAACCCCTGAAAAAGCTAAATTCTTGGCTGATGTCGGTTTTTCACAAATTGTGTTAGCAAGAGAGTTAAATTTAGCTGAAATTAATGCCATTCATCAACAGAGTCCAGCTACCATTGAATACTTTGTGCATGGTGCGTTATGTGTCGCATTTTCCGGGCAATGTTATATTTCTCATGCACAAACTGGGCGAAGTGCCAATCGTGGTGATTGTTCACAAGCCTGTCGCTTACCCTATACTTTGAAAGATGATCAAAACCGGGTGGTCGCTTATGAGAAGCATTTGTTATCAATGAAAGACAATAATCAATCAAATAATTTATTAGCCTTAATTGATGCGGGTGTCCGTTCTTTTAAAATTGAAGGGCGGTATAAAGATTTAAGTTACGTAAAAAATATAACAGCTTTTTATCGGCAACATTTAGATAATATTTTAACAAAGCGTCCGGATTTATGTCGTGCTTCAAGTGGTAAAACAGAACACTTTTTTATACCAGATCCAGATCGTACTTTTCATCGTGGTAATACCGATTATTTTGTACATGGTCGTCAGGCGAATATCGGGGCATTTGATTCACCTAAATTTATTGGTATAAATGTCGGTGAACTGATAAAAATTTCCGCTAATACGTTAGATATTCGGGCAAAATCTCCTTTGGTCAATGGTGACGGTCTTAATGTATTAGTTAAGCGTGAGATAGTTGGTTTTCGTGCTGATAAAGTAGAAAAATTATCGGCTGATGTATATCGCGTTTACCCAAATGTATTACCGAAATCATTAATGTCATTGCAATTACCTTGCCAGATTAATCGTAATTTTGATCATGTGTGGCAACAAAACTTATTAAAACAATCCAGCCAACGGCGAATAGGGGTTTCATTTGCTTTAACAGATTGTCAGGGTGGCATTGAGCTCTTTGTAAAAAGCGAGGAGGGGATTACTGTTAGTAAAAGGTTAATAGCTAATTTTAATATTGCACAACAAATTGATAAAACGCGCCAGAATTTACAAGAAAGTTTAGCAAAATTGGGACAAACTATTTACTATGCTATAACCATCGACATTGACTTGCGTACCCTTTACTTTATTCCAAGTAGTCAATTCAATCAATTAAGACGTGATGTGATTGATATGCTAACCCAAACGCGGATTGAGCGTTATTGTCGTAAAAAACGCCGCTCGGAGTTATCTCCCATACCTGTATATCCAGAAACCCATTTAACTTTTTTAGCTAATGTTTATAACGACAAAGCACGTGAATTTTATCAACGACATGGAGTGGAATTGGTTGAAAGTGCTTATGAAGCGCATCAAATAACAGATGATGCGCCTCTTATGATTACCAAACATTGTTTACGTTATGCTTTTAATTTATGTCCTAAACAAGCCAAAGGTGTGCAAGGTGTTAGAACCAAAGTGACACCAATGAAACTTATCCATAATAAGGAAGAGTTGACTTTGAAATTCAATTGTAAGGCTTGTGAAATGCAGGTTTGGGGAAAAATTAAGCCACATATTCTTAAAATGCCGTTACTTGGCAGTGAGGTCATTTTTTTAGATAAAAAGTAGGTGAAAATAAAACGTTTTATTGATTCTTGCTACAATGGCATGGGTAAATAGCAAATTATTTACATTCCCGATAAATTCATGCTTGATAGTCAGTTGTAATTTATTTAAATATCTGATGTTATTTAAGATATTGAAGAAAATAAATATGAAACATCATCGCAATAAATATGTGTTCACAGTTCATCGCCTAGTTTTTTCAACTAATTCTGGCTACTAGTCATCTAATATAATTATAAAAAAACCGATATAATCTAAATTATATCGGTTTATTTTAGGAGGCTATTAATAAGTTATTTCATGAGTAATTTATTTACATTTTTAATAAATTTACTCGGATCATTTAAAGCGCCTTTTTCGGCTAACAAAGCTTGATCAAGTAATAATTCTACCCAATCTTTAAAATCAACATCATCTTGCGTATCAGCAGCTTTTTTAACTAACGGATGCACAGGATTAAGTTCGAAAGTATATTTTACTTCTGGTGCTTTTTGGCCTGCTGCCGCAAACAGTTTAGCCATTTGCGTTGTCATTTCACCTTCTTTTGTTGTCACTATTGCCGGAGTATCTGTTAAACGATGTGTTAATTTAACATCTTTAACTTTATCCCCTAAAACAGTTTTTACTCGGCTAACAAATGGTTCAAGTTCTTTTTCTGCTTGCTTTTGTTCGTCAGTTTCTTGATCTGCTAGTTTTTCAATAGATTCATCAGATTTACTCACTGATTGGAAGGCTTTCCCAGAAAATTCAGTTAAGTTACTCATCATCCATTCGTCAATGCGATCTGAAAGCAGTAGCACTTCTATACCTTTTTTACGGAACAATTCAAGGTGTGGGCTATATTTTGCTGCTTGATAACTATCAGCGGTAATGTAATAAATCTTCTCTTGACCTTCTGACATACGATTAATATATTCTTCCAAAGCCACTGTTTGCGCATCACTATCGTTATGGGTTGAAGCAAAACGGAGCAATTTGGCGATAATCTCTTTATTTGCAAAATCTTCACCGGTACCTTCTTTAAGTACTAAGCCAAATTCAGTCCAGAATTGTTGGTATTTTTCTTTATCTTCTTTAGCTAATTTTTCTAACATCTGTAAAACACGTTTACTACAGGCGTTACGTAAATTTTGTGTTACTTTGCTATCCTGTAAAATTTCACGTGAAACGTTTAAAGGAAGATCATTAGAGTCGATTAAACCTTTTACAAAACGCAAGTAATTAGGCATAAATTGTTCGGCATCGTCCATGATAAAGACACGTTGTACATAAAGTTTCAAACCGTGTTTATGATCACGATTCCACATATCCCATGGTGCTTTTGACGGAATATAGAGTAGGCTAGTATATTCCTGTTTACCTTCAACACGGTTATGGCTCCAAATCAGTGGTTCGTTATAATCATGGGACAAATGTTCATAAAATGCTTTATATTCATCATCAGAAATATCTGCTTTACTACGGGTCCAAAGTGCTTGGGCTTTATTGACTTTTTCCCACTTAATTTCTTTACTTTCTTCTTCAATGGTTTGAATTTCAACCGGTAAAGAAATATGATCAGAATATTTACTGATGATTGAACGCAGACGCCAGTCATCTAAAAACTCTTTTTCATCGTCTTTCAGGTGAAGTGTAATTTCCGTACCGCGACTTGATTTATGGGCATCAGAAATAGTGTATTCACCTTCCCCAGCGGATTGCCACATGACCGCTTCATCTTCTTTAGCAGTTGCAGCACGGGTTACCACGGTAACGTTATCGGCTACAATAAATGCCGAATAGAAGCCAACACCAAATTGACCTATTAGTTGACTATCTTTAGCTTGATCGCTGCCGATTGACTCTAAAAAAGCTTTAGTCCCTGATTTAGCAATGGTACCTAAATTTTCAATGACTTCATCACGAGTCATACCAATACCATTATCAGCAATAGTAAGTGTACTTGCATCTTTGTTAACCCAAATTTTAACACCTAATTCACCATCTCCAGCATATAGGTTAGGGTTTTCTAATGCTTTAAAGCGAAGTTTATCTGCAGCATCAGACGCATTTGAGATAAGTTCTCTTAAGAATATTTCTTTATTAGAATAAAGTGAGTGAATCATTAAGTGAAGAAGTTGTTTCACTTCTGATTGAAATCCACGAGTTTCGGTTCCTTGGTTACTCATTGATTAATACCTCTAAATTTATTATTAAGACATCTATCTATATAGGCATAAAAATTAATATTTCAAGTCTGAAAAAAGATATCGCCTAAATTAAAATTTATAGAAGCAATAATTAAAACAATATTTACTATAATGATAGGCTAAAAAGAGGAACTGCTGATAATCGAGGAGATTTTCTAAATCTCCAAAAGCTTAATAATTGTAGAAAAAATAATAATAAAAGTAGATATAAGTCTTACTATTATTATCGATTATTCAAGAGTTAATCTAATTATCAATGCTTGTAGACATGCCATTTAATTTGCCATTTTTATTAACACATTGATAATTGGCATTAAGTATAGATATATCAAATATCCATGCTCCATTCAATAATGACATTAATATTATCTATAGCATATTAAGTCTCCATATCGGTTAATTATTTAGCGTCGTAGGCATATTTAAAGATACTGTTATAAAGTTAGTATGAATAGTTTTTCGAACTTTTTGGACCATTTTGAATACCATATTGTCATAACATTCATAAATAATTCAATAAATGAATTTAAATCAGTAATCGTTTTTTTTATTTATGGTGTGATTGCCAGCTTATAATCGATAATAGTCGAGAAAGATCTCAGCGTTAAATCTGCAATAGTTGCACATGGAGATAGGAGTATTAAACAGAGTAATTTATCATTTATGTAATCTTACTTTTTGCAAATATTCATATTTATCATTTTTTTCAATGGCTTTCCATCTGTTTGTATCGTTTGGATTAGTAAAATGATATTAATAAATTAATTTTATGGAGTGTTGTATCTAATTATTGGTAATTAATAAAAAATTAAAATGTTAGATATTGAATAGTAAGAAAATTTGCCTAAATAAAACAATAAAAAAAGCTAAAACTTTAGTGTTTTAGCTTTTTTAGATAGTTTGAATGACTATTATTTAGCAACAACTGCTATTAAGTCTAATACTTTGTTTGAATAGCCAACTTCATTGTCGTACCATGCAACTAATTTAACAAATGTATCACTGATTTGGATACCTGCTTTCGCATCAAATACAGAAGTGCAAACTTCACCCAAGAAATCAGTAGAAACTACAGCATCTTCAGTGTAACCAAGAACGCCTTTCATTGGACCTTCTGCAGCAGCTTTAATTACTTTACAGATGTCTTCGTATTTAGCAGGTTTAGCTAAACGGGCAGTTAAATCAACAACAGAAACATCTGGAGTTGGAACACGGAAAGCCATACCAGTTAATTTACCATTTAGTTCAGGGATAACTTTACCCACAGCTTTAGCGGCACCAGTTGAAGATGGGATGATGTTTTGAGCAGCACCACGACCACCACGCCAATCTTTGTGAGAAGGACCATCAACAGTTTTTTGAGTTGCTGTAGTTGCGTGAACAGTTGTCATTAGACCTTCAACGATACCAAAGTTGTCATTGATAACTTTAGCTAAAGGTGCTAAACAGTTAGTTGTACATGAAGCATTAGAAACGATATCTTGACCTGCATAATCTTTATCGTTAACACCCATTACGAACATAGGTGTGCTATCTTTAGAAGGGCCAGTTAAAACAACTTTTTTAGCACCAGCTTGGATATGTTTACGAGCAGTGGCATCATCTAAGAATAAACCAGTCGCTTCAGCAACAACATCAACACCTACTTCGTTCCATTTTAAATTTGCAGGATCTCTTTCAGCAGTAACACGAATTGCTTTACCGTTAACGACTAATTTGCCATCTTTAACTTCAACTGTACCATCAAAACGACCGTGAGTTGAATCATATTTTAGCATATAAGCCATGTAATCAACGTCTAATAAATCATTAATAGCAACGATTTCGATGTCAGAACGTTGTTGTGCTGCACGGAAAACAATACGGCCGATACGACCAAAACCATTAATACCTACTTTGATTGTCATAACAATTACCTTTTTGTTAAATGTGAATAATATGGATTGGCAATAAACTATCAAATTTAAGTGTGTTATTCAAGCTGAATATAGTAAATAAGCAGGAATTGTTACAATAAGATATTTATAGATTTAACAAGGTTTAGTCGGAAAAATATAACTTATTAATTTTGCTATATAATAGATTTTTAATAGCCAATAATCGTTTTATATATTGTTATTGATCAACTAATTAGCCATTTATTTTTCATCTAATCAACGGGAGCTATTTTATTTAAAAAGTTTTGCCATTTTTGAATAAAAAATAACGCATAATTATACTAATATTAGGTTTTTAAAGAGTGATTGAGTATACTAGTCACATTTTTTATAGATGGTTACCGTTGTGCGTTTAAATTTAAGTCAACAGCAAGCCGTTGAGTTTGTATCTGGTCCATGTTTGGTTCTAGCTGGTGCAGGATCGGGTAAAACGCGGGTTATTATTAATAAAATTGCTTATTTGATTAAAGTTAAAGAATACCAACCAAAACATATTTTTGCGGTTACATTTACTAATAAAGCTGCTAGAGAAATGAAAGAACGAATTACTCACTCACTTGGTCGCCAAGAAACGAGAGGGTTAAAAATTTCAACTTTCCATACATTGGGGCTAGATATAATTCGCAAAGAGTATAAACAGGTCGGTATTAAAAGTAATTTTTCTTTATTCGATGATCATGATCAGTTTGCATTACTTAAAGAGTTGACCGAACAGTGGTTTGATGGTGATAAAGAACTCATCAACCAATTGCGTAGTTGCATTTCAAATTGGAAAAATGATCTTGTTGATAGCACGTTAGCCATGGCTAAAGCGCAAGGTAAAAAAGAACAATTATTTGCACATTGTTACAAATTGTATGAACAGCAACAAAAGTCATGTGGTATTTTGGACTTTGATGATTTGATCTTATTACCGACATTATTATTAAAAAATAATGAAACTGTCCGCGAAAAATGGCAAAACCGAGTACGTTATCTGCTCGTTGATGAATATCAAGATACCAATACTAGTCAATATGAATTAATTAAATTATTAGTTGGTCATCGTGCGAAGTTTACCGTCGTAGGTGACGATGATCAATCGATTTATTCTTGGCGTGGTGCCCGACCGCAAAATTTAGTATTACTCAACCAGGATTTCCCGAATCTTAATGTTATCAAATTGGAACAAAATTACCGCTCGTCGGGGAGAATCCTTAAAGCAGCTAATATTTTAATTGAAAATAATCCCCATTTATTTAGTAAAACTCTCCATTCTGAATTAGGTTATGGTGAATATATTAATGTATTATCAGCAAATAATGAGGAAGATGAAGCAGAAAAAGTCGTGAATCACCTTATAGGTCATCGTTTTGCTAATAATGCTCGTTATGGTGATTATGCAATTTTATATCGTGGTAATCATCAGTCGCGTTTAATTGAAAAAATGCTTATGCAAGGCCGTATTCCTTATAAAATTTCAGGGGGAACCTCGTTTTTTTCGCGAATTGAAATTAAAGATATCATGGCTTATTTGCGACTATTAGTAAATTTAGATGATGATAATGCGTTTATTCGGGTTATTAATACACCTAAACGAGAAATTGGCCCTGCCACCTTACAAAAATTAGGTGAATTAGCAGGAACACGTTCATTGAGTTTATTCAAAACAGCTTTTGATGGTGAGTTAACCGAAATATTATCTGCTAAACGATTAACATCATTGCAAGGATTTGTTGAATGGTTTAATCAATTATCACAACAAGCACAACATGATCCAATGTCTGCAGTTTACGAATTATTGCAAGGAATTGATTATGAAAGTTGGATGTATGAAACATCGTCTTCACCAACCGCTGCTCAGATGCGTATGAAAAATGTTGAACAACTTATCACTTGGCTGGATGATATGCTAAAAGGTAATGATATTGATGAACCATATACTTTGGAAGATGCCGTAGCGCGCTTTACTTTGCGTGACATGCTCGAACGCAATGAAAATGAAGATGAACAAGATGAAGTGCAATTAATGACGTTACATGCTTCGAAAGGTTTAGAATTTCCTTATGTTTATTTAATTGGCATGGCAGAAGGACTATTACCGCACCAAACCAGTATTGATGAAGAAAACATTGAAGAAGAAAGACGATTGGCCTATGTTGGTATTACGCGAGCACAGCGAGTTCTGACGCTTTCATACAGCAGAGAACGTAAGCAATTTGGTGAGAGTAGTCAATTAGAGCCAAGTCGTTTTCTTTTTGAATTGCCACAAGATGATCTTAATTGGAGTAATGGTCGACAACAACCGACAGCGGAACAGCGCTTTGAGCACGGTAAGAGTCGACTTGCCCTAATCAAAGCTCAATTGGCTAAAGCCAGAAACAAAAGTGATTAATAAAATTAATAGATTTATTGTGAATAAGATAATTAAATAACTTTCGGCAAAATTTATAATAAGCAATGTTAAGGTTTTTAAGTTTTGGTTTTGTCAAAAATTAAAAAAATGCGCCAATTGGCGCATTTTTAATTTATCTAAACGTTATTTTGTTGGTATAGAAATATCTTTATCTTGATTATTCTTTTTACGATCAAATTTATCGACAAATTTAGTTAAATATAAAAAGAATAATGGTATATAGAATATAGCGATAAATGTAGCGGTAATCATACCACCGATAACACCAGTACCAACTGAATTTTGACTGGCTGACCCTGCGCCACTATTAATCGCAAGTGGTAAAACACCCAGAATAAAGGCAAAAGAGGTCATTAAAATCGGTCGTAATCGTAAACGGCATGCTTCCAATGTAGCATCAAAAATGCTTTTACCTTCTTTTTCAATAGCATCTTTAGCAAACTCTACAATTAGAATCGCATTTTTAGCAGTTAATCCTAAGGTTGTTAATAATCCAACAAAGAAATAGATATCATTTTCAAGTTTGAATAATGAGGTTGCTAAAACCGTACCAAATACGCCAACAGGTATTGTTAAAAGTACCGAAATTGGAATAGTCCAGCTTTCATAAAGAGCTGCTAATGAAAGAAATACAACGATAAGAGAGATAAACATCAGCATCATTTTTTGAGAACCGGTTTCCCGTTCTTGATAAGATAATCCTGTCCAATCATAAGTAAACCCTCGAGGTAACTGTTGAGAAATATTTTCCATGATTGCCATTGCTGAGCCCGAACTTTCTCCAGGAATTGCCACACCACTGATTTCCATGGCTGAAACACCATTGTAACGAACCAATGAAGGTGATCCGAAGGTTTTAGATGTTTTAGCAAAAGCATCATAAGGAACCATATCGCCATTATTATTTTTAACATGCCAAATACTAAAATCATCAGGTAACATACGATATTTGGCATCTGATTGGACATAGACTTTTTTTACACGATTGTTATAAACAAAATCATCAATATACGCTGATCCTAAGGCGGTTGATAACACACTATTAACGTTGCTAACTGACACACCTAATGCTTGTGCTGTTTCAAAATCGACATCAATTTTATATTGCGGAACATCGAGCATCCCACCTGGTCTGACTTGGGTTAGTAGTGGATTACGCATTGCGGCAGATAAGGTTTGATAAAATGCTCCCATCAACGCATTATGACCTTGACCTGCACTGTCCATTAAAACGTAAGAGAAACCATTAGACATACCTAAAGAAGGAACAGCTGGCACATTGAGTGCAAAACTGCGCGCCTCAGTAATGGTTCTTAAGAAGCCATTTGTACGCTGAAGAATTGCACCAATTTTTTGATCACTACTTTTTCTTAAATCCCAATCTTTAAGTTTAATAAATCCTAAACCGACATTTTGTCCACGCCCGGCTAGACTAAAGCCAGCAACAGTGAATGTTTCTTTTACGGAGTCGGCTTCTTTGGTTCTAAAGTAATTGGTTGCTTTACCAAGTACAGCTTCAGTCTGATCAAGGGTTGAACCTGGTGGCAACTCAACCATCATAATAATTACCCCCTGATCTTCATCAGGTAAGAAAGAAGTAGGCAGTTTCAAGTAACCAACGATGAAAACTAAAAGAATGATAATATAACCTAAAAGACTAATTATTGGTTTATTTAATGTTTTAATAACGCCTTTTTCATAGACGTGCTGGCTTTTGGTAAAAGCAAAATTAAAATAATAAAAAATCTTATTTGTCGCTAATGATATCCAATTAAATGGCGGAATATTTAAGATTTTTTGGAAAATCGATTTTTTTTCTGTTCCGTGTTTTGATGGAGCTTTAAGGATTTGTACACATAATGCTGGTGTTAAAATAATAGCCATTATTACGGATAAAGCCATGGAGGTAACAATCGTTATTGAGAATTGACGATAAATTCCACCGGCCGCACCGCCAAAAAAAGCCATGGGAATAAATACTGCAGAAAGTACCACGGCAATACCGATCAGTGCGGAAGTGATTTGCTCCATCGATTTTACAGTAGCATCATAAGGTGATAACCCCTCATCATGCATAATACGTTCCACGTTTTCAATAACTACGATTGCATCATCCACTAATAAACCAATGGCAAGAATCATCGCAAACATGGATAAGGTATTGATAGTAAAGCCTGTGATATATAAAACCGCAAATGTACCTAATAAAACGACCGGAACAGTAATCGTTGGAATAATGGTTGAACGGAGATTTTGTAAGAATAAAAACATCACCAAAACAACTAATACGATCGCATCAATTAATGTTTCAATCACATTATCAATTGATAATTTTACAAATGGCGTAGTGTCATAAGGAAAATCATACTTAATGTCATCTGGAAAAATCTTAGCTAACTCGGCTAACTTGGCATCTACAGCATCGGAAGTATCCAGTTGGTTAGCACCGGTTGCCAAATAAATGGCTAAACCACTTGATATCTGTCCATTATAACGTGATATAAAGTTATAATCTGCAGCACCTAACTCCACTTTAGCTATATCTTTTAATAGTAAATTAGAACCATCGGTATTGACTCGAACTAAAATATTTTGGAACTGTTTTGGCGTTTTGAGTCGAGATTGAGCAGTAATAGTGGCATTTAATTCTTGACCTTCTTTAATCGGATAAGCACCTAACTGACCTGCTGTAACTTGTGCATTTTGTGCTTGAATAGCCGCAATCACTTCTTGAGTAGATAATTTAAAATAGTTCATTTTATTTGGATCGAGCCAAATACGCATCGCATATTCTGAACCAAATAAAGTGGTATCACCAACGCCTTGTACTCGGCGTAGTGGATCTTGAACTGTGGAGTAGATAAAGTCAGCAATATCAGCTTGTTTTTTTTCAGGATTGGTTGAATAAAAACCAATGACTTTTAAGAAGTTAGTGTTATTTTTTGCTACCGATACACCATTTTTCTGGACACTATCAGGTAGACGTGATTTAACACTTTCCACTTTATTTAACACTTGAACCTGAGCGAAATCGGGATCTGTGCCTGGTGCAAAAGTTAAAGTAGTTTGAACGATTCCTTGAGCACTACTGGTTGATTTCATATAAAGTAAGTTGTCAATACCAGTAAGATTTTGCTCAATTAATTGGGTGACTGTATTTTCGATAGTCTGAGCATCTGCACCTGGATAACTTGCTGTTACTGTTACTGCAGGGGGAGCAATATCAGGATATTGTTCAATTGCAAGTAATTTGATGCAAAGAGCTCCTCCCAACATCATCATAATTGCAATTACCCAAGCAAAAACTGGGCGATCAATAAAAAACTTAGCCATTATTAAAAACTCCGATTTTTCTACTTGAGATTATTTTCAATGATTGTATCTAACTGTTTTTGACTGAGCATATCTGGTTCTTTTATATTTATAATATTTACGATAGTCTTATTTTTAGGGTCATTAAGATTTCTTCCTGCCAAATTCAATAATCCCGAAATTACTACTTTTTCGCCAGCATTAATACCACTAGTCACAATCCAATATCCTGGTATACCAGAATAAACTTTAACATTGTTACGTTGTTCTAAATAATATGTTTGCTGCTCATTGCCGCCGGCGGTGTTATTCATTGGAATAGCAATGATTGCCGTATAATTACCAAGTTGGTTACTAGTGATACCTTTTTGCGGAACCAGAATCGCATTTTCAATATTACCAAGGGTATAGTGAGGTTTTACGAACATACCAGGTAAGATCTTAGAATTAGGATTAGCAAATTCAGCTCGTAAAGTTACCGTTCCAGTTGTTTCATTAACTGTTTTATCTGAAAACTTTACACTTCCGTTATATTCATATTTAGAACCATCATTAAAGAATAATTCTACCTTTTCGGCAGGTTTATAAAGTGTGTCACGATCTTTCTCATTGCGTTCAAAAATGGTAGCCGCTTGAGTCATATCGACATAGATCGGATCAAGTTTCTGCACTAATGCCATAGGTGTTTGTTGCCCAGCATTGACTAATGCACCTTCAGTAACATTTGATTTACCAATGTACCCCTGAATTGGTGAGTAAACTTTGGTATAGTCAAGATTGACTTTTGCCGTGTGTAAATTTGCTTTGGCAACCAGAACTGCTGCATCGGCTTGTTGGGAGTCAGCTTGCGCTTTATCATAATCTTGTTGACTGATAGACTTGGTTTTCAATAATCCTTCATAACGTTTTAAGGTTAAATGAGCAATATTCGCATTAGCTTCGGCGCTAGCAACACTCGCTACTGCACTATCATAAGTGGCTTGATAAATTGCCGGGTCGATTTGATAAAGTGATTGTCCTTCAGTAACGTTACTACTTTCATCAAACTCACGTTTAAGAATAATGCCACTGACTTGTGGTCTAATTTCAGCAATCTGTGATGCGACAACACGCGCAGGTAATACTGTTTTGATGGTATAATTAAGCGGTTGAGTTTGAAATATTTTAACTGCTACCGGCGGTATTTTATTGTTATCAGCATTAGATTTATTTTCACCACAACTTGTCAGTAAGATGCTTCCCCCTATCATCAAGGCAAGGGTAGCTGGATGTAATGCTTTTTTTAATCTCATATTAAAATAACCTCGGTAAAAAATTAGAATGTTAGTATGTAAAAAAGTAGATCATAAATTGTAAAGGAAGTTGATTCTACAGAATTTCAGATTTGAATGTAAGCTACTATTCTCATGATAGCACAGAGAACTAAAAATTTATATATTTAAGGTAATGGGATGTTAAGAAAACTTATGATTAATCAAGATTATTATTTGCTAGGTGACCTAATTGAGATTTACTTTTTCTGAATTCAAGATTTTATGGTGAAAAATGATATATTTTGTTTTTTTTGATAAATTTATGATAATAAAATTCATATCTCTTTGTAATCTAACACAATAAATATTAAAATTAAACGGATAAAGTTTTTAAGAAGCTTGAGTATCACTAATCAAATACAGTAATATAGCAACACAAAATTAATATAGAGATAGGTATGATGGATAATTTACGAATTGTACTAATTGTTATTGCCTCGTTGGTAATCATTGCATTACTGATTCATGGATTTTGGATTAATAAAAAAGAGCGTTCACATCTTTTTGAATCTAAAAGACAATCAAGAAATAAACTAGACTCTAATGACCTATCTTGGCAAGATTCTCGTTCTTTTGAAGAAGATTTTAATGATAATTTTACCGATGATTTACATTCACGAGATATCATCGCGAAGAGAAGCGATGAAAGCGTTTCCAATTCCTCTCCAACGTTTTTTGATAACTCAGCGAAAGATTTTATAATCGAATCACAACCGTCTATACCTATCCAACGGGATTTATTTGCTGAAGAGGACCCTTTATATGCTAAAAATTCTAATCAACATCAGCCAAATAACACTTTTGATAGTCATATTGATGAGCGACCAGAGGTGGAAAGTATTAAACCATCACCTATAAAAGATAATCCAATTACGTTCATGCCGGAAAAAGAGCTGTCTGAAAGTCTTGAACAAGAAAATAAACAAACAGAACAAACAGAACAAAAAGATAGCCAAAATGATGTGTTAGTATTACATGTAACGGGTCTAAATGGTGAAAATATCCGCGGTGATTTATTATTAAGTAGTATTATTCAATCAGGTTTTCAATTTGGTGAAATGCAAATTTTTCATCGACATTTAGATCCTGCTGGAAATGGACCGGTACTTTTCAGCTTGGCTAACATGGTAAAACCTGGAACGTTAGATCCTGAAACAATGCATGAGTTTTCGACACCTGGTGTATCGATTTTTATGATGATACCATCTTATGGTAATACTTCACAAAATTTTAAATTAATGTTGCAATCTGTTCAACGGATTGCTGATGATGTCAATGGCGTTGTTTTAGATCATCAACATCACATGCTTACTCCGCAAGAAATTGATAGCTATAAAAAACGAATAAAAGCGATATGTAATGGATAAACAGCTTTATTAAAATGATATCTATTTTTTAACAACTTTAATTATAAACGATAAGACGAGCTGTGAGTAAGCACCCATGAATATTAAACAACAAGTTGAACAATTGCGTAATATAATTCGTCAACATGAATATCAATACTATGTATTAGACGATCCTAAAATTCCTGATGTTGAATATGATAAATTGATGCAACAATTACGCGATTTTGAGCTAAAATATCCTGCACTAATCACGCCAGAATCCCCTACGCAGCGAGTTGGTGGGATGGCATTAAATCAGTTTACAACGATTCGACATGAAATGCCGATGTTATCCTTAGATAATATTTTTGCTGATGATGGATTAATCGCATTCGATAAGCGCGTTCGTGAACGAATTGATAGCTCGTCAGCCAATTTGCAATATTGCTGCGAATTGAAATTGGATGGTTTAGCTGTCAGCATCCTCTATGAAAATGGCAACTTTGCACGTGCTGCAACCCGTGGTGATGGAAATATGGGGGAAGATATCAGTGAAAATGTCAAAACGATAAAATCGATTCCACTTAAACTCATTGGTGAAAATATTCCTTCACGTTTAGAAGTGCGAGGCGAAGTTTTTATGACGCATCAAGCGTTTGATAAATTAAATCATGATGCAGAAAAAAACCATGAAAAAGTATTTGCTAATCCACGCAATGCAGCAGCTGGTTCGTTACGGCAGTTAGATCCAAGAATCACTGCAAAACGCTCACTTTCATTCTATTGTTATGGCGTCGGTATATTTGAAGGAGCAACATTGCCTGATACCCATTACGGTAGATTAATGCAATTTAAACAATGGGGTATTCCGGTTAGTGACTATGTCAAAATTGTTAATGGTGCGTCAGAAGTATTGGATTATTTCCATAATGTCGAAAATGAGCGTATGACATTAGGTTTCGACATTGATGGCGTGGTAATAAAAGTTAATCAAATTGACTTACAACAACAACTTGGTTTTGTAGCTCGCGCTCCACGTTGGGCTATTGCGTTTAAATTTCCAGCTCAGGAACAAGTTACACAGCTATTAAAAGTCGATTTTCAAGTTGGACGAACGGGGGCTATTACGCCTGTTGCTAGACTGGAGCCTGTAGCCGTTGCGGGTGTTGTGGTCAGTAATGCAACACTACATAATAGTGATGAAATTGATCGTTTAGGTATTCGTGAAGGGGATTTTGTAATCATTCGTCGTGCTGGGGATGTTATCCCTAAAGTGGTCGCTGTGATGTTAGATAAACGTCCTGAAAATACTCGAACTATTGAATTTCCAACGCATTGTCCAGTATGCGGATCGTTGATTGTTCGTGACGAAGGGGAAGCCATATCTCGCTGTTCTGGTGGGTTATTTTGTGCTGCGCAACGTAAAGAATCTTTAAAACACTTTGTTTCACGCAGAGCAATGGATATTACCGGTTTTGGGGATCGTATTATCGAACAACTTGTTGATAAACAATATATTAAAACGCCGGTTGATCTCTACTATTTAACATTACCACAATTGTGTTCATTGGATAAAGTTGGTGAAAAATTAGCGACTAATTTACGTAATGCTCTAGATAAATCAAAACGTACAACTTTAGGGCGATTTATTTTTGCGTTAGGTATTCCACATGTTGGTGAAGTTACCGCTGAAAGTTTGGCTAATGAATTTGGTTCATTAGAAGCTATTCGCAATTGTGATGTAGAGCAACTACAAAAGGTCAATGATATTGGTGAAGTAATAGCAAAAAGTATTGTTAATTTTCTTGAAGAAGAACATAACCGTAATATAATTGATGCCTTAATCAGCGATAAAATCGGGATTAACTGGCAACCCGTTACGGTAAAAGCACCAAATATTGTTAACAATATTTTTAAGGATAAAGTGATTGTTTTAACCGGCACTTTATCATCTATGCCACGTGATGAAGCAAAAGAAAAACTTAAGCAATTAGGTGCTAAAATCACCGGAAGTGTGTCTAAAAATACCGATATAGTTATTGCTGGCGAGTCTGCAGGTTCTAAATTGACCAAAGCAGAAGAATTATCTATTCAGATTATGGATGAACAAACGATGTTAGATCATTTTAAGCAATCTGATATCTCAAATAATTAAATGGAGAGGAATTATGCCACTACTTGATAGCTTTAAAGTCGATCATACTAAAATGAAAGCACCTTTTGTTAGAGTTGCTAAAATTATGCAAACGCCAAAAGGTGATACGATAACTGTCTTTGATTTACGCTTTACTACACCTAATAAAGCACTACTTTCCGAAAAAGGAATTCATACACTTGAACATCTGTTTGCTGGTTTTATGCGAGATCACCTCAATAGCGAACAGGTGGAAATTATCGATATTTCTCCTATGGGGTGCCGTACTGGATTTTATATGAGTCTAATCGGTCAACCATCTGAAAAAAAAGTTGCTGATAGTTGGTTAGCCGCGATGCAAGATATAATGCAAGTAAACTCACAAAAAGATATTCCTGAACTAAATGAATATCAGTGTGGTACTTATAAAATGCATTCGCTTGACGACGCAAAACTAATTGCTAATATGATTATTCAATCGGGAATATCCATTTGTCAAAATAGTGATATTATGTTGACTGATGCCCAGATTGAACAGATAAATCGTTTGAACTAAAAGGAAAGGATATGCCAAATGTTGTGATAGATTTTTTGGAAGGTAGAACCATCGAACAAAAACGAGAGATGGCGAAACGAGTTACTCAGGCAATCGTTGAAACATTGAATTGTAAACCAGAAGCAGTACAAATTATCATTCATGAAATTTCGAAAGATCAGCTCGCTAATGGTGGTGTATTACGGTGTGATAGGGACTAATTTGCCAAGGGACATTATAAAATTGAAAGGTTACCTGAGTAACCTTTAGCGATAATAAATACCCGTTGAAAAGATGTGTGGGTTGCTTAAAAATCTAACTCATCCCACCATATATCAATTAGCTGGCCTGTTTTAACCCTATTAAGTCCATGATTAACTAACCAATCGCTAACGATCTTACGATGTTCTTCAGTGCAATTACCAATTTTTTGCATACATATTAAACCTTGCCAATTTAGATCACCACTTCCTTCATAAGCTAGACCATTTGGTTTAATAGCTTCGTTAATAAATAGATCAACAACGCTATCCAAAGTTTTAGCATCAGTACCTTCTGCAAATGACCAACTAACGGTAAAACCTAATTCCTTGAATTCTTCAATATGTAATTTTTTTTTCAAACGACGACTGCGATTAGTCATGAAATAGTTCCTTATTAATAGAATAAAAAAGTACCTGGTCAGAGTTTTCATCATTAGCAATTGACTTTATCTGATTTAAATATTGTATGCAACATTGTTTTGCTATTAATTTGTCTACATTCCGATAAAATCAATATTCGCGTATATTTGATGAAAATAAAAAGTGTAATATTAATAATTGTTTTATTTAAGTTTCTTGGCATTTTTATGAATACCATTTTTCTTTACTGAAGTCGGTTTAATATTAGGATTGACGGCAAATCCTTCAGTAGTTAATTTTGGAATATTAACTTGGATCAATTTTTCAATTGATTTTAATTGTGGCAGTTCATCAACACAGACCAGCGAAATAGCTTGACCACTATTTTGAGCTCGTCCAGTACGACCGATACGATGTACATAATCTTCGGCAATCTGTGGTAGATCATAATTCACGACATAAGGCAAGTGTTCAATATCAAGTCCTCTCGCAGCAATATCAGTAGCAACGAGAGCTGTAATTTTCCCATGTTTAAAATCGGCTAGTGCTTTCGTTCGAGCGCCTTGACTTTTATTGCCGTGAATTGCCGAAGCTTTAATACCATCTTTATTAAGCTGATCAGCTAAATGATTTGCACCGTATTTGGTACGCGTGAAAATAAGAACTTGTGACCATTGTTGTCTACCTATTAAATAGGATAATAGTTCACGTTTACGGCTTTTATCAACATGGTGTACATACTGGGTGATTTGCTTAGAAGTACTATTAGTCGTAGCTACAGCTAAGGTTTCTGGAGAATTTAAAAGCGTGTGTGCCAGTTGCGTTACAGCATTAGAAAACGTAGCTGAAAACATTAAATTTTGGCGTTTTTTGGGTAATTTAGTAATCACTCGGCGAATATCGTGAATAAATCCCATATCTAACATGCGATCAGCTTCATCAAGCACCAGAACTTTTACTGTTTTTAGGTCGACAGCATTTTTTTGGACTAAATCTAATAATCGTCCTGGCGTTGCCACTAGGATATCAACACCGCCACGCAATTTCATCATTTGTGGATTAATACTTACACCACCAAAGACAACTAAAGAGCGAATTGGTAAAAAACGACTATAATCACGAATATTATCACCTATTTGTGCAGCCAGTTCACGAGTTGGCGCTAAAATTAAAGCATATATTGGTCGCCTACCTTTTTTCGGTTCTATCACATCATTTTTAAGGTTAGATTTAACAAGCCACTTCTGTAATATAGGTAAGACAAAACTAGCCGTTTTACCGGTACCGGTTTGTGCACTGCCCATAATATCTTTACCGGCTAGAATTTTTGGGATTGCTTGTTGTTGAATTTCGGTGGGTTGGGAAAATCGTAGGGCATTAACAGCTTCCACTATCTTGGTGTCCAAACCAAGTGAATTAAATGACATAAAGATCCTTGATAAATTATAACGCTAATAACAATTTGTCATTATAGCTTAAATGATCATATTTTATTAGGTGTTATTCAGAGCTTATAGAAATTAACATTTATTAAAACTAATCATCGTTAGTCTTATTTTAAGCGGTTTTTTATCTATTTGGTGGAAAAAACGTGCATTTTATTATTGCACGTTAAATCTTTTTTCATTAATGCGGAATACATTATAACCAATTTTTGTCGTTATTTTGGTAGATGCGTAATATAATTTTTTATGATATTAATACTGTTGTCGAACAGTTTTTGTTCCTGACTATTGAAATCAAGTGTAATAATTTTTTTTATCCCATGTTGATCTAGTATTGCCGGTACACCGATTGCCACATCATGATAACCATATTCACCATCAAGGATACAAGATAAAGCAAGCGCTCGGTGACTATTGGTCATGATATGTTGGCAAATTTCAGCAATCGTACTGCCAATACCATATTCGGTACAATGTTTACAGTTAACAATTTCAAACCCCATTTTACGTGCTTTATCGCCAATTAATTCAAAATTGAGTTGTGTTTTATTCAGTTGATTAAGTTGAATACCATAAAGTGAGGAATGAGACCAAACCGGAAATTGAGAATCGCCATGTTCACCGACAATAAACGCGTCAATGCTTTGTGGGCCGATATCCATTGATTCTCCTAGTAAACGGCGTAATCGTACAGTATCTAGCCATACCCCTGTACCTAAAATGCGATGTTTAGGTAACCCAGATAATTTCCAAACATAGTATGTAATCGCATCACATGGATTAGTCGCAATAAGAAAAATGCCTTTAAAACCATTTTTCATCATTCCGGGAACTATATTGGCAACAATCTTAGATGTGCCAATAAGCTCTTCGGCACGACTTTTTTGAGCGAGACCAGAAGTAACACATATAATAGCAATATCAATATCAGCACAATCATTGGCTTCGCGAAGCGAAATTTTCACCATATTTTGTCGATATGCGGCTGCATCTAATAAGTCTTGTTGATGCCCATATACCAATTCTTTATTAAGATCTACGAGTGCTATTTCTTCACAAAAACCACGATTAACCAATGTATAAGCGGTGGTGGAACCAACATTGCCAACGCCAATAATCATAATTTTACGTAATTTCATTTCATCTCCCATATCTATTTGAAATATAATGATATTATATTAATGCTATTTTTTTATTTAAGGTAGAACAATTTTTTTGGGCACTTTGTGATTAATTTTCTTATTACTTGAGTTATAAAAAGGGCTGAATAATGAGAAAAAATTAAGTGTTTCGCTTTTAGTTAATTTATTTTTAAATGGATAGATTTATTGGATCGAGCTGCAAAATGCTAGTATTAGCTGACTGTGACATGCGCCAGATAACATAACTTGACAAACTATATTAACCGGTTTTTTGTTGTTCAACGGTAGTTTATTTAAGTCTGATAAATAAAAAACTCGCCATTTGGCGAGTTTTACGTATTTTAACAGTGATACTTAGATGTCTTGTAATACTTTCTCAACACTTGCCTTAGCATCGCCAAATAACATGTAACTATTTTCTTTAAAAAATAATGGGTTTTGCACGCCGGCATAACCAGTATTCATGGAACGTTTAGATATAATTACTGTTTTCGCTTTCCAAACTTCAAGTACTGGCATTCCAGCAATCGGACTGCTAGGATCTTCAGAGGCTGCTGGGTTAACGGTATCATTAGCACCAATAACCCAAACGACGTCGGTATCAGGGAAATCGTCATTGATTTCATCCATTTCTAAAACGATATCATAAGGTACTTTAGCTTCAGCGAGTAATACATTCATATGACCAGGTAACCGACCAGCTACAGGGTGAATACCAAATCGAACTTCAATCCCCATGCCACGTAATTTTTCAGTAATACTACTTACAGCACTCTGTGCTTGTGCAACAGCCATTCCATATCCAGGAACAATGATAACTGAACGCGCTTCTTTTAGCGCTTGAGCAACATCAATCGGTTGCATTTCACGATATTCGCCCATTTCTTCTTCAGTGCTTGCTGCTTTACCATCAGATCCAAAACCACCCGCTATGACGCTGATAAATGAACGATTCATTGCTTTACACATAATGTAAGAGAGAATTGCTCCTGATGAACCGACTAATGCACCTGTAACAATTAATAAATCATTATCAAGCATAAAGCCGGCTGCAGCAGCGGCCCAACCTGAATATGAATTTAGCATTGAAATCACGACAGGCATATCAGCGCCACCGATTGAAGCAACTAAATGAACACCAAAAGCTAAAGCGATTAATGTCATAATGATTAAACAAAACGATGCAAAGGCTGTATTATCATGAAAATTTAGGAACATAGTCATTAAAAGAACTGAGAACAGTATTGCACCTAAATTTAAATAATGCTTATAAGGTAATGACAACGGTTTAGAACTGATGCGACCATTAAGTTTGCCGAAAGCGATAATTGAGCCAGAAAATGTTACTGCACCAATAAATACACCAACAAAAATTTCTATTAAATGAACCATGAGCTCATTATTAGTATTAGTCTCAACTAGATTTTTTAATAGTTCATGCGATGAAAATTGTTCACTGTCAAGGTAACTGTTAAAACCGACTAATACCGCAGCCATACCAACAAAACTATGAAGTAATGCAACGAGTTCTGGCATTTGAGTCATTTCCACTTTTTTGGCTAAAATGATGCCAATTGCACCGCCGATTATTATGGCTATGATTACCCATCCGATACCACTATTTAAACTTCCTATCGTCGCAATTAAGGCAATGCTCATACCGATTATGCCGTAAATATTGCCAGATCTAGCTGTTTCTTGTTTAGATAAGCCACTTAAACTAAAAATAAATAGTAGTGCTGCAATAACGTAAGCGGCTTGAATAATTCCTGAATTCATGTTTATTCTCCTTTAGCTTTGCTATTGTTACCGCCACGTTGAAACATTTTTAGCATACGGTGGGTGACAAAAAATCCGCCAAAAATATTGATACTAGCAATCAAGATGGCAATTGTAGCAAGGAAAATGATAAACCCATTACTAGCTGTGACTTGTAATATTGCACCGACCATAATAATACCTGAGATGGCATTAGTTACTGACATTAATGGAGTATGTAGTGAATGTGTCACATTCCATACTACGTAATAGCCAACAACACACGATAAAGCAAATACGGTGAAATGCGATAAGAAACTTTTCGGTACTGCTGAAGCAATCCAAAAGAATAACAATATCGCAAATGCTAAAATACTAAAACGTAATGCAGGCGACATAGGTTTCGCTTCAGGCTTGACAACCGGTTTAGCCGCTGGTTTTTGCGGTTGCGCTGATACCTGAATCGGCGGTGCCGGCCAAGTAATTTCTTGGTCTTTCACTACAGTAACACCACGAATGACGACATCTTCAAAGTTAATATCGATCTCACCGTTTTTTTCTTTGGCAAGTAATTTCAATAAATTAACAATGTTTGTACCGTATAATTGTGACGCTTGTGCCGGCATGCGGTTAGCCAAATCAGTGTAACCGATAATTTTGACTTTATTTTCGGTTTCATAAACTTCGCCTGGGTGAGTTAGCTCGCAGTTACCACCGGTTAAAGCAGCTAAATCAACAATAACACTTCCTGGCTTCATTGATGCAACCATTTCTTTAGAGATCAATTTTGGCGCTGGTTTTCCAGGAATTAAAGCGGTTGTAATAATAATATCTACATCTTTCGCTTGAGCAGCAAAAAGCGCCATTTCTGCTTCAATAAATGCCGCTGACATTTGTTTGGCATAGCCATCGCCACTGCCAGCTTCTTCTTGGAAATCAAGTTCTAAAAATTCCGCACCCATACTTTGGATTTGTTCGGCTACTTCAGGACGAGTATCAAATGCGCGGACAATGGCACCAAGACTAACTGCGGCTCCAATTGCAGCCAGACCAGCAACACCGGCTCCAATGACTAATATTTTAGCTGGTGGAACTTTACCTGCAGCCGTGACTTGGCCAGTGAAAAAACGACCAAATTGATTAGCTGCTTCGATGACAGCACGATATCCAGAAATATTGGACATAGAACTTAATGCATCAAGTGATTGGGCGCGTGAAATCCGTGGTACACAATCCATCGCCATAACCGTAATATTTTTCGCGGCTAGTTTTTCTAGGAGTTCTTTATGTTGTGCGGGATAGATATAGCTGATTAACGTTGCTCCTTCTTTAATAAGGGCAATTTCCTCATCAGTAGGCGCATGTAATTTAAGTATTAAGTCATTTTGCCAAATATCATGCGTAGTTTGGATCGAAGCTCCAGCATCAATAAAGGCTTCATCTGCAAAGTTAGCGATTTGACCAGCACCTTGTTCTACCGAAACGGTAAAGCCAAGTTTTAGCAATTGACCTACAGTTTGAGGTGTAGCTGCTAATCGACCTTCGTTCGGTAACCGCTCTTTGGGGATACCTATATGCATTGTATAGTCCTTATGGTTATGTGAAGTTAGTAATGTTTATTAAGGGAATATAACATTACGATGTTCAGTAAAAAGATTTTGCCGATAAATTTAACACGTTAGTCAATTAAAATCTATTTATCAGTCTGAGTAAAATCCTAATTATGAATCAGATTGATTAATTTACAAACATTTATAAATAACAATTATTTCTCAACCTGAGACATAATTTTAAATTGTGAATTGTTATTTAATGGCCTGATTATAAAAATAAATTATTAAATTTTTATAGTGTTTGTTATTAATCTAGAAGAGTTAAAAAGTCGTTTTAATATGTTATAAATAGCAAAAAATTAAGTTATAAATTATCTTTAATTAAAGATGAGTTAATTCGTGAAAACATCTATAATCCGTCGTAAATAATGTACATCTAATTAATTATTATTGGAGTAAGCATGCTTAATTATACTTTAGAACAGAATCTTAATGATTTTTTACAAACTTCTATCTATCGAGATTTTGCTCCAAATGGATTACAAGTAGAAGGTCGAGCCCAAATTAAAAAGATAGTGACAGGGGTAACGGCTTGTCAACGTTTATTGGATGCTGCTGTTGAACTAGATGCTGATGCGGTTTTAGTGCATCATGGTTTTTTTTGGAAAAATGAACCCGTTACAATTACCGGAATGAAATATCGTCGTCTTAGGACATTATTACAACATAATATTAATTTATTTGGTTACCATCTTCCTTTAGATGGTCATCCTTTACTTGGTAATAATGTTTTACTTGGTCATTTATTAGGTATTGATATAGAAGAACGAATATCAATTACTGATTTATTATTTAAAGGTCAGTTGCTCAAACCACAAACTGCTTTAGCGTTTAAAGATACCATTGCAAGCAAATTAGAACATTCAGTATTGCATTGCGGTGATAATGCCCCAGAAATTATAAACCGGGTTGCTTGGTGTTGTGGTGGCGGACAAGATTTTATTGAACAGGCTGCTTTGCAAGGTTGTGATGCTTTTATTACAGGTGAGGTTTCTGAACGAACAATTCATATTGCTCGTGAATATGGGATTAATTTTTATGCTGCAGGCCATCATGCAACAGAACGTTACGGGATTAAAGCATTAGGTCAATGGTTGGCGGAGGAATATGGATTTGAATCTACATTTATTGATATTGATAACCCAGCATAAATAATTAACCGTATATCATATTTAAAAGTAAATAAGGTAGAAATTTTGGACAGTCAAATAATAAATAAAAATAATATGATTTATAAAATTGTTACAATTAATTATTTCCTATATAAAGCACGGCGGTTAAGTTGAATTTCGTTGGAAAATGCCCCATACTGTGGCAAAAATTTTCCTATCATCAAATATAATTACAATCGAGGTTATGTTATGTTTACAGGCAGTATTGTAGCGCTAGTTACGCCAATGGATGTTAAAGGCAATGTAGACAAAGTAAGCCTAAATAAATTAGTTGAATACCATATACAAAATGGCACCTCCGCAATTGTTTCAGTCGGAACCACCGGCGAATCTGCGACTTTAGATCATAAAGAACATATTGATGTGATTAAACAAACCATTGAATTTGCAAATGGACGGATTAAGGTTATTGCTGGTACAGGCTCAAATGCCACGGCAGAGGCCATTTCACTGACTAGACAAGTTGAAACACTCGGGGTTGCTGGTTGCCTTACTGTTACGCCTTACTATAATAAACCGACTCAAGAAGGTTTATACCAACATTTCAAGGCTATTGCGGAAAATACCGGATTACCGCAAATTCTTTATAATGTTCCAGGTCGTACAGGTTGTGATCTAAAACCCGAGACAGTGGCAAGATTAGCTAAAATAAATAATATTGTCGCGTTGAAGGATGCAACTGGCGATTTAAGTCGTGTATATACGACACGTAAATTAGTTGGCGAAGACTTTAAATTACTTAGTGGTGATGATAATACCTTTGTGGACTTTATGTTGTTGGGGGGAGACGGTGTTATCTCAGTGACGGCCAATATCGCAGCTAAAGAAATTGCCAATATTTGCCAGCTAGTGAAAAAAGGGCATGTTCAAGAAGCTAGAGAAATTAATGAAAATTTAGTGAAACTACATTCCACATTATTTATTGAATCTAATCCTATTCCCATTAAATGGGCTTGTGAAAAATTAGGACTTATTCAAAATGCCACGATGCGTTTACCTTTAACACCACTAAGTAATAATGCTATACCAGAGCTTGAAAAAGCGTTAAAATTAGCCAAATTAGTTTAAAATCATTTTGGAATTAAAGTTGAAAAATATGTTTAAACAATCATTAGTATTATCAGCAATCTTATCCTTATTAATTGTTGGTTGTAGTTCCGATGATCGATTTCAACGTGAAGTTGATGGAAATGAAGATTATCTGAGTACCCCTGAAATAAGGCCTTTAATTGTTCCAAATGGAATGAAAGTTCCTCAGCCAATCCCTGATTTTTTTATTAATAAGTCCGCTTCAGAAGGTATGGTTGGTCACAACGTTGATATACGTCCACCTGTTTTGCCATTAGCTATTGTGCCAGATAGTTCTGCGACTTACCAAACAGGTGAGGTTTTAGTTGATTTGCCTGAATATGTTGGCTTTTGGGCTCAGATTCCGGCAATGTTGACTCATCATAATATTGCGATTGAACAGAATGATAATCAAACTATTAAAACAGGCTCACGGTTTATAACACAGGGTGATAAAACTGGATCGATTGAAGCAAGGTATTTATTACAACGTCATGTTACTTTTGGTAGAGAATATATCAAGATTCAACTCATTTCATTAAAGCAAAACGGGCAGGATATTTCTGCTGATGTTTTAGAAAGTCAACGTTACACCGTTGATTTTTATAACATGTTAGTAAATGATTTACCATCTTCTACTATGACTTCTAAAACAGAAGCAGAAAATTAAAATAAGGAGCAGCAATGCTCCTTAATTATATCTAGAGCAGTTTGCTTATTTTGGCTTTAACTCCGGGCATTTTAATAAATTACTTTGAAATGCAGGACATAATTAATAAATAACAAAATGTTTTGTTAATGACACGATTCTTTTAATCGATTAAATACTGGATTTGAAAATGAAAAAAATAACAGAGCTTTATCGCGGAAAGGCAAAAACTGTCTATACTACTGAAAATCCTGATTTTCTGATTCTTGAATTTAGGAATGATACGTCAGCTTTTGATGGTCAACGTATTGAACAGTTTGATCGTAAAGGAATGATCAATAATAAGTTTAATTATTTTATTATGACCCAATTAGCGCAAGCTGGCATTCCAACACAAGTTGAAAAGTTAGTTTCTGATACTGAAATTTTGGTTAAGAAATTAACGATGATTCCGGTTGAATGTGTAGTTCGTAACCGTGCTGCTGGTTCTTTAGTTAGGCGTTTAGGTGTTAAAGAGGGTGAAATTTTGAATCCACCAACCTTTGAATTATTTTTAAAAAATGACGCCTTACATGATCCAATGGTTAATGAGTATCACTGTCGAGCTTTTGGTTGGGCGACGGAACAACAATTAAATCGAATGAAGGAACTTAGTTTCAAAATTAATACCATCTTGACTGATTTATTTGCTAAATCAGGTTTGATTCTTGTCGATTATAAATTAGAGTTTGGTTTATTTAATGGGGAAATTGTGCTTGGCGATGAATTTTCGCCGGATGGTTGTCGACTCTGGGAAAATGATACCATGAAAAAAATGGATAAAGACCGTTTTCGTCAAGGTTTAGGTGGAGTGATTGAGGCCTATGAAGAAGTTGCTCATCGTATTGGTGTGCCTCTTTAGTTTTGTAATAAATTAATAAAAATCCATTCATTAATAGTGCAGTAAGAACTGCACTAAGTTAAAATAACCCTCATTAATTGTATATAATTATTCACGCTTACTAAAAATAATCTAAATTATATCCGTGTGTTAATTTTATTTTTTATTGTTTAGTTCACTTTAGGTAAATCTTGCTGCGATGATGACTCAATTTGATATCACATTTTTTATTCTATTAGCATTAGCTGGTCTTTGTTATGTAACACATAATAACACTGTTACTTTTGCTGTTTTATTGTTACTCCTTTTTAAATTAACACCTTTATCGGCTTATTTTCCAATTTTAAATCAGTATGGTTTAACAGTTGGCATAATTATGCTGACTGCTGCCATGATGGTACCTTTAGCTGATGGCTCAATTGGTATTAAAGAGATTTTAAAATCATTCGTTACTTGGCAATCCTTGTTAGCCATTGTGGTTGGAATTTTGGTGTCATGGCTTGGCTCTCGAGGAATTACATTGATGAAACTTGATCCGACTATTGTTAATGGTCTAATTGTTGGCACATTAATCGGCGTAGCCTTTTTTAAAGGAGTACCTGTAGGGCCGTTGATCGCGGCAGGTGTACTCTCGTTGATGTTAGGAAAAGGGTAGATTGATATTATGAAGGATAATTTTCGTCATTTAATTGTGATACAAGGTGATGAAAATCGAATACAACAACAGTTAATGACGATTTGTCAAAAAATTGTCGATGATTGGGTTATTATCACGGAACACCCCGAACTTGCCAAACTATCTTTTAATAGCCTGCATCCGAAAGAGGCAAAACAACTTTTGGGTAGAGAGTTCACTCATGCTATTTTTGATGCCCGACAAATGTTTAATTTAGATGCTTTTGCTGTTTTAAGTGGCACATTAACTGCTGGCAGCATTTTGCTGTTATTATTACCCCATCATTGGTATCATTGGTTGGATCAAGATAGTTTACGCTGGAATGATGATGTGAAACCAAAATCAGTACCGCATTTTGTAAGTCATTTATTGCACTCAATTAGTTATCATCATCAAAGCTATCCAAGTCATTGTCATTTGTTGACAGATAAGCAGTTACAAAGCCCACAAGGATTAATCGGTATAATTAAAGCTAATCAGTTCAAGCATAATGTTTTGGGGGAATTTGCTAATAATACTGAACAAAGCGACATACTACATCAACTATTAAGTAATGCTGACGATATAGCATTATTAACCGCTAAAAGAGGTCGTGGTAAATCGGCGTTAGCTGGTATGTTCTGTCATCATCGTCGATGTTGGGTTACTGCACCTAATAAAAACGCTGTAACAACATTGCTGAAATTCGCGCCAGATGAGACGATCTTTTTTGCACCAGATGAACTTATTTTACATCTTAATTATTCAACTGATCGCCCAGACTGGCTAGTCATTGATGAGGCAGCAATGATTCCGTTACCGCTGCTATATCAATTATTAAATCAGTCTTATCGCATTTTGTTAACCTCTACGATTGATGGTTATGAAGGTACTGGACAAGGGCTATTATTAAAGTTATTTAAACAAATAAGTAAAACTAAACTTACTCATCATTATCGGTTGTATAACCCCATAAGATGGGCTCATAATGATCCTTTAGAAATCTTTACTGATCAGCTTATTGTCGCGGATCAATATAAAGCCAGTCATACTGTCACGAATGATGAAGTAATGATAAAACCATTACCACAAGCTCAGTTAGTAAGTTCATCTGAGTTATTGGCGCAATATTTTGGTTTACTTAAGAGTGCGCATTACCGTACAACGTTGCTTGACTTACGTCGCATTCTTGATGCCAATCATCTTCATTTATATGTTGCGATGTTAGCTCACAATATTATTGGTGCATTAGTAGTGATAGAAGAGGGAGGATTAACTGATGTATTAGTAGAAGATATTATTCGAGGTTTTCGCCGACCACGAGGTAATTTGGTGGCGCAGTCGTTAGTTGCCCACGCAGGTGAACGACAGGCCGCGGTATGCAAGTCTTTGCGGATTAATCGCATTGCCTTAGCGGAAAATCATCGTCAGCAGGGGATTGGAACACAAATGATAAAGCATCTTATTCAAGATCCCCAAACAAATTCTTATGATTACTTGTCAGTTAGTTTTGCTTATGCGTCAGATGTTGCTAATTTTTGGTTAAAATTAGGTTTTAGCATAGTTCATATCGGTACTCATAAGGAAGCCAGTAGTGGTAGTTATGCTGTTATGGCGATGTATCCTATCACTGACAGAGCAAAACAACTCCAGAAAAGAATGTGTCAGCGTTTAGCGCGTAATTGGTATTGGCTAAAAAATCGCATTAATCAGCCAATCTCAATTATGATAAATCATGCTCAACAATTGACACGGGACGATAAACTTGAATTAACATTATTTGCCACAACATTATACGCTTATTCGGCAAGCTTTGCGGTATTATCGCGTTTAGCTAATCAGATTAAATCTCATAATAATATTAAAATCAGACAGTCGGCACCAATATTATTAGCATTGTATTCTTCGGCATTTAATGAACAAAGTGTCGGCAAACAATATAGTATTTCTGGTAAACGTGAATTAATTAAATTACTGCGACAAGAAGTTCAAGCGCTATTAAATTTTCAGGAACTATTTAATGACTAATAAACATTGTTTTCACTATTTTTTACAGGGCTATTCACTCATTCAGATGCCAGGTATTCGTCGCTATGTTATCTTACCCATGTTAGCCAACATAATTATTATGTCCCTGATGTTCTATTGGTTTTTTGCTAAAATATCTTCTTGGATAGATTTTGGTTTCGCTTTTTTACCTGATTGGTTGCACTGGTTAAGCTATATCATGACCCTAGTTGTAGTTGTGACAATGGCTGTCTTTTTTTGTTATTTCTTTAGTACAGTTACTAATTTTATTGCCGCGCCTTTTAATGGATTATTAGCAGAACATGTCGAAGCAATATTGACTGGTTTACCAGCACCAGAAACGACTTTTTGGGATATTATTAAAGATATTCCCCGTATTATGAAACGGGAAATACAAAAATTAATCTATTATTTAATATGGGCTATTCCATTACTTTTAACCTATTTTATTCCCCTATTTGGTCAAACTATTACGCCGATTATTTGGTTTATTTTTACCGCATGGATGGTTAATATTCAATATGCTGATTATGCTTTTGATAATCATAAGATAAGTTTTAATCAAATGAAGGTGCTGCTCAGTCAAGACAAACTCGATAATGTGGCATTTGGTTCATTAATTAGCTTTTTCACTATGATTCCGTTATTAAATTTAGTTATCATGCCGATTGCTGTGTGCGGTTCCACTGCTATGTGGGTTGATCGTTATCGAGATCAAATTTGAATCACTTTAACGCATTTTTTGATTTTTATCAGCTTAATTATTTTATTGATTAAAAAAGTGTTAATAAATCGGTTACTGGAAATTTGATGATTATGATAGCCTAAAATTATCTAAAGAGGCTGAGTTTTGATAATGGAAAATAGTTCGATAATTTGTTTATATCTATCGCAGATATTACGCCATATTTTAATTGAATTTACGATCAATATATTTCCTGAGATGTTGATATGACGCACAAACTGAATTATGAAATGGACATTATAATAATTTGATAAAACATAATTCAGTGTTGCTGAAATTTTTTTATTATCGATTTAGTTCCTCGACTAACCGGCGAATATCTTCAGGTGTCGTGCGGCAGCATCCACCAATCAACTTAGCCCCATTTTCTTGCCATTCTCTTACTTGGTTACTTAACGTAAGATGATGATCGTTAACTGACCAAGTTTTGGTATTAGCATCATATAGCTCGCCAGAGTTAGGATAAACAACTAATGGTTTAGCAGTGAACTGATTAAATGTTTTTAATGCACTCGTAACTTTGTCTAAAGCGATACAGTTTACTCCCATGAAAATGACTTGATCGATAGTGTTTAACCACTCGATGACGTGTTTTAATGGCGTGCCATCGCTTAAATGTTGACTATCTTTCAAAGTAAATGAAACCCAGCAAGGCATCGTTGGGTATTGTTTAATAATGTCAATTAACACTTTGATTTCTGTGAAAGATGGCATTGTTTCACAAGCCAAAATATCAACGCCAGCTTCAATTAAAGTGTTGATTCGATCAATATGAAAAAGGGTCATTTCTTGATCACTTAACGCATAGTTACCGGTATATTCGGAACCGTCAGCTAAATAAGCGCCATATGGTCCGACCGAACCAGCAATGACTAATGGTCTTGATGTAGCGTGTTGTTGTAAATAAATTGTTTTAGCGCGTTGCGCTAAAATTACACTTCTTTTGATTAATTCGATCGCCTCTAATGGTGATAGACCACGTTTTGCAAATCCCAAAGGTGTTGCTTGATAACTTGCCGTTATTGCGCAATCGGCACCAGCGTTAAAGTAATCATAATGAACAGCACTTATTAGGTGAGGTTGCTCAATTAATATTTTAGCTGACCAGAGTGCATCATTAAGATCACATCCGCGATTTTGCAATTCAGTGGCAAGAGCGCCATCGATGACGGCATAGCCCTTATGATCGATTTGCCATTGAAAAGGATTAATCATCTGCATTAGTTTTTTCCTTCGATTTTTTATAGTTATTCGTAATTTGGTAAGCAATATAACAGGCAATTACAAAAGGGATGCCACAATAAAGTGCAATGCGTTGCTCGGGATCAAATGCCAGTCCAATACATGCAATTAAGCACATTATAGCGCCGAGAATAGGTACATAAGGATAAAAAGGCGCTTTGTATTTTAAAGCGGATAATGGTTTACCTGAACGAATATAGTCACGCCTAAAAAAGAAATGTGAGGCACAGATACTCAACCATACGGCTACAACAGCAAATCCAGAAATAGCATTCAATGCGACAAATACTGTGTTAGGTGCGACAAAGCTGGTAAATAATGCAAACAATCCGCCAATCATACTTATACTTAGAGCGATAATTGGTACACCATTTTTTGATAGTTTAGTAAAATAGCTGGGTAAAATACCTTGATTCGATAATGACCATAACATTCTTCCTGACGCATATAGACCAGAATTGGCTGCCGACAAAATTGCCGTTAGAATGACAAAGTTCAAAATATCAGCAGCATAGGGTAGGCCGATATTATCAAAAACTTGCACAAAAGGGCTCTCTATGACACCGGCCTGGTTCATCGGTAATAACGCAGATAAAACGATCACCGTACCGATAAAAAAAATGATTAATCGTATAATTGTGGTTTTTATTGCTAAAGGAATGGTTTTTTCAGGATTAACCGTTTCACCGGCAGCAATACCGATTAATTCAGTACCAGAGAAAGAAAAATTAACGGCAACCATGGTCATGATAATCGGAATAATACCATTTGGAAACCAACCAGAACTGGTTAGATTAGTGAAGAAGGGGGCGGATGAACCGTCTTTCATCGGTATAAAGCCAAAAATGGTTGCCGTCCCTGCAACAATAAATATAATAATTGTTAAGACTTTGATCAATGAAAACCAGAATTCACTTTCCGCAAAAAAGCGAGTGGTAATGATATTTAAAGTAAAAATCACACAGCAAAAAAATAGGCACCATATCCAATCTTCAATACCGGGAAACCAATGCCGCATACACATAGCAGCCCCAGTAAAACTAGAACCTAATGCCACAGTCCAGGTTAACCAATATAACCACGCTACAGTATAACCCGTGGCAGGACTAATATAACGGCTGGCATAAGTATGAAATGCCCCAGTTTCAGGCATAGAAACTGCCAATTCACCAAGACATAACATAACTAAGTATACCACTAAGGCACCAATTAAATAAGCGAGAACAGTGCCAGCTGGACCAGCTTCGCTAATAATATAGCCGGTATTGAAAAACAGACCAGTACCAATCACACCGCCCAGTGATAACATCACTAAATGGCGTGTTTTCATGGTGCGCTGAAAATGGTTCTGTGATTGCTTTTGATCGGGGGTTTGTGATTTTTGATAGTTTTCCATTATGATACCCACACAACTAAAATGTTTATTATATTAACAACATCCACTAATAAAACAAAATGAATTTAACGAGTTATAATAAGTCCTGAACTGAAATGTAAGCAGTAGTTGTATTTTGTCCTAAATCACGTTAATTTGTTCTATGTTTACTCAATAAACACCGATCGAATGATTTTAAATGCTTAATTTATTGAATTAGAGGAATCTAGAATGGTATTTGATATTGTTAGTGATATTCATGGACAGGTCAAAAAATTACAATATTTATTAGCAAAATTAGGTTATTGTCAATCTGATCAAGGTTATTGCCATACTGAATATAAAATGATTTTCGTTGGTGATCTTATTGATCGAGGTGACTACCAATTAGAAACCTTAAATTTAGTTAAGGATATGGTTGATAATCAAAATGCCTATGTCATTATGGGTAACCATGAGTTTAATGCCATTGGATGGGTAACACCTGATCAACAACAACCAGGTGATTTTTTACGAGAACATAATGTAACACATCGTAAACAACACCAAATATTTCTCAAACAATTACAGGAAAATAGCCATCAGCATATCTATTGGATTAACTGGTTTAAATCACTACCACTATTTTTGGACTTAGAACAGATACGGGTAATTCATGCATGTTGGGATAATTATATTATTGACCAAATCAAACCTTATCTTAATGAAAAAAATTGTTTGTTAGCTTCTGTTTTTCAAAATGCATTTAATAAACAGCATCCTTTATATGATTATTGTGAAATCTTATTAAAAGGCAAAGAAATTACCTTACCTGATGGTGTATATTACTCAGATAAAGAAGGTACGAGACGACATAAATCACGTATCAAATGGTGGTTGGAAACAGCGCAAACGTTGCAACAACTTTGTTTGCTTCCAGATGATGAAAAAATTGCTGAATTGGGATTGAAAATTAATTTTCAATCAGAAGGTTATCATGATACTAAACCAGTTTTTTTTGGGCATTATTGGTTAAGCGGAAAACCGATTGTCCAGACTCCTAAATTGGCATGTGTTGATTATTCTGCAGCGTTACCGAATGGTAAATTAGTCGCTTATCGTTGGCAAGGCGAATCTAGCTTAATTAGTGAGCATTTTATCTATTAAAATTTATTCTCTTCTTATAGCTCAATAACCTTAACAACAATAACCGTTTTTTATGTTATTGAGTACATTTATTACTTTGAGTAATACCTTTATAGAACTGATTGTCTAATAAACGTGCATTACGTATACTCTAAAATATTGTTTAAATTTATCGCAAGTTATGCATTTGCTTGTGTTACCCTTCTAATCATTTATCGAAAATAACAATAGAGGTCATATGAAAGAGATTCGCAGTATTTTAGTCGCTAATCGCAGTGAAATTGCGATCCGTATTTTTCGAGCTGCTTATGAATTAGGTATTCGTACCGTAGGTATTTTTTCGTTTGAAGATCGGCTGGCATTGCATCGTTTAAAAGCTGATGAATCTTATTTGGTTGGTAAAGGTAAAAAACCAATCGAAGCTTATTTAGATATTGACGATATTATTCGTATTGCTAAGGAAGCTAACGTTGATGCTATTCATCCTGGCTATGGGTTTTTGTCAGAAAATCCCGATTTTGCTGATGCCTGTGAAAAAGCGGGCATTGCTTTTATTGGACCGAAAGGCGATGTAATGCGTAATCTTGGTAATAAAATTGCTGCTCGCCATATGGCTGAAGTGGCTAATGTTCCTGTGGTACCAGCCACAGGGGCATTACCAGAAGATATTGATCAAGTCAAAAAAATGGCCAATGCCATTGGTTATCCATTTATGCTTAAAGCAAGTTGGGGCGGTGGTGGTCGAGGGATGCGTATTGTCGAAAATGAATCAGAACTTGAACCGGCTATCAATGTTGCTCGTCGAGAAGCCAAAGCAGCATTTGGCAATGATGAGGTATTTTTAGAAAAATTAGTTCGCCGAGCACGTCATGTTGAAGTACAAGTTTTGGCAGATACTCACGGTAATACCGTTCATCTGTTTGAACGTGATTGTACGGTACAAAGACGAAATCAGAAGGTCGTCGAAAGAGCTCCAGCACCCTATTTTAATGCCGAACAACGTGAAGCATTATGTCAGGCAGCATTACGATTAGTGAAAGCCGCGAATTATACCCATGCGGGGACTGTTGAGTTTTTATATGATGTTGATGAAGCTAAATTTTATTTTATCGAAGTCAATCCACGTATTCAGGTTGAACATACCGTTACGGAAGAAGTTACGGGTATTGATATTGTGAAAGCGCAAATTCGCATTACTGAAGGTTACCAAATTGGTGATGAAAAAAGTTATGTTCCTAAGCAAGAGAATATTCAACTGCATGGGCATGCCTTACAGTGTCGAGTGACCACTGAGAATCCGGAAAATCATTTCACGCCTGATTATGGGCGGATTTCAGTATATCGCAGTGCTTCGGGTAACGGCATCCGCTTGGATGCGGGAACTGCCTACACCGGTGCTGTGATTTCACCTTATTATGATTCACTATTAGTTAAAGTGACAGCTAAAGGGCGAAGTGTTGAAGAAGCTACCTCAACGATGGCAAGAGCCCTACGTGAGTTTCGGATTCGAGGTTTGGCAAGTAATTTACTCTTTTTACAAAATGTTATTTTGCACCCTTCATTTAATAAGGGGGATTACACAACCCGCTTTATTGATTCAACACCGGAATTATTTAAATTTAACAAGCCTCAAGATCGTGCATCAAAGTTATTGGCATTCTTTGGAGAAGTTGCTGTTAATGGTAATCCGGAAATGAAAGGTCGTACGCTACCAAAACTACCTTTAGGTTTGCCAACATTACCACACGTCAAATTAGATTATAACATCCCAAAAGGTTCACGGGATCGCTTACAAATGCTAGGAATTAATGGCTTTATTGATTGGATTAAAAGTAATCCCAAGGCTCTAATTACAGATACTTCGATGCGTGATGCTCATCAGTCTTTATTTGCAACACGTATGCGTAGCTATGATATGTTAGCTATTGCTCCCTATTATGCGCGCATGCTACCAGAATTATTTTCCATAGAGTGTTGGGGGGGAGCAACGTTTGATACTGCTATGCGATTTTTAAAAGAAGATCCTTGGGAACGTTTAGTTCAATTACGTAAGGCAATACCTAATACGCTATTACAAATGTTATTACGTTCATCAAATGCTGTAGGCTATACTAATTATGCCGATAATGTAGTGACATTTTTTGTTAAGCAAGCGGCTGAAAATGGAATTGATCTTTTCCGTGTATTCGATTCGTTGAATTGGGTTGACAATATGCGTGTTGCTATCGATGCGGTACTAGATTCTGGCAAACTATGTGAAGGGACTATTTGTTATACTGGTGATATATTTGATCCAAATAGAGCGAAATATAATTTAAATTATTATGTAAAATTGGCAAAGCAATTAGAGCAAGCCGGTGTGCATATGTTAGGTATCAAAGATATGTCAGGAGTATGTCGCCCTGAAGCTGCAAAAACGCTTGTAAAAACCTTAAAAGAAGAAGTTGCCATGCCAATACATTTTCATACACATGATACAAGTGGAATTGCCGCTTCATCAGTTTTCTCAGCGTTGGAAGCCGGTTGCGATATTGTTGATGCTGCAATGGATGCTTTAAGTGGCATGACATCACAACCAAATTTAGGTTCAATTGTTGCTGCATTGGAACATACCCAACGTGATACTGGATTAAATCGTGAGTCATTATTAGAAATCTCCAACTATTGGGAAGGTGTGCGCGCATTATATAAACCGTTCGATGTAAATATTGCCGGAACTTCGGATGTTTATAATCATGAAATGCCAGGGGGACAATATACCAACCTACGAGAACAAGCTCGAGCAATGGGGCTTGCAGAACGTTGGCCTGAAGTTGCCAAAGCTTATCGTGATGTCAATACTTTGTTTGGCGATATTGTTAAGGTAACACCAACCTCTAAAGTTGTTGGTGATTTGGCAATTTATATGGTTGTTAATAATCTTACAAGTGCTGATGTTGCTAATTCTGAACATGAAATTGATTTTCCTGCTTCTGTCGTATCGATGATGAGAGGTGAGTTAGGTTTTCCACCAGATGGTTTTCCAACAGCAATCCAAAATCGTATATTAAAAGGTGAAAAACCAATTAATGGTCGAATTGGCGCCTTTTTACCTGCAGTCGATTTAGAAAAGGTTCGGTTAGAATTAGCCAATTTATTAGATAAACCAGTAATAGAAATTGATGATAAACAATTAGCTGCTTATTTGATGTACCCGAAAGTTTATTTAGATTATCAAGCTTATATTCGTTGTTATGGCGATGTATCAAAGATTCCAACCAACCACTTTTTCTATGGTTTACAAAATCAAGAAGAAGTCGATATCGAAATTGAAAAAGGTAAAGTGATTGTTATTCGTCGCATTGGTAAGGCTGAAAGTGATGAGTCAGATAAAGTAAAAGTATTATTTGAAATGAATGGTCAGCCTAGAACTGTTTCAGTTCCATTAGCTGGTCGCCAACAGCAAGCAAATACCAGACTTAAAGCAGAAATCGGTAATATCAGCCATGTGGCTGCACCAATGCCAGGTATGATCGCATTATTGATGGTGAAATCTGGACAAAAAGTCCTGAAAGGCGAAGCGTTATTATCGATTGAAGCAATGAAAATGGAAACGACAATTACTGCAGAGTGTGATGGGGTGGTTAAAAATGTTTATATAAAACCAGGTAGTGTGATTGAGACTAATGATTTATTAATTGAAATTGCCTAGCTGAAAACAATAATACAAGCTTAATAGCCGTTCGTAACCGATCGGCTGTTTTTTTACTGATCAATTAATTTAAATCAACACGTTAAACATTTCGATCATTATTAAATTCCCATAGTGGGTTAAGATTTATTCATGTTAAAAAACGTACTAAACGCTGATTTATTAATTTTACTACGTCTTGCCATTATAAATATGTGTGATAATTCTATTTCTTAAAAAAATTGAAATCCATACTACATGATGGCTGTAGTTAGCTGATACTTTTTAGATTTTTATGTTTACCAAATTTATAAACAAATTTTTGCGAAAACAATATTAATTGTTTAAAATTATATAGTTAGAAAAAAATGTTTTAGTTTTTAGTTTATTTTTTGTTAGTTTTTTGTTATATTGCCAATGGCAGAATATATCATTGGATATCATATGACAAATAAATTTATAGTAAGACCTGGCGATAACTGGCGCTGGTATTTCGATAAAAAATACGATTGTTTAATGTTAGAAATATCACATGATATGGTATTTCGTTCGCGTTTTTCATCGAAGACTTTGGCTCCGGATGCGTTTAAAACTACTCGTTTTTCAGTTAATGATACGAGTGCTTATTATCATTTTTATGAAAGTTGTATGGGATTAAATTTAAGCGAACCACAAAAAGTCGAATTAATCCTTAATGCCATAGTAGCACGTAATTTTTTAAAACCTCAAATGCCTAAAAGTTGGTATTTTGTGCAACAACCTATGCAATTTACACCACGCTTTGCCGAATTAATTGAAGCACAAGTTCAAGATAGTGGTCAACGTATTAATCTCTTGGTTGTTGAGATAGGGGAATATGCATCATTATGTTTAATTGCTGAAACGAGTGTTTGTATGGCCGGTAAGCAATTTAATATGGCTGATGCAGTTAAGGTAATGAATGATCGCCTATGTAGTAAAAATCCTGTTGTTGATAATTCTCAAGATCCAGAGGATGAAGAACAAACTATCCGCGATTTGCTTTATCAGTTTTGTTCTTAAATAAGTATTTTTTATTTTAGTGATTAGCTCTTGATAATTATCACATTCTTTATCAAATAATGTTCAATGGATTGAATTAAGTTTTTTTTGTTATCAATTTAATTTTTATAGATTCACTTTTAGGAATGCAACTACAGGCTAAAATGTGGTTTTCTGCTTGTATTGCAGATTTCGTCATAGCGGTAATACTACCGTCTTCAAGAATAACTCGGCATCTACCGCAGACTCCTGATCGACAAGAATAAGGAATGCTTATACCTTGCTGCTCTAATTGTTCCAATAGTGGTTGCTGGCAATTACCATTAATGATTTGTTTAGCGATAGTGATTTTACAAGTTTTGACAATGTTTTTAGGATTTTTAGAAACTGATTTTATATACGTTTTAGCTGGTTGACGGGTTAATATTTCAACAGGATCATTAATTGAAATTTTTCCACTATTGCGAGCTATCATTTTCATACCAAAATCAATGTCACCTTTTTCATCTGAACGGAATGAACATAATGTTGCCATTGGTTCTTTATTTGGTAGCCATTGCAGTGTAGATAAATTGATTTGTGTTAATACGCAACGACTACACGGTTTAACTAAATCAAAAATAATTTCGCCAATTTTAATCGTTCGCCAACCATCTTCAGCAAATGGTAGACTACCATCGATAATAATATTCCCGCGAAACTGTTCAATAGAAAGTATTTCAGGGCATCGCTGCTGTAAATAATCAAAAGAAGCTTGATTTAACAATAAAAAAGGATGCCCATCGGCAAATCCTAAAGGAATACTTGGAAAATGTTTTACCCGCCGATCAGAGAAATGACCAATCCAACGTAATTGCACATCAAGCTGTAAAAATTCACTTAAAAATTGATTGACGGTAATAGGAGCAATATGTGATGAAAAATAGTTATTCCAAACTTGGGTTTTTTCGAGTGTTGGCGAAAAATCAGTAAATTTAACTCGAATCCGATTAATACTGTGTAGCGACTTAGCAATAGGTTGATAGTAGATCTCAAGTTCCTGTTTACTAATGGCAGTTTTTAGCTGTAATAATTGAGGTTTTTCCCTAGCGGTAATAAATTTTCCATTTGGTTCAGTGACCATGAATAACCGATCATTTTCTAATCCACCTGGTAATACGAAAGAGGTTTGCAATGCTATTCCTTGCATCGATTTTACTGGATAAGTGGCAAGTTGTTTAACCTTTATCATATTATATTTAATTTGTTAAAATTGCTTAGCATTATACAGCTCATTAACTTGAGAGGATAGTGGATGTACCTAATTGTCCTTTGTGACTAGTGCAAAAATTAATAACTTATTTTATCGTTAAGCTAAGTTAGCTATTGATTACATTTAGCCAGCAAAAGTAAATCTATTATGAAATCATCATGAGTGATGGGGTCATTCTGATAACATAATTTTCTAATCAATATTGATTGCTATTCGCAATCATGTATTATTTAATCTTGAATAAATCTACAGAAAGGAAAAAAATGAAACTCAAATCAATTGCTCTCCTAGTAACAGGGGCTATGAGTATTGGTAACGCACATACAAAAAATTATGATCTGGCAACCAGTAATGTTTTGCCTTCAAATCAAATCAATGAACGTTATTTTGTTACTAATAGCAGTAATACAACAGCAAATATCACTATTAATGATGACTTTATTGTTAACAGTGAGGGCTCTTTCCATCTTGGTTTTGCCGGTAAAATTGACCAGCAAGCCGGTTCTGTTGCGGCCGGCGATATTAATATGATTGTTAATGGTAATATGCAAGTTTATAACGATACTTGGATTGGTAAATTTGATACTAGATTTTTTACACAATATTTAGGTTTGCACAAAGATTTTCCTTATAGCCCTATTGAAAAAAATATTGATTTGCACGTTACAGGCGATATAAATGTCGAATTAGGGGCGGATAAAGAACGTGGTGGTTTGATGATTTTAGCCGGTAATGTAATGGGTACAGGAGTGAATACTACTGGTCAAACCACGGTTAGAGTAGATGGTAATACCAATATCCGGAGTGGCGATAATCATTTAGCAGGGACAGCTTCGGCACCCGCAAGATTAATTACCAAGAGTTTTAATTTGACTGGGGGGGATATTGAAATTATCGGCGTTAATACGGTATTGGAAACGACCAATACTAATAACGATCAATCATCAGTTTTAGTTGGCAAAACTGGGAAAATGATTGTTATGCGAGGTGGTACGGTAGATGTAAGTCGGGGTGGTGATTTTAATGTAGTTGACGAAGGTATTTTGACTGCTAGTCGTGGTAATGGTTTTGTCAAACTTTCTTCTAATGGACAGTTAAATATTGGTGAGCACGCTCGAATTGAATCATCAAAAGGATCGCTTTCGATAAGTGATCAAACTGCGCAAACTTCAAAATTAAATATAGCTGGTATCATTCATTTTGGTGTGGCAGATAATCGTCAAATCAATAAAATTTCTGGTGATAATGTCGATGTTAAATCATCGGCTAAATTTTCTGCTACTAATGATTTTATTAAAGAGGCTTTAAATTTCAGTTCTGGTCAAGCAAATATTGTGGTATTAGCAGGTAATCAATCATTGAAAATTGCTGATATGCAAGAAGGTGAAACGCGTTCTTTGATCAAAAATATTTATGGTGATTTCAATTTCAAATTAGTGGGTAATGAATTAAATTTTGTAAATGCTAGTAACATCACTAATTTAAATGATGATCAGCAGTCAGAAGCCGCTGCTAAACGTCAACTTAATCGTTATTATCGACAAGCAGGAATGAACTCAAAAAATATCGCCAAAGGTTTTACCGCTAATTTAGTTAAAATTGCTGATAAAAGTTTAAATAATGTCCGAAATGCCGCGAATGTTGTTTCTGATAGAACTACTGCTGGCGATCTAAATTGGGAAGTATTCAAAGCTATTGCAAACGGTAATACGACTATCGAAAGCGGAAAAATGGTTACACATTTCACTCAGTCATTAGCTGGATTATATAATAACAACCGTGGATTACACCTTACTGAAATTGCTCTCAATTCATTTAATTATACCAAACTTATTATTGATAATCGCCTGCAAGAATTCAATAATTACACAACATACGATAATGACAATATATGGATTAATTTAACGCATCAGTACGAAAATACTGATAGTGCTAACGGAATTTCTGGTTATAAATTTTCAGCAAATGGATTTATGTTAGGTTTTGATAAAGCAATCATGGATAACTGGGTATTAGGTTCGGCTGTAGGTTATAGTGATGGTAATTATAAAGACAAGTCGGCAGTTTCTAATGATTCTGATCTTAAAAATTATCAAATTCAATTGTATACTCGTTATAATCTACCAAATGCTATTTTCACAAAGGCTTATTTGGGTTATGTATATGGTCAAAATAAACTTAAGCAGGATGATGGCTCTTATTTAGCTAAAGAAAAATTTCATAGCAAAACGTGGCAAATTGGTACTGCTGTAGGTTATGATTGGCAAATATTACAACCATTAATTTTCACACCAACATTTGGTTTAGCATATGTTTATACTGAAAATAGTAGACATAACGTCAAATATAACCAAATTGATCTGATTAAATATGGTAAAGCATCTAATTCTGCGATAATCATTCCTGTTGATTTGTCTGCCAAATATACTTTATTACAAAACAACGAAGATCAATTAACTATCAAAGCAAAGGCGGGTTATACTTTTAATCTTAGTGATGATGAGTTTGATGGTGATATCACGGTTAATGGTATTAATGGTTTAACTAAAATGAAAACACATACTTCCGATCGGACTAAAAATCAGTTTAACCTAGGTACCGGCATGACATTTAAACATAAATCTTTTGCAATTGATGTCGATTATCACTATTTTGGTGAGAGTCAACGTGATGCACACTATTTAACATTCACGACAAAGTATCATTTCTAATTATTTGTTAATGAATTTTCGCGATGTCACTTCTTCTAGCCGAAGAAGTGACAGAGAGACTCTTTAAATTTCTTAGGTAATAATATAAAAAATGAATTATTAAGACTATTTTTTATAAACAGATAAGGATTGTTGACTATTTTTTAGTCTGAAGATCATTTCATCTTGCGAAAGATCGTTATTTAAGATCGCCTGTACCCAAATTGTGTTATCTTGTAATTTCAAGGATGTGAGTATAAATCCAGTTTCACGCCAATTGTCTCCTATTTTTTGTTCAAGCGTTTCACCGACAGCTGGTAATATTCCTTCTTTGCCAGTTAGCAAATAAAGAGCTCGCTTATTAATACCTCGATATTGCGCTCGTGCAACCATTTCTTGACCGCAATAGCAACCTTTTGTAAAACTAATGGCATCAAAAAGTTGAAGATTAAACGCTTGTGGTAAAAATTGTTCACTTGCTTTAAGGTCAATAATAGGATAATTAGCTTGCATATCCAGTAATGTCCATTGTTGAGATGAAGAGTGGGGTAAATGAGTTAAAACAGATAAGGATGCCATATCTTGGGAAGGTCCTATAACGATATAACGTGGTTCAGGATAATCAATTTTTATATAAGTAAGATTTTTGATGGTGGCACAATTATTTGTTTTGGTTAATTTAGTTAATTCTTCAATTTGCACAGATGTGATGTTTCTACCTACCAATCCCATCATGGTCAGTGAAAAATCTGCTGCTATGGTGACTTTAGAAAATATGGCAAATTTTTTGAGAGCATCTATTTGCCGATCGAGAACGCTTTTACGAACAATATAGTAAATATTATCGGCACGTTTAAATAATAATAAATTACTCAATGTCTTACCTTTCGGATCACAATGTACACTAAGTAACCAATGACTTTCATTTAATTGATTAATATCGGCAGTAAGTTGCCCTTGTAAGAATTTGCTGTTATCAGCACCAGAGACCTTGACTAATTGCCAGTCATCAAGCGTTAAAGTTGATAATGGTAAATTTTGCGCGGGATATAGCATAGTTGAGCACCTAAAAACGTATTTTGTTGTAATATATCATACCTCTTCAAAGTAATTAAGCTCATGAACTACCTAAAAGGGATTAAACTCATCTATAAAATTTAATGACTAATTTGATTAAATCAATCATTTAATTTGCCAGATGGGTTGCAAAAAGACTTCAGATTTAATAAAAATTAGTTAAAAAAGTTAAGAATAACCGTTCAACAATTTTAATTTAATTTCCCTAATTAATTTATGTGGCGAACTGAACTTAAGTTATCTTTAAAACAATATTTGATATTTTCTGGATTCTATCTGGTATTCATTATTTTATTAATGGCATCATTTTATCAAACTAGTCTAGATGATTTCACATCGATAGCGATAGTGTTGCTAATCATCGAATGGTGGCGAGCGTGTTGTTATAGTAGCAAGATGTGCGGTGAATTGGCATTATTTTATCACATAGGGCAGATATATTGGTCTCGCCAACGTTGGAATGTGATAAAAAAACCGTTATTCTTGCACTACTTCGTCATAATCAATTTGCAATCCAGGCGCAATGGTAAATATGGTATATTGTTTTTAACATATGACAATTTATCTTATCAAGATTGGCGAGGATTATATTATTTTCTTAAACTGTTTTATAATAATTGAGCTTCTTAATTAAAGGTTTGCTATATTCAAGATTATTTTTGCAAACTAGGATTGAGTATAATTATCGGTTAGCTACATGGTAATTAAATGCATTTATTTCATATTTCGGCAGTTTTATGTGTTAGACCAATTTGATAAAGTTGATTTTTTTTCAACCCATAAATTTCTGCGACTATAGCTGCTGCTTTTTTCAGTGGCAATTCTCGTTGTAATTGATGAAGTAATTGAATGGCTTTTGGATCAAGCGTTTGTTGCTCAACTTGTTGAAAACCTTCAATAATTAGTACAAATTCACCTTTTTGACGATTAGAATCTATTTTTAACCAAGCAATAAGTTGACCAAGAGGTTGATGAATCACTGTTTCCCAAGATTTGGTCAGTTCCTTGGCTAAGACCACCATGCGATCAGCGCCATAAATAGTGAGCATATCATTCAAACTATCCATAATCCGATGGGTTGATTCATAAAATACGATAGTGCGTGTTTCTTGTTGTAACTGTGTTAATAGATCAATTCTAGACTTGCTTTTTGATGGTAGAAAGCCTTCGTAACAAAAGCGGTCTGTCGGTAACCCTGATACGCAAAGCGCAGCAATAGCCGCACAGGGGCCCGGTATTGGTACGACGTTAATTTTCTGCTCGTAACAAGCTTTTACTAGATGATAACCAGGGTCATTGATTAATGGTGTTCCTGCATCTGATATTAAAGCGATTGATAAGCCAGATTTAAGTTTTTCAATGAGCACGGCAGATTTTTGTTGTTCGTTGTGATCATGTAAAGCAAACAAACGACCTTGTATAGCCAAATGTTGTAATAATAGACCACTATGACGAGTATCTTCAGCGGCAATTAAATCGACTTGTTTTAAAGTTTCGATCGCCCTAAGGGTAATATCACCCAAATTACCGATGGGGGTTGCAACAATATAAAGGGTAGACGGTTCCACTGTGATGAATGACGACATAATATCCAATAAATATAGTATGAAAAATTTTTTTAATAACTTAACATAAAAAAGATACGAATTGGAATGATTATTCCAAATAGAATTTTTTAATACAAATAAAAATTATTTCTATTAATGCTATTATCATGTTTTTTTACAAAAGTTGTGTATAATAATAGCAATCTATACTGAAAATAATCCATTATGCTAAACTGCATATTACAGAAAAATAAACATTTAAATTCAGTTGATTATGTAAATTATTAGTAATGATAATTTATGATTGCTATGATAGTCTTATTGTAACGATTAATGTTGTAGAATTGAATTATTTGATTTAATGTGAATTATTAAGGAGTATTGTCTTGATTACGTTAGCTAACCAAAGCATGATTAAAAGTTCAATGAAAAAATGTTTCATAAGTTCTTTTATTCTATTCATAGCATCTTGTAGTCAAACTGATCCCGCTCGGGTAAAAGACATATCTGATTCGCCAGAATTTGTCGCTGGCTCAACCACAGAAAATGTTAGTGAAGTGACATCTGATTATACAGTTCCACCTAAAAATATTTCATCCTCGGAAACGTTTTCTTCAACTACTACAACCAGTAGTAATGGTGATATTGTAGAAACGTCACAAGAACGATTTTTTTATAATCGTAATTATGAAGATATTCCTAAAGGCGGTTATCAAGGTAACACTTATACCGTTAAACGTGGAGATACTTTATTTTATATCGCTTGGATAACAGGTAATGATTTCCGTTCTTTAGCAGCTAAAAATAGAATTTCTGCACCTTATGAATTAAGTGTCGGGCAAATATTGGATGTGAGTGGTGGTACTACAACGGTTGTGGTTACCCGAAAAACTGTTATACAGCCAACACAAACAAAAACTAATCCAAAACCAATTACAACAACTACTACCACCACAACTTCGAGTAATAATCAAAAGCCAGTCACACAAATTAATACCACCACAAGTACTCCCCTTGTTGATCAAAGAAAGCAGCCAATTATCTCGCCAAATACAGCTGCCATCGTTTGGCAATGGCCAGCTAAAGGTAAAATTATTGAACGATTTTCAAATGCATCTAAAGGAATTGATATAGCGGGAAATGTCGGGGATAAGATAGTTGCTGCAGCAGACGGAAAAGTTGTCTATGCCGGTAACGCATTACCAGGATATGGTAATTTAATTATTATTAAGCACAATGATGATTATTTAACTGCTTATGCACATAATCAAAGTTTTTTAGTGAAAGAGCAACAAGATATTAAAGCTGGGCAGCAGATAGCCACAATGGGCCGTACGGGTACTAGTTCACCACGACTACATTTTGAAATTCGTTACAAAGCGAAATCAGTTGATCCAACGCGTTATTTATCTAACCCATAAGAATTTGACTAGGGATTCAAAATGTGACTGTTAAAGAATTGTTAAAATATTAATTCTAAATGAAAGGAGTTATCCATGGCAGTAAAAAAATTAGTCTTAATTAGACATGGTGAAAGTGAATGGAATAAAGAAAATCGCTTCTGTGGTTGGACAGACGTAGATCTTTCTGAAAAAGGTCATCAAGAAGCAATTGAAGCGGGTAAGTTACTAAAATCAGAGGGATTTAAGTTCGATTATGCATATACTTCTGTTTTAACTCGAGCGATTCATACTTTATGGCATGTTCTTGATGGCGTGGAACAACCGTATGTTCCTGAAGAAAAAAGTTGGCGCTTAAATGAACGCCATTACGGAGCCTTGCAGGGGCTAAATAAGGCAGAAACGGCAGCAAAATATGGTGATGATCAAGTGAAATTATGGCGTCGTGGTTTTGCAATCACGCCACCAGCTTTAGAAAAATCAGATGAACGTTATCCAGGTCATGATTCTCGTTATAAAGGTTTAACTGACAAGGAGTTACCATTAACTGAAAGTTTAGCGCTAACCATTGAACGTGTTTTACCTTTCTGGAAAGAGAGTATTGCACCTCGCGTTGCAGCTGGTGAACGAGTTATTATTGCCGCTCACGGTAATTCGTTACGTGCCCTAGTTAAATATTTAGATAACATAAGTGATGATGATATTATTGAACTTAATATTCCGACAGGAGTGCCGTTAGTTTATGAGTTCGATGATAATATGAAAGTTATAAAACACTATTATTTAGGGGATGCTGATGCGATTGCAGCAAAAGCCGCAGCTGTTGCCAATCAAGGCAAAGCCAAATAATTAGACTATTGTGATAAACTAACAAGGAAGCAAAGTGCTTCCTTTTTTAAAGCTTAATAGATCATTTATACGCTACACTTTTTTATCAATTTAGATAGTATTAGCAAGTTATCACTTTAGTTTGTTTAGTGACTTGCTCAACTAATTGAGTATCTACTGATTGGTTGGTAATCAGTCCCGTTACTTCACACCAGTCGCAAATTTTATATAAACTTTTACGTGTAAACTTGCTGTAATCAGCTAAAATAAAGCGCTGTTCAGAGTGAGCTATAATGACCTGATCAATATAGGCATCCGATGATGAAGGGCTTGATGGACCATTTGAGTTACTAAAGCCATCAGTCCCTAAGAAGCAAAAATCAACATGAATTTGATTAATCATAGCTACTGTCCAGCCACCACAAACCGAACTGCTTTTATTACGTAATTCGCCACCAAAGAGAAAAACTTGATTTTCTGATTGAATTAACAAACTTGCCACCGGTAATGAATCTGTGAATATTTTAAAACCCGATTTAATAGATAAAAGTTTAGCTAACTCCAAAGTAGTACTACCGGTACCAATAATCATGGAGCTATTTTGCGGGATTAATTTTAATGTTTTTTGAGTTATCGTTTTTTTAATAATAATTTCTTTTTCTCGGACTTGAAAAGAGTGCTCAAAAGCAGATTGCTTTAATGTTGCTTCACCATGGCTCTTAATAGCAAAGCCAATCTGTTCTAAATGAGCCGATATTCCGTTAAATTGTCATATTAATTTTACATTAAATATTATCTTAAAAAATTTTCATCAAATTTGACACGATATAGTAACAATAGGTCAACAAATTGATCCTAATTTGGTTAGTCATTTTTTTAAATTATATAACTCAAGCGAAACATATTTTTGTCGCTGGTGCGAGTCGTTCAGGGTTAATGATTAATGCTTTTGCTAATCGTTTATTACATTTAGGTTATTCCGTAAGTATCGTTGGTGAAATTAATTCCCCCTATTCCCACCAGCCAATTTGTTGATTATTAATTCAGGATCAGGGGCAACGCTACGTTAATTGAACAGGCGAAACTCGTAAAGCAAATAAGGTTAATATTTCCTTAATTACCAGCAATATGGCATTGAGTCTAGCAAAACTTGCTGATTGTGTGATAACAATACCGTGTGAAATGCGAACAAGTAAACAACCCATGGGTTCATTATTTGAACAATCTAGCTTACTTTTAACGGATTGTCTGGTATTGTGTTTAATGGCTCAGCAAGCAGAAACCAGCCAGTCAATGACGGTCAGACATGCTGACCTTGAATAAGTTGGATATTAAAACGATGAGTTGTTATTCAGCTTAATAGTTGTTTAAATGTATTTAATAAGCTTACAAAAATCGGATATGTTGTATTAACTATAATTAGATTAAGTTACTTTATTTCATAACAATAAAAAAATCATTATAATAGCGAGTTTTGGAGCATTAATCATTGAGATGAATATGAATCGAAGTAACATTAAGTCATTTAAATCACAACTACATCCTCGTAATCGACATCGCAATGGTTATGATTTTCAAACTTTGATGGCGATATTACCAGAATTTTCTCAATATGTATCTCATAATCAATATGGTAACTTATCAATAGATTTTTCTGATCCGAATGCGGTGAAATTGCTTAATAAAGCATTATTGTTACAATTTTATCGCATCAATTATTGGGATATCCCGAAAGACTATTTATGTCCACCCATCCCAGGTCGGGCTGACTATATTCACTATTTAGCTGATTTATTGGCACAAGACAATCAAGGTAAAATACCAAAAGGGCGAGGGATTCGCGTGTTAGATATTGGTATAGGAGCGAATGTGATTTACCCCATTATTGGACATGCTGAATATGGTTGGTCTTTTATCGGAAGTGATATTAATCAAACAGTTATTAAACTTGCTAAACAGATTGCTCACGCAAATGAAAATTTGTCATCAGCATTAGAGTGTCGTTGGCAAAAAGATAATCAGCATATTTTTAAAAATGTGATAAACCTTCATGAACGATTTGCTTTAACACTATGCAATCCACCTTTTCATGCTTCCTTAAGTGAAGCACAAGCCGCAACACAACGTAAGTTATTCAATTTGGGAAAATCATTTGATCCTGCCAAACAACCTATGCAGAATTTTGGAGGGCAAAATAGTGAATTATGGTGTAAAGGGGGAGAAGTAGCTTTTATTGGTAAAATGATTCAAGAGAGTACATTATACAAACAGCATTGCTTATGGTTCAGCTCGTTGATTTCAAAAAAGGATTCGTTAGCGATCATTAAACGTAAATTGAAACAAATTAATGCGCAAGATGTTATTACTGTTCCGATGGCGCAAGGGCAGAAAATTAGTCGCTTTATAGCCTGGAGTTTTTATACTTCACAACAACGACAACAATTATTAGGTCAATGGCAGCACACATCGCATGAGTAATAAATCAAAGGATAGCAATTCTAATTTGATATCCTTTTAAAAGATCATACGTAGCTTACTACAACATCCCTTTGAGGCGATATAAAATATTCAATGCTTCTTTGGGCGTTAAACTATCAGGATTAATATCATGTAAAGCTTGTTCAACTTCTGATGGTTCATGTTCAGTAATTAGGGTTAATTGCGAACTATCGACATGACTACATGAGGTTTGTAGTGAGAGTGATTCTAACTCTTTTAATTTCTGTTTTGCTCGTTTTAATATCGTATTGGGTACTCCGGCCAAGCCTGCAACTGCGATACCATAACTTTTATTTGCTGCACCTTCCCGCACGGTGTGTCGAAACGCAATGGTATTGTCATGTTCAATGGCATCGAAATGAATATTATAGATGCCATTGATATGATTGGGTAGTTGGGTTAATTCAAAGTAATGGGTCGCAAATAGGGTCATCGCCTTAATGTGATTAGCTAGATTTTCAGCACATGCCCAAGCTAATGAAAGCCCATCATAGGTTGATGTGCCTCGACCGATTTCATCCATGAGTACCAAGCTTTGTTCAGTTGCGTTATGCATAATGTTGGCTGTTTCAGTCATTTCAACCATAAAGGTCGAACGTCCCGACGCCAAATCATCTGATGCACCTATTCGCGTAAAGATGCGATCAACAGGCCCAATAACTGCTTTAGATGCAGGAACAAAGCTACCAATATAAGTCAGTAAAACAATCAATGCGGCCTGACGCATATAGGTGCTTTTCCCGCCCATATTTGGGCCCGTAATAATAAGCATTCTGCGGTTTGGTGATAGCAAAAGCGAGTTTGCAATAAATGGTGTTTTTAAAACTTGCTCTATAACGACATGTCGACCATCTTTAATTTCAATTCCGGCGCTATTAGATAATGTCGGGCACTGATAATTAAGTGTTAAAGCACGTTCAGCAAGGTTAGTTAGTACATCAAGTTCAGCTATTGCATCAGCACTCATTTGCATATTCGCTAAATCAGGCAATAGTAACTCAAAAAGTTGATCGTAAAGTTGTTTTTCTAAAGCTAATGCACGACCTTTAGAGGTTAACACTTTATCTTCATATTCTTTTAATTCTGGAATAATATAACGTTCAACATTCTTCAATGTTTGCCGTCTGGTATAGTGAATCGGCGCTAAATGGCTTTGCCCTCGACTGATTTGAATATAGTAACCATGTACCGCATTAAATCCGACTTTTAAGGTATCGATACCTAGCGTTTCACGCTCGCGAATCTCAAGTTGTTCCAGATAATTCGTTGCACCGTCAGCAAGATTACGAAGTTCATCTAATTCGGCATTATAGCCAGTTGCAATCACCCCTCCATCACGAATAATAACGGGTGGGGCTTCAACAATCGCTTGATTTAAAAGATCGGCTATCTGATCAAATTGATTGATTTTAGCTCGTAAAGCAATTAAATAAGGTGATGAGTGATGATTTAACAATTGTTGTAATTCTGGCAATACATTATAGGCATCACGTAAACGAGCAAAATCGCGTGGGCGTGCTGTTCTTAACGCTAATCTGGCTAAAATTCGTTCCAGATCACCAATTTGCTTTAAGATCGGTTGAATATCACTAAGATCTTGCTGTAATTCGCTAATGGCTTCTTGTCTATTTTGCAAAATAACCACATTACGGATAGGCGAATGCAACCAACGTTTTAACATTCGGCTTCCCATAGCGGTTTGCGTTTTGTCTAATATATCGGCAACCGTATTTTCAGTGCCACCACATAAATTTTCGGTGATTTCTAAGTTTCGGCGAGTAGCTGCATCTAAAACAACAAAATCATAGGCTGACTCTTTAATGATAGAGCGAATATGGGGCAGGGCTGTGCGCTGAGTATCTTTCACATATTGCAATAAACAACCAGCGGCAGACAATGCATAACAACAATCCTCAACCCCAAATCCGACTAAATCATTCGTTCCAAATTGTAACTTAAGCTGTTGTTTCGCTGTTTCAAGATCGAAGTCCCACAATGGGCGCCGTCTTAAGCCATTACGATTGTCAATTAATGACATGGATTCGAAATCTTCAGGATAAAGGAGTTCAACTGGATTAGTCCGCTGTAGTTCTGCTTGCATTGCTTCAACGTTATCGCATTCAAATACAAAAAAACGACCAGAACTGATATCAAGAGTTGCATAACCAAAATGATTTTTGTGCTGCCAAATGGAAGCCAGCAAATTATCTTTTCGATCTTCTAAAAGTAATTCATCACTTACTGTGCCAGGAGTGACTATACGAACAACCTTACGCTCAACAGGCCCTTTACTGGTAGCAGGATCGCCAATCTGCTCACAAATTGCGACCGACTCACCCAACGCAATGAGTTTTGCTAAATAACTTTCAACTGCATGATAAGGCACGCCTGCCATTGGAATAGGTTCACCATTTGAAGAGCCTCTTTTAGTTAACGAGATATCAAGAAGTTGCGAAGCCCGTTTAGCATCATCATAAAACATCTCATAAAAATCACCCATACGATAAAACAGTAAAATATCCGGATTTTCTGCTTTCAATTTTAGGTATTGTCGCATCATTGGTGTGTGGTCGGTGAAGTTGTCGTATTCGGTCATATTATCAATTCTTTTTTATCTAAAACTCAGGCGATTACTATATATAATCTTACTAACTTTTTCGCAAAATCTTTGATTTTGCTTTTAAGTATTAAGGTAACTGTCTTAAAAAACCTAAAAATCGGTGAAACTTATTATATTAGGCATAGTTTAATATTAAATGATTGTATCACTTTATAGGCTGTATTGAAAATGAGGTGATTAAGTTATAAGCAAATTAAAGTTTATTATTAGAGTTTAGTCTGGTAATGATTGAATATAGGTGATGGTGTAAAGAAAGAAGATTAAAACTGAAAAAATTGCTTTATACGGATATCCAATAACTGATTTTACTATTTAGAAAATGATTTATTTATGTTAAACGGAATATATTTAAGACGCCTTATTGAAAAAAGGTAAAAAAATAATTGTTATAAGTAATATTAAAATTATATGCAGAATTATGTATTATAAGAACATATTTATTAAATATCTTTTTATAAAGTTATTAATTTATCATTCGCTCAAATACTTAAAAAATTAGTGGTATTGTTATGAGTTTATTAGCTAAAGCGTATTATAGAATTTATGGTGGTGAGTTAGTTACTCCTTCTCAATATGAGGCAAAAAATAGGCAATTAGGAGTAAAAAATCTTGCTATATGTATTTCATGTAAAGAACCATTGATTTCCCATGGCGTCGGTAGCCCTAATGTAACAGAGAGATTCCGTCATTATAAAAATGATGATAATTATCCTACTTGTCCATTACATAGTTCATCAAATCGAAATGCATTTTTAAGTAAAACTCTATTAGATGTTGAAAATGGGAAGTTATTACGTAGTGAGTTTTTTAGTAAAGAAAATTTGCTTCGTGCTTATGAATTATGTCATAAAATGAAAGGTGGAACAGCAAACTGTTTATCTCAAAAAGAATTTATTCACATAGTCGAAGCGGCTGATGCTACGGGAATATGGAATTATAAAGGCATTAAGTTATGGGGGATAATGATTATTCTCTTGCTTAAGACAAATTATTCTTTTAAGAGTAGTGGTATTCAATATTATTACAAATTTAAACGAAGAAAACCTCGCCGAAATTGCCCAGAAAATGAATGGTGGAATGATATTATATTACAACCTTGCTTTCTTCAAGATAATAAAGAGATTAATCATAAGTATAAATCAATAATTAATTTCTCTGAAGATTGGTATCAAAAACAAGTAAAAGAAATGAAATTTAAAGAAGATTATGCTCAGGTTATTTATTCTCATTTTAAGGTTTAAAATTAATGTATTTATCAAAATTAATAATAAAAAATTTTCGTAAAATTAAACAAGCTGAGTTTAATTTTGTCCCGGGATTAAATATTATTTTAGGACCAAATAATATTGGTAAAACAGCTGTTGTAGATGCACTTAGATCTCTTTTAGCTTGTCATGAAGATCCTTATCCTAGATTATTTAGTGATGACATTCATCGAATTGATATGCAACCAAATGGTGATAGTATTGAATTTAATTTCATATTTAGCGAATTGGATTATCTAGATGAAGCTGAATTTCTTCCTGCCTTAGTACCGATTGCGGATGGTAAGTTTAATGCGCATATAAATATACGTTATAGTGTTATTGATGAAACTGGAAGAATGAGAGTTAAACGTTGGTGTGGAGAACTTGAAGATACACCTGTAACAGTTGATATGCTGGAGAGCCTTAAATCTGTTTATTTGAAACCTTTAAGGGATGCATCTCAAGGGTTAAAACCTAATCGCAATAGCCAACTTGCTCGATTAATGCGATTGAATGGAAAACAGGACAATCAAGGCAAGGAAAGTATTGAAACATTAATTAAAAGATTTGAAAAGTTATTAAAACGACGTTCCCCTATTAAAAATACTGAAAATACAATTTCACAACGTCACAATAAAATGTTAGGAGAACAATTATCTCAGACATTGCAATTAGAAGTAAGTGGAACAAGCTTTGATCAACTTACGTCTCGTTTATCATTGATGAGTAATGGTTTTGATATAGATTACAATGGATTAGGATATAATAATTTAATTTATATGGCCGTTGTTCTTAGTGAAATGATAAATGATCCCAGTGTACTTTATCGTGGTTTAATAATTGAAGAGCCAGAAGCACATTTACATCCACAGTTACAAGTTATTTTACTTGAGTACCTTAAGAATATTCAAAAAAATGATGAAGATAAAATTCAGCTATTTGTTACGAGTCATTCATCAAATTTTGCGAGCTTAGCTAAATTAAATTCATTAACATGTATGATAGAAAAAGACTCTCAGTTAAAAGTTTTTTCACCAAGAAATATAATATTTGATAATTCTCCTGCAAAACATCAAAAAAACTTGAAAAAACTTGAACGTTATTTAGATATAACTAGATCAGAATTATTTTTTGCTAGAAAAGTTATTTTAGTCGAAGGTATGGCTGAGTTAGTATTATTGCATGCTCTTACTCGATTCACTAAAAATAAATATAACATTCGGGAGCATGCTATCAGTTTGATAAGTGTAGACGGATTGAATTTCGATTGTTTTATGCCGTTATTTAGCAATGAAGGTCTATCTATACCTGTGAGTATTATTACAGATGCTGATCCTAAATCGAATGAAATCAATGCTGATGGAACAAAGCAATCTATATATCCAAAACTTGGGGAAAAGATTATTCTTTCAGATAATACCAAATTATTAAAAAGTAAAGAAAGTGATCAAATTAAGATTTTTCATGGAGTGAAGACATTTGAATATGATCTCGCCTTATATGAAGAAAATCGAATTTTAATGTTGGAGGCTTTAAAAGAGATACATCCTGTGATATCAAATAATTTAAAAGAAAAGTTAAACTCAACAACAGAAAATGAAGAAAAAGCAAAAATCTTATTTTGTGGTATGTTTGAGCGTAAAACTGGTGAAAATGTACAAAAAGGTCGTTTTGCTCAATCTTTATCAGATATTTTAAATGATATAGATGATTCAAAAAAATTTATAGTTCCTCAATATATAGAAGATGCATTATCTCATGTTTGTAGTTAAGGAATAAATCGTAATGAAATTATCAGAGCAGCAACATCAAATAGTGAATTCTGATCTTAGTTCTATGCTAATTATCGCATGTGCTGGTAGTGGAAAAACAGAAACTGCAATACAAAAATTAATAAAGTTGCGCTCAGATATGGCTGATGATAGAGGATATGTTACTTTACTTTCATTTACTAATACAGCTATAAAGACATTTAGGAATAGATATTTTAGTTTAACTTCAAAAAATACCGATAGGTTTAAGAATAGGGTTTGTATAGAAACTATAGATAGTTTTATTACTACAAATATTTTACGCCCCCATTCTTTTCGTATAATGGGCTGTAAATCTACGCCTTTTTTGATTTCTGGTAAAGAATCTTTTCTAAAAAACAAGGGTTTCCAATATTGGTATACAACGCCATTAAATAAAATACTACCTGTGAAAAACGAAAATATAAATAATGTAACTATTAAATTAAAAGGTAATGATATTGAGTTTTATTATAAAGAAAATAAAAAAGAATATCCTATAACCAATGGTTTTGGGATAACTAAAAAATTAGGTAAAATTGGTGCATATACCCATGAACTAGGAAAGTATTGGGTATTAAAAACACTTAGCCAAAATGAAAATCTGTTATCAGCAATTATCAGACGTTTTCCAATTATAATAGTAGATGAAGCACAAGATATTGATGTATTACACGGTTTAATTTTAAAATTATTACATAAAGCTAGGTGCAAATTAATATTAATAGGTGATCCTAATCAAGCAATATTCGAATTTTCAGGTGCAAATGGGGATTTTCTTAAATCGTTTGAAGAAAAATCAATAAAAAATTATCCTTTATCAATTAATTATCGTTCTGTTCCTAAAATTGTTTCAGTGGCTAATTTGGTTTCTAATAGAAAAGATAAAGCTAATAGACAAGAAGATTCTGCTAATTATGGTATATATTATGTTTTATATGATAAAGACAATATAGGGAATCTAGTAAATATCTTTATTTCAAAAGTAGAGGAAATTGGATTAAATATTGATAATTCTGCTGTTTTATGTAGAAATAGATCTGGCATCGATAAATTGTTAGGAACGAGAGAACTTGGGCAAGGTAAAACTAAACTATTAGCTTTAGCAACAATAAAAAGAGATAAGCATAAAAAATATAAAGAAGCTTTTGATATAGTTGTTCAATGCATATCTGGATTACTTTCTTCATTACCTAATAATTTTGCTGAATTAGTCAATCATGATCCTAAATTTAAACAGCTAAAACAAATGATTTGGATATTCATCCGCAATCCTTCAAAAGGTTTACCATTAGGAGAGCAATTAGCAAAAAACCAATGGTATCCAGCCTTAAAATTAAATATATCTAATTTATTAAAAGAAATTGAAAGCAATTATGGATTTCAATTAAAAAGCGCAATTGGTAATGTTATATCTTCAAAAAATTTACCAAATGAACCCTTGATCAATAATTCCACTATGTTTAAAAGAACAATACGAGTTGATACAGTTCATCAAGTAAAAGGTGAAAGTCTTGATGCTGTCTTATATATTTCAACAGAAAAAGAACATTTAAAGGAAATGATTAATGGCACAAAAAAAGAACTAGGTCGTATTGGTTATGTAGCTTTGACTCGAGCTAAAAATTTATTTGTTATAGGTATTCAAAAAGAATGGTATTCAGTCTTTACTAAGACATTTTCTGATTTAAATGTAGCAGAATTATAAATTATTTTTAAGTTATAAGGCTTTTCAAAAGTGTAACAAAAAGTATAACAAATCATTTAAATTAAAAAAATCTAATTAAAATTCAATTGATTAATACAAACGCATCATTGGGGTATGACTAGAAAGATTTTCATTATTAATCATAGCATTAATTCTTAATTGTATTCCAACAGTTGTATTGGTGATTTCCAATATTATAGTTTAGATAATATTAAAAGATTTACTAATCTAAATTGTGGCATATTTAATATAATTATATTACACCGATATATTATTATAGCGTAAAAAGAAACCTTAAGACTATTTTCTTCGCGAGTCAAATGAAAGGTGATTAATTTAATATCAAATTTAAATATTAACCATAGCCGCCCTATTTTAGATAAGTGCTGCTATGGCTAAAAGTGATTTGATTCAGTAACTTGAAAAATTATTCCGAATTTATTATGTTTTTATTTATGATGTAAATGAAGTATATGGCCCATTTTATGTGCTTTGGTTGCTAAATAATGTTCATTATTCGGGTTTTCGCCAACTTCTAATGGAATTCGTTCGGTAATGGTGATACCTGCTTGCTGTAGGACTTTGACTTTTTCTGGATTATTGGTGAGTAATTGGATTTTATTGACGCCAAGAAGTTTTAACATATCGGCACATATTGTAAAATCGCGCTCATCAGCAGCAAAACCCAATTGCTCATTTGCTTCAACGGTATCCAGACCTTGATCTTGTAATGCATAGGCTCTGATTTTATTAAGCAGGCCTATATTACGACCTTCCTGACGATGATATAGCAAAATCCCTTTACCTGCTTTAGCAATTTGTTTTAAAGCTGCTTCAAGCTGAAAACCACAGTCACAACGCAGGCTGAATAATGCATCACCCGTAAGACATTCAGAGTGAATTCTAGTTAGAATAGGTTGTTGCTCATTGATATCACCAAATACCATTGCAACATGATCCTTGCCGGTGGTCAGTTCCTCAAAACCGATGATGATAAAGGTTCCCCAAGGGGTAGGTAGCTTTGCTTGAGCAACACGTTTTAATTGCATTGAAAACTCCAGGTTTTTTAACATTTAAAAAAGACTTATTATATCTTAAATCTAATTCAATGTTGATATTGATTGATGTGAGTTTTTTGTGCTGATTTTGTGTAAATAAAGTTAAAATTAGCTACAAAGAATGTATTTGTTGTACAGTCATTTCGCTAAATAATAGTATGATGTTTAATAACTATGTTATTATGTCATAATTCTTTATAGTCAATGAAAATATCTATGTTTGTAAACTTTCGTAAAAGCTTATTGATTCTAATAATTCTTTTAATTACACCTTTAATATTTTTAACCATAAATTGGCGTTGGCAGCCAGAATTGTTAAATAATTATTCTTATTATTTTTATTGGCTAACCGAAACAGCTGGCTCCCCATGGAGCATTATTACATGCATTTTTTTTTCATTGATAATGGTGTTATGTCTAAAAATCAGATCAAAAAACTTGTTAATTAAATTAATATTGATTTTAGCTGTTGCTATTGTAGCAGGTCAGATAATTAAATCTGGCATTAAAAATTTAATGGCCGAACCAAGACCATATGTATTATGGATGGCTGATAAATATCAGATTAATGATAAGTATTTTTATTCTTTACCTCGTATGGAACGGCAAGCATTATTACAAGTTTATTTACAATCCTCTTCAGAAGTTCCGAACTGGTTATATCAACATTGGCAGAAAGAAACGGGTTATAGTTTTCCATCAGGACATACGTTATTTGCGGTAACATGGGCGTTTATCGCTTTCTTTTTATTAAGTTTTAGGCGATTTTATTTAATTATCGGCCTTATTATAGCTTGGGCAATATTAGTACAAGTCAGTCGTTTTACATTAGGGATGCATCATCCGATTGATGTGATATGTAGTACCTTCATTGGATGGCTAATAGCTTTATTTACTTATTCATTCGGAATTGAGCGATACGTGTTTAAAAATAAACAATGAACATTATAATGTTAAATTTAATACTCTAAAAGTCAAACTATAAAATGATTTTAAATAAGTATATAATTTTAATATATTCTGTTTGATTTATTAATATGAATAGTTGAAGGAAACATTAATGAAATTTATATTACTATTTTTTGTATTGATTGTGATTTTTGTGGTCGCGATAACTTTTGGCGCTAATAATGACCAAAATGTTGTATTTAACTATTTGGTTGCACAATCCCAGTTTAGATTGTCTTCGCTATTGGCAATGTTGTTTGGTATAGGATTTATGTTAGGTTGGCTCTTTAGTGGTTATTTTTATTTTAAAGAAAAACTTAAATTGTCTTCGACAATGCGTAAACTAAAAAAATTGCAGAAAAAATACGATGAAGAAATCGTAACTCGTCAAAAAGAGCAAGTCTCTACTTTAACAGAGCGTAAATAGAAGCGTATTATGTTTGAATTATTATTTTTGTTATTGCCTGTTGCTGCTGCTTATGGATGGTATATGGGGAGGCGTAGTGCAAAGCAAAAATATCAAAATGATTCAAACCGCTTATCGCGTGAATATGTTGATGGTTTAAATTTTCTTTTATCTAACCAACGCGATAAAGCGGTTGATCTGTTCTTAGATATGTTAAAGGATGATTCCGGCACTTTAGAAGCCCATTTAACATTAGGGAATTTATTTCGAACGCGTGGTGAAGTTGATCGCGCGATTCGAATTCACCAAACTTTGATGGAAAGCTCATCGTTATCTTTTGAGCAACGCTTGTTGGCCATGCAACAATTGGGGCGTGATTATATGACGGCGGGTTTTTACGATCGTGCTGAAAGTATATTCACTCAATTAATTGATGAAGAAGATTTTCAACAATATGCGTTACAGCAATTAATTATTATTTATCAATCTACTAGTGAGTGGAATAAAGCAATTTCAGCTGCGGCAAAGTTAGTTAAATTAGGTGAAAAAAAATATAGCTGTTATATCGCTCAATTTTATTGTGAATTAGCCGTATTAACTATTGCGAGTGAAGATTTTAATAAATCATTATTTTATTTACAAAAATCAATATTAGCTGATCCTAATTGTGCCAGAACTTCATTAATGTTTGGGCGAATCTATATGGCTCAAGAAAATTATATTAGTGCTATTCATCATTTCACTCAAATTCTAGACCAAGATAAAGCATTTATTAGTGAAGCATTGCCTTTTTTGAGAACTTGTTATCAATATCTCAATTCACAAGAAGAATTCAAAGAATTTTTAAAACGTTGCGTCGAAGTTGATTCAGGTAGTATGGCGGAATTAATGTTGGCTGACTTGATAGAAGAGCAATCTGGCCGCGATGCAGCACAGTATTATATATATCGTGAATTAGTTAAACACCCTAATCTGAAAGGATTTTGTCGCTTAATGGATTATCATTTGGCAGAAGCAGAAGAAGGCAAAGCTAAAGAAAGTTTATTATTATTACGTAATATGGTTGGTGAGCAGATTAAATCTATTCCCAATTATAGTTGCGAAAAGTGTGGTTTTACCGTTAATTCAATTTACTGGTTATGCCCAGCCTGCCGCTCTTGGGCGACGATTAAACCGATCCGTGATTTTAAGCAACATAGTAAGTAAAATGCTAGACTTCAGCTTTTGTATTTAAAAAGATTATAACTGCTATACTTTTTTACCAATCAAACGTGTATTTTTATAAAAAATACCAATTTAAGAGAAAGAAACCATGTTTTTAATTGATTCCCATTGCCATCTCGATAGTTTAGATTATCAGCAAAAAACTATTGATGTAGTGCTAGATGAGGCGTATAAACGAGATGTAAAACATATCTTAAGTGTCGCCACCACACTGTCTGGTTTTCAATCGATGTACCAATTATTAGATCAATATTTTGATAAAATATCACTCTCTTGCGGTGTTCATCCACTGAATCTAGGGGATGAGCCTTTTGACTTGACATTATTTCGACAGTTAGCGACTAATAAGCACGTTATTGCACTTGGAGAGACAGGATTAGATTACTATTATCAACAAGATAATGTAAAACAACAAAAAGCTGCGTTCGCAGAGCATATCCATTTAGGAAAAGAACTCAAAAAACCGATTATTGTCCACACACGTCAAGCGAGAAAAGATACCTTAGATCTGATTAAATCAGAAAATGCTTATTCAGGGGTATTACACTGTTTTACTGAAGATCAGGATACTGCTCGACAATTACTTGATTTAGGTTTTTATATTTCTTTTTCAGGAATTATTACTTTTAATAATGCTGCTGAGTTACGTGAGGTGGCAAAATTTGTGCCTTTAGATCGTCTATTAATCGAAACTGATTCACCCTATTTAGCCCCAGTCCCTTTTAGAGGCAAAGAAAATCAGCCGGCTAATGTGCGGCAAGTTGCTGAATATTTGTCTATATTAAAAGGAACTTCGTTGGAGATGCTCGCTGAGGCAACAACTAATAATTTTAGCCATTTATTTGGTGTAACAATATGTTAATATGTGCTGAATTGATGAACCTTTGATAACAAATTTTTAGATGTTAATAAATAACAGCTTAATCGCAATTTATCAACATCATAATAATATTGATATGTAAAATGATTATTGATAATAACTGAAAACAAAAAGGTAAACCTATGGTTCAAGAAACAATTTTTAGCAGAATTATTCGCCGTGAAATTCCATCTGATATTGTCTATCAAGATGATTTTGTAACTGCTTTTCGAGATATTTCACCCCAAGCACCTGTACATATTTTGATCATACCCAATAAAATTATCCCAACTGTCAATGATATTAGTGAGCATGATGAAAAAATATTAGGTCACCTATTTACTGTCGCGGCTAAAATTGCTAAACAAGAGGGGATTGATGATTCTGGTTATCGTCTGATAATGAATTGCAATAAAGATGCAGGTCAAGAAGTATTTCATTTACATATGCATCTACTGGGTGGTAAAAATTTAGGTAAGTTGGTCGAATAAATTCAGAGCAGGATGGTAAATCATGAAATATTTTCGAAGTACTATTATTTTTGCAGTATTTTTAATGTTAAGCGGATGTCAAACGTTGACAAAAACCAATAAACAATCACAAGCAGCGCCGATTATCACTATTGATGAATCACCGGTAACAGCGCAAGCGCCAAAATTATTAGAACAACCACCAAAACTTATTCAAACAAACTGGCAACCAGTTATTCAACCATTAGTAAAAAATTTACTAAGAACGGTCAAAATAGATGAAAATAATCAGCTATTAATTAGTGACGCGAAAAATTATAGTAGCCAATATGTATCATCAACTGAAATGAATAAAATTATTGTCAAATTAATATCGCAAAAACCGGTTTTTAACATTATCGATAGATTAATAATAAATCAATCTAAATCGGTCTTAGGTATTCCTTATAATGATTCATCCGTTTCACGTAGTAAAATGCTGACGTTAGCAAAAAATGTTAAGGCTGATTATCTGTTATTTACTACAGTTAACGAGCAATCTAACTTACCGGATACTCCTGTTGATGTTGTTATGGAATTAGTCTCTGTCGAGACCGGCAAAAAAATCTGGCAATCATCGACCGAGCAACTAAAAGCTAAACCTGCGTCAAAAAGTGAGAGATAAATGGGACCATTAATGATTGATGTACAGGGCTTAGCGCTCTGTGATGATGATAGAAGATTGCTGCAAAATAACAGTGTTGCAGGTGTCATTCTGTTTGGTCGCAATTTTGAAAATCCTCAACAGCTTACTGAATTAATTCGCGAAATACGAGCATGTACTGCTGAACGACTATTAATTACGGTTGATCATGAAGGTGGAAGGGTACAGCGTTTTAAACATGGTTTTACTTTATTACCACCCGCTCAAGCTTATGGCAAATTATGTGATTTAAAATCAGCAATAAAACTTGCTTTCGATGCTGGCTGGTTATTAGCCATGGAGCTAATGGCGTTTGATATTGATTTAAGTTTTGCTCCGGTTTTGGATTTAGGCCATGACTGTCTAGCTATCGGTTCACGCTCATTTCACTCGGATCGGGTTATTGCTGAAAAGATCGCATCAGCAATGATAGATGGTATGCATAATGCTGGTATGAAAACAGTCGGTAAACACTTTCCAGGGCATGGGGCGGTTATTGCCGACTCCCATAAAGAAACGCCAGTTGACAACCGTAATCAAACAGAGGTTTACAACGATATGCAGATTTTTGCTGATCTTATTAAAGCAAATAAACTGGATGCTATTATGCCAGCACATGTAATTTATTCTGCTATTGATAATAAGCCTGCAAGTGGCTCACCGTTTTGGTTAAAAACGGTATTAAAAGATCAATTAGCCTTCAAAGGAATTATATTTTCGGACGATCTTTCAATGGAGGGTGCAGCTTTTCTCGGTAATTATGCAGAACGAGCGCAAGCTGCATTAGCTGCTGGGTGTGATATTTTACTAGCATGTAACAATCGAGAAGGTACATTGTCGATATTAGCGGATCTAGATAATATAACGAGTGAAAAACCTAAATCATTATTGAGTCATACAAAAGTTGATTATCATACATTAGTTAATAGCCATGAATGGAAGATACGCCACCAATCTTTAACCCAACTCAATGAATTATGGCAACAATCGCTCAATCAATTAGGTAATAAATAATGCATCAAAATATCTATTCACCGGTGGCTTTTTTGGCAGTAGCATCTAATGGATTATTGATTGAACTCAATCAAGTTGCGCAAACCCTATTTTCATTGCCGGAATTTTTATTAAAAGATACGGCAAAGCACAATTTTAAAGTTAACCTTCACCAGCTTTTTAAGCTTGATGAGCGTTTACCTGTTTCAGACTTAAATAATATTAAAATTATTATTAATCAACAGTATTATTTGTTACAAATAATCGATAACATCGAACGTTTAATTTTGATCATTCAACCCGTGAATTATCTAAAAAATAGTTTGATAATCGAAAATAGAGTCCATCAACAAGCCTTTGATGTGTTCACCGCAAGTAGCCTAACAATGCAGAAGTTAATCAAACAGGCTAAGGCCTTCTCCCGTCAGTCTGAACCGTTGCTTATTTCGGGTTCGACCGGAAGTGGAAAAGATCTCTTGGCTCTAACTTGCCATCAATACAGCCAACGTGGGGATCAGATTTTTCTAGGGTTAAATTGTGCAGCCATGCCAGATGAGGTCGTTGAGAGTGAGCTTTATGGTCATGCTCCAGGCGCTTATCCAGGCGCAGTTGATGGTAAAAAAGGTTTTTTTGAGCAAGCCAATGGCGGATCAGTCTTATTGGATGGCATTGATGAAATGTCGTACCGAATGCAAACTAAATTGATTCGTTTTATCAACGATGGTTCTTTTAGACGGGTTGGTGATGATAATGAAGTTAGAGTCAATGTAAGAATTATTTGCGCTACCAAAGTTGATCTTTATTCTCTGGTAAAACAAGGCAAATTTCGGGAAGACCTTTATTATCGTTTAAATGTATTACCACTTTCTTTACCTGATTTGAAAGATCGTCAAGATGATATCATCGCGTTAGCTGTTTATTTTATCAATGAATTTGCTAATAAACATGGAATTTTGCCACCCATATTAAGTCAATCAGCCGAGCAGGCATTATTAAGTTATTCTTGGCCTGGCAATGTCAGAGAATTAAAAAATATTCTATACTCTGCTTTAGCACAACTTAATAGTGCTCAACTGACCGAGAAAGACATTCTCCTGCCAAAAAAAATGGAAAGTATCCTACAGTTGACAGATAACAATATTGAAGGCAAAACGTTAGACGAAATGACTAAGCAGTTTGAAAAACAAATACTACAACAACTTTATCAAACTTACCCGAGTTCGAGAAAACTATCAAAACGCCTAGGAATATCTCATACTGCAGTTGCAAATAAATTGCGGGAATATGGGATTGGTAAATAAAAATTTATAAAAAAATTAACTTTAGGAGTATAGAGTTGAAAATTTATGCTATAAATCTCGCTTCACAAACTGAGAAGAAAAATTATATTATTAATGAATGTAAAAAATTAAATTTAAATGTGGATATTTTTGATGGGATATATGGTGCTGAATTATCAGAAGAATATTTAAAGTCAAATGTGCTGGATTATCCTAATTGTTATTTAACCAAAGGTGAAATTGGTTGTGCCTTAAGTCATATTAAAATCTATGAAGATATTATCAAAAATAATCTCCCCTATGCTATGATTTTGGAAGATGATGCGGTTTTAAGTTCACAGTTACCAAGTTTTATTGCTGATTTTGAAAAATTTAACACTAAAGAAGGTATTTTTCTTCTGATTGATGACTTTAAATATATTGTTAATAAAAAAATCAAAATAGGAAGCTTTGATGTCTATCTAGTTGAAAATGCAATAACAGCTACGGGTTATATTCTTACATTAGAAGCAGCAAAATCGATGGTAAAGTTTCTTTATCCGATACGTTATGAAGCTGACATATTTAAGATTTTCAAAATGTGTACAGGTACAAAAATCTATGCCACTGTACCACATTTAGTGAGTTCGAATGATAAAGATAAATTGAATTCATCTATCGAAGATGACCGAAAGCTATTAGTTGAAAAGAGAAAAACTTATCGAAATAATCTGTTTAAGAATTATGAAAAAAGAAAACGATTTAAGCGCTTTTTATGGCGTATTTTTATAAAACCAAAACAGAAGATACAAGTATATAAATCCTAATTTAAATCATTAACTTCGAAGTCTATTTATTAAAAATTGGAGAGCTCTATTGTATAAAAAATAAAAATAAGTTTTTCGTTAAATCTAATCGCAACATTAGTAGTTAAAATTCTTTTGTTAGAGATATAACAACATAATCATTATGTTTAAAATTAAAAATATTGTTCTTTTTGTTCAACGATATTAGTAATTTCAATGAAGCGTGAAAAATTCAAATAAAAGAACTGTGTATTCTATACTCTGATAACTCATACAAAAATGAAGTAATTATATTATTTAGTTAAGTAAAACTAGTGTTTTAAAATTAAAGCGAATTCTTTTCGTGAGGATATTTTAAATTTAAATAATAATTTTTCATTTTTTTTCAATCCATAGTCATCAGAATCTCTTCTTTTTGAGAATCTAGTTAGAATTATTTTTTTGAAAAAGGTTAATTTATCCCTTCTTGCATAATCAGGTAACCATGACCCCATGAAATGGTGTATAGCATAATTATTTTTATTAATTTCGGGCATACAAAAATAATAAGAAGGGAAAATAATAGCATTATTCATTAACTGAACTTGGCCGTTGGGATTATACGGTGGCATAAAATTAAAAGCTTTTTCAAAATAATTGGTGATTCTAATTGTAATAGGCATTAAATCAAATTCATTATTATTTTTGAATTTTAATCCACTATATAAATGTAATAAATCTCCAATTATTTTATTTCCCTTTTGAGCTCCTATAACAGCTGATGCTATTGGGAAACAAGATTTTTTATGAATTTCATGACTGGTAAAAAAATCTAAGTGCATAAAATTTTCAAATGTATTAGTTACTTCAACATCTGTATCTAAATAAATACCACCTTCATGATACAATGCATAAAGTCTTATATAATCAGATGCAAAAGCCCATTTCCTATTATTGAAAGCTTCCAGAGCATAATCATTTTTTATAAATGAAAAAGAATCATTATTCCATTCCTTTATTTCAAAATCTGGGAAATATTTTTTCCAGCTATCAATACATTTTAAAATAAAATCATTTTTTGGTGAATCACCAAGCCACACATAGTGAATCTTCTTTGGTATACTGTGCATAAGAAATGATAACCTTTCAATTGATCATTTTGTAAAATTGTTATAAATTCAGATTTAGGTATATTTAGCGATTAAGATAAAATAGCGGATGCGATTATAATAGATTTCTTAATTTTCAAAAAGTTTTATTTCAATTTTTCTATATCAAACAACAACAATTAATTAGAATCTAGCTTATTAGATTTAAAATATCACCCTATAATAAAATCCGTAATGAACTCAATATAACTAATCTTGATCAGTTAATATCTGTGATATCAGTTGCTAAAATTTTCTTTTTTTAAGTTTTAAAGGAGTGCGATTTCCAATCGCCGCTATTTTGATGATCTCTAATATCATTAAATTGGCTTTGTATTGTCAAATGCATGTATTAATATCAATTTAATATAATAATGCTAACTTTATTTGTAAAATAGAATAATATTTTGATGATTAATAGAGGTAATAGTGAATCCTATTTAAAAGGGATCATATTTAAGTAACAAATCGTTAAATTATAGGGCTATTGAGTTAAAGTATTGTTAACAAAACATGAATTTTCAAACTGTTTGCTTTTATTTAGTTATTTCGATATTTTTATATTTTCAATTAGCTAATAAATGGTTAGATCATGGTTTATTTTACTAAAAATATACTAATACTATTTATTTAAGTATAATTCCATAAATTTAAAATTTATATGGCATGTCATGAAAATACTATTTGTTGGTGAAGCCCTTTCCGGATTTGGTGGTACGGAGACGGTTATAAAAAAATTAACGCAATTTATTGAAAATGATACACAAGAGCAGCATCAATATATGCTCTATTTTTTATGTCGTAATAACAAATTTGATAAAACATGGTTAATAAATAAAAAAACCTTTTTTGAATATGCAAAATTGAATATTTCTTTTATCCGAAAAATGCAATATGTCAATTCATTATCAAAATTTATCAAGAATTATCAACCTGATGTGATTATCTCATTTGATATTACAACCTGTGAATTGGCAGCTAAAGCGATAAAAAAAACGCAATTATCTATCCCATTAGTTTCTTGGGTTCATTATTCCTTAGAACATAAAAAGCATCCAGAATGTGTCACTTATGCCGATTATCATTTTGCAATTAGTCGAGGTATTCAACAACAGTTAAATAAACGAGGCATAGCTAATGATAAAATATTCACTATTTTTAATCCCGTAACTAATCAGTCAGAAATAATACCCAGACCAGAGCCTACCATGCCTAAGATCTTTGTTTATGTTGGTCGATTAAAATTTGAGGGGCAAAAACGTTTAAAAGATATGTTTGAAAGCCTTGCTCAAATTAAAGGTGATTGGATATTACATATTATTGGTAATGGTTCCGATAATGAATTATGTCAAAATTATGTAGCACAGTTAGGTATAAAAGATAGAGTGAGATGGCATGGGTGGCAAAGTAATCCATGGCGATATATAAAAAATAATATCAGATATATTTCTTCCTTTTTAATGACATCAAAATTTGAAGGTTTACCAATGACACTATTAGAAGCAATGTCATATGGTATATATTGTATTAGTTCTGACTGTCCTTCTGGCCCTGCGGATATTATCCAAAATGATATTAATGGCAAATTATATCCATTAGGTGAGCTGGACATTCTCCGTACCGAGATAACGGCTATTATAGATGGCAAAGTGTTGCCATCATCTGAGCAAATTAAAATATCTATTAAATCGTTTTATGATGATGAATACTATCAAAACGTTAAACAGCGTTTACATTGGATCATAAACCATTTTAATTAAAAGAGACCGACATGTACTTTAATCAAGACCAAGTTATTTCTAATGTACTAAATTATAATTATTTCGATGATCAAGATGATTTAAATCCTTCGTTTAATATTGCCTACGGAATAGACAAGAATTTTTTATTTGGTTGTGCAATATCGATTTCGTCAATATTGCTAAATAATAACAACCAAAAATTTCAGTTTCATATTTTTACTGATTATTTGGATGATGATTTTAAAGCCAAAATTAAAGCACTTGCCCAGCAATATCAGACAAGTATTTCAATTTATTTGGTAAATTGCCAAGAGCTTAAAAAATTACCAAGTACTAAAAATTGGTCTTATGCTACGTATTTTCGTTTTATCATCGCTGATATTTTATACCCGACTATCGATAGATTACTTTATATTGATGCCGATATTATTTGTAAGGGCTCACTTGAAGAATTGATTAGTCTTGATATTGATGATTATGTAGCCGCGGCTGTAACTGAAGGTGAATCTGTATGGTGGCAAAAGTGTGCGCAACGTTTAGCTATTGATAATTTGATATTGGGCTATTTTAATGCGGGTTTTCTTTATATTAATATCAAAAAGTGGCAAGAAGATGATGTTAGTGGTAAAGCGATGGCACTTTTAGCTCAAGAAAGTATTAGAAGCAAATTAGCTTATTTAGATCAAGATCTCTTAAATATGATCATTGTTGGTCAAGTCTATTTCTTAGATAAACGTTATAATCGTCAATATAGTATTAATTATGAGCTAAAAGCGGCAAAAGGGACTTATTACCCAAATCCGATTGATGATGCAACCATATTTATTCATTATATCGGACCAACAAAACCTTGGCATACATGGGCTGCAGCGTATCCATGTGCAAATTACTTTATAGAAGCGAAAAGGCATTCTCCTTGGCAAAATGATCCATTATTAGTTGCTATGAATGCCAATCAGTGGCGATATTGTGCAAAACATCAATTTCACCAAAGAAAGCCAATGGCGGGCTTATTAAGTTATTTTAAATATTATTGGTATAAAATTTTTAAATAATGGATTAGCGATAATAAATAAAAGGGTCACTTGTTATAAGGTATTTTTATTAATCACATCGAGTGACCTATCACTTACAGATATGGATTTTATAATTCTTTTTGTTTCTTCTGTTAAAAAATAATTCAATGGGTTGTGGTCATAATTTCACATAAATTGCCAATAATTGCGCTAGATTAAACAAATATTGAGTAATGAAAACTATAAGCGATTAAATCAATATTCATAATGTAGGAAAAAATATAATTTAAGGCAATTTTTGCCAGAATAATATCAGTGGTAGTTTGTGCTAGATGATGAAGAGCATGTGTTGTGGTATATTCCAAAAGTGTCATCGCTAAGATTTTACCATTTACATGATCGTCTGGTGTGAACTCTACTCAGATAGCTTAAGCATTTTATTAAATCGATGTTTTTTGTAATACTAAGTGGCAGCATAGAATATTGTTCGTCTATTGTTTAATAATGAGTCTCTCTAGTTTAGAGCTGTGCAGTTACAACCTTTATTTTGGTATGCGAACTGACAACACACGTTTTCAAAACCAAATTATCCCGACAACAGTTCGTTATACAAAAAATTTTCCATATAAGCTTTTTGAGCAAAACAACTATCTGAAGCGTAAATATAAATGTTTGACATTTTGTTAAAACCAATAACGCGATCTACTAAATATTTATATTTAATACAAACGATATCTAATATCACTTGTGACGTTTAAATGAATATTTAACACATGCATGCTATTACATCTGATCACTATCATATAATTATGATAATATCAGTGGATAATATTATTCAATATGTGAAAATATAACATTTAGAAATAAAAAAATATTTATCTCATAAAATAGTTTTTTCATGGAAAAATAATGATTAATTAAGTAGTATTAACAACCAGTTAATACAGTGCGAAATTTTAGAAACATCTCGGGAATTTGGTAATATGATTTTTAAAAAGAAAATAGGGAAGCTGACCGTTTTTATTAAAGATAATGATAGTTTTTATGAAAAAATATTAGATGAATTTTTATCAAATCGTATGGATATAAAGAAATTATTACGCAGTGAAGATGAAACCAAAGTGTGGTTGATTGATACTGAAAAAGGACCAATGGTTTTAAAGCTTTATGTACCAAAAACCAAACGATTTGAACGTATTTTGAAATCCTTAATTAAACGTGATTTTTATCAAAGTTTAATTTATCGTACTAATAATGCAGTTATTCATGGTGCGAGTATGATTAATGATATTTATCTTTTAGCACAAAAAAAAATATGTAATTATGCTTATGTTCATATTATTTTAATGGAATATATTGATGGCATTCAAATTCGTGATTTGGAACCGATTTCCGATGAGTTAAAGTTAGAGATTACTCAGGTTATCGAGCAAATTCATAGTTATGATATGGTGAGTGGCGCGCCACACAAGGAAAATACGATGTTAACTAAAGATGGGATTAAATTAATCGATCTTTCGGGTAAAAAATGTACTTGTGTCAGCCGGGCTAAAGATAGAATGGAATTACAAAAATATTTAGGTATAAAAAATACCAAACAAGATCTAGGTTATTATATTTATATATCAATTAAAAATCTGAAAAAAACTTTTAAAAACATTAGAATTAAACTTGGTTTAAGAAAACCTTAAATAAATAATAAAGATGAGTAGAAATAGATTTACTCATCTTTCTAGTAACAATCCATCTATTTAGTCACTAATTTAAAATAAGCTTCTAGGACTGTTGAGTTTTCTTTTTTAATACTTGCTATAAAACGTTGCCATTTTCTATCGATGGAACGTTTAGCAAAATAGCGACAATAATTATCAATTTTTATGAGTCGCGCGTTACCTATATTATCGATAATCACCAAGCGATTACCAATATGACGTTTTTGATACAAGATATTTTTACTTTTTATTGTCATGGTAATAATGCGATCTTTTTGAAGAGCATCATATAAATGATTTAATGCCAAAGCCAGATCAGTTATCTCTTTATCGGTTAATGCTTGTTTTAGACAATTTTCCAGTGAGATGGAGATTTGATTATTATCGTCACGAATTAAGTCATAAACATGACCAATACCTAAATCGGTGTCAATTGGACCATAGTATTTTGATAAACAGTTCCAACGAATATGGCGTTTAAGTAGATGATTATAGTATTTTACTTCGCGATTCGTTTCTGTTTCGGCACCAGCATTATAATTAATTTTGATACATTTATTTTGATCTTCGGGATGACGATAACATTTACGATGTAACCCCTTGCCAATATAATTTTCTGGTGTGAGATAAATAATGTTTTTCATAATTTTAAACTAATAAGAATCCTATAAAATGGTTAACTATTTTTTATTTCTTAACTTTCTGGAAAATTTAATCCATTTATCTCTTAATCCAACAAAATGATATAAAAGCCCAGGTTTTTCATTTAAATTAATATCATAATAACGTTTCAGATGACGAGCATCTTTAGCTTTAGCAATACAAAACATACCATTATCTGATAAATCAATAAATTTAATGTCATTATTTTCATTCAGCAAAATATTAAAAGGATTCAAATCGCATGATGCTAATCCGTATTGATGTAATTGTTTCACTGCCGTTTTTATTTTCATAGTTAAAGGTGAATAATCGTCACAAAAATCCTTAATTGGTTTGCCTTCAACATATTCACTGAGTAAAAAAGTCTCTAAAATATTATGGGTTCTATACTGAGCGACCACAAAAATGCTGCCAACCAGATTGCAACCCTGTTGTTTTGCTTTTTCAATACGTTGTTGAAGATTGAAATAAAATGACCCTTGCAGAAAGAGTTTGATTTTTTGATCAAAATGAGCAATTTTTTCACTATCCCATTTTATCGTATATTTTTTACCATCAACTTCAATTAACCAAACAGCACGTGTTTTTTTTTCAGTTAAAGTTTGGTAGGGTATTTGTTTGGACAAAAATTGTTTTAGCATAGTGACATACTGATTATCACTAGCATGAATAGTAAAATTTTCTAAGGAAGTCGACTTAATCATAAATAATTAATTACAAAGTTAAAAAAATTTATTGTTAATGATTATTTTAACACGTTTATTTTTTAATTGACCGGAATAATTAGAATCCATTTTTTTAGTGATGTTAGTTAATAGGGTCTATTTAATATCAAATTGATTATTAAATAACAATTGGTCTTATTAAAAATAGCTTAATAAGACCTGATAAAATATGTTGGTAGCGATCAATGCTCATAAAAATATTTCATATTATTTAAAGCCTGATGAATATATTGGTAATTAGGAACATCATCCACGGTTTTGTTATATTGATCCATATAATGACTAAAACCGACACTATTAACTAGATAAATATTTTTCGGTGTGCGCACAGCATAACTACTATAATTAGACATCAATAGCCAATTGCGATTGCTAATAGGCCTAAATAAATCGTAACCTGTTGAATAATCTTGAATATCATTCGTCACTGATAAATAATGCTTCATCAAAGATGGTACAACATCTTCGTGACTTGTTAAAACATTTGCTAAGGCATTCTTGTTAAGTTGATAAGCCTCTTCGCCATTACTACCAATAACAATAAACGGAACTTTAGTTTGAGCATCGGTATAATTACCATTATGACCCCAAAATCCCATATGATTATCATTCATTTCTTGAGAATGATCGCCAGTGATAATAATAATGGTATTATCAAGCGTACCTGAATTTTCTAACTCAGTGTAAACTTGTTGTAATAAATAATCGACCGAATAAACACTCATTTTATAGCGATTGAATATGGGTTCTGGGTTAGTATCATTACTTAGACTTAAATAGTTAATATCACTTATCGGTTGATATTTCAAATCTAAATCTTTTAGAAAATCGTAACCATGGGGTTGATCATAAAATAAGAATGAAAATGATGGACGTGATGTATCACGACTATTAAACCAGGTTAACCAATCTTTAGTTAAATTTACATCTCTTTCAGATGCACTATTACCAGCACTATTAATGCGTAAGTTTTCTATACTGACAAAGGCTGTTCTATCAAATTCAGGTGCTGATATTTTTGCTGAAGAGAAGATACCAATGTTATAGTTTTCTTTTTGTAATGTCGTCACAAATAATGAAGGAATACTATTATTGAAAAAACTTTGCCAGTAAGTACCGGGAATACCATAGAATAGCCCAAAAATACCTGTGCGTGTTGCATTACCGGTAGAGTAATGATTATTAAAAATTACACCATCATGTTGTTGCACAAATTTATAGGTATTGGGTGTATTTTCTTGATTAAATGTGTCATAACGCCAAGAATCTAAAACGATAAAAATAATATTTTTTGGGTTAGGATTTGATGCAATTTGAAGTGAATGTTTGGGGTATATAACATTACTTTTAAAATTAACGGTAGTGCGGATATTCTTTTGTAAACCTTCTTTATCAAAAATACCCATTATTTTTTTTGAAGTTAGTGGATAATAATGAGGAATATACTCTTTGATTACCACAATGGGTGCATAGGCATAATAAGCTGAGATCATATAAACAATATTACTCATTAGTAGGCTAAAAATGAAGAAAATTAACGAGATTTTGAGCCATTTTCGTTTGGTTTTTGCTTGCAGTGCTTGATTGTTAAGATAACGATCAATCAGACATAATATTGTGTATTCAATTAAAATTACCGAAAGAATTAGCACAAACATTAAAAGACAGGTAGCCATAGAAAAATCGACAACTTGTCCTGATAAAACTAACGATAATACTGATTGATTAATATGAAATCGGTATTGTTCAAATGTAACTGTATCAATATAAAGCATAATTAGCGTAGCGCCAAAGATCACGGCAAGTAATATATTGTGTAAAAATCGAGGAGTTTTTCTTATACACAAAAGTAAACTAAAACAAATAATTGATAGCAGTAAATAAAAAATAAAAGTTTGACTGAGTACAGCAAAAAAAGCAAATAGAATGCTAATACAATTCAAGGATATACCCGGTACTAAAAAGTACTTAATGGCAACTAAAGAAGAAAATAAAACATTAAGTAAAAGAAATATAAATAGTTTTTTCATCAAATTCACTTAGAAAAATAGACATGCTAACTTATAATAAAAAAATCATTGCCATTCTATATGAATTTAAAGAAATAAGCATTATCAATATAGCTAGTGACAAATAGATAAAATCACATTAACTATCTAAATAAATAAAAAAGCCCAATAGCACGATTGGGCAAAATGATGAAAAAGGAATAAATAACTATTCCTCAAATATATTATAAAAAAATCAATGAATTAACTAATCGTTTATTCATATCCATGTAATAGGTTAAAGTTTATCCAATTTATTTAGTAATGAATATCTAGCTAATTAAAAATCATTTATTTTAGGGTAGCGATTGATTATCAATGATGATGAAAACGGTTATCATTGGCCAAGTTAGTGAAATTTTCTATTTTAGCTTTTATCAGGCATAATAGTGCCATTTTTTTGAAAGGGTTGATGTATTAGTGTGTGATGATTTTGCTCCGAATGGCTTACTCGCTAAGACGATTAAAGATTTTGTTCCCCGTGAACCACAACAGAGAATGGCTGCTAAAATAAGTCAGGCTATTGTAGACGATAAAAATTTGGTTATTGAAGCGGGAACAGGTACAGGAAAAACGTTCGCCTATCTTGTGCCAGCTTTCCGCAGTAATAAAAAAGTGATTATTTCAACTGGTTCAAAAAACCTTCAAGATCAACTTTATTCTAAAGATATACCCATTATAAAAAAAGCACTTGGTTTTACGGGAAAATTAGCCCTTTTAAAAGGTAGAGCAAATTATTTGTGTTTGGAAAGATTGATTCATCATAATACCGCACCAGGTGAACTAACAAAACCCATGCAGACTGATTTAGTACGAGTTAAACAGTGGTCTACTAAAACTACTGATGGCGATATCAGTAAATGTACTACTGTTACTGAAAGTAATCCAATTTGGCCAATTTTAACCAGTACCAACGATAATTGTTTAGGAAGTGATTGCCCTAATTTTGATGAATGTTATGTAGTCAAAGCCAGACGAAAAGCACTGAATGCCGATATTGTTGTGGTTAACCATCATCTATTCTTGGCCGATATTGTTGTAAAAAATACGGGATTTGGTGAGTTAATTCCTAAGGCTGATGTTTTTATCTTTGATGAAGCACACCAGCTACCTGATTTAGCATGTCAATATTTCGGTCAACAACTGACCAGTCGACAATTAATTGATTTAGCTAAAGAAATAGCTCTATGCTATCGAACTGAAGTGAAAGATCTAGTTCAATTGCAAAAGTGTGCTGATAAATTACAAAAATGTACCCAAGATTTACGTATCGCCATTGGCAATGTGAGTAATAAAGGAAATTTAAGAGATTTGTTCACTTATACATCGGTTAATCAGGAAGTGGAATGTTTACAAGCCTCGTTAAATTTTTGTCATGAAGTTTTATTATTGGCGATTGGACGATCATCTACATTAGATAATTGTTTTGATAGAGTTAATCAGTATCAGCAACTACTTACTCGTTTGATGAGTATTCATGTTACGGGGTTTAGTTATTGGTATGAATGTATGGGGAATCATTTTTCATTGGCACTTACCCCACTTTCGGTTGCAGATAAGTTTGCGCACTTAATGGATGAACGCAATGGTAGCTGGATTTTCACCTCAGCGACATTATCGGTGAATTCCAAATTAGATTATTTTACACAACGATTAGGATTGACTGAATCAGCTTCAATGATTTTAGAAAGTCCTTTTGATTTTACTCATCAAACACTATTTTGTGTACCACGTTATATTCCTTCGCCAAACGAAAAAGACGTAGCTCAGAAATTAGTGAATATTTTATTACCGGTGATAGAAGCGAATAAGGGGCGTTGCTTTTTCTTATGCACTTCGCATATGATGATGAATGAATTAGCAAAACTTTTTCGTGAAAAAACAACATTGCCTATTTTAGTGCAAGGTGAAACTAGTAAGACGCAATTATTAGCACAATTTATCGAATCGGGTAATGCTTTATTAGTTGCAACCAGCAGTTTTTGGGAAGGCGTTGATGTTCGTGGTGATATTTTATCCTGTGTTATAATTGATAAACTGCCATTTGCTTCACCAGATGATCCGTTGATGAAGGCAAGAATTGAAGATTGTCAATTGCGCGGTGGTAATCCTTTTAATGAAATACAAATTCCAGAAGCGGTGATTACATTAAAACAAGGCGTAGGTCGACTAATACGTCATCATCAGGATCGTGGAGCAATTGTCATTTGTGACAATCGATTAGTTATGCGTTCCTATGGTGCGATATTTCTTAATAGTTTACCACCGTCACCACGAACACGAGATATCCAAAGGGTTACTGAATTTTTATTATCCCCCAAAGATAAACCAATTAATTAATCTTTCATTTAAAAGAGATATTCAATGAGTTGTAATATATTAGCAATTGATACATCAACAGAAGCGTGTTCTGTTGGTTTACTTTTTAATGGTCAAATTAGTGAAAATCTTGTTATTTCGCAACGTGATCATACTAAACACATTCTTCCTATGATCGACAAAATTTTAAGACAGTCCGATTGTAGTTTAGCTCAACTTGATGCAATTGCGTTTGGTCAGGGGCCAGGTAGTTTTACCGGAGTGAGAATTGGTATCGGTGTGGCACAAGGTTTGGCATTAGGAATTAATTGCCCATTAATCGGAGTGTCAAATTTAATGGCTTTAGCGCAAGGAGCCTATCGCAAAACAGCGGCTAAACATGTGATATCGGCGATTGATGCGAGGATGTCAGAAGTGTATTTAGGTGTCTATCAATATTTAGATAATGGGAACTGGCAAGCAATGATTGATGAGTGCGTGATTAAACCGGGAGAAGTTGCCAATAAACTTAGTCATAGCCAATTAATAAACCCTGTTATAGCAGGAACAGGATGGCAAACATATTCAACAATGTTAGACAATGTAAAAGATAGCTACCATTATTTGCCTGAAGCGCAAGATATGGTTGTTATTGCAGAAAAACACTTTAAAGAGGGCCATATAACCGCTGTAGAAGAAGTACAAGCAACATATTTACGTAACGAAGTCACTTGGAAAAAACTACCAGGTAAATAGCAAAGGGTATGTAAATACCCTTTTTCTAAGTAAAACAGCTAACTTAAATTATTAATTTTTGAATAAATCCAAATGCTCTTTTGCATAAGCTTCAAAATCAGTGCAACCACCAATTGGTTTTTCATCAATAAAAATTTGTGGAACGGTTTCAACTGGTTTACCAACGCTTTTTGATAAATCTTCTTTAGTAATACCTTCAGCTTGAATATCCACATAACGATATGAAAAGTCATCACGTTCTTGGGAAAGTTTTTCTGCCAATTCTTTAGCTCTCACGCAATAAGGGCAACCAGGTCGACCAAAAATGACTACGTACATTAAATACCTCTTTATGTTATCAACATACTAATTACTATACTCATCTTTAGTAAAAAGTGAAATAGTTAATGATGGTTATTCTAATAAGGATGAACAATTAATAACCGGCTAAGCAATTTTTGAATCAATAAACTAACCTCAAAATTTAATTATAAAATACAGTTACTTTTGATAAATTTTTATAGTATATTTTTTACTAAACGTAGTTGATAACACAAAATTGGTTGTGTCAAAAGGTGTATAAATATTGGATAATCACTATAATTTTAGGCGTTTTTTTATTAGTCTAATCAACGATATTTTCAATTAATGTGGCAGGATTTTCGGGTTTATGAATATTATTACTTTGTTATTTTAATTGTTTATTATCATGATAGTAATGTAGTTATTCTATTATTACATACAATAATTAGTCATATAATTGATTTACGTGTGACTTTTAGAAAGCGAAAAGATTATGTTAATTGTTCCTAATTTTACGATTATTTCGGCTTGGCTCAATAAGTTGAAAGTGGTTTACCATCCATCAGAAGACAGTAATATCATTGAATTAGTTTATTTAAAAAAAGTGAAGGGTATTTCTTATGCGTCGATAATACTTCTTGATGATATTCTAACTATCTCAATTTATTCTCAAATTAAGCAGGTAGCATTACAAACCCTAATTGGCGAAGTGAGTCAAATAAATAATTCGACTTTTTTAGCTAAAGTTTATTTGGAATTACGAGAAGATGAAAGTGCAAAATTAATATTTTCCTATTCGATGCCAATTTCTGAGGGTATCACATTTAATCAATTTTGTTTATCGCTTTCTCGTTTTGAAGAAGAGGCACTACAAGTCATTGCTGAATTGGATCAATGCGACTTATTATTAAATGCATTAGACAATAATGGTTGTTTAAAGGGCAATCACTTCAATATTTACCATTAATTTTAGAATCACGAAGGTAATGTTAATTTTTGGTAAAATAGTAAATTGATTGTTTAATTATGTGTAAAAAACAATCGATTGTATGGTAAATTTTCATTATTGTAAATTAATAGATGAACTTATATTGAAATTAAGGTATTTTATGTCCTCATAATCTAGGTTGTAAATCTATTGTAAATATTTAATCAATATTTAGTAGAGACTACAATTATCTTGGTTTGTGACCTGTTTGGTTCAGGTGAATTAGGTGTTTGTTAATATGATTAATAAACATAGTGTTTAGCATGTTATTACCCGAAGGGAGTGGTGCGCATGTTTTCTCAACATAAAAAATCTCAAAGTAAATCTTTCATTAAAGTTCTTACCTTAGTAGCAAGTATTTCTGCAGGTTTTACTCATAATGCTAACGCAGAAGATCGTGTCGTTAATTTTTATAATTGGGCTGGGCAAATTGGTTCAACAACGATTGCTGATTTTGAACATGCCACTAGTATAAAAGTCAATTATAGTGTGTTTGATTCTAATGAGGTATTAGAAGGAAAACTCATGGCAGGTCATTCAGGGTATGATGTTGTTTCTCCTTCAGACAGTTTTCTAGCCAGACAAATCCAATCAGACATCTATCTACCACTGGATAAAAGTAAATTAACCAATTGGGATAATTTAGACCCAAATCTAATGCAACTGATGCAAACACATGATCCAGATAATAAATATGCTATTCCTTATGTATGGATGACTACAGGTATTGGTTATAATATTGATATGGTTAAAGCGCGTTTGGGTGAAGATGCACCAGTTAATAGCTGGGATCTCGTTTTTAAACCTGAAAATATGGAAAAATTGCAAGACTGTGGGGTGGCTTTTCTGGATGCACCAACCGAGATTTTTGCTAGCGCATTACAATATTTAGGGTTAGATCCTAACAGCCCTGATGCTAAAAATTATACTGGACCTGCTTATGACTTATTATCAAAAGTAAGACCATATATTCGTTATTTTCATTCATCACAATATATTAATGATTTAGCAAATGGTGATATTTGTGTAATTTTAGGTTGGTCTGGTGACATTTTACAATCGCGCGATCGAGCAAATGAAGCACAAAATGGCGTAAGAGTAGGTTATGAAATCCCAAAAGAAGGTGCACTGGTTTTCTTTGATACCTTTGCTATTCCTAAAGATGCGGAACATGTTGATGAAGCCTTAAAATTCTTGAATTTTATTCTTAGGCCAGAAATTGCTGCTCAAGTTACCAATGATGTTAACTTTGCCAGTGCCAATAAAGTTGCTTTTGATAAATATGTTAAACCAGAAGTAAAGAATGATCCTGCTGTTTATCCATCACCAGATGTAATGAATAACCTCTTTACTTTGAAAGTTCAAGATCCAAAACTTGAACGCACAATTACGCGTACATGGACAAAAATTAAGACTGGTAAATAAGTTGTTTGTTTTTGAGTAATAGACGGTAGATTCTTAGGATTTTGCCGTCTAGTTTTTTTTGACTTGTTGTTATGAGGAAAGTATTGATGAATAATGCAACAACAAATCAGGTTCAACTAAAAAAGAAGTTAGTTACACCATTATTGGAAATTAAAAATTTAACTAAAGTTTTTAATGACGATTATTATGCAGTAGATGATATTAATTTAACAATTTATGAAGGTGAGATTTTTGCCTTATTAGGTGCCTCAGGTAGTGGTAAGTCTACTTTATTAAGAATGTTAGCCGGTTTTGAGCAGCCAACATCAGGACAAATTATTCTTGATGGCAAAGATTTATCAACGGTACCACCATATAATCGGCCAATAAATATGATGTTCCAATCGTATGCATTGTTTCCTCATATGACGGTTGAACAAAATATTGCATTTGGCTTAATGCAGGATAAATTATCTGCAGCAGAAATTCATCAGCGTGTAAAAGAGATGTTAGCGTTAGTTCATATGGAACAATTTGGTAAACGTAAACCTCATCAATTATCAGGTGGGCAAAGGCAGCGTATAGCATTAGCGCGTAGTTTGGCGAAAAGACCAAAATTATTACTACTTGATGAACCAATGGGAGCATTAGATAAGCAGCTACGTGATCGCATGCAGCTTGAAGTAGTATCTATTCTAGAAAAAGTTGGTGCTACTTGTGTAATGGTAACCCATGATCAAGAAGAAGCTATGACAATGGCGGGACGGATTGCCATCATGAATAAAGGGCAATTTATTCAAATCGGTGAACCTGAGGAACTTTATGAGCATCCTAACAGTCGCTATAGTGCTGAATTTATAGGTTCAGTAAATATATTTGAAGGTATGTTACAAGAGACATTAGAAGATGGCTTACTTATCAACTGTCCAATGTTAAAACATCCAATTAAAGTCGATTATGATTCTCCTGCAGTTGAAGGGGTACCTATTATGATCGCATTAAGACCTGAAAAGATTCATTTATGTGATGAAATTCCAGAAGATCGTTATAATTTTGCTGTTGGTGAGGTTGTGGATATTGCTTATTTAGGCGATCTCTCAATTTATCATGTGAAATTACATAGTGGGCAAATTGTTATAGCACAATTGCAAAATGAACATCGCTATCGTAAAGGTATGCCGACGTGGGGCGATGATATGTACCTCAGTTGGGAAATAGACAGTTGTGTCGTGTTGACTGAATAATCGTGGTTTTTATGAGGAGATTTTCAATGCGGGCAATTGGGATCTGTTTTGTTTTAAACATACTTGCTTTATTAGTGTGTCTTAGCATGATGGCTAATATTAACGACAATAATGCTTTATTAGAGCTATGTTTTACGCTATTTCTTTTAGGTTTTCTAATTTCTTTATTGGGTTTAATGTTACTTAAATATAAAGTATCTAAGTTAGCTTACTGGTTAATTATTATTGGTAGTGTGATTTCATTGCCGACCCTACCTGTTGGTCTCATCTTAATCTATTTTTGTTACAAAAATATGGTGAAATTGCAAGATGATTCAGATTTGATGACAGATTATGGTCGTCTATTAGTTACTTTAATACCTTATTTATGGATGCTATTACTCTTTTTACTGCCATTTTTAATTGTTTTTAAGATTAGCTTCGCTGATATGATAAGAGCGATTCCGCCTTATACAGATCTGATTAACTATGAAGATGGTGTGTTAAATATAGCCTTTAATTTTGGTAATTACTTTAATTTAGTTGATGATACCATTTATATAAATGCATATTTACAGTCATTAAAAATTGCCTGTATTTCAACATTTTTATGTATTTTAATTGGTTACCCACTTGCATGGGCAATTAGCCAATGTAAACCTTCAACGCGTAATATCCTATTATTATTAGTCATATTACCTTCATGGACTTCATTTTTAATTCGTGTTTATGCTTGGATGGGGATTTTAAAAAATAATGGTTTATTAAATAACTTTTTAATTTGGTTAGGAGTAATTGATCAACCATTAATTATCCTAAATACCAATATAGCTGTTTATATCGGTATTGTTTATTCTTATTTACCTTTTGTGGTTTTACCGATCTATACATCATTAAGTAAAGTTGATAATACCTTGATCGAAGCCGCATTAGATTTAGGTTGTCGACCATTAAAAACATTTTTCAAAATTATTGTTCCATTGACAAAAAGTGGCATTATTGCGGGAGGAATGTTAGTTTTTATTCCGGCGGTTGGTGAATATGTTATTCCAGAATTACTCGGTGGATCAGATACGTTAATGATTGGTAAACAACTTTGGTTAGAATTTTTTAACAACCGCGATTGGCCGGCTGCATCAGCAGTGGCGTCAGTAATGTTGTTAATTTTAATTGTGCCAATATTTTATTTTAATAAATTTCAAAATCGTCAAATGGGAGGTAAATAGTACATGACAAATTTACCTATTTTGATACGTTCGATTCTTGCTGTTTTTTTTAGCTCTTTAATTGGATCGTTTATCCTGACAGTATTAATCTCGGCAAGTGGTTTCGATATTGTTGTTGATCCACTTGAATATGCACATGTTTATTTTGGGGTAATGATTTTTAGTATAATTGTAACTTGCATAATTACTGTTGTTCTTTTATTGCGTAGCCTTAAGTTTTTTATCTTATTTATTACGTTTTCATTTTTATACGTACCAATGTTAATGCTAGTTATTTACTCATTTAATAGTTCAAGACTGGTTACCGTATGGGCTGGTTTTTCAACTCATTGGTATGGAGAACTGTTAGCAAATCACGCTTTATTAAGTGCCGTTGGATTAAGCTTACTCATAGCCGCAGCTTCAGCTACACTTGCGGTTATTCTTGGTACTTTAGCTTCCTATACAATTGTTCGTTTTGGGCGTTTTAGAGGAGCTAATTTATTTTCCTTTATGACAACAGCACCTTTAGTTATGCCTGATGTTATAACAGGTCTAGCATTACTGCTTATGTTCGTTGCAATGGGACATATGATTGGGTGGCCACAAGATCGCGGTGCCATAACGATTTGGTTGGCGCATGTAACATTTTGTACAGCCTATGTTACGGTCGTGGTTAGTGCCCGTTTACGAGAGTTGGATAAATCGATAGAAGAAGCCGCAATGGATTTAGGGGCTAATCCATTAAAGGTCTTTTTTGTTATTACGTTACCCATGATTATTCCAGCATTAGTATCTGGCTGGTTATTAGCTTTTACACTATCATTAGATGATCTGGTTATTTCCAGTTTTGTCGCTGGACCTGGGGCAACAACCTTACCAATGTTGATTTTCTCGAAAGTAAGGTTAGGCGTTAGTCCAGATATCAATGCGTTAGCTTCAATTATTATCTTAATTGTTTCTGTAATTGGCTTTATCTCCTGGATTTTAATGAGAAGCGCTGAAAAGCGTCGTATACAAGAAATGCGTAATATTAATAGATAGTTAAATTTAGTTATTTAATAAAAAGTAGGGGCTTAATTTTGCCCCTTTTTTGTTATTCTAATCAGTGTTAGCAGAATAATTGAATGATTAATATTGTTTAATGATGTATATAATTTAGAATATTACTTGTCACGATTCATCGCTGAACTTATTACACTACAGCATTATCAACTATTTTATATTTATGGTAGATAATTTTTTATATAAATTAAAACTGTCACTGTAAGATGAAAAAAATGTACCAATAAAAGATGTATGATGGCTTTTAAGTAGAAATAGTGTATAGCAAACTATATCAAATTATATAAAAGATAAATGGTGATTGAAATAAGTGACGAGTATTATGTGCTGTGTCAGTTTTTGAGCGTACAATGATTGCATATTAAACGCGACTAAATTAACGATAAAATAATCACTGTTATATATTACTAAAATACCTAACAATTAGGCATAGTCAAAAGTTCCCTTAAGCCGGCAGAAAATAGCCAAAATCTCTGTTATTTTAAAATATGTAAAGTGAGCACTAAGTGTGAATTAAAATAAAAGGGTAAATAATTTACCCTTTACGTGATGTAAATATTGTGTGGGTTAAATAATTAACGCTTTGGCTTCCTCATCGCTTAACAAAGCTTTGACTTCCTCATCACTTAAAGATGGAATTGCACGAGTAAACATACGTGTCATATATAATAAATATGCTAGTCCGATAAGAAACCATATAATACCAATCAAAATTGCCATTTCATCAAGACTGGTCCATAACCATAATGATAATAAAAGACCAATTGCTGGTAATACACCATATTTAAACAATATTTCTATGGTTAAGTGTGCTTTACGATTAATATATGTCTTGATTACACAAAGATTAACAAAGGTAAAAGACATTAAAGCGCCAAAGCTTATCATCGAAACCACCAAATCCAATGGTAAAACTAATGATAATAATGAAAATGTCGCCACAAATATAATGGATAGATGCGGCGTGTGGAAACGTTTATGTAATCGATAAAAGATCTTTTTCGGTAACACACCTTCGCGTCCCATTGCAAAAAATATTCGTGACACACTAGTTTGCGCCGTCATAGCTGAAGCAAACACACCAGTTAAATAAGCCGCCAAGAAAAAGTTAGTCATGATAGTTTTACCAATTGCACTGATTTCTCCAACCTTACCAACGACATATAAACTAGCAACATCAGGGTCATTTTCAAAATCATGCCAGTTTGGATATGCCAAATGGGAAGCGTACGACATGATTAAGAAAATACAACCAGCGATGATAACTGTCCACAAAATCGCTTTTGGTAGATTAGTTTTAGCATTAGTGGATTCTTCTGCCAAAGTTGCGATGGCATCAAAACCTAAAAAAGCCAGACACAAAACAGCTGCACCAGAAAATAGACCACTAATATCATCGGTGGTACATAATAGCGGTTTTAATAATGTATCAGTGGTATGTTCAACATTAGAAAAAGCAAGAATAACAAAGAGTGTGATAAAAACAAATTGTACAAAAATCAGTATAAAATTCACTGAATTGATTAATTTAATACCTAAATAATTCAATGTACTTACAAGGATTAATGATGTTAATACAAACACATAAGCCGGGATTGATGGCATGGCTTGGTGTAAGTAAATACCTAATACGAGATAATTCAGAATGGGTAAAAAAAGATAATCTAAAATTTGTGTCCAACCGATTAAAAATCCCATTCTATTACCAAATGTATGTACTACATAGGAATAGGCTGAACCAGCAATAGGATATTTATTAGCCATGCGGCAATAACTCAATGCGGTAAACAAGATCATCATTAGGGTGATAACATAAGCTATAGGTAAATGACCATCTGTAAAAATGGTGACTTGCCCGTAAGTGGTAAATATTCCTAATGGAACCATATAAGCTAAACCAAACGCAACTAATGCAGGAGTGGTTAAAACTCGTTTCATTTTTATTGCGGACATTCACGTTGCTCCTGTGTCCAGATTAACAATAAAAAACTACTAATATAGTTTTATGCCTTCAAGTTCGATGTAATTAATGATAATTACTTCAATCATAACCTTATATTGATAAAAATCATCTTATAAGTCACACTTTTTCATTTTGTTGATAAACTAGTCTCCCTCCTATTATTGTGTTGATTACGTTAACATGCTCAATTTCTTCGGGGCTAATGGTAAATGGATTCCGATCAATAATAATTAAATCGGCAAATTTACCAACTTCTATTGAGCCAATTGTTTGTTCTTGACCTAACATAAATGCCGCATCAATGGTAGCAGCACGTATAACTTCTGTGACAGTTAGATTACGATCTGTTGCTAAACGTTGAGCATTATTACCGGCTCCGATACGTGTTACAGCGACTTTGAAATCAAACCATTCATTCAATGGATCGATTGGCCAATCACTGCCAAAAGCAATTTTAGCGCCAGCATCAATAAATTTTGCACTAGGTTCTAATTCTTTAAAACGTTGTTCACCAAGCATATGATGAAATTGATCAATCATCTCATTAGTTGGACCTGCCCATTGAAAAGATAAAGTAGCAATCGTATTTAATTGCGCAAAACGAGCATAATGAGAAGGGGCTGCTAACTCATTATGGGCTAAACTTGGTCTTATATGCGCAAGTTCCGGATGTTTGGTTCTTAATGACTCAATATGGTTGAGTACAGTCTCAATAGCACCTTCACCAACGGTATGCATATGCGGATAAAATCCTGCTTTACTTACTTCAATAATCAAATTTTCTAGAATTGTGTTGTCATAATACAAGTCACCTACACGATCACTTGCTACATAATCAATGTTATTAGCAGTACCTTGATTGATTCGATAAGGTTCCAGTAATGAAGCAGTCATAATTGGCGCTTGTAATACCCCATCGATAAAAAATTTAACTAAAGAAATTTTAAGCCCAGGTTTTGGTAACCATTGAGAATCACTATAGGTTTGAGCAAATAATTTAGCTTCTTTAACCGCTTTAGGAATATCCTGAATAGTTGGGGCATCGTCGGGAGTAATTTCAATGGCACCGAATAATCGAATAGTAAGATTGTTATCATCAGCTAATGTTTTAAATGCGTTAAATTGTAAATCAGCAGCACGTGCATCCATTGCTGTAGTAACACCTTGTTGATTCAATTCAAATTGTACACGTTTTGCCACTTCAATAGCTTGTTCGGCATTGAGTGCCGGAATGCTATCAAAAGCTCGCATCGCGGGCGCATCTTCTAAAATACCGTTCAATTCACCGTCAGCAGTTCGGCCAATTTTACCATCTTTTGGCTCTGGAGTATGGCGATTTAAGCCAAACATTTCAAGTGCTCGCGTATTGGCAACTAAAGTATGACAATCATTGGAAAACAAAATAACCGGTCGACGTGTATTTAGTTGATCTAAATCTGCACGAGTAATATCGGTGCCTAACGGCAATACTTCCTGACGTAACCAGCCACGAACTTGTAACCAATCATTAGCGCCCTTACAAGGATCATTATCTAAATAGTGCTGGATTTTATCTAAAGTTTGCGCGATAGTTAAACTCGCATAATCAAGATGGCAACCGGAAAGTTGCATTCCCCCCCAAAAAGGGTGTAAATGTGCATCAATAATGCCAGGTAACATCGTTTTCCCATGTAGATCAAAAATCTGCGTATGTTCAGTAATTAATTTTTGAATTTGCGCTGTCGATCCAGTTGCTATAATATAGCCATCTGTAACTGCGATAGCTTCACAAACTGTATTAGTATTATCAGCTGTATAAATATAACCATTTATATAAGCAATATCCGCATAAGAACGATTTTCTACCATGATAACGATGCCTTACCAATTTAGTGTATAAAAAAGGACAAGGAAAGATAGCAGATTTATTAGCGGTGACAAGTAAAATTTCACTTTATTAACAATAATCATTAATAAAATGGTTGAGTTTGGTATAAAACAATGTTAAATATATTAATTAAGTTACAGCGTCACTGAGTATAAATCATGAAATATCAACAATTAGAAAATTTAGAGTGTGGCTGGAAATGGAAATATTTAATAAAAAAATATCGAGAAGGTGAGCCAATAACACGCTACATTGAAAAAAGTGCTGAACAAGAAGCGATAAGACAGTTATTGAATTTAGAAAACGATCCGATTAAAGTAACAAATTGGATAGCCCATCATCTTAATCCAGCTTTAGTCAATCGGATGAAGCAAACGATAAGGGCAAGACGCAAGCGCCATTTTAATGCAGAACATCAAAATACTCGTAAAAAATCCATCGACCTTGAATTTCTAGTATGGCAACGTTTAGCTAATTTGGCTAAACGACGTGGTATGACGTTATCTGATGTCATTATTCAACTGATTGATGATGCGGAACAAAAAGATCAATATGCTAATAAAGTATCAACAATTAAAGATGATTTAATTTCTTTGCTGGCTAACAATAAAGATAAAAAAGGCAAAGTTAACAAATAATATGTGAACAAAATTAAAAAGTATAGGTAATAAATTATGGGAAAATCCCTTGTTATTGTGGAATCACCAGCAAAAGCGAAAACGATTAACAAATATTTAGGAAAAGACTATATTGTTAAATCGAGCATCGGTCATATTCGAGATCTACCTGTCAGTGGCAATAAAACTACTGAATCTAGTGATGAAACTAAAAAAACTAGCAGTAAAGAAACGACTAAAAAAGTTAAACGCTCATCACAACAAATTCTTGTCGATAGAATGGGCGTTGATCCCTATCATGACTGGAAGGCAAATTATCAAATATTACCTGGTAAAAATAAAGTTGTTGCCGAGCTAAAAAAATTAGCAAAAGATGCTGATACCGTCTATCTGGCAACCGACTTGGATAGAGAAGGAGAAGCTATTGCTTGGCATCTTAAAGAAGTTATAGGGGGAGATGAAGATAAGTATCGTCGAGTTGTTTTTAATGAGATTACCAAAACTGCAATTCAAAATGCGTTTAAACAACCGTCTTTCCTTGACATTGACAGGGTTAACGCTCAACAAGCACGTCGTTTTATGGATCGTGTGGTTGGTTTTATGTTATCACCATTATTATGGAAGAAGGTTGCCAGAGGTTTATCCGCCGGTCGAGTGCAATCGGTGGCGGTAAGATTATTAGTTGAACGCGAACGAGAAATCCATGCTTTTACGCCTGAAGAATATTGGGATCTTTTTGCTGAATTGCAAACTCGGTCAAATGAAACCTTGTCAATGCAAGTCACTCATTTTGCTGGTGAGGCTTTTGAACCGAAAGATCGTACGGCGATCGATCTGGCCGTGCAAGAATTAAATCAAAGCCAATATCAAATTAAAAATATTGAAGAAAAGCCAACAAAAAGTAATCCGACAGCGCCTTTTATTACTTCTACACTGCAACAGGCAGCAAGTACCCGTCTTGGTTTTGGGGTCAAAAAAACCATGACGCTCGCACAGCGTTTATATGAGTCGGGATTTATTACCTACATGCGTACTGACTCAACCAATTTAAGTCAAGACGCTTTAAACATGGTCAGAGGGTATATTGAAAAACAATTTGGCTCAAAATATTTACCACAAAAGCCAAACTTCTATGCCAGTAAACAAAATTCACAAGAAGCTCATGAAGCGATCAGGCCATCTGATGTGAAGTTGACCTCTGATCAACTCAATGAGATCGAGTCTGATGCCCGTAAATTATATCATCTTATTTGGTGTCAGTTTGTGGCATGTCAGATGACTGCTGCCGAATATAATTCGACGACCATAACAGCGCAAGCCGGCAATTTTACTTTGAAAGCCAAAGGTCGAACCTTGCGTTTTGATGGTTGGACGAAAGTACAACCGCAGTTGCTAAAAAATAATGATGACAAAATTTTACCCGCGATTAATGTTGATGAAATAGTTAAATTATTAGCATTAAATCCGACGCAACACTTCACTAAACCACCAGCACGTTACAATGAAGCATCACTGGTAAGAGAACTTGAAAAACGAGGTATTGGTCGTCCATCAACTTATGCTACGATTATCTCTACGATTCAAGAACGAGGTTATGTAAGACTTGAAAATCGCCGATTCTACGCGGAAAAAATTGGCGAAATTGTTACAGATCGATTAAGTGAAAATTTTAATGATTTAATGAGTTATAACTTTACCGCGCGTATGGAAGATACGCTTGATGAAGTAGCTCATAAAAAAATAGATTGGAAAAAAGTATTGGATACCTTTTTTAGTGATTTCACAAAACATCTCGAAGTAGCTGAACAAGAACCCGATAAAGGTGGAATGCAATTAAATCCATTGGTGTTAACACCAGAAATTAAATGTCCAAATTGTCAACGTGAGATGGGTATCAAAACGGCTAGTACTGGGGTATTTTTAGCTTGCTCAGGATACAGCCTACCACCAAAAGAACGTTGTAAACAAACCATTAATTTAATTCCCGAGCATGAGGTTTTAAATTTCTTAGAAGAAGATAGTGAAAATTCAGTTGCTGAAACAGATGCTCTACGGGCACTTAAACGTTGTCCTAAATGCCATACTGCAATGGACAGTTATTTATTAGATAGTACACATAAATTACATATTTGTGGTAATAATCCAATTTGTGATGGCTTTATTGTTGAAGAAGGGAACTTTAAAATCAAAACCTATGATGGTCCCATCATTGAATGTGATAAATGTGGTAGTGATATGCACCTCAAATCAGGTCGTTTTGGTATTTATATGGGGTGTACTAATCCAGATTGTAAAAATACCCGTAAGATTTTGAAAAATGGAGATGTTGCTCCACCAAAAGAGGATCCAGTTGACTTACCTGAATTAAAATGCAGTAAATCAGATGCTCATTTTGTCCTCCGTGATGGGGCTTCAGGAGTATTCTTAGCCGCTCATAATTTCCCTAAATCACGAGAAACTCGAGCGCCATTAGTTGCTGAATTACAACGTTTTAAAGATCGTTTACCTGAAAAATTTATCTATTTAACCCAAGCTCCCGCAACAGATCCACAAGGGAATGATGCTATTGTTCGATTTAGTCGCAAAAACAAGCAACAATATGTTACTTCTGAGGTAAACGGTAAATCTACTGGCTGGGTGATGAATTATATTGATAATAAATGGGTGGAAAACAAAAAATAATTGTCTTTTAATGTAGGCTTTTTTTAGTCTGGTAAAAAGTTAAATTTTTAGATAATGTTAAACTGAAATTTAAATGAATAATATTCTATTTATTTTCACAATTATCTATAAAATAGATGAATTGGATAATCGAATAATCATTTCGGTTATCCCGTTACATTGTAAATTTTCAGAATAGGGTAATAAATACCAACGTTCCTAACGATGCCAATTATATCGTTTTAATAATAATCATAATTGAGGTGTAGTATTTATGAAGCTACAACAACTCAGATATATAGTCGAAGTTGCTAATAATGCACTTAATGTATCTTTAACAGCAGAAAAACTTTACACATCGCAACCCGGCATCAGTAAGCAAATTAAACAATTGGAAGACGAATTAGGGGTACAAATTTTTTTACGTTCTGGAAAACACCTTTCAGGTATTACTACTATTGGTGAAATAATAATTGAAAAATCACGCGAAATCTTAAATAAAACACAAGATATTAAAATGATTGTGCAAGAATTTACCAAACCCAATTTAGGTGTGCTTGCTCTTTCAACCACTCATACTCAAGCCCGTTACGCTTTGCCTGAAGCGATTCAAACATTCGTACAAGATTATCCCAATATATCATTAAAAATGGAGCAAGCAGATTCCACGCAATGTCTGATTAATTTAAAAAACCGTGTCAGCGATTTTGCTATTACAACAGATCTGAGTAATTTAACTGATGATATGATTGCATTACCTTGCTACCACTGGAATCAATCAATTATTGTTCCCAAGCAACATCCTATCTCTGGACGTGCATTGATTTCGATTGATGAATTAGCAAATTATCCTTTGATAAGTTATGATTTATCGAAAGAAGGGGCTGATATTCGGCAGATTTTTCTCAAAAATGGAAAAACTCCTAATATTGTATTTAATACCGCCGATGCAGATTTGATCAAGACATATGTTCGCTTAGGTACTGGTGTTGGGATCATCGCTAAAATGGCAATAAATGTTCAAAATGACATTGATCTTGCCGTATTAAATGCTGGCCATATTTTTCCTTATAGTACAACTTATATCGTTTTTTTACGCTCGTTATATTTACGTAATTATATGTATGATTTTATTAAAAAATTTTCTCCGCATTTAGATAAATCGATTATTCATAAATCGCTTGCTTGTGAAAATAATCAACAGGTTTTAGCCATGTATAATGGTGTGAAATTAATGATTAAGTAGGTTATAATAACTGGGTTTTTTATATTCACTAGCTTAAGGGGCAATCATGCTTAATGCATACAAACTCAAAAATAAACATTTAGCCAAAATTCAGGATGAATTAGATATAAAAGGCTCAGCTTGGGTTGATTTGATTGAACCAGAAGAAAATGACCGAGCGATTGTATTATCGCAATTAGGTCAAAATTTAGCAACTAGTATTGAATTGGATGATATTGAGGCTTCGGCGCGCTTTTTTGAAGATAAAGAAGGGTTACATATCCACTCGTTCTTTTTTTACAATGACGCTGAAGACCGGGCTGGTAATGAGACGGTTGCCTTTACGATCAATAAAGGGCGTTTATTTACTTTACGAGAAAGGGATTTACCGGCTTTTCGTTTATATCGCATGCGTTCGCGTTATCAAGAAATGAATGATGGTAATGCTTATGAAATTTTGCTTGATTTATTTGAAGTTAAAGTTGAGCAGTTAGCCGATCAGATCGAAAATATTTATAGTGAACTTGAAGAACTGAGTTTAATTATTATGAACCGCAGTGCTCAAGAGCACTACGATGAAGCGATCACGAGCTTGGCTGAGTTGGAAGATACCGCTTGGAAAGTTCGACTTTGCCTAATGGATAGCCAACGAGCACTTAATTATCTGGTCAGACGAGCTAAAATGCAAATGGACCAATTAGAACAAGCGCGAGAGGTTGTTCGTGATATTGAATCACTGATTCCGCATAATGAATCTTTATTTCAAAAGGTCAATTTTTTAATGCAGGCTGCCACAAGTTTTATTAATATTGAGCAGAGTCGTATTATTAAAATCTTTTCAGTAGTTTCAGTCGTCTTTTTACCGCCAACGGTGGTGGCATCAGCCTATGGAATGAACTTTGATTTTATGCCTGAAACCCATTGGGAATGGGGCTATCCAATGGCGTTAATTTTAATGTTGGTGGCGGGTATTGCGCCGTATGTTTATTTTAAATTGAAGAAATGGTTATAAATCATGAAAACCGACTATTACTTTGCTGGGTACTTTAGTTAATTATCTTAATTTTAATGTTTATCCTTTGTCCTGATAGTTAAAAAAGTAACGGAGTATTCAAGTAGTTGTTAATATTGAAGTAAAAAGTGCTTCAATTTTATTCACGATACTTAAAATTAAGTTCAATTTAAGTGGCGTTAAATTGAACTTAATAATCAACCATTAAAAGTCAATATCTAGACCTAATTGAAAAGTTCTTCCCGGAGCAGTAAACATATTAATATATTTACGATCTGAATTTTGATATAGCTTATTATTACTTAAATAATCCCAATATTTGTGATCGGTAAGATTATAGATACCTCCACTAAGTTTGATATTTTGGGTAAAATTGACATAACCAGTTAAATCAATAATACCATAGCCGGGAACGCTGAAATATTTTTCATTTGAATTGGGAATAGGTTGACCATTATTATCATAACTTTCGCGAGAGGTTGCTTTAGCTCTTTTACCTTTTTGGATGGTTGACGTGAGAGAAACACCATAAATGTTATTTGGATCATCCCAATTTAAACCTATGACGCCTTTCATCGGTGCGACGGTGTCAATTTCAACATTTTTATCGCCTAAATAATTAGATTTTGATTTACCTTGGCTATAACCAATCGCCAAATGAGCAGATAAACCGTTGAATGATACAATCCAAGTACCTAAATTCACTTTACTACTTAGTTCAGCACCATAAATGTAGGCTTTATCACGGTTTTCCGCTTCAAAAATCGTACGGGCTCGGGTACCTGCAATGCTTTTTCTATAACGGGTATAGGCTATAAAATCCTTATATTTACTATAAAACACCGAACTTGCTATTTGAATACCATCGGTTGGTTGACCTTTCACACCAAGCTCAAAATTATGACTTGTTTCCGTTTTTAATTTAGAATTACCCAATAGCGCATAGATATTGCTATGTGCCATATACGAACCATATAGTTGATTCTGATTCGGCATTTGTGCACCGCGTTTATATTGCAAATAAGCCGTAAAATTAGGTTTTATGTCATACATAAATGCCAAAGATGGTAAAACTTGGAAATCACTATTACTACGATATTGTTGAGCAAGTTGTGATGCACTAATGCTACTGACTGCCATATTTTCTAGGTGACGCGGTTTGGTATTTTTGTATATTACTCTTACCCCTGGTATCGCATAGATTTTGTTTGATGTGTCGTTATTAAATGCTATTCGGTCTTCAGCAAATCCACCTAGCTCGTAACTACGACTGTCTGCCTGTGGTTTTGTATAGTCCCCATCTGGGAAAATAACAATATGGTTTGGCCTGGCAGACGTGTAAAACGGGGATTCATCCTGACTCCATTTTCCGTTAATTCCAACTGAAATTGTTTGGTTATATAAATGTTTTAACAAAGTTGAAGCAAAACTATAGCTTTTTGTATTATAGTGAGTTTGGATGTTGAATTTATCACTGCCAATAGTATTGATATCAGTATTATCATAAACTTTAGTTTGCTGATAATTGATTTGGGTCACTAAGCTATCAATCCAACTAAGGTTACTAGGTTGCCATTGATCTTTAAGCATAACACTTAACCGATTATTCTTGTTATCTTGATGGTCGTGAGAACTAATGGCTGAACCTCTGTTATTCCAGGTATCATAATGGGAATGTTTAGTTTTATTATTATAATCTACATGGGCACTAAGTAAATGCTCATCAGTTGCCTGCCAAGCTATGCCAACCAAAATAGAATTTGACCGCCAATTCTCTGGGTAAGCACTGATAGAATCACCATAATTACGTGTTTGTTGACCATCACGACGACTTAAAACTAGAATACCATTTAATTGATCATCTCCGAATGCCATTGTTAAACCTTGATTAAAACTTTTATCAGCACTATCGTAACCATTTTGATAACCAAAATAGCTTGGTTTGCCAGGATAAAGGTAATAGTTAGCAGACTTAGTTTTAAATGATACTGAGCCACCTAAAGCATTATTTGGATTAGCGACAGACGTTGAACCGGACTCAATATCAACTCTGTTATACATATATGGGTCAATATAATCACGTCCAATAGCATAAGTACCAAAACCAGCACGACCGACGGTATTGAAACGACGTTGTGCAATAGGTAACGCCATACCATCTACATCGATCGATACGCGGTTGGCATCTAATCCACGTATGTTATAACCAGAAAAACCACCTCTGTCCCAACTGCTCTTAGTACCACCTGCTCCAGCGATACTTCCTGGTGCTGAAATTAATGGTTGATAACGCATTATCGTACCAAAATTTGTACCGCCATTGCGACGAATATCTTGATCAGATATTTCTTGTGACGTACCTGGTTTTTTATCTGTTTCATCGGCGGTGACAGTCATAATATCATCAATAGTTTGCTCTTGATCTTTCTCTACGGAAAGAGCCGGTAATGAAATGGCTAAACTAATTGCCAAAGTAATCGTTTTTTTTAAATGAGTGAATTTACACATCGTTATCCTTAAAATTAATTAATCAATAAAATAATTCTCAAGTTTTACTTGCTAATACCGATTTACTATCACTATCGGCATTGTGTAACACATATGAAATGACCTTCAGATTTTGTTGTAACAATGAAAAATTAAAATTGCTCACCACAATATTTTTAATAAAATCAATGTCATATTAATGATAAACTGATCATTTTGGATAGAAACCCTGATAGAGCACGTCAACTGCTTGTGTTACTCTAGGACCTAATCCTAAAAGATATGCTTGATCAATGGTGATGATACGATGATTTTTCCATGCTGCTGTTTCGGTTAATCCTGGAATAGCAGATAATTTATCTAAGCCTCCCATTTGCTCAACCGATTGACTCGTGAAAACTATTGCTTCCGGATTACTAATTATGAGTGATTCAGCGGAAAAGGTTTTATAACTGGAATGAGTGGCAATATTATCCCCTCCTGCTATGGTCATGATTGCATCAGCAACGGTATTCTTTCCCGCAATCATATTATTTCCACCCATACTTAGCATAAAGAGCACTTTAGGTTTTTGTGGATGTTTAGCAATCTTTTGTTGAACTTGTGTGAGATGTTGCTGAATTTGTTGCACAAGTTGATTAGCTTCAGTGATTTTATTTAGTTTATGACCAATAGTAGTCATATTCAAATATAGCAATTCAGGAGTAGGAGGAACGCGTTGCAATGATAATATATCGACATTAGCTTGACTGACTTGTTCAATAATATTATTCGGTTCGGCATCTCGCCAAGTAATAAATAATGAGGGGCTGAGGGAGAGAATTCCTTCAATATTTAATAACTTCCAGTAACCAATTTGAGGCAGTTGTTTGACATCATCCGGATAACTACTAGTTTGATCAACACCGACCACATGGTCCCCATAACCGAGCGCATAAACAATTTCTGTTAGAGAGCCACCGGCAATTACGATCCTTTCATTGGCATAACTCACATTAAAGAAACTCATTAAACTACTTATTACTAACAACCATTTCATAAAAATGAAGTTTTTTTTCATGATAATTCCAATTTTTAATTTCTAATTATCGAAACAATATAATGAAAATGATAATTATTATCAATAAAAACTCTAATCAAATTGATGATTAATTTGTAACACCTTGTTTTAAATTAAAATATTATTAATGAGATGTTTTCCGATAAAAATAGTGATTTATTATGAGCAATGAATAAAATAAACACATTGTTTCCATTTAAGTTTATTTAATAATTTGATGGATTTTAGTTAAGTATGAGTGAAACTATAAAAAAACATTGCCAAATGATAATAATTATTATTTAATTTCCGGCAAATTATAAAAAATAAGTAAGATAGCTTATATGAAAACATTGGATGTCACACCATTTTATGCTGATACGTCAGGTTTACCTTTTAAAGATCGTTGGGCGGTGATGCCATTACAAGCGAATTTACCACTTGCTGCGGATGAAATTGAGTCACAATGGCAACAAATACAAAATACACCCTTAACAGGCCGAAAAAGACTAATTTATATTCATATTCCATTCTGTGCAATTCATTGCCTTTTTTGTGGTTTTTATCAAAATCCATTACGAAAATTTGATACAAATCGCTATGTAGATTACTTATTACAAGAAATTACACTTGAAATTCACAGCAAAGCGATACAATCGGCCCCTATCCATGCAGTCTATTTCGGTGGGGGAACACCCACTGCGCTAGCTGCTGGACAGTTAGCTAGGATTATTGATTATTTAAAACAACATGCCCCATTGGCGCCTGATTGTGAAATTACCGTAGAAGGACGAATTTCAGATTTTGATGATGAACGAATTGATAGTTATATTGCTGCTGGAGCTAATCGATTTTCGATTGGAATACAAACGTTTAATTCGGAAATCCGCAGAAGGTTAGGTCGCGAATATACTGAACAACAAATTATTCAAACATTTGAACAAATTGCTTCTCGAGATAGCGTGGCATTAGTTTGTGATTTAATGTTTGGTTTACCCAATCAGACTTATCAAACTTGGCAACATGATTTAGATATTGCCAATAGTTTACCTCTTGATGGTATCGATCTTTATGCATTAAATCTACTACCGACGACTCTTTTAGCAAAGGGAGTAGAAAACAAACGGATTGAACTACCTTCTGTGGCTGATAAAAGTGCTTTTTATCAACAAGGGGCAGAATACTTAGACCAGCAAGGTTGGATGCATTTAACTAATGCTCATTGGGCCAAGACCACTCGTGAACGCAATCTTTATAATTCCTTAATTAAGCAAGGTTCACATTTTTTTGCCTTTGGTTCGTGTGCTGGTGGTAGATTGGGTGGACAATCTTTTATGTTACATCGCAATCTTGAACAATATTATGCATTATTAGATCAGGGAAAAAAACCATTGATGATGCTCACAGGTAAAACGTTACTAGGCGATTGGCTTCATCAGTTACAAGCTGGTATCGAACGAGGCCGCATAGATCTAACACAATTAACCGATGCTTATCACTTATTTGATCCACTGATCAAACAGTGGCATCAAGCTGGTTTATTACAAGACACTGATCACTGCATGCGCTTAACATTGTCAGGGCGTTTTTGGTCAAGTAATATTTTACAAGCTTTACAGCAACTTTTATTGAAACTAAATAACCCAGAACATATTGCGTTGCAAGAACAAATGCAAAAAGCTAGAAAAGCAATGCAATCCAAACATGGCAATGGGATGCCACCTACCCATCTCAAAATGCATCCTAATAAAATTACATCATCTAATTAAAAGGTATAAATATGTCAGAACAATCAACCCAACAAATGAACTTGAAAGATTTTATGCAAAGCAATCCTGACGGAACGTTAGAAAAAATTGCCAATGATTATCAGGTAACATTAAGTGAAGTCATTCATGCTTTACCCAATGTTAAAATAGCTAATGGCAGTCAATTTGATACTATTTGGCAGGAAGTAGAAACATGGGGTGAAATTACTTTTTTAGTCCATACTGCTGATATTATTGCCGAATTTTCGGGGGAATTACCGTCCGGTTCTCATCGTTCTGGCTATTTCAATCTGAAACATAAACAAGGTCTAAGTGGTCATATTAAAGCCGAACACTGCCAGCAAATTGCTTTTATTGAACGTAATTTTATGAAAATGTCTACTGCATCAATTATCTTTCTTAATCAAGATGGTCAAGCAATGTTCAAAATTTTCGTTGGTCGTGATGCTAACCATCAGTTAAAAGTAGAGCAATTAGAAAAATTCAGATTATTAGCACAGCAATATAATGAGTGGATGTAAAGTCAGAATGAAAACACTATTAATTTTTGGTGTTAGCCCCAAACAGGGTACAGCCTATCAGGTTTTACAAGCTGCCAGAAAATGTCATCCGCAATGGCGTTGTGTCGTGTTAGTCAGACATGCCGAGTTAGCACAACAGTTAACCAAACAAGGGGTTGAATGTGTTATTGGTGATGCAACTGATCCAGTGAAAGTTAATCAATTATGTCAATTAGCCGGGCCTGATGCCATTATTGTTTCAACATTAAGTGGCATAACAGGAAATTACACGGCGCAACGTATTATTATTGATTGTGCTGAACAAATGGGACTTAAGCAGATGTTATTAGTGACGTCTTTAGGATGTGGTGATACATGGTCAACCTTATCAACACGCGCAAAACAGGCATTTGGTTTAGCGGTACGTGAAAAGTCCTTGGCAGAAATTTGGTTACAAACTAGCACTCTCAATCATTTGATTTTAAGACCTGGAGGGTTAATTGATGGTCCATCAACGGGTCACGGGCAATGTTATTACCAACAAGAAGTTCATGGTTTTATTCATCGTGATGAATTAGCGGAATTAATAATTGCCATGCTTAATAAACAACAATGGGACAATCGGGCATATAGTGTTATCGATCCGAGTCTTAAGGTTGCTAATTAAAATACATTAACAATAAGTAATATGACAATAATTATGAGGGTAATCTGTGCACACTGATAATCACCGACCATTATTATGGAAATTAGTTATTCTTTTACTTATCCTCATCATCATTGCGGCGAACTCTGGTGCATTAAAACTCTCTGTTTATCAATTAAGTCATATATCTTGTAACGATCCACTTTTAAGGGCTTGGTTTAATATTCGTTTACCGCGTATCTTATTAGCTGTGATTGTTGGTATGGCATTAGCCAGTTCAGGTGCCGTTATGCAAGGTTTATTCCGCAATCCATTAGCGGATTCTGGTTTGCTAGGTATTAGCAGTGGTGCGGCATTAATGGTTGCTTTAACAATACTTTTTCCTGCTGCGTTTCCTTCAATTGTTATGTTATATGGAAAAATGATCGCTGCTTTCATTGGTGGCATGATTATCTGTTTATTTATCTACTTATATAGCTTTAATGAACAAGGTAATATGGCAAAATTAATTTTACTTGGCGTTGCGATTAATGCCATTATTGGGGCCGTGATGGGGTGCCTGAGTTACATCAGTGATGATATACAACTCAAGCAAATTACATTATGGTCAATGGGACATTTAGGCAAAGGTTCATGGGAGCTGGTATTGGTTGCCGTATCGCTAATTTTTCTAGCATTAATTATGGTTTTGAAACTTTCTTATCAACTCAATATATTGCAACTTGGTGATGAAGATGCCCATTATCTGGGCATTAATGTGCAGCGAATTAAACGTTATTTACTTTTGCTCAGTGCATTGCTTATTGGTACAGCGGTCGCGGTGAGTGGTATTATTGCTTTTGTCGGATTAGTGATCCCACATATGATTCGCCTACGTATCGGCGCGGATCATCGATGGTTAATCCTTGGTTCAGCTTTAGGCGGTGGGTGCTTATTACTATTAGCCGATACTTTAGCGCGAACGGTGGTTGCTCCTGCCGAGATTCCTGTGGGTTTACTAACGAGTCTTATTGGCGGACCTTATTTTCTCTGGTTGATATTGAAACATAAATAACAAGGAAATCTGAACCTATGTTAACGGCTAAACATATAAGTTATCATTGTGGACAATTGAAGCTTATTGACAATATTTGTTTAAATATAAAAGCGGGTGAAATCGTCATCATCATTGGACCAAATGGGGCGGGTAAATCTACTTTATTACGATTATTAACCGGTTATTTAATCCCTTCATTTGGTGAATGTTGTATACTCAATAAACCCTTAAATCAATGGCAGGCTAAAGATTTAGCTAAAGTTCGTACCGTTATGCGCCAACATCGTCAATTATCTTTTCCGTTTAAAGTTAAAGAAGTTGTGGCAATGGGGCGGGCCCCATGTGGGAAAGCGCATTTTCATCAGGCAATTTCAGAAACGATGTGCCAGACTGACTGTTCAACGTTAGCAGAGCGTGATTACCGACATTTATCCGGAGGGGAACAACAACGTGTGCAACTCGCACGGGTACTTGCACAATTATGGCAACCGACACCTACGCCAAGATTACTTTTCCTTGATGAACCTACATCAGCATTAGATTTATATCATCAACAACATACCTTACGCTTATTAAAACAACTTGCTACTGAACAACAATTAGCAGTTTGTTGTGTTCTGCATGATCTTAATTTAGCAGCTTTATATGCTGATCGGATTTTATTGTTACATCATGGTAAAATCGTACAACAAGGCACACCCAAAGAAGTGATTACCACCGAAAGTATTCATCGTTGGTATGGTGTTGAATTAGGTACTTATCACCATCCAAAAAATTTGAAAATACCACAAATTTATTTACATGCTTAATGTGTTGAATTCTGAACTCTGTAAAATATTTAAGTGAGATTTTATTAATTTTTCTCACTTTTAAAGTATTTTTAATGACAGAATATTTAGTACTATTAACTTAAGTCAGCTATTCGATATTCAATTAGGATTATGGTGCAGTAGACTGTTTTGGTTTATGGAGTTGTTTTAAATTAACGCCTTCAAGTGTTAATAATTGTATTTTAGTATCAATTCCCCCAGCATAACCCGTCAAATTGCCATCACTTCCCACTACGCGGTGGCAGGGAATAATGATGGAAATTGGATTATGTCCGACAGCACCACCAATGGCTTGAGCAGACATCCTTATTTTATTCATTTTTTGTGCCACTTGTTTTGCTATTTCACCATAGGTGATTATGTGTCCATAAGGGATTTGGCACAAAATTTGCCAGACAATTTGGCGAAATTCGCTACCGCTAGGAGCCAAAGCTAGTTGATTAGTAGAAGGAGATTTTCCAGCGAAATAATTATCTAACCACTTTTGAGTATGATTAAAAATTGGTAAATTAGCATTTCTAATTAACACTTGTGTAACTGTTTCACCAAAATATTTTTGATTTTTAATCCACAGTCCGACAAGTTTCTCTTGATGAGCCGCTATTGTAATTAGTCCCACTGGAGAGGGATATTCAGTGGTATAGAACATATTTTTCCTACTTATAAACGATTTTCTAAATAATCATTATTGGCATTTTTAAAACATTCAGTTAACAATTAATTTTATAATACATTTTATGCAAATTGTAAGATAGCCAAAAATGAAAAAGATAAATAGACATAATTAGGCTATTCAAACGTGTTAGCTCTGAATATTTATAAAGTTAAATAAAATGATGCAATAGTTATACCAAAAAAATGATAGTTCACTATTCGCTTTGAATAATAAATGGTAATTTTGTTAATCGCAATAAAATTAGTCTTAATTTAATAAGGTTAATTGATTTATTCAGTAATTAAGATCTATTATTAAGTTAACATAATCAAATTGATTTAGAGTGGGAATGGTTAAACGAAGGAGTTTACAGATATGTTAGCAAATCTAAAATCCAATCGTGCTTGGGATTCTCGTCTTAACGAGAAAAAAAGACGCTGCAATGCGGTAAATAAACTAGCAAATGGTAAAGTTCTTGCCACTGACAGTTTTGTTGAGGCTTTGGAAAAATTAATTGTTGCTGGTGATCGAGTTGTTTTAGAAGGTAATAATCAAAAGCAAGCCGATTTTTTAGCCAGAAAATTAAGCCAAGTTGATCCAAATATTATCCATAATTTACATATGTTAATGCCAAGCATCGGCTTACCTGAACATTTGGATATTTTCGAAAAAGGCATTGCCAAGAAGTTGGACTTTTCGTTTTCTGGTACACAAAGTTTACGAATTTCACAGTTGCTTGCTGATCATATATTAGAGATTGGTGCTATTCACACCTACATTGAACTCTACGCACGATTATTTGTTGATCTTATCCCAAATGTAGCATTAGTTGCTGCTTATAAAGCTGATCGTAATGGTAACCTCTATACAGGTCCAAGCACTGAAGATACGCCTTCAATTGTAGAAGCAACTGCCTTTAAAAATGGAATTGTTATCGCGCAGGTTAATGAATTAGTTGATGATGAAGCAGATTTACCACGGGTTGATATTCCAGCCTCATGGGTTGATTTTGTTGTTGTTGCGGATAAACCTTTTTTCATTGAACCTCTATTTACTCGTGATCCCCGCTTGATTAAACCAATTCATGTTTTAATGGGCATGATGGCTATTAAAGGAATTTATGCCAAGCATCAAGTGAAATCACTTAATCATGGAATAGGTTTTAATACTGCAGCTATTGAATTATTGTTGCCTACTTATGGCGAACAGTTAGGATTAAAAGGTAAAATCTGTCAACACTGGGCGTTAAATCCTCATCCGACGTTGATACCGGCTATCGAATGTGGATGGGTAGAAACCGTTCACTGTTTTGGTGGTGAATTAGGCATGGAGAAATATATGGCTGCCCGTCCTGATATCTTTTTTACTGGACATGATGGTAGTATGCGTTCAAATCGTACGTTGTGTCAATTAGCTGGTCAGTATGGTGTTGATATGTTTGTCGGTTCAACATTACAAGTTGATGGATTAGGTAACTCTTCCACAGTGACTCATGGTCGTTTGTCAGGTTTTGGTGGCGCGCCTAATATGGGACACGATCCTCATGGTCGACGACATGCTACATCAGCGTGGTTAGATATGATGCAAAGTCAAAATCCAGTCGATCGTGGTCATAAATTGGTTGTACAAATGGTTGAAACCTTTCAAGCTGGCGCAAAACCCACGTTTGTTGAACAGTTAGATGCGGTGGAAGTTGGTAAAGAATCAGACATGCCAATTGCGCCAGTGATGATTTATGGTGATGATATTACGCATGTATTAACTGAAGAAGGGATTGCTTATTTATATCAAGCCAAATCGCTGGAGGAGCGTCGGGCGATGGTGGCAGCTGTTGCGGGGATCACCGATATCGGTTTAGGCGTTGATAGTAAAAGGGTAGCGCAGTTCCGTAAAGAAGGTAAAGTGGCATTCCCACAAGATTTAGGCATTCAACCCACTCAGGCACAACGCTCTTTATTGGCGGCCAATAGTATTGCCGATTTAGTTGAATGGTCAGATGGTTTATATGATCCACCAGCAAGATTTAAGAGTTGGTAAGTTGGTTACTCAATAAGAACGAACACGATAAAAAGTAATGGTTATTTATAATGTTACATATGCTATACATAATAAATAGAATATAACGCATCAATTGATTGTAAATCATTTTCATGATTGAAGAGGATGTTATGGAACGAATAGAATTGACTTATCCCGCAACAGAAAAATTGCAACATAAAGCATTGGCTGGGGTTGTAGGATCCGGTGATCTTGAAGCGATGTTTATTCCACATCAAGAAAAAATGCTAAAAATTATCATTAAAACTTCAGTAGATGGCAGTAAGCATCGTTGGCAGAATCTTTTTAATCGCTTTGCATCATTGCATGCTTTGCCAATGGGAACCTTAGAAATAAATGATTTTGCATCAACTCCAGGTGTTGCGAAATTGCGTATTGAGCAAGTTTTTGAGGAGGCTAATTATGCCTAATCGTGATATGAGTTTTATCGAATTAAGTGCGCGGGAGCGTGCTCGTCGAATATTAGATCAAGGGAGTTTCCGTGAATTATTAGATCCCTTTGAAAAAATCACTTCACCTTGGCTTGAACCACAGGGTATTGTACCTGAGTTTGATGACGGTATGGTGGTAGCCAAAGGAAAATTTAATGGCAAGCCTACTGTGATTATAGCTATAGAAGGTGTCTTTCAGGGCGGCAGTATGGGAGAAGTTTCCGGCGCTAAAATGGCTGCCGCGTTGGAGTTAGCGGCAGAAGACAATCGCTCAGGAATTGCAACACAAGCATTATTACTTTTCGAAACGGGTGGGGTAAGGTTACAAGAAGCTAACTTAGGCTTAGCTGCCATTGCTGATATTCATTCCGCAATTGTAGATTTACGTCGTTATGTGCCAGTCATAGGTATCACGGCGGGAACTGTTGGTTGTTTTGGTGGTATGTCGATTGCTGCAGGGCTTTGCAGTTATTTAGTTGTGACACGTGAAGCAAGATTAGGACTGAATGGTCCGCAAGTCATTGAACAAGAAGCGGGCATTGAAGAGTATAATTCGCGCGATCGCCCATTTATATGGAGTATGACCGGGGGGGAAGTGCGTTACAAAAATGGTTTTGCAGATATCATAGTTAAAGATTCTGTGAATGATGTTAAAACAGCAATTATCCAATGTATGAATAAAGGTCTACCAGACACATTGCGTTCGGATGATTATGACTATTATTTGCAGAAATTAAATGCGATTGATACCAGCAAACAAGCTGATGCCACTTTGGTTAAAAATATATTTGGACGAGGAGACAGAAAATGAGTAATACGGTATTAAGTCGCGGTGACTACTGGTTTTCTTTGCTCACAAAGGGCGCAAAAATAAGACGAGGTCAATGTGCTTCAATTAAAGTAGCCGATGGTGATATTTTAGGACAAGTAGCTCGTTTTATTGCTGTTGTACCCGATGCGAAAAATAAATATCCACGAGCCGCACATGGGGAAGTTGGTTTATTAGAGGGTTGGACATTAGCACAAGTCGTTCACGAAGTGATTGAATCAGATAAGCTAAATTCAAATAAAACGGCGATTATTGCCATTATAGATGTCCCAAGTCAGGCTTATGGACGTAGAGAAGAAGCATTTGGTATTCATCAAGCGTTAGCTGGAGCTGCTGGAGCATATGCAAAAGCACGTCTTGCCGGACACCCGATTGTTGGACTTATTGTCGGCAAAGCGATGTCAGGTGCATTTTTGGCGCATGGTTATCAGGCTAATCGCTTGATTGCTTTTGATAATGATGAAGTGATGATTCATGCAATGGGTAAAGAATCAGCAGCGAGAATCACATTACGCTCTGTTACAGCATTGGAAAAATTAGCAGCTTCTATTCCGCCAATGGCGTATGATATTGATAATTATAATAAACTTGGTTTATTATATAAATTATTAACGATTACTAATCCCGATAACGCATCCGACAATGAAATAACACTAGTAAAACAAACTATTAACGATGCAATAACTGATATAATTAAGCATGGTGTAGATCTCAAGTGTCGTTTAGGTGGAAAAGATCGCCATACATCCGTAGTCGTTCGTGAAAAAATGCGTGCACATTGGTAAGCTCGATTTATTGATAATCAATTCAGTTGAAAATCGATAGACCTATTGTTTAAATACAATCTTAATTAGGTGGATGTATGACATATATCATTATCAAAGCGTTATCACCGATTTTTATTATTATGTTACTCGGTTTTTGGGCCGGTAAACGTAAAATGGTTGATAATCAAAACGTTTCTTTGTTGAATGTTTTTGTTATGGATTTTGCACTACCAGCAACGCTGTTTACCGCAACAGTACAGACCCCTTGGCAAGGGATCCTTCAACAATGGTATTTAGTCATCATCATTGTATTAGCAATGTGGATTACGTTTTTCGTCTTTTATTTCATCACTACCAAATATTTTAAAAAAAACGCATCAGATGCGGCGGTATTAACGTTGACCGTTGCTTTACCAAACTACGCTGCATTAGGTCTGCCTATTTTGAATAGTATTGTAGGAGAAACTTCAGCAACATTATTATCTGTAGCTATTTGTATTGCTTGTGGTTCGGTGTTCCTCACGCCATTGTGTCTATTAATTTTAGAACGGGAAAAGGCATTAGCTGACGGGTCTTCACATCATTCAACTTTAACAATGTTACCAAGTTTAATTTGGCGTTCAATGACGAAACCAATTGTACTTTGTCCATTGTTAGGGGTTATTTGCTCGGCATTTAATCTTATTATGCCAGAAATGGTTATTATGGCGATTAAACCTCTTGGATTAGCATCAACCGCCGCAGCTTTATTCTTAACTGGATTGATTTTATCAGCACGTAAGTTAAAAATAAATATGGTCGTTATCGTATCATGTAGTATCAAATTACTGGTTCAACCATTCATTGCTTGGGGGTTAGTTTTATTGTTTGGTGTTGAAGGGAGTTTAGCAATCACTGCTATTTTGGTGATTGCATTTGCCGCTGGTTTCTTTGGCGTGGTATTTGGAAATCGATTTGGTGTTGAGTCTCCCGATGCTGAAGCTACCTTGCTGTTAACATCTCTGCTTAATATTATTACATTACCGCTGTTTATTACATTAACCGTGGGATTATAAAAGGAAATAGCGCTATGGAAGTTCGTCCCCATGATTTAGTTTGGGTTAATGATCCGCAAGCGATAGTGATTGAGAGTGAACTGCCAGAATGGCTCAATCAGATAGATTACCATCAATTACCAATGGTGGTAAGGCGTGAGCAACTTCCCAGACAATTTGTTCCCGTTGGAATTAGGGGGCGGCAGCGAGCAGAGCGTTTAGCTGTTAAAATTAAGTTGCGTAATATTATTCAAGTAGTAACCCCTGAATCATTGATCAATCATGTCGCTATCGGGCAATTACCCTCTCATTTTCGAGATAGTTTGCAGGCTTTGAGAGACTATTTGTCTGGGTGGCAATGGGGTATTACTGGAAGTTGCGGTTATCAAATCGCCAGTGGTATTGTGTCATTATCGACTAAGAGTGATTTAGATTTATTAATACGCTGCCCAATATATACTGACTACAAACAATTAGTTGCAATAAATCAATTTGCGCAACATCAACCGTGTCGGATCGATATACAGATACAAACGCCATATGGTGGATTTGTTTTGAATGAATGGATTAGGGAACAACGTGTTTTGTTGCGTACAGCAACAGGTCCAATTTTAACTCATAATCCCTGGTGTATAGGTAAAGAATATTGAAAGTTTTATTTAGTTTTCCTGGTCAAGGGGCACAATTTGTCAATATGCTCCACCAATTGCCCACATGTGAAATAACGAGTTCTATATTAGATTGCGCTTGCGATACTTTGGATGAGGATGTTTTACTGCTAGATAGTGTCGAAGCGTTACAAACAACACGAGCTGTCCAACTTTGCATCCTGATTACAGGGGTCGTTTATGCGAATATTTTACAGCATAAGGGTGTTCATGCTGATTATAGCTGTGGTTTATCAATCGGTGCATTTTCGGCTGCAGTATTTGCCGGTGCATTAGACTTTAAAGATGCACTTAGATTGGTTTCATTGCGCGGTGAATTGATGCAGCGGGCTTATCCACATGGTTATGGTTTAACATCCATACAGGGTCTTTTACAGGCTCAAGTTAAATCGATTGTTAAACAAGTCAATAGTCAGCAATTTCCTGTTTTCATTGCTAATTATAACGATGAAGACCAATTTGTTATAGCCGGTAGCGAGCAAGCTATGCTAAAAGTTGCAACCATAGCAAAGCAATCAGGTGCACGCAAAGTGACAAAATTAGCGGTTAGTGTGCCATCTCATTGTGAATTAATGGCGAATGCTGCGCAACAATTAGCAAAAGCAATGCAGTCAATTAAATTTAAATTACCACAAATCAGTTATATTAGTAGCAATACTGCACGGTTGCTTACTCAACCCGATAAAATTGCTGAGGATTTAGCATACAATATGGCGCATAGTGTTTACTGGCATGAAACAATGGTTTCAGCTTATGAAAGAGGGGTAAAATTAGCCATTGAAATACCTCCAGGTGCTGTACTAACAGGTTTAACCAAAAAAGTGATGGAGCAAAGTGAAGTGGTTGGATTAAGTCAACTAGGAATTGAGCAAACTATACAATTATTTAATATACTCACTAAAAATTAAGATTGGTGAATTTTTATATTCAAAATATTCAATTAGATTAACTTAGTTGCATCGCTTACTTTGCTTTAATTAAATTATAATTTATCTCTAAACAGTTAAAGGTAAGATATTAGGTGTTTGAGAATACATTTTAATTATTTCCCGCTTATTAAATAAGCGATCAATCTTATCGATAAAATAAAATATTTAATATGTTAAATATTATTTTCGTCTAATTTAGTAAATGGTTTTTCTCAAATATATGATAAAAATAAGCATTTATTTTTTTGATAACTTATAAAGATTTTCACCAAAATATATTATATCAATTGATTTGAATCAAAATATTATATTTTTACCTTTTAAAGTACATAATTTCTTAATTATTCCAAATAAATCTAATTATTTTCTTATAATTGCTATTAATAATTTGTTTTTTAGTATTTTATGCTTTTTTAAAATTATTTAATGTATAAATAGTGATTTTTTTTCAATAGGTTACAGGGAAAAAACTTTTTAATTTCTTGGTAGGATTAACATTTGCTTATTATTTAAATGCATTTATAATTTCATTCAAAAATAAAAATAAATTATTCGAATAAGTATTAAAGGTTCGAATCAAATTTTTAAAATTATTATTAACAGTTGGATTGAAGGAAGTATATTATGATGAAGAGCATTATCTTGGATCGCAAAACCGGTCATGCGCAAGACATAGCCGATAATCTTTACAGCATCGGTAATTCAAAAATTGTGATATTAAATACCGCCCGAAATGATATTTTATCTACCTCTCAAAAAGGCGATCAATTAATTGTTAAATTAAAGTCAGGTCAATCAGTCGTCATAAATGATTTTTTTCATTCAAATAATAACGATAATCGGCTGGTAATTGATGATCAATCTACTGATACGACAGGGTATTGGTGGTTAGAACACCCGGCTCATGATCTAAATTGGGTACAGCTTGATGATCTTGAACCTTTAATGCTGACTTCCGACTCGGAAGGTCATTCCCCCTTGGTTTATTTGGCTGGAGCCGGACTTTTAGCAGCTGGTGGGGTGGCGCTTGGTAGTGGCGGTGGGGGTGGAGGAGGTCATCACCGCAACGATTCAACGCTTACGCCACCGTTGATCTCAACTAACAATTCTTCTGGAATTACGGGAACAGGTATACCAGGTATGGAAATTGTCCTCACTAAACCGGATAATACAACTGAAAGCACTACTGTTGGCACTGATGGAAAATGGGCATTTAATCAACAGGGTAACCCGTTAAACCATGGTGAAACAGGTAAATTTGTAACAAGGGATCCTAATAATATCAATAAAGTAAGTCAGGAAGTTACATCAACTGCAGATACACAAGCGCCGAATGCCCCGATAGTGGAAAGTAATAATGCAGCAGGATTATCAGGAACCGCGGAGCCGAATTCGGAGATCATCTTAACCAAACCAGATAATACAACGGTCTCCGTAAAAACAGATCAGAATGGTTCANNNGGAACCGCGGAGCCGAATTCGGAGATCATCTTAACCAAACCAGATAATACAACGGTCTCCGTAAAAACAGATCAGAATGGTCATTGGAAGTTTGATCCCAACCCATTAGACCATAATACCCAAGGGATTGTGACGGCGACGGATGCGGCGGGTAATACCAGTAACAATGCTGGTACGGGGATTGCCGATAAGATACCACCAACATTACCGACTATACATACGGCTAACATTGCTGGCGTAACAGGAATAGGAGAGCCTGGAACTACGGTCAAGTTAAAAGGGAGCAGCTCTAATATTGAACAAGAAGTTAGAGTTGATGATGATGGCAAGTGGGCACTTAGTTCAAATCCATTCGATGATGGTGAGTATATTTCTGCAAGTGCCGTTGATCAGGCAGGTAACGTAACAATTCCATCTCCAAATGATAGTAATGGAATATTTAATGATGTGACCGCTCCAAATGATCCAAGAATAGAGACTAATACTGACCAAACATTAATAATTGCTTCAACACCCGGTGCAACAATAGTATTAAAAGATTCGAATGGTAACATTATTGCGCAAGAGCAAACGGATAATCGTGGTAAGGCGACATTCGAGCCTAATCCATTCAATCATTCGGGTTCATCGACTGGAACAATAGTTGCGGTAGATGCTGCAGGCAATGAATCCGAAACAATAAGCTATCCTACTAATAATAGTAATCAACAATATTCATCGGCAATCTCTCAAACTATTGAAGGTGATACCGCTGATAATATAATCAATGAAAATGAACACATTAAGGATAAAAGTGATTCAAATGCTGATATGCTTGAAGCAAATAATACCGCGTTAGCGAATCATCATGAGGTTAAAGGTCAAAGTATGTCGATTGATGATTCAAATCCTAAAACTGAAGAATCTGTTGAAGATCCACAGCCCATCGATACGAACGCAAACAATATTGCTGTTGACAACGAACAAGCAATGGCTGACGTGGAAAATAATAAAATAACAACGACAGAGCAAGCACTTGAACAAACTGATGCTGACATGATGACGAATAACACAACTGAACCAAGTGATAAACCCGCAACTAACGCCGTAGTGAATCAACCTGTTATTGACAATATTCATGAAGGCACCGCTGCTGATGATATCTTTAATTTAATCGATGGTACTCAACAAACATTAATTTATAAATTGTTAGATGCAGTAGATGCAACGGGAGGAAATGGTCATGATGTGGTTAATAACTTTACGATAGGTGATGCAACTATTAATAAAGATGCTGATATTATCAATTTAAAAGAATTATTAAATTTCAAAGGTACGGTATCTTTTTATAATGATGATGGAGAACTAAAACTTGATGATAGTTCAAAAGAAATCTTGGACTATATTAGAGTTGATCATGAAGGTAATGATACGATTATTAGTATTGATCGTGATGGATTAGCTGATGGTTATGAATTTACCAAAATATTAACGTTGAAAGATACAGATACTGATTTGCTAACATTGTTGTCGAATCATCAAATTATCTTTTAGTATACTTAACCTATTGTAGATAAACCTTCTTGCCATTGTGAAAGCAAGAGGGTTTTTTTCATTATAATAATAAGAAGGATAAGATTTTGCTTTCTATAAAAAAAATAATGATATTGTTATCGATAGTATTGGTAACACCTTGTATAGCGCAAAAACCACAACTAATGAAAATATCTGGTGAAGAGCCATTTATTTTAGCTAATGAATGCCAAGCAGGTAAATCATCCACTTTAAAAGAACTCACTTTAGTTGATGTTGTTTGCATTGCCGTTCAGCGTTATCCAACAATTGCTTCTGCAATATCAGGTTATCAAGGGCAAATGGATATGATTGATGCTGCACAATCAGGTTATTATCCACAAATTAATTTTGAGATACAGACCAGCAAGTCCAGTGGCATTCGCGATGGCTATGCTAATACACCAAAATTAACTGTGCGCCAAAAACTATATGATTTTGGCAAACAGCATAGTTTTGTTGAGCAATCTAAGGCTGAAGTCGAACGGCAAAGAGGTTATTTACAGCAAGAAATTGATAATGTCATAATTAATTCCAGTAGTATAGCTCTAGAAATACAACGTTTAGAATATATTGAAATAAAAAGTAAATATTTGATACAAGAGATTAAAAAAATATTAGAAATAGCTGCATCACGTGCCAATTCTGGGATCAGTACACATTCGGATTATATTCAGGCAAAATCTCGTTTAGAAGCAGCTGAAGCAAATTTATTTGATATACAAACACAATTGCAAACTGCAAGACGAAAATTGGTGACATATTTAGGTCATAATTATCAAAATAGCAAGATAGTGACAATTGGGGATAAATTTTTCAACCGTACTATTTTAAAATATAAAATTAATGAACAAGAGATCCCTAACTTAATCATAAACCAGGCTTCCTATGCTCTGGCGCAGGCTCAATTGGATGGCGCAAATGCGGGATTACTGCCAACTATTTCAATGGTAGGGTCAATAGAAAAAACATTGCATGGCTATAATCCCAATAATGGTAAATATCACGGCAATTATAATTATGTCGGTTTATCGGTGGAACAAAGTATTTCAAGTGGCGGTGAAAATGTAGCCAAGATTAAATCAGCACAACGAATGCTAAATTCGGCTAGTTACAATATCAAAACTGCAAGATTAGAGTTAAATGATCAAATTGATTCATTGAAATTGAATATTTACGGTATCGAATCGCGTTTAAAAGTTTTAAACGATAGATTAAAAAGTATCAATGAAACACGGATTTTATATCGTGAACAGTATACCTTAGGAAGTCGGCCAATTTTAGATTTACTCAACTCAGAAGAAGAAACATTTCGGGCTGAAGAAAATTTAGTCAATGCTAATCATGACAAATGGTTATACTATCTTCAATATCTTGTTTATACAGGAAATGCACGACAAGTTTTCAAATTAAATTCAATCATTGATAAGATATTAGGGCAGAAGAATGCAGAATAATCCTTATAAGCAATGGTTGGCATGTTTTTTGATTGTAGCCAATCATTATGGTTTAGATGTATCAAAAGAGAGTGCAAAGACATTTGTTGATTGGGGTAATACACTCAATAAAAAACAATTTTTAGTACAGTTAGCAAAACAGTTGGGACTTTCTATTCGATTTCAATCAGTGACCAAAGCCATATTTGATCCCTGGCGGTTACCGTTAGTGATTGACATGGGAAACGACAATATTGGCGTGATCATTAAATCAGATAGCAACAATAAAGTATCGTTGATGATGGCGAACGATGATGGTTTATCGATAGATATCACTTTTAAAGAATTATTGGCTAAAGCCAAACAAGTCATCGTGTTGCGTCCAGAATCTTCAATTCCAGATGCCAGAGTTGACGAATATATCAAACGCCCAGAAAGAAATTGGTTCTGGCAAATCGTTTTAAAAGATTGGAAAAGTTATTTCCATATTATAATCGCTTCCCTATTCGCAAATTTATTAGCATTAGCATCCATTATTTTTTCAATGCAGGTTTATGATCGGGTGATTCCAGCCCAGTCACAATCGACATTATGGGTATTATTTAGTGGTGTGATGATGGCAATTATTTTTGAGTTTTTACTGCGTTTTTCAAGAACGCATGTTTCGGATGCAATTGGAAAAAAAATTGATTTGCAAATTTCTGATAAAGTATTTGGTCGAGCATTGCGGTTACGCAATGATCAGCGTTCTTCTTCGACAGGATCATTTGTTTCTCAATTACGCGAAATCGATCATCTTAGAGAAATAGTTACCTCTACGACAATTAGTGCTATTGCCGATGTGCCGTTTGTCATCGTATTTTTGGTGATTTTGTTTTTTATTGGTGGGCCGCTAACAGTAATAGCTTTGTTCATGATCCCTTTATTAATCTTACCGGGTCTTCTTGCTCAACGAACTTTGGGCAATTTAGCTAGAGAGGGAGTAAGGGAATCGGCTATTCGTAATGCAATCATTATCGAATCGGTTGAGGCGATTGAAGACATTAAATTAATGCGGGCGGAATATCGTTATCAAAACCAATGGAACCATGTCAATACCGTAGCTGCTAGCGTGAGTTTAAAACAACGACGAATTATAAGTTTTCTGGTTTCATGGTCGCATGAACTACAATCTTTAACTTATGCCGCTGTGTTATTAATTGGTGCATATTTAGTCATTCAAGGAGATATTACTACTGGTACATTAGTTGGCAGTTCGATTTTATCATCGCGTTTAATAGGGCCGTTAGGACAATGGACAGGCGTGTTATCGCGATTACAACACGCTAAAGCAGCTTATCATAGTATCAACGAATTGATGTCAAAATCTGTGGATTATCCCGAAAACAGTAATATGTTACATAAACCGAGTATAAAAGGTGATTACGAACTCAATTCGTTAGAGTTAACCTATAATATTAAAGATAAATCCCCTGCTTTAGATATAAAATCACTAAAGATTAATGCTGGTGAACGGATCGCCATTTTAGGTCGTATGGGATCTGGCAAGTCAACACTATTAAATTTATTATGTGGTATGAGTATTGCCAGTAAGGGGGCAGTATATGTTGATCATTCCAATATTCGTAATATTGATCCATCAGATGTGCGTCGTGATATCGCCTTACTGGGACAAAACTCAAGACTATTATTTGGTTCGATTCGCGATAATTTATTAATGGGAAATCCGCAAGCGACGGATCAAGAAATGATAGACGCCATTATGATTTCTGGTGCCTTTCCGGTTATTCAAAAGCATGGAATTGATTATTTAATTAAAGAAGGTGGTCATGGTTTATCCGGTGGACAAAAGCAAACATTATTGTTAGCCAGAATTCTATTAAAAAATCCTAACGTTTTGTTACTTGATGAACCAACTGCGGCAGTAGATGAACTTACTGAAGCGCATATTATTAATTCGTTAGAACAATGGTTAGCAAATCGCACCTTGATTTTATCAACCCATAAACCTGCCTTATTAAAATTGGTTAATCGTATTATTGTATTGGAGCAAGGGAAGATAGTGATCGACGGTTCAAAGGAAGCGGTTTTATCGTATCTAACTAAACAAGGACAAAAAAAGGCCGTAGATGCAGTTGAAGGAAATGAGTTATGAGCAGGAAATCTTTAAATAGTTGGGATATTGTAGAGGGTGGTGCAACAAAAACTAAAGTAATCATCTGGCTTATAACGTTTTTTTTAGTCTGTTTTTTTATTTGGGCCTCAAGTTTTAAATTAGTGGAAGTATCTTCAGGAATCGGTAAAGTGATTGCATCATCGAAAGAACAGGTAATTCAATCCTTAGAAGGGGGAGTTCTCAAACAATTAAACGTTAAAGAAGGGGATTTAGTCGAGCTTAATCAAGTTTTAGCTATTATCGATCCGACCCGAATGGAATCGAGTGTGGGAGAATCACAAGCAAAATTGAAAGCAGCTAAAGCAACGGTTGCTCGATTGCAAGCTGAAGTTAACGAAATGCCATTAGTATTCCCCGAAGATGTTATTAATGATAGCAATTTAGTCAAATATGAAAGTGATCTGTATGACTCCAGACGTAAAGCATTAACTGAATCGATCGAAGGATTACAACAATCACAACAATTAATCTTAGAAGAATTGGAATTAACTGAACCACTGGTGTTGAAAGGGGCGGCAAGCAATGTTGAGATTCTTAGATTGAAACGACAGTTAACTGAACTAAAATCCAAAGAAACTGATATTAAAGGTCAATATATAGTTAAAGCCCGTGAAGAATTAGCTAGAGCAACTGCTGAAGTTGAATCTCAAATGGAAATTTTACGCGGTCGCCAGGATGCTTTAATGAGAACTACAATAGAATCACCCGTTAGAGGTATTGTTAAAAATATCACTATATCGACTTTAGGTGGAGTTATTCCACCTGGTGGACGTTTAATGGAGATAATTCCAGTTGATGAGCGTTTACAGATTGAAGCTCGTATTTCACCAAGAGATATAGCTTATATCCGTGATGGTTTACCTGCTATTGTGCGTATAACTGCTTATGATTATTCAATTTATGGCGCCTTAAATGGCGTAGTTGAAACCATATCACCCGATACGATACAAGATGAGGTAAATCGGGATAATTACTATTATCGGGTTTACATTAAAACTGATAGCGACCAACTCGTCGACAAAAATGGTCGCAGTCATATTATTAAGCCTGGTATGATTGCAACCGTTGATATTCGTACGGGTGAAAAAACGGTTTTAGATTATTTAATCAAACCATTTAATAAAATGGGTGAGGCACTTAGGGAACGTTAATTTAAAATTAAAGGTATGTTAAATTTAGCACAATATTAGTCAAACCAGCCTAATACCCTCTTATATCATTCCTATATTACACAATTATAAAAACGACAGATCATAATACAATATTTATACCTATAGATAATAAGGTATAAATATTGCATAAGTTAATGTAGTGTCGCTAAGGCGATAACTAATTTTTTATAATTTTTATAATTGGGAATTTAAGTTAGCTTATATTTTATCTCAATAAGCAATTTGATTTAATAGCTAGTAGGGATGAATTTATATCACTATTGATGTCTATTTCTTGCTTAAAAGGAATAAATCACTAATAGGGTTATAATTTTTATTTAATAGAAATTCAATTCATCAACAATCACTTTAGTCAGTTATCAGTCTGATATACTGTAGATATTACCGATAACCATCAAGTAAATTAATCATCTAAATTGGAAACTTTATGATGATGAACAATAACGATCAGGGAAGATATAAAATATCTTTAGGTTTATAATGGCTTTTGTCGAAGTTATTACTTTAAGTTTTATGAGAGATTTAAGGGTAAATCTATAATAGGGTGTATTTAATTTTTGATAAATCATAAATGTTTTTAGTGTGACCAGTTAATATGTCGCTATTTCACTGATCACAGTTCATCAATAACGTTTATTTAAAGCTGACTGCATTAAGCAGTGAATGCGGATCTTTTAATAGTTTACCAACAGGGACTGCAAAAGATTCTGCTCGACCAGGTGATGGCGACCATATAACCGCTGTGATAGCATAAGCAATGGCCACGTCTTGCCAATTATCATAAGCATTTTGAACGGGCTCTTTTATTTGGCTAACATAATGCATAAATTCATCATGATTAATGTAGCCACAATTTAACGACCATCGACAAAGATTGACCAAACGTACAGCATCCCATGCCCACAAATTAGTGACAGCCATATAATCAGCAATGTGTTCTTTATAAAGTTCTGGACAATATGAAACGATATTAAGTAATTTTCCTAACATGGCCGGTTTTAGATCATTATCTTTCATAAACTGTTTCAAAATATTTTTATTTTTAAATTGGTAATAAACGATTCCAATATTAGGGATAGTTTCATAAATCGATTTAAAGAAATTATTGGCATGTTCAATTTCTAAATGGTAATGTTTAATTAAGTTTAGTCTTGGTAAATATTTTGTTCTATGACCTTCATTAATTAACCAATTTGCTGTGTCTTTAAAGGTTTCATTGTCGGTAACTCCCCACATGGTTTCAAGGCTTTGTTTTATCCAATCTATGTGAAGATTATTTTTGATATCATTGACATAATCACCGTTATAAGCACTGAGAATCGATCCTAATGCAAGATACCATTGATATTCTTTAGGATAATGACAATCTGTAGAAAAAAATAAATCTTCATTGTAAGGTTCAAAAATTGACATGCCTATTCCTTATTATTTTTTATATAATTTTTTTGATTAAATAATTCGGCAATTATAAAACATTAAATTTGTCGGCAATAGTGGAATTTTATAAAATTATTTTTATATACATTGAACTTATATTAAGTGATTTAATTGTATTAAATTATGCAATTACAGTGATCTACCAAGATGGTTAAAGTTTTTATCAGAAATCGCCCATATTTCCAAGTGCAACAATCTTATAACGGATAATTAATGATGCTAGAAATTTTATTGTACTCATTGGTTAGCCGATATTAAAAGCTACATCAATCTAATGTTTGGCTAATAAATAATAGGTTATTTGTTAAAGCCTGATATCAAGAAGATATAAAATACCGTTTGCCGCATGACGCTGTCTTAATCATCATTTGCCATTGATTAAAAAAAATCACACTATGATAGACAATAGACATTTTTCTTATGAGGGCGATTTATCGCCCATCTTTGTGTTTATTAACTTAAATTAAAATAACTTTATTTATATATCCCCTTCATACCTTCGGGTGTATAACGTTCACCTTTTATACAAATCTGATTTTTCAAATCATTCAGTATCATGACATCTTCTTTTGTTAGCTTAACCGAACAAGCATTGATATTTTCTAGCAAGAATTTTTCTTGTTTTGTTCCAGGAATGGGAACAATACAATCCCATTGCGCAAGTAACCATGCTAAAGCAATCTGACCACTAGTACATTGGTATTTTATGGTCATTGGTTTTATAGCGGTTAAAAGTTGTTTATTATGTTCGATATTGGTATCTAAAAACCTTGGATTAGATTTACGAAAATCACCATCGGCAAAGTCTTTAGCAGATTGATATTTACCGGTTAAAAAACCACGACCAAGCGGAGAATATGGTACTAAGCCAATATCTAACTCTTTTAATAATGGTAAAATATCATCCTCAATATCGCGTGTCCAAAGGGAATATTCGCTTTGGATTACATCGACAGGAAATGTCGAATGTGCACGAATTAATAAGTCGGCAGTTACTTCACAAAGTCCGATATGTTTAATTTTACCTTCTTGTACCAATTTAGCCAACGTTGCCATTGTTTCCTCAATTGGATTTTCAGTATTAATACGATGAATATAAAATAGATCAATTTGTTCAACCCCTAAGCGTTTTAGTGAGGCCTCGCAACAAGATTGTATATAATTAGGTGAATTATTGATGCTTCGTTCATACCCATTTGAATGACTTCTGTCTATACCACATTTTGTTGCGATAATTAATTGTTCTCGTTGGGATGGTGTTAATTGTTTAAGAAAGGAACCAATCAGTAATTCATTTTGACCACGACCATACATATCAGCCGTATCAATCAAGGTTACACCATTATTTATAGCGGTATGCAATAATTTTATTGATTGTTGTTCGTTTGTCGGACCATAGAATTCACTTAATCCCATCGCGCCATATCCTAAAGCGCTAACTTTAAGATTTCTACCTAATGCTCTTTGTGGTATTTTTTTCATCAATATTTCTCCATATTGTCGTTGTAAAAATTAATTTTAAGATTGTAAGTTAAACTTATTGCAACGCATTAATTGACAGGTGATTTGGGTAATATCAATATTTCGTGAATAAAGCCTTCATTATGGATGTAAAAAAAGAAACTAAGATTAACAATCACAAAACATGTTTGTGTACATCCTAATTATTCTTTGTGTATTGCCATATTCATTTCCAACACAAGCAAATTAAACTTATGGTATAAAAGATTATACAAAAAAGACTAAATCCCGAAATACTTATTTAGTGATAGGAAATTTATATCGAAGCATGTGGCAAAATATCATTTATGCCAAAATTAATTTATTATAGTTATGCTGTTTTTTATTTGCTAAGTTGTTATAAAAAAGAGTCAAATCATTTTTAAGAACAAAATAATTGGGATACAAAGTTACTCTCATATGTTATAAAAAGCAGTATTTATTAAAGATAACCAATTGAAATATTTACATATATTTTATTTAACTTTTTGTTATGATAATTAAATCATTAAAGGCTAGATTTAATCAAATAACGCGGCGATTAGCCGCATTATTTAAACAATAGCGAAATAATTATTTTTAATTAATTATTCATTTTAAATATTTTGTAGCCCCCAGTGGCATAAATCACACCACTTATCACCAAAATTGCTCCAATTAATTGTAATAAATCTGGAATTAAGCCAGTGATAAGAGTGAGTAACATAGTGAAAACGGGGACTAAATTAAAAAATATTGATGTATTAGCTGTACCAAGTTGTTTTACACCGACATTCCAAAATAAATATGCTAATACGGATCCGAAAATAGCCATATAAATAAGTATTATGTGGTGATAGAGAGTAATATCGGCAATTTCCTTCACTAAGGTTCCTTGATAAATCGAAAATATGACAATCCCTAATGTGCCAAATAACATCGTAAAACTGGTGGTTTGTAATGGTGTCGAATGGGATATAAATTTTCGACATCCAATAGTATAAATTGCCCAGACTATATTTCCTGACAGAATGATTATATCACCATAATTAAAACGTAATTTCATTATATTATTTATATCGCCATTACTAATCACAAATGCTACCCCGATTAAACTAATAAACATACCAACTCCTTGAGAGAATGAGATATGGTGCTTATTCGCAATTAAGGCTATTAATGCAGTTGTCACTGGGGATGTCGCCATAATGAGCGCGCCATTGATTGGTGAAGTAGTCTGTAATCCTATGAAAAAGGCTAAGTTGAATCCAGTGATGCCACATAAACCAAGTAAAATAAAGGGGAACCAATTCAGTTTAAATGTAATGATATTATCTTTATCCTTAATTATCATAAAAATAAAGATTATTAAAGTAGCAATAATAAAACGTTCTGATGCTGCAGTAAGAGGGGATATTACTGTAACAGCTTGTGCACCAACATTAAAATTAGATCCCCAAAAAAAGGCAGATAATGTCACAAGTAAAAGTGCTATTTTATTTTTTTTCATTTTCATCTCCATTTTGTAACAAAAAGTACCTATAGTTATCTAGGGAATCAATAATATTTTCTAGAGTTATTTTAACTACATAAATATGAATGTTTTTTCTTTTTAGATCAGATAATTAGTAATAAAACTAATTAACAGGCTATGATTTTATTTATATTTCATTTATAGTGCAATAAACAAAATTGTAATATCAAATTTCAAAAATGAAATTATCTATTGATGACTTAGTAATTTTTGTAAAGGTAATTAAAGAAGGAAGTATTGTTAAAGCTTCAGAAAAGCTTTCAATACCCTCACCTACTATAAGTCGACGCTTAACTCAATTGGAAAAAGCGATCGGTGGTCTTTTAATGTATAGAAGTCATCGAAAAATTATGTTGACTGCGTTAGGGCAAATGTATATCACTAAATTTACTAATTTAGTTGAAGAATTTATTGAGACAGCTGAAAATTTAGAGGATTATTATAAAAAATTGTCGGGAACGATTAGAATAACTGCACCAATAAGTTTAACTCATCAATGGTTTGGTAAATGCATTTTTTCATTCATGAGGCAATACCCTGATATCAAAATAGATTTAATAGCAACTAATAAAATTATTGATTTAGCGGATATGAATATTGATATTGCTATCAGAGTTGGGGATCTGAAGGATAGTGATTGGATAGCAAAAAAAATATTATTATCTAAAAATATACTGTGTTCATCAAAAGATTATTTAAATCAAATTCATAACTGTGTTAATCCGGCTGATCTATTGGATAAAAATTTACTTAATATTACCCAGAATTTAAGTTGGTCATTAACCAATACCAATTTACATGAATATTATGAAGTGCGAGCAAACCCATATTTAATTATGGATGATACTGATCTTATTATTGATGCAGCAAAGGAAGGAATGGGGATCTGCTTTGTACCATCTGAGTTTGTAAAAGAAAGTATATCTAATGGTGAATTAGTGCAAATTTTACCTGACTGGGTGGGTAATCCTAGACCTATCTCCCTCATATTTAAAGATAGAACCTACCTGCCAAATCGAGTTAGATTTTTTAAAGAATACATTGAAAATTATGTCAGTTTAAATAAATAGGCTTTTAGACATCGTGGATATTTATAACAAAAAGTTACCTACAGTTAAGCAATTACAGTATTTTGTCGCTGTGTGTGAAGAACGTAGCTTTAGAGGTGCGGCTGAAAAGTTAGGTGTTAGTCAACCGCCACTTTCTGTACAAATTAAGGAGTTAGAAGAAAAGTTAGATGTGATGTTATTTTTAAGAAATTCACATAATGTAGTTTTAACCACAGAAGGAGAAGCGCTTAAGTTAAGAGTAACACGGTTATTAAATGAACTTTGTACAATAACGCATGCGATTAAGACAAAAGATGTTGCAAAGCCCGTATTTGGCACAACTAAAACACTTAGTTTTGACTTTATTCCTAGTATTAAATTATTTTTCTCTAATTTTGGTGAGCAAATCGAAATTTATAAACATAACTACACATCCAAGGAACTTTTACTGGAATTACAAAAAGAAAATATTGATTTCGCGTTAGTTTCCGATTACCCAATGCGGAATCAAAATGACAATTCACTTTTAATACATCGAGAACCATTGCTCTTAGTACTACCAGAAAGCCATCCTTGTAGTCAACAAGAAAAAGTTGATCTTAATGACGTAACCGATTTACCGCTTTTTTGGTTCAGATCCTATTTGAATCCTGTTTTTTATCAGCAGTGTGAACACGTATTTAAAACACTCAATTTTCCACTTATTCGTCGTGCAGAATTACCGGATAGTTTATCTATGTTACTTGAAGTGTCGTTAGGTAAAGGTATGATGCTTTTACCACAGTCAATGGCACAAGCAAAAGTAACGGGTGTGGTATATAAGCAATTAATTAGAAATCAAGATAGAAAATTAAGCATTCCAGTATATCTTATGTGGCGCAAAAATTTGCCAAAAAATTCGCTAAATGATGTGATTATTACTTACTTTCAAGATAAATTATGTGATGTTTAATTTAAACATCGCCTTTTTCAAATGTTGCAAAAGAACAAGTTCAGGCGTCTATCAAATCGACATTAAATACGTGAGATATATAATCCGTATATAATAGTGTAAATTGTTTTTCATTGTCGTAAAGAAACAGCACATCGCTGTTATAACGTCACTATGAGTAATTAGTTTTTTTCTTATTAATTAATATTTAAAGTGTCATGCATTAAATCAATAAAGAATATAAAATTAACATCTCATTTATCATTCGGTACGATTCTATTATTTGATGACTTAGATAATGTTTTTTTGGGTTGGAAAAGCGTTAGATATATTAAGTTACTTGGATAGTAAATGTAGATATATTTAATGACTAGCTCATACATTATGGTATCATTTTTGGAAATTTTTAAAATTTGCAGTAGTTTCGCTATATAGCAAGTTAAAAAAGATTTGCTCATAAATAAGAACTGTTTTAATCAAATTAAAACAACATTAATCGTAAATATTTGCAATTCAAGGTTATCATATTAAGAACAATCATAACGGTAAAATAACATTAACTTAGCTGATGAAAATTATTTAATTTAGCTTTAAAATGATTCACGTTTGTTTAGTATAAAATTGTTCATCTTAACAAGCTTCATCCTTAATAAAAAGGCGATAAAAAATGTTGAAATATAATCTATTGTTTTTATCTTTATTAAGTAGTCTAAGTGCATCCTTATTTGCAGCACAGCAAGATCCTCTGCTAGAACGTTGTCAATCGTTAACCTCTTTGAAGTTTGATGATGCAAAAGTCGTTAAGACAGAATTTATTACCGACCAGTTTATTCCACCCACCGAGTTAGCAGATACTTTACGTGGTGCTAAATCCAATGTGATTGCAAATTTACCGCAAATTTGTCGAGTACAATTAACCATAGAACCGAAGAATAATATTGAAGTATGGTTGCCAATGGCATGGAATCATCGGCTACAAGCAATTGGTGGCGGTGGATTTGCTGGATTTATTCCATTTGATAAACTAGCTGTAGCTGCTAGAGATGGTTATGTTGCTGTAACTACTGATACAGGTCATGCAGGCAGTCTGATGGCAGGTAATTTTGTGCTTAAAGATGCGCAATTACAGGCTGAGTTGATTACAGATTTCGCTTATCGCAGTGTTCATGAAATGACGGTTAAAGCTAAACAAGTCATAGAAGCTTTTTATGGGCAAGGGCCAAGTTATTCGTATTGGAATGGCTGTTCAACCGGTGGGCGTCAAGGCTTGATGGAAGCACAAAGATTTCCAAATGATTATGACGGTTTGTATATTGTGGCACCAGCTATTCAGTGGGATAAATTTGTACCATCAGAATTATGGCCACAAGTAGTGATGCTAGAAGAGTTAGGGCAGCCGATTGATCCTGTCAAGTTAACAAAAGTTCGAGAAGCTATTATTGACTTAGTTGATGAACAGGACGGAATTAAAGATGGATTGGTCAATGATCCGTCAGCGGTAGTGATTAATGATGCTTTCTTACAACAGATAGGTCTTAATGATGCCGAAATTATAGCATTAAGAAAGATCTGGCAAGGTCCAACTAATCAAACCGGACAATCATTGTGGTTTGGACTTGAAACCACGGCGCCTCTTGATGCCTTGGCAGGTAAAGATCCTTTTCTCATAGCAGTTGATTATTTGAAATATTGGATAAAACAAGATATCAATTTCGATTGGAAGACATTGGGTTACGAAGGATTTGAAAATTATTTTAATGAATCGGTTGAGGTATTTAGACCAATAATGGGCACAGATAACGCTGATTTAAGTCAATTTAAAAAATCTGGCGGAAAAATGATTATTTGGCATGGTTGGGATGATCGTCTAATCGCCCCAAAGGGAACTATTCATTACTATAATCATATCGTAAAACTTATGGGTGACCAAAGAAATACTGATGAATTTGTTAGGCTTTATATGGCACCCGGTGTTGATCATTGTAATGGGGGGAGTGGGGCTGATACTATTAATGGATTTGAAGCGCTAGTTAATTGGGTTGAAAAACATCAGGCTCCGACAACACTCATTGCACAGAAGATAGAAAAAGATCAAGTGGTTTTACAACGCCCTATATGCCAATATCCACAACAGACTGTCTATAAAGGTGATGGCGATACCAATGTTCCGACTAACTTTGAATGTAAATAGTTAAAGTTTAAAAAGTTTACTTAGCCTAAATGGTTAGTATCAATTTAGGTTGTTTAATAGGGTGAGCTGTTAACTGTTTTCATGTTATGTTTGATTGACAGTGTGATATTTTTTCAAACCATCGCATTTGGGGATCTTTTCGGTGTTATAATGGTAGTATAAAGTTCATCAAATTAAAATGATAATATGAAAGAGATTAAACAATTACATCAACAAATCGGTTTATCGACGCTTAAGTTTGTTATTTTTTATATCCTTACATTAGGATTTTACGATATGGTTTGGCTTTATTCAGCCAATAATGCATTTGAGAAATGTTTAAATACCAAAGTTAAAAGTGCAACTTACCTAATCATGTATGTTATTGTTTGCGCATGGAGTAATTTTTTTCTGAGTTTTCCTGACGAAGAAAGTTATCAAATTTTTCTAGCTATCGGTGCTTGTTTAAATTTTGTTCAATTCGTTATGGGTTTTATATGGGCAAATTCGGCAAGGTATCAATTAACTTATCACTGTTTAGCAAAACATAATATCCAACTTAAAACTCATACGATTTATGTTTTATTATTCAATTATTTTTATATTAATTATCTAATAAATCACTTAGCTAAACTTGAGTTAACCGAATCGGCATAATATAAGTCAAAAATAACCTAATGACTCAGCATAACACTAAAATAAGTAATCCATAGTAGTGGATTACTTAATAAGGAAATTCCTGTTATAGTCAAATATTGACAAACAAGTATAAAATAAATTATTACCATTTCCCTGTGGTTGATCCTCCGTCAACCACCATGATGGTACCGGTTACAAATTGAGAATCCGTAAGATATAATACGGCATTCACAATATCATTAACATGACCAATCTGATAAGTGGGGGCTAAGGATTTTAATGCCGTTACGATTTCTTGTTCCTTAGAATGCATTGGTGTTTCAATGATGCCAGGCGCAATGCCATTTACCATAATATTATCGGCAGCCAGTTCTAAGGCTAATCCTCTAATAGCACTATTAATACCGCCTTTAATCATAATAGGTAACAAAGCCGGAATGGCAATATTAGGTTGCATTGCGAGTGCGGCTGTAATATTAATAATATGTCCTTGCCGATTTACCTTCATTTGCTTAGCTGCCATTTGAGCAGGATAAAAAAAGCCTTTTAAATTCGTATCGATAAGCCTATTAAGATCCTCAGTGGTATAATCCTGAATCGGTTTAGAAATAAATACTCCTGCATTGTTAACTAAAATATCAACTTTACCAAAATGCTCTTTAGCTTGAGCAAACAAATCACGTGCTGTTTCAGGTTTGGCAATATCTCCTGCAATTAATAGCAAATTAGCTGGATGTTTTAACTGTTTAGCAGCATACTCTAAGCGTATTTTATCTCTTCCATTAGCGATAACATTATATCCACGGTTCAAATAGGCTTGAGTAATTGCAAAACCGATGCCACTTGAGGCGCCAGTAACAATCACCGTTTTTTGGGTACCCATATGATGACTCCTTAATTATGAAGTGATAAATGAGTATAAATGAGATCTATTTTTTAAAAAATAGCGTATGATTTACTTCATTTGTAACACGCTGTAATAAATGAGAAAGAATATGGTTAATTTATTGGATGATGTTCAATTAGGAAGTATTAAATTATTTTGTTTAGTGGCTAAACTTGGCAGCTTTACTGCAGCCGCTCATGAATTAGGTATTACGCCTGCTGCTGTCAGTTTAGCTGTTTCAAGAATTGAGCAACGATTAGGCGTACGTTTATTTATTCGGACTACGCGACAAATACGCTTAACAGATATCGGTCAACAATACTTTGAGCATTGTCAGCGAGCTATCATGTATATCACGGCAGCCGAACAATTAATTGTTAATGAACAAGTCATTCCTTCAGGAACTTTACGGCTAAGTGTTCCAACGGTTTATGCTCATTATCGATTACTTGCTAAGTTACCACTATTTCAGCAAATTTATCCAGCGATTAAAGTCGAGCTTCATATTAGTGATCATAATATTGAATTTACCGATAGTCCATTCGATTTGGCGATCCGCGGAAATAACTTGCCCGATTCAGGATTGATTGCTCACAAACTCGAAGATGCGCAGTTAATTATTGTTGCCACACCAGAGTACCTTCATCGTTATGGTTGTCCGTCACATTATGATCAACTTATAAATCATAATTGTATTCAATATCAATTACCTAGTACTAACAAAAGAGTACCATGGCAATTTTTAGATCAAAATCGATATATTGAATTAGAAACTAATGGCTGCTATTGTTGCCAGGCTGATTTTTCAGCTACACATACCTTAGTTAAATATGGTGGTGGCTTAATGCAAGTATATCGATTTTGTGTCGAAAAAGAATTACAGTCTGGTGAATTGGTAGAAGTGCTAGCTGAATTTGCTGGTGTTACTCGGCCTTTTATGTTGATTTATCCCCATGCGAAGTATATTCCCCTTCGCATGCAAGTATTCATAGATTTTTTACTATCACAGCGAATTACTTTTAAATAATAAGAACTACAAAACTTTGATAAAAACTTATTTTACATTTCGCGATAAGTTGATAAAAACCACAAGTTAACCACTTGTGGTTTAATAACTTAATCAAATTTTTGACTATTTATTTTTTTCAATAGGTTTTAAAGTGTCATAAGTTTGTTTCTTTTGTGCGGGCGTCAATTCATGCGCTTTTTGTTGCGCTGCATGATAAGCATCTTGGGATTTTTCTTTGATGGCATCATATTTTTCATGCGCTTGTTCTTTTACCGAATTATAAGTGTCATTTAATTTTTGCTTATAATCTTGGTTTGTTTTGTTGATTGCATCATTGGTATTATTTGAATTGTTTTTATCACTAAGATTGGATTGTTCTTTTGTTACCGGCTGAACTTGTTGATTATTAGGCTGTTGATTAATAACTTTGTTTACCTCATTTTGTTGAGTAGCTGTATTATTAGAGGTTGGATTAATATTCGTGTTTGGTGTAATAGGCGGTTGTGAATTTGTATTAATACGGTTTGATGAATTATTATCATTAGTTAATTTATCATTACTGGATTTAGTAGCGTCATTATTAGTCTTATCTTTGCTTGAATCAATCATTTGATTAATTTTCTCTTTAGACGCATCATAGGCATCAGAACCAACTTGCTTAATATCTTCAAAGGCATGTTGAGTACTTTCCTTGGCTTTATCTAAAGATTGGTCTACTTTTGAATGATTACTATTATCACAAGCTACAAGTGTAAAAGTAGTAATAGCTAAAATAACAAATTTTTTCATGACGATATAACTCCAGTTTATTTCTTAAAACTTTGGATGAGTGTTTAAGTTCAATCCGCATAGCTTTACAGCTTTATTCATATTAACACTTTGTTTTTTTTAATAAAAGCTGAATAGCTTATCCAAAGTAATCAATTTCGCCTATCACTATAATTTGTTAAATATATGAAAAATATAAAGTTTTTTCTTTTTATGAAAGAAATTCAAGTAATAGCAATGAATTAAGATGGTTATAAAAATAACTAACTATTATTAATTAGATGATTATGTAAGATTTGAATGTTTACTAGCCGTTCAATTTATTGCTCATGATCACAACATGTTGATGGGGAATAATTAATTTTCTTATTCTTAATTATTTGCAAATAACAAAGTGAAAATGATTATTTCATTAATTAAAAAATTTTTGTTATTATAAAAATGATTATTAATCAAATGGTTAATTTAAAATAATAAAAATGATATATAAATCATGCGATCAAAGATTTGCCTCAATCATTTTCTAAAATTAACAATTAATTTAAAAAAAATGGTTAGAATTGCTGTAAAATTGCGTATTAGGAGAACGACATGAGTTTAGCAAATAAATATTTACAACCACTTGGTTGGGTAGCAACCATTACCGCTTTTTTCATGTATGTTTCATATATCCCTCAAATTATTGATAATCTTCATGGCATAAAAACTAATCCAACTCAGCCTTTAGCTGCAACGATAAACTGTTTGTTATGGGTCTGTTATGGTTTATTAAAAGAAAAAAAAGATTGGCCACTTTCGATCGCTAATGCACCAGGGGTTTTTTTTGGCTTATTAGCATTTATTACAGCTATATAGCTGATAATTCCGAGAATAGGGGGGTAAAAAAACTGAATTAATGCTTATAGATTAATTCAGTTTGATTTTTAGATATGTCAAATAACTAACAGGTTTTATGTTCGCTGGATTGAATAAAATTAGCCAAATTTTCTAAACCTATACGAACAAACTTTGGCATTGAATCTAAATCGATAGAGTCCATTAAATTCTTTACACAAAGTCCTAACTCAGTATCTCCTTCAACAAGTAATTTACGTTGGAAAAACAATGTATCAGGATCTTGTCGTCGAGTGGCAATCAAAACGAGATCATTCATATTACCGCTGAAACTCACATCAGCAATTTCTGCTCGGCTTACAATTAGCTTATTATCAATGTTACTAATAAACCAGACTAATTGTAAATCTCTTACTTCGATTTTGAGCCAGCGATTTTCCAAAAAATCTAAATCGCCTTCTTCCAGTGATTGTTGAAATTGTGTTTGTAATAGTTGCTCGATAATTTTTCTTTTTAAAGAAAACGGCACTAATTGTAACGGTTTACTCAATATAAACGGCGTATTTTCAACAACCATTGAATGTATTTTATTTAACATATCATTCCTTTAACAACAAACAATTAAACGCCTCAAACTTTAGTTGCTATCGGTTAGCATCGCTTCGTAGATATCTAAACCAGTACTTAATCGTTCAAATGTTTCTTCAGAAATTTCATTACGAATCTTCAGTTGATACAATGCTGCACGTTCGCTACCAATGGCAACTAGTCGCATACGTCTTTCAAGATTTTCCGCCTCTAAGGATTTTTGCTCAAGCTCTTTTAATCCTGTTCTGCGGCGCAACGATCCAATAACACGTGAACCAACTTCAATAACGATTTCACTATCGATTCCATCTGTATCTGCTAAGATGCTATTTTGCATTTTTTCTAGACTACCGATCGCTTCTTCAGCCATAAAACCTTTCGCATACATTGCTTCATTATCAACTTGGCTATTATTTAAAATCACCTTACCGTGTAGAAGTATTGGTAATACAAATACCGCGACAATTAAAGATAATAAGATCACACCGGTCGCAATGAAAACTAATTCGTAACGACCAATAACCTGAGCTGGGATAGATAGTACCCCAGCTAAGGTGATCGCACCACGAACACCGGCAAAGGTTGAAACCCATAAATCGCGTATAGTATAGTTTTTAAACTCAAGTGGTTTTCTTAGGATAATTGGTAAATTAGGTAATTTTTGCATTGCGAGCAACCATAGAAAACGGGTTGTCATTAAAACTAAATAAACAAAGATTACAATAAAACAGAGTTCCCAAAATTCAATTGCCGAACCATCCACAGTAGTGGCGATAAATGTATCAGAAATAATTTTTGGTAACTGAATACCTAAAAGAATAAAGACAAATCCATTGAATACGAAAGTTAACATTGACCATGTACTTTCAGATTGTAGGCGAATATTGAGTGGCGCATTACGCATAATGCCAGATTGTCTTACGGTCATACCAGCACTGACTGCCGCTAAAATGCCTGAAAAACCAATGTGCTCAGCTATTAAATAAACTGCAAATGGTAGTAAAAATAGTAATACAATCTGTATAGCAGGATCATTTTTAGTTAATAAATTAATTTTTCTTAATAATATTGTATAAATCCAAGTAACCAAAATCCCAGTGGCCAGTCCACCAATGGCAACGAATACAAAAGAAGCCGAAATTTGGAATAAATTGAATTCCATTGTTGGATCGCTTAAAAAAAGTATTGCGAAATTCAAGCAGACTAGACCTGATGCGTCATTCATTAACGCTTCACCTTCAATAATCTCCATTTTACTTTTTTCAATTCTTCCTTGTCCAACAATTCCACCTAAAGCCACAGCATCGGTCGGTGATAATACTGCTGCTAATGCTAATGCAGCGGCTAAAGCAAGATTTGGAACAGGTAAAATCCAATAAAGTATATAACCCAACGCGATTACCGTAATGACGACAAGAACCAACGCTAACCCAACGATTTCTCGTACATTGTGAATAAAGTCTTTTAATATGGTTTTACGACCATCAGCAAAAAGTAGTGGTGGTATGAATAGAACAAGAAAAAGTTCATGATCAAATTCAACATAAAAATTGAATGCAGCCAGAATGCAACCCAGAGCAATTTGCATTAAAGGCAAAGGCACCTGAACTGGCAAAAGTTTAACGACAATTCCTGATAATGAAACTAACAGAATTAAAATAAGAATAGTAGAAAATAGCTCCATGATATCTTTATACATTATTATTGAGGATAATTCATTATAACGTATATGTTAATAAAATTCAGTGAATATCTGATAAAAATTTCATTTTTTAATAAATAATAATCATTATTTTGTAAATTTTTTAACATAATGCTATTGACATTTAAAATATATTATTATGCAACATAAAAATGATGTATTTTCTAAGATTTAATCATAAAATACGTTATTGCAAAACGTCTTTTCATATATCGTAATGATTTCCGCTATTATCAAACCAAAAAATATTGAGTTTGATAATTTTTCAATATCATATGGTTATTATTTTTTAGTAAAAATGTATTTAGCATGAAGGATTGGCATAAAGCTTTTATTTTACATACACGACCTTATAGTGAAACTAGTTTATTAGTAGATTTGTTTGTAGAATCTATGGGGCGGGTAACGACGCTAGCAAAAGGAGCTAGACGTAAACGTTCTGTTCTTAAAGGGTTTTTACAACCATTTACGCCGTTAATTGTACAATTGTCAGGAACCGGTAATGTTAAAACACTTTTACATACCGAAGCCATTTCTTTATCCTTACCTTTATCAGGTGCTGCATTATATAGTGGTTTTTATCTAAATGAATTAATTCATCGTGTCATTATTTCTCAATCAGATACCAGTGAAATTTTTCAAGCTTATTTAGTAAGTTTACAAGAACTTGCACGTAAAATACCGCCGGAACATGTATTAAGAAAATTTGAATTAAATTTATTGGAATTTCTGGGTTATGGAATCGATTTTGAAACATGTTATGCGACGGGAGATAAAATTGTCGAAACGATGACTTATCAATATGTTGCCGAGAGTGGCTTTATCAGTAGTTTAATGCAAAATAGTACTAGTTTTACTGGTAAACATTTGAGAGCATTCGCTAAAAGATCATTTACTGATGAAGATTGCTTAAAAGCGGCTAAAAGATTCACTCGACTCGCATTAAAACCTTATGTTGGCTCTAAGCCATTTAAAAGTCGAGAACTCTTTATGAAATTATAAATTAAAAGCATACTCAAGATAAGTCAAAGTATGCTTAAATTAAATGTTAAAGATATTATTTAATTTCAAACGTTATTCACTATCAATGTCATCGAGTGAATCACCTAAAAGTTGTTCTCTTTGTTGTTGCCTTTTTTCATTAATTGTGCCGCCCGTTGCTAAAAAATCATTACGTTGAAAATAGGCGTTACGCATAAAATTATAGGGATCATTACTACTATTTAATAACTCTTCATATTGAATTGCTTGTGCTCTTGCCTCAATACCATCCAGTAAATAACGTGCAATCGACATTTCCACAGTGAGAGAACTTAATGGTGGATAAAGATAATCAACAAAACTTCCACCATCTTGCCGCAATGTAGCTTGACCATAAAATGGCAGTACGACATAAGGTCCATATGGTACGTCATAATGACCAAGTACTGAACCAAATGTATGTCTATTTCCTTTACTTAATTGTGGGTCTGCCATACTAGCAACATCTAATAATCCGCCAAAACCAAAGACAGTATTTAGCATAAATCGAGCCATATGTGTTCCCGCTTGATGAACATTGCCCTCTAATAAACTATTGACCATGGAAGCGGGTTCCGTAAGATTGCTTGAAACACCACTTATCCCACTTCGGATAGGGGAAGGAATATAATCTTTCCATGCAACGGCAACAGGTCGTAATAAATAAGGATCAAGTATATAGTAATTAAAATCAAACATCTTACTATTAAAGCCTGATAGTGGATCTGAATAATCATTAGATTCAGCATTATAGGTTGCACAACCATTAAGTGTGACTATAACTAATAGTAAACTTAAAATCTTTATTTTCTTCACGCTAACTATCTCATTGTTGCTTAGTTTATTTACATGTGATTTATATTGTAACATTGAGTATAAAATTAATCGAAAATTTTCTGCTATTTCCATCAAGAATAGGTGTTTCCTAACAAGAATAGTTAAATGATTTTTTAGTTAAAAAGTGTTATAGGTAGTCAATAATATAGAATCATTAAATAGATGACAGTAATCGCTTAAGTGATATATTTATTATTAACATCAATAAAAATGCAGTGTTTAAGCATTCAATACATTAAATTTGTTTCAAGTAAGGAAGTAATGATAATCAGCTAAAACTTAAATTTAGCTCGTTTATTTTAAGATGACCTGACGATACTAAACTGCTAAAAACGGGTATCGTTAGGTTATTTTTAAATCGAATTGTGGAAAATGAGAAACGATTTTTAAAATATATTTACTGATATTTTATTAATGAAATAGCTCTTCAACTATCAATAGTATGGTAGGAATAAATAACAAGTTGGGTTTCTACTTAGTTGATGAGCTCCAAGATAACATGAGTATCAATTATTTTAGTTCATATTATAGAAATTAAGAAATTAATGAAAAACTATAAATTATAATTTTTAACATGATTAATCGTAATAAATTGGCAGTGTGTTTTGACCCCAGCAGGAATCGAACCTGCAACTAGCCCTTAGGAGGGGCTCGTTATATCCATTTAACTATGAGGTCGTAGGCGCTCTATTGTAAAGGATTTTAAAAAAAATTCCATTATTTCTTTATCCAAATTAAAACCGATTTGATCTTTATAACGCATAACAAAAAGAGATCGTAAAGAACAATAATGTGTGAATTACCATTTTTCTTGATTTATCATAGGTTCTTTATTCTTCACAAATACTTCACAATATTTTCAATAGTCTTTCATACTTTTCTGATATTTTAGCTAAAAATAATGATGAAAAGGATGAAATGATGAATTCACGTTATAGTTTATTAATTAAAATTGTTACGTTATTTGTTTTGGTAATAGTGATGTTAATTCCGACCCGACTGATTATGGGAATTGTCGATGATCGATTCTATTATCAGAATGAGGTAATCGAATCGGTTAGCCGTAGTAGCAGTGGAGAACAAACTATTGTAGGACCAATTATCGCCATTCCCTATATTGAAACAAATATTTACTATGAAGATTCAAAACAAATAATAAAGCGCACCAGAAATATACACTACATCTTACCTAAGACATTAGATGTGAAAGCTAAAGTTGACGTCGCGCCACGTTATATAGGGATTTATCAAACCCAAAATTATCAATCAGATTTAGAATTTAAGGGAACGTTTGAAGCTACATCCTTTGTGCATGAAGAGAATATTGAACTGGATGAACCTTATGCAGTAGTGCTGATATCCGATACGCGTGGTATTATGCAGATTCCTGTCATGAACATCGATCAAAAAACAATTAACTTTGAGCCGGGAATTAAAGAAAATGGTTTTACGACCAGTTCCCAGCTAGGTGGTATTCATGTTCCAATAAGTTTTAAACAGTTAGAAAACAGCCTCAGTTATAATTTTTCCTTAAAATTACAAGGTATGAACCGATTAGCAATTGTACCGGTTGGACAATCAACGCAATATCAATTAGATGCAAATTGGCCACATCCTAACTTTTTAGGTTTTAGTTTACCAACCAAGCGTCAGATTAATGAAAAAGGGTTTTCTGCTGAATGGCAAAGTACTTGGTACGCAAACAATATCAATAGTTTATTTGCTGAAGATTCGCAAATAAGTGAAGAAAGATATAAAAACAAAGTCTGTGGTTCTTACGTCGACAGTTGCATGCCAATGTTTAAAGCCAGTTTTATTGAACCCGTCGATCAATATCAACTGACAAAACGGGCAATTAAATATGATATATTATTTACTGTGCTAATTTTTGTTAGTTTCTTTATCTTTGAGATTTTAAAACAAATTAAAATTCATCCTGTGCAATATTTACTTGTAGGTATGGCTTTAGCGATTTTCTATCTACTATTGTTAGCAGCTTCCGAGCATATAGGCTTTACGTTAGCTTATATAATAGGGGCATTGGCATGTAGTATATTAATAGGTTTTTATTTATCGGCAGTATTGAAAAGCATCAAATGGAGTTGTGGGTTCACGGTATTTTTACTAACTTTATATGCATGTCTGTACATTGTGATGAATTCTGAAGGTAATTCACTATTATTTGGTACTACTTTATTATTTTTGGTTTTAAGTGGCATCATGATCCTTACTCGCCATATTGATTGGTACTCTGTCGCTAAAATTGATTTAAATAATATTGACAAAGTAACACCTATAAATGAGCAAAGTAATACTAGTCCTGAAAGTAATTAAGGCTGCAATGATTGCCAAAATGAAATAATGATCTTTTCTGATAGGCGTCGTTTTTGCACACAGACGCCTATATCAAATGGTTCAATTAGATTCGATGACCACTCAATGATTCTTTCTCGAATTCTTTCAGGGCTATTTTCCATCACCACTTTTGGTAATAATGCTATCCCACAGCCAACAGCAACCATTGATACAATGGCTTCATGTCCAGCAACGGTAGCATAGATGTGTGGTGTGGTAATTTTGTTATGTTTAAACCATTGATCGATACGATGACGACTCGGTCCATGTTCAGGTAAAATAAATGGAATGTTATGCCAGTCTGGTTGTTTTTGATGCAACATTTCGCTAAATGAACATTTCAATCGAGGAATCAATAACACCATTTCGATTTCACCTAACTTAAAAAATTCAATACTATTTGGAAGCTGCTTAGGTCGACCAGCAATGGCTAAATCCGCATCATTCGATTGAATTTTATCAACCGCATCAGCGGCATCGCCAGTAATCAATTTAATTTCGACTAACGGGTAGAGAGCGCGAAATCTGTCCAAAATATCAGGTAGATGACTGTAAGCAGCCGTTACTGAACAAAATAAAGTTAATTCACCTGATAATTGTTGATTATTTTCTTCAAAGGTTTGCTGTAAATGTTGCAATTCAGTCAAAACATGCTTAGCGAAAATACGAAATTGTTGACCGGCAGGGGTGATTTCTACTGAACGATTATCGCGAATAAATAATTGTTGATTCAGCGATGATTCAATACGTTGAATTTGTCTAGATAAGGTCGAAGGTGTTATATGCATAGCTTTGGCTGCTAAGCCAAAATGCTTTGTGTCACATAAGGTTAGAAACGTTTTTAAATCATGAATATTCATAATCGACTTATTTTAATGTTGCGATAATTGCAATATATTATTCAAAATATATCAATTTTAGCAATAAAAAAATTTCGGTATAGTATGTTAAATTTTTACAACACAGTTAACCTATCTCTTAAATTAAATCATCGATAAGGTTAATGCAAAACAAACATATTGATAAAGGATATAACATGTCAAACTACTTTAACACCTTAAACTGGCGAGAAAAATTAGCGCAATTAGGCAAATGCCGATTTATGGGACGTGATGAATTTGCTTCTGAAGCTGATTTTCTAAAAGGTAAAAAAATTGTCATTGTTGGTTGTGGCGCACAAGGTTTAAACCAAGGTTTAAATATGCGTGATTCAGGTTTAGATATTGCTTATGCGTTACGTAAAGAAGCTATTGCCGAAAAACGAGCATCTTGGAAAAAAGCAACTGAAAATGGTTTTAAAGTAGGTAGTTATGAAGAGCTTATACCAACAGCAGATTTAGTTATTAACTTAACTCCAGATAAACAACATACTGCTGTTGTGCAAGCAGTGCAACCATTAATGAAACAAGGCGCGGCATTAGGTTATTCACATGGATTTAATATCGTTGAAGTTGGTGAAAAAATTCGTTCTGATATCACTGTCGTTATGGTTGCACCAAAATGCCCAGGTACAGAAGTTCGCGAAGAATATAAACGTGGATTTGGTGTTCCAACATTAATAGCTGTACATCCTGCTAATGATCCAAAAGGTGAAGGCTTGGCGATTGCTAAAGCATGGGCAGCAGCTACTGGTGGACATCGTGCAGGTGTATTAGAGTCGTCATTCGTTGCTGAAGTCAAATCGGATTTGATGGGCGAACAAACCATTCTATGTGGTATGTTACAAACTGGCTCATTATTATGTTTTGATAAATTAGTTTCGGAAGGTGTTGATCCTGCTTATGCCTGTAAGTTATTGCAATTTGGTTGGGAAACCATTACTGAAGCTTTAAAACAAGGTGGTATTACATTAATGATGGATCGCCTGTCTAATCCTGCTAAATTACGTGCGAATGCCTTGGCACAAGAGTTAAAAGTGATTATGACAGATCTTTATCGTAAACATATGGATGATATCATTTCTGGTGAATTCTCTCGAACTATGATGGAAGATTGGCATAATAATGATAAAAATTTACTTACCTGGCGTCAGCAAACTGGTGAAACAGGATTTGAAAAAGCGCCTGAATATCAAGGCAAAATTGAAGAACAAACTTATTTTGACCAAGGTGTTGTTCTGATTGCAATGGTAAAAGCAGGTGTTGAATTGGCATTTGAAACTATGACAGAAGCTGGCATTTTAGAAGAATCAGCTTATTATGAATCTTTACATGAATTACCATTAATTGCTAACACTATAGCACGTAAACGTCTTTATGAAATGAATGTGGTTATCTCAGACACTGCTGAATATGGCAACTATTTATTTTCTCATGCTGCTGTTCCATTATTAAAAGAGAAATTTATGCCATTATTACAACCCGGTGATCTAGGTAAAGCGATACCAGAAGGCAGTGTTGATAATGCGCAATTACGGGATGTTAATGAAGCTATCCGTAATCATCCGATTGAGAAAATTGGTCATACTTTACGAAGCTATATGAAAGATATGAAAAAAATTAATGTAGCAGGTTAATTTGATCTAAAAAATAAAAAGGCGTATTAAACGCCTTTTTTATTGCTAGTGATGCTCAATCAACTAAACGTCTGGTGGGGTTTCTACTTCGCTAAAAGTTGATAAAAGTTGTAACAAACGATATTTTGCTTGGACGGCTTTCCCTGATTGTAAATGTAAGCGATCTGCTGTCAGTGGCTCTAATGCTTCCAGACGTTTGAAACGTTGTTCTTTCAGTAAAGTTTCTGAAAGAATTTCGCTGTTCGGAGCTCTCGAATCCAAAGTTAATGCCGATTTACCAGCCAATGCTTTTTGGGGATCATAGCGATATAATGGCCAGAATCCTGATTTGACCAAATCTTTCATCTGTTCGTGTGATTTAGCAAGATCGTAACCATGCTCTTCACATGGACTATAAGCAATAACAAGTGACGGACCATTGTAAGCTTCAGCTTCCTGTAATGCTTTTATCGTTTGATTAAGTTGAGCACCGATAGCAATTTGTGCCACATAAACGTGCCCATACATCATTATACTCACCCCTAAATCTTTACGTGCTTTTTGTTTACCTAAATCAGCAAATTTAGATACTGCCCCCATCGGGGTCGATTTAGACTGTTGACCGCCAGTATTGGAGTAACATTGAGTATCTAATACTAAAATATTAACATTCTCAGTCAAACTCATTACATGATCTAGTCCACCAAAACCAATATCATACGCCCAGCCATCACCACCAATTGCCCAGACAGATTTATCAATCAAATAATCAGCGTGAACTAGTAATTCTCTTGCTTCAGGTGATGCTAATACTGACAATTGACGGCGTAACTGTTCAACTAATTGACGTTTCTCATTTAATGATGTTTCGTTAGATTTTAAGCCAACCACTAAATCAGGTGGAATTTCAGCTGCAACTTGATCTAATAAGCGTAGTACTCGTCGTTTATGTTGATTGTAGGTTAAGCGATAGCCCAAAGCAAATTCAGCATTATCTTCAAACAAGGAGTTTGCCCATGCAGGACCTCGTCCATTACTATCGGTAGTATAAGGGGTAGATGGCATATTCCCACCATAAATCGATGAGCAGCCAGTAGCATTAGCAATCGCCAAGTGATCGCCATATAATTGTGTTAATAATTTAATATAAGGGGTTTCGCCACAACCTGCACATGCACCGGAGTATTCAAATAATGGGGTTAATAATTGTGATGTACGGATATCAATGCGTTCCATGCTATTAGGATCGCGATCGGGAAGCGTAATAAAAAATTCATAATTCTTTTTCTGAGTGACTAAATTATCGATACGAGGAGCCATATTAATGGCTTTAATATCAAAATTATTACGATCACGAGAAGGGCAGACTTCAACACATAGATTACAGCCAGTACAATCTTCTGGGGCGACTTGTAATACATAACGTTGACCTTTCATATCACGCGCTTTCACTTCCAGTGAAGATAAAGTATCGGGTGCTTGTGTTAGTGCTTCCGGGGCTACAACTTTAGCGCGTATGGCGGCATGTGGGCATGCAACTACACAATGATTACATTGGGTACATAATTCTGGCTGCCAAAGTGGAATTGTTTCAGCAATGTTGCGTTTTTCCCATTTAGTTGTGCCGGTTGGCCATGTACCATCCGGCGGGAAGGCCGAAACGGGTAAACTATCGCCAACCCCAGCTAACATTGCCGCAGTCACTGTTTTAACAAAATCTGGAGCATGATCAGGAACAATAGGCGGACGTAATGGACTAGTATGATCTAAACAAGTTAGCGGAATTTGTTCTAACGAATCGACAGCCATATCAATCGCTTGCCAGTTGCGTTCAACTAAGTCCTGTCCCTTACTGCTATATGCTTTAGCTACAACATCTTTCAGTTTTTCAGCAGTAAAATCCTGTTTAAAAATTTCTGCTAAATAGAAGAATGTTGCTTGCATGACAGTATTGATCCGCGCTCCAAGCCCACATTCGCGAGCAATTTTTGCTGCATTTATAATGTAGAATTGGGCATTTTTCTTAATCAGTTCAGCTTGTACTTCTTTTGGCAATCGGTGCCAAACTTCATCTTTATTATAAGGGGTATTCAATAAGAAAATACCACCTTCCTTCAAATGCTCGACAATCTGATATTTATCGATAAATTGATCTTGATGGCAACCAATAAAGTGTGCGCTATCAATCAAGTAAGAAGATTCTATCGGATTTAAACTAACGCGCAAGTGAGAAACCGTTAAGCCACCTGCTTTTTTCGAATCATAAACAAAGTAACCTTGCACATTAAATGGAGTGCTATCACCAATAATTTTAATATTATTTTTAGTCGCAGAAACAGTACCATCACTACCCAATCCATAAAAAAGCGCTTCCAATGCAGATTTTTGGGGAATAGACTGTTTGGGTAACGGTAATGATAATCCTGTAATATCATCATAAATACCAACTGTAAAACGCGGTCGAGGAGAGGCTAATTTTAATTCATCATAAATAGCTAATACACAACGTGGATCAAATTCTTTACTTGATAATCCATATCGGCCACCAATAATTAACGGGAAACATTGCCGTTCATGACGCGAAATAGCTTCAGCAAACGCCGTCATAACATCCAAATATAATGGCTCAGCCAATGCCCCAGGTTCTTTTGTTCGATCCAACACCGCTACTTTTTTAACAGTCTGTGGTATCACGGCCAATAGATGGTGGGCTGAAAAAGGACGATAGAGTCTAACAACCACTACACCAACTTTTTCCTTTTGTGCCAATAAATGATCGACCACTTCATGACACGTACCGATTGCTGAACCCATTAATATAATAATTTGTTCCGCATCCGCCGCTCCATAATATTCAAATGGTTGATAGTTGCGACCGGTTTCTTTAGCAAAAGCTATCATAGCATTGACGACATGCATATAAGTCTGGTCATAATACCGATTCACCGCCTCGCGACATTGGAAAAAAGTATCTGGATTAGCTGATGTTCCTCGAATAAAAGGTTGATCAGGTGTCAAGGCTCTGGCTCGATGCGCGGCAATAGCATCATCAGGTAATAGATTTTTAATCGAATCATCACTTATTGGGGTAATTTTATTAATTTCATGTGAGGTTCGAAAACCATCGAAAAAATGGACAAAAGGGATACGGCTATTTAATGATGCTATTTGTGCAATTAATGCAAAATCTTGAGCTTCTTGTACCGAACTTGAACAAAGCATTGCACAACCTGTTTGACGCACAGCCATTACATCGGAATGATCACCAAAGATAGATAAAGCATGCGTCGCCACAGAACGAGCAGCCACGTGCAAAACAAATGGCGTGAGTTCCCCCGCAATTTTGTATAATGACGGAATCATCAACAATAAACCTTGCGAGGAAGTGAAGGATGTGGCTAGTGCCCCAGTCATCAGAGCGCCATGTACAGTTGAAATGGCACCGGCTTCTGATTGCATTTCGATAACTTTAGGTATATCTCCAAAGATATTTTTCTTGCTAAACTCTGACCATGTATTGGCTTGCTCCGCCATTGAAGAACTCGGGGTAATAGGATATATTGCAATTACTTCGTTAGCGCGATACGCAACCGAAGAAACTGCGCTATTGGCATCAGTTGTAATCATTAAAAAACCTTATATCTACTACTTTGACATTACTCTATAATTTTATCATCAAACATTGTAACAGAAACTCAAAAAACTTTATCTATTTTATCAATTAAAAGATGAATTAATTTTAATTAATCGAGTAGAATTCTAAAGATGTATGTTGAATTAATATTCTTAATAATTGTTAACAATGTCATAAACCCTGTTAATTTTTCGAAAATTAACAAAACTAATCAAGTTTCAAATGATTGTGACTTGATTATTAATTTATTTTATGGCAAAACGTCAATTGCTACTGGATAAATGGTGAGACATAAGTTAGCATTACACCAAAAATTTTTACTTAAAATGACATAATATATTGGGGTTGATATGCGTAGACAATCTTATTTATGGATAATGGCTTTTGCAGCCCTGTTTTTGCTTAATGCGTGTGATGACCAAACGAAGCAGAATCAGGTAAGTCAAAATGTCGAAGTTAAAAAACAAACTATTGTCATTGGATTAGATGATGATTTTCCACCTATGGGGTTTCGTGATCAGAACAATGAATTAGTTGGTTTTGATATTGATTTAGCTCGTGAAGCGGCAAAAAGAGCAGATTTAAATGTAGAATTTAAACCGATTGACTGGTCAGCAAAAGAAGCTGAGCTTAATAGTAAGCGTGTTGATGCATTATGGAATGGTTTAACAATAACTGATTATCGTAAAGAAAATATTCTATTTTCAAAACCTTACATGATTAATCATCAAATTATCGTAGTTAGAGCTGATAGTGATATTCAAACTAAAGCAGATTTAGTAGGAAAAGTAATTGGTTTACAAGATGGTAGCAGTGCATTAGATGCGGTAAATGCGGATCCTATTCATACTAATTTTGCCGAATTAAATCAATATGCCGACAATGTAACGGCATTGTTAGATTTGGCAAATCAACGTCTTGATGCTGTCGTCGTTGATGGAGTCGTTGGACATTATTACGTTGCTAAAAAACCCGATGAATATAGAGTATTAGAAGATAATTTTGGTGAAGAACAATATGGTGTAGGATTTGAGAAGGGTAATGTCGAACTACATCAGAAGATCCAACAAGCATTAACCAGCATGATTAATGACGGAACGGCGGCCCAAATTTCACAAAAATGGTTTGGTACCGACGTCACAAAATAAACCGAAAGTATGGTTTGTTTAAGCGCAGCCCTTATTGGACTGCGTTGTTTTTATAGGACTTTAGATGGATTACTTAGTAAATTTTATAGAACAATTTTGGATAACCCTTAAAGTTAGCACTTTTTATTGTATCGATATATCTCCGCAATTATGGGAAGGAACTAAACTTACCCTAGGGCTATTTATTGTGACTTTATTGTTATCTATTCCTTGTGGTTTAATATTAGCATTATTAAGACTATCGCGGTTAAAATTCATTAGCTTTTTGGTTAATGCTTATATCTGGTTGATGCGTGGCACTCCCTTAATGCTACAAATCTTTTTTATCTATTTTGCCTTGCCGATGTTAGGTATCCGTTTCCAAAGTTTTTCAACCGCTGTAATTGCCTTTACGCTAAATTATGCTGCTTATTTTGCTGAAATTTTCCGTGCTGGAATACAAGGTGTTAATAAAGGTCAGTACGAAGCGGCGAAAACGCTAGGTATGAGCTATGGTCAAACAATGTGGCGGATAGTTTTACCCCAAATGATCAAAAAGATTCTGCCACCCCTGTGTAATGAAACTATTACATTAATCAAAGATACCTCTTTAGTTTATGTTTTGGCTCTACAAGATCTGATGCGTATTGCTTATCAACTCGTGAAACGTGATTTTGATTTATCACCGTTTTTTATTGCCGCAGTATTTTATTTGGCAATGACTTTAATTTTAACGATGCTTTATCAAAGATTGGAGAAATATTATGCCCGTTATGACGACTGATATTATGATTAATGCACAGCAGATTTATAAGTCATTTGGAAATCTTTCAGTATTAAAAGGTGTTAATTTAACCGTAGAAAAATCAGAAGTCGTCGTAATAATCGGATCTTCTGGCTCGGGTAAATCTACTTTACTTCGTTGTATAAATCATTTGGAAAAAATTGATTCAGGATCTATTGCCATAGAGAATGAGCTTATGGTTAAAAATAACGAAGCTAATCAAGCTATTTATCAACCAGAGCAGGAAATTAAACGCATTTGTTCAAAAATGGGCATGGTGTTTCAGCATTTTAATCTTTTCCCGCATATGACTGTTTTGCAGAATATTATTGAAGCTCCGATGACAGTAAAAAAAATGAAGCGTGAAGAGATATTACCTTTAGCGCGTGAATTATTGCAAAAAGTTGGTCTGTCTAATAAAGAAGATAGTTATCCATCCCAACTGTCGGGTGGGCAAAAGCAACGTGTTGCTATTGCCCGAGCACTTGCAATGCAACCCGATATTATGTTATTTGATGAACCTACTTCGGCGCTTGATCCGGAATTAACCGGTGAGGTTTTAAAAACGATGCAAAACCTTGCTGAAGATAAAATCACTATGGTGGTAGTCACTCATGAAATGGGCTTTGCCAGAGCTGTGGCCGATAAAGTCGTGTTTATGGATGGTGGCGTAGTGATAGAGCAGGGCAAACCAGAAGAAGTTCTCGTTAATCCAAAACATCCAAGAACATGTGCATTTTTATCCCGATTTATTGATTAAATCCATCGATATTAAGCAAAATAAACGGAATTGTCTGCAAAAAATGATATTTATTTGCATTATTAAATTTTTATAAATGTTCAAAAAATTTAACAGTTCCTGTTTATTATGTAGACTGAGCTTGAAATAAATAGGCTGTCAGGATATTAATTTTTGAATTGTTTAACTCGCATCTATTTTAATTATTTTTTTTAATGAATCATTTTGCGCTTCTGATTTTATTTTATATTCATAAGTTGATGTAGCGGTTCAATGGGCTCTCAACACTAAAGATATTTAATGCTAAATACAGAACAATATTTGAAGCGAGTTATATCAATATTGTTCGCTATTTGGTTAATATCGTATAATTGAATGTAACTTAATCAGAAATTTTATCCCATCAGATAGATTGAAATAGAGAATAAATCTAGGGAGAATTTAAAATCACCAAAATAATCAAATTTACATCTTAACAATCACCATAATAGCAAAAACAATTATCTAAAAGACAACAATAGGTTTGCACATCAAACCTCTCTTTAGCTAACTATTCATGCCAAAATTTTATTAATTCAGCAAATAAAAAATAGGTTGTATGCTTAAGCGATCAAGGTTGTATTAATGCGAGGAGAATTTTTTATTTATGTAATAAGCAATAATTATTTGACTTAGATGGTGTGTTTAAAAATACACTGTCTTATGCAAGGAAAAAGTTAATTATTATGTATTGCTATGGCAATAAAGCTAATGGTTCATCGATTGTGTTGGTAAGTCATACGTTATCACTGAATATAATGAGGCTAATTATTGAATCAAACCGATTGAGATATTTATAATGCAGTATTTGGTTTGGTGATTAATCAAATAAGAAAGATAAAATACCTAAAGGTCCAAGGAAAAAAAAGATTAAAACAATTAAATTATATATAGCAAAAATGCGAATAAAATATGCCATGGGTGGTGATAGAATTGCTATAAATGAAATAATAAAGCCATATATTACCGAATTTAACAGAAAAGGCGTTCCATAAGATTTATCACGAAATAGCATAAACTCAACATTTGTTGCTATAAATGTCAGAATGAAACAAATTATAATAACCGAAATATGCTCTAATAAATCCCAAAAGGACCAATTTTTGGCTGAAAAATCAATCAAACCTGCCACTAAAAAACTAGGAATAATAATTAAAATCAATAGGATTATTTTTAAACTGACAAGTGACCATTGTTTCATAGGTAATTGAGTGTTTTTTATTTTAAGTTATCTAACAATCGTAATTATTGTACTATATGATACATTTTAAATAAATGTTAGTTGCATTTTTCAATTTATCTGATTAATAACATTAACCTGATTATTTTAAATAATATTAAAATAGTCAAAGTAAATAAACTGAGAAGAGCAGTTCAATGATAAAATTACCAACAGTTTGTATTAGGAGCATTTTAATAAATGCAATTAACAATGGTCGCAAATAAGTTATATACAGTTAGTTGCAAATAATAAACCTATAGCATCGATTATTAAACAGACACTTGTCATATCGATTTAAACTGAATTTAACAAAAATGTGTTTTAATCTTTTTATCAATATTACAAAATAATTCAATTTTTTTTAAATAAAAAAGTTTACACCTTGTTGTTATCATTTTGAGATTTATGATTAACCTATTAAATATAATTAAAAGTAAATAGCTTGATATTATAGCCATTTGAGGTTACAAGTCAGTGACTTTAGCAATACAATAAAAGGAATAAATAAATGCAACAACTTATCTCAGGTCAAAATACTTTATTGCAGAGCCAGCAATTTACGCTTACCGTCGATTATAAAACGAGTAATCAATGGCAACAAAGTAGTATCGATGCAGCAGTTTTTTTGCTTGATCAAAATGATAAAGTCCGTAATGATGAAGATTTTATCTTTTATAATCAACTTGATTCCAAAAATGGTAGTATTCGTTTAAAGAATCAAATGAATGGAGCCTCGATTGAGGTTAATTTAAATCTACTTGATAATACAACTAAAAAGGTTGCTTTTACTCTCGTTATTGATGGTAAAGATACATTAGCCAATCTGCAACAACTCACGCTGACTATCGCAAATCAGTACATTTTTGAGGTATTATTAGATAATCGAACAGAGAAAGCACTTATTCTTGGTCAATGCTATATGCATAATGGGGCATGGAAGTTTCGCGCCTTAGGGCAAGGTTTTAATGGTGGTTTGCGTCCATTAGCGGAGCAATATGGTGTAGAGATCATAGATGAACCGTCTGATGTTAATAGCCAAAGTAAGGCAAATCAAACTACTCCAATACCAAAATTAGAACAAACGTCACCTGTTGATCTCGCTAAAAAACTAGAGAAAAAAGCGCCACATTTGGTTTCATTAATCAAACCAATCACCATCAGCCTCGAAAAACATCAATTAACTCATGTGAAAGCAAGAGTTGCTTTTGTATTAGATGCATCAGGATCTATGCATAGTGAATTTAAAAAAGGTAATGTTCAACAAGTTCTCAATCGTATTGCAGTGCTGGCTGCTCAATTTGATGATGATGGCGCAATGGATTTATGGGGATTTGCCGAAAGACATAAAAAATATCATGATGTGACACTCGACAATGTTGATGGTTATATTGAACGAATTCAAACTGAAGATAGAAAAAAAGGTTTGAGGGGTTCTTTCACCGGAATATTACCTGGATTAGGTGGGGTTAATAACGAACCGCCTGTAATGGATGAGGTTCTTGATACTTTCAAATCGAGTAAAGAGCCAGCATTTATTGTATTTATTACTGATGGTGGTATTTCTAAAAATAGGCAAATAAAACAAATCCTTCAAAAATCCGCTCATTATCCTATTTTCTGGAAGTTTGTTGGTTTAGGTGGGCGGAGTTATGGTATTCTTGAAGATTTTGATGATTTTACCGATCGTATCGTGGATAATACTGATTTCTTTCCAATCGATAATTTCCGCGCTCTATCAGACGAAGAGCTATATGATAAATTGCTGGTCGAATTTAATGACTGGCTAAATAAAGCTAAACAGCTTGGTATACTTAAATAGAGTAACATTGATGTTTTTGTAAGTAGATATTATTTATTATTTAATGGGATAAATGATATCTAGTTTATTTTTAACATACTTGGCTGTCTAAGCTTTACTCGTTCAAAATGTCTATCCATCATAATAAATTGTGTCCGAAAAATATTATGAAATAGTTGCCTATTATTAAAAAATAAATATGCTATGTTAACTATTTTCATTCCGGCAAATTCAAAATATGATAATGAGTCCTTATAGTCTTACTCCTAAGATTGCACAGCAAATTGTAAAAAGAACCATGAAAATTATTGATTGTAATATCAATGTGATGGATGCGCATGGTTGTATTATCGGCAGTGGTGATTTAGAGCGTATTGGAGAATTACATGAAGGAGCGATGTTAGCCATATCTCAAAAACGCATTGTTTCTATTGATACTGCCATGGCAAAACGTTTACAAGGGGTTAAACCGGGGATTAACTTACCTCTAAAACTTAACGATCAAATTGTTGGCGTGATTGGATTAACGGGCGAACCATCTGATATTAGACAATTTGGTGAATTAGTTTGTATGTCAGCTGAAATGATGATGGAGCAAACGCAATTACTTCAAGAACTATCCTATGATAATCGCCTAAAAGAAGAATTAATTATCACGTTGATTGAAAAAGAGGTTTTGCCTGATAGTATGGTTCAGTGGGTAAAACGGTTAGATATTGATCTTGAATTACCTCGCGTTGTTGTAATTATTGAAGTCGATAGTGGACAGCTTGGGATTGGCACAGCAATGAGCGAATTACAGAATTTACAAACGCAAGTGCAGTTAACTAACAAACATTATTTAGTTGCAATAAAATCGATTACAGAATTGGTCATTTTAATTCCGGCACTTAACCGTTATGGTAGATGGGAATTAGAAGAACATAAGAAAAAGCTAGCTAATTTAATCACTATTATAAAAAATAGAACCCAATTAGACATCCGCATTTCTTTAGGCAATTATTTTGATCAACATCCCTATCCACTTGTAAAATCTTACCAAACAGCCAAAACGACCATGCTTATTGGTAAACAGCGTATGCCGGATATCCGTAATTATCATTATCAAGAGTTAATATTACCGGTTTTGTTACATGGTTTAAGTTATGACTGGCAAGCTGAAGAGTTATTATTACCACTTAAAAAATTAAAGATGGGTGATAATAATGGTGTCTTGCAACATACCTTACAGATTTGGTTTAACAATAATGTGCAAAGTGGTGAGACGGCTAATGAGCTGTTTATTCATCGAAATACTTTAGAGTATCGACTAAATAAAATTGCTAAATTGACAGGGTTAAATTTGGCCAAATTTGACGACAGATTGCTGTTATATATTGGCTTACAATTGGATCGAAATGCCTAATAGTTAATAACATTGTCCTTATACATCCCAATAAGAACAATGTTATGATAGAGTTTTATTGCCTACTTATTATAAAAATATTATTGATATTAGGTGATTGGTGCTGGATTGAAAATAGCTAATGGATTATATAATCTCCAATGATCCGACCATGGTTTTTTGCGTCCACTTGCTACGTCTAGAATTAAATGAAATAGTCGCCATCCAATATCTTCAATCGTTGCTTTACCTAAAGCAATATCACCGGCACTAATGTCAATTAAATCAAACCATTGTTCAGCAACAATATTACGACTAGACATTTTAATGACAGGGACCATTGCTAGACCATATGGTGTTCCGCGTCCAGTGGTAAAAACTTGTAGGGTTATTCCTGAGGCCACTTGCTGAGCGCCACAAACAAAATCGCTGGCTGGCGTTGCAGCAAAAATTAACCCTTTTTTAGTTGGACGTTGTCCAGGCGATAATACTTCAACGATAGAACTCGTACCTGATTTGGCAATTGAACCCATTGCTTTTTCGACGATGTTATTTAGACCACCTTTTTTATTTCCTGGCGTCGTGTTCGCACTACGATCAACTTTACCCGCAGCGAGGTAATCGTCATACCATTGCATCTCACGAATAAGTGCCTTACCTACTTCTTCATTAGCTGCTCTTGGCGTGAGTAAATGAATACCATCACGAACTTCAGTTACTTCGGAAAACATCACTGTCGCACCACATCTAACTAATAAATCAGATGCAAATCCAACTGAAGGATTAGATGTTACTCCGGAAAAGGCATCACTACCACCACATTGCATGCCGATGACCAATTCCGAAGCTGGTACTGTTTCTCTTTTACGTTGATTAAGACGTTGTAGATGTTTTTCTGCAACATTTAAGATATGATCAACCATTGCTTTAAAGCCGTGTTCATCTTGTAATGTGACTAAATCATCCTCCAATAATTTAATCGGAATTGTATCTTGAGTACCTTTCAGTAATCTCTCTGGTTGGAGTTTTTCACAACCTAAACTCACCACCATAATTTCTCCACCAAAATTAGGGTTTTTGGCTAGATTGTGAATCGACCGTATTGGTACTATCGCCGCTGGAGCATCAATTGCTACACCACAGCCATAAAGATGGGTTAAAGCTACAACTCCATCAACATTTGGATATTTAGGAAGTAAATCCTGTTCGATAATTTTTGCCACATATTCAACAACACCAGAAACACAGTTAACGCTCATTGTGATGCCCAATATATTACGCGTACCTACTGAACCGTCTGCATTGCGATAGCCTTCGAATGTATAACCATCTAATGGCGGAAGTTCTTGAACTTTCTTGGTTGCGATTGGTAATTCGTTTAACTCTGGAGCATTTGGCATTTCTGTCACGCTTTCATTAATCCAACTGCCTTTTTTAATATTTACTTTAGCATAACCAATGATTTCACCATATCGAATAATGGCATTACCTTGATCAATATTATTTAACGCAACTTTATGACCTTGAGGTATGTGTTCTATTAACTTCAATCCATCAGAAAAAACAGTACCTTTCGGTAATCCGTTGTCATTGACAACAATCGCCACGTTATCAATATCTTTTATTTTTATGTATAGCGGCTTACTGGTATGGCTTTCCATTGTATAACTCCCATTACATACTATAGCTTTTAATTAATTTTTGATCAGTTTCATTATGATAAGTATTACTGATAGATTAGCTATATATTAAATGTGAATAAAATAAATAGCATTGTGAAAAGTTCCAATTTTAATTTTAAAATAGGCTATAAATTTATGAAGTTGAACATAAAATGGTGGATTGCATCACAAAATTGATGCAGTTATCTAAATTTTTGTGAAGAACATAACATTTAATTGTGCATTTGCATATAAATAACTGCTATTTTATCGTTTGTTTTGGTTTTTTACCGATGAAATTTTTAGCATAACTCTCCATACTTATTCCCCATTAGTGGATTACATAGACATATTTGATATCTCTTTATTTTCTACCCAGCCATCTATAAAAAATCAAGATCAACTGTTTATAATCAGTTTAGGAGCTAAAAATGGAAATAAAAAATACAACTCATAGCCCAAAGAAGACCAATGCCAGATGGTTAACGGTCGTTTTTCTCTTTATTGTTACGGCCATTAACTATGGTGATAGAGCGACCTTAGGGATTGCTGGAAAAGCAATGTCAGGTGAACTAGGGTTCGATGCTGCCGCCATGGGATGGGTCATGTCATCATTTGGCATTGCTTATGTAATTGGGCAATTACCTGGTGGTTGGTTATTAGATCGATTCGGTTCGAAACGTGTCTATTTTTGTAGCATTTTATTTTGGTCTATATTTACTCTATTACAAGGAACAGTACATTTTTTTATTGGTGCATGGGCGCTAATTATGCTCTTTACATTCCGTTTTTTAATGGGGTTAGCCGAAGCGCCTTCTTTTCCTGGTAATAGTCGAATTACTGCTGCTTGGTTTCCGTCAAAAGAACGGGCAACAGCGGTAGCAATTTTCAACTCCGCTCAATATTTTGCAACGGTAATCTTTGCGCCAATAATGGGATGGTTAACACACGAATATGGTTGGCAATCTGTGTTCTTCTTTATGGGTGGATTAGGTATATTTATTAGTCTTGTTACGATAATTGCAATTCGTAACCCTAAAGATCATCCTTTAGCTAATCAAGCTGAAGTTGATTACATTGTAGAAGGCGGTGCACTGGTTGATATGGATCAAAAAAAATCTGATGGTAAACAAAGTGGACCAAAATTAACTTACCTAATGCAACTTCTAACTAACCGAATGTTACTTGGAGTCTATTTAGGACAATATTGCATTAACTGTTTAACATTTTTCTTTATCACATGGTTCCCTATTTATCTTAACACCGAACGAGGTATGAATATTAAAGAAGTTGGTTTTGCCGCAGCTATTCCAGCAATTTGTGGATTTGTTGGTGGAATCAGTGGTGGGATTTTTTCCGATTTTCTAATGCGAAAAACGGGTTCTCTCTCTATTGCCCGTAAAACACCGATTATTCTGGGTATGTTATTTTCGATGACTATGATTCTATGTAATTATGTTGATTCAATTGCATTGGTCATTTTATTTATGTCTATGGCTTTCTTCGGTAAGGGCGTGGGGGCATTAGGCTGGGCTGTAATGGCAGACACAGCACCAAAAGAGATGAGCGGTCTAGCCGGTGGATTATTCAACATGTTTGGTAATGCCTCAAGTATCATTTCTCCTATTATTATTGGTTATATCGTAGCTTGGACTGAGCGTTTTGAATGGGCATTAGTTTTTGTTGCCGGTCATGCTTTGGTGGCAGCATTTAGTTACCTTATTATTGTTGGTCCAATTAAACGTATGGAATTAAAGAAATAATAAAAAATTAATCTTTATTTAATATATAGGAGTACCGTCTTATGAATACACAGTCAGTTCCGATAATTAAGTCGATGCAAGTAATTCCGGTTGCTGGTCATGACAGTATGCTAATGAATATTGGCGGTGCCCATGGTCCTTACTTTACACGAAATATTGTTATTTTAACCGATAATGCGGGTCATATTGGTGTTGGGGAAGCGCCTGGCGGGGCAACCATTGAAAATGCGTTAAAAGAAGCGATACCACATGTTGAAGGTAGACCTATTTCAATACTTAACCGTATTGTTAATGATATGCATCAAGGTTACCTAGATGCAGATTATGACACCTTCGGTAAAGGTGCATGGACTTTTGAATTACGCGTCAATGCGGTTGCGGCCTTGGAATCTGCATTATTAGATTTGATGGGACAATTTTTAAATGTTCCAGTCGCCGAATTGCTTGGAGCGGGTAAACAACGTGATGAAGTGACTGTATTAGGCTATCTTTTTTATATCGGCGATGATAAAAAAACCGATCTTAATTATGATCAACCGCAACAACAAGGACATGAATGGTATAACATTCGACGCCGTCAAGCCATGACAGTGGAATCAGTAGTAGAGTTAGCTGAAGTAGCCAAAGATCGTTATGGATTTAAAGATTTCAAAATGAAAGGGGGCGTATTAGCAGGGGAGCAGGAAATTAAAACGGTTATTGAGCTTAAAAAACGTTTCCCTGATGCCAGAATTACGTTAGATCCAAATGGTGGTTGGTTACTAGATGATGCCATTAAATTATGTAAGGGACTCAATCACGTATTAACGTATGCAGAAGATCCCTGTGGGGCTGAACAAGGCTATTCAGGACGTGAAGTTATGGCTGAATTTCGTAGAGCTACAGGATTACCAACGGCAACCAATATGGTCGCCACTAATTGGCGCGAAATGTGTCATTCAATTATGTTACAAGCAGTTGATATCCCACTAGCAGATCCTCATTTTTGGACATTAACTGGCGCTAGTCGTGTTGCTCAACTTTGTGATGAATGGGGATTAACCTGGGGCTGCCATTCAAACAATCATTTTGATATTTCGTTAGCTATGTTTAGCCATGTTGGCGCATCAGCACCAGGTAATCCAACCGCATTAGATACACACTGGATTTGGCAAGAAGGCAAGGAACGTTTAACTAAAGAACCATTAAAAATCGTTAATGGCAAAATCAAATTACCTGATAAACCAGGTTTGGGAATTGAATTAGATATACAACAAGTAAAAAAAGCACACGAACTCTATAAAAAATTACCTAATAGTGCGCGAAATGATGGTATAGCAATGCAATATTTGATTCCCGGTTGGCAGTTTGATCGTAAACGACCTTGTATGATTCGTTAACACAGATTAAAAAAATAAAATTAAGAGGGAAGTATTATGAGTTCTACAACACCTATTGTCACAGAAATGCATGTCTATCCTGTTGCTGGTTATGATAGCATGCTATTAAATTTAAGTGGTGCCCATGCCCCTTACTTTACACGTAATATCGTTATTCTTAAAGATAATTCAGGAAATACCGGCGTAGGTGAAGTACCTTGTGTAGGTTCTGTCACGCAAACACTGCAAGATGCAAAACCATTAGTTATTGGTCAATCCATTGCACAATACAAAAAGGTTATGAATCAAGTCCGTAACCAATTTGCTGATCGAGATGTGGGGGGACGCGGTAATCAAACATTTGACCAACGATCCACTATTCATGTAGTGACAGCTATTGAAGCGGCAATGCTGGATTTATTAGGTAAACATCTTGGTGTTACTGTTGCATCATTATTGGGTGATGGTCAACAGCGTGATGAGGTAGAAATGCTTGGTTATCTATTTTATGTAGGGGACCGCAATAAAACCGATTTACCTTATCAAAGTCAACCTAATGAACAATGTGATTGGTATCGATTACGTCACGAAGAAGCACTAACACCGGAAAAAATCGCTCGATTAGCTGAAGCAACCTATGAAAAATATGGATTTAGAGATTTTAAATTAAAAGGTGGTGTTTTAACTGCTGAACAAGAAGCTGAAGCGGTGATTGCTATAAAGAAAAAATTCCCTGATGCGCGTGTGACCCTTGATCCAAATGGCGGTTGGTTATTAGATGAAGCTATTCGTATAGGTAAATACTTAAAACACACTTTGACTTATGCGGAAGATCCGTGTGGTGCAGAACAAGGCTATTCTGGCCGAGAAATTATGGCTGAATTCCGGAGAGCCACCGGCTTACCTACCGCAACCAATATGATCGCGACAGATTGGCGTCAAATGGCACATACTTTATCATTGCAATCCGTTGATATCCCATTAGCAGATCCTCATTTCTGGACGATGAATGGTTCTGTAAGAGTTGCGCAGTTGTGTCATGAATTTGGATTAACTTGGGGCTCACATTCCAATAATCATTTTGATATCTCTTTAGCCATGTTTACCCAAGTTGGTGCTGCTGCGCCGGGTAACCCAACTGCTCTTGATACCCATTGGATTTGGCAAGAAGGTAATCAAAGATTAACCAAAGAACCATTACAAATTGTTAATGGCAAAATTAAAGTACCTGAAAAACCAGGTTTAGGTATTGAAATTGATATGGAGCAAGTTATGAAAGCTCATGAACTTTTTAAAAGTATGGGACTGGGTAATCGTAATGATGCCATGGCTATGCAATACTTAATTCCTAACTGGAAATTTGACAACAAGAAACCGTGTTTAGTGAGATAGTCTAAAATGAAGTTCGAAACTGTATGAATACACATTATAAAGGTAAATTATGAAGAAAGTAACATGTCATAATCAATTTAAGCAAGATATGTTGGCACGAAAAACACTTATCGGTTGTTGGGCGGCATTAGGTAATCCAATCTCAACGGAAATACTTGGTTTAGCCGGTTTCGATTGGTTATTACTCGACGGTGAACATGCAATTAATGATGTAATGTCATTTGTGCCGCAATTGATGGCATTAAAAGACAGTGTCAGTGCGCCAGTCGTCCGTCCATCATGGAATGATCAAGTACAAATCAAACGATTATTAGATATAGGTTTTTATAACTTTTTGATCCCTTATGTTGAAACTGTTGAACAAGCAAAGCAGGCAGTATCTTTCACTCGATATCCACCAATGGGTGTTAGAGGTGTTTCGGTTGCACATCGTAGTAATGCATTTGGTGCAATCAGCGATTACTTTGAAAATATTAATCATAATATCTGTGTCATGGTACAAATTGAAACACAGCAAGCGGTAGATAATGTTGAAGCAATCACTGCTGTTGACGGTGTCGATGGTATTTTTGTTGGTCCAAGTGATCTATCGGCATCATTAGGTCATTTTGGCAATCCAAAACATCCTGATGTTCAAGCCGCCATAAGACATATTTTTGCTGTTGCTAACCAGCAGGGCAAAGCGTGCGGTATTTTGGCTCCGGTTGAAGCTGATGCGCGTCAATATATGGCAATGGGAGCAACATTTGTTGCAGTTGGTAATGATTTGGGCTTGTTAAGATATGCAACTCAAGCATTAGCAGATAAATATTTAAAATAACTAAGAGTATTTTAATCATAAAAAAGGAGAGTAAAATGAAAATTGGTTTTATTGGTTTAGGTATTATGGGTAAACCGATGAGCAAAAACCTGCTAAAATCTGGCTACTCACTAGTCGTTTGTGATAAAAACCAAATGGCAGTGGATGAAGTTGTCGCAGCAGGTGCACAAAGTGCAGCTAATGCAAAAGAAGTTGCTAAACTTTGTGATGTGATTATAACAATGCTACCAAATTCTCCGCATGTAAAAGAAGTGGTGTTGGGTGAAAATGGTGTCGTTGAAGGCGCAAAATTGGGCACAACCATTATTGATATGAGCTCTATCGCCCCGTTAGCTAGTCGTGAAATTCATGATGAAGTGGTTAAAAAAGGGCTATATATGTTAGATGCACCGGTTAGCGGTGGTGAGCCAAAAGCAATTGATGGCACCTTATCTGTAATGGTAGGTGGTGACAAAGCCATATTTGATAAACATTACGATTTAATGAAAGCTATGGCTGGTTCTGTTGTCTATACCGGTGATATTGGGGCGGGTAATGTCACAAAATTGGCGAATCAAGTGATTGTAGCTCTTAACATAGCAGCAATGTCTGAAGCGCTTGTTCTGGCAACCAAAGCTGGGGTCAATCCAGAATTAGTTTATCAGGCAATCCGCGGTGGACTTGCAGGTAGTACTGTTTTAGATGCTAAAGCTCCAATGGTATTGAATCGCAATTTTAAACCAGGCTTCAAAATCGATTTACATATTAAAGATTTACAAAATGCCTTAGATACATCCCACGGTGTTGGAACCTCATTACCATTGACGGCAATAGTAATGGAAATGATGCAGGCACTAAAAACAGATGGTATGGGTGGTTGTGATCATAGTGCCTTAGCTCGCTACTATGAAACATTAGCAAAAATAGAAATAAAATAATTAATATGCATATTGAGTATGGCAACATACTCAATAATTTAATTCGTTCTGTAAGGATATGTATGAAAATTGTCATTGCTCCTGATTCTTTTAAAGAAAGTCTAAGTGCTATTGAAGTTGCTGAAATGATAAAAGCAGGATTTTCACAAGTTTACCCTGATTCAGAATATGCTTTGTTACCGGTAGCCGATGGTGGGGAAGGTACTGTTAATGCGATGGTCGATGCATTAAATGGGCATAAAGTTACAGTTTCTATTACTGATCCATTAGGGGAGAGAGGACAGGCTTTCTATGGTATATCTGGGGATGGTCAAACAGCTGTAATCGAAATGGCAGCCGCCAGTGGGCTGGAACGTGTTCCCTTAGATAAAAGAGATGCCAAAATTACCACCTCATACGGTACCGGCGAATTAATCAAAGATGCGCTTGATCGAGGTTGTAAAAAATTTATTATTGGCATTGGTGGCAGTGCTACCAATGATGGTGGTGCTGGAATGTTACAGGCGCTGGGTGTGAAACTATTAGACAAAGCTGGCAACCAGATTGGTTATGGTGGGCGTTCTCTAGGTGAATTGGCTAAAATTGATATTAGCCAAATGGATTCTCGAATTCAGCAATGTGAATTTGAAGTAGCTTGTGACGTAACAAACCCACTTACAGGCACGAATGGTGCATCAGCCATTTTTGGACCACAAAAAGGTGCAACACCAGACGATGTAAAATTATTAGATGCTAATCTAAAACATTTTGCTAACCTTATCAAACAGTATTTTAATATGGACATTGAATATACGCCTGGAACCGGTGCAGCAGGAGGGATGGGCGCTGCATTATTAGCATTTATGAATGCTAAATTAAGACCAGGTATAAAAATTATAACCGAATTACTTAATTTAGATACTTTAGTGCGTGAGGCTGATATTGTTATCACTGGTGAGGGACGATTGGATTATCAAAGTGTTAATGGTAAAGTGCCCGTCGGAGTGGCACATATTGCAAAACAATATCAAAAACCAGTCATTGCGATTGTAGGAAGTTTAGGTGATAAAGCTGAAGCGGTTTATCCGTATGGTGTAACAGCTATGTTTAGTATTCTAACTAATATTTCTTCTTTATCTGAAGCATTAGATCCTCAAACGGCCCGTGCTAACTTATATAGTACAGCGATGAACATTGCTTATACTCTTAAAATTGGCAATACCCTTCAGCAATAAATCGATTAACCCTTTACCAGATAGGTATAAGGGTTTCATATGTTATTTAATCTAAATGTTATTGTATAACTTATCGTTGAATCTAAAATTATCTATACTAAAAAACATCGATTAGAAAGAATAACTTAATAACTCATACTTATTCAGCTCTGTCTGCTTTAATAAATAATCAAAGATTAAATGAGCATAATTAATGTATTGCAATTTTATTCAAATAATTGATATTGAACATAAGCAAGTTAACGATAAAGTAGTAATGATGGTTTCTTAAAAATATAGAGTTTTCATTATCGCTAATAATATAATATAGCTATTTTTTCTTTGTTTATCATACATAATATAGTTTTAGTAGTTGTATTTATATTATCTTTATCGTCTGATATTGTCTGGCAAATTTTTTATTTATCTTCATATTTTTTGTTGTTAGCGGTAATGACTGTGCTGAATTTGGTTTTGGATTATCTGTTAAGTTAAGCAATGTTGTTCATGATAATAAAGTGTTTTTTATAAAAAGTTAGGTAGTGTTATTCTGTTAACAGTTTTACTATGGATAGCATTAGTATATTTTACAATAAACAAAATTAAATCTTAATATTGTCATAGATAAACATTATTAATGTAGAAAAACGTATAACAATAAAAAGGATAATTGTAATGCGGAAATTAACTAGAAAAGACGGGCTATTATTGCTGATATCGCAATTACCAAGTATAACTTTTTCATTGATGCCGTTAATAAATTATTATGATAGTAATATTTTTTCAGGGTTATGTATCATTGCTAATATCATCTCCATAGTTTTTCTTTTCATCAGTTTATGTTGGTACGATAATTTTTTATTTTTATTTTTCATTTTAGTATTAATTACTTCGTCAGTGCTCGTTTATTGTATTAATTATTGGATAACGGTGCCGATAATACATGAAATACTACTCAATTTTTGCTTTTCAAATGTTGGTTTTTTACTTTTCTTTATAGTGATTGTGATTATAATTAAAACAGGTATATATCAATTCTTTGAATGAATATTAAATTGCCGAATCGCTAGCGATTCGGCAATTTAATATTAGATAAAATAATAACAATTATGAGATTAAGTGATTAATAGGCAGTTTATTATTCTTAATTTACATTAATCAATAACCTTGCTTTAGTATTATTTATCATACTTAATCATGGTGATTGATTATATGCATAAATCAATCGGTTGATAAGTTTTAACATCAAATAGTCCATTTGAGGTGAGCTTTAATTCTGGTATGACGGGTAACGTCATAAACACCAATGTCATTAATGGATGGGCTTTAGGATTGATACCAAAGGAATGTTTAGCAACCTCAATCATATGATGCAGTTGATCAGCAACCTGTTGCGCCGGCTGATCAGACATCAGACCAGCAATAGGTAACGGTAAATGCGCCAGAATTTTACCGTCTTGGCATAATGAGAAACCGCCCCCCATCGCTTCAACATCTTTTACGGCAACAAGCATATCAGCATCATTATCTCCCACTACGACTAGATTATGTGAATCATGGGCAACTGTGACAGCAATAGCACCATTTTTTAATCCGTAATTTGCTAAAATTCCTAGTCCCATATTACCCGTAGCATGATGTCGTTCAATCACTGCTAACTTATTCAATCCCGGATTGAGCTTACAATCAAAATGGTCATGAGCGTCTTTTTTGACATCAAGTTGTAAATGTGATGTTAGTACGCTACCTGGTTGAACACCAATCGCATTGACTTTTTCACTCGTCAAAGTCAATGTAAAATTTTGTTCGGTTAAAGTGGGCAAACGAACCGTATTGAGTACATTATCCGCTACATAATCATCCCATTGAACCAACAATTTACCGTCACGAGCAATCTCTTGGCCAGCAACAAAAACATGTTTCGGTTCAAAGGATTGCAAATCTTTTACAATCAGAAGATCGGCATCATAGTTTGGCGCAATAGCACCTTTACCTTTTAGCCGGTAACATTCAGCTGCATTTAAGGTGGCAAGTGTTATGGCTAATACTGGATCAAGTCCATGTTTCACCGCTAAGCGTAAACTTTTATTGATGTGTCCTGTAGTAAGGATATCGGCAGGTTCACGATCATCGGTACATAGTACACAACGACGAGCATTTGCTGGTGTAATTGCTGGAATAAGGTTAAGTAAATCTTTACAAGTTGATCCTTCACGTAATAATACATATTGACCCAACCGAATTCGTTCTAACATCTCTTTCTGGGTGCTGCATTCATGATCGGTCATAATGCCTGCCATAACATAAGCAGTAAGTGCTTTACCGGTTACCCCAGGACTATGGCCATCAATGATGCGATCATGATCTTTAGCCATCCAAAGTTTATTCATCATTTTTGCTTCATGATCAATTACACTGGGATAATCCATCACTTCCCCTAAACCTTTGACGCCTGGTTCATTGATTAACTGCACTAAATCTTCGGCTTCAAGCACACATCCCGCCTGTTCAAAAGGAGTAGCTGGCACGCAAGACGGTAACATAATTTGTACATTAAGCGGTGTTTTACGTGAAGCGTCAAGCATATAGCGTATACCATCTAATCCAGAAACATTTGCTATTTCATGGGGATCGGCAATTATCGTAGTGGTGCCAAAAGGTAAAATACAACGGGCAAATTGTGTGGGGATTAATGATGATGATTCGATATGGACATGACCATCAATTAAACCCGGCATCACATAACCCCCTTGGGCATCTATTGTTTGCTTGGCTTGATAGTCACACCCATAACCAACAATTTTACCATGACCAATAGCAAGTGGCCCGTCTACAATTAATTGATTAAAAACATCAATCACTTTACAGTTAGTAATCAATAGATCAACGACTTGACGGTTAGCCGCCATGTCAATTAAATCATTTAGTTGTTGTTTATCTGTCATAAACACCTCATTTATTAGTCATCTGTAGCTTGCGATAATCATTATTCATTTAATTGAACGATTTGCCTACTTTTAATCATATACTCGATCAGTCGTGGCATTTCGTTTGTAATTTACCGTGGCTACAGCCACACTTAAATACCGGATCCATAACCGCTTGTTTATGAAAATCAATGACACCTAAATCTGTAATGGCATAGTCAGGAATTGCTGTGATTTGTAAACAACACATATAAAATAATGGATCAGGTAAGTCACAACCTAACTCACGAGCAAGTAATAACAGTTTTTCCTCTTCTTGTGCCATTGTATGTGGATCGAGATCAGATACAATGCCACAAATTGGTAATGGTAAGAAACCAATAACTTTCCCTTGATTTACAATCACTTGGCCGCCACCGTGTTCAGCTAAATGGTTGATCGCTAATGCCATATCTTCAGAGTTAGTACCAATACAGACAACATTATTATCATCGGGGGCACAAGAACTTGCCATTGCACCAGATTTTAGTTTCCAGCCAGAGCAAAAACCAACTTTTGCAGTACCATCGGTTTTACCAAAGCGTTCAACAACGGTGACATAGAGTACATCATTTTGTATATCAGGTAACACCACGCCATCTTGCACATTTAATTCCACCTGACGCGCACGACGAACAAACGGAATGTTAAAATCAACATCTAACGATAAGGCCTTGACCTTGGTTTGTTTAATATTAGTAGTTACTTTAAGTGCTGAGGCCGTTACAGGTTTTAATTTCATACTTTGTAATAACACCGCACTGCGTTTTGGTGGGACAAAGTTGAATACTGTTGCTTGATTTTCAACAACTAACTGACCTTTGGCAATAACGGTATCAATATCAAATTTAACTAAATCAGAAACTAAAAGAATATCAGCAAAACGACCAGGAGAAACTGAACCAACTAAGTGATCAATACGATAAGCTTCAGCTGAATTGATGGATCCCATTTGTATAGCAGTTAAAGGATCGACACCTTTAGCAATTGCCATGCGAATTAATTTATCCATATGACCATTGGTCACAATATCGGAAGCAATAACATCATCGGTACAGAAACTGACGCGACGTGCTAATCTAGGGTTGAGATGCGTAATCACCTTAATGTTTTCAGCTAAAAAGTGGGAAATTGATGATTCGCGAATTAACACATTCATTCCTTTACGGATTTTTTCCATCATTTCGGTATGATCATAACTTTCGTGATCTAATCGAACACCGGCACAAAGAATAGCATTAAGTTTATTTCCGCGGGTCATTGGCGCACAACCGTAAATAGGGAGACGATGTAACCGAGCATATTCAATTGCTTTCATCACATCGCTGTGTTGATTTTCAATAAATTCACTGACTGTTTCCCAAATCCCGAATACTTCCGGCCATTTTTGTACTTCGGCATGGGTTTTGGCTGTAACATTAAAACCGACATGACTTTGTGGTAATGTGTATGGCGTTAAGAATGGTAGACCCCAGAATACCTTTAATGGCGTACCGTCAATCTCGTGTAAAATTTCTCTAATGCCATCTAAGCCAGCAGTGACAATATATTGATCTAAACCAGAAATAATGCTGGTAGTGCCGTGTGGTAATACTGCTTTAGCAAAGCTAGTCATCGATAATTTACTGCATTCAATATGTAAATGACCATCAATTAGTCCTGGAACAATATATTTACCTTTAGCGTCAATTGTTTTGGTGTTTTCACCGATATAACTTGCTACATCTCCGGTTGCGACAATACGTGATTTATAAATTGCTACATCAGCGGGGTAAATCTCACTAGAGTTTACATTGACTAATAGACCATTAGTAATAATTAAATCAGCAGGCAGCTTGGCTAATCCTGCATCAATCATTTCACAAATTGCTTCTTTATACATTGAAGTCATAATTATATTCCTTGTTTATCTTGTATGCGTTATTCTTTTTAATTAACTTGATTATGTTATTGATAAATAAGCAGGCTTTAAATAAATATGTAACGAGCTAAAAATAGTATAGCCATGATTACTGAACATACGGTTAAGTCTTTAAATTTGCCGCAACAAACTTTCATAATCACAAAAGTAATAAATCCCGTAGCAATACCTTCGGTAATGGTAAAGCTAAATGGCATCATTATCATAGCAACGAATGCAGGTACAGCTTCAGTCAAATCATTCCATTTCACTCGGGCTAAATCAGATGCCATTAAAACGCCTATATAAATTAGTGCTCCGGTAGTTGCATAAAGAGGGACCATTTTTTCCAGTGGAGATAAGAAAACTGAACATAAAAACAAAATACCAACGCCCAAAGCCATCATACCCGTACGTCCACCGACAGCGACGCCGGAAGCACTTTCGACATAAGCTGTAACAGCTGATGTTCCCATTGCTGAACCTAAAGCAGAGCTTGCACTATCGATATAAAGTGAAAGTTGTTGATTAGGGTATCGGCCATTTTCGTCAGCAAGTCCTGCTTTATCTGTTACAGCTATAAATGTACCTGAAGATTCAAACAAGTTAATCAACATTACGGATAATATGATACCGACTAATGAAATTTCAAAAATATGATTAAAATCTAGTTGACCAACAACCCCGGAAATATCGGGTGGTAGGCTAATTATGCCATGATAAACCACTTCAGGATCAATTACCCAACCAACTAACGTTACCAGTACAAATGAAATTAAGATTGAAGAGTTCCAACCACGTTGGGCCAAAATAGCCACAATAAGGAAGCTTAAACAACCTAACATAAATGGAACAGAGGTTGGATCACCTAACCGCACCATTGTATCAGGATCGGCAATAATAATATGGGCATTATGTAAACCAATTAATGTAATTAATAATCCACAGCCACTGCTCACACCTATACGAATTGAAAAAGGAATATTGGCGATCATCCAATAACGTAGACGAAATATCGAGAGTAAAAATAATCCTGTAGCACCCATGAAGATCAGCGTCATGGCAGTTTGCCAAGTTAGTCCCATAGAACCAACCAGCACATAAGCAAAATAGGCATTAATCCCCATGCCTGGTGCTAGCGCGATAGGTAATCTGGCGATAATCCCCATTGCCATACAAGCGATGCCGGTGATTAGAGCTGTTGTTACAAAAACCGCTTGCGAATCCATTGCTGCATCACCAAGTATTTTAGGATTCACAAAAATAATGTAAACCATGGTAATAAAAGTGGTAAAACTGGCAATAAGTTCGGTTTTCAATGAAGTTTTATTTTCCTGAAAATGAAAATAGCGATCTAATAACGATCGTTTTGTCGTTGAAGGATATGTAGTCACGAGAGAACTCCAAAGAATGGAAAAAAAGAAATGTTTATTGAATTATTATTATAAGAGTGATTAATCATGCGAAAAATCTCAATACACATCAGTCACTTTGGCGCGGAGTGCGCTAATAATAGTTACTGATGCTTTGGCGTCATATTATATCCATAACGATTAAAATCAGGCAATTAAAAAAATGTATTAATGTTAATTAATAGCAATATTATTTTTCTGTTAAATAAAAATCAATATGTTATGGTTTCTAACTAGGAATTAATCCTAAATTTATATTCATTAAGCTTGTGGTGACGGAATAAAATTTATGAATTTTGTCATCAATATACTCTGCATAACAAATTGAAATTTAGATTATCTGGTTGTTGATTATTAGTATTGTAGTATGACAATATTTACTGATCCAAACCCTTTAAATGAGGATCAATTAAGCGACATAATCAATGCATAAAAATCGATCTAACTCGTTATAAAATTGAAATAAATCAACATTATTTTACTTAGTGATTAAGTAAATCTGGTAACAAATTTGATTATCTATTAAAATTAATTCATTACAACTGATGAGGTAGTCGATATGCGATGGCGTGACCAGAGAGAGAGCGACAATATTGAAGATCGTCGTTCACAATCAGGGAGTAGTACAGGAATAAACATTCCAATGGGTGGTAAAGGTAGATTGATATTATTTATCATTGTGCTGGTCGCCGGTTATTATGGTGTCGATTTAACCGGCTTGCTGAATTCCGATCTCATTGAGCAAAATAATTCGCAACAAACCGCCACGCCATATTATGATGAAGATCCTGATGCGGCAAAATTCACCTCGGTTATTTTGGCCAGTACCGAAGATTATTGGCGTCAAGCATTTCAACGTTTAGGGAAAACCTATATTCCGCCTAAATTAGTACTCTATACTGGTTCTACGCGCACTTCTTGCGGTACTGGTCAAACCTATATGGGGCCCTTTTATTGCAGTGTAGACAAAACGGTTTATCTTGATATCTCATTTTATCAAGAGATGAAACGGAGGTTGGGTGGTGGTGGTGATTTTGCTCAAGGCTATGTCATCGCACATGAAATTGGTCATCATGTACAAAATTTATTAGGTACATTTAACCAAATTCAACATCAACAACAAAATTCTAGATTTAGCAAAAATCAATTATCAGTTAAATTAGAATTGCAGGCGGATTGTTATGCGGGTTTGTGGGGAAATGCCATGCAGAAAAAAAATATTTTAGAAGTTGGTGATATCGAACAGGCGTTAAAAACGGCCGAAGCCATTGGTGATGATCGTTTACAACGTCAAAGTAATGGCTATATAGTGCCAGATAGTTTTACCCATGGATCATCCCAGCAACGTTATACGTGGTTTAAACGAGGATTTGATAGTGGTATTATTGAACAATGTAATACATTTATCGAATGAAAAAACAATTAAAAGCCCAATCTTATATAAAGCCTAGTTGAATAAAACAGATATCGCGTATTTGTTAGTGCAATTTTATATAGTGAAAATGAATGGGAAACACAATTTCCTATGGTTAATAAGTAACTAAAAAAGAGGATTGACTAATGATATCAATCCTGTAGGGTGAATTAAATTATCGAATTAATTTTAGGTTAGAATCCAAAACATGTAGCGCTGACAAGGTGAGCGACTTCAGCTAATGAAATAGCGATAATGTTCAATTATTTTAAATATGATAATTTGATTGCTAATATCACTATAAACAGACATTGTAATAATGTTGTAAAAAGGGAAATAGTTTGAATAATCAAAAAGAACAATTATGTAATATTATTCTGCCAAAAAATCAACCCATCTTAGATCGTTGTTTACCACTAAGTTTTCGGCAGTGTTTGCAACAAAACTTGGATAAACAATTAGCGATTTTAGAACAAAAAGTTGCAGACGAAATTGCCCTTAATAGCACGTATCACTGTCAATATACCCATCAACAGCAGCGTTATCAAAAATTAAAAGCGATTAAACCCGGTGATCTTGATCAAGTATTTGCTTATCTAAACGGTCAGGCAATAATTCCGAAAATCGATTTAGGGAAAAACCAAAGCATTTTCGTTGATCATAATGATTTACTCTTACTTGCCTTGTATCAAGAATCATTGCAAAACTTACCAGAATGCAATTTATGGCACTTATTGCGGGCATATTATCTTGAAAGATCTGAGCTAATTACCCAACACCTCGCTACTCTCTTTGAAAATGAGTTACTTATTTGTCAAGCTGATTTAAGACAAGTTGCAACCATACTTAGTCAAATTACGGGTGATCATCAAGTAGTGTCATGGATAGCGAATGCCTTTTTGAGTTATTTTACTTTGCCGATGCTTCAACGTTATATTGTAGGTAGAGAAAATAAGGTTTGGCCTTTTTTTGCCGAAAATTTGCAATTTATTGATCAAGCATTGGGTTTGACCAATGATACTAAAGGCTTCAAAGTCGCCAATGCACTCGCTATAGTTTCCCTGTTTCCTGAAGTTCCAGCTAAATATATTTCTCACCTTTTGGCGCTAGCATTAGGCACAAATCAAAATTTACGTGTGCAGGCTCAACTAATTCTGAATAAAATTGAAAATATCCATCTTGAGGTTGAAAAAGCCTTAATTGCTAGCAAACAAGAAATACGGATTATTGCTATCAATTGGTTGGCATTGTTAGGAGCAACATCATCTGTTGAACGATTATATCAGGTGTTAGCGGTTGAAAAAAAAGCCTTAGTACAGGCAACAATTCTCAGTGCTTTGAATCAGCTTGGTCAAGATATTTCTTATTATCTATCACACGAATATTTATTGCAGGATGCACAAAAAGGTTTATTGGCCAAAAAACCGATTAGTATTGAGTGGTTAGATCCTAACATTTTACCTAATTTATTTTGGCAAAATGGTGACAGCGTAGCAGTAGAGATTCTTTACTGGTGGATCGTTTCAGCGGTTAAATTAAAGCAACCAATGGGCAATGCATTAATTGATCTCTATTTAGGTTTATTGGATGCTAAAAGTCAAAAAAATATTGGTCAATTTATTTTGCAAATGTTTATACAGCAAGATATTAAAACAATTTCAGATTTGACTGATGAATATCAAAGTACAGTGATAGAAGCAAAAGGAGTTTTAGCACTTATTAAATATATAGATGCCTATCAAGCGGTGCAAATTGTACGCCCTTATCTTAAACAGTACACTAGCAGAAGGTCAGAGATATGTGCTATTTTGGAAGCTTTAGCTACCATTTATCATCCTGAAATTATTCAACTATTATTGTCGATTTCAGCCGGATATAGTTCAAATATTGTCCGTAAAAAAGCGGCAAATTTGTTGGGGCAAATTGCAGATAATCGGGCTTGTTCAGTTCAAGAACTATCAGAACGAATGGTGCCAACGGCTAATTTGAATAGCAATGGGGAGATAATACTTAATTATGGAGATCGTATTTTCAAAGCATTACTAGATGAAACGTTACAATTAATTGTCAAAAATGTTGATGGTAAAACTATAAAATCTTTACCAGCGGCAAACAAAAATGATAATGAGGAATACGTTAAAGCGTGTAAAAAATTGCTGACTAATAGTAAGAAGGCTTTAAAGTTAGTAATTGACAATCAAACACAACGTCTATATTCAATGATGTGCATAACAGAACAGTGGTCGTATACAGATTGGCATCATTATTTATATCAACATCCGATAATGAATCGATTAATACAACGTTTGGTCTGGCTGGAAATGGATCAAAATGGGCAACTTATTCATGCTTTTCGACCAACGGAAGAGGGTGCGTTCATCAATATTGATGATCAAGAAATTACGCTAAACACCAATCATCAATTGCAGTTAGCCCATGGCATCCATTTGCCAGAACATGCGATATCAAGCTGGTTGATCCACTTTGAAGATTACAAAATCAAACCTTTATTCAACCAGTTCGCACATCCAAAACCGAATATTAGCCATCAGGTTGAGAATAAAATCGCTGATTATTTTGGACAGAATATCGCTGTGATGACATTAAAAAATCGGCTGCATAGCCGTGGATATCAGCCGATTACTGATTGGGATCGAATTGAAGGTTATAGTAAAAGTTTTCCAAAACTAGCGATACAAGCATGTATTACAATAAGTAATTATTATCGTCAGATGAGCACAGCCAACGAAACCGTAAAGCTTTACCATTTGTACTTTAAACAACGTATTGGACTTATTGATAAAATTATGCATATTGAAAATGTGCCACCTATTATTTTAGCGGAATGTTATGGCGATTATCAATCATTGATAACTGTGTAATTATTTCAAAATTATCACTGACATTGTTAAGGCAGCAAAATAGCTGAGCTGCTAAATGTTATCGCTAAATAAATGAAACCAGCGTAGGAATAAATAGGCGTAAAAATGAATAACTACATCCGAAATATTTTGTGTTTTTTTATCTATTTGATGATTTCTTTTAATAGTTATGTAACAGGGATTGAAAAAACAACCTATTCAATAAGACGTGATATGCAACTTTTTTCAGTGGCTAAGATTGATTATCTTGCTCAAACTGATCCTTTTCTCTTTGTTTCTTTGTCGGATGTCATTCCTTATGGCGGTAATAATGAAAATATTCAATACATACCAGAAAAAAATTTAGCCGACTCGCATCAATATCAATATAGTAAAAGGCAATATCTTATCACCAAACCATATCGCGCTAATCTTATGAAGGATCTTGGCTTATCAGAAAATGATCAGGTTTTTATCTACGATTATGCGCTGAATCGGTTAATTATGTTTAAAATAAGCGAACTTAAAGCATTAGCGGTGATTGATTTACTTAGTTATCAGCAAAATGGTCCTTTTTATGGTTACCAATATATGCTTGGATTTGCCATTACACCACCAAAAGCCTTTGATCCTGCTACCACATTAGTCTATTTCGGTAAACAAAATCCATTTGCGCAACAAAAATTGACACTGTTGAAATGGGAAAAAATTGATAATCAGCGATTTCCTAAAACGAATGACTTTGAAGTTGACTACTCCAAACCTATCAAATACTTATTAGATCGAATTACATTTTTAGCTAATGCAAATGGTTTACGTTATTTAGTACAATACTATCAAAATAGCCAGCGATTAATTATAGAAGATTCTAAGGCTAATATTATTGCTGATTTTATTCATGTTGTAGACGAAAATAATGATTTATGGTTTTTAAATGGTAACTACAATGGTATTTATTATACCAAACAATGGTCCGGTTATTTATTTGAAAATCAGTCGCTAGTCGTTTTTGGATTTGAGCGACCTTTATCGGGTTGTCCAACCATTAATTTTATTAATCCATCTTATGATAGATTAGTAATAAATTGTGATTATCGCCACTTGCAACCTATGAAGGATCTGAAATTTAAAAAAACAGATCAATAAAAAGGATTTCAAAATCATAAAATTTCAGTTCATCGAGTAAACAATATATATTTCTAAAAAATATAATTTTTAGTAAATTTATTTTTAATAAGGACAAACAATACCCACAGAACCGTGAGCAGAAGGTTATGCTGAATATATGGCAATGTTAGTGTAATGAGTTGCAATGATTCAGAATGGTAATAAAAACGATTTAGATGAAATAGTGCAAGTTTAAATTATTGCCATCAAAGATAAAATTACAATCATCAATACTTGAAATATTAAAATAAGATTGGAGAAAGGGATGTTTAAAACGTTAAAAAGTAAAATTTTGAATAATAATTCTAAAGAAGGGCAATTATTATTAGACATATTTGAACCATTGGATTCATTAGAAAAAAATATATCAAAGCAAATTACAAATTTTATTTTAAAAGGGGATGATATCGAGGTACTAAACCGTGTATATCAATTAGCAAGTAATCAACCCTTACATCAATTATTGGCCTATCCATGTAGCTCTGATAGGTATTATCTTGATAGAGATCTAAAGAAAAATGTTAAAGCCAGAATAAGATTCTATAAGGACTGGACCAATGTTTATTCATTGCAGCAAATTACGCGTTTTGGTAAAGTTTTAGCCGCTACCGATAGACCTGATAATCATATTAATGTTATCACACCAAAGCTACCATTATGGTTTCTATATTTGTTATTAGATGGATTGGTTACCACCCTCCCTAGGGGGGATATGGTGACAATTTTAGCTACTGAACGTAAAGCTTGGTCAATTAGTCAATTACATGATCTGCTTGAATTAGAAGAAGCGGGTTTGGGGCAAAAATTGCTATTTGCGATTTTTGATCGTCAAAACATCAAAGAATATTACCTCAGTGATTTTAAACATTTTTATCATTTTCAAGATTTATTACCTTATATAAACAAACATCTGGATATATTTAAATCTTTACCGGAGCAAGGTCTTTCGCTGTCAGGGGAAATAGAACAATTAAACTATATCGCCTGTCATCCAGAGCTATCTGTATTGACAATCGATTTGCTAGCTGAGCAATCAGTCAGCGAATTAAAGCGAATTAATGAAGTAGCAGCGACAATTTTAGTTAGTTCTCCGCAAGAAAGAGTACTAACCGAATTACAAACCATCTTAACCCAAGGGACTGCTAAGCAGCGTAGTAGGGCAGTAACCATACTGGCCAGATTATCTGCTGATCGAGAAATTTTTGACAATGCTCTACAGAAAGAAACCAATAAAACGGTAATTAAAGCACTGGAAAAGGCACTGTCGGCGCTAGAAAGTACTCAACAAGCTAAATTGCATGAGCTGGAATTAATTATTCCGCCTTACCAAACTATTACTGAAGTTGCATTGCCAGCTAGTGCACGAGAAATCATAAAGCAGAATTTTGTTGAACAGTTGGCAAAATGTGAGCAAAACGTGCTATATGAAATCGAAATGAATAAAAAAAATAACAGTAATTATCGCTATCAGCAATCTCATTTTGCCGAACTAAAAAAAGTCACTGAAACTAATCTCGATTCAATTTTTGATTATATCAATGGTAAGACAGAATTGTCGCAAAGTTTACTAAAAAAGAAAATCGATGAGAATTTCGACTTTATTTTAATAAAAGGTCGCTTACAAGCATTACCTGAATTTAACCTGTTTCACTTACTACGGATTCATAAACTTTATTCTTCTGGAACATCACTTTATTCTTTATTTACACTATTTGAAGAAAATACATTATTGTTACAGAGTGATTTACGACAAATTGTCGATGTGTTAAATAAAATAGGTTATTGTTCTGATGCAAGTCGCTCTGTAGCGTACCTTTTTTTGGCTAATTCTTATTTTAATCTTACTTGGCACGTTGATTCGCATTATATTTGGCCATTTTTCGCAGAAAATTTAGTGTATATAGATGAGAGCTTGGGATTATTACCCCCACACGTTGATCAAGACTATGATAGTATTTGTTTAGATAAAGCTAATGCAATTGAAATTTTAAGTTTTTTCCCTAATATTCCAGCAAAATATGTTAGTTATTTACTCGAAATTGCTTTTGGCGATAATAAATCATTGCGAGTTTTAGCGCAAAAGGCTTTGGGTTCTTTACCAGACATTCATTATCGAGCAGAAGAAGCACTTTTATCCGCTAAACAGGATGTGCGAATTAATGCTGCACAATGGCTTGCCAAGCTCGGTCAAACTTCCTCGATTAAACCCCTTAAAGAGGCATTAAAAAAAGAAAAACGTGAAACCGTTCAAGCGGTCTTTCTAGTTGTGCTTGAAGATTTAGGAGAAGACATTAGCCAACATTTAACGAGTAAAAAATTATTAGATGATGCTCGTAAAGGATTAAAAGGTAAAAAACCTGCCGACTTAGAGTGGTTCGATGAAACACAATTACCGCCATTAACTTGGAAAACGGGGGAGACGGTAGAACCAGAAATTATTAAATGGTGGATATGGTTAGCTGTGAAATTAAAAGAGCCAGCTAACCCCTTATTATTCATATACACTCGCCTTTTGAGTCCACAAAGCCAACATCACCTGGGACTATTTGTGTTACAGTCTTTTATCCATAAAGATACCCTAGCACCGACCATACAAGAGGCAGAAAGAGAAGCCAAACGAGGTGCGTTACGGCGTCAACAAGATTATTTAAACTACGCTAAACGTTATCCCGAATACTATGGACAATATGCAAATATGACACTGGAAGATGCTTTCGAGATGATCAAGAAGGAAGAGCTTGCACGATTAATTGGGTCAGCTATTAAATTTAAAGGTTTACTCGCTTTAACCAGTGGCATTGAAGGTTCTTCCGTCGTGCCGATTTTGTATAACTACATGAAAGTGTTTTATAAACGACGTGCGCAAATTGAGGCAATGTTGGAATCGATAGCGAACAGCGATGACCCTCTCATCATACAGTTATTATTGTCAATTGCGCGTCGTTATCGAACCTCTTCTATACAAGAAAAAGCGAAATTATTGGTTAATAATATTGCTGAACGCAATCACTGGACACCTGATGAGCTGGCTGATCGAACGATTTCGACGGCTGGTTTAGATGAATCAGGCATACTTCATTTAGATTACGGTGAACGTGAATTCACGGCTATTTTAGATCACAATTTTAAATGGATCTTAAAAAATCCCGAAGGTAAAGTGATTAAAGCCTTACCAGAAGGACGTAAAACTGAAGATGAAGAATTAGTGAAAGAAGCGAAAAAACAGTTTAGTAATAGCAAAAAAGAAGTTAAACAAATTCTTGATTTACAGATATCACGCCTATATGAAGCTATGTGTATCCAGCGCTATTGGACAATAGCGGATTGGCAAAAATATTTACAAGGTCATCCGATCATGAACCGCTTAATTCAGCGTCTTGTTTGGTTAGTGATTGATCAGCAAGGTAATATTTGTCAAAGTTTCCGACCAACCGAAGATGGCAGCTTGATTGATTTCGAAGATGATGAGTTAACGCTGAACGAAGACTGTAAAATCATACTGGCTCATGGCGCACTATTGACTCAAGAAATGGTTGAAAAATGGCAAACCCACTTCAAAGATTACAAAATTAAATCACTGTTTACTCAATTTGATCATCCTTTACCTGATCTCTCAGCGGTGAAAGATGGGATCATTAATGACTATAAAGGCTGGGTAACCGATACCTTTACCTTACGCGGTATTTTAACTAAATTAGGGTATAAACGTGATGATATCGGAGATGCTGGAAGTTTTGATGGTTATTATAAATATTTTAGTGGTAGTGAATTATATATTAATATTCAATTTAGTGGTAGTTATGTTCCTGAAGATAATATTCCTGCCGTGCTATATAGTCTGTACTTTAGTAAACAACATGGTTGGAATGATAAAGCAATTGATATCAATGAAATACCGCCGGTGCTATTAGCTGAAGGTTATGCGGATTATACGGCAGTAGCCAATGCATCAAGTGGCTATGATCCTGAGTGGGAGAAGAAAGCATTATGGTAAAAGTAACACAAGCAATTCGGTTAAGTGCTGAAGAACGTTATCGTGAAGAATTAAATCGATTAACCCAAATTGATAGCCAAAATAATAAGCCAGAAGGCTGGTTATTATCGCCGAAATCGGTACGGCAGTTTATATTAGGTGATGAAAATTTAGCTGTAAGCCGTAAATTTTTTGGTGATGATCCGTTGGTTGATAGGGCGATAGTTTCTCTACTTGGTAAGCAAGGCTTAATGCTCGTTGGGCAACCCGGCACAGCTAAATCGATGTTATCAGAATTGTTAGCGGCGGCGATAAGTGGTGACTCAAATCTAACTATTCAAGGTACGGCTGGTACAAGCGAAGATCATATTCGTTATTCATGGAATTATGCATTATTACTGGCTGAAGGACCAACTGAACGCGCATTAATAGGATCACCTATCTATCAAGGAATGAAGCAAGGAAAGATCGTTCGTTTTGAAGAAATAACCCGTTGCCAACCAGAAGTACAAGACATGTTAGTATCTTTAATGTCAGAAAAGAAAATGATGATCCCTGAAATGGGATCTAATAGTATGATCAGTGCCAAGCCTGGCTTTAATTTAATTGGCACGGCGAACTTGCAAGATCGTGGCGTACATGAAATGTCAGCCGCTTTAAAACGACGTTTTAATTTCGAAACCGTTAATCCAATTACAGATCAAAAATTTGAAATTGAATTGATCCAAAAACAGCTTACACAAGAGCTAGGTGATTTGATTACTCAGATCACTATTCCGATCGATGTGATTGAACTTTTAGTCACAACCTTTCAGGAACTTCGGGAAGGCGAAACTAGCCAAGGTACAAAAATCAAAACACCTGATGCTGTTATGTCAACCGCTGAAGCAGTTAACGTGGCCTATGCTTCGGCATTAGATGCCTACTATTTAGGAGATGGTACGTTAACGGGTGGACAAATCGCTAAACAACTTATTGGTGTGGTTTTAAAAGATAATGCTGATGATATTAAACGTATTCAATTCTATATGGATAATGTGGTACGTGAGCGTGCAAAAAAATCAGATAGTTGGCATTCATTTTATCAGGTATCAAAAACCTTCTGGAAATAATAGTGGATGAATATGACCAATAGTGAAACACGACTACCTGAGCGTTTGTTAAAAGCATTAGCTAATCAGCAGGCTTTACAGCAAGAACAAATCTACTTTGCACCGGTACGTCACCATAGTCCCGCTTGTAGTTATGCCGTTAGGCAGTTGATTAAACAAGTGAAACCGACACATGTTCTAATTGAGGCGCCGGCCAGCTTTTCTACTATGCTGGAAGTTTTATATGACAGCAGTATCCAACCCCCTATTGCCATACTCTGTCAAACAAAACTTAGTGCTAAAGCAGGAGCAGAAAAAATACAGCAGAATAATGTATTAACCGAGCAGAGGACGCATTCGGCATTTTATCCGTTTTGTGATTATTCACCAGAGTGGCAAGCAATGCGGATGGCAAAAGAACAGCATGCTATCGTTCAATTCATTGATTTACCTTGGTCTGAACAAATTCTTTGTGAAAAAAATACTGAACAAAGTCACTCATTACTTTCTGAAGTCTATTTAAAACATAGCCAATATATTAAACAGCTCCAGCAAAAATTGCATTGCCGAGATCATGATGAAGTTTGGGAACATCTTTTCGAATTAAGACAATATGATGATATTGCTAATTGGCAAAAATTTTTCTTAGATACATTTATTTGGTGTGCCATGGCACGCTTGGATTATGAACCTGAATCACTTGAAGCAGAGGGTACATCGCAACGTGAACAATATATGTTAACTGCGATAGCACAATTAAAACAAGCTCAGCCGGATGTGAGTATTGTAGTGGTAACAGGAGGATTTCATACATTAGGACTTCTGGAAGGATTGTGGCAAAATCAACTCGTTTTTCCAACAAAATCATCCATAACCCAATTTGAGCGTCAACAAAAAAGTGCTGAACAAGATCAATCATGGCTTATCCGCTATAGTTATGATCGATTAGATGCTTTAAATGGTTATGCATCAGGGATGTTATCACCTGCATTTTATCAAGCTTCTTGGCTATCTATGCTCGATTATGAACAAAATCCGCAGCAATATGGCACGAGTAAATCTAATCGACAAAAGCATGTATTACAGTTTTTATCAATAATTGCTGGTCAACTACGGAAGCGATCACAATTTGATGATGTGGTTGGGTTTGTTCCATTACGATCTGCAATCGAACAAGCTTGTTTATTGGCTGAGCTGCGTGGGCATGATGGTCCAGGACGTTTTGATCTACTTGATGCCATTCAATCGGCATTTATCAAAGGTAGTGTTCACGATATGCGAAGTGAGTTTTGGCAAATAGTTATCAATTGTTTATCAGGTAATCAATTGGGACATATTCCAGATGGTACAGTATTGCCGCCATTAATTCATCATGTTTATACAACATTGAAAACATATCGTTTTAAATTAGAAGATACCCAACCGAAATTGTCTCATATCGATATTTATCGCAAACCTGAGCATCGGCAACGTAGTCGTTTTTTACATTTAATGGCTTTTTTAGAAATTGGTTTTGCCAAACGTCTTGATGGTCCCGATTATATACATGGTCAGCGATTATCGATTATGTTTGAAGATTGGCAATATGCTTGGACCCCAATGGTTGAAGCCAATTTGATCGAATTATCTGACCAAGGTACTGAGCTAAAGCAGATCGCTATAAAAAAATTGCATTGGCAGACAGAACAATTAGCGCAAAAAGGTTTATCACAATCAAGTGGTCATGCAGTGAGCAGTGTAGTTCAAGCCGCGTTAATGGGACTTCAATCCTATTTTAGACAGGTGTTAAACGATCTGAGATATTTTATTGAAAGTGATAATGATTTAGATTCGTTAATCAGTTGTGGTGACCAGCTTCTTTATTTATGGCAGGGGCGAACTTTCTTAGAACTTAATGCTAATGATACATTATTGACGCTATTAGCTAAAATTCCTGCACAAGCCTTCTTTTTGTTTGAACGTTTTAAACAATCTGAAGAAGAGCAACAACAGCAAAATCTAAAGTTATTACTATCATTACGAGATTTTATCACTAATTTACCTGAACCGCTGGATAAGAAACAGCTTAAACAAGATTTTTATCAAAATCTATATCGTATACGCCAAGGTTTAAATTCAGCGCCGTTATTGCGAGGTGCAATCGATGGTATCAGTTACATAGATTCTTATCTTAGTGAAGTAGAATTAGAGAACGCGATAAAAACGGCATTTGCTATTGGTGCAGAGGGCGAACAAGCGACTAATTATTTCCTTGGAATCATGCAAAGTGCGCCGGAATTAATTCTTTACTCGACTATCTTAATTGATAGTTTGGATCATTTAGTCAAAACTTGGCAAGTTGAGAACTTTATCACAATGCTGCCTAATTTACGCTGTGCATTTAGTCAACTCACACCTAAACAAAATGTTATTTTAGCTGAGAAAATTGCCAGAAAATATGGTATTGAACATGAGGGTTTAGATCTTCAACCATCTGAATTTACCGAAAATGATCTTAAAACAGCTATTTCTTTAGAGTTATTGATCACGGATCATATTAAAGAACAGCATTTACAAAACTGGTTTAAACAATAGAGGTTTAACATGACAAATCATGATTCAGCCAGTGAGATAACTAACGCTGAACATCTAAAGCGCTGGCGACTGATTTTGGGCAAATATGCTGAAGAACATTTAAATCAAAATCAATTTAATTCAACCGATAAACAAATTTCACAGTCGTTGGATTATCTTTACCAACACGAATATCGTCGTCGCGGATTGCTCACTGAAAAAGAAGGGCAGGAGAAAAGCCAAGCAGGGGGGAAAGAAAGCTCAATTTATAATACGGTTAATTGGCTTAATCAATCACGTAAGTTATTTCCCCAAAGTACCTTTGAACGGATGCAATCACAGGCGATTGAGCGATATGGATTACAAGAAATTTTAAACGATCCCAAAGCAGTCCGATCGTTAGAACCCAATATTAATTCACTTCGTTTGTTGATGAATCTACGTGGTAAATTAAACAATGAAATGCATAGTGCAATAAAAGATGTATGCCAAAAAGTTGTCGATGAAATTTTACAAAAGATTCGCTCGCATTTCATCAGAGCGATAACCGGTAAAAAAAATCGTTTTAACCGATCGCAGATTAAAATTAATCAAAATTTTGATTGGCGTGCTACGATTAAAACAAATTTAAAACATTATGATCAGGTTAAGCAACGAATCACAATCGAGAAAGCCATTTTTAATTCACGTTCAAATCGACAGTTGGCTTGGGATATTATTTTATGTGTTGATCAAAGTGGTTCAATGGACAGTTCGATCATCTATTCGGCGGTTTGTGCTAGCATTATTGCTAAATTACCGGCGGTAAATTTAAAGTTATTTGTATTTGATACTCAAATCGTTGATTTGACTCATTTAGCACATGATCCGGTTGAAGTATTAATGACCGTACAACTTGGCGGTGGTACTGATATTGCTAAAGCGCTTGACTATGCTGAACAAAGAATAACCAATCCACTAAGAACAGTATTAGTATTGATTAGTGATTTTTGTGAAGGAGGAGCCCTAAATCATTTATATAATACCGTTGCAAGAATCAACAGCGAACGGGTTAAGATGCTAGGTTTAGCCGCATTAGATGAGAATGCTGAGCCTGTCTACGACACGCAAATATCTCAACAATTGGTTAACCGCGGTATGCATGTTGCTGCCTTAACACCAGAACATTTTGCTAATTGGTTAGCAGAGGTAATGCAATGAATAACTATCAAGTTTATCTAAGTTTTGACAATGCTATGTTGAAACAATACACCAATACCGAACAATTACTACGAGCACATAAAGATATTGCCGCAAATAAAATAATCTTGCTTGAAAAGCAGCAAGATGCAATAACGTTTAAAATAGGAAGTCAGCAAGTGAAACTTTCATCGCAAGGGATTCACATGGCCAGTTGTAGCTGTCAAGCCCATGGTCATTGTGCACATATAATTGGCGCTATATTATGGTTACAAGCCAATGCAGCTAGCTTGGACATTCAATTTACCCCTATAAATCAATCAGATCACTATTTCAATGAACAATCCTATTTAGACATTGATTTTATAGCGCATTTATTTTCAATCGTAACTTGGATATTCAAATGAGTTGGTACAAAGTCTATTTAAATTATGACCAAGATGCACTGGCAATGTATGCCAATATCGGACTAATTCGTCGGGCACGTAAAGATATCGAGGCAAATAAAATCACCTTGATTGAACAACAACATGAGGCTATGACTTTTGCTGTGGATGGACAAAATGTTACACTTTCATCGCAGGGTATCCATAATGCCAGTTGTGACTGTCCGGCTCATGGTCATTGTAAACATATCATTGGTGCTGTGTTATGGTTACAAGCAAATACTGATCGTTTAGCTCTAGAATCACAATCGGCTATTGATGTTATATCTAATGATCAGCAACCTAGCCAACAAGTTCGTGCTACAGTCGATGTCATATCTGAAATACTCTCTTTAGATGTCAAAAAACTATTAAAAAATTTTGGTAAAGCTGATATACGTTTAGCTTATCAATTGGTTTTTGATTGGCAGGAGCAAAATAGTATTAGCATACAGCAACAAGATGGGCAATTACGTTTTAGTATAGCAGAAAGTAGCACTCCTATAATCTATATGGCTGGGGCAGGTTTTAATGGTATGATTTCTGAGTTGCCGGCAAAACAAAAAAAAGCGGTGCATTTAGCGCTGATTGCTTATCTATTCCAACAACATCAACAAGCATGGGCTTGGCCCGAAGATTTGGCTAACACGCAAAATGACATTGGCAGACTTTCGTCTGATGAAATGGCATTGTTAGAACAAATTGAATCCTATATTCATGCGTTAATTCACCATGGATTGTTCCATGTTACACATAGCCAAGCTAAACAAATACAACTGCTTAATATGTCGGCGCGATCGCAAGGTCTCCCCAGATTAGCTGCTATGCTCAGGCATCTCTGTAAATTAGTGGAACTTATGGCAGATCGCCATTTTTCGGTAGATGAGCAAGATATTTTGCTTTTTTTAGCGCAGCTAAGTGGTTATATCAATATGTTATTAAATCATCAAGGTCAACAATTATCGGTGCTACGTGGGCAATTAAAACGTAACTATCAAACAGAAAAACAAACATTAGATTTATTACCATTGGGGGGTAATTGGTGGCAAAGTAGAACCGGCTCATTGGGAGCAACGTTTTATTTTTGGGATAAGAAACAACAACAATATTATGAAACAACCATAGCCAGAACTAATAGAAGCGAAAGTAATTTTAATCAGCACTCAATATGGGATACGGCATCGCTTTGGCAAATGATGCCAAGTGCATTAATGACACACGCTTTTACACTTGATCATCCACGTTTATCAGTAGAAGGGAAACTTGCTAGCAGTGGTTCGAAAGTAACATTACAAAAAACCAGCTGGCAGCATCAAGATTATGAACAATTTAAAGCTAAGGTTGGTTTTAACAATTGGTCAGAATTAAGTCATTATTTACAAAAAAACACGGTGGATAATACATTATTAAATGAAGTCATTTTTATACATATTACTAATTTTGAGCAACCAAAGTTTGATGAAGTTGCGCAAAGCTTAATTTGGTGTGTTGAAGATAATCAACAAAATCAGCTTTTATTAAGAATATTTTGGTATGGGCAACAACAAAAACGTTTGGATCTCTTACATATATTTCTAAAAGCAGGTAATCGACCATTGACGGTACTAGTAAAATGCATAAGGAATGACAATTGCTTAGATCTCGAACCCTTTGCCTTACTTTATAAACCGTCGTTAGATGGGGATATCAATACGTTCAGTTTAGACTTCAACAATATTGAACAAGTACAAAAGGATAAATCAATACTGAGTAAACTGTTAGCTCGTTTCAAATTATCCGCGGCATCAAACACAAAATTTAAGCCAACGCATTACATGCAAAATACCTTATCAACAATGATAATCCAACCTCTTTTAAATTTACTCCAAAGCTTGACTTGTTCAGGTCGATTGGAACTAGCAACTTACCATAAATCGCGATTGATTCAGTTGAAAAATGATTGTAATACTTTAGGGTTAACAACACTCAGCGAAGTGTTAGACAAAATCGGACAAAACCAACAAGTAAACATAGATCATATCCTTCAAGCGGTTTATCTATGTAATTTAATAAGTCGATCTCATTATGAGCTCCCTATAAAGTTAAATGTATAATCATAATACATCCCGTGAGAGTTTACTGTTAACAACGTTCTAACAATATGCAAGTTTAAGCGTTGTTACCAGTTTTAATATAATATTATTATGCTAATTCAAAATAAGTTTGATATGACCGAAAAATAGCTAAATTTGCTCAAAAACTTAACGCTTAAATGCGCGTTGTTTATGATAAATATTTTTAAATACTAAATGGATATTATTTACGGTTAAAGATAGATATATTATTAATTACAAACCGATTTATTTAAAATCCTTTTACTTTGTTAATATGCAAAAAATATGGGAAAATTTCTATTAAATAGACTCACTTCGCAACAGTATTATTAATTTATGTTTAAGACAACATTCAATTAATATCTTTTTATAGTAACCCTTACTGAACAATAGTGTACTAAATGAAACCCTTTATTTGATAGCAATGAAATTTAAAACAGTTGGAATGTTTAAAGGCTTGATATGTTAATTGTATGCATTAGTGTATGAATAATATGCTGACAACAAATTGCGTTTTTTTATTAATTAATAAGCCAGCCTATGGAAATTATGGTCCATCGATAAGATAACAATTAATGATATTGGGAGTGTAGAAAATGATATTTGAACTAAAGATTTTTAAGAACATTCTAAAAGCGCTTTCATACTAATAAACTATTTTACAGAATGAAAAAAAATTCAAGATAAGAAAAAAGTTGCTGAGCTTCATGGAATTTAAAAGAAAGCTTAGATTAAGAGGTTAATTTCAAAAAATTAAAATCATTTGTCAACTAATTTGATTTATTTATATTACTTTAGGTTAAGCATAAATGTTTAAATAGAAATAATGATAACGATATGTGAAATACTAATTAATTGACTTTATGTGATTTTTAATATAATATTTGATTTAAAACTTGTTTTATATATTATTAATTTTGTATGTAAAATTAATTAAGTCTTTAGCCAAACTGTCGGTTGTCAGTTTATTTAAGTTCATACATCAGAAGTTTCTATCGATTAAACTAATTGGTATTAACTAATTAGTTAATAAGTTTTTAACGTAGACATAATTTTGTCTTTTGTTATAATTTAAAATTATTTTTCAATAAAAACATGATGTTATAATAAATACCGCGTCGTTTAGCAAGAGATATCTCAATTTAGAGATACTTCTTGTGTAAAATTATTATTAAGAAAAATTCGAAATAGCTTGCTATCTGTCATGTTATGTGCGTTAATATGCACAGCATACGACGTGCAGCTCTATTAAAGCATTAGAATTTGAAAATAATTCGTTAATAGTATACTTACCATTGTTTGTTTTTATTAGCTTTAGCTTCTTTCTAAGTGTTATAAATAAGATTTGTAAGTTTTATGTCAATCCACATATTTTTGATATGTGTTTATTTTGTTTATATATTTAGGATATTGTTAAATGACTAAAAAAACTGGCCAAGTTAAATGGTTCAATGAAAGTAAAGGTTTTGGATTTATCACTCCTGCTGATGGAAGTAAAGACGTATTTGTTCACTTTTCTGCAATTGTTAATGATGGTTTCAAAACTTTAGCAGAAGGTCAAAATGTTGAATTTTCAATTCAAGACAGTGCTCGCGGACCAGCTGCTGCGGACGTAAAAGTAATCTAAATAACCGATTACACCGAATATTTAAGAACCCTATTTATAATAGGGTTTTTTATTTTTTGTGTGACTGCTTATATACCCATGGTTCAATTGGCTGTTTATCTTGCCATAATCCTAATTTTTTTTGCCTTGCATTTGCTTCAATTTTTAGAAATTTTTGATTGGTTGCATTATTTTTAAAGCGATAAGCCCAAGCATAGCCACTTTTTACCATTTCTTGATTAATATTCATCTGATGATACAAAATAATAGCCAATGTTCTTTTATAAATATCCTTGCCTTTATCTATAATTAAAACCTGTTTTTGATCTATCAATGACGCTAGGTATTGTTTTGACTTATGAGAATAGGGTTGACCATGTTCTGGTGCATCAATATCTATTAAGCGTACTTTTATTTTATTATTTTTCGTGGTTAGAACCTCAACTGTATCACCATCAATAACTTTAATTACTTTTGCTGAAAAATTAGCAAATGCATTAATACTAAAAAAAATAAAAACAATAATCCATTTTTTCATAATGTGGCCTCTAAATTTTATTTAATTACTATAATCGAATTTAGCGTAGATTAACTGAAAGGCATGGCATTTCTCTTATGGTAATAAAATCTATGTGGAAGTTAATTTAATTTTAATGCTAAGTAGCGTTTTTGTGATTTATGTACCAATTTTCTTTAAATGATTTTCATCCGATTTTCGCGTTTATTTATTAAATAAAAATATTTAATCATAACAAAATCTCTATTAAAGCATACTCATTAGCATTAATCAGTTGCATTTTTGGTATAATTATTAATAGTAACAGTATTAAAAGGTGATTAATATGTATTTGGTATCATTTAAACATGCACAATATGCTCAAACTTTTGTGGATTATATGAAAACTAAGGGAATTATTGTGCGGATGGAATCCGATGCAGAAGGAAATTATGCATTATTTCTCGATAGTGATGATGAAAATACTCTTATAACCGTTAAATCAGCATTAAATGCTTACTTAGAAAATCCGCTTGATCCTCACTATACCAATGCAAGTTGGCAAATTGGTAGTAACCTTCCTCATCGTCCCAGTAAATTATTTACCCTTAGTTTACCCAACATTATTTCAGTTGGGGGATTAACAAAATTGATCACAGCGACTTGTATATTTTGTTATATGCTACTATTACTTTTTGGTAAAAATATACTTTTAGCCTATTTAGGTTATCCAATTGATGCTAATTATACTCAATTTTGGCGATATTTCACACCAGTATTCATGCATTTTTCATTATTGCATCTAGTTTCGAACTTGGTTTGGTGGTGGTATTTAGGGGGAATGATTGAAAAATATCGAGGAATATATAAACTGCTTGAAATATTAATTCTAGCAGCTATTCTTGGCAATTATGCGACAGCAGAAGTATCAGGTCCCTATTTTGGTGGTTTATCTGGGGTAGTATATGCTTTGATGGGATATGTATGGTTATATGGTGAGAATGTTAAAACTTCAACCATAAGATTTGATCGCGGAATGCTTATTATAGCTATCGTTTGGTTGATTGCTGGTTATTCTGGCTGGCTAGGAGCAATTGCTAATACTGCACATTTAGTCGGTTTAATGATTGGCTTGTTATTAGCAGCTAAAGATATTTGGATTTTAAAAAAATAATCAATAACTATTTAAGGGTTGCAAAATAGCTTATTGATTATTTATGGCTAATAACTTGTCACGGTGATTAATTTGCTGTCTTATTTACGAAAAAGCTTATCAAAATCATGCAAACCATTTTTTGCATATGGATCACCAATCCAGCGGGTTGTTTCAACAAAGGCTGGATTAACTAGACTTTTACTTGGTTCATAGAGATTATAGTTTAATCCAGCAAGATCGGACCAAGTATGAATAAAGTCTGCCGTACTATATTTTCGATTAGTATATTGTTGATAATTTACGGCATGAGTCTGTTGCCATTGTGGAGAAATCCAAAGTAAAAATGGAATGGTATACATAGGTTCAGTTGGGGCTTTTTCATTTCGGCCTAATACATCATGACTTGGACTTTCATAGACATCTTCACCATGATCAGAAAAATAAAGTAAAAACCCATTTGGTTTCGAATCGGCAAAAGTATGAATTAATTGACTTACCACAAAATCATTATAGCTTTCTGCATTATCATAATTATTGAAATGTTCTAACTCCTTATTATCCAAATTGAAATTTTTTGGTGCAGATGTAAACCGTTTGTATTGTTCAGGGAAACGGTAGCGATAATTCATGTGAGTTCCTAACAAATGAACAATAATGAATTTCTTTTCATCTTGATCATTAAGTACTTGCTTAAATGGCTCTAGCACCACTTCATCATATTGACGTGAATTTTGATTACGATCATTATTTAAATAAAATTGTTTATCGGCTTGTTGCGAAAACATGGTCAACATGGTATTGCGTGCCGTCATGGTTTGTTGATTCGTAATCCAATAGGTTTTATAGCCAGCTTGTTTCATAATTTGTATTATTGATGGCGATTGCAAATATAAATCAGGATGCTGCTCATCAGCAAATGTTAAAACTTGTTGTAACACCTCAATCGTATAAGGTCTGGATGTAATAACATCATTGAACTTGATCAAGTTTTTATCTTGTTGATAAAGTTGATCTAATAATGGGGTAGTATTACGTTCATAGCCGTAAAGGCTCATGCGTGTTCTCGTTGTGGATTCACCAATTACTAATACTAAAGTTCTGGGCATATTGCCATTGCTATCACTAAGATTAAGAATGGGGGGAACAGATTCATAATGTTTCAATAATGCATGCATATTAGTTAATTGTTGATGATATTTATTAAAACTAATCAATAATTGCCATGGTAACGTGGTTTCCATTTTAGACACAATATATTTGACACTGCCATCAACATTTTTATTTTTAATTAATAAGCAATTAAAAAATGGTAAAATCACCGTTAGAAAGATGATTAGCAAACCAAGCAGCAAACGTTTAGTATATTTGACATGAAAAGGGCGAACATGGGTCCACAACCAAAAGGCGATTAAACTATAAATAATTAACGTGATTAGCAAGGTTATACTAAAATATTGTTGTAGATATTCAGATGTTTCTTGCAAGTTTGATTCAGACATCACAAAAAATACACTTTGAGAAAATTCTTGTCTATAAATACAAAAGTAACTAATTGGAATTAATGAAGTCAGCCATAATATAATCCCCAATATTAAGGCAATTTTTTTGCAATATTTGGGAAATATTAATCCAGGAATTAAACATAAGAGTGTATAGATTAACGAATCACGTAATCCACCAATCATGCTATGCTTAGTTATCACTAACACGAGCTGCAATCCACATGAAAAGTAAGCATAAAAGAGATATTGCCAAAAAAAGGTTTGCCAAAAATTGATTTTTTTCTGATCCATGATTTAAAGAAATAAACATAAGGGTTAATCAAGTTTAGCAAATAAAAATTAAGAAAACCTTAAATCAAATTAATTTCTTAAAGTTTTCTTTCAAGCCGTTAGGTGAGATTTATTCTTGTGTTCGATAGAGATTAATTAATTCTTCTGTGCTATCCGCATAAATGATGCCAATACGAAGTGCTTTAAAATGCCATGATTAAATGATTGTATTTAGAATTAGCTTAATTCTTGCTCGACTGAGTATTGCAATAAAATTAATTAGCTTAATCTAAAATAATTATCTGTTCACGTCCTCGGGTCAGGTTGGTTACCGTTTGATTAAGGTTGGCTAAGTTTTCTTCGGTAATCGCAAAAATGATGTCTGTACCAAGCGCATTAAAGTCTTGTGATTCAATGACTGCATTAGCTTCTTTAAGCCGGTTCTCCAACACGGGCCATTCAGCATATAAACATGACAAAGCACATTTTATACGAATTACAATGGGTTGTAATGGTGCTTGTTGTAGGCAATGGCTGGCAGTACTTCCATAAGCTCTAATTAATCCACCTGTTCCTAATTTTATACCACCAAAGAAACGTGTTATCACCACAATAGTCTGATCACAATCTTGTCCTTCAATAGCAGCTAAAATAGGGCGGCCAGCAGTACTGGTGGGTTCACCATCATCATTAAAACGATATTGATTACCGATTTTCCATGCCCAACAATTATGAGTAGCAGTAAGATCACTGACTTTTTCAATAAATTCACTTGCTTCCTGAACAGTATTAATTGACGCTGCATTGACAATAAAGCGACTTTTTTTAATTTCTTCAGTAAGACAAAAGGGGGTAATCAGTGTAAATGCCATGAAATAATCTGCTAAAATAGTGAAACAGCTTAATAATACGATACTAAAAAAAAATGTCTATCAATTTAGAGCAATTAAAGCAACAACAACTGGATTATGCTTGTCGTATAATCACCCAAGATGATTTTGATTTTGATTTTTCTGAACCACGCTATATTGGTGGTACTGATGTGGGATTTGAAAATGGTGGTGAAATAACTCGAGCGGCGATTGTTGTGTTGTCATATCCTGATTTAGCACTGGTTGAATATAAAATTGCTAAAATTAAGACAGCCTTTCCCTATATTCCAGGATATTTATCATTTCGGGAATATCCAGCTTTGCTTCAAGCATGGCAACAAATTGATCATAAACCAGATCTCTTGTTAGTGGATGGTCAAGGTGTTGCGCACCCAAGAGGTATCGGTATTGCCAGTCATCTTGGTCTATTATTAAATATGCCAACGATTGGTGTTGCCAAAAAAAGGCTTTATGGTCAACATGCAGAACTTGCTGGTACGCCATTAGCTTATGAAAAATTAATGGACAAATCAGCGGAACAGCAAATCGGTTGGGTATTACGTAGTAAACTTCGCTGTAATCCGTTATTTATATCGACCGGTCATCGAGTGAGTCAACAAACTGCATTAAAATGGGTCATCAACTGTTTGCAAGGTTATCGTTTGCCTGAACCAACTCGTTTTGCTGATGCCGTGGCATCTAATAAACCCTTGTTTGTCCGTCGTTTGCAAAGGTAGTTAAATGCAGAAATTAAAAAAAGGTGGTTTTACGTTTAAACATTTTTTTGTTGCTCATGATCGAAGCCCAATGAAAGTTACTACCGACAGCTGTCTATTAGGTGCCTGGGCACCAATTGATACTAAGGTTAGGCGAGTATTAGATATCGGTACTGGTTGTGGCGTTATTGCTTTAATGCTTGCTCAGCGTTTAGCACAACAGCCTTGTCAAATTGATGCAGTGGATATTAATGAGCAAGCCATTTTGCAATGTCAACAAAACATTCAAGAGGCACCTTTTAACAATATTACCACCTATTTACAAGATATTAATCAATTTAATACCAGTAAGTCAGGCTACTATGATCTTATTGTTACCAATCCACCTTATTTTGAACCGGCAGTCAGTTGTCGCAATCAACAGCGTCAACAAGCACGTTATACGGAAAGTTTAAATTTCCAACAGCTGATAACGACAGTAAAGCGCTTATTAACATCTGATGGTAAATTTTGTTTAGTATTACCTTATCATTTAGCTGAGTTATTTAAACAACTGTGTGAAAATAATCAACTTCTACTGTGCAATAGATTAAATCTACGTTATACAGTGGCGAAACCATATTCGCTTACTTTAATGTGTTTTTCTCCCTGTCAGCAAATAACTAGTGAATCTGAGCTTTATCTACGCGAAGAAAATGGAAAGTATAGTGATGATTTTAAACAATTGTTAGCCGATTTTTATTTATTTAGATCATCAGCAACGAATAATTAATTTAATTGACTAATCGTTACTGACCCGTTCTAATTATCTTATTACAGATAAAAATACCCTAACGCACTTATGGCCAATAGCACGATAATTGTGGCATAAACCTTATCATGAAAATAATTGAATACCATTAATCCTCTTTGCTTACGGGCATAGCGGTAAAAAAACAGCCCTAAGCTGTAAAGGATCATAGAAAGCAATAAATAGCTTAAACCACCTGCGTAGATCAGCCATAATCCGTATATTGTGCCACTAAGGCCAATGATAATTAAATATATTTTACCCTGTGCTAAGGCAAGTTTAAACACAAAAGCGGCTGAAAGTAGGTAAGGGATTAATACCATTGAGGTAGAGAGCTGAATCAAGGTATTATAACCAGATTGATAAAAATGAGCCATAATTAGCAAAATACTAATGAGTAGACTTGTTAGCCATAAGGCATTTGCCGGCGTACCTGCTTTATTTACTATACCAAAACAGCGAGGAACAGTATGTTGTTCACCATGACCACTTAAGAATAACATTTCGGCCGCTAACATTATCCACGATAATAAACCTCCACTGACCGAAACAATTAAACCAAGATTGATAAAAGTAGCTCCCCAGCTTCCAACAACGCGTTCAATCACTAATGCCATTGACGGATTTTTCATGGCGGCTAATTCGTGTTGTGGTACGATCCCTAATGATAAAACTGATACACATACTAATAATAAGCTGGTAATAGCAAAGCCGAAAAAGGTTGCACGGCTTATCGTAAGGATATTTTTAGCTCTGGCTGCATAAACAGTGGCACTTTCAATACCTAAATAGACCCATACGGTATATAACATGGTATGTTTAACTTGTTGTACAATCGATCCTAGCTGGGGAGAGCCCCAAAAATCAATATTAAATGTTGTGACATTAAAAGCCAGAATGATACAAACAATAAACAGTCCAATCGGAATAATTTTAGCTAAGGTAACTATACAGTTTAACAGGAATGCTTGATAAATACCTTTTAATACAAAAAAATGCACCAGCCATAGAAAACACAGTCCGAAGATGAGTGAGGCAAGGGTGGTACCATCGCCAAAAAAACGCAAATATTGAAAGGAGCCAAGTGCGCTACATAATATGACTAAATAACTTGCGCATGACATCCATGCAGATATCCAATACCCCCATGCGGCATTAAAACCAATATAATCACCAAATCCCTCCCGAACATAGCCATACAAACCGTCGTTAATCTTATAAAATCGCACTGATAAATATTGAAAAATACGCGTTAGCATGAACATGCCTAATAAGGTAATTATCCAGGCAATTAATATCGAGCCAGCTCCAGCACCTTCAGCCATATTTTGTGGCAAGCTAAATATACCACTCCCGACAATACTTCCTACCACTAAAAGAGTTAATGGCAATAAGCCGAGCTTTTTTTTCACTGATTTATTCATTCTCGATTCTTAATGTTAGTTTGTTAGACGATTAATATTTTGTATAACGTTAAATTAGTATTAAAATCTTAATGACATACAACTAACGCCACCATCAATTTTTCGATATTCGGAGGTATCAACTTCAATAACCTGATAACCTAAAGCTGCAATTTTTGCTTGAGTTATTGGATATCCTGCAGGCATAATAACTTTGCCATTTACCCATATACAATTAGCAGCATAGCTTTCAGATTCTGGAATTTCAATTATGTTAAGATGTTGAAACTCGGGTTTAGTAATAAATTCTCCAGCTGCTAATAGATTATTATTTTCTAAATAAGCCAGACCTGTTTTGAGATGTAATACTTTTTCTAAAGTAACGATGGATCCCGTCATACCATATTGATTTAAGATTGCAATTATTTGTTCCGCACCTTGCTGATTCGTTCTGGCGGATAAACCAATATAATAATGATTATCTACCATCATGATATCGCCTGCTTCTACTGTTCCTGGGGCGGTAATTTTTTGTACTTTATCGGGATAAAAACGTTTAATAGTCTCTTCTATGATTTGGGTTTCACCTCGGCGGCTTTCTGCACCTGGTCGCGTAATAATGGCACAATGTGGTGTACACAATACCGGATCTTCAACAAAGACAGAATCGGGAAAATTTTCATCAGCGGGGAGAATTGTAATATCAACATCACATTTTTGTAATGCGCGGATATAATTATTATGTTGATCTAAAGCTTTTTGATAATCAGGTTTACCTAAATTGGCTGAAGTCAATCCATTGATAAGTGATTTGGCAGGAGTTCTAGTAATAATGTGGTTGAATTTTGTCATTTTCATTCCTTAATAATTATGCTTTATTAATGAATAATAATTCACATTATTTGCTTAATCAAGCACTAAATTGATTTTTTATGCTGTTTTTATTGTATATTAATACAATAAATAAAAATAATTTCATAACTATTGGTTAATCGGATTGAAAAAAGTAGGGAGATTAGGGAAACGTTTCATGAAAATTAAAGCAGGGCAATAATCATATTGCCCGAGTTTAAAATTATTCACCAGCAAATTCGACTAATGTAAAACAATTTACTCCCATTTCAGTAAGTTTGGTTTTACCACCTAAATCAGGTAGGTCAATTACAAAAGCAGCATCTTCAACGATTCCACCTGCTTTACGAATTAAATTTGTAGTGGCAGCGATGGTTCCACCAGTCGCTAATAAATCATCGATCATCAGTACCCGTTCACCAGGATTAATGGCATCGGTATGGATCTCTAATGCATCTTTACCATATTCTAATTGATATTCTTCTTTAAAAACATGGCGAGGTAACTTGTGTGGTTTACGAACAGGAATAAAACCCGCATTAAGAGCTAAAGCGACAGGTGCAGCAAAAATAAATCCTCTGGCTTCTGTACCAACAACTTTATCTATTTTTTTATTACGGTAGTGTGCAACGAGTAATTCAACCGTTGTTTTAAAAGCCTCTGGATTTTCCAATAAACTGGTAATATCCCTAAATAGAATTCCTTTTTTCGGATAATCAGGAATAGTAATAATACTATTTTTAATAAAATCTAATTGTGCTTGGTTGTTTGGCATAACTCATGTTCCTTAATTGCAAAAATTTTTTTCTGGGTGGTATACTTAGCAACAATGTAGCCCAGTATACCACCAATAATCGCTGGTGTGATCCACCCAATTCCTTGTTGATATAAAGGCATGTAATCGATAAATCTATTATGGAGTAGATTAACAAGTTGAGCGATAGTTGGTAGATATTCGTATAATGTTGTATCTGGTAAAAGCATAGTATTGAGTTCAGATAGAATACTGGTAAAAAGCGTAAAATAGATCGCACCAATATAAACTAACTTATAACCATCAAATAGTCGATGAATAAAAGTTAGTGCGATGAACACAATGGTTACAGGATAGATGACAGATAATACCGGAACCGAAAATGCTATCAGGGCATTAAGCCCAATATTGGCAAATAACGCACTGATAATAGTAAATAAAATCGCATAATGACGATAAGTCAATTTAGGATATAGTGAAACAAGATAATTGGCACAGGCATGCGTCAAACCAATGTTGGTTGTCATACAGGCAACTATCACCATTAGACCTAATATCAGATTACCCCAAGTACCAAAATAATAATTTGATGCATGTGCCAGCACTTGTCCACCATTTTTAAGTATCCCTAATTGAGAAACACTACTTGCGCCCATATAAGCTAAAGCGATGTAGAAAAAAGCTAAAATAGCGCCAGCTATCAAAGTAGCTTTAAAGCAACCAAGCATAATTTTATGTTTATCCTCTATGCCAGACTGTACAATACCTTGTACAACAATTATACCAAATACTAAAGATGCTAAAGTATCCATAGTTAAATAACCTTGTGAAAAACCGGTAAAAAAAGGTATTTGTTGATAGTCTATGTTAACAGGTGGTAATGGTATGCCCATAGGAAAACATAACGCAGCCAAAATTAAGATCAGAATAAAGCCGATTTTGATGGGTGTTAAAAATTTACCAACGATATCGATAAATTTATGCGGGCGTAAAGATAGAAAGCAGCATAACCCATAAAACAAGATTGAAAAAATGGCTAAAGTTAACGAGCTATGATTTTCACTAACAAATGGTTTTATGCCAATTTCATATGATACACTTCCTGTTCTTGGCATAGCAAATAGCGGACCAATGGTAAGATAAAGGGTTGTGGCAAAAATAAAACCAAATATCGTTCCCGCACGTTGGGTAATTTTCAGACAATCTTGCTCACCGGAAAATCCTACCGCAATCACACCTAATAAGGGTAGTATAACCCCAGTAATAATAAATCCCCATGAGGCCAACGCAAAATGATCGCCCGACAATTGTCCTAGCATCACTGGAAAAATAAGATTGCCTGCACCAAAATACAGTGCAAACAATGTTATCCCAATTACAAAAATCCGCATATTATCCCTTTATAATTTAGATCGAAACTCAAAAACTGACTATTATATACTTTACTGAGTGTTTTTGGCAAAATTAGATGTATTTCCTAGACTTATATAATGTAATAACCTTGAAATAATCATTTAAAAATTAGTATCACATATTTTAATGATGCATAGTGAATATTTTTCTGTTTTATTATGATCAAAGAAGTGTTTTTCTAGATTGGTGGATTCGATATTAAATAGCTAAAGTTAACATAATAACAATAATCAATTTTAAGCGAATTAGTGAAATATCATTACTCATAAAATAAATATAGAGAACGAAATGAAGATCCGTAGTTTGATATATTGACATTTTAGTAACGGTGATATCGCCTAAGTAGGCTATGGTTGCTGTTATGGAGTTAAATTTTTACAAAATAAAATCTTAGCAGATTGAATTCATAAAGGCTATGACAACTAGAAGGTACATAGTCCGGTGATGCTTAATATCACCGGATAGAGATTAATCTTTAAGGAAAATTACATCTTTTCAACTGTCTTAATGCCTAACATATCTAAACCTATTTTTAATGTTCTCGCGGTTAGAGCAGCTAGTTTTAAGCGACTTTGTTTTTGTAAATCATTATCAGCGGATAAAATTGGACAGTTTTCATAAAAACTTGAGAATAAAGTAGCAATATCATATAAATAATTACATAAAATATGTGGTAAACCATCTTTAGCGACTGTAGCGATAGTTTCATCAAATTGCGCTAGACGAATGGCTAATGCTCGCTCTTTGTCTTGCGTTAGCAAGATATTACCGCGCAATGCTGCGTTTATCGCCAGCTCGGCTTTTCTAAATACTGATAGTACACGGGTATAAGCATATTGTAAGTAAGGCGCAGTGTTACCTTCAAAAGAGAGCATGTTATCCCAGTCGAATATATAGTCAGTAGTCCGGTTTTTAGAAAGGTCAGCATATTTGACTGCACCTATCGCTACCGCATCGACAACTTCAGCTAACTCTTGGGCAGTAAGTTCTGGATTTTTGGTTTTTATTAAATTAGTTGCACGCTCGCAAGCTTCATCTAAAAGATCGTTGAGTTTAACTGTATCACCGGAGCGAGTCTTAAATGGTCGACCATCTTTTCCTAACATCATGCCAAACATATGATGTTCTAATGCTAAAGTTTCTGGAATGTAATGTGCTTTTTGGGCAATCAACCATACTTGTTGCAAGTGTTGATGTTGGCGTGAATCAGTATAATACAATATCCGATCGGCATGTAATCGTTCATAACGATACTTTAGGGCCGCAATATCCGTGGTGGCATATAAAAAACCGCCATCACGTTTTTGAATGATGATACCCATCGGATCGCCTTCTTTGTTTTTAAATTCATCTAAAAACACGACTAAAGCACCTTCACTAACCACGGCTAAGCCTTTAGATTTAAGATCAGCAACAATGTCTGGTAATAGGGCATTATAAATACTTTCACCCATGGTATCTTCAAGTGATAAAGTGACATTTAAACGTTGATAGGTAGCGACATTTTGTGTCATAGTTATATCAACTAGCTTACGCCACATATTACGGCAATATTCATCACCACCTTGTAATTTGACAACATAATTTCGCGCTTTTTCAGCAAATATCTCATCTTCATCGTAATGTTTTTTTGCAGCACGATAAAATGATTCTAAATCAGCTAATGCCATATCATTAGCATTTTCGTTTTGCATCTTTTCCAGATAAGCTATCAGCATTCCAAATTGTGTTCCCCAGTCACCAACATGGTTTGCACGAATAACATGATGACCCAAAAATTCCAGTACTCGGACAGTTGCATCGCCAATAATCGTCGATCGTAAATGGCCAACATGCATTTCTTTGGCAACATTTGGTGCTGAATAATCGACGACTACATTTTGGGGGTGACTGGCTAAAGTCAGATTTAATTTGTTATCATTCAATGCCGCTTCATTTAGCTGAGCAATAAAGTCAGTTTTGAGAAAAATATTAATAAATCCAGGACCGGCAATTTCGATCTTTTCTGCAACATCGGTAAGTTCTAATTCAGCAACCACTTTTTCGGCTAATTGGCGTGGATTAATAGCCATTTTTTTGGCTACAGCCATAATACCATTTGCTTGATAGTCACCAAATTGGACTTTTGTTGATTGCTTAATTAAGGCGTCACAGTCATGTGGAGCACCCGCTGCAATCATGGCTTGTTTAATTTTGTCAGATAATAAATTTTGAATATTCACAGAAATGTACCTAATTATTGCGCAATAAATTGGGCAATATAATACCTGTAAAGGAGACAATTGTCATGTTAACAATGTGATATGCATTTACTTTATTAATAATTCAGTTAAGATAATTATTGTTCTCAACGGGGAGCAAAAGGCGAAAGCCAAGCTGAGAGTTGCGCTTCATGGACTATGGAAAGCATGACCCGTCGAACCTGAACCGGCTAATACCGGCGGAGGGATTGAGCCTATCAAAGATGTCTTATGCATCATCTTGTGTCAACTCAAACCTTTTGTCTTTTTTCTTACTTTTTGACATTGGAGGCAAAATGTTTCGTCATTTATTGATTATTGGCTTTATGTTAGCCATAACTCCTTTAGCGATGGCAAAGGATAAACCAGTTTTAACTATCTATAGTTATAGTTCATTCCAATCTAAATGGGGAGCAGGAGATGAAATAAAACAAGGCTTTGAGGAGCAATGTGACTGTACCGTCAAGATTGTTGGTGTAGGTGATGCAGTAACGATCCTTAATCGATTACGATTAGAAGGCTCAAACACCAAAGCCGATATTATTTTGGGGTTGGATACGAATTTAATCAGTGCGGCAAAAAAAGCGCGATTAGTGCAACCGCATCAATTAACGAAACCGGCTGATTTAGCTGTTAATTGGTGGGATGATGATTTTATTCCTTATGATTATGGTTATTTTGCATTTATATACAATCAAAATAACATCACCAATCCGCCGACGAGCTTAGATGATTTGATTCATAACCAACATAATTGGAAAATTGTTTATCAAGATCCACGAACTAGCTCACCTGGATTAGGTTTTTTATTATGGATGAATAAAGTCTATGGTGCCAAGATTGACCAAGCCTGGCAAGATCTAGCGAAGAATACGTTAACCGTTACTAAAGGATGGAGTGAGGCATATGGTTTGTTTTTAAAAGGGGAAGCTGATTTTGTATTAAGTTATAGTACGTCGCCAACAGTACACATTATTAATGATAACGATTATCAATATAAAGCTGCAATCTTCCAAGACGGTCATTACCAACAAATCGAAGTAGCAGCGATGACACGTTATACCAAACAACAAGCTTTAGCGCAGCAATTTTTAGCATTCTTGTTAACGCCTAACGTTCAACATCAATTTGTCGAAAAGAATTACATGTATCCGTCGATTAAGATTGATTTACCTAAAGCATACAGTGAAATTGATTCGGTCACCCATTCATTATCGTTTACGGCTGATGAGGTTGAAAAATATCAAAAATCATGGATCACCCAATGGCAAAATTCCGTCAGTCAGTAACCGATTATCTACCCGGTACCTTAGCGGTTTTATTTGTCGCTGTGGTGGTGGTCAGTGCTTTAATGACGTTATGGTTGTTTGCTTATGAACAGGGCGAAGAGGGAATGTATTTTGACAGTTACCTGCAACATGTGGTTACCTTTACCTTGTTTCAGGCTGTTATATCAACCTTGATATCACTTATATTTGCGATGTTTGTGGCTAAAGCACTGGATATAGTCAATTTTCGTTGTAAATCCTTTTTGCTCAGTTTTTTTTCGGTAACCTTTGCTTTACCTTCGTTAGTCGTCGTTACGGGTTTGTTATCTGTTTATGGTTCACAGGGTATGGTAGCGCAGCTTTGTCGTTATTGGGGGATGAACTATTCATTTTCAATTTTTGGTTTAAATGGCATTTTATTAGCCCACGTATTTTTTAATTTCCCTTTTGCCACAAAAGTTTATTATCAAGCTTTACAACTCATTCCTAATGAACAAAAAAAATTAGCCCAGCAGCTTGGTTTTAATGCCTGGCAATCATTCAAATATCTTGAATTACCGATAATAGCTAAACAGTTATTGCCAATAGGTGGATTAATTTTCATGTACTGCTTTTCAAGCTTTGCCACGGTATTAACGTTAAGCGGTAGCCCCAAATATACAACGATTGAAGTGGCGATTTATCAAGCAATCCGGGATTTTGAATTATCTCAAGCAGTAGTATTATCATTAATTCAATTGTTATTTTGTATTGGCTTTATGATTATATTAAGGTTATTCATCCCCAGACATACTCCACAATTGACCTTCAATTATGCGGTTTATCGACCACAAGCTACGATTTTGACTAAAAGTCTGGCAAGCTTGGTTATTGTTGTTAGTGGGTTATTTATAATTAGTCCATTATTTGCCATTGTTATCGATACTATACAGTATTTTGCAATGTCTTTTGTAACACCGACGTTAATTCGGTCATTGATCACTTCGCTTTCGGTGGCGTTCTGCTCTGCATTGTTAGCTATGATATTCGCTGTTTCTATTTTGTGGACGCATAGTCGATTGCGTTTAATGGGCAAAGTCATTGTTAGTGATTATCTAATGTTTCTTGGTTCATTGATTCTGGCTATACCAAATATGGTATTGTCGGTCGGTTTTTTTTTACTATTTTTTAATTTGGTAGAGATGCACGGTTTTATTTTTTTGTTGGTAGTGTTAAGTAATGCTATGTTGGCGTTACCATTTATCCTACGTCATTTAGCTACCCCCCTCAGCGATTTAACTAAACGATATCATTGGTTAGCATTATCATTGAATATATCAGGAATACGATATTTATATTTAATTGAATATAAAGCATTAAAACGCTTATTTGCCTATAGTTTTGCATTTGCTTGCGTGATGTCAATGGGTGATTTTGGCATTATTGCTTTATTTGGTAGTCAAGACTTTATGACGTTACCTTATTATCTTTTTGAGTTAGTTTCTCATTATCGTTATCAGGAAGCATCATTATCAGCATTGATATTATTAATGATCAGTTATTTATTAATCAATTTATTCGAGAGTACTCACCATGATTGAATTACATCAAGTGAGCTATGCTTACCAAAATCAATCTATGATGTTCAATTTTTCTGTCGCTAAAGGAGAAATTGTGACGTTATTAGGACCAAGTGGCGCAGGTAAAAGTACCTTGTTAAATATCATTGCTGGATTTATTGCGCCTAACCATGGACAAATTATACTAAACGGCAAAGATGTAACGACAACACCGCCTGCTAAACGGCCAGTATCAATACTATTTCAGGATAACAATCTTTTCACTCATTTAACAGTTGAGCAAAATTTAGCACTAGGAATCAGTCCTGGCATGAAGTTAACGCCAGAACAACGGACAAATTTACATCATATTGCTAAACGGATAGGATTGATTGATTATCTTGATAAGCATCCTGCACAATTGTCTGGTGGTCAACGGCAAAGAGTCGCTATCGGTCGCTGTTTGTTGATACGTCGCCCCATTTTGTTATTAGATGAACCCTTTTCTTCTTTGGATCCAAAACTTAAAAATGAAATGTTCTGTTTACTTAAGGAGATTCATGCTGAATACCAGTTAACAATCGTAATGGTGACTCATCAGTTAGATGATATTGATATTAGTCATAATCGTTGTTTGGTGCTAATTGATGGGAAAATTGCGTATGATGGCGATTTTAAAAAAATCCAACAATACCCGGATGTTGCCTTACATTTAGGAATAGCATCTTATAAAATAAACAAAAGATGGCAAAACAATAGCTAATATTAGGGTAATTATTTGTATCTTTTTATCCTTGTTTAATCATTTATTGCTACCTTGTTAAAATGCTTGTTCTTTTAAGAAAGTGAAATCGATCCTATGAATGTCGGTTCACATAACTAAAACCAGTTAATCACACTGTGGTGAGTGTTTAATGGCGAAAGTATTTACTAGGTGTGAGTTAATCTTAAAATTTGCCATAAAACTGAATAAATATCTTTTGCTATTTATCCTAAATCGTTATATAACTTTTAATCTAAATCTATTTAATAATCAAAGAGGAACCTCATGGAACAACGTATCGGATTTATTGGGCTGGGAAATATGGGGTGTGCAATCTTACAAGGGATTATAGCTAGCCAATCTGTTCCCGCATCACAATTCTATGTTTATGATATTCATCCAGAAAATGGTGAAAAATTAAAAGCGAATTATGAAGTTTATGTGATGGAGTCGGCAAAAGAAGTTGCAAAAGAAGCCGATATCGTATTTATTGCTGTCAAACCAAACAATATTAATGATGTTTTGAGTGAAATACAGAAAGAGCTCAAAAAGTCGACAGTGGTAGTGTCAGTCGCTGCTGGTATTACAATTAAAATGATTGAAGCCGTGATTGGTTATGATCAAAAAATTATCCGAGTTATGCCAAATACACCAGCTTTAGTCAACTCTGCGATGTGCTCATTAACGCCAAATACGGAAGTGACTCCAGAAGAGCTGTTAGCTGTCAGAGCCTTATTAAATTGTATTGGCTTAACTGAGGTCTTACCTGAATATCAAGTCCATTCTGCAACTGGAGTAGGAGGAAGTGGTCCAGCATTTGTCTTTATGTTTATTGAAGCACTGGCTGATGGCGCGGTGAAAGGCGGTATGACCCGTCGACAAGCTTATAAATTTGCGGCGCAAACCGTTATGGGATCAGCGAAACTGATGTTAGAAACAGGTAAGCACCCTGGTGAATTAAAAGATATGGTGTGCTCACCCGGCGGTATTACCATTGAAGGCGTACAGGAGTTAGAACAAAATACTTTTAGAGCTGCCGTTATGGATGCAGTAGAAGCGTGTATCAACCGTTCAAAACAGTTGTCAGGTGAAAAATAGTTTTCATCATGTTCATAATTTTTTTATTTGATAAATTTAATGAATGTTGAAAATAAACAATTACGAGTTGGTTAAATTTAGCAATATATGTAACATATTCGATATGAATCTCTTTTTATAAGTTTAAAACCAGATATTGAGTATACAGATATCTGGTTTTTCCATGTTAAAGCTTAATTTTAGCGATAAGTTCCCTTTTTTTAAATTTAAATATGCTGGTGTACATTTATACGAAAAAGTACGTAGTATCATCATAGCAAGGCTTCAAATTATCTTAAAAGTATAATTCTTACTCTTTTACAGTCATTTTTGGAAAATTTTCTCTTTTTATTCAGTAATTTAATAGACATCTGAGTAAAATAATCTATTATACTTAAGTTATCGCTACCGCTAATTAAGCGGTAATTTAATTAATATTAAATTAATTTGTAATGATCTAATTTTTATAACTTATAATTCATCAACAGATTATCGGTATAGCTTTTATGAAAGCACCTTATTTACATAAATCGTCACAACACAACAGTAAGCTAATTATAATAAAGCATTTTGTTTAGAATCACCCTTTTTACAAGAAATCAAGTAGTAGCATAAGAAATTGATATTAGCGATATTTTGCTAAATGCACCCTGTAATTTATTCATTGATTAATGTGATTGTTATTCACAGCGCATTAATTAGTGATGAATTTTACAGGGTTCAATATTCATGTTAAACGTCAAATATTATGAGAAGGAAAAACAATGAATAAATACTTTTATCGTGTTGTCTTTAATCGTGTGCGTGGCATGCTAATGGTGGTGTCGGAAATTACCAAAAATCATCAGGGTAATGCGCGCAGTAGTCAAAAAGTGAAATCCGTTCACAAACTAAGTAATAAAGCATTTACTTTAAAACCAATAATTTTTATGTCATATCTGGCATTAGGATTAGTCAGTGTGATAACCCCAAGCTATGCTGGCACCATCATTGTAGATAAAAATGCCGAAAGTCATCAACGGCCGATAATTGCGCAAACCGACAAAGGCGCAACACAAGTCAATATTGCTGCACCGAATAAAAATGGTGTTTCACATAATAAATATAATCAATTTGATGTTGATAAAAATGGTGTCATTTTAAATAACACAAAATTGGATAGTAGGAGTAGACTTGGCGGTAATATCAAAGGTAATGCATTATTGCAGGAAACCGGTAGTGCGAAAATCATTTTAAATGAAGTCAATTCAAAAGATCCGAGTAAACTCAATGGCTATATTGAAGTCGCCGGAAAAAAAGCTCAGGTGATCATTGCCAACCCAGCTGGAATAACCTGTGATGGGTGTGGTTTCATTAATGCCGATCGGGCTACGTTAACGACAGGTAAAGCCCTATTCGAGAATGATCAATTAGTTGGCTATCGGGTTGAAGGCGGTAATATCACAATTGCAGGAGATGGATTAGATAGTTCAGCACAGGATTACACTGATATTATTACACGAAGTGCCAACATAAATGGTGAATTATGGGCTAATAATCTTAAGGTTATTACTGGATTGAATGAAGTAACTGTTGATGGCAGTGTGACAAAATCAGACCAAACGTCAGGAGCTCCTGAGTTTGCTATTGATGTCTCTGCTTTAGGTGGAATGTATGCGGGTAAAATTGAGTTGATCGGCACTGAATCTGGTGTTGGTGTGCATAATGCTGGGTACTTAGGGGCGAGTTCAGGTGAGTTAACTATTACAACCGATGGTAAAATTATTAATGGAGGTACTATTCAAGCTGCTAGTAATTTAACCTTAACAAGTCAGGAGCTTGAGAATCGTAAAGCCAAATTAACAACCGAACAAAATTTAGTAATTAAGGCTAATAATATTGTTAATGAAAACGCTGAACTTAAAGCTGAATCTAAAATTGTGATTAATGCGGAGAATATTAAATCTAATTATTCTGATTTAGTAAGCGATAATATTAATATCAATGCCAATGTTGTCAATAATGAACATTCAAAATTTAATGCCAAGCATAAACTAAGTGTTAAAAGTAATGAAATACATAACCAAGAATCAAAATTCGAAGCAGATGATATTAACCTAACAACTTCAAAGCAGCAAAATATTGCTTCAGAGATAAATGGTGATAACATTGGTATATATGCTGATACGCTAAATAATAAAGATACTGTATTCAAAGCAAAAAATGAACTAACTGTACGAGCTAACAACATTGAAAATATTAGTTCAATCTATAATGCAAATAATATTATCGTAGAGGCACAAAATATACATAATTTACTTTCTGATTTTCATAGCCTTCAACAGATTGATATGAAAGGGGAAGGAATCATAAATCATGGTGCCAATTTCACTGCAGATTCCATATACCTTCATGGATACGATATTGATAATGGTACTACATTAATTACAGGAAATAAGATCAGATTTCAAGCTTATTACTTACGTAATTATTCAGGATATATGAATGCTTTTGATATTGTGTTCGATACAAATAAGCTTTATAACGATTATCTTAGTTTAGTCGCTTATAATAATATGACAATGTATGGTAATAACATCAGTAACAATTCATTAACTATTGAAGTTATTAATGGCAATTTGATAATGGCAGGTGGAATAATAAGAAATCAAATTACCGCACTAACCGCGCATGGTGATATAACAATAAAAGGTACTGACGATTCAAATGATATTTTCCCAGCAAATTCTTTTCATTCATCAACACCGTTAAAATATTTAACTAATGAGGCCTCTAAAATAGTAAGTGGAGGTAATATTTTAATTAAAGCAGAAAGTTATATTAATAATCATAAAGCTATAATAACTTCTGGTCAAAATACTGTTTTAACAGCCAAAAGTATCAATAATACCTTAGCGACTATTTTGAGTGAAAATTCAATAATTATACGCAGTAATAATATCAATAATAGTTTTGGTAACTTAAAAGCAATTGATATTGATATCACTTCAGATGATCTTCATAACAATGGTACAGAAATTATAGCCGATAATAAATTTAATCTTGTTGCTAAAAATATTTCCAACAAAAATGGTAGTATCACAGCGAAAAATATTCGTATTAGTGCAGATAAATTTACTCATGAAGCAGGCAATATTAAAGCGAATGAAGTTTTTATTTACGGAAATAATTTAAATAATTATAGCGATATTGAAGCTGATAATATTCATATTGAATTGAATCAAGATCTTAAAAATTTTCAAACTGGTTTTATAAAGGGTAATAATCTTTTCATAAAAGCTTCAGAAATTGACAATTTTGGTGAAGACTCAATATTGAATCGTCGAATTTATGGTTTATTCGCTGAAAATTCCCTGATTATCAAGGCAAACACAATTAATAATTATCCAAATGCATCAATATTAAGCAATAATGAATTAGAGATTTTTGCTAAAACAATCAATAATTATAATGGAAGGATTTACGGTAAAGGATCTGAATATTTCCTTGTTGATGAATATAATAAATATGATGATAACTGGTTTTAATTAAACTTAACTTTTGGGGTATAGTAAATATGTTTATGCATATTTACTATTTTTTAGGTGTTTTGGCTAGTATTTGGTTTCAATTTACTATAATAATTTTAATTTACGAAATTTAGCTTTTGAACGGTAATGTTATAAATTAATTAAATAATTAAATAATTAAATAATTAAATAATTAAATAATTAAATATTTAATCAAAATATTATGATAAAGTGTTGTGAAACACTAAAAATTATTAGTAGAACTAATAGCCAGTTTTTTACTTTATTTGACATTCAGACTGCTATTCAAAATAACTTATCATGTTCTGCTTATTGAAAGCGATAGTTAATAACTAAAATAATAAATGGACATATTAAACATTTCAAAATTTATACAAATTTAAACCGATTATCGTTATAAGTGTGTTTATAAGATGCAGATTTAATAAATTTTTTTACGATAAAAAATACCACTAATTGTGTTAGTAAGTTTGATTAGAAATCGTCTTTTCACAAAAATTGAAGTTGTACCATAAGGAATTGATATTAGCTATATTTTGCTAAATTCACCCTGTAATTTATTCATTGATTAACGTGAAAGTTATTCACAGCGCGTTAATTAGTGATGAACTTTACAGCGTTTAATATTTTGTTAAACGTTAAATATTAATAGAAGGAAAAAACAATGAATAAATACTTTTATCGTGTTGTCTTTAATCGTGTGCGTGGCATGCTAATGGTGGTGTCGGAAATTACCAAAAATCATCAGGGTAATGCGCGCAGTAGTCAAAAAGTGAAATCCGTTCACAAGCTAAGTAATAAAGCTTTTACTTTAAAACCAATGGTTTTTATGTCATATCTGGCATTAGGATTAGTCAGTGTGATAACCCCAAGCTATGCTGGCACCATCATTGTAGATAAAAATGCCGAAAATCATCAACGGCCGATAATTGCGCAAACCGACAAAGGCGCAACACAAGTCAATATTGCTGCACCGAATAAAAATGGCGTTTCACATAATAAATATAATCAATTTGATGTCGATAAAAATGGTGTCATTTTAAATAACACAAAATCGGATAGTAAGAGTAAACTTGGTGGTAATATCAAAGGTAATGCATTATTGCAGGACACCGGTAGCGCGAAAATCATTTTAAATGAAGTCAATTCAAAAGATCCGAGTAAACTCAATGGCTATATTGAAGTCGCCGGAAAAAAAGCTCAGGTGATCATTGCCAACCCAGCTGGAATAACCTGTGATGGGTGTGGTTTCATTAATGCCGATCGGGCTACGCTAACGACAGGTAAAGCCCTATTCGAGAATGATCAATTAGTTGGCTATCGGGTTGAAGGCGGTAATATCACAATTACTGGAGATGGATTAGATAGTTCAGCACAGGATTACACTGATATTATTGCACGCAGCGTTAATGTCAATGCTGAATTATGGGCCAGTGATTTAAAAGTTATAACTGGATTAAATGAAGTTACTGTTGATGGTAAAATTACTCAACTTGATCAACATGACCTAGACCTACAAGAACATACTCCGGAATTTGCTATTGATGTCTCTGCTTTAGGTGGAATGTATGCGGGTAAAATTCAAATGATCGGCACTGAATCTGGTGTTGGTGTGCATAATGCTGGGCAACTAGGGGCAAGTGCTGGCGGTTTAACTATTACA
>NZ_JABURY010000011.1 GCF_014489845.1 Frischella japonica
AAAGACGTTAACATTATTTGAATGCCGGTAAGCTACCGGCTAATGTACAATAATTGCTAGCGCAGTTAATCATACAGGTTGTTATTTCGATGACACAAAAAGAAAAACACCACAACTTATCGATTGAATACTATTTTAGGAAGGGAATATGAACTATCGTTTACCATTATTATTTTCAATTGTTTGTTTTATTTTATTATGGGTGATAACTATATTACAATTCAAATTTTTAACCATTTTACCGTTAGAGACAATTATTGATAGCATTCTTGATTCAGGAATACGACTGCTAACGTTTTTTTTCTTTTTTCTGTTATTGAGTTGTATCTTTTTCAATCAGCAAAAGTTGTATTTGTTAACCACTAAAAACTATCAGCTCACAATCATATTAGCGATTGTTTTTTCGGTTATTTTCTGTCTGACTGAATTTTTACTCCGTGAATTTTCGCTAAAAATAATTTCATCAACGTTATGGGACTCTATGTTCAATTCAAGTTCCGAGTTAGATTTTAGTACTTATGACCCCAGAGTTATGCTACTGGTTTTTTCCACCATACCCCAACTATTTAATATTGCTTGCATTTTACCTATTAGTGGATTAATTCTTTATGGTTTAGCGTTATTAAATAAGGGTTACTTTGATATACCGATATTTGAAAATAGCCAACCGTTTCAGTCGCAACAGATTGTTAATCAAAATACAGCTAATCCCAAAATAGGGAAAGCATTGCCAAAATTGTATGGGATGATATTTAGTGCATTATTTTGTGTAGTAACGCACGGTATAATTTGGTATTTTTATAGAACTTTTTTTTATATATTTGGAGTAACAATTCATTTTGCAGAATATATCAATATAATCCTACTGTCGGGTTTAGTGACTACACTAGCAGATTTTACTCTATTATATATCACAACGCAGAATTCAGTTAAACGTATTTATCAATGGCTCCCAACAAGTAGTTTATTAAGTGCTAGTGCATTTACTATAGTAGTCTTTATTTTGGTAAATACTATTATCTTGATTGGTTTATCAATATCTCTGGCTATATCACACTCACTTTCTTCATTTCTGTGTTGGTTTATCGTCTTACGGTATATTGCGCTCTATTTGATAAGTCGTTTTTTCCTTAAACGCTCTTTTGGTTAACTTGTTGAAAATTTTATTTTTACTGTTTTATGACAGTTCGCCCATAACCAAAGACGTTAACATTATTTGAATGCCGGTAAGCTACCGGCTATTGTACAATAATTGCTAGCGCAGTTAATCATACAGTTTGTTATTTCGATGACACAAAAAGAAAAATGGCATAACTTAGCCATGGGATATAATTTTAGGAAGGGAATATGAACTACCGTTTACCATTATTATTTTCAATTGTTTGTTTTATTTTATTATGGGGGGTAACTTTATTACGACTCAATTTTTTTTACACTTTACCGCTAGAGACAATTATTTATAGCAGTCTTACTTCAGGAATGAAACAGCTAACGTTTTTTTGGTTTATTCTGTTATTGAGTTGTATTTTTTTCAATCAGCAAAAGTTGTATTTGTTAACCACTAAAAATTATCAGCTCACAATCATATTAGCGATTGTTTTAGTTGTTATTTCATATACAGCTAACATTTTAATATACTCATTTGCAGTAAATTTAACTAAATCAATATTATTAAAATATCAAGCGAGTTTTGATTTATATGAAAATGACCCGAAGTTTTTTCTGTTGATTTTTCAAATAGCAGCACTTTTTACTTTTATTGCGCGATTACATATTGAGGGATTTGTTCTTTATATTTTGATTGCGCTAAGTAAGCGTTTTTTTGACATCCCGACAATTGAAAACAGCCAAACGTTTCAGTCGCAACAAATTGTTAATCAAGATACAGCTTATCCAAAAACAGAGAAAGCATTGCCAAAATTGTATGCGATGATTTTTAGTGCATTATTTTGTGCAGTAACGCACGGCATAACTTGGAACATTTGCGCATCATTCATTTTTTTATTTAATCTCCCGACAATATCCTATGAGCATTATTTGCTAGTTCATGTAGTTAGTTTTATAGTCATGTTGGTAAATTTTGTAGTAATATATACCGCTGGTCAAAAAGTCATTGTGCGAACCTATCAATGGCTACCAACGCGTAGTTTATTAAGTGCTGGTGCGTTTGCTATAGTGGGCTATATTTTAATCACTATTATTATTTCGATTGTTTTACCAACATTGCTGGATATTTCTAAGTCATCATTATTAATCCTTATTTGGTTTATAGGCTTACATTATTTTGCGCTCTATTTGATAAGTCGTTTTTTTCTTAAACGCTCTTTTGGTTAACTTGTTGAAACTTTTATTTTTACTGTTTTATGATAGTTCGTTCATAACTAAAGGCGTTAACTTTATTTGAATGCCGGTTAATCACCGGCTATTGCATAATAATATAAATTGATGTTCGCGAGTAACTAACTACGACTAGTACTGAAAATAGGGGCGTTAGCTTTACCGCCATTAATTAAACAAATTGCGATTAATGCCTTTTTAAAACACATTGATGAGCAACATGTAATATTACTTGTGCAATCAAGATATGGTTATTTAGTAAAAAATACAGCAAATATGATTATGATATGGTTAAGTGAAACATTAGCAAGTTATCGTTAGCATATAAGTCTATATTAATGTTAAAGCTTAATTGGACAAACACATTCTCCCCCTTCAGATATCTCAAGTATTCTTTTTGATTAAATGTGATTAAGCTGGAAAAATGGTTAACAAAATTAGTAAAGCCGCGGTTATCTTAATTTTTTAAAGCAAAAAATGATGAAAGTATTAATCCTCTGTAATATAATGACCCAGTTTCAAATATTGACAATTATTGATTAAGAGGAAGTAATATGTTTTCTGGTGGTAAAGGTGGTCTGGGTAATTTGATGAAGCAAGCGCAACAAATGCAGACACGCATGCAGAAAGTTCAGGAAGAGATAGCACAAATGGAAGTAACTGGAGAGTCTGGCGCTGGGTTGGTTAAAGTTACCGTAAATGGTGCACATAATTGTCGTCGTGTCGCAATCGATCCATCTTTACTTACTGATGATGATAAAGATATGTTAGAAGATTTGATTGCTGCTGCGTTCAATGATGCGAGTCGTCGCTTAGATGATGCGCAAAAAGAAAAAATGGCACAAGTTACAGGTGGGATGCAATTACCTCCCGGTTTCAAAATGCCATTTTAGAGCATACTAATGCATTACTGTTTACCGTTAGTATTTTCAGCATCTGTTTAGTTTGTGATAGGTTATAGATTTATTTCTCCAAATAAGTTTTTGTTCTACTTTGGCAGAGATTGTTGACTCTTGTAGTGCAGCTGTAAATTGACTAACGTTATTTTGGTTTCTTTTGTTATTGAGTTGTACTATTTTCAACTGGAATAACTTATATTCTTAAATTACTAAAATTAACTGCTGATCACTTCATTGGCTGTTGTTTTTTGGGAAACTTTCAATGTAGCTATGTTTTAATTCACATTAACTGGCAGCGTTCGGCATTTTAATGATATTTGTTTGCTATGTGAAATTATATTGGATGCTATTTTATAAGCTGTTTTTGTTAAAACGCTTCTTTGGTTAAATTATTTATGTTTGATATTTGGATTGTTAAATGCAAATTAGTCCACTTTTAGAATCTTTAGTTGAAGCTTTACGATGCTTACCCGGTGTTGGACCAAAATCAGCCCAGCGTATGGCTTATCACTTATTACAACGTGATCGCCACGGTGGAATTAAATTAGCGCAAATATTGCATGATGCAATGGTAAATATAGGACATTGTCAAGATTGTCGGACTTTTACCGAACAAGAACAGTGTCGAATTTGCGGCAACATCAAGCGACAACAAAGTGGACAATTATGTGTTGTTGAAACACCATCAGATATACTTGCTATTGAACAAACCGGTCAATATAGCGGACGGTATTTTGTGCTACTAGGTCATTTGTCGCCATTAGATGGAATCGGTCCAAACGAAATTGGTTTGGATATTTTAAAACAACGGTTAGCAAATGAATCCATTAAAGAAGTAATTTTAGCTACCAATCCAACGATTGAAGGTGATGCGACGGCTAATTTTATCGCCCAAATGTGTGATCAATTCAATATAGTCGCAACACGTATTGCTCACGGCGTGCCAGTTGGTGGCGATTTAGAAACCGTAGATGGTACGACATTATCTCATTCATTTTTAGGTAGGCAAAAAATCGATCTTTCTTAATAGTATTTTATTACTGCCTAAAATAGTATAGAAGTTCTATTCATAATACAAATATGATGGTATATAACGGTGATAATTCCAGAAGATGGTAATGAAAATTTTTAAAATTTATGCTACCAATCCACTTTGAATTATGATTCAGTTTTGAGAGATTAAATTGATGATAACAAAAATTAAGGAGCCAAATATGACTTATAAAGCGGTTGCGTTTGATATGGATGGGACTTTATTAAATAATCAACGAATCATTCTACCGGAAACCGTTAAGGTATTAAATAAACTTAAGCAAATGGGGATTAAAGTTATTTTAGTTACCGGACGTCATCACTCCATGATTTATCCTTATTATCATCAATTACAATTAACCACTCCTGCTATTTGTTGTAACGGCTCATATCTTTATGATTTTGAGAAAAAAGCCTATTTCGATGCCAATCCATTAACAAAAGATCAAGCTAAAAAGTTGGTTAATTTAGTTAACCAGTATAAAATTCATACTTTGGTATATACCGATCAATATATTACTTATGAAGTCCTTGATGATCATCTTCTAAGTTTATTTGAGTGGACAAAAACTTTACCACCTCATTTGCAACCCGAATATGTAAAAGTCGATAGTTTTATGACATTAATCGATAATGCTAAAGAAATTTTTAAATTTGCGACCAGTTCACATGACATTCCAGTTTTACAAGCATTTTCTGCTGAGCTTGAAAAACAAGGTGATTTTGAATGTGAATGGTCCTGGGTCAATCGTGCTGATGTTGCTGCAAAAGGCAACAGTAAAGGAAGCGGTTTAGCCAATTGGGCAAAACATGAAGGAATTCCCTTAGAACAAATTATTGCGTTCGGTGACAATTATAATGATTTATCAATGTTAACTATGGCCGGTTTGGGCATTGCAATGGGCAATTCCGATGATGAAATCAAACAACAGGTAGATCGGGTGATTGGTGATAATAATAGTCCGAGTATTGCTGAAGAGTTGAGTCGTATTTTTTTATAAATGTTAGATATTCTTTATCAAGATGATTATCTGATTGCAATTAATAAACCATCTGGTTGGTTAGTGCATCGTAGTTGGTTAGATAAGCAAGAAAAAGTGGTAATTATGCAGACGCTGCGTGATCAAATCGGGCAGCATGTTTATCCTGTTCATCGCTTAGATCGCCCTACGTCTGGTGTTTTACTATTTGCTTTATCAAGCCAAATAGCTAATTTAATGGCAACCCAATTCGCTATGCATCAACCGCGAAAAATTTATTATGCCGTAGTACGTGGATATGTCAATCAGGCAAATATTATTGATTATCCTCTAGTCGAAGAACTCGATAAAATTGCTGATAAATTTAGTCATAAAAATAAACCCGCACAATCTGCAATTACGCATTATCGTCCCTTAAGTCAAATTGAGATTCCCATGGCAGTGGGTAAATATTCAACAGCACGTTACAGCTTAATTGAATTAAAACCGTTAACCGGCCGGAAACATCAATTACGGCGTCATATGAAACACATTTTTCACCCTATTCTTGGTGATAGTAAACATGGCGATCTACATCAGAATCGAGCATTTAGTGAGTTTTTTGCCATACATCGGTTAATGTTACATGCCAGCGAGTTAACATTTATACATCCAATTACTCAGCAAACTATCATAATTAATGCCCCAACTGGAATTCAATGGCAAAATATTATTACTCAGTTTAAACCATTAGTTGACTAAATATTGTTCTAAATTACGGAACAATTATTTATTTAATGATCAACTGCAAGCCATCATCACGAGATATATCGTTATGCTAATATCATTAAAGCTAAATTTGCGATAAACTAAGGCTATTGCCAGCTATTGGAGAGATTGCAATGTATAGTAATTTTGTTCCAACACATTTATTGCCTTACGCTGATCAGCTGATTGCTGATCTTAAAGCATTAGATGCAAAGCCGTCATATTGCCCATATTGTCAATATAATCAATTTTATTTAGTTCATGATCATCCTAAATATTACCGTTGTAAGGCTTGTCATAAAGGGTTTAATCGAAGTCTAAATACCCCTTTCTATCGTTTAACACCCATTGAAGATTTACCCGTCATTGCCATACGTCGGTTGTGTGGACAAAGTTTGTTTATGATCCGTGAAGAATTAAATTACAGTATTGCGGTTGTGAAAAATCGTATTCAAGCGATTGATAGGTATATGCAAACTGTTTATCCCGAGTTATTTCAATGGAGTCAAAATTTTATTTATGCTCCCAAAAATGAGCTACCACAAATTATTATTCAACAGGTTAATGAATTAAAAACATGGATTAATGACCAGCTTAATGTTACACATGCGAATTGCCCTTATTGTGGCTCAATGAAAACAAATCGCATAACTGAAAAACGTGCGCAATTTCGTTGTAATCAATGTTGGCGATATTTCAGCTATTTGAAAGGAACTGGGCTTGAACATTTACGGCACAGTGATAAATGGTTTTTAATGATCGATTTGTTAGCAAGAGGAAAAAACGTTGATGAGATGCAACTCGATTTAGGTTTATGCCGAACAACTATCTTTAAAAATAGAAAAATTTGGTTAAAAATAATTCAACATCAAGGGTTGCTAGTTTTACATGAATGGATTTTAGGACGAAAGAATTAGCATTGGTAATTTCAATATTATGAGATTTAAGCGTTATTTTGTTAGCAAATAAATTTAAAGCCTAAAATTTAACAATGTGCCATAAAATTTTTATCCCAAAATGCTGTGGTTTACTTGATAAAATATAAATAAAATTGAGAATGTTATGAATAAAACAACGATTGATTATATCGCTATCGGTCAACGATTACGCGCTTATCGAATTGCGGCTTCATTAAAAGCGGAGGATGTAGCAAAGCGTTTAAACATTTCTCGAGCAGCGGTTTATCGTTTAGAAAAAGGTGAACTCATTAAAATTGAAACACTTGATCGCCTTGCAGTTTTACTCGATACATCTTTAACAAGTTTATTAGGTGTTGATAATGAATACTATTCTAGTGGAGATGGTTTCTTCGAACGAATGAAACAATTAGAAGAACAATCCAGCCATATAATGTCTCATTTTGATCCATTTTCGTTTCTATTAATGTCTGATAATTATTTGCAACATTTAGCAACAATGTTAGCCGAGGCAAATCTTCCACAAGATAGCGTAAAGATCGCTGCGACATTAGCTATTTTAAAAGAACGTAAACAAAATTATCTAACCCATTTTCCACGGATTTTGAATCTTATTGGTTTGCAGAATGTAGAACATTTGTTACATTTAGGGTTAATCGGCAATATGAATGTTTCTTCTGAGCAACGAAAGCAACGTTGTTATTTAGCAAAGCAAGAGGTATGTCATTTAATTGATCTATTAGAGTTACATGGTAATAAAATTGAAATTGCGATTACCCAAGAAAGTATTCCATCGTTAACCTTCCAGATTTTTTATCAGCAGCAGCAACCGCTGGCTTTAGCGGTAAGTCCCTTTCGTTTAGGTGAATTACCCAATGTTACCACGGGAATTGCTTCAATCACCGCTTCACATGAGGCGATTAAACGCTACCAACAATTGTTTCATCGATTATGGCAAAATAGTGCTAAAAATCAGCAAGCAATCGATTTGCTAAAAACCACAGTAATGCGTTATGAGTAAATCGGTTGAAAAATAATCTGACTGATAAATTGTGTAATCAAAATTAAGATTAATAGACGTGGATCCTTGCAAGAACGCTTAAGATTAACTATCTAACATATATAATTATGTATTATGCATTTTTAGTGTCATTGCGATTACCTCGATTAAGATTAAGAAATAATCGTTCATATAGTCAACTTAAAAAATAACAACGAATAATATTATTAGCTACTTATCTAATAAATCTCTACAAAAGCTAACGTAATTGTTAGGAGAAAATTTAATGATTGATTGCTATAATGAGCAGTAAAATGTTTTGGTAATAAAAGCTTGCTAAGCGATGAAAGGGCTCTAATAAAAATAGCGGATGATTTAAAAAAACAGACCACTTTAACACTACGCAGTGTTCAAGATAATCGACCATCGGTTGTAACTGTTTTATGTTTTTGATTTAAATAGCGTATCTTTAATGATAACGAGTCAGCACGCAAAGATTATGCTATTTAATCAGCAAGTTGCCGATACTGTTACCAATCAAACGTTTTTTATAGGTAAAGTTAAAGTGTTTAGTATCATGGGGTCATTTCATTATTGTATAATCAAGCAGAAAAAACTCGACAACGTTTTAGACTATGCTATTTAGTAGCACATTTTATACCAACACCGATAGGGAATATTAAGATTGATTATTTAAAAATGATGAATAATAGCTTGGGCTTTACCCAAAAAGTATTGACAAAAAATCGCTAAATAAGATGCTAATGTAGCATCAATTTAATACTTTATGAATAGCGATGTATCTAAATTGTTAACCAAAATCAATTATATCAACTGATGAGGTAAATTAAGTTGAAAATTATTGTCGCTATTACCGGAGCAACTGGTGCACCGTTAGCTATCAAAGTGATTAAACAATTAAAAGAGCTTAATGTAACAGTACATTTAATTGTATCGAAATGGGGTAAAACTACGATTCAGCATGAATGTGATATGAGCTATCAAACACTATGTGATATGGTAGATGTAGTGCATTCAGTAAATGATCAAAGTGCATCGATAGCGAGTGGTTCTTTTAAGACGGATGGTATGATCATTGTGCCATGTAGTATGAAAACATTGGCAGCGATTCGATGCGGATTTGCTGATAATTTAATTAGTCGCGCCGCCGATGTCATCTTGAAAGAACGTCGGAAACTAATTATTGTTCCTCGCGAAACACCATTAAGTACAATTCATCTAGACAATTTGTTCTATCTATCCAAACTGGGGGTAACAATCATTCCGCCAAATCCGGCATTTTATCATCATCCTCAAACAATTGATGATATTTTAACGGATATTGCGGTGCGTATTTTGGCACAATTTGATTTAAATCATCCGAGCGCAAAAAGTTGGCAAGGATTGCATGATCATCAATAATGTCGAAAATTATTGGCTAACCATGATGTAGATTCAATTTCTTTCGGAATAACCAAAAACTTATGATTTTCATAAATAAAAGCGATAATGATTTTATTGAGTTATCGGTGTATTCCTTCTACAATGCTCTATATTTTAATAAATAAGGGAATATTGATGGCTGATTCATATAATGAAATTACCTTACAACCGATAGAATTATTTTCTGGTACGATCAATTTACCAGGTTCTAAAAGTGTATCAAATCGGGCTTTATTACTTGCCGCGCTATCTAAAGGTACGACACGTTTAACCAATTTATTAGATAGTGATGATGTTCGTTATATGCTAGATGCTTTAACAGCATTAGGGGTTCATTATCAACTTTCTGATGATAAAACCATTTGTGATATAACTGGAGTAGCAGGATTCTTTACCGTTGATAAACCCTTAGAACTTTATTTAGGTAATGCTGGTACTGCGATGCGTCCATTAGCTGCAGCTTTGTGTTTAGGAGATAATAATATCGTTTTAACTGGTGAACCCAGAATGAAAGAACGCCCAATAAAACATTTAGTCGATGCCTTACGTCAGGGCGGTGCTAAAATTGACTATTTGGAGAATGATGGCTATCCTCCTTTGCAGATTCATGGTGGATTTAAAGGCGGAGCAATTCAAGTTAATGGTTCGGTATCTAGTCAATTTTTAACCGCATTATTAATGGCCTCTCCACTAGCTGCACAAGATACCGAAATTACTATTATCGGTGATTTAGTATCAAAACCGTACATTGATATTACCATTAAAATGATGGCAACTTTTGGGGTTGAGGTGAAAAATTATCACTATCAAAAATTTGTGATCAAAGCAGGCCAACATTATCTCTCGCCAGAAACCTATTTAGTTGAAGGTGATGCGTCATCTGCTTCATATTTTTTAGCCGCCGCAGCTATTAAAGGTGGAACTGTACGTGTCAGTGGCATTGGTAAACAAAGTTTACAAGGCGATACCCAATTTGCCAAAGTGCTAGAAGAAATGGGCGCCAAAATTACTATGACAGATGATTATATCGAATGTCGTAAAGGCGAGTTAAACGGGATCGATATGGATATGAATCATATTCCCGATGCGGCAATGACCATTGCAACTACGGCTTTATTTGCTAAAGGACCAACGACGATTCGCAATATTTATAATTGGCGGGTTAAAGAAACCGATCGTTTAGCTGCCATGGCCGCAGAATTAAGAAAAGTTGGTGCAGAAGTAGAAGAGGGGCAGGACTATATCACTATTGTACCACCCGTACAGTTAAAATACGCGAAAATCAAAACCTATAATGATCATCGTATTGCAATGTGCTTTTCTTTGCTCGCATTATCTGATACACCAGTAACCATTTTAGATCCCAATTGTACAGCCAAAACCTTTCCAACTTATTTTGAGCAATTTGCCAAAATGAGTAAAATTAAAGGCTAATCAATAAATCTCTTAAGCAAAGCGCAGTGGAATTAATAACAATTTACTGCGCTATTTCATGCAATCTATTAGCAAAGTTACTTACATACAAAAACGTTGAATTAATTTTTGTAATGTTGCTTTAGTTGGTTTGAGATAACTCATATCAACAAATTCATCAGGTTGATGAGCTTGTTCAATCGATCCCGGTCCGAGAACAATAGTCGGTGCAATTTGATTTAAAAATGGTGCCTCAGTACTATAATTTACAGTTTGTGCGGATTGATTAACGAGTTTTTCAACTTCCTGCAAGGCAGGATTATCATGTTGGCATTCATAGCCAGCAATAGGATCGACTTCATAAGCAATATCAATGCGATTTGGATATTGATTCCTAATGGGTTGTAAAGTTTGGCATAAAAGATCATAAAGTGAATGAATATCCATTTCAGGTAAGGCTCGGATATCCATAATAAGCTCACAACAACCACAGATCCTATTTGCAGCATCTCCCCCTTTAATAATCCCTAAGTTCATCGTTGGGTAAGGAACGGCGAAGCTGTTATTATGATATTCATTTTTTAATTTTTGTTTTAATTCTAACAATTTGCCGATTACCAGATGCATCACTTCGATGGCATTGATACCTTTCTCAGGATCGCTAGAATGTCCAGATTTGCCTGTTATGCGGATGACATTTGAAACAAATCCTTTATGAGCGCGGATTGGAATTAATGAAGTTGGTTCACCAATAATGGTACAATCTGGTTGTAATTTAGCGTGTTGAGCAAAATACGCCGCACCAGCCATTGTAATCTCTTCATCAGCCGTTGCTAAAATATGTAAGGGTTTGGTAAGTGATTTTAGATCGATATCGCGTAGCGATTCTAAAATAAAGGCAAAAAAACCTTTCATATCAGCGGTACCTAAACCATACCATTTATTATCGAATTCCGTCACTTTAAAAGGATCTTTTGTCCACAGACCTTCATCGAAAGGCACAGTATCGGTATGTCCACTCAATAATAATCCCCCCAGAGTATCATTAGTATTATTTGAATAGGTTGCTAGTAAATTATATTTATCACGTGTATTTGGGATGGGGGTGAGAATAATTTTAAATCCTAAATCAGCCAACCAATTGGCCAGTTTTTCCACCAATAATTTATTTGAGTAATCTAACTTAGCGTCAGCTACATTACTTATTGTTGGAATGGTGATAAGCTCATTATAAATTTCAATAAAAGACGGTAGTTTCATCATTTTTATAGGTAATGGTTAATCAGTGAGAAAATATATTATATAACAAAAAATAATCAATACTTAATTGAGCAATTTATTCCTTATTTATGCAAACAAAATCATTTCATAATAGATTAAAGAACTATTCTTATTGTTAATAACTTAGGTAACCATTAAAAGCCGCATGATTAAACGATCGATAATTTATAAAGTTTAAACATTAATCAACGGCATTCAAAATTGCAAAGTGAATAAATTATATAAAATATCAATTTAACATGAACAAAAAATAAGATGCTCTGCCAGACTAAATTAATTTAGTTCAGTTTTTTAGACATCTTTAAACATAAGCTCCTATCTCTTCAGTTATAGATTTACAAATTGGCGAAAACATTAAATGTTACTAATGGATAAAAGGGACTTGTTAAAGGTATTTATCAGCGAGCTGTAAGTCATAAATGCGCTAGAGTTATGGAATGGTAGAATCATTTTCTAAACCAGGATCATCAATTAAAAAATTTTATCCAAGATCTGATAGCAACGTTTTTAGTGCAAATTATCCTGTATGGATGACAGCAAATTAGATTGTACTGCAAATGAGATGGCTATTAATTTTTAAAAAATGCATCGTTGATGCAAATCAATAGTTTGTAGGATTATTTATTATTATCTATCCGAACAATAGCGGGGCGTGAGTTACAATATATATTCAATTAATGAATTTGTTATAAAACGATTAGGATTAATTAATCATTTAAAATGAACGCTATTATGTGAAAGATAATAGCGTTCATTCATTTTGCTTTATTCTGAATTTATTACTACTATTATTATAGTTACATATCGAACATTGCATTAGTTATAAAGATAAAATGATATTATCTGCTTAAAGTTAAAATGGATTATTGATAATAAATCATTTAGCTGAGCATTTATACACATCTCCAGCCATTACTGCATCAGTAGGAGCAATTTCGGAAATATATTTCATACTGGCATCCTGAGCTTGGTAAACAACATTACCACCTAATGCAGCCGCTTTATTAAGGAGATCTGCTGCGGCATCTTTCATTAATTCACTGTGAGTTTTAGTGCCAGAAAAAAAGGTATTACGACGACCTTCAACCTTACCTAAAAATTGGCAATGATCATCAGGTTTAGTATCAATAAATTTCACTTGTTGTGCTGCTGGAGAAAGTTGATAGTTTGAACCACAACCATTAAGCAAAAGAACAGAAACAGAAGTAATAGCAATAACAAAGAGCCCTTTTTTTATAAACATATTGTTTTCCTTTTTTAAATTGATCAGAAACAGTATTTAGCAGTTAAATTATTGTATCAAGTTAATGGATTAAGAAAAGTTTAATTACAAATCTAATTTAAAATTCCCTATTATTCACACTTAAAAAGTAGAATAAATAATCAAACTATCAATTTTTAGCGAATAAAATCTAGCAAAATAATTTTAACTCTATTATAATCGCAACCCTACTAACTTAGTAACACATCACTAAGGCCCCTTAGCTCAGTTGGTCAGAGCAGTCGACTCATAATCGATTGGTCACTGGTTCAAGTCCAGTAGGGGCCACCATTAAACACCTTGATTTATATAACCATTTAACCATTACTTACATTTATTTCAGTGTTGCCGATTGACCTTTGTGCCGTAAATGTGACGTTATTTGCAAATTCGAGCATATGATCAGCGTTTAAATGAGCGTACTTGTTGACCATCTCTAACGTTTCCCATCCGCCAAGATTTTTGAGCGTATAGAGTGGTGTGCCGGCTTGTACATGCCAACTTGCCCAAGTATGACGCAAGTCATGGAAATGAAAATTATCAATTCCAGATTGCTCACATGCTTGCTTAAAGTCTCTTCGATCAATATCATAAACACGTCGATTAGTTGAGCGAGTAAAAACATATTCACAATTATTTCTAAGTCTTAGCTTTCTTATTAATTCGATAGCATCATTATTTAGTAATAAAGCTCTGGCTTTCCCCGATTTTGCATTTTCATTTGTCACGGTAGCCACACGATTAACAAAATCAACATTATGCCATGTCAGCGTAAATATCTCACTCATACGAGCACCTGTAGATAACGCAAAAAAACAAACATCTTTCATCCATTGCAACCGTAAATTGTGAATCAATAAATTTGCTTTTTCTTTCGTTATCCATCTAACACGAACTTTAGGCTCACTATAACGAGGAATATAAGGAACAGCATCAATCCAATTCATTTTATATGCTAAACTAAAAGCCCTTAAAATAGTTGAACGGTAACGATTTTTAGTACCGTTTGCTATTTGCTTCTTAGTGTCTGCGTGAAAATTTGGTATACTATTCGTTAGTTCTTCGCCAGTAATACTTGACAAGTCTCTACCCGAAAAGATTCTTAAAAAGTATTCTGCGTGTGCTTGTTTATAGTCAAATCTCGCTTGGTGTTCAGCATCTTTTAGCATTAATATAATTGCTTCTTCAAAAAGTCTTTTAGGCTTTTTGTTGAGCTTTGTCATTTCCCATAATTCAGCTTTTAGCCTGTCATGGTATTCTAACGCTTGCCTTTTGTCTGTCGTACCAGTAGAGCGCCTAACTCTCGATCCATCTGGCGCTTGGATATCAATGTGCCAGAATTCACCGCGTTTCTTGATTGACATTTTTTACCTCCTTTTTCAGAGGTTAGCCGATTCGCATTATGATTTGCTTTGAACTTTTCTTCAAATTCTTTTTTATCGGCTAACCATTTACCAGCTCTATTTTCTGATTTAGATTGACATGAAAAACCGTATTCGAGCTTTCTCTCATAGAGGTATGTATATGATAGTTTGGATATTCTTGACGCTTCCTTTAGTGTGATAATCTCCATAATTACACCTCACAACTCAATATCATTTATGCATTCATTACCCCACGCATCCCAACCGTTTACGTTCTGACGGGCAAACAATTCAACCCTCGGTACATTTCCGTATAATTGAACTATTCGGTCTCGTGCCTCCTGAGGTTTTGCGCTATGCGCCCCAATCGGGGCTAAAATTATCTGGCTAACTGATTTATTAATTCGTTGAATGCCTTTACCTCTAACAGCTATCAAACAATCCTCACTATTTGCACGAGTATAATTACCTAATCCAAATCTCAATTGATCATTAATTAAATTAAAGACATCCTCAGAATTCATACAACTGTGTTTTTTTAGTTGTTTAGTTATGTTTTGATGATAATTTTTATTTAATTTCACCCATGTAAACAATTTCATAGTTTTAACCTCAAAACCCCAATGAGTGGCTAGCGCATCAGCTTGCCTTGCAAATGCAGACGTATACCACATAATTAATATGCTGTTATTATCTGCTATTGATTTTATGTTTAGTGATTTAAGTTCTTGGAATGTCATAGTGGGGTAGTGATTTTTTGTGGCAGCTCTTGTTGATTGATTCGAATATTGCCACGGCGGATCGGCGTAAATTAGATTGTATTTTTTCATATGCTAACCCTATATTGATCAATTATCGTTAAATTCTTTTTCAGTCATATAACCAAGATAATTAACTGAAGTTATAATCATATTTTCAACATCATCAACATCTTTCTTTAATAATTCCCAAATACAATTAAAGGTTGTTTGTGTTACATTTATATTATTTTTTGATATGGTTTTACACCCATACCCATCTTTACCATTTGTGCATTGAAATTTATATGCAAATAAGAAATAGTGTTGCTTGCGTTGTTTAAATTTCTTTTTCATTTAAACCGTACCCCTACTTTCACCTGTCCCCGACATTATTTGACGTGGTTTCATTGATCACCTCTACGAACGTATCATCGCTGACAGCATCTACACTAAACGCTAATGATTTGTTGATATTGATTACGATGTTTTCCATTGTCGTTTGATTGCGTGCTATAACATATTCATCATCATAAAATTGTTGCAAAAACCTTGTTCCTACCTGATTTTTAATTTCAGCAAACCTTATGAATTTAAGATTTTTTAGTTTTTCATTAATGTCCTTGACGTTAACCCATTCGTCCTGTTTTGAAAACGCTAACGACTGATTAACCATGCTCCGCATTGGCAAGATTTCGGTTTCAATAAATTCAGCAATCATTTTTTGCTGTTCTTTAGTGTAGTTAGTCATTTTTGGTCCTCAATTTGATTCATTAATTCTTGAGTTCCAAGCTGATTGTGCATCAGCTTTAGTTTCTCTAAATCGACCCATTGCTCCGCAATTGTTACATTCCACTGCATAGCAGTTGTGGTCGATACATTTAACAGATAAATCTTTACTACCGCAAAATGGGCAGGGTTTTAATTGTTTAGTCATAATCATTTCCTTTAGATAGCACTTTACCGATATGAGCCTTAACTTCTTTCATTGTTTGAAATGAAACGTAATCAGCGCATGGCGTTTGATAGTCCTGTATACTTTTATAAACAAGATAACCAAAATTAAATTTAGCTACATAAATGCCACTATCATGTAGCCATCCGTTGTTTCGCACCTTAGTTAGTTTTGATATATTTTCACCAATAGTTATTAGATATCTTGTGAGCTGTTATATGCGCAGTCATCACACATAAAATATAGGGTATTGTCATAGTGGAGTTCGTGCGCGTAAGGGTCAGTTCGTAGTTCAACCGTTAACGAAACTTGATTACATATTTCACAAATATATTCCGTTTCTTTGTCATATAAATCTTTTAGATGACAATGTGTTTTGTTTAGCTTCATAATCATTTCCTTTGATAATAGTTATCGAACACTAAATAATCAGCGTGAGAATTGAAGTTAAATTAATAGAATAGGGTGGTTGTTCAGTCAGTTATTAAAAGGTTTAATGTGGATTTTTATTACAAGTGTTTTGATTCAAAAATAAAGTAATTAAGTTTCTTTCTGCACAACAAAACAAGATAACGTCAACAATTTTTTATCTGTGTTGCGCGCTTTTTTTAATTCACATTCAATATTTTGCCATTTTTTTAAACCGATTTTTAAAACTGTGGAATAGTTATAATTACCAGTTAAAATGCTTTCTTTACTTAAACCTAAGTTGTACGCTTCTTTTACTGTTGAGTGTAGTTTTTTAAAGTCATCTAGATATACATTGATTGATTGCTCTTCAAGTTGGACAAAAAAATTGTCTTTTGATAATGATATATTTGCCTTGAATATTAAATGTTTTTTTCCTGTTTCCGTTATAATAATTGAAAAAGGGGGCTGCGGAGGGTTAAGTAAACACTGTTCAAGTTCAGCTCTGGTCGGCATAATCCATTTATTATCATTAAATATGTGACTAAAGAAAACCCAATTAGCTAAGTATGGCTCTTTACCTTCTTTTATCGGGAAATATGGGCTATTACCATGCTTTTCACAAGCTTCGACCCATGCTTCCTTTTTCATCAGACCAACGCAAGCGCAACATACAGAATTTGACGTGTTGTTTTTTGCTAAACTTACATCAGTAAATGATGAAGTTATTGCATCTTTTATTGACCATGAATTTTCATTTAACTTGCCGCTACACAACCAGCAATGCTCATCATTGTGTTTATTTTTTTTTGGCGGTATAAAGTCATTCATTTTTAACATGTTATACCATATTGTTTGTGTATTAGACATACTCGCTCACCTCCGGATAAATTTCCTGCAACTTCTGAAAAGCTTGCAGATCTCTTTTTTTCAAACGTTGAAGCATCTCTTGCCTTATGCCAAAATTTGCGCGCGGTATTCTGCTTGTTGTGCGCTCTTGAAAACCTTCGATTTTGTAGATTTGGAGTGTTGGTAATTTATGTAAATATATGTATGCTGCAATGTCTTCGGTACTAAAATAAGCAAGAGGGCAGATACGATAAAAACCTTGTTTATTTTTATAAATAACACCGTCTTTTAATAGCGTTATTCTACGTCCCTTAGATTCATCTATACGCAATCCGACAAAGGATCCATTTGCTTCATGAGTTAATTTATCAAACCGATCCTTTACTTTTTCATCCAGCGTTAATCTGCTGAGATTGATTATTTTAATGTTTGCATTTAACTTTTCCCATTCGGCGATCACATCATTAAAGTTATGTATTAAGTTTGTTTCATCCCACGATATAAATCTCGCTTCAATGTCTGGCTTCTCTTGCATAACAAGATGTAATAAAACCGCACTATCTTTACCAAAAGAACATGAAACAATAGGTTTATCACAGAGCGATAAACCATTTTTAATTATCTCTTTAGCTACTTGCAGTTTTCGCTTGAAAGACGGCATTTTAGCCCTGATTTTAGCACATTCAATATCAATCATTTCTTGGTATCACACAATCAAATTTATTTACTGAAATTGTTGCAGGCGGTCTGATAGCCCAATTAACATACAACCCTGTAACGTTATTTCTTTCTGCAAACTCAATCGGCAAAGGGCGGTATAGCCGTGGCTTACTGTTTTCTTCTACCTCGACAACTTCCCATTTACTGACTGCCCCAAACCCTGCCCGACGTGCCCCACCGATGTGGGTTATCATTTTTAAATATTTTTCAATTTCTTCTTTATCCCCAATAACGAACCAATCTACCTTTTTAGTTATAAAAAAGGTTTTAGAAATCATCGCATTGCGATATGCTCCTTTTGTTGTTTCAACTTTCTTTACGTTTTGAAGCATTGTTTCCGCCTCAAACGTATTAAATCGGCGAAATAAATGTTTATCTTGCGTTGATTCTATTTTAAAAATAGGCATAGAACACTTGTACCACCACATATCTAAAAAGTGTTCTTTTTGAAATGGCAGATCATCTAAAGGTTTCATATTATTTGATGATTGTGAATAAACGAAATCGTCAAACCCAAGTTCATTCATTTTTTTTGCATATCCGACGATTCCGTCTATTGATAATGCCCATTCATAAGCAGCAGAAAAGCCTTGTGTTAAAAATGCAGTAATTCTTAAATGTTTCATATGTATACCTTATATGTCTGTGATATCTACAAGATTCATCATGCTCAACCCAAATCCTGCTCCTTGACCAAATCCCCTAGCTATTTTGTTTTCAAATCGCTCAGCATCAAGTATTGTTAATGAGCCAAAAAAGAGGTACTGGCTCCACCTCATTTTTTCTCCATTTTTCTTCTGCAATGATTTTGGCTTAAGTGTTGTGTATTCAACATAGTTTATTTTTGCTATATCTTCGAACACTCGCGAAAACCACTCTTTTAAATGTGAAGCGCTATAATCTTGAGATTTTATTGTTCTTGTTCTAAATCTGCGTTTGGGTGGGCAGGCGATAACTTTAAAAATTAATGTACTGTTATTTAACAATTTAATTTCGGTTGTCTTAAAATTCGGTTTTACTGTTGATAGCATATGAACAACATTATTTACTGAACTAAAACAAAACGGGCGCTGCTGCTCGTTTTCAAATAATGTCCACAACACTTGATGGGCGTGATAATCATCTGTGCCTTCAACCATCTTTATTTTTGTTAAAAACATCTTAAACCCCCATAATTTCACCGATTTTTGAAGTTTTTATATTTGCTTTAATTTCTAATAAATGCTTTTGATATGAGGCAATTTTTTCTTCAGCGAATGCTGATAGCTCGGTTGAAGATGAATTTATTCGAATAACATCATGGTTTTCATTCGTTTGAGTATTAACGATGTAACACTCATAATCGACAAGTCCATGACCTTTATTTGATTGCCCTCCGATATATGGCAATTCAGAAAACATTTGAAAGGCTGCAAACAGGGCACCTAGTTCGATATCAGTAACACTCATTAAGTCAATTTGATGCATCAAGCTAACACCTGAAACTATTAATTCAGATGTCATTATCATTTGGGTTGCAACATCTTTTTTCTTTTTGCGCTCTTCCTCGCTTAATAAATGTAAGTCATCGACCTTGATGTTATGAATTAACTCAAGTTTTTTGCTGTCATCCATCCTCGTGAAGTTTTTTTCTGTTGTTAAATCACTATATGTAATTTTTTTAGCTAATGAATGAGCGGATTCAGGCAAAACCGGTAACGCTTCGACGCAGACAGGGTAGGAGGATCCTACCTTTATTTTTCCTGAAATAATTTGGCTGCCTATGCCTCCACCAAATAAAGAAAATGAAGGTACAGATTCTCTAATTTCTTTCGCTTTCGCAATGTTAATTGTTTGCTCACCACCAATTTTCCCACCGCTATAAAGTAAATGGAAAAAATCAAGGCTAACAGAAACGCCGAGTTTCTTTAAAAGATAAGTCGCGCATAAATCTCTTAACTGTCCGCGCCATGCATTTCCTGAATAAGAGAAAACCTCCTCGATTGTTCCGTCGGGCTGCAATATTGCGTCTTGTGAAAGATAGCTATTAGTGCTAATACTTTCTGAAATATGAGAAAGTGGCGATCTGGTTGTAAAAATTCCGGTAATTCTATAATTGTTCACTTTCTGCCTCCGCTACTAATTTTCCTTCAATAACTTTCTCGCGCTCCAACCTGTCGCGCACAAGAAGAATTATCCATTGAGTATTATTTTTAAATAAATTAATGATTTCACTAGATTTAAACTTTTCAATTTCGTTAGTCATGAAATGACGCATTGATTCACCACTGCTCTCTATAAAGCAATCTCCTACTTGAAGTAAACGTTGGTTATTAAGTGCTAATGACATCCAACGAGGATTGATTGCATCGCAATCCATTTTTTTTGTAAATTTGGATATGAAATCCGGAATGGTTTTGCTTCTCTTTGCTGATGATTGCACAAACCTGGTTATACGATCCCACATGTCAGTGCTAACTTTAAACCTTTGAATGTTTCTACTCCTATAAATTACATAAACCAATAACGCGGAAAACGCTGCGTTATTGTCATCTGTATCAAAATTATTAATCATTTTATTCTCCTGTAATAAAAAACTGCATTATGCAGCTTCAATCATTAGTAACGATTTATTCAGATTTGTTAATAGCGGATCATTTAGGTTAGATGTGTATTGTTTCTCGCCCTCGAACTCGTCAATAACACGTTTTTCCTCAGTATTGCACTCGTTATAAGTTTTCATTGCATAGTCTGGCGGTAACCATGTCCGCTCACGACCGACATATACGTTAAAACGTCTGAGCAATGCCTCGTCTTTTACATAAAAATGCAATGTGCCCTTCTGATAGACTCGAACTTTAAACAGTGAGTTTTCAAAATAGTTATTAGGGCGTCGATTTTCAAACCAATCAATATATGATTGACTGAGAGATATTTCTGGAGTTATTCCGTTATTAAAATATGTAAAAACTTTTTCTATATCCTCTAGCCGTGTTTTTGTTTCCCAGTCATAACTAAAACATTTGCCAGAATAGGCGTTCCGAAAAATCAAAATGAATTTTTTGTTTATTTTGTAACCGTTATTAGATTTCCAACCGTTGTATAAATAAATGTTTTTACCTGTTTCTGGATACCAACTGAGTTTGCTCGTTATTTCATCAAATAGATTATAAATAGCATTTTTAAATAGATTATTGCCGTTCTCTAGTAGATATTCGTATAACACATTAATGTTGTTCTGGCTAAACTCCATATCAGAAAATCGACTGATTAGGTTATCAAATGTTCTAACCTCATCAGTTGTTAATTTTGATTTAAATTCGGGTCTATCTAATACAATTCGCCAATATTGTTTTTTTAATTTAGCATTAGCGTCTCGGATGGCATTTTCAATATTATGCATATCATAAATTTTTGGCTCATTTGGATATTTTTGGAATGGGTCTAGTATTGCGATATTAAAGAAATTTCGACAACCGTATGATGCTTTAAACATTGCCGTACATGTATCAGCGATTCTTTTTTGATAGTCTTGATATTCATAAATTAATTCACTAATGGATAGCTTTTCTTTGTTATTTTTAACCTCAGTACCATCATTTAAATCAATATCTAGATTGGTTTTTTCATAGTTCTCATCAAAAATACTATTAAAATCCTGAACTAACTTAATATGAATTATTGCGACTTCGACATCGGTATGCCGTTCGGTATCTTCTGATTCAAACGCATTTTCCTCATATTTTATGTCGGCATTTAATTCTGCGAGTCGATTAATCAGCTCTTTTCTTGTGTTAGTGTACGGGTTTTTAATTGTTTCTGCGTTTAGTATGCAGATTATTTCGCCATTAATAACAAAGTTAATAGCCCTCAATAAATGTTTATCACCATCTTTGAACGGTGGGTTCATCAAAATTAAATCATATGTTTCTATCGAATCAAACTGTAAGAAATCATCACCAATAACTTTTATATCTTCGCTAGTTAATATTTTTCTCAGATTGGAATCAATTTCTATTGCATTCAGATTTTTCAATCTAATGCGATCATACAATCTATATTTTTGTTCATAATACGCAATTAGGTGCTTGAAAAAATCCCCTTTTCCTGCGCTAGGATCGAGAATAAAACTATCTCCATGGTATTGATCTTCTAGCAAATCGAAACATTTAAACGCTAGAGACCGAGGGGTAGGGTAGAACTGATTATCATTATTTGGTAGATGCTTCATAATATAACTCACAATTAAAAAACCGCTACATGAGCGGCTTTGTTTGTAACTAATTAATTTTAAAAGGGAATATTGTCGTCAAAGTCCATCGGTGGCTCGTTTTGTGGTTGCGGAACAGGGCGATTAATTGGTTGTTGCGATTGCTGTTGGTTTGAATCATCACTACGAGAACCTAAGATTTGTAATGTTCCCCCGATTGGATTAATTACAACCTCCGTTGTGTAACGGTCAATGCCTGCTTGATCTTGCCATTTACGGGTCTGTAACTGTCCCTCAAGATATACTTGCGTTCCTTTTTTAACATATTCACCTGCAATTTCAGCTAACTTACCAAAAACAACGACACGATGCCATTCTGTACGATCACGGGTTTCACCAGTTTGTTTATCTTTCCATGATTCTGAAGTTGCAACGCTGAAATTTGCAACAGCGCTACCATTTGGCATATAACGAACTTCTGGATCTTGCCCTAAATTACCAACTAATATGACTTTATTTATTCCACGGCTTGCCATTTTTTACTCCTGTTTTTCCAGTCGTTTTATTTCTATTTTCATATCACAGCCTCACCCATTCGGTTGTTTCAATCATTTTTTTAACCTGCTTGACCTCAACAGGGATTTGAGGAGCGAACAAACTATCCTGAGATTCTGTCAACCCCCTCTGCCAATAAATACCAAATGTGCGCCCTCCTAGTTGAACTATGGATTGCACCATTTCAGTCCAGTCGTATGTATCCATATGCACAGAATCAATTATGTTATCGCTATATAACAGCTCCTCGACCTCATCCTCGGTTAACTGCTCGTTATTATCAATTTTGTTTAAAATTTCTTTTTCAAAGTCGCTAATTTGTTTAGTTCCCATTTTCTTGCTCCAGTTGTTTAATTAATACATCAATAAACTCTATTTCTTCATTCAGATAGTTAATATCATCTGACATCATTTTTCTAGCAGTTCTATATGCATCAATTTTTTTAATGAACATCCGCTTATTATAAAGACTACGAGTAAAAAAGGTAAAATCTACAGTTTCGTTATCTATCACCTCTCCACTCATTACACATCTCGCACACATTACCGTATCATCTACGGTATAGACCACATCCCCAACTTTCAACTTTTCCCGTTCTTCATGTGTAATCATAATCACTCTTTAATCGGCTTTAGTTTATAATCACATAAATAATCATATTCACCAGAAGGGTCAGGGCGAACGTTTGTTTTAGTCGTAATTTCCTTGACCTCGCCCCAGCAAACTAAATCAACTCGCTCCTCCCAACGTCCGTCACAATCGAGCATTTCAGAAATACATGATTGCGCCCTCAATTTAGCCTCGTCTGCTGTATTATGTAACTCCAATCCGTCCTCATCCGACGGGTCATAACTAAAATATTTCATAATCATTTCCTCCGGTAGCGGTAGCTCATCTGCATAAATCCAGTGTGTTACTTCATCGTTATCATGCTTAGACCATTTACCAACATAATCATCTATCCACTCGTCGAATTCTGCGTGTTCGTCGTACCAGTCATATACTGTTGCTTCACACAATTCTTCACGCCCATTTAAAAAACGAATACGTACGATACACAGTTTTTGAGCAATGCCGTTTTCTTTTTCTGGCACTTCATCTGGAAATTTACGCCAATTTAATTTAGTCATCATTCACATCCTCTGGTGTTTCTAATTCACACACAAATATCCAGTATAATACTTTCCCGTTAATGTAATGTTTAGTACTCATATTACAACGAGGACAAATAGCACTTTCCGTAAAAAATTTATCTTCACGTTCATCGTAACAACAAGCCTGTATACTTGGACAGTCATCATATATATTCTCTATTACAACAATAACATCATTAAATTTCCAACTGTCACAGGGTTTTTCATCAGGATATTTATGCCAATCAATCATTACCCACATTACCCACCTCCATTAAATCAGTTTCTGGCACCAGTTGAATGCTAATAAAATCGCCCATGAGAACTGGAACGTAATACCACGGGCACATAACATCTAATTTATTGTATGCATGATAAATACAATCATTTGCGATTTCTGTTCTCATACCGTTATATAAGACAGGGTCGAATAAACCAAATTTTGGTATCGGCAAATCAACGTCATATACTGTTTCACTCATTTAAACCTCGCTTATAATTAACAATTACATTTCCACATTTGAACGGAACAATCAGAATCAAGCATGTATCAAAATTACAGTTATTTACAGACTTTTCACCGCTCGGCAATAAATACTGATAGCGTCCATCAGGAACATAAATAATGCAGTCTTGACCGTGTACATTTTCATGCCATTGCTTGGTTGCAGGGGTGTAGGGAAGAACCATCAATACTGATTTCCCCCATTTTTTAGATTGTTCAACCGCTTTCTTAAAAAAATCCCATTTTTGAGAAAAGGGAGGATTACAAAAAGAGGGAGCGCTATTTTGCAATGTAAACCACTCATTATTGAGCGCATTTTGAGTTTCAGATATATAAGCAAACGATTTATTAATTTTGATACTTTCAACAGAACAGCAGACATCTGTATCAAAACTCGTAACGCCAAGTAATCCTAATGCATCATTAATAAGTTCTGGACTTGTTCGCCAATAATCTTTGTTCTGCTTCTCTGTTTGTGATTTGTTTAATATTGCCATTTAGTTGCCTGTAAAATTAGTTAAATCAGTTTCCGGAACCAGTTCAATACAAATAAAATCATCTAATAGTGTGGGTACGTAATACCATGGACACATCACACCATCATCATTGAACGCATAATAATTGGCGCTATCAGCAATTTCAGTTCTGATTCCGTTATATAAAACGGGGTCAAATTGATTGAACTTTGGAGGTGGTAACACGACATCACAGAGTTTATTTACTTCGTTTGTTATTTTTTTACACATTGTATTGACTTCTCTATAAATTATTCAATTTTGGTGATGTAACCTGTTATTGTCCTGCATAGATTGACTACTTTTGCAGTATTACTGTTAGAAACCTGAATTATTTGATATTGATTCAACGGGGTGTTTGGGTATAGTTTTATAACCTCGCCAGATATTTTCAATGCATCCGATATGCTTGTGTTTGATTCAATTTTGATTTTAATTTCCATTAATAACTCCTACATTGGGTGGTTGTCACTCTGTCGCCGACGGCGTGACTACCGTCAATGCTATACACGGCTTGTATATTTCAAACTAGTGCGCTAACTGATAAGGAGTCAGATCACAGCTAACACTAATTATCAACGCATATACCAGACGCAGACACTGTCTTTAGTTGAACAATTCAGGAAGTTCTTGCTTGATTTTTGAATTTGTGAGTGTTTGAAGTTTTTTGAAATCTATTATTGGGTTTTTAAATTTTTTAATGATGTTCCACGTCTCCTCTTTTATGAGCTCATGAAAGATAGTGCCCAGCAGTTTTGGTATTTTATTGCCGCTCCAGCCGTCAACTTTAATTTTAGCCAATTCCTTATCAATTAAGGATTTGGTAATAAATTGATCAACAATTTCATATTCAAGACGGTTTTTATCAACCATATCTGAGCTAAATTTTTTCTGGCGCTTTTTTTTAAATTCATTAGAGATAATTTTAGCCCACACGGTATGTCCATATTTATTGACATAATCATAATTTTTTATGACTATCCCCTCACCAACTCCACTACCATCTGAGATTAAATAAGTATTTAATACAAGACACTCCTTTATGTCTTCCTTCGCTGGATTGTTTGCTATCAAGAGCGGTGGAATATAGTCAATATTATACATGGATAAATAAGTGCTATAATCAGCAATCGCTATATAACATTTCTTGTTTCTGTCGTATACATCAAATACATAAAATTTGCGCCATGCTTCATCTTGATAAGTTTTAAGAGAATGCGGAACAAGCCACTCACCATATAAAATATGGTCTGGGAATTGTTCTAAATATTTTCTTACTCCTTCATGTTGAAGAATACAATTATAAAAACCTTGATTATCATTATCTAATGTTAGCTCTCTATTACGTGATCCTGCTTTTATTTCTCCATTCTCAATCCAAGCAGAACCGTTAGCGCCATCCAGTTTTGGGAAAATGTAACATAAACCCTTCTCAATATCTTCGACCTCATCAGTATCAAATCTTTCTATGTGCTGATATTTTTTAAACATAATCATTCCTCAGAATATTTCTTTGCCCAATAACATGCGCTGTAACATCTAATTATCAACGCATATACCAGACGCTATTTTATTTACTGTGAAATACCTAATTTTTCGTTTAGGTCTGCAATTTTAATGGCGGGTAAATTGGTTTTGATTGCATCAAACTCGACGCCGTCTAGAAAATTAACTGACTCAACCCAAACTTTTTGTAATTTTTCGAGAGTTGTACAGCTATTTAGGATAGCCATAATTTCAGCTTGCAAGGATTTTATTCGATTTTTTAATGACTCTCTTTTACAATCTAACTGCAAAAATTTTTTTGTAAATTCATGCTCCGCCGGATAAGTAGGAATTTCTTTAAATTCAAAAAAAATAATATCTTCTGGGGCATGTAATGAATAATACATTCCACCAAAATTACATCTAATATAAGACTTTTCATAAAAACACCCGCCCTCAAATGGTAGTTTTTCTATGCGCTCTCTTATTTCGAAAAATTCCTCAAGCCTCTTGTTTGTCGCAGTATCGTTAAAAACATCAAGCGCCAATTTAGATAAATTTTCATTTACTTTTGCTAGCTCTTTATTTGCTGGCGATTGCTCAATTGCGTTTCTACAAATTTCCTCTTTAATTTCTTTAGTTAATCTTGTCATTGTTTTACTCCGTAAAAACCGCCATGGGCAGTTAAAATTATTCTTGAAATGTAAACCGTTTATGTATTGCTCGAACTTTTTCAACATCTGAAGCACAGTATTCGGCAACCCGCTTAATCTTGCCAGATTGCACAAAATCCCACACTTTCGAGCCGTCGATCTCATCGTCTTTTGTTGGCAAACCCAATGACATACAAATCTCATTGAGCGATACAAATCCTCGTTTTCCTGTCCATTCGGTCATGGTGTCAAATATATACATATTGTTATAAGACTTACTGTTGAGTGGTAGAAATGACGGGGGTTTTATTCCTAGAACAATTGCACGTTGATAAATAAAACGCAGATCAAAATTTTCGATATTATGACCAATGAAATTAGGTATTATATCTGCGCTAGGGGTGTAGCAATTTTTTAAATCATTAAAAAATGTTTCCAAAATTTCTTTTTCAGATTCCGCCCATTTATCAAAATAAATTGTTTTCACATCGCTATCGTTAATAGCGTAACCAATACATACTATTTGACCAAAACCGCCGTTTAAAGCGGTTTTACGGTATGCAGGCTCTTTATTTTTCTCAATCCATGCACCGATTGCCTTAGTTTTTTTATAATTTGCTGGGGGTGCCAGGTTGTTGACAATGTAATTTTTTAAATTATTAGATTGAGTCGGGATGGTTTCTATGTCAAAATAAATGTTAGCCTGCCTCATTATTATTTACTCTCTAATCTATGTTTATATCTATCGCTCAGTGATTTGAGCCGATCACCTATACCCAACGCATTACAACGTTTATAGTATTTTGCAAAAACCGTTTTTAGCTCATCCTCTGATTTGCAGTTAGCTGCCTCTTCATCAAACAGCGACAAAATATACTCAACTGGCAGCGCCCAGTCTGGAAGGGTTGGAGTTTCCCACCAAATATATACCCCGTCTTTTGTTCGCGTTCTATTCCAGCCATCGACTTTTTCCGAAGAAGTCTTAGCAAAACCTTCCTCTAAATCATACAGATACCTACCAATTCCCCATTGAACGCCTGCACGTTTCATTGCCCCAGAAATACCGCCTTTAACAGCCTCTATTTGAGTGTTTTCTGCGCCGTCTTTTTTTGTTATCCACTCACCATTAATCTTGATTTTTATACTGCACATAACCCCTCCATCAGGAGCTGGGTCGTAATCGTTTTGCCAATTCTCTTTTCCACAAATTTCATCAAGCCGTTGCTGAATAGCTCTGTTTGTTACATACGCTAAAACCATACACCACGGTTTATTATTCGAGATGCCACATTGCTGCACTCTCCATTCAATATCTTTAGGGTGGAAAGGGGCATCTAATTTAGCTAATTCCATAATTCGCCTCGTTTAAATGTGTGTCATTTTCATGTTTTTGAACTTGTAAATTCGCCAATTCTGTTAAATCAACCCCGTATGCCTCTGCGATATCCATAATCATTTTGGATTGGATAGGCAGTGAGCTATAAATCTCTTCCCATGCCATTAGCTTTACTCCGTTGCCATTTCTAACATCCAGCGAATCAGCATAAGTAATCCGCCCATCGTCAAAAAGTAGGTACAAAAAAGGGCGTACATTTGTTCACCCTTGGTCATTCTGTAATTTAGCTTGAATCGGTCTGTCTCATACACGTTACAGCCGACATGGTCAATCGGTATTGTTTTCATTTATACCCCCTCAGGGCGTCTCGTGAGAGATTTTCGCCAGTCGATATCATCTGCGTTGATCGCTAATATAGATTTGGACCAATCTCCCTCATAAACATTCCAACAGTATTTGCTGGAGGAAATATAGGGTTCATCCGTATAAAAATAAATCCAGCCTTCCTCATCCTTTGCCACCCATTTCCATTCTTCATCTATCATCGCCCACATTTCTCTGGTAATTGGTAATTCATGGGATTTGATACGGTAATTAAATCTTAAATCAAGCCAACCGGATGAGCTGTTATGCCACTTTTCATTTTGGAAATATTCAATATCAATCCCCTGCATTTTTGCTAATAAAATTTGAATCATGTGTTCCTGTTCTGCATTTTGTGGAGTTAATTTATTCATTGTTTTATTCCTTAATTCTGTAAAAAAGCCCCAAACTTCGGGGCAAATAGGATGTAGCAATGCGCCGTCTTTCCGAGCTGTCAGTGTTATTTAATAATCTAATGCGATTAACTCTTCAACTAATTCTTGAGAATTATAATGCTATTAATAGAATAGCTCCGTTATAAGCTAGTTACAGCCGACGTGATCAAAAAGGAGAATAGTCATTTTTAATTCCGCCGTGATTATTTATTAGTTGTTCTACCACTTCGCGTGGAACATATGCATATACCGTACGAGTAGGTTTTTGTTCGTCTTCTGCGTATTCGGATATCAGTTCATCAGCATGAGACGGAAACCCTAATTCAAATGCGCTGTATTTTTCAGCAGCCTTAAATTCTCTTCGAGGTTCACTGTAAAACAGTGAACCGCATTGTATTGAAAATGTGAACCCATCTTTACAAATAATTCTATTAAATGTTCGATAGAGAGCATTTTTTTTTGCTCTGTTTGTATTTAAAAATTCATCTAAAGTCATTTTTTTTCACCTTAATTCTTTTGAAAAAAAGCCCCAAACTTCGGGGCAAATAGAATTTACGATAGCGCTTATAGCGCATAACATCGTGACCAGTTAGTTTATGCTCTTTCAATTTTTCATCATGTTATTAAAATTATTTTTATAATATTGAATTGCTAACTCAAGCAATATCGATTTCATAACTTTTCTCAAACGTTCAATACGTTTGTATGTTAAGAGTTTTTTCTCTAATCTTGAAAGTCGATCAGCAAGCTCAAGATTAAGCCAACTTATTTCACCGATGAAGTCTTCGTACTCTTCCGAGTACTTGCCATTGATCAGCTTTTCAGCTTTACTATATGCATAGTTTTCAATTAGTTTTTCTTCAATTTCTTTTCCATATGTTCTTTGCTCTAAAGAACATAATCCTTTATAAGTGATAATATCATTAGCTATAGCTGCTAAATTATTCATTATCCACCTCTCTGATTTAGTTAAAAAATATCTTAAGTAAGAGTAATTGGGATGTAGCGTGCATCGGGAGGCACGCTAAACTTCTAACATTTCTTTTAATTGCTTCATACCTTCTTGACTCTCCATATATTTATAACTTTCTTCTTGTTGACGTAGCGCCAATTTAAATGAGTTATCAACACTCAGTTCGTCACTGCAATTTTTGATGATTTGTGCAATTAAATTTATATTTGATTGACTCAATCCTAGTTCGTTAATTACCAATTGAGCTTTTTTTGTTGCTTTTGATAAGTTCATGTTATTTCCTCATAATTCAATTCAAACTCAAGCGCACTCAGCGATGAATGCGCTTTGATTTGATCACTGGTACATACCCCAGCAGATGTTGCGAATCAATTAGCCTCAGCCAGTGTTGCCTTGTTACGTGAGTTATCGACAGGTCTCCCCGATAAGTCCGTGCGAATTTTGCTCGCTAGGGTCTAAGCATCTTTATTACTAATCAATTCGACTTTTCTAATTTTTAAAGAGCGTGAAATTAAATTTGTTTAATAATGTTTAATTTCTATGTTTACTATTAAACAATATTACACAAACGGTGTCAATCATTTTGTTTAAAAATGTTTAATCATTTTGTTTAAAATTTTGTTTAAATTGATTAGTTTATTGAAATATAATATTTTTTTCTTAACTGAATGATTATTTATTAGACAATAAATAAAGGTGAGGTATAAAAAAAGCCCTTGATTGGGCTTTGGGATAGAATTAATTGTGAATTCGTTTAATCATCCAATGATGAGTGCCACCACATTCTACCAAGAACTTGAAAATCTCCATTTTCTATTTGTGCTCTACTAATTATTTCATCGGGATAAATTGGATTGAATGATCTTAATATTATTGAACCATCAGAATTTCTTATTAAAACTTTCACTTTTTGTAGATCATAAACTCTCACAGCGTATATTTTTCCGTCTCTAATTCTAGTATCTGCCATATTTATTGAAATAATATCTTTATCAAATAGTCGAGGCTCCATACTATCACCTGAAACTTTAACCACTTTAGCCATATTTATTGGTATATTTCTTTGTTTTAATGTATTTGTCCTAAAAGGTAGTGTGTACATTTTCTGCTCCATTGATGGGCACGCACCAAATCCCGCTGACAATTCAACATCTAAAACAGGAATGGTTACAAATTTCCCATTTGTTTGTTCTTCTTGTGATAATGATTCCCATTCTACAGGGTTTAGCTTGCTCTCCTGAAGGTTTTCATCCCCACCATAGAGCAGCCAATTAATATTGTATCCAAGTTTATCTGCTATTAATTGCGCTTTTTTACGACTAATTGAACCCCTACTTTCCCAATTGGTCACATTTTGCGGAGTGGTACATGCTATTTTTGCCAATTCACTTTTATTTATTGAGTGATCATTCATTATTTTTTGAATTCGTTGACTTACTGAGTTCATAAGGTTCTCCCTAAGATTCTTGTTTATGATTTTACACAAAATGTGTAATCGTTCAATAAACAAAATACATACATAAGTTGCAAAAATAAAATTATTTGTTTATATTATGTGTAATTATGTGTAAAATATGTTTAAGTGAGGTGTTTATTATGACAGGTGAATTATCACCAATTGATAAAGCAATTAGAGCTATTGGGGGGAATAAATCAGAGTTAGCACGGCTAGTCGGATGCAGTCCATCTAATATCACGAACATAAAAGCGCGAGGAGGAAAAATCCCGTGTAGGAATAAAGAAATTCGTGACAAATGGCTAAGCGTTACAGGATTAAGTAAAAAAGAGTTATTTCCTGATCTCTATTCGTAATCACAATAAATTAGCGGGGAATATGTATGCAAATAACTAAACCAAAATCACAACAGGAGCGAGTTATTGCGATTTGTAGTGATGGTCAATATCGAACATTAGAAGCGATTCAACACGAGATTAAACGAAGGTTTAATCAGTTTGATACAACACCAGCTATAAGCGCAAGGTTACGAGAAAAGAGTAAATTGTTTAAATACGGTTTTGTTAAAGATAAGTATCACGAAATCAATGAAAAGACGAAAAAAGCTTGTTATTACTACACTTTAAAATTAATTAAAAGAGATTGATGATGAACGCAGTTGAAACATTAAAATTAATAGGGCGCCCAAACGCCTATTACCCAAAATTAGCCAAGCCTTTAGGTGGTGTTAACCCTGCAGTTTTATTCTCACAATTATTTTACTGGCAAGATAAAGCAACGTCTGATTTAGGTGTGTATAAAACTCGTGATGAACTTGAAGAAGAAACTGGGTTATCTCATCACGAACAAAGAACAGCTATCAAAAAACTAAAAGCAAAAGGCGTTTTAATTGTGACTGAAAAGCGACTAGAGCATAAAACGTTTTATAAGATTGATAATGAAAAGGTTAATCAAGTTTTGAGTGATTTCGCCATTTCTATAACTCAATCATCACGACAATTAGATAGTAGTCATCTCGAACTCTACAATGCAGATGCCGAGATGACTACAAAGTCGAGTTCGTTATATCAAGAGATTACTACAAAGACTACTACAGAGAATACTACAAATAATATTAAGTCATCTGACGATGACCAACCTAAATCTGAAAAAACAGATTCAATTGATTTTGATTTGGTCATGGATGCGTATAACGACGCTGTAGAAAACAGGTTGCCTCAAATTCAGAAAATGACCGCTGACAGAAAAAACGCAGTTAAAAAACTGCTCAAAGAATTTGAGCGACCAACATTCCAGAGCTTGGCAAATTATTTCTATGATTTTGTTGAACAGGCAACACCGTTTTATTTTGGTGAGAACGACAGAAATTGGCGAGCTAATTTTGATTACATTGTTAAACCTAAAACACATTTGAAATTTTTGGAGGGCAGACTATGAACATAATCCCTCATGATTTGTTCGCAGAACAGGCAGTTCTAGGCTCGATGATGTTGGATTTTGAATCTGAGCGCTGTCAAATAGCAATTAAGAAATTAAAACCAGATTCATTTTACAGCCGTCAGCATCAGATTATTTTTTCGGAAATGATTGAATTAAATCGTAAGAATCAGCCCATAGATTTAATTACATTATCAGACAGCATGGAGAAAAGCGGGAGTTTAGATGATTGTGGTGGTTTAGCCTATCTGGCTGAGTTGTCAAAAAATACGCCAACAACGGCTAATGTTTCAGCATACACAAATATAGTCCGTGATAAATCAATTGAACGCTATACATTGAAAAAATTAAATGACTGTAGCGCAATGTTGTTAGAAAAATCAACATTATCAACGAGTGATAAATTATCAGCGATTCAATCCCTATTTACGCAAATTGATGACTACAACAAAACAGGAAAAACAGTTGGGTTAAAACCGCTAATTGCCATCGCTGAAAAATGGACAGAAACATTAGAAAAACGATTAGAAAATGCAGATAGTGCACGTGGTTTATCAACTGGAATTGAAGCGCTAGATAAAAAACTGGCTCCTAAAGGTATCGTTCGAGGCTCATTATTTGTTGTTGGTGCTCGTCCAAAAATGGGTAAAACCACATTTGAAATAAATATGGCTCGCCATTGCGCAATGAATGAAAAATTACCAGTTTTAATGTTCTCTTTAGAAATGCAGGATGAGCAAATGCTGGAAAATATTTTGGCTCAGGAGTCGTGTGTGAACAGCGATATTTTCTATGATGGCGCATTGGGTCCGGAAGAGGGAGCTGAATTTTCGAGGGTTATGCATCATCTAAATGAGCTAACAAAAACTAATAACATCTACATTGATGATACCCCAGCTATTACCTTGTCACATATACGCTCCGAGTCACGTCGAATGGCACGAGCGCGCGGACAGATAGGCATGATTATGGTCGATTATCTGACACTAATGGGAAAAGAAAAAATCGGTGATGACCAACGAAATGATTTGATATACGGAACTATTACAAAGGGTTTAAAAGCGATGGCTAAAGAATTGAATTGTGTAGTTGTTCTGTTAACTCAGTTAAACCGAAATCTAGAATCACGAGCAGATAAGCGCCCAATACCTAGTGATAGTCGTGATACAGGGCAAATCGAACAGGACTGTGATTACTGGTTAGGGATTTATCGTGATGCTGTTTACAACGAAAGTGCAGATAAGAACTTGATGGAAATAAACGTGGCTTTAAATCGCCATGGTGCGGGTAATTTTACTGTATATGCAGGAATTAGTAATGGTCGTATTTATGAAGTTGATCAAGCTGAATCATACACTAAAGCACGCTCTGAGCCAGTGAAAAAAGAACGTAGATATGCGCAAGCGAGTTAACCACTGCAAAAACGGACACTATCACATGCTAGACAAAATAGCATATGACTATGTTACAGCGATTAAAAAACCTTTTGCAAATTCAACAAAAATTAAACATGAACTAGCAGAACAAGTTAAAAATATTCGGAAGAAGATAAAGAAAAATTAAGGGAGTTGATACAAAAATGGCTTACAAAATAACTGGGGTAATCATTAAAAAGGGACAGCAACCAACTAATTGGACACGTTTTACTAATAAAAAATTAAGTCATCTGGAATGCGAGAAAATAGTAGATGCTCAAATTATTGAATTTAAATGCAAAAGAGTTTAGATATGAATTTATCATCAGCTTTGGAGTACGAACTAAGAAAAAGTTTTGAAATAGCGGTCTGCAAGCAATTAGATTCTACTTATATCGAAAAAGATTCTAACGGTAATTATGTTAATGATTATGTTCAGAATGAATGGATTAAAAACATCAATATTTTTAATTTTTTAAGTAATGAATAAATGAATTAAGGACTAGTGATAAATGGATGATTTATGTCTACATTCAAGCAATATTAAATCAATTTTTAGCACTCTAATTGAGTTAGTTAAAAGCGAAAAACGATATCGGCTAACAATAAAAATTTGGAAAGACAAACGAACTATTGATCAAAACTCACTATCTCATATGTGGTACACAGATATAGCTAAACAAGCCAATCAACGGTTAAAAACTAATTCATACACAATGGATAGCGTTAAACACGATTTAAAGGAGATGTTTTTGGGATACGAGGAAATAGAACACAAAAACGTCATAACAGGAGAAATGACCAAAAAACTGGAGTTAATCAAAACATCCGATTTAGATATTGGGGAAATGCATTTTTTTCTACAGCAGGTTGAATCGTGGTCATATCAAAATGGGTTTAAATTACGAATACCAAATAATAGTGAGTACAGAAAATTACAATTAGAGCAGGTGGCATGATGAACGACACATTAAAAACAATTGATGAATGTATAAAAGAAGCCGAGCAACTATTGGCATGGTTATATGAACAACGTAGAGAATACATAAATCAGCATAATTTAAATAAGGTTGACAATGAGCAAGCTAACTAAGGAAGCAAAAGGGCGAGAGTGTCAAGTAAGGCTTCCGTGTTGTAACCACAACCCAGAAACAACCGTATTAGCTCATTATCGCTTAGCTGGTACGTGTGGTGTAGGTATGAAGCCTAACGACCTACAAGGCGCATGGGCGTGTTCAAGCTGTCATGATGAAATCGATCGCAGAACAAGAAATCATGAGCATGAGTTCGTTAGATTAGCTCACGCCGAGGGGGTTTTGAGAACAATTAATATTCTGGCCAAAGAGGAGAAGATTAAACTATGAAACCAGGGGTATATGCGCTCGGACGACTCAAAACAGGTCAAATGAATAAAACGGAGCAAGAATATTGTGATTACTTAAAGCTGTTGAAGTCGGCTAATAAAATACTGTGGTTTAAATTCGAGGGCATAAAGTTTAGATTAGCTGATAATACCTTTTATACCCCTGATTTTGCTGTAATGAATAAAAATAACGAAATAGAGCTGCATGAAGTTAAAGGGTTTTGGATGGATGATGCACGAGTAAAAATAAAAATAGCATCTGATTTGTACCCATTTAAATTTATTGCAATCAAAAAGAAAGCAAAAAAGGATGGTGGTGGTTGGGGAATAGAAGAATTTTAGAGGTGAATAATGCCAGTAGAATATAAATATATTGAAGATGAACCTGAGATTGTTGTAAAACCGATTAAAAACGTAAGATTTAAAGTAGATTTCGATATAACTGATGTATGCGCGCGATTTGGCAACTGGTCAAGACGTCGTTTATATTTAAATCAAAACACGCCATCTTATTATCAATCTCAGCCAAAACAATCAAGAGAGGTTTGCTCGGATAATGATGCGCAATTAATTAACACCGCCTTTCTTGAAATATTAAGATTAAATATATCTAATTCAAAAGATATTTATGAAGTTTTAATTTTATTCTATTTCGGTGAAAAACAAATCATTACAGACTATGTTGCAACCGAGGGGTATGTGAGAAATGAATGGAAAAAGCAGGTAAGTGGCATTCATAGTGTTCCGGCGAAACAAATAGCTAAAGGCATTAGAGTTGATCACATCTATATAGTGAAACCTCTGTCATTACAAGATATCGCAAGAAAACTTGATACAAACTGGAACGCTGTAGATAAGCTAAAGAAAAGTGGAGAAAATTTTTTAACTGGTTATTTTTCTGCATTAAAATCAATATCTGGTATTGAGCTAGATATGTTAAAAGATAGATTTATTTATAATTGACATTGCTTAATATCTTGATTATCATCATTCCATGAAGTGATAAATCCTTCATATTTTGTCCTATTGTTAGTTGCGTGAATGAAATGATAAACCTCAGATGTCTGGTACACCTCTGAGGTTTTTTATTGCGTAAAAATAGCACAAAATGCTAAAAATTATATATTTACATATAACGTCCGTTATACTATAATGGCTTCATAAATTATAAATGAGGTTATAAAAAAATGAAATTATTCCACGGATCAAAAGAAAGCAATTTACAATATAAAGATAATGATATATGCAATATCTATAATGGTTCATTGTTTTTTTCTGATAGTTTCCAATCCGCTCTATCTCATGGTAGTTATGTTTATTCATTTGAAATTGATGAAGAAAACATTTTAAGCCATCGCGAACTGGTTTCAATGCAATATTCAGCAGATGTTGATGTATCTGAGATATTAAAGGAAATTGCTTTGGATTCTGGATTTAATGTCGATTCTGATGAAAAACTAGAAAGACTGGCTGAGCTTGTTATTGATAATATCGGCGTTTACAAGTGGACTGATGATGATATTGATTTGTTGAATGTATCCAACATTACTTATGTCGGATGGGAAGCTCAGCGCTTGCGTTCTGTGTTGGCCCAAAGATTGGGCTATAGCGCTGTTGAAGTTCGAGATGAACACGGTACTAGTTTTATGGTTTTAAACCCTGATTTGGTGAAGGAGTTTTAATGGCAACAGAGGCGCAAAAAAGGGCGGTTGCTAAGCGTAGAATGAAGCTTGAATCATTACGGTTTGACTTTAATACTCAAAAATCTTCAGATATTGAAGCGCTAAATAAATTTAATCAATTATCTGAAAAATTTAATAGCAAAAAAGAAGCATTAATATATTTAATCAATTTATCAAATAAATAGCTTAAGATGAGGTAGCTATGATAGTAACACATTCCAACAAGTTTCTAACACCCAAGAGCAAGGTTGTCGGCGGTGTTTTAAATTCAGCTTTAGATATTCCTGAATTTTTCATCAGTTCCAACTATGCTAGTCAATCAAAAAAATATTGGGCAAACCCGTCAAGCGCAGCTTACTATAAAGAAGCTAAAGAAATGGCGGAAAAAGCAAATAAAGAAGGAGTTAATGAAAATTGTTTCCCTGATTTTGTTGATGGATTTACTAAACAGTTGTTTTTAAAGGTCCCGAGAGGCTATATTGTGCATTCTCCTTTAACATCCTGCGCTTTAGTTGACGAATTCACAACAAAAGCTAGAGCGGTCCATAGGGTTTTTCTTGAAAAATATTTAGCTCACAAGGAAGAAATGAAAAAAAATAGAAAAATTCGACCGGTGAAGTTTATGGGTTCGGGATATTTTGATCATCAGATACAGCCTCGTGGTGTTACTCTAGGCAATAGGGGTGAGCTGGCTGTAAATCATGGTGGCAACTTTTTTGTGAGAAACGCCCCTTTTTGGGGGATTGTTAAGCGAAAAATATTTAAGTATTCATTACCCGACGATAGAAAATATTTATTTTTTTATGGTTCATTAGAAAACGCTAATTTTAATTCGGGTTTTATTTCATCTGGATTACCTGCAATTACTGCTGTTGGTGGCATGATCGAGTCGGTTGAATTAAAATTAAATTATGATAAACCGATACGGTTTGCATTTGGTTTGAAAAATCATAGCTTTTCAAAAGGGGGCAAACTCGGATCTACATTAGGAAAAGATCGAAAGGCTGTACCGCTTTTAGTTTGTGAAGAAAAAACAGGTTCATTAGATTTTGTTATTGTGCTAGATGTTACTAATTTTGATAGTGATAATATTAAAAATGAACTTATGAAAATTTCAAGATTGGCTGGCGGTTCTATTTTTAATTATAAAATAACTACAGAGGAAATTAACGAGGAGGAGGAATACTTTTTTATCAGAAAATGTACTTTTAAAATGCGTCAAGCTATAAAAAGCGGTGATGTAATTAATTACATTATAACAAATAGATTGTATCCATTGGCTTGCGGTTATGCTTTACTGCAAAAGCCAAGTAAAAAAGATGGAGCAAGGGTTGGGGTTAATAATAAAACATACAAACATGCATTTAGTGAAACTCTTTTTTTACCAGTTAGAATTAGTAGGAGATTGGATTATAAATCATTTTTCAAACGAAGAATTTACAAAAATTGTACTGCATATGTTTGATTGTTTATCGTTGACTAAATAGAACGGTTTGAAGTATAATTTTTTTACTTCTTTAGGAGTGAATTACTGCTGAACAAGCAGTTAAGAAATATGAGTGTGTTTTTATTACCGCTGAATAAGCGGTTCAGAAATATAAAATTTCGTTCAATCATTACAGCTGAATAAGCAGTCAAGAAATATTAAATTTTTTTCAGTGTATAAATATTTTTCTCACCGCCGAGTAGGTGGTTAAGAAATATGAGTTTTTTTAATAAATTTTTATTACCGCCGGATAGGCGGTGTCTAACTTTTATAGAAAAAGCTTGACTTCTTAAGAGTTACGTAGTATAAAGTATTCAGACTGGTATAATTGTATGTAAAGCTCGCATTAGCGGGCTTTTTTTATGTTCAAAATTTGAGTAAGCCGGTTTTATTTTTAAACTATATATCGATATTTTTATTCCTCGGCTTGCTCAATTCAAATCTTATCTATCGCGTGTATAAAAAGTTACGACCCCGTCAAAATTGGCGAGGTTAGCCAAATCGACAGCAAAGTCAGATCGTTTACTCATTAGCCAGTACGCTAACACTTATAATTAATAAGAAGATTTAATCATGCCAATCAAAGATCCCGACAACATCAACTGGGTTGTTGTTGTTTATTTATTTATTGTGACCTTACTTGGTT
>NZ_JABURY010000012.1 GCF_014489845.1 Frischella japonica
CTAAACGTGAACTTGAAAATCATTCATTAGCGATACAGGAACAAATTAATGAACTACTCAAGAATAATGATTGTGCTAAGCAGTTTGTTCCTATGCCTGTTTCTACAAGCTTGTACAACCGAGCGAAAAGTTTACGTGAATCAACCGATACCCGCCAATCTATTAAGTGACTGTTTACCAAATTTACCACCTAATCGTATGACTTTTGGTGATAGTCTTCGATATAACGAACATTTATTAAATGTCATTGAGAAGTGTAATGCAGATAAAAGGGCAATAAAAGAAATTGCTAATGAATAATAGCGCGTCGGCTGAGTGTTAGCGCGACTAAATGAAAAATCGCTCAGCCAATTTTAAATAATCATTCACTTTTACCGTATTTTCTTGAAATACCGCCAAATGGTGGAAATTAATAAAAACTAAGCGATGCCTCCTCAAAATTGAGGATGCGCAACAATCCTCAAATATGAGGAGTAGACAAAGTGCAATTCTGAGCTTTGCTATAAAATCAATACGTTAGATGATTTTTTGCTTTTTCCGATAATAAAAATATAATGCTAGGAAGAATTTAACGAGCGTAATTTTGCGCCCTTTGATTTTATTAATAAAAATGTTTTCGCGGGTGTTAAAATGAGAATTGAATGGTGTATAGTTATATTACTTGCTTTATACGGATTTATTATGTTTCTTCTTTATTTCATGATACCGACAGCAAATAAAAAAATAATACCGTTTACAAAAAAGTTATTAAAAGAACTGTTGCATTCCATGCTGAATGGTCTTAACTCTCCCCATAAAAGAATAGGTTTTGTATTTTTAATTATTGGAATTGTTATTTTTCTAGTTTCAGTTATCAACATAAACTGGAGTGCTTCAAAGGTTATTCATGATTCAATATTTTCCTTTGGAAGCCGTTATTATTTTAATTTTGGGGTTTTTTTGGGGTTTTATATTTCAATTCTAGGATTATTCATGTCCTTTTTTTACGACTTTACAATTAAAAAAATCATAAAATGGATTTTTAAAGTACGAAATAATTATTAGATAAACCGCTTAACTGCGGTTTTTTACAACTCAGAGATGGGCGACTATTACATATTGCGAGTATGTAACAGCCATTAATACCCATTCAAACGGTCATGAGTATCAACTAAAGCCCACCGTTACTTGCAAGTAACAAAGGCATTTTATAGAGATACTACAAAAATGACTACACTAAAAATAATCTACAGACCAATAAGTGAACTAAAAAGGCATAAAAATAACGCAAGAACGCATTCAGATGCACAAATAGCTCAAATAGTAAACAGTATAAATGAGTTTGGGTGGACAAACCCAATACTAATTGATGAAAACGGTATTATTATCGCGGGTCACGGCCGATTAGAAGCGGCTGAAACGCTTGATCTAAATGAAGTCCCTTGCATTGTATTATCTGGACTAACAGACTCGCAAAAGCGAGCATATTTAATTGCTGATAATCAATTAGCACTAAATGCTGGTTGGGATATAGAGTTATTGCAATCCGAAATTGAGGCATTAAAACTCGAAAATTTTGATATTGATTTGTTGGGGATTGATGATGAACTTCAAAATTTACTTGATACCCCAAAATTAGAGACAATCGGAAACAGCTCGCTTGATGATAATCCGTATACAAAAAAGGTATCTACGCCACTATATGAGCCTAACGGGAACAAACCCGAATATGCGGACATGTATAAAACGGAAAAACTCAATCAATTATTATCAAAGATAAATGATTCTAAAATTGATTTAAGTGCTAAACAATTCCTTACAACCGCAGCCTATCGGCATGTTCAATTCAATTATGAGGAAATAGCTAATTATTACGCTCATTCAGACAAAGAAGTGCAAGAACTGATGGAAGATAGCGCATTAGTTATTATTGATTTTAATAAATCGATTGAGCAGGGTTATTTAAAATTGTCTGATGAGGTTGATAAATACTATGCGCAAGAAAATTAATGAGTATGAAAAATTTGCGGTATTTATTTTGTCACATGGTAGAGCTGACAATGTTGTTACATATAACACGTTAAAGCGCCAAAATTATACGGGGAAAATTTATATCGTTGTTGATGATGAAGACCCTTTTATAGATGACTACAAAAACAGGTATCAAGACGAGGTTATTGTTTTCAATAAACAACTAGCTATTGATATGACTGATAGCGCAGACGTATTAAAAAAACGCAACAGTGTTGTATATGCTAGAAATTACGCCTACAAAATAGCTGAAAATCTAGGGTTACAATATTTTTTAGTGTTAGATGATGATTATTCAACATTTACAAATGTTTTTGATAACAGCCGTAATTACATAACCAAAAGAACGGCGATTAAGTGCCTGGATAATTATTTCCGTTCAATGATTCGTTTCTTAGAAAATTCGGACATTGATTGTGTCGCTATGTCACAAGGCGGTGATTATATCGGGGGAGAAAATTCAACGGTATCAAAATTGCACGCGAACGGTAAAATGTCACGCAAGGCAATGAACGCATTTTTTCTACGAACAAGTAAACCGTTAACTTTCTCAGGTCGCATTAACGAAGACGTTAACATGTACATAAACGAGGGAGCTATAGGTAAGATCATTTTTACATACCCAAGGATGAGATTGGAACAGATACAAACTCAATCAAATACTGGTGGGTTAACAGATATATATTTAGATGTCGGCACATACGTTAAAAGTTTTTATTCAATTATATGTCAACCAAGCTGTATGCGATTAATGATGATGGGCGTTAAAAACAGACGAATACATCACAAAGTTATCTGGAAACATGCGGTACCAATGATTATTAGCGAGCAATATAAAAAATAGGAATAATTAACATGGCACGTCCAACAAACTACAGAGAAGAATATGCCGAGCAGGCTAGAAAGCTGTGCTTGTTGGGCTATACAGATAAACAATTAGCCGATTTTTTTAATGTTTCAGAACAAACAATTAATACATGGAAAACTAAATACCCAGAGTTTCTTGAGTCCATAAAAAAAGGTAAAGCAATCGCCGACGTTGAAGTAGTCGAATCGCTATATAAAAGAGCTATTGGCATCGAGTATGACGAGATAGAACTTAAAACCGATGGTAAAGCGAAATCTAAACGAGTTGTAAAAAAATTTATTCCGCCAGATACAACAGCTCAAATCTTTTGGCTCAAAAATAGACAGCCGAAAATATGGCGTGATAAGCAGGAAGTTGATCACCAATCATCAGATGGCACTATGTCACCTAAACCTACTAAAATAGAGTTAGTCGCACCCGAGTAAATACTATGACAACAGCACAAATACAGTTACCTAAAAAATTGATATCTGTGTTTGTAGCTGAAAATGTCAGGTATCGAGGCGCATGCGGTGGACGAGGTAGCGCTAAAACTCGTTCATTTGCATTAATGACAGCGGTTAAAGGTTATCAATTTGCAGAAGCGGGAAAAAGTGGCGTAATACTATGCGCTCGTGAGTTTATGAACTCATTAGCTGATTCAAGCATGGAAGAAGTCAAGCAAGCAATTCACTCTATTGACTGGTTAAAAGATTACTACGATATTGGGCAGAACTATATCAGAACTAAAAACGGATTAGTTAGCTATGTATTTTGCGGTCTACGACATAATCTCGACAGTATTAAATCAAAAGCCAGAATCCTATTATGTTGGGTTGATGAAGCGGAAAACGTTACAGAAATAGCATGGCAAAAACTCATCCCGACCGTTCGTGAGGAAAATTCCGAAATATGGGTAACATGGAATCCAGAAACAGAGGGAAGCCCCACAGATAAAAGGTTTAGAAAAACACCACCCGATAACGCTATTATCGTTGAAATGAACTATAACGATAACCCATTTTTCCCTGATGTATTAGAGCAAGAGCGATTGAACGACCTAGCCCGATTAGATTATGCATCATACGCTTGGATATGGGAGGGCGCTTATCTCGAAAACTCCGATAAACAAGTCTTAAGCGGTTGTTACAAAGTTGAAGCATTTGATGACAATCTTCACAAACAGGCTGACCGATTATTGTTTGGCGCAGATTTTGGATTTGCTAATGACCCTAACACATTAATCCGCTCATTTATTCTAAATGATTGTCTGTATATAGAATATGAGGCGTATGGTATTCATATAGAACTGGACGAAATGCCAGCTTTTTATGATTCAGTCCCCGAATCAAGAAAATGGATTATCAAAGGTGATTGCTCAAGACCTGAAACTATCAGTCACATTAAACGTAAGGGCTTCAATATCTCAGCAGCTAAAAAATGGCAAGGTAGCGTGGAAGACGGTATTGCATTTCTGCGTGGATTTAAACAAATCATCATTCATCCTCGCTGTAAGCATACAGCAGAGGAGGCGAGATTATATAGCTACAAGGTTGATCGCGTCACCGGTGAAGTTTTGCCAATTATTGCTGACGCAAACAACCACTGTTGGGATGCTGTTAGATACGGTTTGGATGGTTATATTAAACATAAACGCTCAGCAGGATTATTTATGAGGTAACAATGAGTTATTCTAATTTAACAGATGAACAGTTATTAAATACCGCTCAAACGGCAATTAATAATAATCATGATATAAGTCGTCAACGATTAGTGTACGCATCACAAGGCTTAATTAATAACACTAAAAGGGCTTACATCGATCGCGAGTTCGGTTATCCAGAAAACCTTACTTTCACAGACTTCTATAAGCTGTATAAGCGTAATGGTGCTGCTCGTGGTTTTGTTGAGCGATTAAGTGATATTTGCTGGCTAGATTACCCTAAATTCATTGACGGCGACATTCGGGAACAAGATTCAAAGCTGACAACGTGGGAGCAAATAGTTACTGATTTATTTAACGATAAATTGTGGTCAGCGATCATCGAAGCCGACAAGCGAGGGATCGTCGGCAAGTATGCAGGGCTTATTATTCAGTTGCGAGATGGTAGAAAGTGGGATGAACCTGTTGATACCGCTGTACTAAATCGGCTAAATTCACAAGATGCCATTGTTAAGTTAATTCCTGCATGGGAAGCTCAATTAACCGCTTGCGAATGGAATAATAACGAAGCTGATGAAAACTATGGTCAAGTCACAATGTACCAATTTAATGAAATAGCGGTAGGTGACAAATCAGGTAAGCCAAATATTTCTCGCAGGATACATCCAGACAGGGTGATCATACTCAATGAAACATCCGTTATTAACTCCATGGATGATGGCGAGTCGCAACTTGAGGTAGGCTATAACGACATAATCGACATGATGAAATATTCAGGCGGTAGCGCAGAAGGTTTTCTAAAAAATGCCAGTAGACAGGTTCACTTGAATTACGATGCCGACTCTGACATGGAGGAGTTGGCGCGAGAACTAAGAAATCGAGGTTTTGAAAAGCCAGCAGATGCGCTGAATAAACAAATCGCATTGTTAAATTCAGGCACAGACAGTGCACTAATTACCTCAGGTGCTACAGCTAACATTCTATCGGTTGCCCCCGCCGAGCCAGGCGATGGATGGTCAGTATCTGCAAACAGTTTCGCTGCATCTGTCAGAATGCCATTTACTATTATTTTTGGGCAACAAACAGGGCGATTAGCATCAAATGAGGATAAGGCTGATTATGCAAAACGTGGAATGTCACGCCGTAATGGTTTTTTAAGCGTATTAATAAAGCAAATTGTTAACCGGATTATTAAGCTAAAGGTGATTCAACCCCTAATAAACAACACACTCACTCTTAAATGGTCCGACTTATTAGCACCGAGCCAGGCTGAAAGAATTGAACTCATGCTCAAAATGTCGGATGTTAACGTTAAGGCGCAACAATCTATGGGTATAGCAGTGTTTACGCCAAACGAAATACGAGAAGCTGGCGGTTATGAGCCTGATCCTGATTTAGAGGATATCGATATTGAAGAAACCAAAGATAATAAAGCCGATTCCGAAGAATCCGATATTGCCGAGAAGCAAGAATAATCCCACACTCACTAATAAACAAATTCTTCAAATGCGTAGCGAAATACAAAAACGCTACAGAAAAATCAAGCTATCAATCACTGAATATCTCAACTTAAGTTTAGGCTACTATGCTAAAGAGCCGACTAAAACTGCGATATTTATTGATAACAATCTTTATGTTGTAAACGCGAGTGTTAATTACACGATTGATGGCAATCAGCTTGCCAGAGTGTTAACTCGCATTCAAGAAATTGTTGATGAAAATCTGATTAATGGCGGTATTGAGAAGTTTTGGGCAGGCAAGTTTGTTGCTGATATGTATCAAATGGGCACTAATCGGGCATTTCAAAACTTATCTACACAATCACCACTATATTCACAAGCTACATCATTGGAATCCTTGTTATTCAGTGATGCTTACATTCGTCGAATAGGGCTTGCCTATACAGCAACATTCAACGACTGGAAAGGACTTGCGGATAATCTAAAGAGCGAATTGAACTCCGTTTTAAGTGGCGCTGTAGCAAGAGGAATTAACCCGCGAGAAACCGCCGATATTATCAGTAAGCGCATTGATATCTCACATAGCAGAGCTAAAGCTTTGGCGCAAACTGAACAGGTGGGCGCACTTCGTCAGGCAACATGGGATGAAACAAGACGAACTCAAGAGGAATTAGGGCTAAAAACAGGCTTATTACACATGTCTGCATTAAAACCTAATTCCAGAGCCACGCATGTTGCTAGGCATGGGAAAATCTATACTGTTGAGCAGGTTGAGGAATGGTATGAGGAGAATGGTAACCGATTTAATTGTTATTGTGCTCAAGTAGCAGTACTGCTCAATGAAAAAGGCGAGCCGTATAATCAATCTAGCGTAGACAGATTATTAAAAGAAGCCGACGAATGGGAAGAACAAACAAAAAGAGCATCAAAAAATGAGGTAAAAACATGACACTTAGAAGCGTGAATGTTTTATCTGTCGTTAATAGTAAATCCAAAATATCAACACAAATCATCGACGGTAAAGAGCACATTGTTATCAATGATGTAGTACCTATTGTTGATGACATTGTCATGAATGGGATTTTCTACCCGGCAGATGAAATTAACAAATCGTACATGACACTGAATGACAATTTAATGCCATTAGACCACCCACGGATAAATAACGAGCATGTTTCTGCATTAAACCCACAAGCTATTAATAATTTTTATATTGGTGCGTGGGGTAGAAATGTTCGTAAATCTAACGACAGGGTGCTTATGGATGCGTATATCGATAGAAAATTTGCAGAAAGCACCGAAAAAGGGCGAATGCTTGTAAATCGTCTTGATGACATGATGAGTGGTAAAAACATCACGCCAATTCATGTGTCAACAGGGTTAACTTACACGCCCGACAATCAATCAGGCTCATCAAAAGGCAAGCGATACACAGCAATAGCTCGAAATATGAAATTCGATCATGTCGCTATATTACCCGATAAACAAGGCGCAGCCACACCTGATGATGGCGTTGGCATTTTTGTTAACTCGGACGGTGAAAAATCGCCAATTGAAAATGTAAGTCTTATCGAGCGTTCAGAAGATTCAATAAGCAACGTAATTAGTAAAACTATTGAAGAAGTTTTAAGCGTATTTAAATTTAATCAAAAAGAGGAAGAAGACTTAATGAAAGAAAAAATCTTACTAGCTCTGAATGCTGCGGGCATTAAAACCGATGGCTTATCAGATGATCAACTGTTAAAGATTTATAACGAGCAAACAACCAAGGAAGCGATTGAAAAAAAGAAAGCCGAAGAGGAAGAAGAAAAGAAAAAAGCCGAAGAGGAGAAGAAAAGTGCAGCGAATACCGAAGATGCACCAGCATGGGCAAAGTCATTAATGAACAAGGTTACAAATCTGGAATTGGCAGCGAATGCAAACACAGAAAAAGAACTCTCTGTTAAACGAGAAGCAGTAAAAGCTAAGTTCAACATGACGCAAACCGCTGTAAATGCGCTAGCAGGTGAACCATTAGATGCATTATATGCACAGTGCGTTAAAACAGCACCTATTAGCGGTGGCTTTGCCAATAATTCAGATAATTCACTGTTAAATATGGAGGCTCCAGAGTAATGATTCGATTTAAAACCGTGATTGGTGGTCCTGCACGCAAAAACGACCCACAAACAATTGACTTAAAAACAGGTGAAGCGATTGCGCCGTGCTCTTTGGTTGCCGTTATCAACAATAAGCTAGTTAAACATTCAACAGCAGGGGAGAAAACCCAAGCCCTAGTCATCACAAACGATTATCTAGGTGGACATGATATCCGTGTAGATGTTCCTGCCGACACATCAGGCATCGCAATTATTTGTGAAGATGATGTTACTTATCATGTTTTAGTGAAAGCCGGTGAGACTTTAACTGTTGGCGATAAATTAACTTCTAACGGTGATGGCACATTAAAAAAAGCAAGCGGTACTGATGCTGTGCTGTTCTATGCATTTGAAACCTATACCGTTGGTACAACCGCTGAACAAGTCCGAGTTCGTAAAGCTTAAGGAGTAATAATGAAGAACGAAAAAATTATTTTTAACAAGAAATTGATTACCAATTCAGCTCAAGTTGCTCAGGCTTGGAATCAATTAAAAGCAAGTCGTCAAATCTTTAACAATGCTCAAAAACAGATGAGTGAAATGCATGGCAATGCTATTGAAGTCAATCAGGCTGCAATTTTAACTCAAGATTACTGGCGTGAAGTGGATAACGTGACTACCCGTGTTATTCGTGATGATGAGGGTGCTCCGTTACTTGATGATTTATTGTCTTTAGGTACACCAATTTCAATTGGAAAGACTGCTGCGTTATATCGTGTATCAAGTGATGCTGGCTATGTTAATCGCTCTATGTCAGGACAAGAGCCTGAAACATTAGATAAAGTTGTTTATGACCATTACGGTGATCCAGTTCCAATCTTTAAAACGGGTTATAGTCGTGAATGGCGTGAATGGTTGGGTTTGCAAACTGAAAACATCGACGCAATGTCAGATGACCAAGAAGCCGCAGTTGCAGCGCTCCGTCGAAATATGGCGCAGTATGTTTTAACTGGTGACGACAAGATCAAGGTTCAAAACTATGAAGGTAAAGGGATTACTAATCACCCTCACACAAATCAAGTTGATTTAAGCGCATCAGGTTTCAATATTGATTTGACTTCAATGGCGACTAGTAATGACAATATTATTAAGTTTTTTACAGAGGATTTTAGCGTTGTTTTAGATGCTAACCTGGTTTCTGAGAAATTAAAATTCTATATTTCTCCTGAAATTGAGCGTCGATTGAATGTGCCTTATTCAAACTCACAAGGCTTTAAAGAAGGAACACTAAAAGACTACATTTTACGTTATTGCGTCTACATTGATTCATTCACCAAAACGTTTGAATTAAAAGGCAACCATTTCATTAGTTATGTTCACAATGCTCAGTACATCAAAACTCGTATTGCTGCACCAATTGGCTCATTTATGAAGCAACGGGTCAACCCACATGATAACTATCAAACTCTTGTTTGGTCTGCGTTTGGTTTGCAAATTAAACGAGACTTTAACGGTAAAAGCAAAGTATTTAACGCAAGGGGGTAATGATGAAATTAAGAGTTACACATCGTGGCTGTTACGGTCGCATTGATGGTGAGGTTGTAGAGCTGCCGGTTGGTCATGAGTTTGTTGCAAAAGATATTCCGCCTGCTTTTGTTGGGCGTGTAATTATTTTAGAGCAACAATCTGTTGAAACTAAAGAAGACAAAAAGAAAAAAAGGTAAATAATTATGACGGTACAGGTAACAGCGGGGAATGTTAATCAAATGTTATCAGAGCTTGGTTATTCTGTACCGAGCTTAGTTATTGACGCAATTCTTAAAAAAGTAAATGCAATTAGTGATTGTTTGGTAGCGCATGACTATTCAGAAGCAGACCAGCTTTTAATATTGATTTACTCAGCTTGTTTACTCGCTCAAATGCAAGGCGCTAGGAAAATAGCCTCACAATCTTCCCCTAGTGGCGCAAGGTCATTCAAGTATGATGATGAGGGTTTTAAATCTATGTATTCATTATTACGAAACCTTGATATACACGGGTGTACTGATTGTCTGGGTATTTCTCGTTCGAATAAGCCGTTATTTTTAGTTATAGGAGGTCACAATGAGTAATATAGCAAACTGGTCGTATACCGCTAAAGCCACGATATGGCGTGTTGCCGGCGAGAATGAATATGGTAAAAAAATATTTCACCCTCCAGAGCTAATTTATTGTAATTATGGGCTTGATTCTGCTGCAAGGCTAGGTGATATCGGGACAGGGTTTATTATTAAAAACACATTCTGGACTGAATATGCTTTAGCTAATGAGGGTGATTTTATCTTGATTGGTAAATTCACGGAACTTGACCCTATCAGAGCTGGCGCAGATGAAATTAAGCACATTGCTCGATATGCAGACACATTCGAGCGACTAGCGGATGATTATGCATTGATAACAGGAGTTTGATATGGGCATTAAGGTTAGTGGTGTTAGAGATTGCATCAATCGATTGAACACCATAGTTGGTGATGTTCAAGCTAGAAAATCAGTAAGAGCCATACAGTCTGCATTATTAATTGGTGGTGTTCGTGCTGCATTGTATACACCGATTGATACTTCAACGCTACTCAATAGCCAATATTGTGAAATGTTCGTTAATGGTAATCGCTTAATGGGTCGCGTTGGTTATTCGGCTAATTATGCAGTATATGTTCATGACCCTAATTATCCTATGAAGTTTAGACGGGCAACTGCTCAAAAGGAATTCTTGTATAAAGGGTTTGAGGATGAAAAGGCAACTATCGACCAAGCTGTCCACAGGGAGATGAAATTGTGAAAATGTACAAGCGAGTAGCTGAATATCTCAAAAATACCGGATTATTAGGTGACTTTGAGATTCAGTATCTAAAGTGGCGCGATACCAAGAAAAAAGGCGGTAAATATATCGTTTTTCGCCCCAATGGTGGTTCGATACTTAAAACTGAGTTAGGTAATGAGTATCACATATTAGTTGACCTAATCGGCGCGATTAATGATGTTGAAACGATAGATAATGACGCATCAGCGATTACTGATTACATCAAAAACAATCCTTACACGGATAGCACAGGGCTTATTCAGATAGTAGGTGCTATTCCTGCGCCAGTAACAACTGAAGAAGATAGATTGGTTTATAGGATATTAGTTTCCTGTAAATTCGGTTAATAGTTAAGAAAACAATTTATAGCCTGCCTCGTGCAGGCTTTTTTATTTTATAGGAGTTAAAAATGGCAAAAGAAGATAATTTAACAAGAGCGAACACAAACACAGACTTAAACGAAAAGCTATTTGGTGGCGCTGTAGTTTTGGAATTAGCACATGGCAATCCCAATACCCCGCCACAAGAAGCAGATTGGGTGCGATTTATGGCTGGTACATCTAAAGGCATGGATTTAAGTCCTAACTCAGTCACAAGTGATGCTGATGACCAAGGCAGTTTTGTTGAAACAGTTGTAACTAGCGTGGATTTAACAAATAGCTTTGAAGGTGAAGTTCGCAAGAAGGACGCTGAAAATGAATTTGGTTTTCATAAAATGTTTAAATTTATTGTTGATAAGATTTCTGCAAAACAGCAACCTGCACTATGGGTTCGATTCAATCAAGGTGGCAGTGTGTTAACTGCTTTTATGGTTGTTACTGCGTTTAGTTCAAATGGTGGTACCAACGATTTATACACATGCTCCGCTGAATTTAAAATAGCATGCGGTAAAACCGTAAAAGTTGAATTGGTGAATTAAATATGATTAGAACAGATATAGGCGAAATAGTTATTTCAATCAAAAAAAATGGGTCATTGAGCACAAAGAAAATAGATTATGTATTCACTCCCTCATTTGAAAACTTATCAAAACTTGGTGAGCCACATGAGATAGTTAACGCCTATGCTGTTCTGCTTTCTAATGATGCATATAACGCAATGACTCGCTTTAAAGAACCAAATCAATACGTAATTAATTACATTAATGAAAAAATAACACTTCAACTTGAAGTTGCAAGAAAAGTGCTGACCTGTTGTTGCTCAAATGATGTTACCCAGATGATTGGAAGTAAAACAAAAAAAGGGTTAATAAAAATTCAGAATATTATCATGATAGCCAGATATTTGCTTGATTATGGCGTAGCGGGAAAAGTGAAAGTTAGAGTATCACAACGCAACGAAAATAAATCATATTCTTCAGAATTTAAAATTACTGACTACATCAACAATGCGAGAATTCATCTAGGGTTATCGCTAGATGAAGCCAAAAACTTAACAATGACCGAATACATTATGTTGATGGCAAATAAATATCCTGATAAAGACGGACTTACCAGAGAAGAATACGATAAGGTCCTTGCGGATTACGAAAAAAAACGACAAGAAAGGTTAGCTAAAGCGACAGAATAAGTCGCTATTATGGGTGAATTATGGCGCAACATACAGATGGGAATATTACTTACACGGTTTCCCTTGAAATGAAAGAGTTACTTGAAAATTCCAGACGAGCAATTAGAGAACTAGAGGAGTTAAATGGTGGTGGTTTAAGAGCTTCTAGAGGGTTAGATAGATTAGAGACCTCTTCTCAAAATGCAGGAAATTCTCTTGGTAAACTGACAAATATTGCTAAGGCTGTATCTGCTGCTTTAGTGTCTAGTACTATTCTTGCGTATGCTCAGAGCTGGAATGAGCTAGAAGACCGTATACAAAATACAGGCGCAACAGCGTCACAAACTAAAGATATTTTAGATCAACTTTTAGTTACTTCAGATCGTAACGGTCGAAAAATTGAAGAGTCGGCCGAGCTGTATATCCGTCTTTCTAACTCTATGAGTGAGCTGGGTTATAGCACACAAGGGACTTTATCTTATATTGATACATTATCTAACTTAATGACTATCAATAAAACAAATTCACTGAGCGCAGAATCGGCTACAAATGCATTAACCAAAGCGCAGATGAAAGGTAAGCTCGCCGGTATTGATGCAATGGCAGTTTTCAATGCAATGCCAAGTATTCTTAAAACTCTCGGTAAACAGTTAAATAAAACAGAATCAGAAGTCCGTAAAATGGCTTCTGAGGGCAAATTGTCAATGTCGCAATTTACTGAAGCGATAATCAACGCTCAAGAAGAAACCGCGGCACTAGCCAATAACATGCGCAATACTGTGACTGACGGCATTAATCGTGTAACCAACAATCTTAAAAAATATCTTGGTGAATTAAATAACTCCACAGGTGCGACTAAATTGCTCGTTGATTCGCTAATTTTAATGTCTCAGAACGTTGATATTTTAATGACTAGCGTTGGCGCTTTAGCAGCAATCTATGCAGGGAAATACATTACATCATTAGCTAGTGCAACTAAGCAGAGTGCAGAAAAAGTTATTAATGATATAAAGCTAGCTCAAGCTGAAAAAGCAGCAGCACAAGCAGCGTTACAACAAGCTCAAGCTGAAGTTGTTCACTTAAGAGCGGTTCAGCAGTCACTAGCTGCACAGCTAAAATTAGCACAAACAGAAAAAACAAGAAATGCTATTAGAAAACAGTTAAAAGCTAATACTGACGCCTTAACCGCAGCAGTAAACAATGAAACAGCAGCGCAAGCACGGTTAAACACAGCAATGAAAGCGACTTCATTTGCTGCTAATGGTTTGCGTTCAGCAATGTCGTTATTAGGCGGTCCAGCAGGGATATTGTTTTTAGTTGCTGGCGCATTAATAACTTGGTCTAATAAAGCCGCAGAAGCTAGACAAAAAGCTTTAGAATTAACTGATGAAGTAGCAGCGTTAGTAGAAAGATATAAAGGTTTATCTAAAGTACAAAGAGAAGCGTTTGCCGATGAGTTAAAGCAGAAAATTGCTGATCAAAATAAGGCAATTGAAAAACAGATAGAAGACATTGAAAATATTAATAGTAAGTTACGGATTAATAAACAAGAAAGGAGAAATGTATTCAGTGATAACGCCTCATTAGAAGCGAAAAAAAAATCACTAGAAAAAATATTAGCCGTGATGATTGAAGGTCGTAATAAGTTAGTTGATCTTTCGGATGAAGTTATAGTAAAAAACTATGAAACTGCTAACTCTATCGATAAAGTAGCTGAAGCAAGTAAAAATCTAGCAAACAGTTTAGATGAAGCAGCTAGAAATAAATTAGATGAAAAAATACGATCACTCTCAGCAGAACTAGAAATAGCAAAGTTAAAACAGAAAGGACTAAATAAAGAGGCGTATGTCGCACAAACCCTTTTATCATCGCTCGGAGATAGTGCTGGGAAATATCAGTCAGCTATATTAAATGCGGCTAAAAATGGCAAATTATTTAACGATAGCATAAAAGGTTTGCCGGATGAAATTCAACCGTTAATTATGAAATTATCCGAGCTCTGGGGTGTGACGAAGCAAGGTGCATCTTCAATAAGTAATACTGAAGCATCTATTAAAAATTTATCTGTAGAGCTACAAATTGCTAAATGTGAAGCACAAGGTCTTATTGATAAAGCAAACGAATTAAAAGCTATACAAGCACTTGGTTTAGATTCTAGTAATAGTGAACAATTGTTATCTAATGAAGCTCAAATTGAGCAAATGAAACTATTAATCGAACAACAAAATCAACTAAATTTAGCAAAAAATGGCATGGATATAGCTAAACAAGAAATTGATAGTAGAGCTGATCCAGTTGAACTTTTAAAAAATGAATTAAAAGAAAAGCAACTTGCGATAAATGAAGCGCATGAGCAGGGGTTATTGAGTGAGCAACAATACAATGATGCAATTGTAGCTGCAAAACAGAATGCAGCAGATAAACAGAAAAAAATAGAAGATGATTTACTAAAAAACAAAATGGCTAATGTATCTGCTATGCTTTCTGCATCAAGTGATATGTTTGGGGGGATGGCTGATTTAACCAAAAATTTTGCTGGTGAATCAAGTTCAGCGTATAAAGCGCTTTTTGCTATTAGCAAAGGGTTTGCAGTTGCAAATGCAGCTTTAAATTTACAAACAGCTTTATCAAATGCTAGTACTGCGCCATACCCAACAAATATTGCAGCATATGCTCAAGCGGCAACGCAGGGCGCTCAAATAATATCAGCAATATCATCGATGAGTTACGGGGGAGCGCGTAAAAACGGTGGTCCAACATATGCAGGTTCAATGTATCGTGTGGGTGAGGATAATAAACCTGAAATCCTTATGCAGGGTGGGAGGCAATACTTAATACCAGGTGATAACGGAAAGGTATTAAGCAATCGACAAATCACTTCCAATCAAGGTCAAAATATACAATGGAATTTTATTGTAGAAAACTATGCAAGTGGTGTTGAAGTCAGTAAACCATCAATCGATTACGAAAATAAAATTGTCAGAACAGCAGTCAAGCAAGCTAAACAGGAAGTCGCTAATGATATTAGTAGTCACACGGGGGATGTTTGGCGCGCGATGTCAAATTCGACTAATATTCAATCTAAATTGTAATTGATATTAAATGATAAATTTTATACCATTACCTAAAATTTAAGGAGAATGGCATGAAAAAGATTGCATTGCTTGGGTTGATAGGGTTTATTTTAACTGGCTGTGGTGATGATAAAGTTACTAAAGAGTATCTCGTCGGTGATTGGCGTTGTAATTGGGAATCATTTGAAAGAATGGATAGTGGTCGTGAAGAAAGTTATGGTGATGCTGTAGATAAAAGTGAATACATTCGAACGTATAAAATAATGGATGGCAAATTATATCATGTTTATGATGGAGATAAGCAAGAGCTTTATGATGTTGACAAAATTAATAGTAATCCAACGCATGAAATTTTAAATGATGACAGTACGTTTACTGGTCAACAAAAGCTTGAAAAAATAAGCAATGATCAATATAGATATGTAATTGCATCAGAATTTAAAAAAAATTCAAATACGACAAATGTAATAGATATCAGAAGCAAAGAAGTAACAACTTGCACAAGAATAAAATAACTATTGACTAGGCTAGTTATTTGATTGTATATTTTTGTTCAGGTCTCAAAACCTAAACAAAGCGGACACCGCCCCGATAGCATGCGGATTTTTTACGTCTAAAATTCAATGTCGAGAGGGCGAGGAATAAAATACCTTAGGGGAATAACTCCAGCCTTTCTTTGTTAGGCTTTTGAGCCTCTCGACACCCATTTAAATGGGTAATAATCTCAAAAAAATAAACAAAGGATATAGCATGTCAAACATAAAATTAGAAACAATTCAGTTTCACAATCAACAATTAATCGTTCTTAATCACCAAAATAAACCGTATGTCGCAATGAAACCAGTATGTGAAAATATAGGGTTAAATTGGGCAGCACAATTCAAAAGAATTCAACGTCATCATGTACTTAGTCAAGGTGTTGTCATGATGACAATACCCTCTAAAAGTGGTACTCAAGAGTACATTTGTTTGCCAATTTCAATGATCAACGGTTGGCTTTTCGGTATTGAAACTAGTCGGGTAAAACCAGAAATTAGAGCAACACTAGAACAATATCAATTAGAATGTTTCGATGTACTTTATAACCATTTTATGCCAAAAGTGGCACAACAATACCCTAATACAATTTCACTCGAACAACAACAAGAAATTCAACAAGCAGTAAGTGAGCGAGTTTATCAAACAGGTGAAAGACATCAAGCGGTTTATTCAAAGTTTCATCAGCAATTTAAAATACCTCGCTATCAAGATTTACCAGCCAGTAAATTTGATGAGGCAATTAAGTGGTTGGGTAGTGTGCATTCACGAAGTGGATTATCTGAAGAAGATTTGTATAAATTAAGTCGATTGTATTGCATTACAGATAGGATGCATCATTTCATATGTTTAATTACACCGGCATTAGATTCGATTGCATCTAAATATGCTGAAAATTTTCATTCAATGGCATTTCATTATAAACGTGAATTGAATGAAGCAAGATCGATTATAAAAAGAGAAACTGACCATATTCAGCCTAAAAATATTATTGATAGTTGGCATAGGGTATTACCAGCAATTAGGCATAATTGCTAATTGCAATTCGTATTAACCCGCTTTGGCGGGTTTTTTATTATCTAAAAACAGGAGTGATAATGAATGATTATCCATTAGAGCAAAAAACAGTGCAACTAAGTGCATATTCAAGGCAACAAAAAGCTCAGTTTTCAACAGTAGAAACACGAAGCGGTAAACTCTATTTCAAACGTATAGCGCAAGAACAGCCAATTTTAAGAAATATTAGTTTTGTTCTATTAGATTATGAAGCACAAATTTTTTTACATTGGTTTAATAACGTTTTAAAAAAAGGGTTTTTACCATTTGATATAAAATTGGCGACCGAATGGGATACTTCACAAACATTGAATTGTCGTTTTTTACCCGATTCACTATTGAACACAACAAGAAATAATCATCTTCAATGGAGCTACAGTGCAAAGATTTTAATTAATAATTATGGACCGCCAGATTATATACCTCTTGATATTATCGACTATCAGAATTATTACTCAAATAAAGCGCGTAGTCAGTTAGATCAGATCATAAATATCAATTTGAAAAATATAGGTTAGACATGACTATATCACAAGAACAACGTGAATTTTTCACACAGAAGAACCCTGCTGAAGAATATGACACAATAACCTTTAATCATCCGGAGTTTGAAGTGCCATTGAGATTGGTCTTGAATCAATTTAAGCCTTTAGTGTTTGCTGGTAATGAATTTATTCCCGTAGCTGCAAAAATAACATTACCAAACCAGGGGTCCGATTTAATGCCAAAATTAAGTTTACAGTTTTCACGCATTCACGTCGGTGATGAATTCAAAAAAATTATTAACTCAATAACTCCTTTTGGCTGGCAAGAGCCTATATCTATGATTTATGAGCAATATAATGAGTTATCAATGAATAAACCGGTTAATCGCTATTCATTATACGTCTCAGAAGACGGGGTTCGATTTAATCGAAGTACTATACAAGTAACGGCATGCGATGATAATCCAATGGTGTTATCAAAACCAAGAAATGCCGACAGCAACCCAATTTATACACTTGAAGAATATAGAGGTCTTGCAAATGCATAAAAAAATGACAGTTAATGAATTTGTCAAAAAGGTGATTGGTACGAAATGGGTTGATAGAGCCTGTACTTTTGATGAAATGGATTGTTGGGGGCTGGTGATTCTTTATTATCGGCACGTACTTGGGATTGAACTAAAAAAAATAACAGGTTATCAATCAAAGAATACGACAATCCAGAATGAGGCTATACCGGAATCGATTAGAAACTGGAAACCATGCGAAAAGAGTAATAATGCAGTATTTCTTGCTTATGTTGGTGATCTTCCGTCTCATGTGGGAGTTGTGATAGATAATCATATGTTGCACGCTAAAGGAAATGAAATTCAAGGCGGACAAGTTCAATATAACAAGCTGGAAGCAATAGAAAAAGCCTATACAAAAGTGGAGTACTACCAATATGCTGATATATCATAAAGACCCTAACGGACTGACCGAAAAAGAAATATATCAACTCGACACCTCTCTTTCACTTCTTCAAAATATTCGCAATAAATTTCCAAACGGTTTTGACAACACTGTAACAGACATATATGTCAATAATGAGAAAATCGACCCACTTGTCTATGATTTATCAAGAAAAGTGACTGTTTTTGATCAAGTTGTAATTATTAATCGTCAACAAGCGTCAGTCGTTGTAAGCCTTATCGTTGCAGTTATTGCCGCTGTCGTTGCATACGCATTAACGCCAACCCCCAAAACCCCAAACGCAACGGGGGAACAAAAAGACAGCTCCAACAACAAACTTACCGGGCAAAAAAATATCGCGCGATTATATCAAGCAAAGCCTGATATTTACGGATGTGTGCGCTCATACCCAGATATTGTAAATCCGGCCGGAACAGAATACATTGATAATATTAAATATGTTGAGCATCTTTTTTGTGTTGGGGTTGGTGAATATCAATTAGAAAACTTTAAATATGACCAATCATTACTTGATAAAATAGCCGGAACGAGTTACACAGCTTATAAGCCAGGCGATATAATTCCGACTGTCCGTTATCAATTCCCAAGCGCTGAAGTTAACGGGCAAGAATTAACGCCGATAAATTTAGCAGATGAGGAGTTGTATACAGTAGATTATGGCAAATTTATTAGTTATTCCCCGTCAATAAGTTACCCGTCTCAGAATATAGATTCAATTATAACGCTACCTGAGAAAAGCGATATCGCATATTTTGAAAATTTAATTAAACCTATTTCAATAACGTTCAAAACTCCAGGAGTCATCTATCACGAATATGCGAACGGGATCAACCGCGTAAATGTAAATATGAAATTAAGCGGTGTATTAAATTCAATAAAATACAATGATAAACAACAACCTATGTTGTATTTATCGCACGTAAAATTATTAGACTATAATTTAAAACGAAAACCCCAAAAAATTAGTTATTATCAAATTTTTACTAATTCCTTAAAAATTGAACATATGGGTGGGACTTATACTGATGCTTTTCATTTGCCAGAATCTGGCACCGAACTTTGGGTAGATTTGGTTTTTCAACGGGGGCTTCAAGGTAATGTTGACTTAAAGTTTATCTTCTGGCAAGTAGATGATTTTGGTAATGAGATCGCAGGAACACGTGAAGCGCAAAACTATAATATATCCAGAAATACGTACGAACCGCAAAATGTTACCGTTAAACTCACTCCGCAAGGTGGGTTAAGTAAATACGCCATGATTATTGGACGTTTAAATAACGGTAAGGGGGATTTAACCGATCAGGTTAAAGTAGAAAATGTATTTATTGTTGATTATGATTATAACTATCAGGTTAAAGATACATTAATTTATGTTAAAACTCGTGCAACATCGCAAGCAACATCATTAAAAGAACTTAAGTTCAATGTCGAAGCGACACGCAAAACCATCACATATAACGCTGCCACTAAAGAAATAGATCACAGTCTCAATCCATCAAGATCGTTTGCTGATGCACTTTTACATCAATATGTTTCAGTTTACGAGCGCGATCCAACTGAACTTGATTTAGATTCTTTATATCAAATCGATAAAAGTATTAAAAACACTAACAAACGTCTGGGTTATTTTGATTTTTCATTTGATGATATTGATGTTTCACTCGGTCAACGCATTGAAACAATATGCAATGCCGCGCGCGTGTATGCATATAGAGATGGTCAAAAGTTACGCTTTGCGCGAAATGAAGAAAAATTACGCCCTGTAGCTATGTTTAATGCTTTGAACACTGTCAGCTCAAGTGATGGTGGGACGATACAAAAAAAGTCAAGTTTACCGACCACATATGACGGCATTCAAGTTCAATATATAGACTCAAGTAAAGATCAGATTGGTGGAACAGATAAAAAAACTTATATTGATTTAAAAATTAAAAATAATAAGATTGTTAGTGGACAAGCCTTTCGTCCGCTGAAAATAGAGTTAGCAGGTTGCCGGAATCATGACCAAGCAATGAATCGTGCACAGCTTGAAATTAGACGACTAATTTATGAACGCACCTTTATTGAAGATGAGGTGATTAATGATGCCAATTTTATTAATAAAGGTGATTTAGTTTTATGGTCAGATTCATATGATGAAACAATTATAAGCGGTGAAATTGTTCGCATCAATAATAATACGTTTTATGTAGACCAAGAACTAGAGTTAGATCCTAGCAAAAATTATCGAGTAGCAATTACAGATAAAGGCGGTTACCCCAGCGACTGGATTAACATTAAATCTCACACTCATAACTCATTTACTGCTGATTATTCGACTGCTTATGTCGCTGATAACATCAATATCCAAATGGGGTCAATCTTTATCATCACAGAAACAATCTCATCTGAACCAACTGAATTTCTATTAACAGAAAAAATATATAATGACAATGGAACATACAAGATAAAGCTTGTAAATTACGATAGTAGAATATATGAATATGACCGCGAAAGCGGTTTTTTTTCGCCCGGAGAAAATATATGACAGCAAGACAAAATACCAAAAATCCATGTCCTTCAAATGCATTAGCAGACTTAAATGATAACACCATCATTATTGATGAGTTTACAAACAGCAAAAATAGTCACACAAGTGATAGATTCGGGAATAAAATAAAAACAATTCATCATCTTAGCTGTGAACTTGATCAAACTATAAATAACATAAAAAATGGTGAAAGATATATTCCAAATACTGGCGGAACCGTAACTGGCACGATAAAAGCTAAAGCACCTGTTGTTGATAAAATTCCTGCGGTCGAAAAATGGAAGGAAGGGCTAGGGGATAAATCGATAATATCCTCAGATCAATGGGCAATATTTAATGGTATTGATTATCCTTATCTTGGCGGCACTTCGAATATGACGATAGCTAGTTGGTGGGCGGTCGGGTTTTCTCCTTTGTATTCGTTGGATGGCCAACCTCAAAATAACACAGTCTCTATTGACTGTCGCACAGGAACAGTTAACGCAAAAGGTGGTTTTTATGAAAATGGCATTAAATTAGTAAAAGAAGACGATGTCGTTAAAAAAACTCTCACAATAGAGAGTAATAACGCATTTCGACTAAAGAATATAGCTAAAAATATTTCTGCCCTGGTTCGATTTGATGGGGAAGGGTTTTGGATTTTATTTACTGATAAAAATAATTCTGATGGTGAATTTAATCATCTTCGCCCTTTTTATATCAATGCAACAACGGGGCATGCCAATTTTCAACACGGGGTAAGCTCTGGTGGAGTCCAAGTTTTAAGAATCGGTGACTACGGCATTGGCACAAAAGCAATGACGACGTCAAGCACGAATCGACCGACGGGCAGTGCTTTCATTGCAATTGCATCGACTGATGACGATAAACCAAAGGTTAATGGCGGTGTATGTGGCTTTCAGTCATTTAGTACGAATAACAGCTACGGTATGCAACTTGTTTCAACAAACAACGTGACTGAACAGATAAGACTTTTTGCGCGAGCAGTTGAAAATGATAAAAAAGTTGGTGACTGGGCAGAATTCATCACAACAGCAAATATAAATCAATACGCGCCTCAATCGGTCGTTTTATATCCCGGTGGTAGCGCGACCAATCTTCCAATTTTGAACAAATCCGTTCGAATTGTGATAGATAATCCGTTCAAAACTAGAAATGCATTAGCAATCTTAGAAATTAATGTGAACGGAGAATGGGCGGCGCTAAACTCTACATATAGCGGTTCTGGCGCAGTAGCAAGCTTGCTTAATGATAATAAAATAGTCATCCAAGCTGGGTCTACCCAGCTTGTCGATAAACTTCCTAGTTACGGATGTACTCCGTGGGATAATAAATCATATATCTACTCGGCCCCGTACAGAGTTCGTGTAATCAAATTAGGAGATTAATATGAAAAAAATAATTTTAGGTAAAGTTGATACTAATGAATGTGAAATTCATTTTATCAATCAGTTTGACGATGTGAAAATTGCAGTGAGAAAACCGATTTATGAAAATAAAGAATCGATAAAAGATGTTGAAAAAGAGATTGATGGTGAGATTGTAATGGCTCAGGAAGCTATCACTGAGCAAGTCCAAGTAGGTGAGGAAGTTTATTATACTTTACCCGACGGAACAATCCCCAGTGATATTAATACTTGGCAAGCAAGAGAAGATCCGATAGTTTTAGATGGTTGGGCCGTTATGAAACAAGATCGCCCGTCGGAAGGTGATTGGATTGCATCTAAAAAAGGTACGTGGGTTAGAGATATCTCTCAGATTATTGCTAAGAATGAAGTATTAAAAACTGAATTAATGCAAGAGGCAGTGAACCAAATATCACTGCTCCAAGATATTATTGACCTTGATATGCAAGAAAGTAATGAAGATGAACAACTAAAGGCATGGAAAAAATATCGTATATTATTAACTCGTGTTGATGCGTCAGATGTTAATGCCTTGTTTCCTGAAAAGCCGAATAACTAAACGCTATCAATCTTCAACTTAACATACTCAACTGCATCTTGATACGATTCAAAAATTCCGACTTTGTTTAATCTATCGTTTTTATAAAAACACCACCAGTCGTTGTATATATCGCATGACGGAAAAAGCAGGTACGAATCATTTTCGCAATCGTAAATTGAATCGTTATCAGGATCGGTTAGTATGTAAATTGTTTTTGTGTAGTTTATTGTTATCATGTTATGAAAGATTAGTTAGTTTTATTCATCATAAACTAATATTTTTCTGGAGTGTGAATTGAAGTGAAAGGTTGGGAAGTGGATCGCAAAAATTAGTGTGCCGTATTTGTGCCGTAAACTTTGTTAAAAATAACAAAAAATAGTGAATAAATATACATATTTTAAATTGGCTAACCTCATAACTAATTGAATATTAATAAATTAAAAACACGTTAAATAATAATATGTGCCACTCATAATCGATTGGTCACTGGTTCAAGTCCAGTAGGGGCCACCATTTTCAATCTTATGACTTTCAATAGTTATCCTACAATCTAAATTATTGACGTTTTTCTGTTCCATCGGAATATGCATACTATTTCAATTATTATCGAAATAAATGCGCTTAAGATATTCATTTTGCATAACGTTTTTTATTTGTATTTTCACATCTAACGTTTAATCAAGAATAGCTTATCGTTTATATGTAGATATTCTCATTGACTCTTTCATAATCAACTTGTAGCATTCATTGATTCAATGAAGTAAATCTATCGAAACTGTTTATTCGTATAATAATAAATAAAGGAACAGAATGTGCAACTTCCAATACAACAGCTACTCACCGAACTAGATAATGAGGCGAATCGTAAAAAATACCGTTATCTATTAATTGACAACTTAGCATCAATCAGTGAACTCGATTTTATGCATCTTGATAATATGACCGAGCGATTGGGCAGTAACGCGATAACGACGGTACTACGTCCTGATCTAGCTCATTCACCCGAAGCCTGTCCACAGCTGCTTAACATTGCTAAGCCACATCGGGCATTGGATGATAAAATTATTCACTACAGCGTGATACAAGCAACGCTAGAGTTAATGCGGACTAAACGTTATATTTGCAGTTGGTTTGTCAGTGAACAACCCGCGGAAGTGGTGGCTGAACTTTTGGTGCAAGTTGGCATATTTATCGGTCAGCGTTGTCAACTGTCCTTTTTACCTTTTCATGAGCCTTTTCGTTTTCAACTCTTACATGAGTCCAATCAAATCAGTGCATTATGGTTACCGTCAATCTTAAATTTCAGTGACAGCTACTATTATTTAGATCTGCAAGGGCAGTTAAAGCAGCTTAAACGACCTGATCCTTTGCCGGCGGGTATTGATCTGTTTATGTCGGAGCCGGCGCAGTTATATCAAAAAAATGCGCGGCATTTGTTCCAACTCTACTTATCCTGGCAGCGTTACTGCCAGCAAGTCGGGCGAACCAGCGATGAAAATACCTTAATGAGGGTGGCCAATGCCTATCTTAATGCGAGCCGTCGGGGATTAAAGCACAGTGGTGATCGGGCTTTATTTACGTTAATGACGCTGAGATACGGTGACTTATCGTCGCACCAACGATTACAACAAGCGATTGATAACGCAATCAACGCGCCAGGCAGTTTGGCAGATGAATTTAAATTAGTGGATAAATCAAGTTTTTTAGACTTGTCGCAATAAGGAATGGTGTTACATATGGGGAATACAAAACAACATAATCATGAAACCGATGATCATTTTGACAATCAAATTTTATATAACGAAGCTGAAAAAAGTTCGGCATTAGCCGATGGTGGCTGTGGTGTTTGCCAACGGATGGGATTTCCATTGTTTTTAGTCCGAAAAGCCATTGTGCCAAAGGGCTATCGAGATGTTAATTGGTCGCAAAATATTATCAGTTTAGGGCCTAATGAAAAATCGTTATCCGCTACTTACGAATATGCTTACCGAACCTTACGTACTGGCTACGTCTATCTTTTACTGCAAGAACAAGATAAAACTTATCGTTATTTGTCTTATGAGGTCACCCCGTCGGGAGTGTATCGTCATAAATCGATTAATGATATGATTGAACACAATATTCATGAAATTCCCGAAAAATGTCATGACAAATACGATCATATTCCAGGGGTATTTATTAATATTGATCGCTCACGCTATTCGGGGATTGGTTATATTGGTTACTCTCGCCGAGCCTGGTCACAAAGCGCGCTTGATAAATATCGTCTGGCGGCTAATAACGGTGACATACGTCAATTACAGCGCTTTAGTGTGATCAATTTAGGGGGATTTGGTACGCCTGCGCCCTCGCCAGAAGCCTTAGGTAACGTTTCGATACCGAGTGTATTAGCAACCACGCTGCCACCATCTCGCTGTTTTCCATTTAAAGAGTTCGATCCTACGTCATATAGTGTGAGTAAAGTGCGTCTCGATCGTCCAAAATTAATGGAGCTTGAATTAGCGCCACAATATATGATCCATATTGATGGCGACCAGACGCTTAAAGAAGCGCTTAACACCCGCAAATATACCAATGATAGTTTTGTGACGGCCCACCAATTTAATAGTTTCAAGGGTAATGTCTTACGTTCAACGTTACTTTACACGAGTGGCACGGATTTGGTGTTTAAATTGTTCCAGCATGCCGCGGAATTAGCCGGTAGAAATAACACCGAAATCAGTGCGGTTGTTATTGATGACCCTTTTGCTATCGCAGAAGAGCTGTGTTTACAGCGCCGCTTATATGTAGATCCAATCATTAATATAATGGATAGAAGCGCTGAAGATTTTAATTTAAAAACCGCAGAAATCTTTCAGGAGCGTATTAATGGCCAACAAGATATTGACCGTTTGGATAAGTTAATTAAACAAGCTATTAATCATTATTATGATAACTATCCCGAGGAAGCTAAACAACTCTATGGCAAACAGGATGAAGTCTTAACGGAAACAACGCTAGATGAACCGGCGAGTGATAAGGCTCAAGCACCATTAGATAAATTGACCTATTTTGATGATTTGTATGATGAAACCTCATCGTTCTATCTACAGCCTTATTTGCGTTATCGTGATTATTTTTCTGAAAAATCATTTCACTTGCGTAAATTGGTTGAGATGATTGAAAATTATAAGCGGCAGTTAACTGCTTATTATCATAATCAGGAAGCATATAAATATCATCGGGTTTTTAATTACAATGAAATAACAGAACATGGCATTCCGGTTAGGCATAATAACAGCAGATACTATTTAGATCGACCCGATTTATATACCGAAATTAAGATAAGCGAGCAAGAAAAATCACGTTTAATTGCAGCGGAAGAAGCGAAACCCTATAACCGTTCTAAAAATTGTTTTGAAGTGTGGGTATTTAAATCCGCAACCGAAATATCACGCGAGGGTAAAGCCGAACTTAACCGGGAGCTAGATAAATTAAATAAGCATATTGATGAAAGTGTATTGAAGGAATTTATTAAACACGATAATCAATACTTCACCAGTATTGCCAATACGATACATCAATACTCAACAGACTATTTCAACTACTTGGGCTGGTTATTTGGCGCTAATCAGCAACCTTCACCCTATTTCCCGAATTTAAATACGGTAAATCAAATTCCTTTTTGGCAAATTGAGAGTGATCAAAACGGCTCAAACAATCATTTAGGTTATTTACAAGATTTTATCTGCATGATTGATTTTAATGTGGTGGGTGGCATACCGTTAACCGAGCAATATGGAGTATGGGATGTGTTATTAGGTGATCGGTCGAGTCTATTTTATCAACTCTTTAATAACCATAGTGAAAAAAGTTTATGGCATCTGTTGGTTAAGGCGCGTTTAGCACAAGATAACAACAGTGCATTAGCCAACGACGACAAAACCTTAAATAACGCGCTGGCCACGGTCATAAAAGAGAGTGCCGCTGATCTTGATATACTGTTTTGTGAAAGGAAAGGGCGTATCATTAGTGAATTATATGGCATCCTTCTTCAACAGGCGATGGCGGGAGTGGCACAACAACGCGATCAGATTAACCGAAAAAACACCAATCAAGTGATCATAGAGCAAGCGATGACGTTACCCGCATGGCCAACGGATGGCGCCGGCAATATGGATGAACAAGCATTTAAAACCCTGTTGTGCGAAAGTATGATGGTGTTTAATAAAACTTATGCCTACTTTGGTGAGGTGACAGTGCCGATGAATCAAGCCAGTGATTTTATTCGTCATTGGTCGAGTCGCCCGCGCGTGTTTTTAGAGCGTCAAGATAGCGAAGCAGTCGCCTTACTGGCTTCGATAGCCGAGCAGCGCAAGGTGGGAGATGGTAGTTATGCGTTAAGTGAAAAAAGTGCCGAAGCGTTTACCTTTGATATTTTTGATATGTCCAATTCAGTCAGTAGTGAATTCGAATGGCATGGTGGCGTGTTTAAAATGAAGCAAGGTGAGTTAGGTTTTAATTCACTGGAGGGGATC
>NZ_JABURY010000013.1 GCF_014489845.1 Frischella japonica
TGGGTTTATGAGGAAGGAAGTTTAGTACCCACTGCTAAGTTAAGCGAGGGCAAGTCCTACTCGATTGTATCGGATTATTTGGGCAGACCCGCTCAGGCCTATGATGAAAAAGGTGAGCTGGTTTGGCAGGTAGAATTTGACATCTATGGCAGAATACGGGAAAATTTATTTAACAATAAGTCGTTTATTCCGTTCAGGCAACTGGGGCAGTACGAAGATAAGGAACTAAGCGGGCTTTATTACAATCGTTTCCGTTACTATAATTCTGAAACTGGCTTATATATTAGCCAAGACCCTATAAAACTTGAAGGGAACAACCCGAATTTTTATGCGTATGTGCATGATTCGAATACGATGGTTGACCCGTGTGGGTTGGATTTAGTAAACGGAATGCCATTATCAGATGATACTAGGTTATTTAGAATTGGTGGAAGTGGGTTAGATAATTTAAAATTAAAACCAGGAGAAATTAAATTAAATCCTTCAGGTATATCTTTAATTAGAGCGAGTAGTGCTAAAGAAGCTGGTGATATTATGAAAGAAGCTTTTACTAAAGCTACTCGATTACATGATATTATTAATGCTGGAAATATTGCAGAAATAGATGCAAAAAGTATAAGAGAAGCAGGTTTTGATGTAATTGATAATCCTACAAAAAGTATAGGTGATGCGCATGCTAGATTAATCCATCCGGATGGAGCCGATGGATTTAGTAATAGTAATTTGAAAAAATTATCGGATAACTTTAAATGTCCTTAACGAAATGAAGAAAATAATAGATAATATCATATTGATAGTAGGTTCTAATAAATTGAACATAGGAAGTATCAATGTTAGCCTACATAGAGAAATTAGTTTTAATAATATTAATAAATTGCATTATAGTGGAAATATAAGTAAAGGAAAAGATATAATACCAGAGTCTTTACAAAATCTTTTAAAAGAAAAAGAAGAATCTATTAATACGGGTTTATTTTCTATTTTAGATGAACTTGATGAACAAATCAATAGTTTTGATTTATTCCTTGAAAGGAATAATATACGCATTTATGATTTGTATATTGAAAATGACGGTGTAGAATTTACTATACTAAATAAAAACTAAAAGGGAAAAACCAATGTAAAATTTGGTTTTTTGGTTTAACAATCAATTTAGTTTCTCTAACAATTCCGATTCTGAGTTAGGGTGAAGGACTTTAACAAGCCAGAGCAGGTTGTAAAAATCTAAGGAGGAGTGGCACAAGGTAAGCTAATAGATTTAGAAAAATCCATTTTTTATGACACACAAAGAAATGAAAAAAGTTAACTTCAAAAGTTATCAAGATTATAACGAGATAAATTTTAATCTGATAGCATTGAATCTATTTCTACTTAATAAATATCATTATGATATTATTAATATACAAGGAAAAGGTATGTTTTTTTTCAAAAGAGCTAATTTATGCATTAAAAGAAAATAATATTATTGCTTTTGAAATTAGAGAAATTATTTTAGAAAATTAGATAACACATTAATAACTAAATAAAAAAGCCTACTCAATGAGTTGGCTTTTTAAATTAAGAACATTATTCAACTGGTCTAAAAGTTCTCATTCCGAATTATAGATGAAGGTGCAAATATTTTATAAGTATAATATTAAAGTATTCAATAAAAATGAAATATTTTAAAGGTGAAGTGATTTTTAAATATTCTGAAAAGGATATTATTAAAGTAGGTAATATATTATCTAAGTTAATTTTTGATAAAGAAGGAATGTTTTACGGGTTAGCTAATTACTTACGTGATGAAGTTCCTTTTATCTATACAGATAATATATTAGGTTTTTATTTTGGAATTATGCAAAATCCAGAGGAGTTAGATTTGTTTTGTTTAGAGATAAACGATGTACTTTATAAGGGTAATGCTCAGTATATAATAGATTTGAGGGAAAGATTAAAATTTGTTATAAAACAATCTCCAGAATTTGAAATTATAGAGGATTAGAGAAAATAACTTGTAAGAAATAATCGGTTTAGGTATTACGATAGTAATACAGGAACTTATATAAGCCAAGACCCTATCGGGCTAGCAGGAAACAATCCGAATTTTTATGCCTATACGTTTGATTCTAATTCGGAAGTTGACCCGTTGGGGTTGATGGCTACTTCGTGGAATGACTTTCAAAAAAGATCAAAAGGTTTATTTAATAAAAATAAAAAGGCATCTGATGCCTATAAATTATTTAAAGCTAAAGATTGGAAAGGTTTGGAAGATTTTATGGGGAATGGATCATGGCCGCCTAATCAAGGTTTTACAAATATTAAAAAGTAACTTTATCAGTAGGAACTCAATTGGATAGGTTTGGTCCTGAAGGAGGAAGATTTCTTGCACCTTTAGGAGCTAGTTTTGAATCAAGAGCTCTCCCTATATCTTCTAATGTTCCAAGCGATTTAAAATTTTATAAAGTTATAAAACCTTTACAAGTTGATGCTGGACCTGCAATACCTTGGTTTAATCAAAAAGGTATGTGAACACAGTATTTTACAGGTGAAAAAAATATAGCACAATTAATTGATGAAGGATATTTAAAACGTATTACATGCAAATAACAAGATTAAATAAATTAAATATTAAACACAAAACGATATTTGATGGTACTTTAGATTTATTATATAAGCAAATATTCAATTATGAGATTGATAATGAGAAAATTACGGTTTTATTTTCTGATTTTGAAAATAATTATCTTTCGACATTTTCATTGTTTTGTAAATCATTATTACTGAATAACTTTTTTATTGATAATGAAAATAAAGAATCTCTATATTATGAAATTGTAAATAAATTAAATTTAAAGTCAAAAATTCATGAATATAATAATCCTACTGGTTTAAAATATTATTATGTTAAAAGTTTTGACTTTTCACCATGTTTTACTATAAAAAGTTTAAATGAAAAATATCTTTTATTCTGCTTTGGTGTTTCTGAATTAAATCCAGATAGATACGTAATATTGTATCAAGGTATTCTTGAATTAACAAAATAAATTTAAAAACACCAACCTTAAAGGTTGGTGTTTTGTTTTAGTATAATTCTTATACAATTTGTCTAAGAGTTCCCATTCAGAAGAAGAGAGTAAGGATTTAACAAGCAAAAAAGGTTATAAAAGTCTAGGGGAGAATGGCAGAGTGTAAACCTTTGTATTCCGTTTTCTCTAAAAGAGCCTTTTACCGGATATTACATAAAGATCTAAGGATAAAGCCTAAATTCTTATCATCAGGGATGAATTTAAGATAGGGTAAAGTGATTAAGATTTTTTGAAAATTAAGAGTTCTTTTTTCATTTTTCAAATGATTTTTTCTATAAAATTTCTATTACAAGCCACAAAAATCCGATCAAATATATGGTGCATCGGGTAAGATTCTAAAGGATAAAAATTGGAATTACATTTATGATAAACAGGGAAATCTTATTTTAAAAACTCCGAGAAATTTTAAAAATTCTGCCAATAATTTACCAAAAAATTCATCTTTCTTAAGTGAACATATAAATTCTAAAAACAATTTTTGGATTGAAGAAAATGAATTTGACCGTAAGGCCGAAATACGGCGATATTCCAAATCCGAACTCAAACAATACGATAAAATACGAAAAAAAAGAACGCTTGAAAATTCTGACCCTCCACAATGGCATCAAGGTGACTGGGAATACCAATGGCAGGGCAATGGAATGTTACAGAGGTACGCAATCCTCAGGGGAAATGGATCCGTTTTGAATACAATGCTTTAGGAAGAAGAACAGCAAAAATTGTAAATACAAAGATTTATCGTTATCTTTGGGATGGTAATGTATTATTACATGAGTGGTTTTATGAGAGTGAACGGCGTCCAAAGGTTATTTCTGATGAGCTGGAAATGCTTATATTGGAACAGCCTGAACCGGTTGAAAACCTGACCACTTGGGTTTATGAAGAAGGAAGTTTTGTACCCACAGCTAAGCTATGCGAAGGCAAGTCCTACTCGATTGTATCGGATTATTTGGGCAGACCCGCTCAGGCCTATGATGATAAAGGTAAGCTGGTTTGGCAGGTAGAATTTGACATCTATGGCAGAATACGGGAAGATATCTTTAACAATAAGTTATTTATTCCGTTCAGGCAACTGGGGCAGTACGAAGATAAGGAACTAGACGGGCTTTATTACAATCGGTTTAGGTATTACGACAGTAATACGGGAACTTATATAAGCCAAGACCCCATCGGTCTGCAAGGAAATAACCCGAATTTTTATGCTTATGTGAGTGATATAAATACAGAAGTGGATATATTTGGATTAAGTAAGTATAATCCGATTGAGGTTTTAGGAAGAGAAGTATATCAAAATCCTGTTGATTTTGGCGGAGGTGTTCCAACTTTTGTTGACCCTATTGTAGGGAAAACCAATCCTACTGTACAAAAATTACTTGATGCAGGGGCTTCAAATTATGATTTGATGAGTAAAGGAAAGACCCCATAGGTCTTGCCGGGAATAACCCTAATCTTTATGCGTATACCTTCGACTCCAATACAACGGTCGACCCGTTTGGGTTGGATATAATAAATGGTGTTCCTCAAAACCCAGGTGTTGTTAGACGTTTTATGTCTAAAGCTGAATTTAAAGAATTTAAGAAGAATGGATTTAAATTCGATCCTACTGACTCAAGGGGAGGAATTAGCTCTACATCAACAAGTATTAAACCTAAAAATCCAGATGCCATTAAAAATAGTACAGGAGCATTTGGTGCTGATTATTATGTCGATATTAATACTAAGGATAAAAATGTAGAATTAAAAGGTCCAACAAAAGGAGGTATACCTGATTGGAAAATAAAAGATGATGTCACTTGGGGGACGGATGATATTTTAGAATATGGTAAAGTTTGTAAATAAATAAAGTATGTTAGATTTAAAAATATTATCTGATGAGTATACAAAAGCTCAAAATGAAGTTAAAGATTATCTTAGAAATATAGATATTGAGCATTTTGATTATTTAAAAAATAAAGATATCTTACTTAAACTAATTCATAGTAAACTTTTTGAAGCTAAAATATTCGAAGTAATGTTACACTTTGATAAAGATGAAGCAATTAATTTTTTAAAAACAGTATATTTAGAAGGTAACCCTAGAAATAAAGTATCTTTTTCGACTAATTTAGATGTAATGTTAGACGATTACAAAGAAATATTAGGAAAAGATGAGTATAACAAATTAATAGATAGCCTATCAAAATCTACTAAAAATTTTTATCCAATAAAAAAAGCGATTGAATTTGTAGAGGATGAATAGCTTAAATAAGATTAATTTTAAAATGAGCTAGCAAAAAAAAATTAAACAAAATAAAAAAAGCCAACTTTTAAAGTTGGCTTTTTTTATTTAAGAATTCTTATTTAGTTTGTCCAAGAGTTCCCATTCGCTTTTAGGGATTAACTCTAAGAGTAAGAATACCGTTATTAAAGGTGTGGATGTTTGGCAATAAATAAATATTATAAAATGGAAATTGCAAAACAAATAATTGATTCAAGTCAATATAAAAATTTAGTTGACAATATAAAGAAAAGTACAAGGCTAAAAGTTCTTAGCGAATATAGAGATGCTGTCGCAAGTCGTGATGAACAAAAGATGAAATTGGCAAATTTGTCAAAAGAAGAAGCAATGAAATTACTCGAAATGGATAAAGATTTTTTCAATAAATTTGTCTTATATAAAATGCAAAAATTGATGAAGAATATCCAAATGGAGAAGAGCCTAAACAAGAAAATGATAATGAAACAATACTTGGTTACTCAAAAAATTTTTTACTCCTTTATCTAATTGAATATTTTTTGCTTAAAACTAATCCTTCTGGATTAGAGCCTTATCTAAAAGTTACTCGTATTCCAAATGCAAAAAAATATGAAAAAGAACTAAAAGAAATTTATAGTAAACTTTAAAACAAAACCGCTTCGATTGAAGCGGTTTTTTTTTATCAAAAAAAGAAAAAAAGGGGACAAAAAGGTTTGGCAAAGCCACGCATTTATAAAAATTGCTTCACAAAATTTGGTTTCTTGTCCGTTTATGGCTGTTAAAGCAGCCCAAAATAAAAAGTTATCCAAAATTATGCTAAATCGTTCCAATCCCTTTACTGTTCTGCGTTTCCACTTTTTACACACTATCAATTTGTATTTGGGCGGTTTGAGAATGGTTTTTTTAATATTTTTGGCGGTTTAGCGTTTTTTTTTCAGATTTTTTTGATCTGTTTTAGTTCACAATTTTAAAAATTAAGATGTGTAAAATTATCTTCCCACAGCTAAGCTATGTGAAGACAAGTCCTACTCGATTGTATCAGATTATTTGGGTAGACCCGATAAGGCCTACGATGATAAAGGTAAGCTGGTTTGGCAGGTAGAATTTGACATCTATGGCAGAATACGGGAAGATAGCTTTAACAATCAGTCGTTTATTCCATTCAGGCAACTAGGGCAGTACGAAGATAAGGAACTAGACGGGCTTTATTACAATCGGTTCCGTTATTATAACCCTGAAACAGGGATGTATACTAGCAAAGACCCCATCGGACTGGCAGGAAATAACCCGAATTTGTATGCGTATGTGCATGATTCCAATACGATGGTCGACCCGTTTGGGTTGGATGAAAAACTTACAGAGGGTATTGTCTATAGAATGGCTTCAGGAACTCCTGATTCAATGACCCCAAGACCAGGAAAAGATACAACTTCTGGGCTTTCATTTTCTTTGGATAAGCCAGAAGGTAAATATCAAGCAGTAGATGTAGCTAAACTTAACGGAACAGGTTTAGAAGCTATTAATGATCATGGTAGTCATGTTTCTATTAGACCTGAAAATGATCCAGATTTCAAAAAACTTAATGAATGGGCTAGTACTAGACAAACATGAGAAACTCACCCTTATACTGAATCATTAATGGATAGTCGAATTAAATGTAAATAAAAAATGGAAGATACTACTATAAACGCTGATAAGTTAGCTTCTAAGATAGAAAATATACTATTAAAAAAGGAAGAAGAAATATCCAATAGAGAGGAAATTAATCATATAACGATTAAAAAAGTATATGCAAATTATATCCATGGATATAACGTGTATATGTCAATAGGTATAAAAGAGAAATATTTAAATGAAAAAGATGTTGATTTATTTGATATTATTTTTGATGTAATAGATAAAAAAGAAATTGTATATGTAAATGGAAATTTTATTTTATCAAATGGAGAAAATCTCAATGAATTAATAATTTCAGGCAAAGAGGATATATTATTAAAGATAGACAGCTTTATTAGCTCTTGCTTAAAAAAATATGAAAATGTGATAAATGATTACATTAATTATTAATAAATAAGGATTCATTATTCAGATATAACAAAAAGCCAACTTTAAAGTTGGCTTTTTAATTAATAATTCTTCAATTCGTCTAACAATTCCCATTCCGAATTAGGGAGTAAGGATTTAACAAGCAAAAAAGGTAATAAAAATCTAGGGGAGAATGGTAGAGTGCAAGCCCCTTACTTTCCGTTTCCGCTAAAAGGGCTGTTTGCCCAATATTACAAATAGAGTTAAGCGAAAAAACTAAATTCTTATCATCAGGAATAAATTTTAGATATGGTAAAAGTTATTAATAATGCTTGAGGTTTAAGGTTTTTTTCCGTTTTTATTCTGAACTCAAACAATACGACGAAATAAGAAAAAAAAGAACGCTTGAAAATTCTGACCCTCCCCAATGGCAGCAAGGTGACTGGGAATACCAATGGCAGGGAAACGGAATGTTACAAGCGGTACGCAATCCTCAGGGGAAATGGATCCGTTTTGAATACGACGCGTTAGGTAGAAGAACAGCAAAAATTGTAAATACAAAGATTTATCGTTATCTTTGGGATGGTAATGCAATATTGCATGAGTGGTTTTATCAGAATGAAATGCGTCCAAAGGTTATTTCTGATGAGCTGGGAATGCTTATGTTGGAACAACCCGAACCGATCGAAAACCTGACCACTTGGGTTTATGAAGAAGGAAGTTTAGCACCCACAGCTAAGCTATGCGAGGGCAAGTCCTGCTCGATTGTATCGGATTATTTGGGCAGACCCGCTCAGGTCTATGATGATAAAGGTGAATTGGTTTGGCAGGTAGAACTTGACATCTATGGAAGAATACGGGAAAATTTATTTAACAATAAGTCGTTTATTCCGTTCAGGCAACTGGGGCAGTATGAGGATGTTGAAACGGGGCTTTATTATAATCGTTTCCGGTACTATAACCCTCAAACTGGCACCTACATCTCTAAAGACCCTATTGGCCTCGCAGGAAACAACCCCAATCTTTATGCCTATACCTTCGATTCTAACTCCGAGGTCGATCCGTTCGGGTTAATGGCGAAGAAAGGAAACGACGCAATGAGGAAAATGGCTCCAATTGATTTAGGAGAAGGATATATAGAGCTCGGAAAGATGTTTTTAACTATAAAGGATCTTCTGATTTTGAGGTTCATGTTTATAAAACTAAAGGAAAAGAATTAAAAGAATTAGGCGTTATGAATTCTGAGGGAGGATGGATAAATAAACATGGACATACTGAAACTCCTAAATTACCTGATTCGGTTAATAATAAATTGAAAAATATGTGTAAATAGAAAGATTAGGTATGTCAAGAATAATAAAAAAAAATAATATTTGGTATTTTGATGATTATTTTGATTATTTAAATAAAAACGAAAAACAAATACCAGAAAATACTAAATATTTTATACTGGATCATGAAAGATATCTTATTAGAGGAGAAAAAACATTATATGATTCTTATTTTAAAAGTTTAAAGTATAGTATTGGTATAGGAAAGAAAAAAGATTTATTAAGTATAATTTTTACCAATGCTTTTAATACAAAAAAATATTGTTTTGAGTTTCAAAATGTAATAGAAATAAAATTAAACTGTGATTTAGCTTACTTAAAAAGCTCTTATTTATTGATTCATCAGTTTTCGATCAATAAAGATAATAGTTATAAATATGAATTTATCTTTACTGATAGATCTAAAATAATTCTGAAATTTAAAAATATATCGATTAAAGAAGAAGATATCAGTAATTATGAGTAAAGTATTAGATTAGATAAGTTTTGTATAGTTAACTCATTCAACAATATTAGAAACCAATCCAACTCTAAAGTTGAATTTTTTCTTTTAAGAGTTTAGTTTATCTAACAACTCTAATTCTTCCTTAGGGATAAGAAAGCGGAGGGGTTGGAAGTGTAGAGCATATGTTCGTTTGGGAACCTTGGAAATATGGAAGTTTATTCTAATTAATTTTAATATAAAATTTATGAAAAAGGCTAGTCCTGAAAAAAAAGCTTATGTAAAGAAACTTTGTGAGGAAGGTATTGTAAAAGCAGATGAAATTTTAAGCCATCTTAAAAAAGGTGAGTTTTATCAGGAATTATCACGAGGTGCTTTAATCAATATAAAAAATGAATTAAAAGAAATGAGTTTAATTTTGGATAAAAAACAATATGATCCAGCCTATCCAAGATTCATTTTAGATTATCCGAAAACTGATTTAATAGATTACTATATTAATATATGGTATGAATATTATAAAAAAACATAACAAAAAGCCAACCTTTAGGGTTGGCTTTTCTGTTTTTGTGTTTCAACGGTTCAGCTTGTCCAGTAGTTCCATTTCTACCTCGGGGATAAGGGAGCGAATCAGTTGCAGGATGTTGTAGATATCCCATTTATTATGTTCCGTATAATTCGGAAACGAAATTTTTGCCAGTAAAGCCGTTTGCTCAATATTACAAATAGAGTTAAGCATAAAACCTAAATTCTTATCATCAGGGATGAATTTAAGATAGGGTAAAGTGATTAAGATTTTTTTTAAAATTTCTATTCCGATCCACAAAAATCCGATCAAATATATGGTGCATCGGGTAAGATTCTAAAGGATAAAAATTGGAATTATATTTATGATAAACAGGGAAATCTTATTTTAAAAACTCCGAGAAATTTTAAAAATTCTGCCAATAATTTACCAAAAAATTCATCTTTCTTAAGTGAAAATACAAATTCTAAAAACAATTTTTGGATTGAAGAAAATGAATTTGATCGTAAGGCCGAAATACGGCGATATTCAAAATCTGAACTTAAACAATACGAAAAAAGAACGCTTGAAAATTCTGCTCCTCCACAATGGCAGGGCAACGGAATGTTAAAAGCGGTACGCAATCCTCAGGGAAAATGGCTCCGTTTTGAATACGATGCTTTAGGAAGAAGAACAGCGAAAATTGCAAATACAAAGATTTATCGTTATCTTTGGGATGGTAATGTATTATTACATGAGTGGTTTTATGAGAATGAACGGTGTCCGAAGGTTATTTCTGACGAGCTGGGAATGCTTATGTTGGAACAGCCCGAACCGATCGAAAACCTGACCACTGGGTTTATGAGGAAGGAAGTTTAGTACCCACTGCTAAGTTAAGCGAGGGCAAGTCCTACTCGATTGTATCGGATTATTTGGGCAGACCCGCTCAGGCCTATGATGAAAAAGGTGAGCTGATTTGGCAAGTGGAATTTGACATCTATGGCAGAATACGGGAAAATTTATTTAACAATAAACAGTTTATTCCGTTCAGACAACTGGGGCAGTATGAGGATATAGAAACGGGGCTTTATTATAATCGTTTCCGCTATTATAACCCCCAAACAGGCACCTATATCTCCAAAGACCCCATAGGTCTTGCCGGGAATAACCCTAATCTTTATGCGTATACCTTCGACTCCAATACAACGGTCGACCCCCGTTTGGGTTGGATATAATAAATGGTGTTCCTCAAAACCCAGGTGTTGTTAGACGTTTTATGTCTAAATCAGAATATAAAGCTTTCAAGAAAAATGGATTTAAGTTTGATCCTATTGATTCTAGGGGTGGAATAAGTGTAACTTCCACAAAAGTAAAACCCAAAAATCCAGATGCTATAAAAAGAAGTACAGGAGCTTTAGGAGCAGATTATTTTGTAGATATTGATACAAAAGGGAAAACTAAAGGAGGCGTTATGGATTTATTTAAAAAAATAGAAAAATACTTTTATTTAAGGGAGGAGATAAGAGAATTATTATCTAATTTAGAAATGAATAATAATGCATATTCTGAAAATCAAAAAGATCTCTTATATAGGCTAATGAAAGATTGTCATTTTGAAGCAAAAGTTTTTGAAATCATATTACATATAGATAAAAAAATAGCTATTGATTATATCAAAAAATTTTATTTAGACGGTTCACCAAAAGACAAAGTAAGGTTTAAAGGAAGTTTAGATATAATGTTGGACGACTATAACACAATATTAGGAAAAGATGAATTTGATGAATTAATAAATTCCTTACCAAAATCTACAAAAGACTTTCCTTTTATAAAAGAAGCAATAGAGTTTGTTGAAGATGAATAAAATAAGAAATTATCCTAAAATTAAAATAAAATCTCTGAGAATTTAGTATTTGAAAAATGCACTTGGAGATTTTTATTAGATAAAAAATAAAAAGAGAAAAGCCAACCCTAAAGGTTGGCTTTTTAATTAATAATTCTTCAATTCGTCTAACAATTCCCATTCCGAATTAGGGAGTAAAGATTTAACAAGCAAAAAGAGGTTGTAAAAGTCTAGGGGAGAATGGCAGAGCGTAAGCCCTTTGCACTGTGTTTCCGCTAAAAGAGCCTTTGCCCGATATTACATAAAGATTTAAGGGAAAAGCCTAAATTTTTATCATCAGGGATGAATTTAAGATAGGGTAAAGTGATTAAGATTTTTTTTAAAATTTCTATTCCGATCCACAAAAATCCGATCAAATATATGGTGCATCGGGTAAGATTTTAAAGGAAATAAATTAGCATTATATTTTTGATAAACAAGGAAATTTTATATTAAACAAGCTAAATTTAATAATTAAAAAGTAAAAGGAATAAAATGTCATTAGACAAAAAAATACGAGAAAATTTAGATGGAAAGTATCTAACAATATATAGCGATTCTTTCAAAGAAGGAATAGAATATGCTTCTAAATTAAAAATTAACCATGTTCAAATAATTTGGGTATCTGAAAAAGAAGTAGATTTTAAAGAGTTTGAAAAGGTTGGTGATTTTTTAAAAATAATATCCTTTGTAAGCGTAGTAGATCGTATTAAAAATTTAGATTCAATTTATTCATTACAAAGGATTGAAAAACTTTATTTTCAACAAAAGCAAAAATTTAAAATAGATATTTCAAAGTTCCCAAAAATTGAATATCTAGGTAGTGAATATTGGAAAGGCTTAATAAATATAAATAAAGCACATTCTCTAAAAGGTTTGTTACTTTTAAAATTTCCCAAAGTAAATCTTAATGAACTATCAGAATTAAAAAAGTTACAAAAACTTCATATCTATAGCTCAAAAATAGAAACGTTAGCAGGAATAGAAAAACTCCCTTTGAATAACTTATCTTTGGTTCGGAACAACGCTTTAGAAAATATAGAAGCCATAAAAGAACTCAAAAAATTGAACGATTTACTGATTGAAAAGTGTAAAAAAATTTCTGATTACACTTTATTAGATAGCTTAAAAAATAAAGTGGATATAAGAATTATTAAATAACTAATTCAAAATTACTATCCTAAATTTTGTGTATTTATCCACTAAAGGTAATGGTTGATTCTGTCTTCAAATTCAGAAAATTTTAAAACGGGGCTTTATTATAACCGTTTCCGTTACTATAATCCTGAAACTGGCTTATGTATTAGCCAAAATAGATAATAACCCGAATTTTTATGCCTATACGCATGATAGTAATACATGGGTTGATCTGTTTGGGTTATCTTTTTTTAGGTGGGCACGTAGTGGAAAAATATAAGTTTTACCCCAGAACGATCTATTACAAAATAGACAGGAAAACAGGTTTAGTTAAGAATATACATTGGGATTCTGTTTTCGACAATGCCGATAATGTTACAAGTAAAGGGTTTATTGCTTATATGATAGATATGAGCACCTTTCCTAATGATTTAGTAATTAATCTACGAGGATAAGATCCTAAGTATTATGAAATAGTGCCTAAAAATCCAATGTCTGAAGATGCTTATAAAAAAAGTCTTTCTCAAATTAAATGCAAATAAAATTATGTCAAATAAATTTCCTAAAGTATACGATGCTAAATATTATTTTGATGATGATTTGTATCAACTTGAAATAGAAAGTAAAGGATGTTTACTTAATATTATTGTAGAATTTTCAAATAATATTATGTACAAAATTTCTTTTTATGATATTTCTAGATTTTCGCAAGATGTATCGGAAGAGTTGCAAGAATCTTCTTTTTTTTATCAAGAAAACATCATTTTTCTAACAAGACTAACTAAGGATAATCTTGTTAGAACAATTAATGAAATCGAAAAAAAAGGAGTATATTCCAGATTAAAAGATTACAAAATATAAAAAAAAAGAGGCTGTCATGATGATAGTTTTTTCAACCGTTCAGCTTATCTAATAGTTCCAGTTTATCCTCAGGAATAAGGATTTTAATAAGGGTAAAGATATTAAATAAGTACAGCAGTTTGTGGCAATAGGTCAGGCTTCTACCAAAAATTAACTGAAGAATTTTCTTTTTTATTGCATGAGTGATTTTATGAGAATGAGCGGCGTCCTAAGGTTGTTTCTGACGAGCTGGGAATGCTTATCTTAGAACAACCCGAACCGGCTGAAAACTTGACTACTTGGGTTTATGAAGAGGGCAGTTTAGTACCATCTGCAAAGCTATACTAGAGCAAGTCCTACTCAATTGTATCAAATTATTTGGGCAGACCCGCTCAGGCCTGTGATGATAAAGGTGAGCTGGTTTGGTCGGTGGAGTTTGACATCTATGGCAAAATACCGGAATGTCGTTTAACAATCAGCCGTTTTATTCTGTTCAGACAACTGGGACAGTATGAGGATGTAGAAACTGAGCTTAATTATGACCAGTTCAGATATTATAATTCTGAAACCGGCTTATATATTAGCCAAGACCTGATAGGACTTGTAGGGATAACCCAAATCTTTATAAATTGGATTGAAAAGGTTTGGAAGCTGTATATCATCATGGAAAAACGTTTATATTAGACCGGAAAATGTTCTTGACCTTAAAAGACGAATGAAGCAAGAGTTAAATGAAAATAATCGTAAGATTTATTATGTTATTTATGGAAAATTTTATAATAGAATCTTTAAATAAGATAAAACATTAATTATCAAATAATTTGGAAATAAACAAAATTTTTATAGAGATTGATAATGATTGTAACAAATATATTTTTGAAATAATGCTGAATGACAGATGTTTAAATGAAAGGGACATAGATCTTATAGATATTGAAATAACATATAAGATACTTAATTTGAATGCGACAGATTTAAAAGGAGAATTTTATGCTGGAGATGGAAATATTTATGATTCATTTCACATAATTGATAAAGTCAATGCAGCTAAAGATCAATTAAGTAGATTTTTAGATAGAATCTTAGTAATGTATGATGACATAGTAAAATTATATGTCAAATAAATTTTGGGCCCTATCCTAAATTTTGTGTATTTGTCCACTAAAAGTAATAGTTGATTCTGTCTCCAAATTCCAAAAATTCTAAAACGGGGCTTTATCATAATTAATTCCGATATTATCATCCTGAAACCGGCTTATATATTAGCCAAGATCCCACAAAACTGGAGGGGAATAACACGAATTTTTATGCGTATGTAAGTGATTCGAATACGATGATTGATGTGTTCGGGTTGACAATAAAAAATCCGTTTGAAATATTTTTTAGTCAAGATTCTCTAAATCCCATTTTTGAATATGATAGTAAATTAAATAATTCAGTAGGATTACTAAAAAACAATCCAGTAGCAGAATCAATTGAAGCAATAAGATTAGTTCGAATCAAAGATCTCCCTGTAAATATTCAAGAAAAATTATCAAAACAAGGCGCACATGCAGATGCTGTATTTACATTAGATAATAGACGTTTATATGCAGCTCGTGAAGCAGGAACAAAAGTAAACACCAGATGGGCTACTCCCGAAAATTTAGCAGAAATAAATCTTAATAAACGATTTAGTACAGATAATGCGGCTATGTCAATAAAAATAAGATGTAATTAAATATTATGGAATATCAAGCTATTAAAACAAAAGAAGTTGGAATCATTAATGGAAGAGATGCTATTTTTTTGGATGATTTCAGACAGACATGTAATTCACAATGTATTTGTGTTTTCAAAGGGAAGTTTAATTCTAAATTGATTGAAATAAATTTTGAAAAGGAATATATCCCTTATATATTTTATTTTTCTCATATTATTTATTATCAATGTTGTGAATTAGATACTTATATAAATGAAGCAAAGATGGATTCATCTTTTGATTTAGTTCATAATTCATATCTAATAGAAGAATTAAAAACTGGACGTAAATCTTCTAAGATAAAAGAAAATTATAGGCACTATGTTTTACAAACATATGATTATGTTAATGATATTATTGCAAAAGATTATGAACTAATAATAGAGTAGACCCTACTTAATATTATTTTTAAGTAACTTAGAAAGTAAGAATAACAAACAAGTTAACTCTATGAGTCGGCTTGTTATTATGAAGATAAGTTTAGACAATTAGTATATTATGAAGACGAGTAACTAGACGGGCTTTATTACAATCGCTTTAGGTATTACCACAGTAATACGGGAACTTATATAAGCCAGGCTCCTATCGGGGTAGCAGGAAACAACCCGAATTTTTATGTGTATACGTTTGATTCTAATTCGGAATTTATACCGTTTGGATTAAAACCTTTAGGTACAAGTGGTTATCTTAACATCCATTGTATGAAAAAGATTTTGTTAAGCCTTATTATATAAGGATAACAAAACAAGATATAGATAATAAATGTCTCAAAACATTGAATCAAGAAGATATACGGGAACACATGAAATATTGAAAAATAATGTAACATATCAAACAAAAACAGGTATTAAGGTGAGGTACTAATAAGAGAAATAAAATGCCATTAATCATGAAAAAAATAGAAGTTATGCCAGGAGAAATATATGCAATTCCTCTATTTCTACCTACTGAAGATATTATGGAAAATTTAAAGAATTATAAAAAGAGAAGTTTGATAATAGGGGGAAAGAATTTGCTTTTTGTAGAATTATAAATGATAAAGGTGGAAGCGGCATATTTGTAGAAGTATTTGATCAAATAGGGACGTTACAAGAAGATATTCAATCTATTATAAACTTTCCCAGATTATTTTCTCCAATATCTATTTCTGGATTAGGAATTTCAAAAGGAAGATGGAAAAAGATTTATACACAAGATAATTATGATCCCGAAAAAAAATCCAATTTATCAAAAATTCAATTAATAATTGGGCGAGGAGAAGATTCTAGATTATGGCAAAATGGTATCGAAAAAAATTAGTGAAACTGAAGCAAAAAATTATGAACAATGGATTGTTTGGACTCCAACTTAATTAGAAATAAGGCTAAAAAATAAATTATTCAAATGAAGAAATTTAAAAATGACAATACAATAATTTGCCCAATGAAATGATACCGAAATGCCATTCAGGTAACTTGGGCAGTATGAGAATGTTGAAATAGGGCTTTATTATAAGCTGTACCGATATTACATTCCTGAAACTGGCTTATATATCAGCCAAGACTCAATAATACTTGCACATAATAACCCGAACTTTATAGGTTTCCATTTTCTTCTAATTTAGAAGTTGACCCGTTTGCGGTGATGTCAGGATGAGATAGAGACTATTTAGCTCTTATTTTTGCGATATTGTCAAAGATCCTATTAGGCCTTATTAGGATAGTGTAACAAAGTAAAAATTATAAATTCGTTAAGAAGGTTGATCTTCCTGATGTTAAAAAAGTGATTTATTCAATTTAGATATATTTCATAAAGCAGGTCTGGAAATAGGGCTATATTATTGCTTAGGTAAGTATAAGGGAGTATTATCTGGAGGAAAAGTTAAAGCCGCAGCAAATGGGGTAAAATGTGGATCATATAATGGTTGAAGATATTAAACAATATTTACTAGCTGAGATAGAAGGCAAAATGGAAAGCTCTTTTATTTATAAATTAGACAAAGAAAACTATTATGATGAAAAAAAACTAAACATTTTATTAGAAAAAACAGATTGTTTTTTAAAAAATAGTTCTGTAAATGAGCCTGAATATATGGAAATTTTACAAGGATTGTTTAATGTATTTTTACATACTATTTTTTTATTTTATTGTAATAATTCTCCAAATGATTATTATAAAATAGTCAATTATGATGAAACTTTAAATTCTGAAAAAATAACTAATATTTACTTAAAAATAAAAGATGTAATATTAGCGTAAAATAAAATTAATGATTAATATATTGTGACGTTGTCACTAATAATTTAGATTAATTACTCGCTGTATAGCCATTCTAGTTTGTTTTTTAGTTGAATAATCTTCCTGCTTTCAATTTTTTCTCGTACCTTTAGGGCAATATTAAAACTAATTTTTTAAGAATGTATGTAGACATTCATATATAGATATTTTGCTAGACCAACATATGGTTCATTATAATATAATTTGATGAAGGTTTGGGAATACAGCAATTAAAGACAAAAGTAAATTAACCAAATATGATAAAGTGGTATTTTATACATTTGATTGTATAAATTATCAGAAAACATAGTTCAGTTATATTTAAAATTTATTAAATGGGAATCAACGATGAAAAATTTTTTAATAGCCGTACCAGCCTTAATGCTATTATCCGCCTGTACACCAACACGAATGTCCGAGTTAAATAATATCAATGGATTACAATATGGCGTAGGGAGTTTTGGCGCAGAAATTATAGAAAGTTACACTGTAACTAGAAACCAAACTTCATCGAATAATATATTATCCATGTGTGTAAGAAACTCAATTGATAATCATGCAGTTGTACTCCAAGATAATGCTAATAGTTTTGTTGGAGCATCAGGAACTTATTATAATATTAATAAACAATATGTTGTTAATGGTGGAGCAAACATCCAACAACAATTACCAAATGGAATTGTAGCCCAAGGGGTGACTTATTATTCTTCAATGTTAATTGGCTATGCTGTTAAGTATCAATTAACAGTTCGTCAAAATAATAATAATATCAGCTATACATTCAATAATATCCAACAAGCGCAACAAAATACAGGTAGTATGAATAATTATGGTTTTAGCCAAATTTTTACTGATAAATGGAGTGCATCTGGGGCTACATCTGTTGTGAAAAAATTGGATGAAGAAGTGGATAAAATTGATAGCTGTTTAGCGAGTTATTAATTGCATTTATTGCAACTAATGATGATTAAATGCAGTTAATTATTCGGTATAGCAACTTATTTTTTTACAAAGGAATTAATAAGTTGCCATAAAAAGGTCCAGCATTTTATTTCAATGGTAAATAAACCTCTGTAATCATATCTTCCTCACGTATATCAGGTCCAACATTCACATAGTGAAAGATTGGCGGAAAGTCACCTAATTGTTCTCCACTATATGGTAGCCATTGTTTGATTAAGTAAATAATGGCCTGATTATTATAGCGTGATCCAATATCTACAGCTTTAGCACAACGTAATTCTGGAATAGTTTTATTTGTTACTCCATAGCGATTAACCCCGATAGGCTTATCGATCGAAATAGCAAAATCAACTCGCTGTAAATGTGGCGGAGTAGTATTCGGATCGGTGTAATGAATACCATAATTACGGTTTATTTGTGGATCAAATAAATTTTGTTCTCTACGCCAAGCAATAAATTGATTTATTGTTTGATATTCTAATTCCGTTGGACCAATATGTTCAATAACTGCAACTTCCGTTAAAGGAAAAGTGACAATCTCCACATTCATCAGTTACACTGTCCCGCAGCTTTGGTTAAGGCATTGCATTGTGCTGTTTTGGGTAAAGAACCATTTTTACCCATTGGTGAACATAGAACATCACTGGAAGTTACTAAGGCTGTGGTATAATAACATTGATACACTTTCTTTTTAAAGGTAGCATTAAATTTTACTGAGTCCATTTCTTTAGTTTTATTGGAAATGGTAATTTTATCTGGAGTGGTACCAAGAGCAAATGCTGTTTTTTGTTTAATACTTTCATCAGAACGAATCGAACCGTCTATCATGCCACATCCTGAAAGAGACAATGTTATGAAGATCAATGGTAGCATTATTTTTCGCATTTTATTTCCTTTAATTTAAAATATAATATTAATAATTATGCTTTAGTATGAATTTAAAAACTAAAAACATTATATACTTATTATTTATACTTATCTATTGATATATATAGTTCATATATTAAAACAAAATATTTTTAAAACTTGGCTAAATACTATTTACTATTTTCAATGAATATTAACCTAATATAGATATTAAAGGATATTGTCCATGTAGTTAAACTATTTTAAAAAATTAAATATATTCTAAGACAACATTCAATATAAAATTGTTACACTAAAAAAGCGCCGCTGCAATTAAACAAAGCTAAACAAGAAAGAAGGGGACTTCATTATTATTTTATTGATAGCCTGGAGAAAAATGTTAGACTCGGAAAGCAAGCTAAAATAAAAAATTGCTATAAAGTTAATAATTATGAAATAACATTTAACAAAACTTTTTTTATATCGGCGTATTTATATTTTGATTGATTTATAGCAATTAGAAAAAGCATTTATTATCAGATTATCTAAAAAATAATTTTTGTTAATTTCACACAATAAGCATTGATATAGTTTGCGCAGATTATGTCAATGCTTAAAAATAACAAGAAATCGTTTCTATAATCAACGGCAATTAAGCTCCCTCACAAAATACCTTGCTCGATGAAATAGCGGGAAAAGTCTTTAATGATAATAATCGTGCTTATGATACAAGACTCTTACAGTTTGGGCATAATCTTATCTCGACGACGAACAGGTCGGATAATGGCAAAAATCACTGGGTCTTAAAATATACCAATAAAAATACCGTGTTCTTGATGAAAAAAGTAATGACTCGATTTATTCTAGAATAGAATTTGGTGACAGAATTAACCGTCACCTTTAACTGGTAAATACACAAAATCTAGGATAAGGTCGTAATTAAAATTCTAACAAGGAATGTCTATAATGCCACATCCTGAAAGTAACATTGTTATAAAGATCAATGATAGTATTATTTTTCGCATTTTATTTCCTTTAATTTAAATAATTATGCTTTAGTTTGAATTCTCATAATGAACAACAATTATAAACTTATTAGTTGTACTTAGGTAGTGATATAAAGTTTATATCATTAAACCAGATATTGTTAATACTTAGCTAAATACTATTTTCAATAAACTTTAACCAAATATATATCAAAGGATATTATCCATTTAATTGAACTATTTTTTATATCAGTTTATTTAAATCTAGATAGGTTCATAAATTGTGATTAAATTTTTAGATCATTTAAGAGTTTACACACAAATTTAATTTCTTTTTTTAAATCAGATAACATAATTTTCACCTTAATTCTCTAAACCTAACCGTGGTTTATTGTTAAGCAATTTTCAATAACATCTTGAGATTAGTTAATCTAAACATGCCATCAATGTGAAAAATAAAACAATCTAATCTCTTATTAATTAATGATCTATGTTCTAAATTAATTATGTTGTATAATATCCATTATACAACATTAACAATGAGTATTTTAAATATATTCATTTTGACCCTTATATTTGATCAGATAATTTCTTAAATTTTAGATGATCTTTAGGGAGTTATTAACTATATAAATGTGATAATAGGTTAGGGCATGGTGAAAGAGAGTTTAACAATATCAGAATCAAATAATTTTTCTTTAGTCAATGAAACGATAAAGAAAAACCTTCAAGATTTTTTTTCTGATATAGATGCTTACTCCTCAAATACGCAAAAACAATTTAAGAGCACCATCAATTCTTGGGCAAATTGGTGTACCCAAAATAATCGGACTTTTTTACCTATCTCACCTGATGATTTACGTGATTATCTATTTTATTTAAAAACAGATCGACAACTAAAACACAACAGTATTAATTCTCATAATGCATTTTTGGCGATGCTTCAGAATCAATCTGGTTTAACTCCTATTAATACTTCATCAAAAGTAAAACGAATAAAAAAGAAATTATTACGTATGGCAATTGATGAGGGTGAAGATCTAACACAGGCAATCCCTTTTAGATTTGAAGATTTAAAACAGATATATGATATGAAAAAAAATAGCTTAAATTTAAAAGATATAAGAGATTTAGCTATATTATCCACCGCTTACTACACTTTATTGAGAAGTTCTGAAATAACCAGAATAAAAGTGAAAGATTTTAAGTTACAACGTAACGGAAAATCAACTTTACATATTTCACATACAAAAACTGTTTTGACTATCGAAGGGCTTTATAAACATCTAGGTAAGTTACCTACCAAACTGATTCAAAACTGGTTGGATTTATCCGGCGTTGATTTACATGATAATGCCTATTTATTTTGTGCTATTAAAAAATCGAATGAAATACAAAGACCGGATTGTCAACTTACTACAGAAACCATTAGAAGAGTTTTTAATTCTGCTTATCGATTGCTTAATGTTGTTAAAAAAGATCAAACTGGTCGTTATCAAGCTTGGTCGGCCCATAGCGCACGTGTAGGTGCTGCAATTGACATGGCAGAAAAAAACGTTGGTTTAACACAAATTATGCACGAAGGGACTTGGAAAAAACCAGAAATGGTTATCCGTTACATTAGAAAACTTGAGACCAAAGATGGACCAATGCAGGAATTTGATATGGATGATTAATAATAACCGAATCAAATTATAAAAAACTCCATCTCCCATTACAATAATGTTATAGCGGAATTTTTTTCTAGGAAAATTAACAATTTTATTAAGTGATATTAATATTTTTTTGATTTAGATGATAAAGATTAATTAATTTTAAAATTCCTATTTTTTTTACTACTGTAACTATATAATCAACTTTTTGAAAGTTAGTTTAAGTCATTTAAATTTATAATGAATAATTATGTCTAATAGTAGCAAATTCAAATTAAATGTGACATATCTTGAAGATAATATTAACGCTTTTTGCAAAGAATTGTGGAATATGGGCGAGCTATTTGCCTATGTAACTGAAGTGGAAACAATGCATAAATCGCATGAAGAACATGCGCCGGATAAAATTTCGGTTTATCCACTAAATAATGGGTTACTTAACTCACAAAATTTATTAAAAAAAATTTACGGCAACTTTTATGTAGATGGCCAAACATTAGCTTCAACGAAAATAACTAAAAAATTCCCAGGTGTGATTGTTTTACCCTACAAAGCAAAACAACATATTTACATGAAAATAATGCAAATTAATAAAATAAAGCAAGAGTGTGCCGAATCATTTCGTAAATTAGCAAATAACCATGAAGATAGATTTAAAATTGCTCATGAAATTTTTCCTATGCTGATTAGTTTTCAAGTTTTTAGAGAACTACAATGTATCGAACAAAACGATGAAATTAATCGCATCAAATTTTATTGGCGTGAAACGATGGTAACTAAAAAATTTAATCGACAACAGTTATTAGAATATTTATACAACAAAAAAACATTCATTGCCGACAAAAATAAAATTTTTAATAAGAACCTTGCAGTTTGGTGCGAAGTTGATTCTTTTATTGAGGCAGTATCACAACTGCCCAAAGAGAGTCAATTTAGGATCAAAAGACATTCCACTATTCCCACACCGGCAGCCAATATTTCCATGCAATGCAACGATAAATCGATAATATTGAATAAACGTTCATCGATTCCCATTATTGTGTTTAGTCATCCCCAAAAAATTGTTTTATTAAACGATTATCGGCTGGATTTAAACCGGACAGCTAATCGATGCAACAAAAGCAAATATACCGATTTTATACCTAGCATAAACTTAGAGTTAGCTATAAATGATTAATTTTTTTCAAGCTATGTTAAAAATATTACCAGGATGGTTGATATTAAACCGTATCATTATTCAGCCAATTTAGTACCACTGTAAAACTGGATGGGAATGATAATTTCTATCATCATCGTGCACACAATTGTTTAGTATTCACTATTATCCATACTGAGATAATATTATAAATTGATTTAAATCGCTCTATAAAGTAGCGAACGATTACAGCCTTTAGCAATAAAACTCGTATACAAATCGGTAAAAAGGCCTTGATCGTTTAAACGATTTTGTAATTGTTGTGCTTGTTGGAACGAATCGCATTCACTAAAAACACATGCTCCGGTACCCGTCAAGCGAGTAGGGGCATAAGAGGATAACCAAGTAATTAAGGCATCGATTATAGGATACAATTTTCTTACTATCGGCTCACAATCATTTTTAAAAGGAGCGTTTAGTAGTTGATTAATATTTCTAGTGACACTGTCACGTTTTAAATCAGGATGTGAAAAAATAGATACTGTCGCAATGTTAATATTTGGTTTTACGATAAGATACCACTTCTCAGGTACTGTAATTGATTGCAATTTATCTCCAACACCTTGCGCAAAAGCACTATGACCATAGATAAAAATGGCCACATCCGACCCAAGTTTTTTTCCAAGTTCCATAAGCTGTTGACAAGACAAATTTAAATTCCAAATATAATTTAAAGCGACTAAAGTTGTAGCCGCATTAGATGAACCACCACCTAAACCTCCTCCCATCGGCAATCTTTTTATAATTTCAATATCAACGCCATAATACCTCGGTAAATTAATACGATGAGTTTGAGCAAATTCAAGTAATAACTTAGCTGCTTTAATAATCAAATTTTCATCATGTATAACCTTTTCAAATGGCGTAACTAAATGGATTTTATTATCAGTGCGATTTAAAAAAGTTAACTCATCGTAAAAATCGACAAATTGAAATAATGTTTGTAAATTATGGTATTTATCCTCACGTTGACCGGTAATATAGAGAAAAAGATTCAATTTTGCCGGTGATATCCATTTTTTCATTATTAAAGAATTTTCCAATTATTAATTGATAGACGTAACTCAGAACGACCACTATTTAAAAAGATAGTCGATGGTAAATCAATGGTATTGCTATGAAATTTAACATCGGTATATTTACGATATGTTACAGTCCAAATTTTATCAGTTTGTTTAAATTGCGTTTGACTTAATTTTCCTGAATCATCAATTTTATCATCGTTATTATTCGCATATCCGATCAACCAATCGGTCATGTTACGTAAGGGGATATTCATCCCAGTCAAATCTTCAACTAAACTTTCAACATTTTTATTACGATATTTTTCCCCATTTTTATCTGTTAATACCGCTTCAAAAGGATTAACGCTAAGCGAAAAGATTGAGGTTCCAATAGGTGAGGTTAACTTCAATTGATATTCATTTTTTGCTAATTGTTTAATATAAAAGCGCCCATAGTAACGTGATTTTGTATCAAAATATGCCAAGCTTCCTGAAGCTTGAAATGCGGTAAGTTGTTTTAATTCTTGTTGATGTTGCGGCCAATCTAATATTGGATTTGAAGATATGTTACTCTGATTTAGACTACACGCATTTATTAATAATGCTATCAAAATAATACATAATCGATAAATTGATTTTTTTACCATAGATACTCTTCATTTCAATAAGCTGATAACACAATAATTGTTATTATAGCTAATACTTCACATTAATGGAAATACGTTTACTTTAAATGCAATTCATTAACCTTTACTAAAAAATAATGTATAATCATGGTAATTTTAATATATCTACTGTCAGATTGTATGATCTAACAAACTGTTAATGGTTGATACATTTTGTTGATCATCACGTATAGTATTCTATTTAATAATAATTAAGCTATAACGATAAGAGGGATATCCTATTATTTTAAATCCAACTTAAGTCATCACAATAAAAATAGAATAATTATCGCAATGAGTGTTTTAGAACAGATTTAAATACGCAATGTCTATAGCAATTTTAGGTATTAATCATAAAACAGCGCCCGTTACAATAAGAGAAAAAATAACTTTTTCTCCCGATGTTATTGATAAAGCGTTGTATAGCTTAAAACAGCATCCATTAATTGAAGGATGTGTAATTTTAGCTACCTGTAACCGTACTGAAATTTATATAAGCTACCAACAACAATCAGATTGGGTTCGTGTAAAATATTCAGTTGAACAATGGTTAAGTCAATATCATCGGCTTGATCTGACTTTATATGCCAATAGTCTTTATTGCTATACTGATAAGCAAGCAATTGAGCATCTTATCAAAGTTGCCAGTGGTATTGATTCTATGATCATTGGCGAATCACAAATTTTAGGGCAGGTAAAGCAAGCTTATGCTAATGCTGATCAATTTCACTGTTTATCGGGTGAATTAACTAAGTTATTTCAACGCACCTTTCATATAGCCAAACGTATTCGTACCGAAACCCGTATCGGTTCGAGTTCGGCTTCTGTTGCATTTTCGGCTTGTCAAATTGCTAAGCAATTATTTACTAATCCGGCTAAGCTAAATGTTATGTTAGTTGGCGCTGGGGAAACTATAGAATTAATCGCCCGATATCTTAAACCTCATGGCTTTAAAAAAATTATTGTTGCTAATCGTACCCGAGAAAAAGCATTGAAACTTGCTAATTTATTGGATGCTGAAATTATCGCTTTATCAGATATTCCATTCAGATTAAAAGAAGCAGATATTGTGATAAGTTCAACCGCCAGCCCTTTGCCTATTATCGGTAAAGGGATGGTTGAAAGTTCAATGGCTTTACGTAAACAGTTTCGGCATAACAGCCATGATAATGCTATGTTATTTATTGATTTAGCTGTTCCTCGTGATGTTGAAGGAGAAATTAGTTGTTTGCCTTATGTACATCTTTACACGATTGATGATCTCCAACAAATTGTCCAAACAAATTTGGAACAACGTATGATGGCAGCTAAAGAAGCTGAACAGATCATTTATGAAGAAACAGAAATCTTTATGCAATGGTTACGCTCAAGAAATGCTGTTGCCTTAATTAAACAATATCGTTCTCAGGCCGAAATCATTAAATCCGAATTGACAATTAAAGCTATTAATGCAATTAAAGAGGGGCGGGATATTGATGAAATTATGGCTAAATTTTCCCATCAATTAACTAATCGTTTAATACATGCACCTACCCAATCATTGCTTCAGGCTGCCAGCCAAAATTGTCACAATTGTTTAGAAGTATTAAGTCACGGACTAGGGCTTAAAGAACATTAGCAATGTTTAACTTGCCTTTCTTTTACAATTATATACACTCATGCAGAATAAAATTTTAACCGTTAATTAGGTATTATGTTTATATGAAACCGTCAATCATTGCAAAACTTGAAACACTACAAGAACGTTTTGAAGAAGTACAAGCACTTTTATCTGATCCCAGTGTAATAGCTGATCAAGAACGTTTTCGTGCTTTATCAAAAGAATATGCTCAGTTAACCGACGTTGTTAATTGCTTTACTCAATGGAAACAAGCTCAAGAAGATATTGAAACGGCTCAAATGATGTTATCAGATCCAGAAATGGGCGAAATGGCTCAGGATGAGTTGGCTCAAGCTAAAGAAAAAGTTGATCATTTAGAAACTCAATTGCAATTACTACTGTTACCAAAAGATCCCAATGATGAATATAACTGTTTTCTTGAAATTCGTGCCGGCACCGGAGGAGATGAAGCAGCTATTTTTGCGGGTGATCTAGCTAGAATGTATACTCGATATGCGGAGACAAAACGTTGGCGTGTCGAAATACTCAGTTCAAGTGATGGTGAACATGGTGGATACAAAGAAGTGATTATGCTTGTTAGTGGTGACAATGTATACGGTAATTTAAAATTCGAATCAGGTGGTCATCGCGTACAACGTGTACCTGAAACAGAGTCACAAGGCCGTATTCATACTTCAGCCTGTACGGTGGCTATTTTACCGGAAGTGCCTGAAGCAGATTTACCTGAAATTAATCCTGCTGACTTGCGAATTGATACTTACCGTTCATCGGGTGCTGGTGGTCAGCATGTTAACACTACTGATTCTGCTATTCGTATAACACATATACCAACGGGTATTGTCGTTGAATGTCAGGATGAACGTTCTCAACATAAAAACAAAGCCAAAGCAATGTCCGTGCTTGCAGCAAGAATTCAAGATGCAGAAAGGCAAAGGCGTCAACAAGAAGAGGCGTCTACGCGTCGTAATCTTTTGGGATCAGGAGATCGTTCAGATCGTATTCGCACCTATAATTATCCCCAAGGCCGAGTCACTGATCATCGTATCAATTTAACAATTTATCGCTTAGATGAAGTTATGCAAGGTAAATTAGAAATGCTAATTGATCCTATCGTTCAAGAATATCAGGCAGATCAATTAGCGACACTTTCGGAACAAGAATAATGACCTATTTAGAATGGCTTAAACAGGCATCTTCAACACTTAAAGAGAGTGAAAGTCCAAAGCGTGATGCAGAAATTCTTTTGGGTTTTGTTACCAACAAATCTCGAACTTTTTTGATGGCCTTTAGTGAAACAGAATTAACACAATCACAATTAGACTCACTAAATACTTGTTTAAAACGTCGGCAAACCGGTGAACCTATTGCCTACATAACAGGAGTCAAAGAATTCTGGTCATTAAAATTTCAAGTATCACCGTCAACATTAATCCCTAGACCTGATACTGAAAAATTAGTAGAAATTGCTTTAGAATATCTCCCTAAAGTACCCTGTGAAGTGTTGGATTTAGGTACTGGAACTGGGGCGATTACTATTGCTATGGCTACAGAACGACAAGATTGCCTATTTACTGCGATAGAGAAAAATGAACAAGCATTAATACTAGCACAAGGTAATGCTAAATATAACGGCGTGAACAATGCTTATTTTTTACAAGGTAATTGGTATAAACCGATTAAAGGTCGGAAATTTTCGATGATTGTGAGTAATCCGCCATATATTGATTCAACCGATATACATCTCTCACAGGGTGATGTAAGATTTGAACCAAGAAGTGCTTTGGTGGCTGATGATGAAGGGTTAGCCGATATTAAAGTAATTGTTGCGGGAGCAACTAAACATCTTAATCAATATGGTTGGCTCTTGATTGAACATGGTTGGAAACAAGGTGAAGCAGTTAGAACAATTTTCAAACAAAATGGTTTTCAATTAGTGGAAACCCATATCGATTATAGTGGTAATGATAGAGTAACAGTTGGTCGCTGGTTTAAACCATAATAATGAATTAAATATATAGGAACAAATATGAAACAAAAGATTGTTAAAATTGATAATATCCCAGTTGCAAATGATTTACCATTTGTTCTTTTTGGTGGTATGAATGTGCTTGAATCGCGTGACTTAGCCATGAAAATTTGCGAACATTATGTGACAGTTACCCAAAAATTAAACATTCCATATGTTTTTAAGGCATCTTTTGACAAAGCCAATCGATCCTCTATTCATTCTTATCGAGGACCTGGTTTTGATGAGGGAATGAAAATTTTTCAAGAGTTAAAACAACAGTTTGGGGTAAAAATTATTACTGATGTTCACACGGAACAACAATGCCAACCAGTGGCTGATGTCGTTGATGTTATTCAATTACCAGCATTTTTGGCTCGTCAAACTGATTTAGTTGTGGCCATGGCGAAAACGGGCGCTGTAATAAATGTAAAAAAACCACAATTTGTTAGCCCTGGTCAAATGGGTAATATTGTTGAAAAATTTGAAGAAGCTGGTAATGATCAAATTATACTTTGTGATCGTGGTAGCTGTTTTGGTTATGATAATTTAGTAGTCGATATGCTTGGCTTCAACATCATGAAAAAAGTCAGCAAAGGTTCGCCTGTTATTTTCGATGTCACTCATGCTTTACAGTGCCGAGATCCAATGGGCGCGGCATCAGGTGGACGTCGTGGTCAGGTAACAGAATTAGCGCGTGCAGGTATGGCTGTTGGTATTGCTGGATTATTTCTTGAATCACACCCAGATCCGGCTAACGCTAAATGTGACGGACCTTCAGCATTACCACTTGCTAAATTAGAACCTTTTTTAAAACAGATGAAAGCAATTGATGAGTTAATTAAAAATTTTGCAGAGCTTGATACAGAAAATTAATTAACAGTCGCTGAATAAAATTACAAAAAAGCGGAAATTAACATTATCCGCTTTTATTATATTGTTCTAATAGATCATTAATTAATGAAAAGTACTTTCGTCTTCTATCATGTCATCCTCATCTTCACCATCTTCGAAATAGGTTCCCCAACCATCATAGGTCACATTATATTGACAAATTAAATTAATGATCTGTTCTATTTGGCTATTGATTAGGCTGGCATCAAGCGGAATCTCTGAGATTATATCGCAACATATTATCGGTTGATTATCCTCATCTTCCATTTCTTCTGGATCTGTTACTTCATAACCCAATTTAAAGGCTTCTACTGCTACTTTTTCTAATGTGTCAAAATCAATTGATGAAATATGATGTTCAATTAAATACAATGCATCTGGATCGCTGCCGTCAGAAAGTAGTTCTTCAATAATTGAATCTGTCTCTTTTTGTGCTAAAGCAATTTCTGTTTTCATAATTTACCTGTTTAGTAATAAATACTTTGTGTGGTATATTACACGTTTCTAATGTAAAGAATAACCTTTTTATCGATAAAGTAGGATTAATGACCTTAATTAACGCGATTGGAGCGTTACAATATGATCTTCATTGTCATTCTAAGGCATCTGATGGCATATTAACCCCATCTCAAGTTGTCCAAAGAGCGGTTAATAATCAAGTCGATGTTTTGGCGATTACTGATCATGACACCATCAACGGCTTAAATGAAGCGCACCAATATATTCAAGCGAATTGTTTACCAATTAAATTAATTAATGGAGTAGAGATATCAACATTATGGAAAAATACTGAAATACATATTGTTGGATTAAATATTGATATTAATAATCCACAACTAAATTCATTATTGGCGTCTCAAGCGCAATGTCGAATCGACCGAGCGTTACAAATTAGTCATAAGCTTAAAAAAGTCAGCATAGATCATGCTTATGAAAATGCGTTAATATATGCACAAGGTGATATTGTTTCCCGTGCTCATTTTGCCCGTTTCTTAGTGGATAAAGGTTACGTTAAGGATATAAAACGCGCATTTAAAAAATATCTAGGAAAGTCAGGTTATGCTTATGTATCCCCGAAATGGACGACGATAGAAGGGGCGATTAAAATTATTCATCAAGCAAATGGTCAAGCTGTTTTAGCTCATCCATCAAGGTATGATTTTACGGTAACTAAAATGCAAACATTAATCAATTACTTCAAAGAAAATGGCGGTGATGGTATGGAAGTTTCACAAAGTCGGCAAACATTAGAGGATCTTAAACTATTAGCACATTTTGCAAATAAGTTTGGTTTATTTGCTTCTCAAGGCTCTGATTTTCACGATCTTAATAATTATTTAGATCTTGGAAAAACACAGCCATTACCATCTAATGTCAAACCAATATGGCATAATTGGTCTTAATAACATTGTAATTTTATAATGAGTAATATTCGCTATGGCACAAATGTTTTATATTCATCCAGATAATCCCCAAAAACGGTTACTTGAACAAGTTGTTTATATATTAAATAATCATGGGGTTATTGCATTTCCAACTGACTCTGGTTATTCATTAGGTTGTACATTAGATAATAAAAATGGTGTTGATAGAATATGTAAGATCAGGGAGTTGGAAAAAAACCATCATTTCACCTTAATGTGTCGTGATTTATCAGAATTATCCTCATATGCTTATGTTGATAATTCAACTTTTCGATTACTTAAAAATAATACACCCGGTCAGTATGTTTTTATTCTAGCAGCTAATAAAGAAGTACCTAGACGATTAATGAATGAAAAACGTAAAACCATTGGTTTACGTATTCCTGATAATAAAATTGATCTAGCGTTATTAGGATTATTAAATCAACCATTAATGACGACAAGTTTAATTTTACCCCATGACGATTTTGCTCAATCCGACCCCGAAGAGATTGACAATAATATAGGACATCAACTTGAAGCAATTATTCATGGTGGTTATATAGGCCAACAACCAACAACCATTATTGATTTAACACATGATTATCCAGAAATTATCCGAGCAGGCAGTGGTGATGTAACTCCATTTATCTAAGAATAATAAAAAATTAAGTGAGAAAAATAATAATGATTAAAAGGGTAATGTTAAGTTTATTAATAATAAGTAGTCTACTATTAATTATCACAGTTTTTTTATTTATTAAACAACTTGCTTTTATTAATCATTCTGATCAGGCACAGGGTATTGTTATTAATTTTCGGATCAGTTATTTGGAGGATGGTAGAGGAAATAAAAATCGCTATTATCATCCAATCGTAAAATACATTAATAAAGACGGTCTAGCGGCTTATTTTCTTTCAGATATAGGGCATAGAACACCCCAATATGAATTAGGCGAACCGGTTGATGTGCTTTATACGATAAATCATGCTGAAATTAATAGTTTTAAATCCCATTGGTCATTAGTGATTTTACTAGGCATATTGGGCATTATTCCTTTCTTGATTACTATAGGATTTTTTTGTTATATTTACTTGAGAAATAAGCAAAAAAATTGGCTAATTGATAACGGAAAATATCTTGAAACTTCGATATTATCCATCGAAACAACTTCATTTTTAAATTTTGTCGGTCATTCTTATGTCATTTATAGTGAATGGGTAGATGAAATGCAGCCAGATGTTGTCCATATATTTAGAAGTGAAAATATAAAATTTAATCCAGAATTTTATATTAAGGATAATAAAACCATTAATGTCTATGTTGATATCCAAAAGCCACGACGTTATTACATGGATATTCAATTTTTACCAAAAGTTTATTAAGCAACGAACATGATACCTGTGAAGGTAGCAAGAGGAGATTATGAAAAGTATCAAAGACAAAACAGAAAAGTTACAAAAAGTTTTAGCAAATTTGGGACACGGTTCACGTCGGGAAGTCGAAGGTTTAATTCAAGCAGGAAAAATTAGTGTCAATGGACAATTAGCCAAATTAGGTGATCGTATTGATGTCCAAACACAACCTAAAATCCGAATAAATGGACACCTAATTTCAACCAGAATGAAAGAACAAGATATTTGTCGAGTCCTTATTTATTATAAACCAGAAGGTGAGATCTGTTCCCGTCATGATCCTGAAGGGCGAGCAACAGTTTTTACAAATTTGCCAAGATTAAAAAATGCCCGTTGGATTAATATTGGTCGCTTAGATATTAATACCTCTGGATTATTATTATTTACTACTGATGGTGAATTGGCTAACCGCCTTATGCATCCTCGTAATGAGATTGAACGTGAATATGCAGTTCGTGTGTTTGGACAAGTAAATGATGAGCAAATCAATCAACTTAGAAAAGGTGTACAGTTAGAGGATGGTCCTGCCGCATTTAAATCTATTCAATCTCAAGGGGGAGAAAATGCCAATCAATGGTTCAATGTGGTGATAACCGAAGGACGTAATCGGGAAGTTCGCCGTATGTGGGATGCTGTTGGAGTAAAAGTGAGTCGTCTTATGCGGATCCGTTATGGCAATATTATTTTACCTAAAAGATTACCACGTGGTGGATGGACAGAACTTAATATTAATGATGTTAACTATTTACGTGAAAAGGTTGGATTAGCAGCTGAAGAAAAAAGCTTTTTAACACCAGAACAACGTAAAAACAAATATAAACGTATTAAAGCAAAACGACCAATCAAAAGTTAGAGTTGAATTAATCTAAATTTGGCTATTAAAATTTACTAATAGCCTTGTTAACATTTAGATTGATGATATTTTAATACAATAGCAAGGAAAACGTTAAAATTTATTGACTGAATAAATATGCCTTATATAATACCTAACGCAAGAGTCAATCCAAACTAAGTCTCCTTAGCTCAGCTGGATAGAGCAACGGCCTTCTAAGCCGTAGGTCACAGGTTCGAATCCTGTAGGGGACGCCATTCCATCAACGACTCAATACGACTCAATACGATTAAAGCCTTATTTAACCTGATGTTTTAATGTTTTCAATGCGACCGAATACGATTCTATACGATTGACAACGACAATCTATTAACGGTATATTTACGGTATATTTTAATACCGCAACAAAAAATACCGTAATAATGCTAACTATAAAAGCCATCGATTCAGCAAAACCCAAAGATAAGCCCTATAAGTTACCAGATTTTGAAAGCTTATATTTGTATATTACGCCATCAGGGACTAAGTCATGGCGATACGATTATCAGTTCAACGGTAAAAGACGCCATTAAAACATAAAATAATCAATTAGTTATGCCGGCAAAGTTTAAGCTTTGGTTATTTTTATTACTATTTTGTGACCAAATTGTGACTGCATTAGGAAGTTGACTTAAATAATCAGCATTCAAATGAGCGTATCCTTTCACTATTTCAAGTGTGTCCCAGCCCTAACTTTTTAGGAATAAATAGAGGTGTTCTGCTTTGAACATGCCAGTTCACCAATATGTGCAGTAAATCATGAAAATGAAAATCTGAATCAAATTTAACATGACGGTAACAGCAAGCGATTTAGCTAATACGGCTGGCGCAGTGGAAAATATTTTAGGGGATCAACTTAGGGACACAAATGCTCAATAGATGCTGTGAGGTAAGAGAATGATTAGTAATTTATTTAATCTCGGGGAACTAGTTAATATCTGTCTTGCCGGTTTAATAGCGGTTGTTTGCACTTGTAGAGCTGTAGAGCTCTTCGTCAAGTTCGCCAACTAATTTTTTAAAAGATGGTAGTTTCGTTAGTGATCATAATATTATCAACCCTGTTTGCATTACGTTTAATGGGGTTATGTCTGATATGTATATTAAGCTTGATTCAACTGTTTCTTAGATCGTTGAATCAACACAGGCGATAGGGAGTGTTACCAGTTAATTTTCTAGCAACTAGATGGTGTATCAACTGCAAAAAATAAATGAGATTGCTAACAAGATAAATGATAAATTGAATAAAATTGATAGTGCTGTAAACTCTGCCTATAATGTTGTTGATTTATTTGGCAACCAAAGTGGCGGAATAGCTGAGCAATTCGTTATAGCGATGGATACATTAGTTAATTGCAGGCAATTAGCAACAATAGAAACTCGATTTAAATCATATAACAATATTATGATCTCTTTTTTACCACTTTTTGATTAACGGCAAAGGAAGTCCGCGTTGTTCAGACTGTATTATGCACTGATTTAACTAAGTACATGAAAAATCCATCAAGTTCAACCCCGACAGCTAGCAATGTTGACAAAGGTGTTCAGTCAAGTGGAAACGTGAGAGATTTATATAAACAATCAACACTTAGCGGTGTTTTTGAATGGATTATAAAATAATTAACGAAATTGAATATAATAAAAGGGGTGAAAAGTGAAAAAACTGATATTAATAGCAGTGGCATTTGTATTATTTGGTTGTAAAGTGGATTTGTCAACAGATGTAAATTATAGCGATGTTGTTAGTGATGAGCCTAAAACAATTGATGCTAATTTAATAGTAGAAGTTATGAGTTGTAGTGATTATCAAGATTCACGTAAAGAATCTGAAACATTGATAGAAGCTAAGAAAATGGTGCTATCAATATTTGACGAAGCTAAATATATTGAGTGTTATCGTGAAAAAATGAATTCAAAAGCACTATTTAAGATTTCAATAACAGTAGGAGGAAAAGATAAAACTGGAGATATTCAAATATCTGCTCCAGATAAAACAACTGTTTTAGTTCAAGTATCTGATCAGTTTGTAAACATGGTTAACTTATCTAAAAGTAAATCGATTATTAATATTAAGCCTAATTTATCATTTAGCATTAAGAATGATATAAATAAAGAAATAGACTTTTCAATCTATGGGGCATTTATTAATGGTGATGGTTATTCTTATGCATTAGCATCTATCCCACCAGAGTCAGCACCAAATATAAAACTTTCAAATGCAAGTATTGATCATTTATTCAAAGCTAAATTTGCAATAGTTGGCGCTTTTAAACCTAGAGATTAATGCGAATTACATTTATAACACAACCCGCTTTGGCGGGTTTTTTATTACTTAAAATAAGGTAAAACAGTGTTAAAAATACAAGACATATTAAATGATCCAATTTAAATACGTTTAATCTTATTTCAAGAAACAAAAATCAATCTCCAATTAAATTTTTTGAATTATCTGGCATATGGATCATGAATGTAAATTATAAAAAAATCAATAAACGGCATTAAATTATCACTTGGCACACTACAAATTAGTCTGCAATTTAACATTTGATTTTGCTGTTGCTGGTGACGATGGATTAGCCCCATATCACATTGATGATTTTTTAAATGCTCGTTATCACCACTACATTATTAAGCTTAATGATATGGAGAGAATAGGAGGCGAACCTGTGGAGGTTTAAATGAAATTCTATCGTGGATTAGTGAAACTTACCTCATTAAAATTTAATGAGGTATGGTGTTAAATAGCATTTTAATATGAATTATATCAAAACACACCCTATAAGGCAGGTATTCCCCTATAATAACTCGATGTGACTAAAATTATTTTACTAGTTATATTTACTTTTATAAATTGCATTGGCATAGTCAACCATACGGCTAGTTAAAAAAACATCCAGTAACCATCCGATTCCAAATAGACCACAGGTAAGAAACCAAATTATCCCAGTAATCCATTTACCACAATACATACGATGAACACCTAGAAACCCTAAAAAAAACCATAATATATATGCTAAACTTTTATCTTTCATCTTTATTCTCAATTTTACAAATTAACGATTTTTATAAAAACAACAATAATCATTTAAAAAAAATTTTAACAGTTATAAACACAAACTAATAAATAAGAAAAATAAAGTAGTAATGTATAAACTAATTTGTGGATCACAATACCCATTTTCAATTTTACAAAAATACTCTTTTTCCAAACCTATTAAAAAGAAATCTGAAACTTATCACTTTTAAAGTGGGGGTATATTACGATAGTTTACATGGATTATCAATATTCAAGTATATGTGTTTATTTATTTCAATCAAATTGCATTCTACATTATGCTCAACTTTTAGAAACAAATTCAGTGAACTTGGTTTAAAATTATTTCTTACTACTATTATAAAATTTGTTCTCAAACCAGCTAAAATTTCAAACTCAATCTCGCTGGTAATTTACCTGTATTATATTGATTTTTAATGATATTCTAATAATACAATGACTTAACTTGTTAATTATTTGGAGATTGGTTATGTATTTAGTTGAAATGGCACCGAAATTTTTATTAGCATTAGTAATTTTACTTATTTATGTAAAATTATCAGGGAAAAGCCAGATAGCTCCCATGTCTCAATTGGATCAAGTAGGGAGTATGGTCATCGGTGCATTAGTTGGGGGAGCATTATTGAGTCCATCGGTCTCTGCTGTCGATGCAGCTTGTTTAGTTATAATTTGGGGGGGATTATTAGTTTTAATACGTTACATAAAATCTAAAAATTCTAAACTTCGTGATGCAATAGATGGTAAACCGATTCAATTAGTGAAAAGTGGCCATTTAATTTCTGCTAACTTTCTTAAAGCCAATTTACCGGTAAGAGATTTCGAAACACTCGTTAACGTTCAAGGGATTTGTTCTTTTAATCAACTAAAAGAGGTCTGGTATGAACTAAACGGTTCTTTAACCATCATAAAAAAAGGCGATAAAGATATAGCCGTTTTATTGATTGAAGAAAGTGCAATTAGTCAGGGAAATCTTGAACAGTTACATAAAAATGAAGCGTGGCTAACTGCACAAATCAAAGAACAGGGTTATAATGATATTAGTGAAATTTTTTGTGCCGAATGGTTTGATAATAAATTATTTATTTATCCAAATGATGGTGTTGTAGTACAAGCTCCAAAACAAGAGAAACAAGAGAAACAAGAGAAACAAGAGAAACAAGAGAAACAAGAGAAACAAGAGAATCTTACTGAAAAATCTACTGACAAACCAGTAAAAAAAACGACTACCAAAAAAACGGTTAAACCAAAAACGACTAAAAAAGCACAGCCAACCGAATAACATTAAGCAATAGGTGGATAAATTTTATCCACCTTTATTTTATTGTTTAGCGCAATTGGCTATCCTTACATCCTCGACGATTATAAAGTTGTAAAGATTTTTCCTGCAATTTATCAAATTGATTTTGACAATCAATACAGTATTGCACTCCTTTAATGGCACGTCTCCTTGCTTGAGGAATGGGTTCTTGACATTCCAAGCAGAATTTTGCACTAAGTTTAGCTTGATTTAAGTGTCGTCTGGCATTTTCAATTGCATCAGAAATAGTACTTTCGATTTGTTGATTAACGGCATCTTCAGATGCCCAGCCTACCGCCATAATAAAAACCTCCTTAGCATATTAATTATAGCTAATATTGGGTTTAATTCGATAAATATCAATAAGTTACACTTATTTTATTAATAACCTTCTCTTGTAGTTATCATAAATAATGATATGATAAAATTAGTTAACTAATTAAATTAGTTTGTTTTTTGTGTTTATTTTCTTGAAAAAAAGTTATTTTAGATAATACCATACATCAAAACGAGGAGTGTGTGATGAAACAGTTTGAATTAGCGACTTTTGCTGGCGGATGCTTTTGGTGTATGGTAAAACCTTTTGATCAATATGAAGGCGTCGAAAAAGTGGTATCGGGTTATACAGGTGGAACTCTAGAAAATCCTACATATCAGGAAGTTTGTCATGGCGGAACAGGGCATACCGAAGCAGTACAAATCACTTTTGATCCACAAAAAATCACCTACAAACAGTTATTAGATATTTTTTGGCAACAAATCGATCCAACTGATAGCAACGGTCAATTTGCTGATCGTGGTGATTCTTATCGACCTGTTATTTTTTATCACAATGAATATCAATTACAACAGGCACAAGACTCCAAAGCAGCCTTACAAGCAAGTCATCGATTTGCTCACCCGATTAAAGTCGCCATTGAACCGGCAAAAAAATTCTATCCAGCTGAAGATTACCATCAAGATTTTTATCGTAAACAACCAAATCATTATCAACGTTATCATAAAATGTCTGGTCGAGCTGATTTTATCATTAAACATTGGCATGATAACAAATAACAGAAAGAGAGATCATAATGCAAAATTTTCCACACTATACTACTCAACAAAAATGGAACCATTGGCTTACAGCATTATTAATATTTGCTGTTATCATATTACCCATGTTTAAGATTAGTTTAAGCCATTGGTTAGGAGGAATGACTAATGTTTATATGCTACATAAATCATTAGGCACATTAGTATTATTTTTTACTTTTTGGCGCATATTCTTCATTATAAAACAAGGTGTACCCAATACTTTACCTAAAACAAAAAAATTACAACGTGCTCTCGCTAAATCTGTACAAGGGTGTATTTATTTATTATTAATATTGTTGCCACTGTCGGGTTATTTAATGAGTAGTAGATCACTTAATTTTTTCAATTTTATCAACATACCAGCCATGCCGTTACCGAATTATGGCTACGTTTTTTTTCATTCCGTCCATATTTATGGATCTTATCTATTAATGGTCCTGATTTTGATGCATATTCTTGCTGCGATTTATCATCATTGGTGGATTAAAGATAATGTAGTTAGGTCTATGGTATAAACGTTTAAAAAATTTTTTATATTAGCGAAAACATTGCTAATAATTTTTATGAGTAAGCAATATCAAAAGGGGTGTAGTATGAATAATGTAAGTAAAAAACAGGCCATTTTAGCCTTAAATGCGATGCAACGTTATGTGACGCAACAAAATGGTACTGAACCCCCATTTGACAATGAATTCTATCATCACAAAGCTGAAGGAATTTATGTTGATATTGTTTCTGGCGAACCGTTATTTTCTTCATTAGATAAGTTTGACTCAAGGTGTGGTTGGCCAAGTTTCACTAAACCGATTGAACCTAATAATGTTATTGAAAAACAAGATAATAGTTATGGTATGCAGCGAACCGAGGTGCGTTCGGCTAATGCCGATTCCCATCTAGGTCACGTTTTCCCTGATGGGCCAAAAACATTGGGAGGATTACGTTACTGCATTAATTCTGCAGCATTGCGTTTTATTCCAAAAATGGATTTAGAAAAAGAAGGTTATGGGCAATATTTAAAACTTTTTGAAAAAACAAAATAGATTTACTTCAGCAATCCAAAATTCAGGAACATAAAATGGCAGTCCATTTAATTTGGTTTCGCAATGATCTGCGCATTCAAGATAACTTAGCACTCTATCATGCTTGTAAAGATGATAGTGCTCAGGTAATAGCGATATATATTGCTACGCCAAAACAATGGCGACAGCATAATATGTCGCCTCGACAATGTCATTTTATTTATCAACATTTACAACAACTGCATATTTCACTTAATAAATTGAATATTTCTCTAATATATCAAGAAGTTGATTATTTCAAAGATGCAATATCAACTATTGAACTGTATTGCCAAAAGTATCAAGTAACTGATATTTTCTTTAATCAACAATATGAATGGAATGAACAACAACGTGATCATAAAGTGATTCAGTTGTTGCATAGAAAAAATATACAATGCCATTTTTTCGACGATGCTGTACTAATTTCACCAAATCATATTGTTACCGCTAATGGAAGTATGTATCGCGTTTTTACGCCATTCCAAAGGCGTTATCATCAATATTTTCTCCAAAATGCGCTAAAGATAGTCGATCAACCAAATCTACGCCATCAACAGCAATTACCATTACAACAATCTGAGTTAATCAGGCCGTTTAATTATCCATTGGAAGCGAATCATTTTTTCCCTGTTGGTGAAACACAAGCATTACAACTCTTAGATAAGTTTTGTCGTGAGGATGTTGAGGATTATTTAAATTTACGTGATTTGCCAGCCATTAATGGTACCAGTCAGTTATCCGCTTATCTAACTATTGGTATATTGTCACCAAGGCAATGTCTTGCCAAACTGCAATCAGAGCATCCTCGATTTTTGGATTTTAGTCGATCTGGTGCTTATGGATGGTTTTGTCAATTAGTCTGGCGAGAATTCTATTATCATTTATTAGCGCGTTATCCTAAATTATCAAAAAATTTACCTTTTATAGATTGGACTAAGTATATCGTCTGGCGCAATAACCAATCTGATTTTATTGCATGGCAAAATGGTCTAACTGGCTATCCTATCGTTGATGCTGCTATGCGTCAATTGAAACAAACGGGATGGATGCATAATCGACTACGTTTAATTACAGCTAGTTTTTTAGTGAAAGATTTATTGATTGATTGGCGATGGGGAGAAACTTATTTTATGTCGCAATTAATTGATGGTAATTTGGCTGCCAATAATGGTGGGTGGCAGTGGTCTGCATCAACTGGTACTGATGCAGCTCCTTATTTCCGGATTTTTAATCCTACAACTCAAGGGCAACGATTTGATCCTAAGGGTAAATTTATTCGTCAATATCTTCCTGAATTAGCTCAAGTTCCTGATAAATATATACATCAACCACATGTATGGGCTAAACAACAACAAATAAAGTTAGATTATCCAACACCGATCATAACGCATTCTCAAGCCAGGTTAAACACGTTAAATGCATATAATGATGCAAAATCACGTTGACAATGTATAAGCTCATTCGCACTTATTGGCACAATAGCCAAAGTGGTGATAAAATTAGTTGCCTTTTTAACATAACAAATTAAAATGCATGAATTTATTTTGTTTATAAATATTCTGTAAACAAAAATGTTATAAAATTGATGAGACAAAAATATGATAATTAAACCTAAAATTCGTGGCTTTATCTGTACTACCACTCATCCTGTTGGTTGTGAAGCAAATGTTAATGAACAAATTGCTTACGTTAAGTCAAAAGGAAAAATTTCCAATGGACCGAAAAAAGTATTGGTTATTGGTGCTTCAACCGGTTATGGTTTAGCTTCACGTATCACCGCCGCTTTTGGTTCAGATGCAGCAACCATCGGCGTTTTCTTCGAAAAACCAGGTACTGATACTAAACCAGGAACAGCAGGTTGGTATAATTCTGCTGCTTTTGATAAAGCGGCTAAAGCAGCTGGTTTGTACGCGAAAAGCGTGAATGGCGATGCCTTTTCAAATGAATGCCGACAAACTGTGATTGATCTAATTAAGCAAGATTTAGGTCAAATCGATTTAGTTGTTTATTCATTAGCATCGCCAGTTCGTAAAATGCCAGATTCTGGTGAAGTTGTTCGTTCAGCATTAAAACCTATCGGTCAATCTTACAAATCTGTCGCCCTTGATACCAACAAAGATGTATTAATTGAAGCAACGGTAGAACCGGCTAGCGAACAAGAAATTGCCGATACCGTTAAAGTAATGGGGGGACAAGACTGGGAGCTTTGGATGAACGCATTATCTGAAGCAGGTGTATTAGCGGATAACGCACAAGCGGTCGCTTATTCTTATATTGGTACAGAGTTGACATGGCCAATTTATTGGCATGGTACACTGGGTAAAGCTAAAGAAGATTTAGATCGGGCAGCACAGGCAATTGATAAACAATTAGCCACCAAACAAGGGCATGCTTATGTGGCTGTATTAAAATCTGTGGTAACACAAGCTTCTTCTGCAATTCCAGTTATGCCATTATACATTGCTATGTCATTTAAAGTAATGAAAGAGCAAGGAATTCACGAAGGCTGTATCGAACAAATACAACGTATGTTTGCCACTAAGCTTTACGTGAATGGTCAACCACAAACCGATGAAAAACATCGTTTACGCTTAGATGATTGGGAACTACGCCCAGAAGTCCAAAATACATGTAAAGAAATTTGGTCAAAAGTAACTGATGATACCATCTATCAAGTCACTGACTATCAAGGCTATAAAGATGAATTTTTACGTTTATTTGGTTTTGGTATTAAAGGTGTCGATTATGATGCGGACGTAAATCCTAACGTGCAATTTGATGTCATCGATCTCACAGCCCATTAATATATTTATAAAGCATTAATTTATTCCCCCTATAATAAGGGGGAATATCAGATAATAATCAATAAATTACGAGTTGCTAACAACCTTATATATTAAATTTAACAACACTATTAATTGATTTTTTTTACCGACTGCTGTTTTTGTCGAGTAGCTAACCAACATAGTAATGCACCACAGCAAACAAATCCAACCCCTTGCCAAAAAGAAAAAGTGAGTGAAACATTTAGTAAAACCGATGATAAACTCGCAGAAATAATCGGAATAAAATAAGATGCACCGGCTAAAACCGTGACGTTGCCGTAAAATACGCCATAATTCCATGCTGCATAACCAACACCAATTGCGAATGCTGCTAGAATAATGCAAAAAATCATAAAACCATTTTTAAACGAAAGGGGCGGTTCTGATGAGAAACCATATTGAATCCACATAACCATTGACGTTATCATCAGGAAAAGTGTCACACCATTTTTTCCTGCTGCGAGTTTTACCGTGATAATACAATAACTGGCCCAAATTAATGATCCAATAAATGCTAAGCTATAACTCAATGGATTATTTTTAATATTTTCAAACATCATTGCTAAATCAAGACCTTGTTCACCACCTAAAACCCAGCCAATACCAATTATAGGTAATATACTACCAGGTAAGATTAACCAATTGGCTTTTTGGTTATTGAAAAATATGGCAAATAAAATAGTAAAAGTTGGCCATAAATAATTTAACATACTCACTTCTACAGCTTGCCGACCTGTACTGGCTAAACCAATCGATAATGAAAAGCACAATTCATAACTGACGAATAATAGGCCACCCCAAATTAAATAACGCCAAGGATAAGCGCGAAGCGGTTTTAACCCAAAGGTTAATATTAAGATCAAACTTGCGACGGTATAGATCACTGCAACACCAGCATGGGCGCCTAAATTTTCACACACAATACGGATAGTGCCGACTAAAGAACTCCATAAAAAGATGGCAGAAAAACCAATGAGTGTTGCGCGATTTTTGTTTGTCATATAGAAAATAACAACCAGATAATAAGGAATACTAAATATAAAAGATATTATACCGGAACAACGGCCAGAATTTCTACGTAAATAAAAGAGTTATTTCTGTGTAAACGATTATTAAGTTGATTTACTCGCACCAATTCGCACCTTATGGCATAATACGCAGAAAATTTTGTTAACCACTCTCATAGTGGTTTTATTTAGAGAGTTAATTCGTGTTAAGTACAAATAATATTACAATGCAGTTTGGTAGCAAACCGCTTTTTGAAAATATTTCCGTAAAATTTGGTGGTGGGAACCGTTATGGTCTTATTGGCGCAAATGGTAGTGGGAAGTCGACCTTTATGAAAATTCTAGGCGGTGATTTGATACCTACTTCAGGAAATGTTGCCATCGACCCACACGAGCGCATTGGTAAATTAAAACAAGATCAATTTGCCTATGAACAATATACTGTTATTGATACGGTCATTATGGGTCATACCGAACTATGGCAAGTAAAACAAGAACGAGATCATATCTATTCGCTCCCAGAAATGAGCGAAGAGGACGGATATAAAGTCGCCGATCTTGAAGTGCAATATGCCGAAATGGACGGTTATAGTGCTGAGTCTAGAGCAGGTGAATTATTATTAGGTGTTGGTATTCCTGTAGAGCAACATTTCGGATTGATGAGTGAAATTGCCCCTGGTTGGAAACTTCGAGTATTGTTGGCGCAAGCGTTATTTTCAGATCCTGATATATTGTTGTTAGATGAACCGACTAATAACTTAGATATTGCTACTATTCGCTGGTTAGAGCAAATACTAAACGAACGTGAAAGTACCATGATTATTATTTCACATGATCGCCATTTTTTAAATATGGTTTGTACTCACATGGCTGACTTAGATTACGGCGAGTTACGCGTTTACCCAGGAAATTATGATGAATATATGACAGCCGCAACTCAGGCTAGAGAGCGTTTATTGGCTGATAATGCTAAGAAAAAAGCTCAAATAAGTGAATTACAGTCATTTGTTAGCCGCTTTAGTGCAAATGCTTCCAAATCAAAACAAGCCACGTCTCGAGCTAAGCAAATTGAAAAAATTCAACTGGAAGAAGTCAAAGCATCTAGCCGTCAAAATCCTTTTATTCGTTTCGATCAAGATAAAAAACTTTATCGTAATGCGCTGGTTGTTGAGGATCTTACAAAAGGATTTGATTCCGTAACACTTTTTAAACAACTTAAGCTGATGGTTGAGGTTGGCGAAAAGGTAGCCATTTTAGGAACGAATGGTATTGGTAAATCCACATTGATCAAAACGTTAATGGGGGAATTAACTCCAGATTGTGGTGAAATAAAGTGGTCAGAAAATGCTAATATTGGTTATTATGCGCAAGATCATGAATACGAATTTGAACAAGATCTAAATCTATTTGATTGGATGAGTCAATGGAAGCAACCTCAGGATGATGAGCAAGCCGTAAGGGGGATTCTTGGCCGGTTACTATTCTCACAAGATGATATCAAGAAAAAAGTGAAAGTATTGTCTGGTGGTGAAAAAGGGCGGATGTTATTTGGTAAATTAATGTTACAACGACCAAACATTATTGTGATGGATGAACCAACTAACCATATGGATATGGAATCAATTGAATCGCTGAACATGGCATTAGAACTTTATAAAGGCACATTATTTTTTGTTTCACATGACCGTGAGTTCGTTAGTTCATTAGCTACCAGAATTATTGAAATTACACCAAATAAAGTGATAGATTATAGCGGAAACTATGAGGATTATTTACGTAGTCAGGGCATTGAAGCTTAGTTAATAATCATTAAATAATAATTTAATTATCGACTAAAAAGGATTTCACTGGCTATAGTTTTAGTGAAATCCTTAGTTTTTTACTATCCATCATGACCAGTATTTTTTTGATTACTTACTAGTATCAATAAAAGTATCAATAAAAACGACCTTTTCTTAATATGTTAAGAGATGATCATCTTGATTAAAATCATTACCCTTTTTTAAACCTTGTTGTGAACTTAATAACTCAGTCAACATCAAATTAATTTTACCCCAACTTTAACCATATCATAACCGGCTGCAATATGATTTTTTAGATAAGCAAATCGATCTTAATCCTTAAAATATTCATTAAGATCGATTTGGATAACTATTTTCTAATCAATTATTTCTGTGGCCAAATAAAGCGACCTTTAGCATCAGGATCCTCATTGATAAAGTTTTTAAGCAGATCTGATTGATACAAATTTTTAACATCTTGAGCCCATTGGGTATTTAGATTTTCTTTTTTTATGACAACCATTAATTCTAAATTTGGCGATAGTTGCTCATAGATTAAAGCATCAGTTGCCGGAATTTTACTTAACCATGCCACTCCCCCTGGCATGATAGCGTAATCAACTTCACTTAACATTCGAGGAATCAACTCTGATAAAACCGATTTAAATTGTAACTGATGAGGATTATTAGCAATATCGGTCAAATTCGCTGTACCTAAGTCAATACCTGGTTTTAACGTGATCCAATTAAGTTTCTGCAACATAATTAAAGCGCGAGCAGTATTAGAAGGATCATTAGGTATAGCTATTGTTTGCCCTTGAGCAATTTCATTAATTGATCGATGTTTTTGGGAATATAGCGCAGCCGGTATTGACGGTATGTGTACTAATGATATCAGATCATTATGTGTTTCTTTATTATAAACATCTAGATATGCCTGATGCTGTGCTGCATTTAAATCGATAAAGCCTTCTACTAAGGCTGAATTGGCATCACGTAACGAGCTAAAATTTACGAGTTTTACAGTATAACCTTGCTTTTCTAATTCAGGTTTGACTAAGCGCTCCATTAAAATATTATGCATACTCGGTGGCAAACCTACCACTATTTCTTTCTTTTCTACTGAATTAGCAGACGTTTTAGACTGATGATCACAGCCTGATAACATCAAGGCTAATAACAACATAAATGGAAGATAGAAAAACGGCTTCATACAAATTCCTTAGTAACTTTTGTTTAAGTGAGAAAATATGTTTATTAAGATACTTAAAGACAATTTAAGTTTCACGATGATGATTGCGTATTGATTTAGATAACTTATTACCAATAGTTTGAATGATTTGAACAATAATAATCAACGTAATAATCGTGGTAATCATGGCAACATGATCGAAGCGATAGTAACCATAATTTAGTGCTAAATCACCAATACCACCAGCGCCAATAGTACCAGCAACCGCAGTTGCGCCGATTAAACCAATCGTTGCTGTGGTATAAGTTAATACCAAAGATGATTTTGCTTCTGGTAATAAAAAATGCCAAATCACTTGCCAAGTTGTCGCGCCCATAGCATTTGCCGCTTCGATAATCCCATTATCAACTTCTAATAATGAATTTTCTACCAGACGAGAAATATAAGGGCTAACAAAGAATATTAACGGTAATATTGCCGCTGTCGTACCATATGATGTACCGATGATAAAATAACTTAATGGCAATACGGATACTAATAAGATCAACGATGGAATAGAACGAACAATATTAATAATCGTATTTAAAATAGAATAACAAATCTTATGTTCAGCAATACCGTTCGGCTTTGTAATAACCAATATTACTGCAAATAGTGTTCCCAATATTGCCCCGAAAAAAAGTGATATTCCAACCATAAAAAAGGTTTGATATAGGGAAACAAAAAATAACTCAGGCGTTAATAAGGTATTAAAATCAAACATAATTACCATCCTTATCCAGTTTAGCTATTCGGACTTGTTTACGCTTTAAAAAATCAATCGCTTCCTCAACATCATTCGATTCACCTTCAATATTAACAAACATATAACCAATCACATTTTCTTGAATATCAATCATATTAGAAAAGAGGATATTGATTGAAATTTTGCCACAATCACGCATTATTGCGTCACTAAGGACCGAATGTCGACACGAAGATCCCAAAAATTCGAGGCGGTAAATATTATTAATGTCATGTTTAAGCATATTGTTTAAAATTCTGATAGGCAATTTGTCATAAATAACTGCATTAACAAATTTACGTGTTACGGGGGAGGCTGGATTTTGAAATATATCGACCACATTACCTTGTTCAACTATCTTACCATTTTCCATGACTAACATATTATTACAAATATGTTTAAGAACACTCATTTCATGCGTAACAATAATTATGGTGACTTTTTGTTGCTGATTAATACGCTTAAGTAAATCTAAAATTGCGCGGGTAGTTTGAGGATCTAATGCTGATGTCGCTTCATCACATAGTAAAATTTTTGGCTTATTAGCGAGAGCTCTAGCAATACTTACACGTTGTTTTTGACCACCTGATAATTCACTAGGATAAGCCTGTTTCTTATCTTTTAGTTCAACAAAATCAAGTAATTCATCAACTACCTTATCACGATCTTGTTTTGGTACACCAGTGAGTAATAAAGGAAGAGCGATATTTTCAGCAACGGTTTTACTTTCTAACAAATTAAAACCTTGAAAAATCATACCAATTTTCTGCTTCATTTGGCGGATTTCATGGTGAGTAAATTTAGCTAAGTTATGACCATCAATGATCACATCACCTGAAGTCGGTTTTTCCAGCGCATTGATAAGACGAATTAAGGTGCTTTTACCAGCTCCACTGTAACCAATAATACCAAAAATATCCTGATCATTAATAGTGATATTAATATCATTCAATACTTTAATTTCTTGTTTATTATGATAAAAAGATTTACAAACACGTTTTAATTCAATCATGAGGAATCTTACACTTATTAAGTTAATACCTATGTATCATAAACAGCTAAGGTCACTTGTTAGCGAGCTGTTACACAATAGATAAAGTTACAAACTAAATAGCCTTTTTGTTAACTATTCGGTTAAAAATTCCTACTGAATTGTGCTTTTATTTGAATTATCATTGACTAATCATCACAATTTTAATATTAAAAACATATAATTAGCAATTTTATTTTATAAAATAAATAGTTATACCCTAAGATTCAATCAAAATTGCCAATTGCGTATTCCCATTTAATCAATAAATTTCTGTTAATTCGAAAAAACTTTTCAAATAAAGATAAAAATGAAATAACCTTTTATAGTTATGTTTCTTATGACAACGGCGATTTATACCGAAATTGTGCCAAATCAAGATGCGATACCCGACACCATAAAGCATTCGGAAGGTAAACCATTTTTTGCAGAAAAAATGCAGGATTTAACTGCTAATTATTAATTTGATAAATTAACCGATAATTTTGATAACAGAGTGCTTTTAAATTGACTGAAATCAAAAGCGATACATTATTACTCACACTAATCAGCTCTCTTTGTTAGCTTTATTTTAAATTAAATTTAGCTAATTATCTGTTAGCATCAAATACCTTAGGATTTAGCTTGAAAGATATTTTCTGGAAAATTATTCTGGTGGGTTGGTTTGAAATAAAGTATTACAGTTATTTCTCATAAAATATAACATAATTATTAACGTATTTTCCGAAGCGATGTTTTTTTATCCAGATTTAGCTGGAAAATAGAATGACGACAGATCACGTGAACATGAAATAACTGAAAGTAAAAATATTCTACCGGTAGTTAAAACTCAAACTAATGACTATCATGATTTATGGCTAAGAAATTTTGATTTAAAATGACATCAAGCTTTTTGGGCCTAATGAAAAATAGCGTTATTTAGTAAAATAACTCATGTCAATATTTATATTAATGTATTTTATTTACGCCTTAAATTGAATCCACTCGAACATAAATTTGCTGTTTGAGCGGATTATTATCTTAGTGTATTAACATCAATAATATCAGCTATTAAATGACTTACTAAAGTGCACCTACGATACGATGTGGTAGGTAAAACGCCTCAAGTTGGGCAATATCTTCTTTTGATAACGAAATATTTAAAGAAGCAACAGCATCATCAAGATATTGTGTTTTTGTTGCACCGATAATAGGGGAGGTGACCCCTTTAGCAAATTGCCATGCTAATGCTATTTGTGTCATCGTCACACCATAATTTTCTGCCAATTCCTGAACTTTTTGCACAATATTACTATCCGTTTTTTCAGTACTATCATATTTAGTTATAGCAGTTTGATCCGTTTTACTACGTAAAGTATCAGTATGCCATGCTAAACGTGCTAGCCTACCAGCAGCTAATGGGCTATAGGGTGTCAATGCAACATTAAATTGCTTACAAATAGGAATAAGTTCACGTTCATCTTCACGATAGAGTAAATTATAATGATTTTGCATCGAAACAAACGTCGTCCAACCATTTTGAATAGCCGCTATTTGCATATTATAAAATTGATAACCATACATCGCTGAAGCACCTAGCGCTCTTACTTTTCCCGCTTTAACTAAATTATGTAATGCTGCCATGGTTTCTTCAATCGGGGTATTATAGTCATAGCGATGAATGATATACAAATCAACATAATCTGTACCTAATCGCTTAAGCGAACCATTTATTTCTCGCTCAATAGCTACTTTAGAAAGTTGACCTTCATTAAAATAGACTTTCGTTGCTAAAATAACTTTATCACGTGCGATATTTTTCTTAAGTGCGCGACCAAGATATTCTTCACTGGTACCAGCAGAATAAGTATTTGCAGTATCAATAAAATTAATACCTAGATCCAAAGCATGTTTAATTATTGCTTCACTTTCATTAGGATTAAGGGTCCAAGCGTGCATGTTACTGGCAGGGTCGCCAAAACTCATGCATCCTAAACAAAAACGAGAAACGTTAAATTCAGCATTACCGAGTTTTACATAATCCATAAATTTCCTCTCTGCTAATAGTTAATGATAACTAAATGATAGTATCTAATAAATTTTAGACCCTTTAATTATTGAGATAAACAAATGATTGATTTATAGTATGCTGAATTAAATTCATTAATTAAACTATCATGAATAACTTCAATGAGTTAAATTATTTTATTACCATTGCTCATGCCAAAAGTTTTGCCAAAGCGGCCAAGTCACTTAGTATTTCACCATCCGCACTTAGCCACAGTATGCGCAGTTTGGAAAGCCGTCTGGAATTACGTTTATTTAATCGTACCACCCGTAGCATCTCTTTGACCGAAGCTGGTGAACAGCTGTATCACCAAATCGCACCATTATTCCAATCAATCAATAATGAAGTGAATGCATTAAGCGATTTTCGGAAAACACCTTCTGGTACAATCAGAATAAATGCGGCAAACCTTGCAGTCGAAACAATTATTTATCCCAAATTACGACATTTTTTAAACCGTTATCCACAAATCACCATTGAAATTCATTGTGATAATAATTGGGTCGATATTGTCAAGCAGGGATTTGATATGGGTTGTCGAATAGGTGACGACTTGCCAAAAGAGATGATAGCGATGAGGATTTCAGATCCTTTGAAAATGGCATTGGTCGCAAGTCCTGAATATTTTAAAAACAGAGCGATACCTAAACAAATTCAAGCATTAAATCAACATCAATTAATCGGTTTACGTATTTCAGCCCAACACGGAACAGAATTACCATGGGAATTTGTCGAAAATGACAATATTATCAAATATCATCCGTCATCCCACTTTTTGATAAATAACCATTTACGGAAACAAGCGGCCTTAGATGGATTAGGTATTACCTGGATTGGACTTCCTGAAGTAGCAAATGAGTTGGCAACAGGTAGTTTGATAGAGTTATTACCAAAATATGCTATTACTTATGAGCCTTTTTACATTTATTATCCAAACCGAAAAGGGCATACAAATGTGTTCAAATTAGTTTTAGAAGCATTAAAGTGTGAGTAATAGCAAATATTTATTTGCCTTAAAAATCTACGATATCTCCGCCATTATTTGTCAATATAATGCATTGTATGATGAAATACTTAGAGTTATGTTAAACAACTAGTATTATTATTTCATTTTCCATTAGTTTATGTCGCCAATGTTAATAAGCTATCTAATAATACATTAGCGCCAGCTTCACACCAGGAACGCGTGATTGCCTCAGCTTCATTATGGCTAATTCCTTTAACGCATGGAATAAATATCATTGAAGTCGGGGCAACAGTACTAATATAGCATGCATCATGCCCTGCACCAGAAATTATATCTATGGCAGGGTAGTGATATTTGTTCGTTGCTTTTCGAATGGTTTCGATACATTTTGGATCAAAATCGATAACCGGCATGGTCAAAACTCGCTTTATTTCAATCTGTAAATTTAACTGTTTTGCTATGACTGTTAACTCTGCACGTAATTCTGTTTCTAAGCGTTGTAATAGATCAGCTTCATAGTGACGCATATCAATCGTAAAAAAAGCTTGATCAGCAACCACATTGCGAGAATTGGGGCTAGTAGTTAACATACCGACAGTTAATCTCACATCACCACTACTTGGTTTGAGTGCTAATTGGTTCAGGGCAGTAATGCATTGTGCCATACCCACAATGGCATCTTGACGCATCGTAACAGGAGTAGTACCGGCATGAGCGGCAAGCCCAGTTAAATTGACTTCAAACCAACGTTGTGCAAAAGCGCCTTTTACGATACCTATCGTCTGATTAAGGTTTTCTAAAATTGGTCCCTGTTCTATATGAGCTTCTATCATGGCTTTAATTGGTTGATTCTGAACCTGATCGGTTCCTAAATATCCAATCTGCTCTAAAGCTTCTTTGACACTAATACCATCTCTATCTTGGATCAAGTATGCTTGTTCAACAGCTAATTTACCTGTAAATACCGCTGCGCCCATCATTGCAGGTACAAAACGAGAACCTTCTTCATTTGTCCACATCACTAATTCGATAGGATGGCGAGTCTGTACATTAAAATCATTTAAGGTGAGTAAAACTTCTAGCCCTGCCAATACTCCGTAAATACCATCATACGCCCCCCCCCTTGGTTGACTGTCGCCATGTGAGCCAGTCATAACAACAGGTAGATCTTCACGCCCAGCACGCCGAATGAAAATATTACCGATATTATCAATACGAACCTTAAAACCAGCAGCTTGACTATGTTTAATGAGTAAATCGCGAGCTTGCTTATCTAATTCGGTGAGAGCTAAACGGGTAACGCCGCCATTATCGGTTTTACCGATCTGAGCAAAATCATGTAGTAACGTTTCAAGGCGATCAACATTAACACTAAGTTGTTTAATCATCATTATTTTCCGCCTGTAATCGGTAACGAAAATCGCACATTCCTTCTCCCATCATTATGGTATGAGCGCGGTCTAATTTGACATGAGGAGCATATCCTTCGATAAATTTACTATCTCGGTTACAGGATAATAAAAAACCGATTTCAGCCAGTCCCATCTCGTTATACATTTCTGCATAACGACAACGGTGAACATTATAGTCATATTTTTCATGATCATTTTCAAGCACTGAGATAGTAAGCGCATCATCTTGCTCCCAAAGATGTTGCAATGCCACAAAACTTTCTACACTCGTCACACCGTTAGGTTCTTTGGCGGCAAACTCTTTACCAGCATTTACAGCGGCTTGTGCAACTGCTTCACCAATGATTTTTTTAGCGATATCTTTGCCATAATCACGGATCAATATTTCATAAATCGGCTTAATAATTTCAGCCTCTATTTTACGTCGTTGTAAAATACCTATTTCAGGAAATTCTTGCATTATGTAATCCTTAAAGCTAGTTATTATTTAACAGTTAATGACATTAAAGCGTAATCAATGTTCACTTTGATTTAAAAACTGCTGTAAGCGCCTATTATCAAGAGCTCGTAATTGTTCAGGCGCCTTATCATGCACAATCTCACCGTGCTCCATAAAAATAATTCGGTTAGAAACTTTAAATGCAAAAGACAGTTCATGTGTCACAATTAACATGGTCATCCCTTCCGCCGCTAGTTGAGCTATAATAGATAAAATATCATTGACTAATTCTGGATCTAATGCTGAAGTCGGTTCATCAAATAACATGATGCTTGGTTTCATTACTAAGGCACGTGCAATTGCTACACGTTGTTGTTGCCCTCCAGAAAGTTGATGTGGGTACTTATGCATTTGTTCTGACATGCCAACTTTATTTAATAAGGAAAAGGCTAGTTGTTTACTTTGTTGAAGGTCTAAACCATGATACTCAGGAGCAAGTAATAGGTTTTCTAACACGGTTTTGTGTGGAAATAAATTAAAATTTTGAAATACCATTCCAACATGGACGATACGCTCATAAAATTGCTTGTCATGTACTTTACCGCCTTCAATAAAAGTGTGGCCTTCAAAATCAATCGTTCCGTGATCTAAATTTGATAATCCATTAATTAAGCGTATCAACGTGGTTTTTCCTGAACCTGATGGACCAATGATCGAGATAACATCCCCCCAACTAACATTAAAATTGATATCTTTTAATATCTGAGTTTGATCATAATATTTATTTAAATGTTTGAGTGCTAATACAAATTCACTTTGATTAGGTCTTGATGGGGTTACAGGATTATTTAGTGTTATATTCGAGGTTAAAATATCGGATTCAAGCGTTTTTACACTTGTGCGCTTAGTAATATCTAAGTAGTTTTCGAATCGCTTAATTAACCAAGTCACAATTGTCACGATAGCGACATAATAAATCGCAACTATGCTTAATGTTTCAATAACTAAAAAATTACGCGTATAAAGCTGCTGTCCGACTAATAAAATTTCTGTTAATGAAATGACTGAAACCAATGAAGTTAATTTTACAATGGTCACTAGTTGATTGGTCAGGGGTGGCAAAGCAATTCGCAGCGCCTGTGGAAATACCACCTTGGTTTGAACTGCCCAAAAACCTAGTCCCAGAGCTTTACCAGCATCCAATTGATCACTAGAAATCGCTTGTAAAGCACTTCGATGAATTTCCGCCATGTAAGCACTTTCACTCAAAACCAAAGCTATCAAACCGGCCCAAAAAGGATTAGACAAAACAGTACTACTTGCTTCCCAGAATCGAGGCAGACTATAAATATAAATTAATAAGACCAACAACGGTAAACTACGAAACAACCAAATATAAAATGCCGTTAATTGATGCAGAATAAGCGTTTTAGAACGGTTTCCTAACGCAATAAAAAGTCCAAAAATCATCGCACTAATCCATGCCAAAATACTTAATGCAATAACAGTAGCACTGGCTTTAGCAAAATTAACATTGAACAATTCAGTAATAAAATAGTGCCAGTGAAATCCATATTGCTTAATCTGCGTGGTTTGCTTCAGATTTCCTTGTAAATCAGTTGCAATATATTCGAGATTGTCAGCAAGTAATGTTAGATTAGGGTAGGCTAAATTATATTTTTTTACCAATGCATCATATTCACCGGATTTTCTTACTAACTTAATAAGATCAATTAAATATTGTTTAAACTCATGGTCATTCTTGCGCACTGCTAAGCCAATTAATACGGGGTTAAGCATATTTTTACTCGTTATCTTTAATGCATGATTTAACTGGTTTATGACCATTTGTGCAACGGCGGCATCTTCATATTGTACATCAACCCCATGTGCGAGTAGTGCTTGAGATGCTTCGGGAGCGCTAGGAAATTCCTTTACTATAATTGGTTCTAAATGATGAGACTGGCAATACGTCTGGCTGACCTGATTCATAGTTTCAATCCAAGCAGCGCCCTTCATTGATGAAACACGTTTACCGCATAAATCTTCAAGCGTTTGTGGATTAAACGTATCACCTTGACGGACCAACAAAACACCACCGGTTTGTAAATAAGGAATAAAATCCACTTGTTTAGCCCGAGTTCCATTTACATATAACGCACTGGCTACCACATCATAGTGATCAGATTCCAAACCAATAATAATATTTTCAATCCGAGTATCATTGAATTGAGCTGTTGTCTGTGCTTTTTCAGCTAATAAGCGCATAAAATCCGGATCAAATCCTTTCGGTTGGTTATTTTCTAGATATGCAAAGGGGGCATATGTTAAATCTATTCCTACTCGCAATGTATTTGAATGATTATTTGTCTTAGCAACAGCCGTAGTGGTCAAACAAAATATCGCTAAGGTAATAAAATTGAAAATAACGTTTTTAAGTCGTCGGAAACAATACATGATTATTTATCCTTATTCTATTTACCATTAGCGAGTAATGACACTTTATTAGTAGTGATTATAATTTGATGAAAAAATTTAAATAATAATATATGGTCATATGGATATGTGATTTAGGAATATGTTTAAAAAACTTATATTTATTGCTGTGATCGTGGTGATTTAAAGAAGTAATATTAAAATTAGTTGCTTAATACCATAACATGCAAAAACAAATTATATTTTTTAACTTTTTTGAATAATATAATTTTTTATTGAATTACTCGTTCTTGGAAAAAGAGGATAGCGATATTTTAAATATGGTTATTTTATATTAATTAAAATAAGAAAGCTTAGATAGGGCAGGCTAATAAGATCGATTAAAATAAACCGCTCGTTTAAAACTTGGTGCCAGTGGTCGGACTCGAACCGACACGCTTTTAAGGGCGGCGGATTTTGAATCCGCTGCGTCTACCGATTTCGCCACACTGGCACAGGAGGTAAATAAGGTAAACGTTGGCATTATACCCAGCTGATATTTGTATGCAACAATAATTATACTTTTTTATATTAAATGCCGAAAAAATCAGCTTTTCCGGCTAAAAAGAAAATAACAGATAGCTAAAAACAGTATACTTGATATCAATGCACCAATAATTGGAGGCAATCCAATGAAAATAGTAATTTTAGAAAATAGGTTGTCAGCAATATAGAAAATAAATCCGACAAAAACACCCGTCACTACTCGGAACCCCATTGGCACACTACGTAGTGGACCAAATATAAACGATAAAGCTAATAACAGCATGACGGTAATAGATAATGGTTTGAGAATTTTTTTCCAAAATAAAAGTTCATAATTGCTGAAGTCTTGTCCAGAAGACTTTAAATATTGTGAATACTGATATAATCCCGAAGCGGATAAAGAATCAGGATCTTGTGCCACAATGTTTAATTTATCGGGTGTAATTGTGGTATTCCATTGCATATGAAATAAATTGCTATTTTGAATCTTCTTAGGATTGGTTAAATCGGTTTTATCAACTTGAACTAATTGCCAATGATTATTTTCAAACGTTCCGTAAGCAGCATGAGTTATAGCGGTTAAAATTCCATCTTTGGTCGAATATATATCAACATTAGAGATGGAAAAATCAGCATTAACTTTACCAATATGAATAAAATCGTTATTATCTTTGGCCCAAATACTGCTTTGCGATGCTAATAATGAACCACCATATAATTTCTCAGAACGCATATTTCGAGCGGTTTGTTCACCAAGTGGGGCAACCCATTCGCCCACTGCCATGACGATTAAGACCATCGGTATAGCCGTTTTTAATACAGACTTAACAATATTAAGACGACCAAAACCAGAAGTTTCCATGACAACCAGCTCGCTTTTAGAAGCCAACATACCAAGTCCAATTAATGCGCCAATTAACACAGCAATAGGAAAGAATAATTCTATATCCTTAGGAACCATAAAAAGCGAGTATAACGCAGCAGAAAAAGCAGTGTAATCTACTTTTACTCTCCTTAATTGATCAATAAAGCGAATAATACCTGATAAGCTAATCAATAAAAATAACGTTATACTAATCATACTTATAATCGTTTTGCCGATATAGCGATCTAAAATAGTAAACATTACGATAATTCCTTATACAGCTAAACGATTATTAGTTAACTTATAACGCATTTTTTTTATTGGTAACGTATCCCAGATATTAAAGATAATCGCCAAGAAAACATAAGTGCCATTAACCAGATAAAACCATAAAGCAGGATCTAATCTACCTTTTGCTGCATTAGCTTTTATTGAACTTTCTAATAAGAAATAGATTAAATAGAGCAAGATCGCAGGCAAAACCTTTGCTAATCGACCTTGTCTTGCATTTGCTACGCTTAACGGAATCACCAAAAAAGCCATTAATGGAACAGATATGATCAATGTTAAACGCCAGTAATATTCAGCCCAAGCCTTTGGCGTATTGATCTGTCGCAATTGGCTTAATGAGCTTTGGTCAACATCATTGGCATTTTTATAATCTGACTCTTTTAATTCTTTACTTTCAATAATACCTTGATAATGATTAAAATTTGATATTCTAAAATCTTTCAATTTTGCCGACCCTTCATAACGATTGGCATTTTCCAATATAATTATTTGATTATTATTAGCATCAGTCATTATTTGACCTTTGTTTGCCATAATAATATTAGGTCGTTGGGATTTAGAGTGATTGGTGCTAGCAATAAAAACATTTTCAATGGTATTATTTTTTGCACTACTAATATAAATTACTGCATCACCTTGGGGAGTTTTTTGAAATTGCCCAGCTAATAATCCGGCCAAGCTAGGATTTAATTTTGCATTTTCAACTAGTTGTTCTTGTTGCAAATCAGACCAAGGACCAAACCAAACAATATTACCAATAGCAAAAACACAAGTAACAAAAGATAAAAAGAAGACCACTTTATAGATGATGTTTTTACTTACACCGCAAGCATACATTGCGATCATTTCTTGATCAATATAAAAACGACCAAGAGTTATTAATATCCCCAAAAATAAGCTTAATGGCAAAATAAGCTTTGCCATATCGGAAATGCCTAACAAAAGAAGAGGCATGACTAAATTGGTCGGAATGCCACCATCCACCGCATTAGATAAAATTCTGATAAGTTTTTGTGAAAAGAAAATCATTAACAATATAAAAAGTATTGCTAACTGCGATTTGAATGTCTCTTTTGTAATGTAACGACGAATTATCACGCGAACTTTGCCTACAACAATAAATTAACAAGAAATGACTTGCTATTATAACTTGAAATTGTTCATTTCGTTATTAATTTTTAGTGATATTAGTTCCTTAAATGCTAAATTTATGATAAATAGTCATCAATTTATATGATATGGTTATCCATAATGGATAGTGTTATCAAATAATAGAAATGAATTGCAATAAATGATTTGATATTATTTATATTCTCAATATACCAAAAATCCAACAGACTATATTATAGAGGTTCAATGATGAAGTTCCAGATTAAACAATGCGATTTATTTAAACAAGAAACAGACTGTTTAATTTTAACCATTTCTCAAGGAGAAAAACAAACTACTTATGTAGAGAAATTTGACCAACTTACTGATAGTTTAATTAGCAATTTAATCAAAAAAGGCGATTTTAAAGCAAATATTGGTGAAACATTAACATTATATCAAGTTCCGAATATTGCAGCTCATAAGGTGTTATTAGTGGGAGTTGGCGAACAAGGAAATGACCATATAATAAATCTCAAAAAAATCACCCAAAATATAGCTGATAAATTCCATAACTTAAATAGTAAATCGATACTTTTTGCCATACCTGATAATATTAAATTAGATAATTATAATTTCATTCGTAGCTTTATTGAAAATCTCAATCATCATTGTTATCGCTTTAATGACTATAAAACGACCAAATCCAAAGTGACGTTACCAGAAAATGTCTTTTTGGTTTTAGGTGATAATGTGACCGCTGATAAAGTAGAGCTGGCTATTACGCATGGACAAATCGTTGCTAATGCAGTTAATGCTACAAAATCATTGGCTAATCAACCGGCAAATATTTGTAATGCGCAATATTTAGCAGATAAAGCTGAGCAGTTAAGTGAAAAACACCATCATTTAACGTTTTCCTTTTATGATGAACAAGCCTTATCATTGCTTAAAATGGAGGCTTATCTAGCTGTTGGTCGAGGTTCTGACAACGAGTCAATCATGACAGTCTTAGATTATCGTGGTGCTAAAGATAAAAAAGCAATGCCAATTGTGTTAGTTGGTAAAGGTCTTACCTTTGACTCAGGTGGTATATCGATTAAACCTTCTGCCAATATGGATGAAATGAAATATGATATGTGTGGTGCTGCAACAGTATATGGTGTTATGCAAGCGATAGCCGAACTTAATTTACCTATTAACGTGATCGGCGTGATGGCTGGTTGTGAAAACATGCCAAGCAGTAAATCCTATCGCCCTGGTGATATTTTGACAACTATGTCAGGTCAAACTGTTGAAGTTATTAATACAGATGCTGAAGGGCGTTTGGTTTTATGCGATGTCTTAACCTTTGTAGAACGCTTTAAACCAAGAGCTGTGATTGATATCGCAACGTTAACTGGTGCATGTATCGTGGCTTTAGGTCATCATTATACTGGGGTTATGGGTAATAATGAACAACTTGTTACACAACTTGTTGAAGCATCGCAAAAAGCCAATGATAAAGCTTGGGCTTTACCAATGGATGATGATTTCCAAACACAAATTGATTCTACCTGTGCCGATATTGTAAATTCAGCCGGTCGTGATGGTGGCACAATTACCGCTGGCTGTTTTTTATCTCGTTTTACAAAAAATTATCATTGGGCACACTTAGATATTGCCGGTACAGCTTGGACTTCGGGTACAAAAAAAGGTGCAACAGGTAGACCAGTTGCGCTATTAATCCAATACTTAATGGATCAATGTCAATGAATCTATAACTAAACATGATTTAGTTTTACACTTATTTATAGGGGACAATAATGCTGAAAAAAGTCATTTTTTATCTGATTGAACATATAGAAATTAATAACAATGAGTCATCATTATTGTTACCTCATGAAAAATTAGCCTGTGAGCAAATTATTGCCAATTGGCAACAAGGTTTACGAATTTTGGTTACTTGTCAGGATCAACAACAAGCTGAGCGAATTGATGAATACTTATGGCAATTAAATCCCGACAGTTTTGTTCCTCATAATTTAGTTGGTGAAGGTTTAAGCAATGGTTCCCCTGTCGAAATTGCCTGGGTAGGAAAAAGGGGAAATGGTAATCGCCAATTATTAGTTAACCTGCAAGAAGAATTTCCAGAATTTTCACCTACTTACCATTATATTATTGATTTTGTTCCAGACGATGAAAGACTCAAAGCATGTGCTAGAGAAAGATATCAAGCTTATAAAACTCTTGGATTCAAACTTAAAACAATTAATGTTAAACAAAACTAATTATATTTACATTCCGCTATTTGGATATAACCCATTGACATACAAGAACTTTTAAGATTAACTATTTATGTTGTTCCATGTATATTTATAAATGTAGATCTTAAAAGGGGTTATAAATGAGTATTTTGCAAAGTATTTTTTCTAAAATTATTCCATCATCATTCGGTAATGTTATGGGTAATATAAAAGATAAAGTCGAAAATGCAGCGAAACAAGCTAAAGATGCAGTAACAAATCACAGTGATGATTCAACGCAAAATCAGTCCAATTCAAATCAACAACCTAATCAAACTAATACTTCGGCAGAGGCAAATCATATTGACGTAGTTGCCATTCTTGATGGTTTAGCTAACAAGAATCCTCAAAAACTTAATTGGCGTTCTTCAATTGTCGATCTTTTAAAACTACTTGGTTTAGATAGTAGTTTAGATGCGCGCAAAAAATTAGCGGCTGAATTAAATTATCAAGGCAATACTAATGATAGCGTAACGCTAAACACTTGGTTACATAAAGAAGTAATGAAGAAAATTACTGAAAAGGGTGGTAACGTAAAAGATCTATTTTAATCACTAGATTATCAATTAAATCAGTATTTATCGTATCTTTATCCTTAAAATGAATAACGTTAAATACTGATTTGATTTTTTTATTATATTAACCATTTAAATTCGCAATATTCAATTTTTTTAAGCTTAAAATACTTAATGCTTTTAGACATTATTTTATTTAACGTTATAAATACTTATTCATTTTGGTCGGATTTGTTGCACAACATAAAGACACACAAGATAAAACCTGTGGCCCCAAAAATCGAATAGCTAATTTATAAACCAAGTAATAAAGCAATTATTTCGCCTTAAATGATGATAAGATAGTGTAATTCTGACCATACAATGTCAACTCATAAGTATACATATTAGGCATGTGTTTAAACTAACCATTATGGTTTCATGAATTCGTAAACATACGATGCTGGACGATAATAAGATATTTGTCGTGCTCTATTGTTCAAAAATCCAACCCTAGCTAATTAAACTTTTATTTTATAAAGAATTAACTTGCTAAGTACAGCATCGAAAAATTAACATTAGTCATTATCTAACGCCAGCTCATGTATAGTTAAATATCTATGTCTGTAGGATACCCAATATTTTCTACTACTCAATTAAGTCGAATTAAATCAATTGGTCTAAATTTACTGGTAAAAATGCTGTAGTAATACACGTTAACGATTTATTCACTAGCAAAACGGTTCGGGTATTTACCCTGATCATTAACGTCTAGCACAATAAATAAGCTAGTGGGAAAGTTCGCTGAAAAAGATAAAGCCAAAAGCGACAAGATTGATTATAAAAATACTAAAAGGTAATTTTATTAATCAGTTTAATTGTCATTCTTATATTGATTATTGACGATGAGATACCTTATACTTTTTTACAAACCATAATAGGTATAAAAAATTATAAAACAATTTAAAAGTAACAAATATTACTTAAAAACAATAAACAGGAATACAATATGTTCAAATTTATCCGCCTTTTTCAAAAGAAAAAACTAGTACTATTTAATTTAAGCTTGCTCTTTTTTACCAATGAAGCCACATCAATTTCCGCAACTTCTTTAAAAAGCATCCAAGGCTCTGCGCCTTATCTAATTTTTGATGGGCAACAATCGGACGATCTATCCCCCTTATTAACAGTCAAATTGCCCGCTCCTGATGGTATTACTACTATTACTAAAAATACTAATTCCAGTGCTAACGACCCAATAATATTAGCCAGCAACACTAAATTTTCAGATATAGAAACTTTTGTAAAACTGCCATCTGAAAATAACACATACCCTAAAATTCAATTGAGTAATGTCCTTGCAAATTCGTGGGGCGACGAAGACGGAGATGAGGTAAACTTTGCAAGCAATAATGAATCTTTAACGTTATCTTGGTCCGATAATGAGGGGAATAGTCTGACAGAGGAAATAAAAAATAACCAGAATATGGAATTAGATCCTTGTTATGCGCCATATAAATTAACATTATCTGCAGACCAATTCACACTTCGTACAGATTATGGCGTTCCTAGAGATTCTAATTATCAATCTGTCGCACATGATTATTATTTTTATCCAGAAATTTCTTCAGGCGTTAAATTTTGTTATGCGCAACCAAATCTTGATAATCAGGATAATTTCGATACGAACAGTTGGAAAAAAAACATAGGCTTTGTCACTTATGATAAAAACAACCCAGAAAAAAATTTTCCAACAGTCGGCTCGAATAATTTATTTTTTGATATAAAATTTGTCGGAAATTTAAGTGTTAAGAATATTATTAAATTCAATGGTGATGTTGTCACAAATAGCCGCAGTCAGATAAAGTTAAATTTAAGTGAGCATGATGGAAAATTAAGAGTGACTTTAAAAGGACCTAGATATAATAACTTCTTAACTGACTTTAAAAATTCATATTTTGTATTATACGCTGATGAAAATCAAACCAAACCATTTTACTCATTCATTATAAAGCGCTGGTTTATTGCCTACCCTTATGCGCCTATCTCTTATGAACTCATTGATGAAAGGCGTTGTTATGAACAATTATCTACTCAAAACACCAAGTATTTTGTGCCAAATGTATTAGATTTTACAAACGCTGACAGTGGAGATGGTGATCCTCTCGAATGGCAACATGGTATTCAAGGGGTTGGTCCCAATTACCAAAGAAAGATTAGCTTTCAACGAGAAAGAGGTCTATGGATAGGCGGTTTATTCACAGAATGGGGTAAAGTAACCCAAGAATATTATCCTGATAGTGATTGGCCAAAATATGATCATGATGCATATTATTGGACTATGGATAGACGAAAGAAAGAAAACAAAAATCAGCATTATGTTGTTGGAACAAATACTGGCTTAATTAGTTTCAAAGAAGATACAAATAATACTATCTATAGCAGTTGTGTGGCTTGGGAATAAGTTATTTACCGAGGAACCTTATACCATATTAGGGTATAAGGTTTTTTGCTATATCTCATTTAATAATCTTTTTTACTTTATATTACAATCAATTCATTAAAACAATAAACCTTGATTAAGCTTTAATCAACCACTCCATTTTTTTCTATCAATTGTATCTAACATCGAAACGCCAATCATCAAGGTTTTGCGTGCTCATAATGCTCAGTTCTTATTCATTGGCTATGAGCTGAGAATTATGAAACTAGTGGTTTATTTTATGAAAATTCACTAGCAAAACGGTTCGGATATTTATCCTGCTCATTAACGTCTAGCACAATTAATAAGCTCGTGGAAAGGTTTGCTAAAAAAAGATAAAGCAAAGGTTATAAAATTGATTATAAAAATACAAAAAGGTAATTTCCTTAACTAGGTAATCGTTATATTTAATTATTGATTAATGACGATGGGATACCTTATACTGTGTATAAACCATAATAGGTTTAGAAATTATAAAACAATTAAAAAAATAATCATTACCAAATAATAATAAAAAGGAATTTTATATGTTCAAATTCACTTGCCTTTTTCAAAAGAAAAAACTATTACTATTTAATTTAAGCCTGCTCTTCTTTACCAATGAAGCCACATCAATTTCTACCACTTCTTCTAAAAACATTGAAGGCTCTAAGCCTTATCTAATTTTTGATGGGCAACAATCGAGCGATCTATCCCCCTTATTAACAGTCAAATTGCCCGCTCCTGATGGTATTACTACTATTACTAAAAATACTAATTCCAGTGCTAACGACCCAATAATATTAGCCAGCAACACTAAGTTTTCGGATATAGAAACTTTTGTAAAACTACCCTCTGAAAATAACACATACCCTAAAATTCAATTGAGTAATGTCCTTGCAAATTCGTGGGGCGACGAAGACGGAGATGAGGTAAACTTTGCAAGCAATAATGAATCTTTAACGTTATCTTGGTCCGATAATGAGGGGAATAGTCTGACAGAGGAAATAAAAAATAACCAGAATATGGAATTAGATCCTTGTTATGCGCCATATAAATTAACATTATCTGCAGACCAATTCACACTTCGTACAGATTATGGCGTTCCTAGAGATTCTAATTATCAATCTGTCGCACATGATTATTATTTTTATCCAGAAATTTCTTCAGGCGCTAAATTTTGTTATGCGCAACCAAATCTTGATAATCAGGATAATTTCGATACGAACAGTTGGAAAAAAAACATAGGCTTTGTCACTTATGATAAAAACAACCCAGAAAAAAATTTTCCAACACTCGGTTCGAATAATTTATTTTTTGATATAAAATTTGTCGGCTTGACTGTTGACGATATTATTCGTAACAATGGTACTAACGTCACACCTATCAGCGGAAATGGCATAAGTCTAGCCTTAAGTAAAAAGGATGGAAAATTAAGAGTGACTTTAAAAGGACCTAGATATAATACCTTCTTAACTGACTTTAAAAATTCACATTTTGTATTATACGCTGACAAAAATCAAACCAAACCATTTTACTCATTCATTATAAAGCGCTGGTTTATTGCCTACCCTTATACGCCTATCTCTTATGAACTCATTGATGAAAAGCGTTGTTATGAAAAATTATCTACTCAAAACACCAAGTATTTTGTGCCAAATGTATTAGATTTTACAAACGCTGACAGTGGGAATGGTGAGCCTTCCGAATGGCAACATGGTATTCAAGGGGTTGGTCCCAATTACCAAAGAAAGATTAGCTTTCAACGAGAAAGAGGTCTATGGATAGGCGGTTTATTCACAGAATGGGGTAAAGTAACCCAAGAATATTATCCTGATAGTGATTGGCCAAAATATGATCATGATGCATATTATTGGACTATGGATAGACGAAAGAAAGAAAACAAAAATCAGCATTATGTTGTTGGAACAAATACTGGCTTAATTAGTTTCAAAGAAGATACAAATAATACTATCTATAGCAGTTGTGTGGCTTGGTAATAAACTATTTACCGATGAACCTTATACCATATTAGGGTATAAGGTTTTTTGCTATATCTCATTTAATAATCTTTTACTTTATATTACAATCAATTCATTAAAACAATAAACCTTGATTAAGCTTTAATCAACCACTCCATTTTTTTCTATCAATTGTATCTAACATCGAAACGCCAATCATCAAGGTTTTGCGTGCTCATAATGCTCAGTTCTTATTCATTGGCTATGAGCTGAGAATTATGAAACTAGTGGTTTATTTTATGAAAATTCAGTTAGTAAACAAAGCATCGAATAATTATCGTCTATCATTATCTTTTACCAGCTCATATAAAATTAAATGCCTATGTCAACAAAATACTTAAAATTTTATACCACATAATTGTGTTGGTTAAGTGATGAAAGCAGTTCGTTGTTTTAAATTTATTGGTAAAAATGCAGTAGCGATACTCGTTAGCGATTTGTTCACTAAGCAAAACGGTTCGGGTATTTATCTTGCTCATTAACGTCTAGCACAATTAATAAGCTAGTAGGGAAGTTCGCTGAAAAAAGATAAAGCCAAAAGCGACAAGATTGATTATAAAAATACTAAAAGTATGATTTCCTTAACCAAGTTAGGTTATACTTATTTATTGATTAAGGATTACCATATATCTTATACTTTAGTTAGACCTAATAGGTTAAAATAAAAAAATAATATTACTAATATAATAATAAGAAGAAAGGATTAAAATATGCTTAAATTCACCCGCCTTTTTCAAAAGAAAAAACTATTACTATTTAATTTAAGCTTGCTCTTTATTACAAATGAAGCCACACCAATTTCTGCCACTTCTTCTAAAAACATTGAAGGCTCTGCGCCTTATCTAATTTTTGATGGGCAAAAATCGGACGATCTATCCCCCTTATTGACAGTCAAATTGCCCGCTCCTGATGGTATTACTACTATTACTAAAAATACTAATTCCAGTGCTAATGACCCAATAATATTAGCTAGCAACACTAAGTTTTCGGATATAGAAACTTTTGTAAAACTACCCTCTGAAAATAACACATACCCTAAAATTCAATTAAGTAATGTTCTTGCTAATTCATGGGGCGACGAAGACGGAGATAAGGTAAACTTTGCAAGCAATAATGAATCTTTAACGTTATCTTGGTCCGATAATGAGGGGCATAATCTGACAGAGAAAATAAAAAAGACCCCGAACATAGAATTAGAACCATGTGATGCGCCATTTAAATTAACATTATCTGCAGACCAATTCACACTTCGTACAGATTATGGCGTTCCTAGAGATTCTAATTATCAATCTGTCGCACATGATTATTATTTTTCCCCTCAAGTTCCCTTAGCCGTAAAATTTTGTTATGCGCAACCAAATCTTAATAATCAGGATGATGTGGATACGGACAGTTGGATAAAAAACAAAGGCTTTGTCACTTATGATAAAAACAACCCAGAAAATAATTTCCCAACAACAGGATCAAACAACTTATTTTTTGATTTAAAACTTGCCGGCTTGACTGTTGACGATATTATCCGTATCAATGGTACTAACGTCAAACCTATTAGCGGAAATGGCATAAGTTTAGCCTTAAGTAAAAAGGATGGAAAATTAAGAGTCACTTTAAAAGGACCAACATATACGAGCACAAATACTTCCTTTGAACCTGCAACGTTTAAATTATACGCCGACAGCGCTAAAAACAATGCTTTCTATTCGTTCAAAGTACAACGCTGGTATATCGGATTTAAGGATGCTTCAAATGGTTATGCAGAAACTCTAACCCGTTGTCAAAAATTAAAATATGCTATACCTGATATTCGGGATTTTACAAACTCTAATCGTCTTACAAGCGTTGGGTGGAATGGTGGTATACCTGGAGTTGGAGAACCTTACCGAAGAAAGATCAGCTATAAACAAAATGATGGTAAATGGATGGGAGGATTATTTTCAGAGTGGGGTACTGTATATAATAGCTATTATGAAAATAGTGATTGGCCAAAAGATACTAAAAACGAATTTAAGGTTCCCTATTTTTGGACTAAACAGCTAAGAAGTACCAATGATTATTTCGTTGTTGAATCCAAGACCGGTTTTGTTGGCAACCGGGAAAGTAGTGAACAAAACTATAATACTGCCTGTGTGAGTTCTGGGAACTAACAATTTTAATTGTTATGGCAAACATAATATAAATATTTTGTAAAATCTCTTTATTATTTCTTTTTTACCATATCGCAATAGCAGCTATACCTTATACCATAAAATGGTATAAGGTTTTTTATTATATCTAGTTAAACAATCTAAATTTTCCTTATGTTATAAACAATACACAAATGAAGATAACCTTCGTTAAACTGCAATCCGTCACTTCATTTTTTCTATGAATCATAGGTAACATTGCCTCGCCAATCATTCCAATTAGGGTACAAAAATATCTATGGTAGCCAAATATTATAACATTACGCTTAAGTTGCTCATTAATTCGCAAATCAATCGCTAATGTTATCGGTTACATATTCTGAATATGTTGACTTCTTGCCAGCAAAAGAGCAATTGAAAGTGTTAGCATGGAAAATATATACCTAATTGGCAAGATTGATTATCAAAAATCAGATAATAATTTATAACCTATTGTAATAGCTATATTTATTGATTAATAACTATGGTTAACTTATACTTTATCTAAGCCATGATAGGTTTAAAATTATAAAAAGTTTAATAACAACAAATCTTACCAAAATAACAAAAAGGACTAAAATATGTTTAAATTCACCTGCCTTTATCAAAAGAAAAAACTATTACTTTTTAATTTGAGTTTGCTCTTTATTACAAATGAAGCCACACCAATTTCTGCCACTTCTTTAAAAAGCATCCAAGGCTCTGCGCCTTATATAATTTTTGAAGGAAAAATATTGCAAGATTTAAATCCCTTATTGGCAGTTACATTGCCTTTACCACCTAATGGTGATATTACTACTCTTAATATAGATACTGAATCCAGTGCTCAAAATCCAATAATATTAGCTAGCGAGATTAAGGTTTCGGATATAAAAACTTTTGTAAAACTACCACCCGAAAATTATGACTACCCAAAAATTCCAATAAAAAAAATTACCAATCTTTCTTTTGTTGATAAAGACGAAGATGTTATTATGTATATAAGCAATAATGATTATTTAATGACAACTTGGTACGATAATGAAGGTTTAAGTCTGGTAAGCTCAATTCATGCTAACCCGGATATGAAATTAGATCCTTGTATGGCTCCATTTCATTTGAATGTATACGCATACGGTACAAGTTTTCAAACTGAATATGGTAACCCTAGTATTAAAGGATATCCGTTTACGACTCATAATTATTATTTTTCCCCTCAAGTTCCTTCAGGCGTTAAATTTTGTTATGCGCAACCGAATCTTAATAATCAGGATAATGTGGATACGGACAGTTGGAAAAAAAACAAAGGTTTTGTCACTTATGATAAAAACAACCCAGAAAATAATTTCCCAACTACAGGGGCAAATAACTTATTCTTTGATATAAAACTTGCCGGCTTAACTGTTGACGATATTATCCGTATCAATGGTACTAACGTCACACCTATTAGCGGAAATGGCATAAGTCTAGTCTTAAGTAAAAAGGATGGAAAATTAAGAGTCACCTTAAAAGGGCCAACATATACAAGCACAAATACTTCCTTTAATCCTGCAACGTTTAAATTATACGCCGACAACGCTAAAAACACTGCTTTCTATTCGTTCAAAATACAACGTTGGTATATTGGGTTTGAAAACGCTTCAAATGATTATTCAGAAACTCTAACCCGTTGTCAAAAACTAAAATATGATATACCTGATGTTCGGGATTTTACAAACTCTAACCGTGAGAAAGATCGAAATGGTATACAAATTGATTGGAAAAATGGTATATCTGGGGTTAAGGAAGTTTATCGACGAAAAATTAGCTATAAACAAAGTGATGGTCAATGGATGGGAGGATTATTCTCAGAATGGGGTACTGTAACCAATCAATATTATAAAGACAGTGATTGGTCAAATGACACAACCGACACATATAATGTTGCTTATTATTGGACTAAAAACATTAAAGATTTAAATGACCATTATGTTGTTGAATCCACACTCGGCTATGTGGGTAACCGAGGAACTAATGATGTTAGATATTACACAGGCTGTGTGAGTAAGGGTACCAATAATTAATAATATAAAAAAAATGAAAAATACTTCAGTTATAATAAACCAAGCATTTACGTTTATTTGCTGTAATGACTAATAAAAAAGTTTTAAATCTCTTTATTTTTCGATTTTTCAGTGCCGATCGCAGTAAAATGATGTATATCAGTGAAACCTTATACTATTTTATGTTTAAGGTTTTTTGTTTTAGACAAACTTAAAATATTCTATAAGTACAACAATCAAGACATATAAATAGATCAAGTTATTTAGAAAATAGACATAATATAACGGTTAGTAAAGCTTTAAAAGACCACTCATAACGTCGTGGTCTTTTGTTGCCAACGTTTTCTTCTAACACAAGTTTCCCTGTAGATTTAATCCACGGTTTCTTACTTAGCCAATTTATTGTTTGGCTATTTTACTGTAGAATAGAAAGCATTTTTATGCCTTGAATCAGGATTTATGCATTTATTATGAAAAATACAACTTATAATCCACAAGAAATCGAACAACCAATTTATCAACACTGGGAGCAAAGTGGCTATTTTAAACCTAATGGCGACAAATCACAGCCAAGCTACTGCATCGCTATCCCACCGCCGAATGTGACCGGAAGTTTACACATGGGGCACGCATTCCAACAAACCATTATGGATGCATTAATACGTTATCATCGTATGCAAGGTAACAATACGTTATGGCAATCGGGTACCGACCATGCCGGTATTGCAACGCAAATGGTGGTTGAACGTAAAATTGCTGCCGAAGAGGGCAAAACCCGTCACGATTATGGTCGTGAAATGTTTATCGAAAAAATCTGGGAGTGGAAAGCGCAATCAGGCGGTAGCATTACCAAACAGATGCGTCGTTTAGGCGATTCGGTGGATTGGGATCGTGAGCGCTTCACTATGGACGAAGGGCTATCAAATGCGGTAAAAGAGGTATTTGTTAGACTTTATCAAGAAGATTTGATCTACCGTGGTAAACGTTTGGTCAACTGGGATCCAAAATTACGCACCGCGATTTCTGATTTAGAAGTTGAAAATCGTGAAGTAAAAGGCTCAATGTGGCATTTACGTTATCCACTTGCTGACGGCGCCAAAACGGCTGACGGTAAAGATTATTTAGTTGTCGCCACAACGCGTCCGGAAACATTATTAGGTGATACCGGGGTAGCGGTCAATCCGGCTGATCCTCGCTATCAAGATCTGATCGGCAAATTTGTTATTTTACCTTTGGTTAATCGTCGTATTCCGATTATTGGTGATGAACATGCCGACATGACAAAAGGTACCGGTTGCGTAAAAATTACTCCGGCACATGACTTTAATGATTACGAAGTTGGTCGCCGTCATCAATTACCGATGATCAACATCTTCACCTTTGACGGTGAGATCCGCTCACAAGCCGAAGTGTTTGACACAAATGGCGAACCGAGTGATGTTTATGGGGGAGATATTCCGACTGAATTGCAAAATTTAGAACGATTTGCCGCCCGTAAAGCGGTCGTTGCCGCCTGTGAAGCGCAAGGCATTTTAGAAAAGATTGAACCACATGATTTAACCATACCGTATGGCGATCGTGGCGGCGTGGTGATTGAGCCAATGTTAACTGACCAATGGTATGTGCGAGCGAAAGTATTGGCCGAGCCTGCTATTGATGCCGTTAAAAATGGCGATATCCAATTTGTGCCAAAACAGTACGAGAACATGTACTTCTCGTGGATGAATGATATTCAAGATTGGTGTATTTCACGCCAATTATGGTGGGGTCACCGTATTCCGGCGTGGTATGATGCGCAAGGCAATGTCTATGTTGGACGAGACGAAGCCGAAGTCCGTCGGGAAAACAATATCGCCGATGATGTGGTGTTATCACAAGATGAAGATGTGCTTGATACCTGGTTCTCATCTGCACTTTGGACTTTCTCTACATTGGGTTGGCCGGAAAATACCGATGATTTGGCAACTTTCCACCCAACCAATGTACTGGTCACCGGTTTTGATATCATCTTCTTCTGGGTCGCTAGAATGATTATGATGACCATGCACTTTATCAAAGATAAAGACGGTAAGCCGCAGATTCCGTTTAAAACAGTCTATGTTACAGGCTTAATTCGTGATGAAGAAGGGCAAAAAATGTCGAAATCTAAAGGGAATGTTATCGATCCTTTAGACATGATTGACGGCATCTCACTTGCTGATTTACTGGAAAAACGTACCGGCAATATGATGCAACCACAACTGGCGGAAAAAATTGCCAAACGTACTGAAAAACAGTTCCCTAACGGCATTGAAGCGCACGGTACCGATGCATTACGCTTCACCTTAGCGGCACTAGCCTCAACCGGACGTGATATCAATTGGGATCTCAAACGTTTGGAAGGTTACCGCAACTTCTGTAATAAACTTTGGAATGCCAGCCGTTATGTACTTATGAACACGCAAGATCACGATTGTGGCTTTACTGGTGGTGATTTAGCCTATTCATTAGCCGATAAATGGATATTAGCTGAATTTAATCATACCGTGAAAACCTATCGAGAAGCGTTCGATACTTATCGATTTGATTTAGCCGCTAATATTTTATATGAATTTACTTGGAATCAGTTCTGTGACTGGTATTTAGAGTTAACCAAATCAGTACTGGCAAATGGTGAGCAATCTGAACAGCGTGCTGCTCGTCATACTTTAGTGACGGTATTGGAAGCATTGTTACGCTTAGCACATCCAATTATTCCATTTATTACTGAAGCAATTTGGCAAAGTGTTAAACCACTAATGCGTATCAAGGCTGATACTATTATGTTACAACCGATGCCGACTTTTGATAGTAAACATATTGACGATCAAGCTGTTGCCGATATTAACTGGATCAAAGAGGCGGTGATTGCCGTGCGTAATATTCGAGCTGAAATGAATATTGCACCGAGCAAACCATTACAATTATTGATTCGCCAAGCTTCACCTGCTGTTCATCGTATTATCAGTGATAATATAACCTTTATTGAATCGCTGGCAAGATTAGCAGAAATTGTTCTGTTAGATGAAGGTGAAACCGGGCCATTATCGGTCACTAAGTTAGTTGACGGTGCTGAACTACTTATTCCAATGGCTGGGTTAATTAACAAAGAAGATGAATTAGCTCGACTGGAAAAAGAGATGGCACGCATCGATAACGAAATTGCCCGTATCGACGGTAAACTTAGCAATAGCAGTTTTGTCGATAAAGCGCCAGCGGCGGTTGTTGCAAAAGAAAAAGAGAAGTTAGAAGGTTATCAAAACGATAAAAATAAGTTAATTGATCATTATGCAGCAATAAAAAAACTATAATCAGACCAATATAAATCTTGTTAAAACCCGCAAATTTGACGGGTTTTTTTATTTCAATCTTATCAAGATTAAAAACAATAGGGCAGGCTATTGATGCTGCCAATGACTATAAAACAAGTATTATTACATTATTCCCGCCAAAAATATATGTTATTAATTAAAACCATTATAACGCTTTCAACAGAGAATTTTCGATTCATTTTACCATAATTCAATATGTTGCGGCTTCAAATAATAAGTATATCTTATTTGTTACTAAATGACTTAATAACTAAAAGAGCTGTTTTGTATATAAATAATTTCAATAACACCTATGATGGATGTATAACTTGAATTTAGCTAAATAAGTCAGTTTTCATTAATTATTTGGTATATGACCAAATAAGTTCTGGGTATTTAGAATAAGCATAACTAACTGATTGTTAGCAAAATCGATTAATGAAGAAGTCCATTCACAATGGAACCTTGTAAAAAAGGTGCTATTTTTATATCTGTTTAAATGTTTAGTTGTTATCAATAACCTTGCTTCGATGGTTAAAAATCGTTATAGCCATCGTAATTTATATTATCTTAAATAGCAAAACGATTTCTAATTTAATTAATTGAATTAATTAGATATTTTAGCAATTAATATATATTCAGTAATAGGATTTTGTGATTAGTAAATTTATTTTATTTAAGTTATATTAAAAAAACATTTTAAAACAATCACTTACAAAAACTTGGAGAAAATCATGAGTAAACAAACACACAATCCATTGACAAAATATTATCACGAAAAATTTCCCAAACAAAAACAATCAGCCCCAGGTTTACAATGTGACATGAAGCCAATTCCTGATTGTGGTGAAAAAAGTTACCAAGGTCATCACCGTTTAGAAGGACTAAAAATGTTAGTCACAGGAGGGGATTCCGGTATCGGTCGAGCTGCAGCAATAGCCTATGCTAAAGAAGGGGCTGATGTAGCGATAAATTATTTATCTCATGAACAAAAAGATGCGGAAGAGGTTGCTAAAGTAATTGAATCAGTAGGTCGCAAAGCAGTACTTATTCCTGGTGACTTAAGTGATGAATCATTTTGTAAAAAACTTGTTGAAGAAGCCCATAAAAAACTTGGTGGATTAGATAATGTAACATTTGTAGCGGGTAAACAAACAGCAGTTGAAGATATTATGCAACTTACTACGGAACAATTACGTAAGACATTCGAAATTAATGTCTTTTCTTTGTTTTGGGTTACAAAAGCTGCTTTAGGTTATTTAAAGCCTGGTTCAACCATTATCACCACATCATCTATTCAGGCATATCAACCAAGTGCAAATTTATTAGATTATGCCTCAACTAAGACCGCCATCATCGCATTCACCCGTGGTTTGGCTAAACAAATTGCTCATAAAGGTATCCGTGTCAATAGTGTTGCTCCTGGGCCAATTTGGACACCATTACAAATATGTGGTGGTCAACCTAGTGAGGCCATACCTGAATTTGGTAAACAAACACCTTTGAAACGAGCAGGCCAACCAGTTGAATTAGCTAGTTTATATGTATTTTTAGCCTCAGATGATTCAAGTTATATAACGGCAGAGACCTTTGGCGTGACAGGGGGAGCTCATATCAA
>NZ_JABURY010000014.1 GCF_014489845.1 Frischella japonica
ATAATGTATATTATGTTAAATAGACTATTAATTAATAATTTAAGCTTTACTTTATATTTTCTATTAAATCCTTTATACCCTTCAAGTTTTTGTTTGAAATTCAATCTGTTTAATTATAAAACTTTAATGTTGATTCTTTTTATATCTCTTTTGTATACAGAATCTTACCTATTATCGTTAAGGGCTATTTATAGCCCTTAACATATACTCACATCAGTTGATATGAGCTCCCCCTGTCACGCCAAAGGTCTCTGCCGTTATATAACTTGAATCATCTGAGGCTAAAAATACATAACTTAACCGACCAAATATCACTGTATTTTTTCAAATTATTAATAAAATTTAAAAATATTCGTTAATATTGATATGAATCCTTTAAAAACCTAATAAAAAATGTTACTCTCGTTCGCATAAAAATTATATTTCACAACAAGATATAGATTCTTTATGCACGATATATATAAGCCAATACGCAGTAAAAGTTATTCTGTTTCATGTGAGTTTTGCCGAATAGGCCCCTCTATTTGTATACCAAAGTTGCTTGAAAACACCCTCGATAATTTTATTAATCGCAAAAAGGAAATCGCTAAAAATCAAGTGATTGTTGATGAAGGTACACCTTTGGATAAAATATATATTATTAATAGTGGAGCCGTAAAAACCTATATTACAGTTAATGGTAAAGAGCAAATAAATGGGTTTTATCTTCCTGGTGATATCATCGGTTTAAATAGTATTCATAATTTAAAATATAATAACTCTGTTTGTGCTTTGACGAATACCTTAGTTTGTGAACTAAAATATAATGAACTGATAGGGTTAGTTTCTCAAAATACACATATGCAAAACACACTTTTGAAACTAATGAGTGAAGACATTCAAGATTATCAACAATTAATTTTATGTTTTTCCCAGAAAAATGCTGAAGAAAAAGTAGCTACCTTTATTTATTCACTTTATTTAAGATATGCACGGCGTGGGCATATTTCTTTAAATATTAAACTTTCCATGAGTCGTAGTGATATAGCAAATTATTTAGGATTAACGATAGAAACCATAAGTCGTATATTGACTCGTATGCAAGATTTAAATATTCTAACAGCACGAGGAAAATATATTTCGATTAAGGATCTATCTGCATTAATAAAGTTTGCAGAATATCACAAGTGACATTGTCACAAAAATGGGAAATGAATTTTATATGAAACAATTAAAGAAATCTTGTCTGGCTGCCCTGTTATTCTCTACTTTATCTTCCAATATAGTATTTGCAGCTCAGGAACTCACCCCAGAAAAAGCTAATTCATTACAGTCGTTTAAAGAAATTTCTATTCGTGGTTTATATTACAGCGAGTTAGATAAAGTGCGAGCAATTTCCAAAGCGGCAGATAAACAAGGCGCTGCTTATTTTTATATCACAAGTACCAATGTAGCACCAAGCAATGATGGACTACGTATCGTTTATGCAAAATTATATAAATCTGATGCCCAGTCTATTGATAAAACGGAACATAACTTTAGAAATTTTTCTGGGGTTTTAGAGTATCCTAAAGACACAGCTATACATTTTGAACCTTTTGACATTGTTAGATTGCGCGGTTATTTTCCGACTCAATATGAAATAAATACCGCAGTAGCAAAAGCAGCAGCTAAAAAACAGGCTTATGCTTTCTTTATCGATCGTTCAATCGAAGATAATGGTGGTAACCAAAACATTACCGCTTATTTATTTAAAAAAGATGCTCCCGAGCGCAAAATTCAACCAGAAAATGCAATCCCTTATGATTCTGAAGCCGGCCAGCTTGCTTTAGCACAAGGTGGAGAGGCTGCAATGCAAGTTGAGCGCCCAGGTTATTATTCCTCTACAGCATTCAATGAACAATTCTATGCTAAGAAGTTTAATAATACCGTTGAAAATGTAACAACAACTAAAGCCAAGAATCAAAACACTTCAGTTGAAACAGACACCAAGATTGCGGCAATTAATAGCGCAACAACTGATACGGCAAAAACTGATGAAAACAGTACTCAACCGTCTATTCTTCCTCAGCAACGATCATCACGTTATACTGTTACCTTACCGGATGGTTCTAAAATTGAAGAATTAAATGATGCGACTGCAGCAAAAATGGTACCATTTGATACCATCAAATTTAAAGGTTATTACGTTTCTGAACAAGAAATATCATTTAATGCTGGTAAAAAAGCGTTAGCAAAAGGCGCAAAATACTACCACATATCACGCATTGCTCAAGATAGCAGAGGACCTAATAAAACAATATATGTTGATCTTTACCGTTGACATTGCGTTTCTTATATAAATAAAACTAAAAGAAGAGGCTCTGCCCTCTTCTTTATTTATTAAATTCATCAATGACTTGATTGATTCTTTTTTCAGAAATAGGAAATGCTGTTCCAATTTGTTGAGCAAATAGATTAATCCGCAACTCTTCAATCATCCAACGGATCTGAGCAATTTTATCTTCCTGCCCTTTATATTGCCTCAGATTATTTATTAACGCAGTATAACGCTTAACTACGCGATTAATGATCATTAAATTAGCGCTATCACGTTTGGGATCAATAAATAGTTTTTCGATACGTTTATCAATAGCCTGTAAATAACGATAAACATCATGCAACTTTTGAAATCCTAAATCAGCCACAAAACCCTTATATATTAAATGTGATAATTGTTGTTTTATATCAGCAAAAGATAATGCCATATTTAAATCAACACGACCTTTCAGTTTTTTATTTAATTCATAATTTAAGGTTAAAATTTTTTCGACTTGCTTGGCTATTTCAACCACTAATTCATTAATGGTACCTTTTACCGAAACTAATAATTGTTGAAATAAATGTTGTTGAAAGATAAAGCCATCAGATTGCTGTTTAATTAAATAATCGATTCCACAAAAAATACAATCATCAATTAAGTCATCTATTTTACCAAATTGATTGAAATATAACCCGAGTTTAACTTTATTAGGAAGTTTTTCATGCATATATCTGATTGGTGACGGAATATTTAAATAAACTAATCGCCGAATACCCGCTAACATTAAATGATACTGTTCCTGTTGACTATCAACTAATTTAATAGCTACATAATCACCTTCATCAATTAATGTTGGGTATGCTTTAACAGTATAATGTTTTTGCTTTTTCTCATAAACTGATGGGATATCACCAAAATCCCATTGCGTAAGATGTTGTTTCTCAATCTCACTATTGGTTACTTGAGTTACATTACTTAACACTTTTTGGATTTTATCTTTCAATTGTTGTTTAATAGATTGAAGATCTTTACCCATAATAATGGTTTGATTATTTTCATCGACAATATTAAACGTCATCTTTAAATAATCATCGATTGCTGATAATTGCCAATTTTCTCTAGTTATGGAGACCCCCGTCATTTTCCTAAATTCATTTTCAAGTGTTGATAAAAAGTCCTGTTGACAAGAACTACACCTTTCTAAAAAGGCTTTAGCATAATTAGGTGCAGGCACTAAATTACGACGTAATGATTTAGGTAATGATTTTATTAAGGCAATAATCAATTCCTGACGAAACCCAGGGACTTGCCACTGAAATACTTCTGTATTTTCAATTTGATTTAAAATAGTTAATGGAATAGTAACGGTTACTCCATCTCTTTTACCACCAATATCAAAATGATAACTTAACTTTAATTTAAGATTATTGTCATATAACCAATAATCAGGATAATCTTGATCCGATACTTTAATTGCTTTAGGGTTAATTAATGTTTTTTTATCAAACACCAAATAATCGCTATGACGTAAATTTTCTTTTTTCCACCAAACGGCGAAATGTTTTGCTGATATTACCGTCGAAGGTATCTTCTCATCATAAAATTGATATAAAGTAGATTCATCAACTAAAATATCTTGTCTACGTGATTTATGTTCAAGTAATTCTACTTCTTCAATTAGTTTTAAATTTTTATGGTAGAAATCATAATTACCGTCCCAGTCACCTTCTACTAAAGCATGTCGAATAAATAATTCACGACTTAATTTAGGATCAATTTGACTATAATTGACTAATCGATTAGAAACGATTGGTAAACCAAATAACGTTACTTTTTCAATCGCTAGGGTTGTACCCTGCTTTTTTGACCAATGTGGTTCATTATATTGCTTTTTGATAAGATGGCCAGCTAAAGGCTCAATCCAGTCAACCTCAATCTTAGCAATATTTCTACCCCATAATTTAGTTGTTTCAACCAATTCACCAGCAACACACCACTTTGGTGATACTTTAAACAATGCAGAACCTGGAAAAATTGAAAACTTCATATTTCTTGGACCAAGATACTCTAGTTTTTCCAAATCTTTCATACCAATATGAGAAAGTAATCCGCTTAATATGGCTTTATGAATGGCTGGATAATCACTATCTTGAGTATTAATTGGAAAATTAATCTGTTTTATCGTTTGTCTAATCTGAGTATAAACATCCTGCCATTCTTTAATGCGCAAGTAATTTAAAAATTCTTTGCGACACAACTGGCGAAATTGATTATTCGTTAAACTTTTCTGTTGTTCCTCAATGTATTTCCATAAGTTAAGATAACTTATAAAATCAGAATTTTTATCTGCAAAACGTTGATGTTTCAAATCTGCTGCTTGTTGTTTATCAAACGGGCGTTCGCGCGGATCTTGTATCGATAAAGCTGCTGTGATAATCATAATTTCTCTAACACTAGTATGTTGGCGAGATTCAACTAACATCCGAGCAAAACGTGGGTCTATTGGCAATTGTGCTAATATTCGCCCTATTCTAGTTAAATGAAGACGATTTTTTTTACTATAAATTGCACCTAATTCTTCTAAAACTCGACTACCATCGGTTATATGTCTTTTATCCGGTGCTTCAATAAATGGAAATGCGTTAATATCTCCCAGATCTAACGCTATCATTTGTAAAATTACGGATGCTAAATTCGTACGTAATATTTCTGGCTCCGTAAACTCAGGACGACTAAGAAAATCCTGTTCATCATATAAGCGAATGCAGATACCTTCTGATGTTCGTCCACATCGACCTTTACGTTGATTAGCTGATGCCTGTGATATTGGTTCGATAGGTAATCGTTGAACTTTAGTACGATAACTATAACGACTAATACGTGCTTTACCAGGATCAATAACAAACTTTATACCAGGTACTGTTAACGAAGTTTCAGCAACATTGGTAGATAAAATAATACGTCGTCCTTTATGTGTTTGGAAAATGCGATTCTGTTCTGAAGCAGATAATCTAGCATATAATGGTACAATTTCCGTATGCTGTAGATCTAATTTATTCAACACCTCGGCTAAGTCACGAATCTCTCTTTCTCCGGTGAGAAAAATCAAAATATCACCAAGTTTATCTTTAACTGATAACTCATCAATTGCATTAATTATTGCTTGAAAATCATCAGAACTATCTTCATCATTGACAAAAGGACGATAACGGACTTCAACTGGATAAGTACGTCCTGATACTTCAATTATCGGTGCATGATTAAAATGGCGTGAAAACCGTTCTACATCTATAGTCGCTGAAGTGATAATGACTTTTAAATCAGGACGTTTGTTTAAAATCTGCTTTAAATAACCTAAAATAAAATCAATATTTAAACTTCGTTCATGGGCTTCATCAATAATAATGGTATCATATTGCGTTAATAAACGATCTTGTTGAACTTCAGCCAATAAAATTCCATCAGTCATCAGTTTTATCAGTGTTGTTTCTTGTACATTATCACTGAAACGAACTTTATAACCTACCAGATCGCCTACTTCGCTTTTCAATTCCTCGGCCAATCGTATAGCAACCGATCGAGCAGCCAACCGCCTTGGTTGGGTATGACCAATAAACCCTTTTACGCCTAACCCCAGTTCTAAACAAATTTTAGGGATCTGTGTCGTTTTACCTGAACCTGTTTCCCCAGCTATAATAATTACTTGATTGTCTCGAATAGCATTGTAAATCTCAGATTTCTTTTGGCTTACAGGTAATTCAGTTGGATAATTAATTGATTTTGGAATACGTTGTTGGCGATTGGCAAATTCGCAATTGGCCATTTCAATTTGTTCTTTAATGGCTAAGAAAGCAACTTCATCGCAAGATTTTTGCTTTGATAAAAGTATTAACTCTTTTTTTAATTTTGATTTTTGTTTTAGAGTTACTGATTCTAATTTACCAAATAATTCTTTTATATGTTGATAATAAGGCATAATTTAAATCGATCAAATCTTCATAAATTATTTAAATTTGTTAATTATTATAACAAATTTTATTTAGTTTATTGAAATTATTATATAGTGCCGCTAATTAAACAAAAATGTAGCGGTTAGGGTTATGCCTTAACAACAATAGTATGTGGCATTACTTTTCAAGTATTGACAAGTAGAGCAACCATTAACTTATTGTTATGAATTTCATAGCAGTAAGCAAAATTGATAATAAGTATATTAAAATAATTCTGAAAATTTCTAGGTTGTCGATAAGCTCTTAGGGGATAAGCAAAATTATCACAACCAAATTTATATTTTAATTTAGATAATTTGAAAAAAGTTAAAAAATATATAAAAAGTGCTGATTTATGGGCGGTGTGTTAACTTAAAAAGTTTACCGTAAAGTAAGGTAAAAACCTTCATCACTATTTTCAGCATCCTTTACACGATAGCTAATAGGAAATTTAGCAAATTCCTTATCTAAAAAATAAATTTCAAGATTAGCATTACAAATATATGAACCTAGTTTTTTATTCATGTTTTGAGTTATTATATTGTTAACATAAATATGAAAAGCATATTTCAAATTATCATTTTTTAAACTTGGATCTTGTTGCAAAAAGACCGCTATCATTTTATCTGTTATATATTGTTTTATCCGATTAGTTACTTTCTCATCAGAACAATTTGGCATGATATAAGCCCAAGAAAATAAAGGAAAAAAGATCATAACAATAAGCATATTTTTCACTTTTTATCTCCATCTTACCGAGCTGAATAGGTTTAGTATGCAACGCTGTTTACGCTCAAATAATTGAATAAAAACCAACTGTAAGCTAAATTATATTTCTAGTTTATTCTACAATATTACCCTTTTCTTATTTGACAACCAAGATAACGCTGACTATCACAAATAGCAAATTTTAATTGCTCACCATTCGCTGATATAACTTACTCAACCACTAAATAATCGCCATGTGTAATAACTAATTGTTAGAATAATTTTGTCGCAGTTTCATAAAAAATTCCATTTTATCCAGCTCAACTTTGAATAAATCAACCAAATTCGCCAAAGTTTTTAACCAAACTTTTTTATAATGCATAACTAGGTAATTGCTGCTAATGGTTAATATGTTAACCCGGTTGTACATCACATAGTGAAAAATAATGCTTAATCATCATCTATCATTGTCTTACTCCTTATGTTTTGATACCACTTTTGCTCTTCTCTAGTTTCATATTATGTTTAATAACAGCTTTATTGTATGTCACCACCTTAAAAACATAACTCATTATTTAATATAAATTTTTTATTAAGAATTTGTACCTAATTTATGAAATTCTTCTTGTATTTGATAAAAATAAAGCATATTTTGTATTTATGAAGTTGTTATAAATTTTTTAAGTTAATTAATAATTATTGCAAAAGTTCAATTAAGTAATGGGAAATTTGCAAAACGTTAACTCTCATTTAAATGATTTATGGTAATGTTATATTGGTTTAATCGTTTTAACTTATTTTGCTAGATGAGGAATAAAATTATGAAAAAATTTTATGGTTTATTTGTGTTACTCGCAACGACTGTATTACTAAATGGTTGTGATAAACAAGATAAACAATCGATCCTAACTGTTGAATTACAACATCATCGTTTTACTCTCATTAAAGCAAATGGTGAAGAAGTAGCGCCAGAAAAACAAGCCTTCATCGAGTTTAGTGAAAAACTGACATATAACGGAAAAATGTGCAATGAGTTTTTTGGACAAGCTTCTTTAAATCGAGATGTCATTAAAAGTGCTGATTTTTCTTCTACTCAAAAATTGTGCGACGATCAGCAATTGAATAATCTAGATACCATTATTTATCAAATGTTCAAAAATGGGGCAACTGTTGAAATTAAACAAGGCTATGATAATACCCTTTTACAATTGAAAGATAAAACCAATGATTTATATTTCGAACTTAAAGATTTAATGTAAGATGTTTTAATTAAAGGGAAACATCTTTTCTTTTAATTATTCGCATTTAAATATTATCAATAATGGTATAAAGATTGTTCTAATTATAATAAGATTAGTTGAATAAACATCATAAAATTCTTTATAAAAAAAATTGATGCTATATAATAGGCAACAATTATTAATATTGTTTATGAGTTAATCTTGTGAAAACATTATCAACAAAAAATACAGGTAACTTTGTCGACATTGTTTTTAGCTTTGTAATTATTTCACAGACAGCCATAATTTAATTCTACCAATGCTTAGTCATTGGTTTTTTATTCCTAATTTTAAACAATCCGCAAATATTTGATTTTTAACATTAACTTAATAGCAGATATCATTATGAAAAAAACTAAAATTGTATGTACCATTGGGCCTAAATCAGAGTCTAAAGAAATGTTAACCAAACTTTTAAATGCAGGTATGAATGTAATGCGTTTAAACTTTTCACATGGTGACTATGATGAGCATGGCGGTAGAATTAAAAATCTACGAGAAGTAATGCAAGAAACCGGCTTAAAAGCAGCAATTATGCTAGATACTAAAGGACCTGAAATTCGAACTATCAAACTTGAAGGTGGTAACGATGTTTCTTTAGTTGCTGGTCAAACATTTACATTTACCACGGACAAATCGGTAATTGGTAATTCTCAACGTGTAGCTGTTACTTATGAAGGTTTTGCTGAAGATTTAAGTGTCGGTAATCGAGTCTTAGTTGATGATGGTTTGATTGCCATGGAAGTTACAGAAATCAAAGGTAATGAAGTAATTTGTAAAGTTTTAAATAACGGTGATTTAGGTGAAAACAAAGGTGTTAACTTACCAAACGTGTCTATTAAATTACCTGCATTAGCTGAAAAAGACAAACAAGATTTAATCTTTGGTTGTGAACAAGGCGTTGATTTCATTGCTGCATCTTTTATTCGTAAACGTTCTGATGTCGAAGATATTCGTAAACATTTAGCCAACCATGGCGGTGAAGACATTAAGATCATTTCAAAAATTGAAAATCAAGAAGGATTGGATAATTTTGACGAAATTTTAGAAGCTTCAGATGGTATCATGGTAGCTCGTGGTGACTTAGGTGTGGAAATTCCAGTTGAAGAAGTGATTTTCGCCCAAAAAATGATGATCAAAAAATGTATTAAAGCCTCTAAACCGGTTATTACTGCCACCCAGATGCTTGACTCCATGATTAAAAATCCACGCCCTACTCGTGCTGAAGCTGGCGATGTCGCTAACGCAATTTTAGATGGCACTGATGCCGTAATGCTATCTGGTGAAAGTGCTAAAGGTAAATATCCTTTAGAAACTGTGCAAGTTATGGCAACAATTTGTAAACGTACGGATAAAACAATTTCAGCTTCATTAGAATTACAAGCACTTGAAAAACTTAGAATTACTGGAGCGGTTTGTTGTGGTGCAGTAGAAATTGCTGAAAGATTAAATGCGCCGTTAATTATTGTTGCGACCCGTAGCGGAAAATCAGCTCGAGAAGTACGTCACTATTTCCCAAAAGCAAAAATATTAGCATTATCTTCCAGTCAAAAAACCATCAATCAATTATTGCTCACTAAAGGGGTTGAACCCGTTCTTATCGATGCTATAAAATCAACTGATGATTTCTATCGTTTAGGAAAAGATATGGCCGTTAAATTAGGATATGTAAAATCTGGCGATATCGTGGTAATGGTATCTGGTGCATTAGTTCCCAGTGGTACTACCAATACAACTTCTGTTCACCGCGTCTAATCATTCATAAAACTAACTTAACTTATTAATCTTTTTGGTGAATAAACCCGATGTTTTCATCGGGTTTTCTTTTTTATAGATTATTCATGTTAATTTCTATATGTATTTGTAAATATATTGTTAATATTTATATCAAACCGATATAGACAATACCTTGCTGCAACATCACAATAATGAAAAATTCCTCAATAGCTAACTTGAACAATGATTATGATAAGATTTAAATTAGTTGATTCTAACTAATAAATCGAAAAATAAAAAGAAGGTATTAGAATGGAAATAGATAAAAATAATACTAGCCATAACTTTATAAAATTGAACTATATTATTAATTTGCTAACAGTTATCGCACCAAAATTAATTTATCAAATATCCCCAGCCCTAATTTTACTAGTTTTCAGTAATATTAATATGGCAAATGCAATAATTTCTACAACATCATCAAAAACAATTCAAGGCAATCCACCGGAATTTTTTATAACTGATTCAGTTAATAATAAATTAGGGTTTAAATATAATCACCAGAATTATAGTGAATCTATTGGTAATGTACAAAGTGATTCAATTTTATATTTTAATAAGCCAATGATTAATCTTAACGACTTTAAGATGATAACCTTTTTTACTAAACGTAGAACAACTAATGATTTAACCGGCGATTATTTTGATGTTGATGGGGATGATTTTGCAGACATTCCGGTTACTCAAGATTTAACCTTTATCTGGCGGGATAATAACAATAAAGAAATAGACGTCAATGATTACGAGAATATTGGATGCCATAACAATAAATATGCAATGCCTTTAACATTGGAAATTATCAGCAATAATATTCAGGTTCACACAAAATACGGTCATCCTAATACCAGTGATCCTGTTCAGCCTATAATTAAAACTTATCAACTTGCTTTTGTTGGCATATGTTATGCAAAACCTAATAGTTTAATTGTCGATCCTACTACACAGTGGCGCGCCGTTAAAGCCGACAAAACCGGTCTTTCTGGTTGGAATCCCACTGGCGTTAATATTAATGGCGCCAGTCAAACTGAATCGGTGCTATTTTATGGCGGAGGATATGCGAAAAATTATGTCCCTTATCATGGATTTAAATTTAAACCGGGAAATAATACACTTAGTCATTTCCCATATACAGGATTTGACGGAGCACAATTTCAAGTGGTAATGAGCGGATCACAAGAGGATTATAATTATTCTATTAGTTATAATAGTGGTAAATATACGGTTGATCAAAACGGTATGATTACATTTGTTGATAAATCAGAACCAGAAGATGAGATCATCATGACAGCAACTCTCAAATCGGATCCAAACTATACCTTCAAATATAATTTCAAAATTGCCAAGTGGCTATATCCGATGAAAATATTTGATGATGAATCGTTTAATTTTACAATTGAAGAGATGAAGCAATTATGTATCAACGATAACAAAGTGTTGGCCACTTATAGGGATTTAAGTGGCATTACTGTGAAGTATTTCGAATATAATGTAATGACAAGGGCTCTCGGTTCGGTAATAACTGAGTGGGGAAGATTGGCTCAACCAGGTCAAAAGACATCTGATACTTATCCAAAATCTAAATGGGGATATGCTTGGTACTATAACAGAGATTTTATAAAGAATAAAGAAACTGGTGGAAAAGTTCAACCAATAATAGTATCCAGCTACGATGGAATGGTTTCTCTTCCAAGTCTATGGAACGGATTTTCGAACAAATCTTTTGTTTGTCAAGCAGTTGTTAAGTAATAAACTAAGGCACTATCCAAGGCGATAGTGCTTTTATATCTTTAATATCAAATGATAACCATTTAATCGTTGTAATTTGATAAATTATAAATTACGTCCTTAACATAAATTGAATAAATTAATTTTAAATCAATCTAAACAGTATTTAATCAATATTTATCTTATTTAAAACCATATTCGAAGTGCCAAATCAATATATTAATGTTATGTAATAAGCAGCAATAATTTATAATGTTTACGAGTTAATCTTGCGAAAACATTATCAACAAAAAAACAGGTAACCTTATCGACAGTGTTTTTAGCTTTGTAATTATTTCACAGACAACCATAATTTAATTCTACCAATGTTTGGTCATTGTTTTTTTATTCCTAATTTTAAACAATCCATAAATATTTTATTTTTTACATTAACTTAACAGCTGAAATCATTACGAAAGAACTAAAATTGTATATATCATCGGACTTAAATCAGAGTCTAAAGAAATGCTAACCAAACCTTTAAATACAGCGATTAATGTTATGCGGTTAAACTTTTCACATGGTGACTATATTAACAAGGCGATTAGATTAGAAATTGACGTGAAGTGATGTTAGAGACTGGCTTAAAAGCAGCAATTATGCTAGATACTAAAGGATCGGAAATTTGTAAAAATTTATTTATAATAACTTAAGAAGTTTCTGCCAAAAATAAAATAAAGATCAATATTTATAGCAAAATGATTATAGAAAATATTACAATAATAACAAATACTTTACAGCCTACTTGAATTCTTTCGCATACAATCTTATGATGAGATTCTAATAAACGCTTTATACAATAATTTTAATCAGTATTTAGCTAATAAATCAAAAAAATAAAAAGAAGATATTAGAATGGAAATATATAAAAATAATACTAGCCCAAACTTCATAAAATTAAACTATATTATAAAATTGCTAACTGTTATCGCACCAAAATTAATTTATCAAATACCCCCTGTCCTACTTTTATTAGTTTTCAGTAATATCAATATAGCAAATGCATTAATTTCTTCGACGTCGTCAAAATCAATTCAAGGCAATCCACCAGAATTTTTTATAACTGATTCAGTTAAAAATAAATTAGGATTTACCTATAACCAAACAGATTATAGTGAATCTATCGGTAATATACAAAGTGATTCAATTCTATATTTTGATAACCCAATGACTAATCTTAACGATTTTAAGATGAAAACTTTTTTTACTGAACGTCAAGCGATAAATGATTCAACTGGTGAATATTATGATGTTGATGGGGATGGTTTTGCTGACATTCCGGTTACTCAAGAGTTAACCTTTATCTGGCGGGATAATAACCAAAGACAGATAGACGCCAACGATTATCAGAATGTTGGATGCCATAACAATAAATATGCAATGCCTTTAACATTGGAAATTATCAGCAAAAATATTCAGGTTCACACAAAATATGGTCATCCCAATACAAGTGATCCTGTTCAGCAAGCTTCTATAATCAAAGCTTATCAACTTGCTTTTGTTGGCATGTGTTATGCAAAACCTAATAGTTTAATTGTCGATCCTACTACACAATGGCGCTCCATTAAAGCGGACTATAGTGATGCTGATGCTTGGAACCTCACAGGCATTGGTATTAATGGCGCTAAACAAGATCAACCAAATGAGCGATTCGGTGGAGGATATACAGCAGATTATGTTGCTAATCTCGGTTATAAAGTAAAACCTACTGTTTCAGATAAAACTTTCCCAACAACCGGATTTGAGGGAGCACAATTCCAATTGGTAATGGGGGGCTCACAAGAGGATTATAATTATTCTATTAGTTATAATAATGGTGCATTTACGGTTGATAAAATCGGTATGATTACATTTGTTGACAAATCACAACCAGAAGATGAGATCATCATAACAGCAACTCTCAAATCGGATCCAAACTATACCTTTAAATATAAATTTAAAATTTCATTGTGGGTGTATCCAGGCGAACTAATCACATCCGAAGCGGAGAATCAGGTTAAGCAATTTAGCGAAAGATGCACAAAAAAGAATAAATCACTTGTCGGACGTAACGACTTGAATGCCAACACTTGGTACTCCAAAAATTCTTTGGACTTTGATAAGACCCCATCAGATATTAATGTACAAAATAGAGATATTCAATTTAATGTATTTATAAGGGGTATTGGAAATGGTGTAGCGGGTGAATGGGGAAGACTGGTTCCTAATACTTATCCAAAATCTAAGTGGGTATCTGGTTGGTTTTTTGTCAATGAAACACGAAAGAATAGTTCTGGTAAAGATGAAGCAATTATTGTTTCTGTCTTAGATGGTATGATTTCTTATATGAGTTCATGGTCTCGTTCAACAGGATTTAGAGACCGATCTTATGCTTGTAAATAACATGCAAAGTAATAAACTAAGGCACTATCCAATCGGATAGTGCATCTCTTTTTAAATATTAAATAATAACCATTTAATCGTTGTGATTTAATAAATTATAAATTACGTTCTTAACATAAATTGAATGAATTAATTTTAAATCGATTTAAACAGTATTTAATCAATATTTATCTTATTTAAAATCACATTCGAAGTGCAAAATCAATATATTATAAGTATAATCATGTTAGAATTTGATTAAGAGACTAATCTAAAAGTAATATGAATAGTGAAAATTTATATTTTCAAAAAGAAATAAGTTGGTTAGCGTTTAACGAACGCGTGTTACAAGAAGCGGCTGATCTTAGCAATCCACTTATTGAACGAGTAAGATTTTTAGGAATTTATTCAAATAATCTGGATGAATTTTATAAAGTTCAGTTTGCTAATTTAAAACGCAATGTGCTAATTGAACAAGAAAAAGGTAATGCATCTAGTGCCAAAAATATTCTTAAATTAGTTCATCAGAAAGTGATTCAAGCGGAATTGAAATTTGAAACACTTTATAATGAATTGCTTTTAGAAATGGCAAGAAATCAGATTTTCTTAATCAATGAACGCCAACTTACTTCACTTCAGGAAGAATGGATTAGAAAATTTTATAAACAAAATTTACGGCAATATATCAACCCTATATTACTCGATAGTCATACGGACTTGATTCAATTTTTAAAAGATGATCATTCCTATCTTGCCGTGGAAATTATTAACAATAATGATATAAAATATGCACTTTTAGAATTACCTACCGAAAAAGTTTCACGTTTTGTATTACTCCCGTCAGATTCCGCGTCCAAAAATAAATCCCTAATATTTTTAGATAATATTTTACGCTTTTGTTTGCCTGATATTTTTAAAATTTTCTTCGATGCGACGCAATTCAATGCTTACTCAATCAAATTTAATCGTGATGCAGAATATGAACTTAGTAGCGAAATGGATAGCTTATTAGAATTAATGTCACAAGGATTAAAACAACGCATCACCGCACAACCAGTAAGATTCATTTATCAAAAAGACATGCCTAAAACATTGATGGAGTTACTTTTATCTAAATTAAAATTAACTGAAAATGATGCGATGCAAGGTGGTCGTTATCCAAATTTGAAAGATTTAATGGAGTTTCCATGTATTGGTAGGATTAATTTACTTAATAAAGTCTTGTCAAGTCTAACTTACAACCGTTTCAAAAAATTTCGCAATGCCTTTGATGCAATTCGTGATCGAGATATTTTACTATATTATCCTTATTATTCATTCAGCCATGTGCTGGAAATTATGCGTCAAGCTTCATTTGATCCCAGTGTTACCCATATACGAGTCAATATCTATCGGGTAGCAAAAGATTCACGATTTGTACAAGCCGCAATCAATGCTGCGAATAATGGTAAAAAAGTCACAGTTGTCGTTGAATTGCAAGCACGATTTGACGAAGAAATTAATATACACTGGGCAAAAACCTTAATGAGTTCAGGCGTTAAAGTCATTTATTCTCAACCTAGACTAAAAATTCATGCCAAATTATTTCTTATTGAACGTAAAGAAAACGATAAAATTATGCGCTATGCCCATATCGGTTCGGGAAATTTCAATGAAAAAACCGCTAAAGTATATACAGATTTTTCATTACTTACCGCCGATCCTATGATTACAGAAGAAGTTAAAAAAGTTTTTAACTTTATTGAAAACCCATTTAAGCCTGTCACATTCAATTATCTATTAGTTTCACCACAAAATACCCGCTTAAAATTTATGCAATTTGTCCAACGTGAAATTGACCATGCAAAAGCAGGTAAACCGTGTGGCATTTATTTAAAACTTAATGCCATGACAGATAAAGAGATGATCAATAAATTATATGAAGCCTCAAGCGCTGGTGTTAAAGTGAGGATGATTATTCGTGGGATGTGTATTCTTAAGCCACAAGTACCTAATTTAAGTGAAAATATCTTTGTTACCAGTATCGTTGATCGCTTTCTTGAACATGCACGCGTCTATATTTTTGAAAATAATGGTCAAAAAGATACTTATATCTCGTCTGCGGACTGGATGCCACGTAATATTGATAACCGAGTTGAGGTGGGTGTGAAAGTGTTAGATAGCTCCTTAAAGAAAATCATTCAAGATATCTTTATGATTCAAGCAAGTGATAATGTTAAAGCGAGGATTATCGATCAAGATCTTAAAAATGCTTATCTTCAACGTGGCAATAAAAAACGAGTACGTTCACAAACAGCTATCTATGAATACTTAAATCGCTTAGAAAATGATAACCAGCATTAAGGATAATTGAATGAAAGATTTAAAACAAACATTTAATGAATATGCTGTTGTGGATCTTGGTTCGAATAGTTTTCATATGATCATTGCTAAGAAAATGGATAACTCACTGCAAATCATTTATAAAAATAAACAGCATGTTCAATTGGCAACAGGATTAGATGACCAAAATCAGTTAAGTGCTGAGATTATTCAACGTGGTATAAAGTGTTTAACTTTATTTGCTGAACGATTAAAAAATTTTCCTGCATCTCATGTTAGAGTCATTGGTACATATACCTTACGAATAGCCCGAAATCGTTATCAATTTTTAATGCAAGCGGCCCGTGTTCTGCCCTTTCCTATTGAAGTTGTTTCTGGACAAGAAGAAGCACGCTTAATTTATTTAGGGGCAATTAACAGTGAATCAGTTAAGCAGTCTGATGTCAAATTAGTTATTGATGTTGGCGGAGGTTCGACTGAGATTGCAATTGGAAAAGACCAAATTCCGTCTTTTGTCGAAAGTCGCCCTATGGGGTGTGTAACCTTTGCTAAACAATTTTTTCCCAAACAAATTATTAATAAAGCATCATTTGAACGAGCAAAATTAGCTGCCGAACAACAAGTCGAAAAATTGATTACATCGGTTAAAAGCAAAAACGTATCGATTGCTTTTGGTTCATCAGGTACTATCAAAAGTATTTATAACATATTACTTGATTTAGGAGTAACTGATGGCATCATTACGCCAAAACGTCTTGATGATCTGGTAGCCTATATTTTAGAATTTAAAACCTTTTCTGAAATTGATTTTCCATCATTATCCAACGAACGAAAACAGATTTTTGTAAGTGGCCTTGCCATATTTTATGGTGTATTTAATGCATTTGCTTTACAAGAACTTCATTACACTCATAGTGCTCTTAGAGAAGGTGTATTATATGAATTAACAAATCATAACCAAGGAAATCAAGATATCTGTCAAAAAACGGTCAGTTTCTTAATTAAACATTATAAAATTGATGTTGTACATGCTAGCAAAACGGTTGATATCGCCAAATGGCTATTTTCCCAATGGCAACAATCTTCCAAGATAATAATTGATGAAAAATTAGAATCTTTACTTTATTGGGCTGCATGGCTACATGAAATAGGATTAAGTATTAATTTTTCCAATATTCATAAACATTCTGCCTATATCATAAAAAATTGCAACATGGCAGGGTTTAATGAAGAACAACAATTTTTAATGGCAACATTAATACGTTATCATCGCAAAGCATTCAAGTTGGAAAATATTCCTAATTTCAGTTTATTTGAACAAAAACACGTAATTGTGATGTTACAAATTCTAAGATTAGCGGTTTTAATCAACAATCAACGCTGTGCGACATTAGATGAAAAAGTATTTAAATTAATGACTTTAAATGATAATATTTTCCATCTTGATTTAATAATTGAGCGAAATTTTGCTGAAAAAAATCAATTGATTTTACTTGATCTTGAGCAAGAACAAACCTATTGGCAAGAAAATAAAAACTGGCAGTTAAATTTTATAATAGAATAAAAATAAAAAAATTGTTATGGTTAAAAAGATCCTAATATCCAATAATATTCGTAGTTTAAGAGCTCAAACAAAAAATTTGTCGCTGGAGCTTTTAGAAGATATATATCAAAAACTTAATCAAATTATCCAAGAACGTTATGAACATAACAAACTTGCTCTAGAAAATGTTATCAAATATGATAAAAAACTCGAAACCTATTTGCAGCAAATGAAACAAGATGGAATAGAATTAAATGATTTGTTAAAAAAAGCCGATTTTCCTTCTTTCCGAAAAATTCACAGAGTCAGACCTATTCGTCCACCAAAATATAAATATTTTGATGATTCAGGCAATTTCAGAACCTGGACAGGCCAGGGTAGAATGCCTAAACCTATCCGGATTGCCATCAATTCGGGAAAAAACAAATCACTTAATGACTTTCTTATTGAATTTAGCAACAAATAAACCAATGAAATAGTAAATTAATAACCATTTAAAATTTTAACCGGATCAACGTTACAGGCTCTTCTGGCTGGGTAATAACTGGCAATTAATGTTAATAATAATGAAGTAAAAAATACTATGATTACATCACTTAGGTGAATTTCTGAAGGCAGAAAATCAATAAAATAGATATGACTATTGAGCAACGAATGACCAAGTAATACTTCTACACCTTTCACTATCTGTGATAATTGGCTGGAAATGCTTACCCCTAATACTACACCAACTAAGCTTCCAATTAATCCTGAAATAACGCCATAGCAAATAAATGTTTGGCTAATCAGTCGGTTATTCGCCCCTAATGTTTTAAGAATAGCTATTTCTCGTTGTTTATCCTTAACAGCAATAACCAAAGTTGAAACAATACTAAAACATGCTACACTAATAACGATAATCATAGCAAGATACATAATTTGCCGAATCATTTGAATATCATGGTACATATAACCATAGCTACGTTCCCAACTGGAGGTTAAAATCGGTTGATAGAGATTTAACTTAATGCGATTAATAACGTAATTGGCTTGATAAATATCTTTAACATTAACCTGAATACCCGTGACACTGTCACCTATTTGTAAATATTTCTGAGCATCAATCAGAGGAAGCAAAGCAAGCTCATTACCTAAACTGCCACTAAAATTCATGATACCTACCACTTGCAATCTTATACGTCTAGGTTGTTTTAATTGTCCTGCTGAATCAGAAGAGGGAATCATTAATGTAATCCACTCCCCTTCTTTTACCGCCAATGATTGAGCTAAACCAATACCAATTAAAATTTGTTTACTATTTGGTTTAAATTCTTGCCATCGATTAGCTAAAATATACTTTGGTAAGCGACTAGTTTGTGCTTCCTGTTCAAGATCAATTCCTTGTACTTGTACAGCCTTTAATTTATTACCATTTTCCAATAATCCGGTAAAACGGATAAAGGGAGCTGATGAAATAATTTCTGGATTTTGATCAATTTGTTGTTGAACAGTTCGCCAATTAGTTAATCGTCCATTTGCTGCAAAAAATTCACCATGTGGAATCACGGATAATACTCGGTTATGCAATTCCCGTTCAAAACCATTCATAGCACTTAACCCAATAATTAACGCAGCAATACCAATTGCAATACTGGCGGTCGAAATAACCGAAATCAGGGATAACATAGCACTTTGTTTACGCCCTTTTCTAAATCTTTTTGCCAAAACCAAAGCCAACATAGCATTATCCTTGTTGTTTTAATAATGATAGTGAACCTGAGGTCATAACAAATTGCTGCTGCATTTTTCGCGCCAATTGTAAATCATGAGTAACGACTAAAAATGCTGTACCTTGTTTTTGATTCAAATCGATCAGTAATTCAAATATAGATTCGGCAGTGGCTTGATCTAAGTTACCCGTTGGCTCATCTGCCATAACAATCGACGGATGATTAATTAATGCGCGACCAATAGCAATACGTTGACGTTCCCCCCCCGAAAGTTCCGAAGGGCGATGTTTAGCACGATGTAATAAATTAACCGCTTCCAACATTGCCAAAGCGCGTTCTTGAGCTTCTTGATTGGGAATTCCACTTATCATTAAAGGCATAGCAATATTTTCAAGCGCACTAAAGTCAGAAAGTAGATGATGAAATTGATAAACAAAACCAATTTCTTTGTTACGTAATTTTGCTTTTTCATTTTCAGATAGTTGATTAATTGAGTGAGATCTAAATAAAATATCACCCGAAGATGCACTATCTAAACCACCTAACAAATGCAGTAATGTGCTTTTACCTGAGCCTGAACTGCCAATAATGGATGTTAAGGTATTGGGATAGATATCAAAAGTGATCGATTTTAATACTTCAGTAATGACTTTACCTTCTTGGTAATTTTTACAAAGGTTTAACGTCGATATTAACGGTTGACTTTCCATAGTATATGCATCATTCATAACGCAATGCCTCTGCCGGTTGAATATTAGCTGCACGATAAGCAGGATAAAGAGTAGCAAAAATTGATAATAGAAATAAGGCTAAAAAAACAGTCAGCACTTGCTGAAAATTGACATCTGAAGGTAGTGGAATTCCTGCAAAACTTAATCCAAATTTTGCGAGATACAAAGCAACAATCAAACCAAATAAGCATCCGATTACCGAACCTATAATTCCGGAACTAGCACCTTGAATAATAAAAATTAGCATTGTTCGATGACGATTTAAACCTTGTGTTTTCAAAATCGCGATTTCGTTCTGTTTTTCCATCACCAACAAACTTAAAGAAGTAATGATATTAAAGGCTGCTACAATAACAATCAAACTAATCAATAGAGCCATAACATTTTTTTCCATGCTGATTGCCTGAAATAATTCACCACGCTTTTCACGCCAATCTTCAAATTGCATATTTTTTGGTAATGATTGTGAAACAATATTATCGATAGCTAATGGATTATCTAGCATTAACCGCCAACTGGTTATGGTATTATCAGGATAACGTAGTAATCTGGCTGCATCATGGATATTAAGGTAAATAATTGACTGATCAATATCACGATTTACTGAGAAAATTCCGCTAATTTTAAAAATTCTTTGACTGGGTATTTTTCCAATTGGTGTAATTTGGCTAGCATCTGTCACCATTAATCGTAACTTATCACCTACAGAGACATTTAATGACTCAGCAAGCTTACTACCCACAATAATGTTATATTTTCCTTGTTTTAAGTCTGACAATTTCCCATCATACAAGTAAGGAACAATCGGATCAAATTCTTGAGGATCAATACCAATCATCGTACTCATGGTTAAATTGTTTGGACTTTGAATTATTGCATCACCCGTTACTAAGGGTGTGATGTGCATAATGTGTTTATTTGCAGGAACTATTGAACTGGGATAAGTTGTTAATGACAAACGATGGTCCGCTGTTGTCAATTGCGCTTGAGGAATAAATTGTAAAATATTTCTTTGCATCTCATTTTCAAAGCCATTCATAACTGACATAATGACAATTAAGCCAAATGCACCTAATATAATACCAATCATAGATAGCCAAGAAACAAAGCGACCAAAATTGTCCGCTTTTCGACTAAAAGCATAACGTAAGCCGATATAAAACGGCAATGGATGAAACATATTTATTTCTCTAAAATCAAAAAGATGAGTTTTTCTTGCTTTGATGTTGTGATAAAAATGACTTCATAATATCGGCAAATAAACCTGATATCAAGTGTTAGCTAACGGTGGAATATTTTAAATTGTCAATAATGAACTAGAAATAGCTCAGACCTTAAAATATGTATAAATATACAATAACTTAAATAACGATATAAAAGAGATGCAAATTTAACCATCAAATTTGACTGTAATTTTTAACGTTTACTGTATAATTAGACATTAATTAACGATTTATTTTGATAATTTATTATGTCTAATATAAAAATACCCCATAAATATGGCCAAATACAAGAGTATGGGCAATTAGTGGGGGCAGCCTTTTCTCTTTTTTGCGCTCAAGTACTTGCCCAGCATCAAGGTCCGGTTCTCATAATTACCGATGACATGCAACAAACGACACGTTTGAAAGATGAATTAAAACAATATAATACTAGCTTTCCAACATTATTATTCCCAGATTGGGAAACACTGCCTTATGATAGTTTTTCACCGCATCAAGATATTATTTCTGAACGTTTATCGACCCTTTATCAATTACCCCATCTTTCTAAAGGTGCATTGATAATTCCAATCAATACCTTAATGCAAAAAGTTTGTCCAAACTCCTATTTGGCTGGTCATGTATTTATAATGCAAAAAGGACAACGTTTATCGCGTGAAGGATTAATTTTGCAACTTGAAAATGCCGGCTATCGACATGTAAGTCAGGTAATGGAACATGGTGAATATACAACTCGTGGCGCTTTGTTTGATGTTTTTCCAATGGGAAGTCAAGCACCCTATCGCATCGACTTTTTTGATGATGAAATAGATAGTATTCGTATTTTTGATGTTGAAACGCAACGAACTCAGCAAGTATTTGACCAGATCCAATTATTGCCAGCACATGAATTTCCATTTGACCAGTCGGCGATCGAACTATTTCGTTCACAATGGCGAGAAAAATTTCCAGTTCGACTTGATTCAGAAAGTATATATCAGCAAGTATCAAAACATATCTTACCTACAGGCATCGAATATTGGCAAAGGTTGTTTTTTAATGAACCGCTGATTTCTTTATTTGACTATCTGCCAACCAATACTTTATTAATCACCACCGAACAATTATCAAGTTTTGCTGAAAAATTCTGGCAAGATATTAAAGCGCGTTTTGACAGTCGCAATGTTGACCCGATGCGCCCATTACTCAGACCAGACGAAATTTGGTATAAAGTTGATGAAATATTTTCAAAATTTAAGCAATATCCACGGCTAATTCTAAGTCAACAGCGATTAACTGGTAAAAATGCCACAAATTTGAATTATGATCTATTACCTAATTTAGCAATTCAAATCCAACAGAAAGAACCTTACCAGAATTTCTTACAATTTATTGAAAATTTTTCAGGTAATATCGTCTTTTCTGTTGAATCAGAAGGTCGCCGTGAAGCATTACAAGATATTCTTCATCGTATTAAAATCTTTCCAAAATTGATACAGCGTTTCGAAGAAATCACGCCTCTATCATCTAAACAGTTTTATTTAATGATTGGTGCAAGCGAAAATGGATTTATTGACCACGTTGACAATTTTGCCCTTATTACCGAAAATGAACTCCTTGGCCGACGTATTATCCGTCGTCGAAAAGAGAGCAAACAATCGATTAATACCGATGCTTTAATTGGCAGCTTGGCTGAACTAGTACCAGGAAAACCCGTTGTTCATTTAGAACATGGTGTTGGTCGCTATGCCGGATTAACAACTTTAGAAGCTGGTGGTATTACTGCTGAATATTTAATATTACTCTATGCTAATAACACAAAGCTTTATGTGCCTGTCTCATCATTAAATTTAATCAGTCGCTATTCAGGTGGGGATGAGGAAAATGCGCCTTTAAATAAACTCGGTACTGATGCTTGGAGCAAAGCACGTCTTAAAGCGGCCGAAAAAGTACGTGATGTAGCAGCCGAATTATTGGACATCTATGCTCAACGTGAAACCAAACCTGGTTTTGCATTTAAGCAAGATCGAGAACAATATGAACTATTTTGTCAAAGCTTTCATTATCAGGAAACTGATGACCAATTAAATGCCATTGGCGCAGTGATCGGTGATATGTGTTCTCCCTATGCCATGGATCGACTGGTTTGCGGTGATGTCGGTTTCGGTAAAACTGAAGTGGCAATGCGGGCAGCATTTTTAGCGGTCATCAATCATAAACAGGTTGCCGTCTTAGTTCCCACCACCCTACTCGCACAACAACATTATGAAAATTTCTGTGATCGTTTTGCAAATTGGCCGATTCGAATTGAATCCTTATCACGCTTTAAAACCGTAAAACAACAGCAACAAATTATTCAAGCGCTAGAAGAAGGCAAAGTGGATATTGTAATTGGCACACATAAACTACTACAAGCCGATGTGAAATGGCGTGATTTAGGTTTATTGATAGTTGATGAAGAACATCGATTTGGTGTCAGACAGAAAGAACGTATTAAAGCAATGCGGGCCAATGTCGATATCCTAACCTTAACCGCAACGCCAATTCCAAGAACCCTAAATATGGCAATGAGTGGTATGCGTGATTTGTCCATTATTGCCACAGCACCCGCCAGAAGATTGGCTGTGAAAACCTTTGTACGTGAATATGATAATTATGTTATTCGCGAAGCGATATTAAGAGAAATTTTACGTGGTGGGCAAGTCTATTATTTACATAATGACGTCGCTGATATCGAAAAAATACGCGAAAACATACAAGAGCTAATCCCTGAAGCTAGGGTTGCTGTCGGTCATGGACAAATGCATGAAAGAGAACTAGAACGTGTAATGAATGATTTTCATCATCAGCGATACAACTTATTAATATGTACTACTATTATTGAAACGGGCATTGATGTTCCCAATGCCAATACGATTATTATCGAGCGAGCTGATAAATTTGGTTTAGCACAACTCCATCAGTTAAGAGGACGAGTTGGTCGCTCTTACCATCAAGCTTATGCTTATTTATTAACACCATCACCGAAAGCGCTTAGCAAAGATGCCAAAAAACGGCTTGAAGCAATTGCTTCACTTGAAGATTTAGGTGCAGGTTTTGCTTTAGCTACCCACGATTTGGAAATACGTGGTGCAGGAGAGTTGTTGGGAGAAGATCAAAGTGGCCAAATCGAATCGATAGGTTTTAATTTATATATTGAATTACTTGATGAAGCCGTAAAATCACTTAAATCAGGCAAAGAACCCTCCTTAGAATCACTATTAAATCATCAACAAACGGAAATCGAATTAAGGTTACCTACGTTAATTCCCGATGATTTCATTGCCGATGTCAATACTCGTTTATCGCTATATAAACGTATAGCATCCGTCGAAAACAGTGATCAGCTTACTGACATTAAAATCGAGATGATCGACCGATTTGGCAAACTACCCGATCCAGTCATTTTTTTATTAATAACGACAAAATTTCGTCTAACTGCTCACCAACTTGGGATTACAAAGTTAGAATTAACGGAAAAAGGTGGTTATATTGAATTCGGAACAGCAAATCAAATTGCTATCGATTATCTAATCAGTCTTATTCAAACCGATCCGAGAAGCTACCGTTTAGACGGACAAAATCGCTTAAAATTACTCAAGACCAGTTTAGATAGACAACAACGCATAGATTATATTGATAGTTTATTAGAGCAATTTAAAAATAACAAAGGATGAATGACAAAAGGAAAAAATAATGAAAAAAAAATTAATTACCCTAGGAATTTTAGCAACTATAGGAATAGCTTACACAGGAAGTTCTTGGTATTTTGGTAATAAAATAAGGAGTGAATTTACCCAAAAATTGCCACAAATCGAGAGTGAATTTAATTCATTTTTAAAAGACACATCATCTTTGTTTGATGATATTGAAGTCAAATTATCCATTGCAGAGTATGAGCAAAACATTTTTACCAGTAACATTAAGGTTAAACTTTCATTAAACCGAACTTATGGTTTAGAACTTTATCAACGCGCTGAGTTAACTGAATTAGGCTATGATTTTGAAAAAGAACTGATGAATTTTAACGATGCGCTAACTATTTTCCATGGGCCATTTCCAATCTATAGCTTATTAAACGGTGATGCCATTCCAAAACAAGCAGTGATCACCTATCAATTAAAAAAAGATTTATTTAATAAAGAATTACAAAATGTGGTAGGTAATAAACCCTTACTAAACATGGAAACAAAAATTGATTTTATTGGTAACACAACGACCATTTTAACGACACCAGCTATTAATTATAAATCGGATGAAATGGAAAGAAATACCTTTATTTCTAGTGCAAATAAATTAACCATAAATCAAACCACAGACATGAATAAGTCTGTAAAAGATATCAATTTAAATATTAAAAAGTTTCAATTTTCAATTGCTAATCAATCCTTTTATTTAAAGCTAAATATTGATGATTTATATTTAACCGGCAGCCAAATGGTAGATTTGGTTAAACAAAATATTAACACTAACTTAGATTTTCAATTAAACAATTTAAACCTATTGGTTAATAAGGAGAATTTAGATTTTAACAAGATTAAATTAAAAACTAATGTTAATGGTAAATATTGCATGAATAGTATTAAGAATATTCAATTTGATATCGATCAAATTATCTATGGCAAACAAAATCTTGGACAATTTAATAGCGAGGTCAATTTTATCTGTAATGTTAATATAAACCACGATCAGGAGATTAACCACCAAACAAACAAAATTGAAGTAGATATTGCTAATATGTCTCTCGACACTACGAATGGCAAACTAAGTGCGGCATATAAAATAAAATGGTCTGATCATAGACCAAGCTTTACAACCATGTTAAAAAAAATATTAGATATAATGATTGCCCCTGAAACTGTAATAAATTCCGATTCATACTTACAATATAAAAGGCATATTCAATTACCAGTTAAAGCATTGGCAATGTTATCTGCTAAAACTCGTAATGTAGAAAATGAAACTGTGTTAATTAATCGTGCTTTATATAATCCAAAAACTTGGCTCGGTGCAACAGAAATATCTATAGTAGACGGGAGGATCCATTACCCCTTGTTTTTGATTAATAATGATACTATTGAGAGTAATATTTCATTTTCTACAATTGATAAACAATTTTATATTAATAATAAATCGGTTGATCCATCTTCTCGCTACGAAATCTCCAATAACTTTAGACATAATAGATTTTTTGATAGCTATTGATGAGGTGGCAATAGCGAAAGGAATGGAATAAATGATAGTGGAAAAAAATGGCAAACAGGGTGTAAGAGTTGCGAATGTAAAGCATTTAGGATAGATAGTAAGTAAATCACAATATGAAAATATCCAACATTTATATTTGTCCAGTGAAAGATAATATTTTAGATTGATATAGTCTGTTTTGCTGATGGTTGTGTTTACTAATTAGAAAACCTTTATCATGGAATCGCCCCATAAAAAGAGCCGTTTATTTTAGTCTTGTCATTAGAACGTAAGAACTTAGTCTATCGCATCAGGATATCAATTGTATATCCTGATGCAAATATTAGCGCTTCAATTTCGATCTTCTCGCATAGCTATAATTCGTTCGACCGTATCAACAATAGCTTGTGTTTGGGAATCAATCTCAATATTTACGCAATCCCCCTCTCGTTTATATTTTAAGGTAGTTATGGCTAATGTCTCAGGAATTAAATGAATCAAAAATTGATTATTTTTAACTTCGCCAACCGTTAAGCTAGCGCCATCTATACCAATAAACCCTTTATATAAGACATATTTCATAAATACCAGCGGCATCTCTAATCGCATAGTACAGTTAGTTGCTGTTGTCATGATATTTTTGATTTTAGCCGTACAAGAAATATGCCCTGACATAATATGTCCACCAACTTCATCACCATATCTAGCACTACGTTCAATATTAACAAAATCACCCGCTTTTTTATTACCTAATGTGGTAATGGCAAGCGTTTCTTGCATAATATCAAAATTCACGCTATTAGCTGTAACTTGGGTTACGGTTAAACAACACCCATCATTTGCTATCGAAGCGCCGATTGCAATATTTTTAGTTAAGTGATGTGGAAGTTCCACCTGGATAGTACGTAGTTTATCATGATCAACAATTTTGATGATCTTCCCAACGCCTTGTACAATACCGGTAAACATATATCGATTCCTGTTAAAAAAAGTAATAAGGTTATTTTAGCATTTTTTTCTCTTTTAATAACCTCATACAGCAAAGTGATAATTCATCTTTACCAACATATTATTTACTTAAAGCATGTTATTCTATTGCATGACATCGTATAATAATATCCCTATAAAATAACGAGATAATAAAGGATAGACACTTATGTTAAAAGCCATCGTGGCAATTATTATTGGTTCAAGCTTGGGGGGGTTAAGTCGCTGGTTATTATCTACTCGATTCAATCCACTTTTAACTATCCCATTTGGTACTTTATTATCAAACTTGTTAGCTGGTTATATAATTGGTTATGCTCTGATGTTTTTTACTAATCATCCAAATATTACGCCTGAATGGCGGTTATTGATTATGACTGGTTTCTGTGGTGGGTTATCTACGTTTTCTACCTTTTCGGTTGAGGTAATATTATTTTTTCAACGAGGTCAAATAGGATTAGGTTGTATAACAATTTTAATGCATGTTATTGGATCGTTAGTCATGACTATTTTAGGCATTATGACATTTAACTGGTTAAAATAGATAGTGATAGTGAAGATAATATGCTTAGAACATGATGGTTAACATTCAAGTAGATCATTTCACAGTATTCTTAAACCTAGTATCGAAAACAAGTAAAACAGATTACTTTAGAATATTAATGATTAATATATTATAGCTGGTAATGTTCTAGGAACACGGAGCACATTATTATATTATCTAACACATATATATCTGTTAATATTGAATAAAATTGATAGTTTCAATCGCTAGGTCTCCCAAATTAATTATTTGTCATTAAACGTTGTTTAAATAAAAGGCCTCTCCAGCCAGTTAATAATTCTGGTTGTTCAGTTATTTCATGATGATGCCATTTAACAAATTGTTCGATTTGCCTCTTAGATACCAATAAATCTAAATTGAGTCCCGTTTGCATAGATATTTCATTGGCGGCTTGCTTAATCAAATTCGACCATATTTTATAATCTGGATAATCAACTAATCGTTTGATGGGTTCAGCAGATTCGCATGTCTGATGTAAAATAGCGAGAATTTTATCACCGAAAAGACGTAATGCTTTACCTTTCATTCCTAAAGAAGATAATTCAGCTAAAGATTTAGGTTGATAACGCGCTATTTGCCATAATATCTCCTGATGAATAACAAAATTTAATGCTATATCGTGTGTTTTAGCATAATCATAGCGCCAACTGGCTAATTTTTTTAAATAACCTAATTGAATTGGCCGAAGTTGCCAAGCGTTTTTAATCGATAAGTAAGCATTACTTGGTTGAATGGGTAAATAACGGCGGCGGACAACATTTTGACACTCTTCATAAGCAGCATTAAGCCACCCTTTATCAAATAATAATGACTTTAACTTGAGTATTAAAGGATATAAATAAAACACATCATTTGCTGCATATTGGCATTGTTTCTTAGTTAAAGGTCGTTGTAGCCAATCCGTTAGGGTTTCGCTTTTATCTAATTTAATAGCTAAATATTTATTGACCAATGTAGCATAACCAGTACTCAGTGGGTTATCTAAAAAAGACGCTAATATTTGACTATCCAGTATATTTTCTAATTCAATATTAAAATAATGGCTAAACACTTCAATATCTTCACTACAAGCATGAAAATATTTTTCAATCAAATTATTCTTTAATATTTCAATAAAAGGTTGCCAATTTTCTATGTATAAAGGATCAACTATTGCTAAATTTTGTCCATCATAAACCTGTAACAGTGCTAAACGCGGATAAAATGTTTTAGTTCGTATAAACTCAGTATCTAATGCTAAGCTATGTGACGTTTGAAGCTTTGTACATAGTTGTCGTAATGCCAAGTCATTGGATATAAATTGGTAAGACACAATTAATCCTTATTTTCTATTTGTTTTTTAAAATGTAATTCAGCAACCACGATTTCTGCACGTGTCATTAATCGAATAGGAGGTCCCCATAAACCATAGCCACAAGTCACAATACTGGTAAAACGCTTATTGTCTTTAGGCTGATAAATTCCCCAAGGATTTTGATAAACTTCATTGACAACCAATGTCATTGGAAAAATTTGTCCGCCATGAGTATGCCCGGCAAACATAACATCAATACCAAGATTTTCGGGTTCAATCAAATCGGCAGGTTGATGATCTAATAAAATAATGGGTTTATCTTCATCGACAAAGTTCATAAGGAATGGCAAATCCATACGATGTTCTGAAAGATCATCGCGGCCAATGATCGAAATTCCCGTTTGTTCATCATAATAAACATCATCTAATAAAACTTTCATATTTCCATCCTTGAAAGCATTAATAACATCTTGAGTGGTATTGTAATGATCACGTTCAATACCATAATGCTCATGATTACCAAAAATAATGAAAGTACCATAAGTCGAATGAATTTGGCGAAAGTCTTCCGCTAATTTTTTATCTATAAAAGGTTTTACTTTACCATCAAGGGTATCACCGGTAAAAAACACATAATCGGGGTTAAGATCATTAATATGGGAAACCATATCTTGAATAAACTTTTTCGAGGTAATTTCATTTAAATGAATATCAGATATCTGGACGATTTTTAAACTTTCAACGTTAGCGGGCTTATCCACATTAATATCGTATGTGACAACCCTAGGCTGGCTTGAACAATAGAGTCCAATTAAAAATAAAGAGAAAGAAATGCCGATAAATAGCCCTTGAATGACAATATTCTTGTTATCAGCTCGCTGGAAAATAAATCGCCGGATAAAACGTATAATATCAATTATTACTATTCCCCAAAAGAAACAAATAATGATAGAAAATAATAGATAGCCAATTAATGGTAGCCAGTAATCTGATAAATTACTGAAATGTAAACAACCTAAAAACGAGAAGGCACCAATAAAAATAAATAACCAATAAAGTTTTTTTGCTAAAGTATTAATGTATCCTTCATGATGAATATTAAATAAATTGATTGATCTAAAACCAAGATATAGTGCAACCAAAAAACTGCCTAAAACATCAAATATTAAATTCCAATCCATAAAAATTACATCTATTACCCAAGAATAGTGTTATCATAACAGAATTTTATAAGCAGTTAATATTATTTAATAATGGAACATAAGAAAGACACACTTTTTTTAAACCCCATCGAACAATTGGGTAATTGGACATTTGACGAAAAAGTTGCAGAAGTTTTTCCAGATATGATTCAACGCTCAGTACCTGGCTACACTAATATTCTCGCTATGATAGGCATGTTAGCTAAACGATTTATCACATCAGGTACTAATATTTACGATCTTGGTTGTTCTCTTGGTGCCGCGACCCTATCAATACGACGCAACCTTGATTATAACGATTGTACAATTTATGCCGTTGATAATTCACCAGCCATGATTAAACGCTGCCAAACCCATTTAAGCGCTTATAAAGCCGTTACCCCCGTAAAAGTAATGTGTAGCGATATTTGTGACATCGAAATGCAAAACGCATCGATGATTGTACTTAATTTTACTTTACAATTTTTAACACCTGAAAATCGGCAAAAATTGATCGATAAAATTTATCAAGCACTCATCCCTGGTGGAATTTTAGTTTTATCCGAAAAATTTAGTTTTACTGATCCTATCATTGATCAATTACTGTTTGATATGCATTATGATTTTAAACGCGCCAATGGCTATAGTGAATTAGAAATCAGTCAAAAACGGAGTATGCTTGAAAATGTCATGATTACTGATTCGATTACTACGCATGAGCAACGTTTAAAGCTAGCAGGATTTAATCACATCAGTACTTGGTATCAATGTTTTAACTTTGGTTCAATGATCGCGATTAAATAACCTTAACTGTACTAATAACCGTGAAGTTAGATAGCTTCAATTAACTAAAGTATTTATATCAATAGTAAAAATCAAAGTTTTTAACAAAGCAACGAATTTTTAACCTAAATAAATTAAAGTGAATAAACAAATGATTGATTTTGGTAATTTTTATCAGATTATTGCAAAAAACCATCTTGCCCCTTGGCTTGAAACCTTACCGGCTCAATTAGCTCATTGGCAAAGACAAAACATGGATCATCGATTTCATCAATGGCTTCGTTGCATTGAACATTTACCTAATCTCACACCTGAACATGTCGATTTATTGCACAGCGTAACGGCAAAAAATCGCATCCCCCTTTCGGAAGGAGAGCAAAAAAGAATAATTCATCTATTGATGTCCTTATCACCCTGGCGTAAAGGTCCTTTCTCACTTTATGATATTCACCTCGATGCAGAATGGCGTTCCGATTGGAAATGGCAACGACTTATTCCCTTTATTAGTAGTCTTGCTAATAAAACAGTATTAGATGTAGGATGTAATAGTGGTTATCATTTATGGCGGATGATCGGTGCTGGTGCCAAATTAGCAGTTGGTATTGACCCAATGCCATTGTTCTTGTGTCAATTTGAAGCTATCCGTAAATTATTAGGTAATGACCAACGCGCCCACTTTATTCCTCTAGGTATTGAAGACATGCCGAAATTAGCTGCATTTGATACTGTGTTTTCTATGGGGGTTTTATACCATCGCCGGTCACCATTAGATCACCTGTATCAATTAAAAGAGCAACTTAAAGTTAATGGTGAACTAATTCTTGAAACGTTAGTCATTGATGGTGCAGAAAATCAAGTATTAATGCCGAGTGAACGCTATGCTCAAATGCGAAATGTCTATTTTATTCCATCAATTCCAACAATGAAAATTTGGTTAGCAAAATGTGGCTTTCACAATATTAAGATCGTTGATGTTTCAGTCACTAGTTTAGAAGAACAGCGAAAAACAGATTGGATGACATCGGATTCGTTAGCTGACTTTTTAAATCCTATCGATAATACTAAAACTATTGAAGGTTATCCTGCACCTATGCGTGCGGTATTTACTGCTGTAAAGTAATTTTTTATTTTATAAAAAGTGAATATAATTTATACTAACGCTAAATCGGTTAGTTAAATTTCATTAAATCGATATTAATAAAAAACTTAATATGTTAAGTATATGTTAAGTTTTAACTTTATAAATCCAAATTAAAAAAAATTTTATTGATGATCAGGAAATATAATGGATACCATACGATTCATTTTGCGTCTGCCATACCTTTTACTTCACATTATTTTAGAAGCTTGCTTATATTTTTTATATTTTTTATTATTAATCTTGAAAGGAATGTTATGGTTCTTCAGCCCGATAATTGGTCAAATTGACTGGTCCATTCCCAAATGGTATCCCCGTTCAAAAGTTGTTTACCAAACGACCATTCAAACTATAAGCAAACATAGTACCCTAATAGGAAGCGTTATTTATCTGAGTATTGTGGCGTATGTAAGTGGTAATTATGCATATCATTGGTATTTAAATAGACCAAAACCGATCGAGCCGGCTCCAATCATTATCAATACGTATGGTGTAGATTTTACTAAACCAACCGAGAGCGGTATTATTATCGACCAAAACCCTTATTATAATTCTTTAAAAATCCATTTTACAGGTAATAAACGCTCACCTGCTCCAATTGACAAAATTGGTAAACAAATAACTGAAGGTATCCAAATTACCCCTGAAATCAAGGGTACATGGAAGTGGAATGATCCTAGAACTATCTCTTTCACACCTGAAACAACATGGAATATAGCTGAAAAATATACCGTGACAATGGATGCTTCAAAGTTATTGGATGCCAATAATTTAATCGCTAAAAATAAAGAATCTTTTACATTCACAACAAAAGAATTTATTTTAAATATAAAGAACAAGGAATTTTATCAAAATCCAGTTGATGCAACTGAAAAATTAGGCATTTTTGAAGTTCATTTTTCGCATCCTGTTGATAAAAAATCATTTGAAAATAATCTCAAGTTAGCGCTTTATGAAACAACTGAAGATAAAAACAATACCAGAAAATTCATAAAAAATGTTCATTTAACTACAACTTATAATTCAACTAATACCATCGCTTATATTAAAAGTGAACCTTTGGAATTTGCGGAAAGAGATCAATATTTAATCCTCGATATTACAAAAGGTATAACAAGTAGCTTAGGCGGAAACCTAACAGAATCAGATAGATGGGATCATATCCTAATCCCTAATAAATATCATCTTCATATTAATTCAGCCGAAGTTTCATTAGTCGAAATATCGCAAAACGAAATACGCCAAATATTGACGATAAAAACTAACTATAATATTAAAGCTAATGACTTACAAAAAGCGATAAAAGTATGGCAATTACCGCTTGCTAATTTCAAATATAGTGAAGAATACTATGATAAAATAGATGGTAAGTATAAAACAAAATTCCTTGTTGGAAAAAATACCTTAAATAAATCAAAAATATTACCAACAAAATATGTTGAGACCGGCGATACCAGAACTTATCAAAATCAATTTAGCTTTGAAATCAATGGTGAACAATCACAGCAACTCTATATTACCATCGATCCTTCTTTAATCTCCGAAGGTGGCTATGCCTTTAAAGAGGGCTATAAAAAAATCTTGCGTATAAAACGGTATCCGCAAATTGTCAATTTTGCATCTGCTGGATCTTTATTAAGTTTATCAGGAGAGAAAAAAATCCCGGTTGTTACTCGTAATACTAAAAAATTAAAGTTAGAACTTAAGCGAGTCATTCCTTCACAATTACAACATTTAGTTTCGGATAATGTTAATGAATTTAGTCAAATGCGTTTTGATTATTTAAATACTGATAATTTCGTTGAAAAATACGCTATTGAGAAAGAAATCAAAGGTAATCCACAATCTATCAAATATACTGACTTTGATCTAACACCTTATCTTAAAAAGGATATTGCAAATGATAGTGCTATACGTGGCATTTTCTTATTAAATCTTTATGCTGACAATCCTGATAATAATGGTAAGTACGCTTATTATGATTCGCGCTTTATTATCGTGACCGATTTAGGAATCATTAATAAAAAATCACTTGATCAATCCTATGATCTGTTTGTGCAATCTATCAGTAATGGAGATCCAATTGAAAATGCTAAAGTTTCGCTGTTGGGTGCTAATGGTATTGAAATTACTGCTCAACAAACGGATAGTACTGGACATGTCCATTTTGCTCCTTTGTCAGAATATTACAAAGGAATTAAACCGCTATTATTTTTAATTGAAAAAGATGGTGACATGTCATTCTTACCAATATCTAAGGGGTATAGAGGCTACGATAGACAACTCAATTATTCAAGATTTGATGTTGGTGGAGAATATGAAACACTGGATCGTGGTGAACTTCGCGCACATCTTTTCTCTGACCGAGGTATTTATCGACCAGGTGATACATTTCACATCGGTACCATAATTAAGGCCGATGATTGGAATAAATCATTAAAAGGTATTCGCTTAGAAGCGGATATTTATGATCCTAAAAATAATCTTTTAACAACGAAAAAAATAAAACTCGATGAATATGGATTCAATGAAATTTCATACAAAACAGAAGATAATTCACCTACAGGTAACTGGAATATATATCTTTATTTGAGTAAGCCTAACCACGAAGACGATCGTACTTATTTAGGTTCAACATCCGTCATCATTCGTGAATTTGAACCTGATAAAACAGCAGTTAAAGTACAAATTACGCCACGAAGTGAAAAAGGATGGATTAAACAATCTGAACTTAAAGCACAAATTACGGCAAATAATCTTTTTGGAACACCAGCGCAAGACCGATTAGTTGAAAGTAACTTACATTTATATCCAACTAAATTTTATTTTAAACAATACCTTGATTATGATTTCTTTAGGTATGGTAACAATCAAAGTGATTTCAAAGTTGATCTCGAAGATACCTATACCAATGAAGAAGGCAAAGCTACGGTAAACTTAAATGTTGAAAATTTTGATGGTCAATATGAAGCACGTTTCTTAGCTGACGTTTTTGAGCCTAACAGTGGTCGAAGTGTCGCGGCAACAGATACTATTTTAATTTCTTCTGCAGATTATCTCGTTGGCGGTAAAGCTGATGGTATATTAGATTATATTAAACGTGATACTAAACGTTTATTAAATCTGATCGCTATTAATCCAGAACTTGAAAAAATTAGATTAGATAATTTAAAACTGATTACTTTAGAGAAAAAATATCTCTCTGTTTTGGTAAAACAACCATCTGGAGTCTTTAAATATGAATCAGAACGAAAAAATGTAGTCATTTCAGAAACACCTTTTGAAATAAACGACAAAGGAACCACGTATCAGATTCCAACTGATACACCAGGTAACTTTATTTTACAGATAAAAAATAACCACGATGAAATTGTCTATCAAGTTGATTACTCTATCGCAGGCACGGGCAATGTTACGCGTTCTTTGGATCGTAATGCAGAACTTGCATTAAAGATTGATGCGACCAAATATAAACCTGGTGATGAAATAGAAGTGTCAATTACCGCACCTTATACAGGCAGTGGTATCATCACTATTGAACGCGATAAAGTTTATGCATGGAAATGGTTCAAAACAGATACGACCAGTTCCATACAAAAAATTACTTTACCAAAAGAAGTGGAAGGCAACGCTTACATTAATGTACAATTTGTTCGGGATCCTAATTCAGAAGAAATCTTTATGAGCCCATTAAGTTATGGGGTCGTTCCATTCACAATAACGAACGATAAATTTACCGAAAAAGTGACTTTAGTTGCTCCTGAACAGGTTAAACCTGGTGAGACAATTCCTATCACCGTTACAACAAATAGTATGCAACGAGTCGTTGTATTTGCAGTTGATGAAGGTATTTTACAAGTTGCGGGCTATCAATTAAAGAATCCACTGAAAAGCTTCATCCGTAAAAAAACACTATCTGTTAGAACAGATCAAATTTTAGATCTGATTTTGCCGGAATATAATCGTTTGTTAAAATTATCCGCCCCAGGTGGTGATGATATGCTTAAGGAGGACCAAGATATGTTAAATGGTCATTTAAATCCATTCAAGCGTAAAACAGATGAACCGGTAGTTTATTGGTCAGGAATCATAGATGTTGAAGACCAAAAGAATCTCTCTTACAAAATACCAGAACATTTTAGTGGTAAAATACGCATTATGGCTGTTACTGTCGGTAAAAATACCATCGGAACGGCACAAACTAGTACCACTGTTCGTAATGATTTTGTATTAAGTCCAAATATACCTTATTTTGTTACACCTAATGATGAATTTGAAATCAGTTTAATGGTAGCAAATAACTTAACCGAAATAGGAAATGAAGAAATTCCAATTAAAGTTAAACTCGCTACAACACCACATTTAATGGTCGTAGACGAACCAAGCAAGACGATCAAACTTGCATCGATGAAAGAAGGTACTTTAACTTACCGTCTAAAAGCGACTGATATTCTTGGTAGTGGTGATTTGCAATTTACTGCAACGTATAAAGATAAAATAATATCGAGACAAGTAAGTACTTCAGTACGACCTATCAATCCTTATCGTTTAAAAACAATAATGGGTCGTATGGATGGCAAAACACAGACAATTAACGAGATACGCCAAATGTATCCAGAGTTTGCTGAACAAGATGCGGCCGTTTCTTACTCACCGATGATTTTAGTTAAAGGTCTTACTGATTATCTGGACAATTATGAATACTATTGCTCAGAACAAATTGTCAGTCGTTCCTTACCATTATTAATTGGTAATAAGCACCCTGAATTTAACTTGGTCACCGACAAAACATTACCTTTTAATGGGGTACTACAAAAACTGCAAAGCCGTCAAAATAGCGAAGGCGCTATTGGTTTATGGTATGCCACCTATAACGTTGATCCATATATAACGCTATATACGGTTAATTTTTTACTTGAGGCAAAGGAAGCGGGATTAGTATTACCAAAAGATTTACTCACAAAAGCTAATGAATATACCAAAAGAGTGGCTGAGGGAAGTTTGACTGGTCGCTATAATCTACGATTACGTGCTTATGCTATTTATTTGTTAACCAGACAAAATATCATTACGACAAATTACATTGCTTCAATTATGGAAGATCTCAAAAACAATAAGAATCAATGGTGGGAAACTGATATTACTGCTTTATATTTAGCATCGTCTTATAAAATGCTAAAAATGGATAAGCAAGCGGATAAAATATTATCGCCCGTTTGGAAACAACTAGACAAAGCTTATAATAAAGCCTGGTGGACAAATAATTTTTATGATCCATTAGTAATGGATACAGGTAAAATTTACTTGATTGCTAAACATTTTAATGAAAAAGTAAAAGATATACCTGCTCAAGCGCTTGAAAATATTGCCTTAATGTTGAATCAAGAACGTTATACAACCCATTCAGCAGCAATGACAATGTTAGCTTTAGACAGCTACATATCATCAATCAAGGAACTTGACTTAAAAGAAGATGATCTCACGATTACTAGTACCATACAATCAAATGAAAATGAGCGTAAAAATGTAACGATCGCAAAATTGAAAAAATTGTTAGCTAAAAGTAAATTTAGTGATGAATCATCGGCTATCAGTTTCCATAATATGCAAAATTTACCAGCTTGGTATCTGTTATCGCAAAAGGGTTATGATCGCACTGTTCAACAAGAGCCGATAACTAAAGGTCTCGAAGTTTATCGAGAATACACCGATAAAGATGGTAAAGAAATAAGCACGGTTAAATTAGGTGATATTATTAATGTTACTGTAAGAATCCGTTCATTATCCAAAGAAGGACAAACGAATATTGCCATTGTCGATCTACTACCAGCTGGTTTTGAAGTTGTACAACAAAATGCCTTAAATCGTTCACCTAACAATAGTGAGAACGATGAAGACAGCGAAGAGGAATATGATGACTATGATGGTGAACAATGGATTTCACCTATCGCAACAGGTAACTATACTTGGTATCCAGATTACACTGATGTGCGGGAAGATCGTGTGATTATTTATGGTTCCACCGCTAGCGATAATTTACAAACCTTCAAATATCAGATTAAAGCCACCAATATCGGCGAATATGCAATTCCACCAGCCTATGGTGAAGCAATGTATGATCGCGATATTCAAGCTGTATCAAAAGGTGGTAGTAAAATTACTGTTGAAACACGTTAATCCACCTTTTGTTAAGTGGGTACAATTTTATAATTGTACCCCTTTTCTAAATCGTTCACGTATTATGATAATAATAACCTATTATTCAATATAATAATCTGTATAACATGACAAAATTTATAAGATATGTCCAAAATATTATCGCAGCACTGATAATATTTATGTTGATTGTTTTTGCTTTCCGTTTAACGCCTCATCCTCCATTATCAGAAGCACTATCGTTTTCAACGGTTATTTATGATGAAAATAATAAATTATTAAGATTGACCTTGGCTGATGATCAACAATATCGATTATGGACGCCACTAGAAGATATTTCCCCCAATATTATTAATGGTCTGTTACTACATGAAGACCAATGGTTTTATTATCATTTAGGATTCAATCCAATTAGTATAGTTCGCGCATTTTGGGCTACCTATCTGGGAGGGGGCAATCGTCAAGGAGCATCGACAATTACTATGCAATTGGCTCGGATGCACTGGAAAATCAATACTAAAACAATTGGTGGCAAATTACAGCAAATATTCAGAGCTATTCAATTAGAATTAATGTATTCTAAACACGATATTTTAGAAGCTTATTTTAATTATGCTCCTTTTGGTCGAAATATCCAAGGTGTTGGTGCGGCCTCATTAATTTATTTTGATAAATTACCCAATAAAATTAACTTACCTGAAGCTTTAGCGCTCACCGTTCTTCCCCAATCTCCGACTTACCGCATTGATAAAAAAACTGGCATAGCAGGTAAAGCATTGATTAATGCCAGACGACGATTATTGGAACGTTGGCAAGAACAATATCACACTGATAATAATATCATCGCACTGTTTGATTTACCTTTAGTCATGCGTCAACCAGAACAACTTCCGTTTATTGCTCCTCATTTTACCGATCAAATCTTACAGCAGGATACAAATTTAAATAAACACCAACAACGCGTAATTAAATCCACGTTAAGCACAGATTTACAACAGATTATAGAACAACAAGTCAATGCTTTTATCGCGCGTAGCAAACAAAAAGGTATTTATAATGCTTCTGTATTATTAGTGGATAATAAAAATATGGGAATTAAAGCGCTGGTAGGTTCGGCTGATTATTTTAATGCTAGCATACATGGGCAAGTTAACGGAACTTTAGCTAAACGCTCGCCCGGCTCAACATTAAAACCGTTTATTTACGCCTTAGGTATGGACCAAAGCATTATTCATCCCAAAACTATCCTAAAAGATGTTGAAACTGACTTCGGTTTTTATAACCCAGAAAATTTTGATCGACATTTTAAAGGCCCCATTTCAGTTACTGATGCCTTAATTCATAGTCGTAATATCCCTGCTGTTTATGTAGCGAGCAAATTAAAAAAACCTTCATTCTACCAATTTTTAAAACAAGCTAATATTAGTAATATGGCGGCAGAAGAACATTATGGTTTAGCATTAGTACTTGGAGGGGGTGAAGTGACACCACAGGAACTCGCTTCACTCTATGCTATGTTAGCAAATCAAGGCGTATGGCAACCATTAACATTGACTCAAAATGAGCATGAACCAGCATTGCGTAAACCGTTACTTAGTCCAGCAGCAAGTTTTATGACGCTGGATATGTTATTAAAAAATACCCGTAAACAAGATATTTTAATAAAAAAACAAAAAGCCATGACACCAATCTATTGGAAAACGGGTACTTCCTGGGGATTTAGGGATGCATGGACTGCTGGTGGATTTAATCATTATACATTAGTGGTATGGTTAGGCAATTTTGACGGCACAAGCAACAATGCTTTAATTGGCGCTAATGCAGCTACACCATTATATTTTAATATAATTGATGCCATAACCGCCTATTATCCTTCACAAAAGCAATATCATAACCATGCTCCGGCCAACCTTACTCAAGTTGAAATTTGTTTACCTAGCGGTAATTTAGTGACGCAATGGTGTAAAATTAAAGGGAAAACTTGGTTCATTCCTGGTGTTTCACCAATCACCGTTGACACGGTTTATCGACCGGTCTTGATTGATAACAAAACCAACAAAGTAGCTTGTCCTCCTTATAATCCGCAAACATCACATATCGAAGTATTTGAGTATTGGCCATCAGACTTAGCAAAAGTTTTTGCTAAAGCAGGAATGCCGAAAAAACAACCGCCTAAAAGTACCCATTGTAATAATGCACAAACCTATTTAGGTGATCCACCTCGAATAACTTCACCATTAAAAAATGCAGTTTATAAATTAAGAGTTAATAATCAAAAGAATGAAAAGATTAGTTTAAAAGCTACCGCTGATGGTGAGGTAAAAGAATTATATTGGTTTATTGGCAATAATTTCCTTGGCAGTAGCCCGGTCAATGCTTCCATTGATTGGGTACCGATACAAAGTGGTATGTTTAAAATCACAGTTATTGATGATTTAGGACGTAGTGATAACAGAAAATTGAAAATCGATTTACTTGAATAATTTTATTTAAATTATTCATAGTAAATTTTAAGTACCTACGCTACTCTTACAAATAGGTCAAAAACTCACAACAATAAAGTTTATAGGAAATCACCATGTCATACACTCTTTATATTGGCAATAAAAATTATTCCAGTTGGTCAATGCGACCTTGGATTGTCATGCAACATTTCGCCATCCCATTTGAAGAAAAATGGATCCATTTTGACAATTTTGATGAAAATTCTAAGTTTAAACAGACCGTCCTAACCTTCAATCCATTTGGCAGTGTTCCTTTTTTAGTCGTGGATGATTTCGTTATAACTGACTCATTAGCAATATGTGAATATTTAGCGGAGCAACACTCTGCATTAGCACTTTGGCCAACTGATATAAAACAACGCGCACAAGCGCGAAGTTTAACAGCACATATGCATACCGGATACCAGAAAATTCGTCAATATTTGCCTTTTAATATTGAAGCACAATTACCTGAAATTGGTAAAATTATTTTACGTGATCACCTGCCAGTCAAAAAAGAAATTGAATTTCTTGATAATTTACTAAGCCGTTACTTAAAACGTTCACAAGGTAATTATTTATTCGGTAATTTTACAATTGCTGATGCGTTTTATGCCCCTCTTTGTTTAAGATTAAAAAATTACCAAATCCAAGTATCTGATGATTTACTAAAGTATATTCAGACACTTTGTTCAACTCATGGAATCACGCAATGGATTGATGCAGCTTTAAAGGAACACCATTTTGTTGCGATAGATGAGCCATATCGCTTTTCGCGCTAATATCTAAATAATAACATGCTAAAAATGCCCAAAGGGCATTGATGCATTCATAAAATTAATTTTTTATTATTCAAGCAATGCACGTTTAATCTCAAAAGCTAATTGTGGGTTCCACATTGCCCCAGTTGCACTCATGACGGCATCGGCACCAGCGTGCCTAAATGCTTGATAATGCTCCAGACTGCTAACCCCACCAACCCCAATAATAGTAAAATGATGAATTAGCTCGGCTCTTAATCGAGCTAAACGTGCAACCATATCTAATCCAGCCCAACGGATAGCCTCTCCACATATGCCACCAACTGGCCTGGTTGAACTTAAAGCAGGCTGACCCTGAGCATCTACCGGTTTAGCTGATAATGTATTAATTGTACTATATCCCTCAATCACACCATCTAATTTCTTTAATAACGGTAATATGGCATCATCATGCGCAAAATAAGCCAATTTCAAAAATAAAGGCTTATTAGGCACCGCATTTTTAATCGCGTGAGCAACTCGCTCCACTTTTGTAAAGTCAAAACATAATAATTTATTCACACCTTCATTTGGACAACTTAAGTTCGCCTCCAAAATGGGAGCACCAGTCTCATCCACTAATTTAGCTGCATTGGCATAATCTTGCTCAATCGTTGCTTCATTACCTGGAGTACCTTGGAAACTACCAATAACATGTTGCCCTGATTTAGCTGCCAACACAGCATCAGCCATATCCGGTTGCCAAACATCAGGATCAAACGACGGCACCCCAAAAGAGTTGGTTATCGAAATTGGAAAAGTAAAATCGTGATCAGCCAAAACCGTATCAACTTCAGCCGACAACTTTCCTTTTGGGTGAATAGATAATACATTCGGTAAAGGATGACTTTTATGCGCGCGGGTTCGTACCGTTTTATATACACAGAGATCAAAACCATAACCTAAAGCAGCTTTTACATACTTAGCATTCAATAGCGGTCCCGCTGGAATACCAAAGGGTAAATTTACGTCAAAATTCAAAAAACGAGAACTATGGGGCATGACAATTGATGATTTAGGTAAATAGGCAAAATCACCAAAAGGTCCTTGTTGATAATTATCCTCATAACTGAGCAGTGGGTCATAAAAAGGCGTGATGTTGTTATTCATGGTGTACCCTTGAAATATTAATTAAACTTACCAAACTGATTTTACTAATACTAATGAAACATAGAGTATTTTTAACATTAACTATTTTATAATATTATTGAACTCATAAACCTAAAACTAAACGTCCATTTTGGGTTGCGACTTTAATGACATTATCTAAATCAGTATAACGGCACCCTGTTACGAGTAACTTTAATTCTTCCCACATATTTCCGGTTGAAAACGGCAACATATAGTCACTAATATTATCGGTACCAATCGCAACGGGAATGCCAGCAGTTGATAATTCATCCACTGGAGTAAGGGAATTTCGTGTTGGGCCATGATCTTCGCGACGAGGACTATCAATCCAAGCAAAAGGACAAGCTATCACCATCATTTTTGCTTCTTTCATTTTTTGATAGAGTTTCTGTCGATACGCAAAATCGTGCGCTGTAATGGAAATACTGTGAATAGCTACAACTTTGCCATGCATGTCGTGTTCAATGGTTTTATCAGTCAGTTGCTCTGTTTCGATTTCCTCTGGGGAATTAAATTGATCAACATGCACATGTACCATTTTACCTAAACGTTTGCCGGTTTGCATTAATACATCTAAGTGAACTAGTCCCATTCCAGGACCATGATCACGCTCATCGCGACGTGGTAATCCACCTATGATATCCACCATATCAGCTCCTTTATCAAACCAATAACGCGCTTCTTTATCTATCACCCCTTTCAATGTTTGATTAACTAATTTAATTACAATATCGTTTTTATATACTGCTCTGGCACGTAAAGCCCCTTTTATCGCACGTTCCTGAGCAATAGGATCGATATCAACAAATGAGCCCATTGCAGATACGCCTTGCTCAATCATACGTTCCACAGCCATACTAAAGTGGCGGTAATAATCTTCCTCAGTCATAGCAGCTTTGATACGATCGAGCGTATCCCATTTTTCAATTAAAGTTTGTTTTTGGTAGATATAAAAACTTTCCCGTGTAATGGTAAAAGCACGATCTGCATGCATATGAGCATTAACCCAACCACCATTTTGTTTGATACTTTTCATCAAAAAAGCTTTTAAACTCTGATCCCGACTTGCTAATAAAATATCTTTATTTGTCATAATAAATTCTCGTCATTGTCCTATTGTAATCGATAAAATTTTAGCCAAAAAAAATCCTCCAATAGGAGGATTAATAATGAGAAATAACTAAACTATCATTAAAATTGTTAGTATTAAAATAAAGTACTTGGTAATGCATTTTAGAAATCAACGTCTCCGCTGTCTTTTAATTGATTGAGATTTTAATGGAAAATTTATGAATAGCAACCTTTTTAATTAAAAAAAAGGTAAATAAATGAAAAAGTTATAGTCTCATTTTTGAGACTATAACAATATATAGCAAATTGGCATTTTTATATAAAATAGAACACAACTAATGGGCAATTAGTCAATAAAAATTATATTTACCATAAAACTATTTTCACTAACGTTTCTTTAAACTCCCTAATATTCCACGCGTAATTTCACGACCAATATTATTAGCAATTTGTCGTGAAGTGCTTTGAATTACTTTTTGCGCTAAACCATCTTTCTGCCCACCCCGAACACCCTTACTGCCAAACAGAAAATCTTTAATTCCATCCCAAAATCCGCTCGATTCAGTTTGGGATGAGGTAGATGAAGTATCTGTAGATTCTGTACGTGTAGAGACTGCACCAGCCTTTAATTTTTCATAAGCAGATTGACGATCAATTGGTGTAGCATATTTTTGTTGTAAAACTGATTGTAAGATAAGCGCATGCTGTTGCTCATTTGACATTGCACCCATTAATGATTCAGGTGCAATAATCATTCCTCGCTCAACCATATTAGGTCGACCTTTTTCATCAAGAAATGAGATTAATGCTTCCCCAACACTTAAATTAGTTATCACTTGTTCAGTATTAATTTCCGGATTTTGATGCATTGTTCGAGCTGCAGCTTTAACTGCTTTTTGGTCATTAATTGAAAATGCTCGTAAAGCATGTTGAACTCTGTTACCTAATTGGCCTAAAACACTATCGGGTATATCGGTTGGATTTTGGGTAACAAAATAGATCCCGACGCCTTTTGAACGTATTAATCGTACCACTTGTTCTATTTTTTCAAGTAATACTTTAGAAATATCATTAAATAATAAATGCGCTTCATCAAAAAAGAACACTAATTTTGGCTTTGCTAAATCACCCACTTCGGGTAAATGTTCAAATAATTCCGATAATAACCATAGTAAAAATACAGAGTAAAGTTTTGGCGAATTAAATAATCTTTCACATTCTAAAATATTAATTTTTCCGTTGCCATTAGCATCTAACTGCATAATATCAGCAATATCTAACATTGGTTCGCCAAAGAAATAATCTGCACCTTGTTGCTCTAATGACAATAAGCTACGCTGTATACTACCAATTGAAGCTGCTGTAATATTGCCGTAATCGGTTATGAATGATTTGGCATTATCACCAACATATTTAACCATTTCACGTAAGTCTTTAAAATCCAATAATAATAGCTGATTATCATCAGCAATTTTGAACACTAGTTGTAAAATACCCGTTTGTACCTCATTAAGATTCAATAACCGACTTAGTAATAAGGGACCGATATCCGAAATCGTTGCCCGTAACGGTATACCTTTATCACCATATACATCCCATAACTCAATCGATGATGCGCACGGTTGCCAATCGTTAACCCCAATATTAGTTAAACGGGTAGTTAATTTATCTGACACAGTAGCCGCAACGCCCAAACCGGTTAGATCCCCTTTCACATCAGCTAAAAACACGGGTACACCTATTCGCGCAAAACTTTCGGCCATTTTTTGTAATGTTACTGTTTTACCAGTACCAGTAGCCCCAGTAATCAAACCATGACGATTAGCAAATGCGGGTAAAAGAACCAGATCACGATGATCAGGCTCCGATTTTGCAATAACTAGAGAAGTTACCATAATCATTCCTTACAATTTTTTTACTATCATAGACGTATTTGTTGATCAGACACAATAGTTTTTTTGAATTATTATAACAATAACAATCACTTAAACTAATAAAGCAGATATTGGAAAAGTAATGTAAATATAGATTATGTTATTTTTAATAACACCCAAAAAGTGCAAAATTTTATTAAAAAAAGAAAATCAAATCATTTACATGTTATCATCGATGATTATCATAATAATTCGTTTACTTTAGGCGATCCTGTATTTATCGTTTTTACAATGCTTAAAAATAAAAACTTAATAAATTGGGAAATGATTTATAGTTAAAAAAATAAATAAGCAGCAATAAATTACTGCTTTTATTATGACAAATGCGTTTACATAAAGGGAAATTTAACTGATTGAGCAGCTTGTTTTAAGCGATTTTTAGCGATAATGATATTCTGATGCCAGTTATTATCATTAGCCCACATTTCAATGACAAATGGTGCCTGATAATTCATTTCTTTTAATGTGTTGAATATTTCAACAAAATTGACCTCGCCTTCCCCAATAACTAAATCACGAAACTGTCCTTTAAAATCAGGTTTCACTTTTAAGGTATCTTTCAAATGAATTTGAACAATATGTTCTTGTGCCAATTTCAACTCGGTGCAAGTATCATAATTCCAACCATTTATATTACCTACATCGGGATAAGCCATAAAATAAGGTGAAGATACCTGTTTTTTAAGTATCTCAAATTTACTTAAACTATTAAGATAATCAGTATCCATTATTTCTACCGCTAGCATTACACCAGCTTGTTCCGCTAACTGGCTAGAATATTGCATACCTTCAATAAATCTTAAGTGAGTATCTTGATTGGCAGGTTCATAATATACATCATAACCGGCTAATTGGATCACCCTTATGCCTAATTTATGTGCCAATTCGATGGCTTTTAGCATGATCACTTTTGCTTGTTTTACATTATTTGGTTCGGCAGAACCAAAAGGAAATTTTCGATGCGCGCTTAAACACATTGATTGTAATGGTAATGCATAATCATCACATAGTAATTTTATTTCACGAATTTGCTGCTGCGACCAATCCAGTCTAGCCTGTCTAGCTTCAGTTTCATCAATCGAAATTTCTAAAAAATCAAAATCTAATTGTTTTGCTGCTGCAATACGTTCTGACCAGGTCATTTCAACAGGGAGTGCTTTTTCATAAATACCGACACGATTTTTCGATTTAATTATTGTCATAAAATTGCCTTTTTGATCAAAATAATAGCCACAATGCGTTTTATCTTTTAAATTATCAACAATGAGTGGTTAATATTAGTTTGTTTAGCAAGGATCAGCATAATCGCTGATCCTATAAAGAAAACAACTAAAGAGTTTTACCAATATTTAGCAATTTGTTCTCTCAATGCCGCCGCTGTTTCTTGCCCATTTTCACCGGCTAATGCTCGACCAGCAATGAAAGTTTTAGTTGAAATGCCAGCAAATAAATGAATATCTTCGGGTACAATCCCCCCTGTAATGGATAATTCTAAGCCAAGATCAGATAATTTTCTCATTTTGACTAAATCTTCCTCGGTCCAGCCTACCCCAGCTAATTCAGCATCACGTGATCGATGATAAATCGCTTGCTTTATTCCTAATTCACGCCAAGCTTTTGCATCATCGTATGTCCAATGACCATAGAGTTCAATTTGTATTTCACGACCAAACTCGTCAGCAATTTTTTTACATGCGGCAACAGTTGCAATATGCGCTGCTGCAGATACGGTTAACCAATCTGCTCCTGCTTCAAAAGCCATTTTCGCTAATATAGCACCGCCGTCAGTTGTTTTTAAATCACAAACTAATATATGATTGGGATGTTCTTTACGTAATTTACGTACAGCTTCCATTCCTGCTCCAAATGCCAAAATCGTGCCAACTTCAATAACATCAACATAATTGGCAACATTTTTAGCAACAACCATAGCTGGTTCTAATTGGGTTTGATCTAAGGCGATTTGAATCATTGGTTTGCTCATTATATTATTCCTTATTTTTCATTATAAATTGAAAATTATTTATGTTGACCATAATAAGCATTTGCACCATGCTTACGAAAATAGTGTTTATCAGATAACGCTTGTTCGATGTGAATAACCGGATTAAGTAAGCGTGTTGCTAAAGCCATATTGGCAACTTCTTCAAGTACTACAGCATTATGTACCGCATCGAAACAATCTTTACCCCAACAAAATGGCGCATGACCCGATACTAGAACCGCTGGCATTGCCACCGGATCAATATGACGATTAGCAAATTCCTCAACGATGACTAACCCCGTATTTTTTTCATACTCTTGCTTAATTTCCTGATCTGTCAAATGTCTGGCACAGGGAATGTCACCATAAAAATAATCAGCATGCGTAGTACCTAACGCAGGGATATCTTTACTAGCTTGCGCCCAAATTGTTGCATGGGTGGAATGAGTATGCACAATCCCACCTATCGAAGGGTAGGCTTTATATAACTCAAGATGAGTAGGGGTATCACTAGATGGATTAAGCTTTCCTTCAACTATATTACCTTGCAAATCAACGATAACGATATCATCAGCTTGCATTTGCTCATATTCCACACCAGAAGGTTTTATCGCGACTACATTTTGCTCCCTATCGATTTCTGACACATTACCCCAAGTAAATGTCACGAGATGATACTTTGGCAAGAGTAGATTCGCCTTTAGGACTTTTTCTTTTAATGCTTGAAACATAACTGACTCCCTATTCTAAGGCTTGATCAATAACGTCATAAACATCTTCTTTAGTATGACATTGAACAAATTTGTCTAAATTTATTCCAGTTTCACTGTTTTCATCTTCCAACGCTTGAGTCACTTCCATCAATCCAGCCATATGTTTATCCGAATCACTACCAGCTAGTGTGATTAATACTTTAACTGGTTCATCTTCACCATCAAAAAGAACCGGTTCTTTTAAAGTAACTAAGGCAAATGCAGTGCGATTAACGCCATCTTCAGGACGTGCATGTGGCATGGCAAAGCCTGGGGCTATAATAATATAAGGTCCCATTTTCTCTACGCAGTTAATGATGGCGTCATAATAAGCCGCTTCAATTGCACCCGATTTCACTAACATATCAGTACCTAGTTTTACTGCTTCTTGCCAATTACTTGCCGAAGCACCAAGTAAAATAGAATCGTTTTCAATTAGTGATTGTTTTAATGCCATATCCCATTTCTCCCCAAAATATTATTCGTTGTTAGTTCTGTTGTTTTTGATTAACTTGCTGAATCAACTCAATCAATTCATCACCAAATGTATTAGGATTGAGCATGTTTTGCACACCAAGTGCAAATTGATTTTCGCCCACTTCAATCTCATGTGATAAATGTTTAGATGAAACAATGATATCTACATTATTTAAACGTGATTTGTAATCAGTGACCGCACAAGAATCCATAACATTGGCAATGCCTTTATTATCAAGGTAATTAGCTATTTTCATTTTCATCATCATTGAGGAACCTTGACCACTCCCACATACCGCTAAGATTCTAATTGGTCGTGTTTCAGTTTGATTCACTTCATTTAATTTACTAAGTACTGCTGGATTTTGATCTTCTGTAGCATCTGCTTCATCATCATTAACTTTATTTTGTGCATTGGTAGCTTCTTCTAAACGTAGTGCTTTGGCAGCAAAAAACATATAGACCAATGATAAAGCGATTAATACATAGATAAATAGATGAGAAATGGATAAACCTTGTAAAATTGGTGGGAATAAAATAGCCCAGTCAGCCATCCCCATCCAAGCTGGAATAGGTGTACCGTTTTGTAAGAAAATATCTAATGCCCAAGCTGAACCAAGTACTTCAATAATCCCCATCACAAAACAGATTTTCATTACTGCTTTCCAACCACCAAAGTGATTCGCAAACACCCCAATAGTTGCATTTGAGAAGAACATTGGAATAAAACCAGGAATAATCATAATCGGTGATTGGCAACCTAATAAGATACCAATAGCCACAAACTGACCTAATGCCCCCCAAATAAAGCCAAATACCATAGCATTCGGTGAAAAAGCATAGATAGCTGCACAATCAATCGCCAAGACGGCATTAGGAATTAATTTTTCAGAAATACCTTTAAAAGCTTCAGATAATTCTGCAACAAACATACGTACGCCGCCAACAATAACTTGAATTGCCACAGCAAATTTTAAGCCGGTCTCAAGAATATAAATGGTCCAGTGCGTTTTACCAGCCATAACTTGTAAGTCATATAAACCAAAAGATAACAGAATAATACCGAAAAAGAATGTCATGACGATGGTTGTTGCAGCGATACTATCATGAAAAATATGTAACCATTTTGGTAATTTTAAATTATCAACAGAATCATTTTTATCACCTAACTTTGGAGCTAATTTGACTGCAATCCATGAACCTAATTGTTGTTGATGTCCGATCGAAAAACCAGCCCCACCAGTAACCGCTTGAGTCGGCTTAAACATCATGTTGGAGAAGATCCCCCAATATAATGCAATGATAATGGCACTATATATGATGGTTTCCCACATACTAAAACCGAAAAGATAGTAAAATAGTACAATTAAACCAACTTGTTGAAACATGATATGTCCGGTAAGCATAATGGTACGAATACCGGTTATGCGGCGAAATAACACTAACACGATATTAAACGCTAAGGCTAATAAAACGGCGTAACCTACCCATGAGTAATTATCTCCCATGCCTTGTTCTACCGCTACCATTGAAGCATAGGTATCAATAATAGAACCATCAATATGATGATATTCAGAAAGCTTTTCAATTACTGGTTTAAATGTTGATACCAAAACACCTGAACCCACTTGTAACAACATGAATCCGACAATTGTTTTAATTGTTCCTTTGATAACAGTTGTTACATCTTTTTTAAGTAAACAGTAGCCTAAACAAGTTACTAAACCTAATAACAATGGAGCTTTAGTCATCACTTGACTATAGAAAATGTAAAACACACTATAAATTGTTTCCATATTGCCTCACCTTGTTTCTTTTTTTTATTTAAAAAAAAATCGTTAGTTACATAACATTAATTATATTTAGCGCACCCTCTCTCATTTTCGCGCTTATGACTTAAACACCACAATGATAACAATCAAATTAAATCACTCAATGATTATTTATGATTATTGTGATAACAATCACGATTAGGTTATTTATTTATATTTTCATATGTAATTTCTATAGACATGTTGTCAAATATGAACTTAAATGTATTTAACATTAAATGATTGACAATGATAACTATTAACAATAAAATCATAAGTAATCATAAAGCAGATTATTACAATCATTTTAAATGATTGATAACATAGGTTTTTATACATTATGGTCATGAATGAAGCCAAAAGGCACGAAGATATTGTTAAATTGATTGGCACGATGGAAAGTATTTCAGTCGTGGAATTAACTGAAATATTTAATATTTCTCCAGCTACAGCCCGACGCGACATTGTAAAACTCGCAGATGCCGGTAAAGTTAAAAAAGTACGTAATGGTATTGTTAGAATCGAAGAAAAAAAACCAATTTGGTCACCATTAGATATTAATAATACCGACAATTACCATGAAAAAGCACGAATTGCGATTAAAGCATCAACGTTAATTAAAGATGGTGAAAGCGTCATATTGAACTGTGGTTCGACAGCTTTTCTACTGGGTCGTGAATTATGCGGTAAAGACGTTAATATCATTACCAACTATTTTCCGCTAGCAAGTTATTTAATTGAACATGATCATGAGCACGTTACAATCATTGGTGGACAATACAATAAGACGCAAAACATCATATTAAATCCTACCAGTGAGTTATCCGCAATTTATAGTGGCAATATTATGTTTACCAGTGGTAAACAATTGACACCAGCAGGACTTTATAAAAGTGAAATTTTAACTGCTGTTTCTGAACAACAAATTTTAAATAATGCACAAAAATTAGTAGTTGTGGTGGATAGTACAAAAGTTACTGAAAAAATTGGATCAGGTATGCTTTTTTGTCCAACCACCAAAATAGACGTAGTGATAACTGGCAAGTTAGCCGATAAATCCGTAGTAGAGAGTCTTAAACAACAAGGTGTTGAAATAATATTAGTATAATTTTAATAATGATAAGGATTGAAATATGAGTAAAGTTAATGAAATTACACGCGAATCCTGGATTTTGAGTACTTTTCCAGAATGGGGAACTTGGTTAAATGAAGAAATTGAAGCAACTAAAGTGGCTCCTAACACTTTCTCAATGTGGTGGCTGGGTTGTACCGGTATTTGGCTCAAATCAGCGGGTAATACAAATATTTCTGTAGATTTTTGGTGTGGTACGGGTAAACGTACTCATGCTAATCCTTGGATGAAAAAACAACATCAAATGATGCGTATGGGTGGCGTACGTGAACTACAACCTAACTTACGTACTACACCATTTGTCCTAGATCCTTTTGCAATCAAAGAAGTCGATGCCATAATGGCTACCCATGATCACGCCGATCATATTGATGTAAATGTGGCAGCCGCAGTATTACAAAATTGTAGCGATAATGTCAAATTTATTGGACCAAAAGCATGTGTAGAGCTTTGGCAAAAATGGGGGGTACCTGCAGAACGATGTATTACCGCTCATGTCGGTGATATTATTGAAGTGGGCGATATTACTATTAAGGTGCTTGATTCATTTGATCGTACGTCATTAGTAACTTTACCGGAAGGGGTGTCATCGACAGATAAATCAATTTTAGATGGTATGGATGATCGCGCCGTCAATTATTTATTTGAAACCACTGGCGGTAATCTTTATCATTCGGGCGATTCTCATTATTCAAATTATTATGCTAAACATGGTAATGACCATAAAATCGATGTTGCACTATTATCTTATGGTGAAAATCCACGTGGTGTGACTGATAAAATGACCTCTTCTGACATTATTCGTGCAGCGGAATCCCTTAATACTGAAGTCGTTATTCCATTCCATCATGATATTTGGGCAAACTTTCAAAGTGATACACGTGAAATCGAAGTCCTATGGAAGATGAAACGTGATCGTTTGCAATATAAATTTGCACCATTTTTCTGGCAAGTTGGTGGAAAATATACCTATCCAACTGATAAAGGTCGTATGTATTATCAACATTATCGTGGATTTAGAGATATCTTTACAGATGAACCTGAATTACCATATCGTTCATTCCTCTAATCCTTAACCACTGCAAGATACAACCACTCTTAGGGGTGGTTTTTTATGACATAATAATGAACACACGTATTTATAAATATAAACAAACTATCCTGATAATTTGTTTTTACTAAACAAACGACTATTTGATTTCATAAATTTTTCGTCATTTACCATATCAACCACAAAAAACATAACTTATTGTAAAATAACACAATTTTTATTGCTATTATATACAAAACCATGTAACATCAAATTACGTTAACTGTTTGATATATTTAATGTTATGAAAAAGTTTCTTAAAATCCTTTCTGTTATTGCATCTGTTTTAGGGGGTCTCGCTGTTATTAACGGTGTGATCTGTTTTATTATCATTATGGTCAATCTATTTAATGGTTATAATCCATCTTTGTACATCATTGATCAATTATTCTTTATCCTTGAAATTTACCTTCTTTTTGCTGCCGTTAGTGTGATGGTATTTTTGCAAAGCCTTTGGGTGTATTATCAGATTACCAGCAAAAAACCGAAATATAATCGTAGCGTTAAAACACATCAGAAATAGTAATTTATGGTGTCGCTAAGACACCTTCTATTTTTTCTCGTGTATTATGAACACTAACTTTCACACTATCGTAACGCATAAATGCGCTAACACATTCAAAAATAATCATTTTTTCCTAATAACCAAAAAATATCATGTCAATAAAATTAAGCATTTGATGTTCTGGTCCTTTTTATGCTGAATGGGTTTCCAAGGGGTACTTTTACAAGATTAAAAACCAAATTTACCACTTTTTAAAATAGTTTTAGCTATTTTTTTGTGACAACGTCACAAAACGCGTTCTTTAATAAATATTAATCACAATTCTATTTTTTAAAATCAATTCCCCTTTTTTTTAAAAAAATATCAATGAGGTAACGCTTTAAATATCGAATTAAAACTTAATATTTATTAAAAAATGTGAATTTTTAATACTGATTTTCGGTTAAATAAAATTCAGGTAATTAATAAAAATATCAGGGATACAAACAATTCACTATTTCTTGATTCATTTTAGTATTTGTGGAGGATAAAATGCTGCAATGGCTGTCACATTGGATTATGGCTGGGCTGAAAAGCTCACCTGAAATTCTGTTATTTTTATCATTAAGTCTAGGTTACTTAATTGGGAATATCCGAATAGGAAAATTTCAATTAGGTGGTGTCGCTGGATCATTACTGGTTGCAGTAGGGTTTAGTTTGTTAGGTGTCACGATCGATGCTGGCGTAAAAGCCGTTCTATTTGCCCTATTTATCTATGCGGTTGGTTTCGAAAGTGGTCCACAATTTTTCCGTTCTCTAGGTGTAAAAACTTTACGTGAGATCTTTTTAGCGTTATTTATTGCCATTGCTGGACTAATCACAGTGTTGGTGTTAGCAAAAATCTTCCATCTTGACAAAGGGTTAGCTGCAGGACTTGCGGCTGGAGGATTAACGCAATCAGCCATTATGGGTACAGCATCAGATGCTTTAAATCAATTAGGCTTAATGCCCGAAAAACTTAGTCGATACCAAAGTAATATTACTATTGGTTATGCAGTGACTTACATTTTTGGATCGTTAGGCGCGATTATTGTTTGTGTTAATATTCTACCCAAAATCATGGGGAGAGATATCCGTGATGATGCGATGAAAGCACAAGCTGAACAATTGAATGGATCAGTCGTGTTAGGCAGTAATCAACATTTAGCTTTATCTGATATTACTGGTCGACTATATCAAGTCAATCACCTAATGAAACAATCTGTTGCACAAATTGAGAAAAAATATGATGGCATCAGCATTGAGCGCATAAAACGAGGCAGAAAAATTATTGAAGTTTCATCTGAAACGACTTTAAAGCTGAAAGATATTGTTTTAGTTGTCGGTCATCGCAATGCTATCCTCAAAGCAAGTTCACAATTTGGAACAGAATTAAATTCAGCTTCAGGTATGGATTTTGTGATGAATACGCAGGATGTTGAAATGCGTAATACCCAATATGTTGGGCAGAGTCTAACGAAAGTTCTCTCTTCTGACGAAGTGATGAAATTTAAACATGGCATTTACTTGCTTGCGATACACCGTGACGGTGAATCACTTCCACTAACTGGTGATATTCATTTACAGCTTGGTGATGTAATAACCATATATGGTGCTGATAGTGATTTAAAACGTGTTGTTGATCGCATTGGTGCACCCATTACCAAAAGCGGAAAAACTGACTGGATTTTTCATGGTTTAGGTTTAGTTGTCGGTTTAATTATTGGTCTTATTGTTTTACGTATTGGTGAAATTCCAGTCACATTAGGTGCTGGTGGTGGTGCACTGTTATCTGGTTTATTGTTTGGTTGGTACCGTTCACGCCATCAAACTATCGGTAATATCCCATCAGGTGCCCTGCAATTACTTAAAGACTTTGGCTTAGCTGGATTTGTCGTCGTAATTGGTTTAAGTTCAGGACTTGAAGCAATTAATACGATTAAACAACAAGGACTTTCACTCTTTTTAATTGGTATTGTGGTCACATTGCTTCCAATGATACTAGCTATCTACTTCGGAAAATATGTACTGGGTTATCAAAACGCAGCTGTTTTTGCTGGTGCATTAGCTGGTGCCCGCAGTGCCAATCCTGCTTTTGGCGAAGTGCTTAACAAAGCCGGTAACGCTACCCCTACTAATTCTTTTGTAATTACTTATGCCTTAGCTAATGTGTTTTTAACATTGCTCGGCCCATTAGTTATTGCATTTGCTTAATTCAAACTGTCAAAATAAGGTTATCAAATCATGAAAAACAAAATAGATTATGCTCAATACGCAAATTTAAGTCCATTCGAATTAAAAGATAATTTAATTAAACTGGCTCAAAGTCATACCGATCGGATGATGTTAAATGCCGGTCGCGGTAATCCCAATTTTCTTGCAACTTGGCCAAGACAAGCGTTTTTTCAACTAGGAATTTTTGCAGTAGAAGAATCAGAAATGTCTTATTCTTATATGAATGAAGGTGTCGGAGGATTCCCTATTAAGCCTGGTTTAACTGGACGTTTTGAAGAATTTGTGCGTCGTAACTATAACACGCCAGGTGTCCCTTTTTTAGGCAAAGCATTTTCCTATATTCGTGATCAGTTAGGTTTAGATGAAAATGCCTTCCTCCAAGAAATGGTTGAAGGTATTTTGGGGTGTAATTATCCTGTTCCTGATCGAATGTTACATTATAGTGAAGAAGTTATTAAATCATATGTTTTACAACAGATGGGAGTTCAAACGCTAACTAATACTGATATTGATTTGTTTGCCACGGAAGGGGGTACTGCCGCAATGACCTATGTATTTAATTCAATGAAAGAAAATGGTTTGATTCAACAAGGTGATAAGATAGCCATTGGTGCACCTATCTTCACGCCTTATCTTGAAATACCGGGTTTGAATGATTATCAATTGGAAGAAGTATTAATCAATGCTGATCCAGAAAAAGACTGGCAATATCCAGAATCGGAACTGCGTAAATTAGAAGATCCAAGTATCAAGGCTTTCTTTATTGTTAATCCATCCAATCCTCCGTCAGTAAAAATTGATGATAAAAGCCTGCAAGTTATTGCTGATATCGTCAAAAAACGACCTGATTTGATCATTCTAACTGACGATGTATATGGTACTTTTGCCGATGATTTCCAATCGTTATTTGCGATTTGCCCTCAAAATACCATTTTAGTTTATTCATTTTCTAAATATTTTGGTGCTACTGGCTGGCGATTAGGTGTTATTGGTTTAGCGCGAGATAATATTTTAGATAAATCCATAAGCGCGTTACCAAAAAAGACCAAACAGATATTGCATAAACGTTACAGCTCAATTGTGACAGAGCCTGATCAGCTAAAATTTATTGATCGTTTAGTAGCAGATAGTCGAGCTGTGGCATTAAACCATACAGCAGGACTTTCCACTCCCCAACAAATCCAAATGGTGCTTTTTGCATTATGTGAAATGATGGATACCGACCAAAGTTATAAATCCACCTTAAAAACATTAATTCGCCGCCGTGATGCTACCCTGTATCAACGATTAGGGTCAAATAAACAACGCAATATCAACAGTGTTGAATATTATACCTTAATTGATCTGGAAAAAATTTGTCGTGAATTATATGACGATAAATTTGCCAAATGGATATTGAAAAATAAGAATCCAACTGAGTTGCTATTCCGTATTGCCGACGAAGCGGGTGTAGTGTTATTGCCAGGGAAAGGATTTGCTGTCCAACACCCTTCAGCACGTGCTTCATTAGCTAATTTAAACGAATATCAATACGCGGCAATAGGTTCATCACTACGCAAATTAGCCGAAGAATACTATGCTGAATTTAAATCTAAGAGTAAAAACAGTAAATAATAATACAATAAGTAAAGCACTGGTTATTTTTCGCCATTAGATGAATGATTCCAAATACTAGAATAGGCAAAAAATTCTGGGTAATAATATAGTGAATATGCAATGTATATTCACTATTAGTTAAAGCACTAATTTGAATTATTTTAATTAGCAATTATCTAACATAATTATTATATTCATCGACTATTAAAGAAGTTTCATTTTGACCCCAAATACTGCCATAATAATTATTCAACGTCTTAGCTTTAATTTTCAAAATATCATTGCTGTGTATTAAAGCATTTTGGTAATTGTTAACTTTTGTCGCTTCAATATAAAGATATTTTTCCGCGAAAAGTGTTGGTCTATATTCTTTATATTCTGAAGCAGCGAAATTATTTACTTCATCGGCTTTAATATTCACCCTTCCTCCCCTTAACCGACCATTTTCATAGTTGTTAAAGGCTTTTCCTGATCGTATGTTAATCCTATTACCTCTAAGACTGCCATAATTTTCAATGTTACCCAAAGTTGTGATTCTTAATTCACCACCTGCTTCAATTTCTAATTTATTGATAAACGACGATTGCAACTCTAAATATAAATCATTATAAGTTTTTAAATACCCATCTCCCATTAATGTATCCGCTTCAATACGTATACCATTCGCAGTCAAATTACTATTATCATTATTAATGACTTTTGCAATAAGAATTAAATGATTACTTAATATTTTGACTGAAGTATTGTCTATAAAATCTGCCTCGAATCTCAGGTAGTTAAGTGGTTTATCAATATCGGCATAACTGTTATCAAGATTGACTGCATTTATAATTAGACTCTGACCTGAGGATAATTTCGCAAATCGATTATTAACAGATCCAATAGAATCAATATATATTTCATTACCCGCAGAAATTTTAGCATTTTCATTTATTAATTCTTTCAATCGTGATACATTATCTACTATATCGCCACCAGTAAATTCAACGCTTTCATATGCTTCAATCACGGCATTTCGATTATGAATTGTCATTCCTTTCATTTTTACTTTATCTTTTATACATTTTATTTTTGAAGAAGTATTAACAATATCATTGGCTACAATATGCATCACGTCTTGAGCGTTTAATGAACTATTTATGTTGAAAATTTTATCGCCTTTCATTTTTATTAAATCAGCAGATATGCTGATATCTTTATTATATAAATCATATACAAATAGCCAAATGCATTCGCCATTAAAATTTGTTGCTATGTTAGTCATCTTGGCACTGAAAATTTCCATTTCATCAAAAACGTTCATAGTTGAATTGGTATTCGTAATTGAATCAGATAGAACTGTAACATTATAACCATAAAGAGAGGAATCACTATTAATAATCGAATCAAATACTTCTAAATTTAAATGACCTCTTGCATGAATATTTGTGTGATAGTTGCGGATATTTTTGATATCAAAACTTATGTCATTAGCTAATATCTCGCTTTGTTGGTTTTTAACCTCCTGCGCATCAATAATTAAATTCTTGTTTACATCAATACGTGTGTCTTCGTTACTGATATTTTCGCTTCTAATTCTCACGTTATTAGCTTTTATTTTACTCTGGTGATTGATAAT
>NZ_JABURY010000015.1 GCF_014489845.1 Frischella japonica
CTGCCATTGGTATTCCCAGTCACCTTGCTGCCATTGGGGAGGGTCAGAATTTTCAAGCGTTCTTTTTTTTCTTATTTTATCGTATTGTTTGAGTTCGGATTTTGAATATCGCCGTATTTCGGCCTTACGGTCAAATTCATTTTCTTCAATCCAAAAATTGTTTTTAGAATTTGTATTTTCACTTAAGAAAGATGAATTTTTTGGTAGATTATTGGCAAAATTATTAAAATTTCTCGGAGTTTTTAAAATAAAATTTCCCTGTTTATCATAAATATAATTCCAATTTTTATCCTTTAGAATCTTACCCGATGCCCCATATATTTGATCGGATTTTTGTGGATTGGAATACAAATTTTATAAAAGAACTATCCTTCTAAAACGGAAAAGAACCCTCAATCATTAAGAATTTTTAATTACTTTACTATATCTAAAATTGATTCCTGATGATAAGAATTTAGGCTTTATGCTTAACTCTATTTGAAATATTGGGTAAACGGCTCTTTTAGCGGAAACAGAAGGTAAGGGGCTTGCGCTCTATCATATTTCCGCTAGACTTTGACAAACTGCTCTGGCTTGTTAAAAATCTTCTTCCTAAATCGGAATGGGAATTGTTAGACCAGTGGAATAAATATTTTTAATTTAAAAAGCCAATTTTAAAGTTGGCTTTTTATTATATTTTATCTTCTATGCCCTTCATTACTAAAATGTTGTGAAAGTCTGTATATATTTTTTTAGAAAAAGGGTCTTCTTCAATATCATAGGGAACTGTTAATACATAATAAGGTACTTTAGAAAATACAAAAAATGTATCAGTAGGATCAAAATTTGAACGTCCATTTAATTCATATAAAGAGGCTTTTCCATTTAAAGAAACCATTTTAGCATTTATATAAAAACAACCTTCTCCATTTAAATCAACATTATATCCATGCTCTAAATGATATTCCCACATTTCTTTATTTTTAAAAAACATAATGGAATGTTCATCTAAATCATTAATTTCATAATTATAGTCATAACCTATCTTATCTGCATATAATTTTAACAAATTAATCACAGTTTCGTTTGATTTATCAGAATAATAAAAATATAATTCGCCGCTAAATTCCATATTTAATATTATTTATTTGCAAGGGGTTTTCCCATGAGAAACACCTTCTTTAAGTTTATTATTTGCATCTCTTAATTCCACATCACCTTTAATATATAATCTCAATGTAGGATTTTGAGGATCGACTAATTTACTTTATTTTCATCCAGTTTAAAAGCTATATAATGGGTACTTTTTCCTCTGCTAATCCCATTTTCCTCAAACTCAAGGATCACTAGCTTTAATTACTCCTGATCCCATTTATGGATTCATATCTCCCATCACATTATCTGCTCCTGATTTTTTAATGACTTTAGAAAATTTATCAATATTAAATAACTACATCCATCTATTAGTCGAAGTATTACCGTAAAATAAATCAAAATATTTTTGATCTATTATTTTCATATTTTCTAAAGAATTAAGTAGATTTTCAGAAATTTCTAAATCTTCTGCACAACCTGAGTATTTTGCTAATGAATTATAAATTTAAATAATAACTCATTTTTATCTTCTTGTGTTAAAAAACGATCATTATAAAATTGTTCAATTATAATTTTTATTTTTTCTTTTTCTTTAACATTTTCTTTATAAGTTACATCAAGATTCTTATAGAATATATCCCATTCATTTCCTATTTTTCTAGTAATCTTAAATATTTTTGCATAATCTAAATATTTTTATTCACTTACAGCATAAGCATGATTTGGTATTTCCCTTTCAATTAAAACTTCTGCATCTTTTACAGAATATCTAAATGCTGGGTCTTTCAAATTAGTTTTTGTTTGTGGTTCTACCCCAGATGAAACATCAAATACTTTTGAAGCATCTAACTTATTAGTATCAATTATTGTACTTTTATCCATCTTTCCTCCTTTTGGGTTAGGTTTGGCATAAAATTCTGCTGTGGAAGACTTTTTGGTTGTAGAAATATATTGAGTATTTAAACACTACCATCATCTATATGTTGTTGGATAGTATATGTTGCTGCTGTATTTTTTGCCTTAATTGCTTCTCCTGCTTTATCACTAGCTTCTTGAGCTCCGTTAAGATCTCTATATACTATAATCAACCCGAACACATCAACCATCGTATTCTAATCAGCCCCATACGCATAAAAATTCGGGTTGTTACCTGCCAGTTTTATAGGATCCTGGCTAATATATAAACCGGTTTCATGATTATAATACCTGAACCGATTATAACAGGGACTGTATTTTATTACTTAATTAGAATAGGATTTATCTCATTTTACTTTAACAACAATTTCATATATTTTTTTACAAAACATTGATTCTTCAATAATAGAAGGTAAAACCACTGTTATTCTATTTTCGATATTTGAATATTTAGGATTAAAGATAAGATAAAATGGCCCTTCTCCATTTTTATTTAAATAGAATCCTTTATTATCCATTTCATCAAACATTACCTTATCTAAAGCATAAAAAGCATTATACATATTATCCTCAAAATCTTCCTCTTTATAATAATGCTCCCAAATTACCTTTAATTTAGTTTCAAACTCCATAAAAAAAGTACTTGCATCTTTAGATGTATAAAATATATAGTCTACTCCTGATATCATAATAAGATACTGATTATATTATTTACATGGAGTTTTTCCATGTCGTGAAACATTATTCCTGTCAATGGCTATATCTCCTTCAATATATTTGATAAATGTGCCTCTATCTCCATCTATGGACTTTAGTTTAGAATCATCTATTTGAAACTCAAAAAAATGAGAAGATTTTTCTTTTGTCAATCCAAGTTTCTTATATCCATTCGATGTTTGAGATAGTATTTCCGGTGATTTATTGTTACATATACTCCTTTAGGATGCCCTTTTATTGGTTTAGACGCTTTAAATTTAAATAGAACTTTTAGATAAATTCAACTCTTGAATATTAAAGCCAAGGTAAAGTTTGCTTTCGGGTTATTTTAATTCTATTCGCTAATCTGACACATTACTCATCATCTTCCTCTATATAACCAGACTCATTTAATTTATTTCTATTAGATAATAATTTTAACACTCTTAAATTCTCAAAGACTTCCCTACTAACTTTTGCTAAAACATCCAATTGGACTGAATTAAGTTCAAAAGATATTTCTTTTTCAGTGATTAATAAGTTTTTCACATCTGTTTTCCGTATTAGTATTTTACATTTATCAATATTGTTCTTTAATGAATATGAGCCATCTATAATACCATAATAATTACTATTTTCTGAATTATTAAGTAAATAAGCTCCTGTATACAATTTTTTGTTCATAATTATTTTTTACACTTTATTTTGGGAATCTAACCAACGTCTAATGGTATTCCACCATCTAATAATTTATTTAGTTTATTTATATTATCTACAAAATTAGGATGAATATTCTCTAAACCTGCTTGTTGTGCTACATATAATGTTCGATTATTAAGAGTTACTATATTAGCTCCTCCATTTAACTCCATTACATTTAATGTTAGTCCTTCTGGTAATTTTCCTAATTTTTTCGTAGCTTCTATAGCCTCATCTAATGACAAGCCTTTCCAGGGACCTTCATTAAAAACATCACTTATAGAGCTTTGGGAAAATTGTATGTCCCAAACATTCATCAACCCGAACACATCAACCATCGTATTCGAATCAGACACATACGCATAAAAATTCGGGTTGTTTCCTTCAAGTTTTATAGGGTCTTGGCTTATATAAGTTCCTGTATTACTGTCGTAATACCTAAAGCGATTGTAATAAAGCCCGTCTAGTTCCTTATCTTCGTACTGCCCCAGTTGCCTGAACGGAATAAACGGCTGATTGTTAAAGGTATCTTCTCGTATTCTGCCATAGATGTCAAATTCCACCTGCCAAACCAATTCACCTTTGTCATCATAGGCCTGAGCGGGTCTGCCCAAATAATCCGATACAATCGAGTAGGACTTACCCTCACTTAACTTAGCTGTGGGTACTAAACTTCCTTCCTCATAAACCCAAGTGGTCAGGGTTTCGACCGGTTCGGGTTGTTCCAACATAAGCATTCCCAGCTCATCAGAAATAATCTTAGGACGCCGTTCATTCTCATAAAACCATTCATGAAATAATGCATTACCATCCCAAAGATAACGATAAATCTTTGTATTTACAATTTTCGCTGTTCTTCTATCTAATGCGTCGTGTTCAAAACGGATCCATTTCCCCTGAGGATTGCGTACCGCTTGTAACATTCCGTTACCCAGCCATTGGTATTCCCAGTCACCTTGTTGCTATTGTGGAGGGTCAGAATTTTCAAGCGTTCTTTTTTTTCTTATTTTATCGTATTGTTTGAGTTCGGATTTTGAATATCTCCGTATTTCGGCCTTACGGTCAAATTCATTTTCTTCTATCCAAAAATTGTTCTTAGAATTTATATTTTCAATTAAGAAAGATGAATTTTTTGGTAGGTTATTGGCAGAATTTTTAAAATTTCTCGGAGTTTTTAAAATAAGATTTCCCTGTTTATCATAATATAATTCCAAGTTTTATCCTTTAAAATCTTACCCGATGTACCATATACTTGATCGGATTATTGTGGTTTGGAATAGAAATTTTATAGAAAAAATCATTATAAAAACGGAAAAAAACCTTAAACCTCAAGCATTATTAATAACTTTACCATATCTAAAATTTATTCCTGATGATAAGAATTTAGGCTTCACGCTTAACTCTAGTTATAGTATTGCACAAACACCCCTTATAGACGAAAATCGGAATTGTTAGAGAAACTAAATTGATTGTTAAACCAAAAAGCCAACTTTTAAAGTTGGCTTTTTATAAAATTTACAATTTTATTTTTAATTAAAGTTTTATTTTCTACAAGATCGTTAGTAGTAATCACAAGCATACTTTTATTATCAAAATCACTTAAAAAATCATTGAAATCAATGTCAGGATCTTGAATAATCTTAATGATTTGTGTTTGATTAAAATTAATTAAGCTAATGATTGGATCTAAATCTTCAAAAAAATTACCGTTACTATAACGAGTTTTAAAGAATGGAAATTGCCAATTATCTATTTCATCAGATTCAATTAATAAATCAGTAATAAAGTAATACCATTTTTTTTTAATTCGAGTATGTGAGGTGTTTTCATATAAAAGCTTTCCCTGTAATTATTTCAATGTCTATTCTAACATCTTTAGTACCTTTTATTAAGAAAGTTTTACTTACAGGTGCATCCGCTCCACCATTTTTACCAGCATTAATAATCCACTTTTTTAGCTTTATCAATAGCTTCTTATCTTGCTTTACGTTCTCCCTTTGTTAAACTTTCAGTTAATTCATCTAACATAGATAGCCCTTCCTTTGACGTTGGTGGAGTCGCTCTATTCCATGATACAGATTTTTCTAAACCATCACCTTGAGCTTGAATTATCACCTTATGTCAATCCAACCCGAACGGATCGACCATCGTATTCGAATCAGACACATAAGCATAAAAATTCGGGTTGTTTCCTGCTAGCCCGATAGGGTCTTGGCTTATATAAGTTCCTGTATTATTGTCGTAATATCGAAACCGATTATAATAAAGCCCCGTTTCAACATCTTCGGAATTTGGTGAAGGAATTAACCGCCATTTTTAGCGGATAAATTCACAAAATTTAGGATAGGGTCTGGGATTTTACCAGAATTTATTTTTTAATCACCATTCATCAACATCAATACGCAATTCCTTTATATATTTTATATCTTGAATACATCTTCTAATATTTTCAATATCGACCAACTCATTCTTACCAAAGATTATATTACAATAAATTAAATAGTTAGGATGTAAAACTTCGTTGTCAGTGATATAAAATCCATCAGGACTGGCATTATAAATACTAAAATGATTGATACTATATTTACTATTAGTTTTAATATAATATAATTCATCATCATTATATTCATCTTTAATTAAATTTATATTTAATTTTTTTTCTAAGTTTTTTACAATATTTTCTAGGTCTAATGAGAAAATACCATATGTTATATAGTAACCTTTCATTTTAACTTTTGCATTTTATTTTATAACTTTTACCATTTGCTCTGACTGCTGATTCACTATCAAAAATTCTAAAGTTTACATCTCTTCCAAAACGATTTGATAAACTATCTGCTAAATCCCCAAACCCTAATTTTTTCATAGCATCAGAATTTAATGGCATTGAATATGGACGTCCTAGTTTTCCTAAATCTAAACTTTGTACTTTTTTTAATAAATCAGAATTAACAATTGCAACATCAAAATCACTTATCCTACCTACATCAAAAGGAATTCCTGTTTTAAAACTACGACCTGTAACAGAACTACCTTGCATGAAAACTTCTGAATTATTAAAACCTCCCCTAGCTAGGGTAGCTTGAATTTGAGAACCAAATTGATTTAATTGACCATAACTTTTAAATCCTAAAATTGGCGATGTAGATAATCCGAATGAATCAATTTGAACGTTGCTATCACTTACATAGGCATAAAAATTCGGGTTGTTTCCGGCAAGTCCGATAGGGTCTTGGCTATTCTAACCCTGCGTACTCTTTTCCCTCCCGCGAGCATCCGGTTTTCACATCAAAGAACATCTGTTTTCCTGTCGGTAAATTTAGTGATTTTTATTTTTTTCTTTCAATTGAAAAAGAAAAATCATTGTTGTTATTATTACCGGTGTGGTAATGCGGTAAACTTTGCGTTGGCTGCTGAGCGTTGGCAAGTTTTCCACCATTTCCACGCTGCCACTAAACAAAAAATTCCTTTCCTGCACGTGCTGGACGGTTTTATAAAATCTGTAAAACTTAAAAATATCGCTGCGCTGTAAAATATTAAAGCCACTCTTTTTGAGTGGCTTTAATTGTTATTCAATAATAGGGCGAATTGGAACAACTCCGCCATTATTATATAATTTATCCAAATAATTTTTCACTTCATCAGACCAATAATACTTGGCGAAAGTCTTGTTTAGTAATGTATACTGACTGTCTTCAGTGTGCATACAATAATTAAAATGTTTTTTAATTTCTTTTTGTAAAATAGAACCATAATGCTTAGCATTTGGACTACGGTTAGGATACCATAAAAATGAAGTATTTGTTATCTTAACTTCATTCTTTGTCCAAAAGTTTGTCATATAAATAAAGTCGTTTTTGTCATCAACAAGTGGACGATGATTTAGTAATTTTATTTTTGCTTCATAATCTTCCTTAGTACCAATATTGATAAGGATATTACTATCAACAAAATCCAACATACTGATACTACTTGATACAACTATACCACTTTTCTCAAAGTTTTTATCATTAAAAAAGACAAGGTTATTATTTTCTAAAAAATTATTTACAAATTCAATTATGCATTTTCTGGATGCGACTATATTTAGTTCCATTAGTGACAACTTGTTTTTGGTTTCGGCTTCTTATTTGTTTCTGGATGAGTATAGGAGCGGAAATGCACCCTTTCAGGAACACCATTGGCGTGTCTAATTTTATTCAAATCCTGCATAGCTAAAATCTCTCTGGTAACAGGCTTTCCTTTTGCATTAGTCTTTCCTACATTACCCCAATGTGTTTTACCGTCAGCATCTTGCCAAACAATATCAGGACGTCTTCCTGATTTATGCCCTCCAGGAGTTTCAAATAATTTTTCTTTTTCGTATCCACCTCCGTATATAATCGTACCTCCATCGGATATTATTTCATCTGCTCAGGATTTGATTATTTGATTATGAGGTCCTTTTCCTCCCGTATTAGGTCCACGTTTTGCAAGCCCGAACGGGTCTATCCACGCATTCGTGTCATGGACGTAGCCATAGAGCTGTATGCCTCCGTATAATCCAATCGGGTCTTGGCTTATATAAGTTCCTGTATTACTGTCGTAGTATCTAAACCGATTGTAATAAAGTCCCGTTTCAACATCCTCATACTGCCCCAGTTGCCTGAACGGAATAAATAACTTATTGTTAAAGATATCTTCCCGTATTCTGCCATAGATGTCAAATTCTACCTGCCACACCAGCTTACCTTTATCATCATAGGCCTGAGCGGGTCTGCCCAAATAATCCGATACAATCGAGTAGGACTTACCCTCACTTAACTTAGCTGTGGGTGCTAAACTTCCTTCTTCATAAACCCAAGTGGTCAGGTTTTCAACCGGTTCGGGTTGTTCCAACATAAGCATTCCCAGCTCATCAGAAATAATCTTAGGACGCCGTTCATTCTCATAAAACCATTCATGAAATAATGCATTACCATCCCAAAGATAACGATAAATCTTTGTATTTACAATTTTAGCTGTTCTTCTATCTAATGCGTCGTGTTCAAAACGGATCCATTTCCCCTGAGGATTGCGTACCGCTTGTAACATTCCGTTACCCAGCCATTGGTATTCCCAGTCACCTTGTTGCCATTGTGGAGGGGCAGAATTTTCAAGCGTTCTTTTTTTTCTTATTTTATCGTATTGTTTGAGTTCGGATTTTGAATATCTCCGTATTTCGGCCTTACGGTCAAATTCATTTTCTTCAATCCAAAATTTGTTTTTAGAATTTATATGTTCACTTAAGAAAGATGAATTTTTTGGTAAATTATTGGCAGAATTTTTAAAATTTCTCGGAGTTTTTAAAATAAGATTTCCCTGTTTATCATAAATATAATTCCAATTTTTATCCTTTAGAATCTTACCCGATGCACCATATATTTGATCGGATTTTTGTGGTTTGGAATAGAAATTTTATAGAAAAAATCATTTGAAAAATGAAAAAAGAACTCTTAATTTTCAAAAAATCTTAATCACTTTACCCTATCTTAAATTCATCCCTGATGATAAGAATTTAGGCTTTATGCTTAACTCTATTTGTAATATTGGGCAAACGGCTCTTTTAGCAGAAACGGAAGGTAAGGGGCTTGCGCTCAGCCATTTTTCCGCTAGACTTTGACAAACTGTTCTGGCTTGTTAAAAATCTTCTTCCTAACTCGGAATGGGAATTGTTAGACATACTGAGTTATGATTATTAAACCAAAAAGCCAACTCATTTGAGTTGGTTTTTTAATTCATATTACAGATTCAAAATTAGTATTTAACCGTAATTTTCCCATAAATATATTTTTTCATTACTTTTTTTAACTTTATCAAAAATCACTTTAGTTCCTATTACTTCAACCCAATACTTAGCATTTTCAAAAATAAAATGTTTATAAACACGATCATCATATTTTCTCCAATTTGAATCATAATTTTCTCTTTCATTTAATATTTTCGTCATCCATTTAGAATTTTTAATTTCATAATAATAACATTTATAGTCATGATTAATATTACTCGGATATAATTCTAATTGAGTATGTCTTAAATGTTTAATTGACATCATATTTTCAACATTAAAACATCCTAAAAAATCATCTTCTATATTATGAGTAATACCTTTATTATAATCCCAACATTTGAAATAATAAAAAAACTCATCTCTTATAAACTCTGAAATACAAAAACACTGAGGATCTTGCCAAATATTTTCTATTTTATGTACTATTATTTCTTCTTTCATACTTATTTATTTACATGTAGTTAATTTACTTGTACCTTCATTAGGGTAACCCGATTCTCTTTAAACGTGAATTAAATTCTCTTAACTAATATACATCTGTGATAATTTCTATAGAAATAGAACTTGCTTTTGATTACCTTGCTAAATAAAGCCTACTATTACCATCTCTTACAACATATTATCCTTTCACATTTACAACTCTAATAGGTTTCATATTTTTCATCACATTATCTGCTCCTGAATTTTTAATGATATTAGCATTTTTATCAATATTAATATTATTCTTAGATTGCCCTAAACTCTTGGCAAAATTATCTGGATTATCAAAATTTTTATTAATTGTAGTTTGTGAAAAATTTATATCCTTAGGATTTACCATTGATAGGCTCCATGCCCAACGGGTTAATTTCTATGCTGCTATCATGCACATTTGAATAAAACTTTATTCCACCTTCAAGAGCCCCGTACTGCCCCAGTTACCTGAATGAAATAAACGACTTATTGTTAAATAAATTTTCCTATATGCAGAGGAAACCAAGCTCCTCTATTCATATATCTAAGTAGTCAGATTTTCGACCGGTTCGGGCTGTTCCAACATAAGCATTACCAGCTTGTCAGAAATAAGCTTTGGAAACCACTAGTTTTAGTGAATTATTAGCAGAATTTTTAAAATAAAGTTTTTCTGTTTATAATAAATATAATTTTTATCCTTTAAAATCTTACCCGATGCACCATAATACCTATTCTCATACCAACCTTCTTGGTTTAATATTTCTTTAGTTATTTTTGAAAAATATTTATTAATCATGTTTATAATTTTTTGAGCTTTCTTACTATTTCTAAATTTTTTCAATGTTCTCTATAACGAAAAATGGCAAGCTCTAACTCGACATCATCACTTAAAACAGTTTTTTTACTATAAACGTTACGAGTATTGCTACCTCGTTTTTTCTGATGTTTTTCATGACCTAGATGCTGCATCATTTCTTCATTAACGCCGGTTCAATCACTAGTTTATTCATAATAACCCGTTAATTTGCTTGAATTTTCCTGATTCTTTATGCTTTTGGCGAGCTCTGCGGTCATTTCTCTTAGTTTTTTTTCGTCGATTTATATCTACCTATTTTTAACTCATTACAATAGTTCAAATATAAGCAAATGCACAAATTTATCTATAGGGTCAATTGATGCTGACTTTTGATTTTTTGAATTAATGTTTTTGCAGTATTATTTAAATCTTCATAAGGTGAGTCTAAATATTTTTCTATGATATTTAGAGTTTCATTATCAATTCCGATTTTGTATAGATCCCAAAGGCATTTCTTCCATATGGGGACCATAAATGTCTCTATATTATCAGTATCATTCTTATCAAACTTATTGATATTTAATATCTCTGAAAAATACTTTTTATTTTTTACACTTATTTCTATTGAATCTAATAGTCTTTCTAAAAAAGAATAGGATATCCAATCTTTTGTTATTAACTCTTTATAAATTCTATCAAGTTTATTTTTAATATACTCATCATCATGCAAATATTCTTCTATATCCAGATATTCCTCTATCTTATCTAAGTCTTTTAAATTAATAGATTCCAATAGTTTTCTATAAAAATAATCTTTATTTTCGTTTAGATTTACTGGATATTCCTTATAAAATGAATCTAAATCTATTTTATTAGTCAATAAATTATAAATTAAACTTTCCTCTTTAGATACCATGATTATTTACATTCATACTTATATTATTAGTACTTACGTCTTGAAAGAATATAATATTTTCATTAAATATATCAAGTCCTTTTCCTAGTCCAATATTGATTTGGGCATTCTTACCAACTTTTTCTTGCTTAATATATGTAGAAGTTCCCATTCTATCCAGATTTTACTAACTTTGATTGTTCTCTAACACCTATGTTTTCTAATACCTCTGTAGTTTCATCTATCATGGTAAATTTATAAATTTCCCCCCTGTAATTATTAGAAAAATCCTGAGTTGGAAAGGTGAATTTTTTTTGTTGGAGATAACTTCTTTATTTTTTCCAGTATTTAAGCATGTTCTTCAAAGATAGCTCTGTAAAATATTTAATCTAATTCGAACGGGTCAACCTGTAAATAAAATTGAATAAAATCTGATTCTAATGAAATATTTAAATCTAATAATGCATTTGAATATTGTTCTGATATATCATTAAACCACCAAACATTTTTTTATAAAAATCTTTAACTTTGTTTGATAAAATTCCAAATAAACCTTAATTATATTCAACTTTTAATTTTCGAGCGTTAACTTCTGCCTCTGCTCTTTGCTTCCAATAAGCTTCTCTATCAATATTAAATAACTCTATATCTACTGGATTATAAAGGTGAGCATTTGATAAATAAGGAAGGAGTGCATTACTTACATAATATTTTTGATATTTTGGTGTTGATAATACTAATATTTTTATAATAATTTCTTATTTCTCCTACGATTTTGTTTTAGACCGATTATCTTTTAAGTATAATTCAAAGATATTCACTCCTTTACTTCTATCTCCATGATGAGGCTCTAAAGTAGGTATCCCATCAAATATCATTTATCCATTTAAATCCTCTGGAACACCTAAGAAAGTTTTTATAAATTCAACTCTATTAGAGGGCCACCAACCATAGTTCTCTTTTGATCTAGTTTAATCCACCAATGCCCATATTTATCATCCTCAAATACATCTATATCTTTCCTATATATTCTATCTAATTTATACTCCAGTCCGAAAAAAACAATCTCTAGGTTACTATTATAAACGTCAGCATAAAGATAAGGTTGATTGCCTTGCAGTTTTATGGGATTTTGGGAAAATATAAACGAAACCGATTATAAAAAAACCCGTTTCAACATCTTCAAAATTTGGAGACAGAATCAACCGCCACCTTTAACGGATAAAAACGCAAAATTTAGGATAGTCATTTTAATATTATTTTTTGAGTTCGTTATTTAATAATTCTTATATCCACTTTCTCTTTTAAGCTATCTAATGAAGTGTAATCAGTAATCTTTTTACACTTTTCAATGAGTAATTTTTGTAGTGATTTCAATTCTTTTATAGCTTGTATATCTTCTAACATACTGTTTCTCGCTAATAATAATTCTTTTATTGGAAGCCTTTCAATACCTGTTAATGTTTCTATTTTCGAACTATAGATATGAACAATTTGCAATTTTTGTAATTCTGATAATTCTTTGAAATTTGTGTTAGGAAGTTTTGAAAGCACCAAACTTTCTAAAGTGTGTGTGTTATTCAAATTTATTAACCCTTTCCAATATTCACTACCTAAATGTTCAATTTTAGGGAATTTTGAAACATCTATTTTGAATTTTTGTTTATCCAAATAGAGTTTTTCCAAATTTACTAGCGAATATATTCCCTCTGTATTAATAGCATTTTTAATAGTGGTTAATGATAAAATCTTTAGTCGCGCAGAAATTTTCTCAAACACTTTAAAATCAATTTTAATATCGCTATTCTCTCTTCCCAATATCCCTCTTAATTGAATTTGAGAAACTTTCATTTGAACGGCGTAATTAATCCCCTCTTCTAAATCGTTTGAATGAATTATTAAATACTTTCCGTTCAAATTTTCTCTTATTGTTTTATCAAATGACATTTTATTCCTTTTTAATTATTAAATTTTGCTTGTTTAATATAAAATTTCCCTGTTTATTATCAATATAATGCTAATTTTTATCCTTTATAATCTTACCTGATGCACCATATATTTGATCGGCTTTTTGTTGATCGGAATATAAATTTTATAAAAAAACAATCACTTTAAAAGCGGAAAAGAACCCTTAATCATTAAGAATTTTTAATTACTTTACTATATTTAAAATTAATTACTGATGATAAGAATTTAGACTTCACTAATGGACTTTACGTTTCTGAATTATACGGAACACACTAAACAACATCTTACAACTGTAGCTCTTTTATTCCTAAGGATGAACTGAAATTGCTGGATAAGCTAAATTTTTAAAACAGAAAAGCCAACTTTATAGTTAGCTTTATCTATTTAATATTAATCACTTTAAGTACTACACTTTAATTTGAAACAGTAACGAATACTGTCATCCTTTATTTTTCTAATGATTTATCTAAAAATTGATCATATAAATTATTTGAATATTCCTGCCATTGTTCTCCATATGTTTCAGCTAAATTAGCTAAACCCAGTAGAGTTAATGGATCATGAGCCGATATTTTAATATTTCTATAAGTTGCCTCCCAGATAAATTTTTCATCATCTAGAATTACAGCTCTAATAGAATATCCTTTTTGCGTTAATAAATTTAAAGCTGGGTTATAAGTATTTGCTGCCTCTCCAATTTGTATCATACTTTCTCCGGGCATTTTAAATATTTTGCATCTATTGTATATTCTATTAAAACTTCACTATTTTTAGTCGTTATTTGTTTGGCGTCAATACGCATTTTTTTCCACTATTTTTCATCATTTCAGCAACTGATTCAGGAATATGTATTTTTATTTTAGCTTATGCTTCTAAAAACTATAATTCTTCCATAGATATTTTTCTAATATTTTATGATTTCCCTGATCCGAAAGTATCTTTTACTGTTCCTGATTTTTAAGTAAAAGAAGTGAAAATACTTGTTTCACCTTTACTTAGTCAAGTAATATGTTCCCAAGGGGTTCATAATATCTGCATCTCTTCCTAAAGGTAAGCTTATATATCCTCCATTGTAATTTATATCTCCTCTGTGTACATACCCACCACCTTTTGTCATCAACTTAAATAGGTCAACCAAATTATTACTATCATGCATATAGGCATAAAAATTCGGGTTTTTCCGGCAAGTCCAATGGGCCTTTGCTGATATAAGTTTCTATATTGCTGTCGTAATATCGGAAACGATTGGATAGGTAAATTGTTAAAAGGATAAGAAAAACCAACCTTTAGAATTAGCTTTATTTTCTAATATGTAGCTATACTAATTTATATACAAACAAGAATTAAGATCTAATATGGTAATCCTTTGATACTTTCTAACCAAGTATTATAATAATTTTTTTGCTTTTCAATGGTAACTACATTTTTCACATCATTTTCTGGTTCGAAAATACTAATTCTCATGAATCTTTTTTCAATCCGTCTACCCAAAATTAGTGGGGTTGTATATATTGAATATTGTAAACAAGGAATCATATAATATCCTAAACTGCATCCTTTAATTAATAATTTGATTTTTCTTTGTTCAATTTTTTTGCAAAGTCCATAAAAAGCATTATTAACTCTATCAGAAAAATTTACGTAATGAATTCCAGTTTCATCACGATACTCTAAAAAGAAAATTTGATATTCTCCTTGGAACTCATATTTTTTATTTTCTACAACGTCATCAATAATTGGATTATCTATATTTTCAGTCCAAACATTAATTACTGCTTTGAAAACTTTATCTTGTAAATCCAAACATTCTATATTAAAGCTTCGAAAATTTTCTCTATTGTTCATTATTTTTATATTATAAGATGGGCATTAATGACAATTCCATTTAATATGATTAGTATCTGTAATATCTTTAGCATGGGTATGTCCTTTTTATTATTATTCGATATTTGGTTTACAACTGCAAATCCTTTTTCCCAAGGGTAAGGACTATCAACACCCAAAACTTTATTTACATCAACCCCTTTACTATCCTCAATTTCTATCTTATACACATAACCATTTTTACCGAAATAATCATCTCCTAAATCCATAGCACTATTAATATCATAAGTTGTTGAGATATACTGAGAGGAAGTATTATCCACAGCATAGTCTAGCAGATCAATATTTGAGTTAGAAACTTTGCATTGAATCCACCACCCGCTTTTATTTCATTAGGAGATCTAGTATCAAAACGACAAACGGTAATAATATCCAACCCAAAGGGATCTACCCACGTATTCGAGTCGTGAGTATAAGCGTATAAATTCGGGTTGTTTCCGGCGAGTCCTATGGGGTCTTTAGAGAGGCCTGATTCGGTCTGCCAAAATAATCTGATACAATCGAGTAGGACTTGTCCTCACATAGCTTAGCAGTCGGTACTAAACGTCCTACCACATAAACCCAAGTAGTCAGGTTTTCGACCGGATCGGGCTGTTCCAATATAAGCATTTCCAGCTCATCAGAAATAACCTTAGGACGTCGCTCACCCTCATAAAACCACTCATGCAATATTGCATTACCATCCCAAAGATAACGATACATCTTTCTATTTACAAATTTCATTGTTCTTCTACCTAAAGCGTCGTATTCAAAAAAGAAGGTAAGTTTTTCAGTTGATAGTTGGCGGAATCCATACCCTTTGCTACAAACTGCTGGATTTATTTAATATCTTTAATCTTATTAAAATCCTTATTTCAGAGGATATACTCGCCCCCTCGATAAGTTCAACAGTTGAAACAGCAAAAGAGAAAAGCCAACCTCTAGGTTGGCTTTGTTATTATTAATTATAAGCTTCATTTTCTGTTTTCATCCCGTTGATGAATTTTATTAATGAATCTGATATAAAACGTATTGTTGATTCTGGACTAACATAATAGTCTTCTAAATATCCTATATATATCTTACCATCATTAGTATTAATGCAATATGGATATCCTCCATCATCAATAGCAAAAGGTATATAAGATAAAGGAATTAATTTCTTTTTAACAGCTAATGATTGATATAATTCTTCTAATAAAATATCGTTTTCAGATTGTTTATACTTCATAGGTAAAAATAGTTTAACACAAATATCTACATCGTTATTTTCATCTATATAAAAATATTTTTCTCCTTCAATTTCACCTCCATTATATAAAATGTATAACTCAACTAAATCTTTTGGAAATATAAGATTCATACTTTTACTTACATCCATAATATCAGACTCGGTTAACTTTATTCCTGTATTTATAAATTTTTGCATTATGATGTATTTTCTATATATATTTTATTTACATGTAGGACACCATCCTTATTTCTTAGAAATATCGACGGCTTCTTTACTATCACATTTTCATACCAAATGATCAGCAAATTATTCTGCTGATCCCTTATGTGGAAACAAATCAATATGTGTTTGTGTTTTTACTAATTGCATTGTAGATTTTCCTGTTATTGGGTCAAAATCCGCAACATGATGCCAAGTATAATTTTTAGCATATTTAGCAGAGATATCGGCTTGTTTATAAGCCTGGGTAAAATCAGAGCTTCTCCTGCCAGTTAATTGTACTGTTACAATATTTTTTTGACTTCCTGTTATTGGAAATAAATCAGCATGCTCATTAAAATTAACAGTATTTGTTTCATGCATCAACCTGAGTGGATCAACTTCTACCTTGCGGTCAAAACATACGCATACAGATTGGGATTATTTCGGCAAGGCTGATAGGGTCTTTGCTAATGTAGAAGCCAGTTTAAGGATTATAGTAAAGGAAACAGTTGTATTCTAACTTAGCTCTTACTTACACTATTTCAAATAACATTTCTTAATTTACTATGATACCTGTTTTAATATTAAACAATTTGTTCAATATGTCTTTTCCATTCATTAGGTAATAAGTGCTATCAGTAATAAACAAGCTATTCCCCACTAAGTGGGGAATAGCTTGTTATTTTTATTATCGTTGCATGTTGTAGTAATTAGTAATGATAGTAAATATTTCCTTTGGATGCATCTGCAAGATTTTTATTGGTTTATTTTGAGTTACTCATAAGTAGATTTCTTAATTTGATATGGAAATAAATATTTTCTTAAAAATAAAAAAAACTAAAACTTTTATTAAATTCATCTACAAATTTTTCATTAATAATATTATCGTTTATATCTAAACCTAGCATTTTCCAAAATCTGATTTTTCCTATAGTTGCGTACATATTACTAAAATCTTGATAACCAATAGTCTTAGTTTTTTGATTATTATTCAAATATAATGCTTTCATTCGATTAATATTAACTAAATCCATAGTAACAACATCATATAACATTTGATAATCAGCATCTATCATTCCTTTAAATTGATCATAAAGATTTTCTAAAATGTTTTTATTACCCAATATAATATTTTTATTAAAATTATTATTTATTAAATATTCTGCCAAAATTAATAAGTATACTTTTGAATAATTTTTTAATTCATCATCATAGTCGATTTTAATTTTGTTAATTAATAAATTTAAAGAGGCAAATAATATTTTGTTTTTAGTTTTGAAATTATAATTAGAAGCCACTAGAAAAAATAAAGAATCTAATAAATCAAAGTAATCTAAAGTCGAAAATTCCTTTGATTTTTCAAATTGATGACAGGATTGAATAAAATACTCTAAAGATTCATCTTTTAATGATTCTAATGGATGATCTAAACAAAAGTTTAATTGCAAAATATTCTTTTTTTCATATAAATCTTTACAGCACTCCTCATCAAACTTACTTTTTAACGAGTTTAATAACCCTTTTGTTGAATAGAAAAACCTTATATGAGACATACAATTATTTACATTTTTTTATTTTAGCTATTTTAGAATTATCTAATACTTCTATAGCGTCTTGATGAATCGCCCTTTTAGATAAAACCTCATTTGATCTAGTATCATTTCTATTACTATCATACACATAAAAATTCGGGTTGATTCCCGTCAATTTTATCGGGTCTTAGCTAATGTACGAGCCTTATTCAGGATCATAATATCTAAACCGATTATAATAAATCCCCACTTCAACATCCTTACACTGCCGTAATATTTACTAAGCCAACTTTTATGAGTTGGCTTTTATTTCAATATTGTTAATCAACAATTTCAAAATTCATATTTTCAGGAATTTCTGAATTAATGGAAAAATCATCTACTTTCTTTAATTCAAAGCCAAGCCCATAGTCTTCATCATCATTTACAGGTTCGTTATGTTTTATCCTTTTATATCCATGTAGCGTAACAAGATATTTTCCTGAAGCAAAATTCATTTTTTGAGCTTCATAATAAAACGACTCTTTGCCTTCTACTCCATTTTTTGTAGTATAACCTAAAATGTTTTGAGTAAATTTATTTATATCCCATGCATTAAGAACATCCATGCTACATATCCAAAGTTCATTTTCATTTATCTCTAAATTAAAAATTCCTTTTTCAGCTATTTTAGTCCAATTATTAGCTGAAAAATAAGTTTGTTTTTTATTTTCTGAGAAAAAAAAGTCAAAATAAAATTGATTAAAGGACATTGTATTTATAGGTAAGATAATTCCCTTTTCAAGAGTATCATCACTTAACAATTTATTTTTATTAAAAAAGTTAATTAATGATTTATTTTTTATTTTATTATTTTTGAGATATTTGGAAAAGTTGTTTAAAGAAAATAAACATATCCCATAGCTTCCAGAATCTATTTTATTAATTTTATTCATAATATTATTTACAAGGAATATTTTTACTTTTTATCTTTTTTTCTATTTCTTCTAAGGCTTCTAATGGAGTAAGGTTCTTTTGTACAATTCGTCCATTTTTTCCTTGAAATTTTAAGACACCTTTTGCATCAATATCTTTATATGCCTCTTTTGCGACTTTCATAAAATCATCTAAATTCCCAGTAAATTTACTACCCTGCCAAGGAATATCAGCCTCTAGCAGTAATTTATGCATATCTGAATGTAAATCTGGATAAGCAGAAGGCTTATTCGGAAACCATGCTAAAGCATTTTCACCTGCTAAATTTGAAATATTTAATTTTTTGCATTAATCCCAGGCATTGGATGATACCCCATTTCAATTTAAAGCATCCCATAATCCTGATGGTTCAACCTATATATTATAGTCTAACGCATAAGCATAAAAATTCGGGTTGTTTCCTGCTAACCTTATCTGGTCTTGGCTTATATGTAAACCAGTTTCAGGATTATAATATCTAAAACGATTATAATAAAGCTCCGTTTCAAAGTCCTCAGAATTTGGAGACAGAATCAACCGCCACCTTTAACGGATAAAAACACAAAATTTAGGATAGGGTCTCTAGGTAATTCATTTTTTTAACCATATTTCTAATTAAGTTAAAGTTCCAATGTTATAATTTAATTATTAACTTTCATCTTCTATTTCCTCTAAAAAAATATCCTGTAGATTTCCATTAAGTTTTTTTCCTTTATATAAAAATTGGAAATTTTCCTCTTGTCCTTTCAGATAACTAACACCGTCAATAATACCTAATAAATTAGAAACTGTATCTGTAATTGATAATTTTAAAAAAGATATAAATTTATCTTTGTCTGTTACATCCAACTTATTATAAAGAGATACTCCATTTTTCCATTCCCCTTCAGGTAATTCATTTTGTTTATTATCCAAATTACTTAAATTATCTTTATAATGATCTAAATTATTTTTTAATACTTCTATAATTATATTATTTACAAATTCTACATCGTTCATATTTATTTACTTTTCATTTTAGGTTTTTAAAACGCTTTAGGATACATCTCTTTATTAAGCGCTATGAGCTCTTTTAGTTTTATATTTGGAATATCTGGATATACTCTTTTAAGTTCCTTAATATCTCTAGCTAATAAATCTCTTGCACAATTAATTCCTTTTATAATCCTTGAAACTACAGTGTTTGTTGTAGGATCTTTTATTGTATGACCCTATTTAGGAACTAATATAGCTGGTGCTTTTTCTAAATCGTATCCAGGTATAAATTTACACAATACTGCTTTTTGTCCTACATGATGAGAATTTAAACCAATACCTGCACCTTTAACTTTTAAAACTTCTTGTATTTCAAATTCATATTTTATGCCTGAGCCTGGCTAAACCGTCAACCCGAACACTTCAACCATCGTATTCGAATCACTTACATAAGCGGGTTGTTTTCTGCTAACCTTATCGGGTCTTGGCTAATATATAAACCAGTTTCAGGATTATAATATCTAAAACGATTATAATACAGCCAGTTTCAACACCCTCATACTGTGCCAATTGCCTGAATGGAATAAACAACTTATTGTTAAATAAATTTCCCTTTATTCTGCCATAGATGTCAAACTCCATCTGCCATACCAGCTCACCTTTATCATCGTAGGTCTGAGTAGGTCTTCTAAATAATCCTATACAATCGAGTAGGACTTGTTCTCGCATAGTTTAGCTGTGGGAAGAAAGCTTCGAACAGTATAATTTTTAAAATAGTGGACTAAAAAGAGTTCGAAATAACAAAAAACGCTAAACAGCCATAGAAGAAGTAAAAAAGCCCATTTTCAAAGCAGCTAATGCAAGTTGATAGAGTGAAAAAAGGTGGAAATATAGAACAGAAAAGGGATTGAAACGTTTTTTGTTTTAAAGTTTTCTATAAATTTCTTTTAGTTCTTTTTCATACTTTTTTGCATTTGGAATACGCGTAGCTTTTAGATAAGGCTCTAATCCAGAAGGATTAGTTTTTAGTAAAAAATATTCAATTAGATAAAGGAGTAAAAAACTTTTTGAGTAACCAAGTATTGTTTCATTATCATCTTCTTGTTCAGGTTCTTCTCTATTTGGATATTCTTCATCAATTTTTACATTTTCAAATTTTTGCATTTTACATAAGACAAATTCATTGAAAATTTCTTTATCCATTTCGAGTAATTTCATTGCTTCTTCTTCGGACAAATTTGCCAATTTCATCTTTTTTTCATCACGACTTGCGACAGCTTCTCTATATTCACTAAGAACTTTTAGCTTTGTTCTTTTCTGTATATTATCAACTAAATTTTTATATTGACATGAATCAATTATTTGTTTTGCAATTTCCATTTTTTTACCTTTATAATTTCTTTATAATATTATCTACAAATTCTATATCATTCATATCTATTTAAATTTTATTTCAGGTTTTTAAAATGCTTTGGAATACATTTCTTTATTAAGCGCTATGAGCTCTTCTAGCTTTGAATTTGGAATATCTGGATATACTCTTTTAAGTTCCTTAATATCTCTAGCTAATAAATCTCTTGCACAATTAATTCCTTTTATACTCCTTGAAACTACAGTGTTTGTTGTAGGATCTTTTATTGTATGCCCCTATTTAGGAACTAATATAGCTGGTGCTTTTTCTAAATCGTATCCAGGTATAAATTTACTCATTAATCCTCAAGAATTCCTAATTACTTTACCCTATCTTAAATTTATTCCTAATGATAAGAATTTAGGTTTTACACTTAACTCTCTTTGTAATATCGAGCAAACAGCCCTTTTAGCGGAAACGTAGTGCAAAGGGCTTACGCTCTGCCATTCTCCGTTAGATTTTTATAACCTGCTCTCGCTTGTTAAATGCCTTCTCCCTAACTCGGAATGGGAATTGTTAGACCAGCTGAATAATGATTATTAAACCAAAAAGCCAACTTTAAAGTTGGCTTTTTGGTTAGTTTTATTTTGTTTCTTCTAAAAAATATTTAATATTATGTTCTTTTAAAAATTTTCTGCAAAAATCTAATTCTTCTTCTTTTCTTTCTTTGTTATACATAATACCTTCATCTACTTCAATAGTATTTTGTATTATACTTAAAGCCCAATGATAGGGCATTTCATGCATTAAAAAATAGACATCTCCAGCTTCCTTTAGATTATCCAAATAATTAATAATTCTTTGATTTATTTGATTATTTTCAAGTTTTACATTAAAAAATTTAATTATTAATTCTCTAATGTATTTATAAAATAATTTTCTATGGAAAATTCTTCTTTCTCCATCTGTTGCATCATCAATAAAAATAAAATCGTTTTCCATAATTTTAAGGAAATTTTATCTGTTCAGAAGCTAATTTTGCTGCTTTATCACTGTTTATAGTTACTTGCATTTCATTTAATGCTCTTGTTTTTTCTACCCCATCCATGACTGCTTGAGGATTAGCTAATTTAGGGTTAATTACCATGGGCTAAGGTTCCATTTCTACCTTTGGTTACAAAGTCTGCCCATTTAAGTTTGTGTAATAATGTATTTTTAATCTAACTCTGCTCTTGAAAATAAATCTTGTATTAAGGTTTCGTTTTCGCAGGCTTCTTTAAATGCAATTATGAAGGATTTCAGAGCATCGGGATTTGATGAATAAGCACAAAACATATCTGCTTCCGGGTCAAACTTAACGACCTCCATTAATTCCGGTTTGTACTCCTCTAAAAATACTATTGCTAAAGAACCCCAATCGTAACCGTTTCCCTCAAATCCTTCTTCTTCTCTTGTTTGGAAAATTTCAGCTTTGTATTCTCCAACATTTAAGCATACCGAAACACTCTTTTCGTGTTCAACCCAAAAAAAAGGCTTAATTAATTCCTGAAAGTTATTAGTGTCCATATTGTTCTAACTCTTTAAAAAGTTCATCGCCATTTGCTTTTATTCCGTCCCTGTATTTCGCAGGTATTTTACTTCCTACACGTTCAAACCAATCATTAAAAGTCTTTTTCCATTCTTGAATTTTATTTTTTGTAATTAATATATTTGCATCTGTTGGATATTTTTTAGCAATCATTAATAACAAATCAATATTTGCCAATAATGGTTGAGCTATTTTGTCATTTTTCTTCATCCAATCATTTACATCTTCAATCAAAGAAATAGAAAACTTCAAGTAATCTACTCCTACATATTCTGCAATATCATTACCCTCTGGGGCGGTGCTAAATATTTTCATTTTCATTAGTTTATAAATTATCCAAAAGATACTTTTCTTAGTTTTTTATTCATTTTAACTTTTAAAAGATTGTCTGATGTCCAACGTTCATTTACTATTCCTCTATTTTTATTTATTAGTCCTGATTTTTCAAGTTGTTCTTCAATTGATAAATTCATTCTATCCATTAATGTTAATCGTTCATCCATTCTTTTTCTAATCATAGCTCTTTCAATGGAACTAGCTTGCTTGTGTGAGATTTTCTGCTAAAATTTGCATTATACCAATCTTACCTATTTTGTTTGGTTCTGCAAATCGTGCACTGTTGTTCTACTTGTTATTCCATAATAAACAACCTTGCCTTTAGAGTCTAATAGTTGATATACAAGTTCGCAACTTAAACCAAAATATCGCCCCAAGTATTAGTATCTTTCACAAATACGATGTATTTAATCCCCCTAAGATAGAGATAGGGGTCAGAATGAGAATTAGAGTCAAATGTATAAGCATAAAAATTCGGGTTATTACCTACCTGTCTTACTGGGTCTTGGCTAATATATAAACCAGTTTCAGAATTATAATATCTGAAACGATTATAATTAAGCTCAGTTTCTACATCCTTATACTGCCCTAGTTGCCTGTAAGGGAATAAACGGCTGATTGTTAAAGGTATCTTCCCGTATTCTGCCATAAATATCAAACTCCACCTGCCAAACCAGTTCACCTTTATCATCATAGACCTGAGCCGGTCTGCCCAAATAATCTGATACAATTGAGTAGGACTTGCCTCCGCATAGTTTAGCGGTGGGAATAAACCTCATAAAATACGTAAAAAAACCATTCTTAAAGCACCTAATGCAAGTTGATAGAGTGAAAAAAGGTGGAAATTCAGAATAGTTAAGGAATTTTGTGTAATTGTGGATAATTTAATATTTCGGGCGATTTTAAGAATGAAAAATAAAATAAAAACATAATGTTGATAAGCATCTTTACTTATATTTTCTCGTAAATTGTTCGTTCTTGTGGAGTAATGTCAATGCTATCACTGAATTGTAATCCTTTTAAATTAGCATTAAATAATGCTTTTTTTATTCTTTCACTTATGACTACTGTACGAGGCATCTCTTCACAAAGAGTAACATCAAAGTTTAATTCTTTCTCAAAAATATCATCTTTCAATTTCATATAATAAAACATATATTTTGGATTATTGACATCAAAATTCAAAAGTCTGTACTCGCTTTTCTCAATATTTACACACGGTATTTTAATTGGGACATTTAATGCAAAAAAACCTTCTATCTTTTCATTTTCACAATATAGCTCCACATCAAAAAACTGAAGAGTATTTGTATTGGCTTCTAAGACTTCTTTTAAAAGTTTATTTACAAGATTAGGACCTGATGATTCTAATATTAAGGCAGATTTAACTTTATTTAAATTAGATTTTTTAGAGATACTAAAAAACAATGGTAATTCTTTTTCAGGGAAAAATCGTCCTTTTAAAAACTCTTGATAATCTGTCGAAATATCATTTTCATAAATAACCCAATCATTTGTATTCTTGGTAGTACTTATAATATATCCTTTCATAAAATCATCCCCGGGAATAATGGATTACATCATTTAAATATATTCGTTTTATGTCATTGGCACATATAAGGTTAAATGGAATCGAGTCTTTAGCCTATTAATTATCATACGCCAGATTGTGTTTTTCGTCATGGACTATTCTTGTTTAGATCGATATTAGCACTCGAAGGTAACTTAAGATTATTAATACTTTGTTGAATATTAAATCCCAATTTATCCAACAATAAATGTTTCAATGACAGGAGAATGATATGACGATTTTAGTACACTGATATTGATAGATTTGATGAAATTTTTGTAATGTCAAAGAGTTAATTAAAAATTTCTAAGTATGAAAGAATGCGTATAAATTTGTCTTAATTATTTAAGACAAATCTAAAAAGTTAGTAATAAATGAGCTACTGTCCATTTTTATATTCTAATAGAAATATTTCCTCAGAAAGCTATTTTGAATTTGTAGGCGGTATTATTTTATCTCTACTTTGGGTTACCCTTCCAGAAAAATATGTCTGAAAAGTTGACTGGTTTATTTCTACTTTTCAGCATTTATTCATGGTTAACGCCCTAAAAAAATATCTTTACTGGATCTAAAACTCTCATCTTTAATTTGTTTCTTCTTTTCTATTAAATAGTTATTTGCTTTGATATATATATCTTTATCGCATTCAATGTTTAAGATTAATTTATTATTACTCTTATTTATGATGTGAAAATGATTATCCTTATAATCAAAAATAATATCTTCTACCGCTGTAGCACCTTTATTAAAATTAGATAAATTATAATAATATCTGAAAGTTACATATTCTTTTGAAATATTAATAAAACCACACTCTTTTTCTTTAACCTTAGAAAAAATTTTTAATGTAAAAGAATCATAATCCTTATCATATTGATAGGATTTTATATAAAACTTAGGGCTAAAAATGAACACAATAAATAATAGAGATATTATTAAAAAGATTATTACTGAAATTAACTGATACAATTTCATTTATACCTTCTGCTTGAGATGCATTATACGGAAAAGTTGCTCATTGTCTTTTAAGCATATTATATCTTTTTGGGCTTTTTTAAATATCAAAATTATCAACGTACTTTTTTAAAATTAGGCATCTACATATTATCTAATTCGAATGATATAGGGATTAATTCAAAACGGCTTAAATGAGAGGTATCACTCATGCGCTTACTTATCCCCAATACAGAATGAGAATTATTAAACAAACTACAAGTGTTTAGTATCTCATGATTTAATTTAGTAATATTTCTTTTTTTCCTCATTAATATCGGTGATTTTTACTTTTATTAATTTATTTCTTTCATAGACATAATCGTATCTAAAAAAAAGCTTTTCATCGTTATATTTTTCAACTACTTTAAGTTTTTTATTTATATAAATCCCTTTTAAATAATTATTTCTAACTTTTACACTATCAGCACCAATCTCATTGATTAATTTTATTGGATGATTATATCCGGCAAAACTTTTATAATATTTTACTTCTTCCAAAATAGTTTCTTTGAAACCAACGCATTTAGATGCACCAACCTTAACTTTCTTTACTATCTTTTTCAATTCACCAATGCCCATATCTAATCTAATGAAATATATCCATAGCTTTTCTATATATTAAAATACCGTTCCCGAGGGGAATAACGAGAGTATCATAATCATGCGTATAAACATAAAATTTGGGTGGCTTCCTTAATGTTTTATGGAATCTTGGCTTATATAAGTTCCTGTATTGCTGTCGTAATATCGGAACCGATTGGATAAACTGAACCGTTGAAACAGAAAAAGAGAAAAGCCACCTTTACAGGTTGGCTTTTCTTTTTTTAAATTAGTTTAAGAGTTTGGTCAAATATATCATCTAATTGATCCATATAAGAAGTATTCCATTCTTCAATCTTAAAATCATTTAATTTAGATAAATCAAACGGATCAAAATGATAAATAACAACCTTAAATATAGACTCTATAATCCATAGAATAGATTTTAAAATATCTTTATTGATTGATTTTATATTCAAACGATAATATTCAATTAATCTATTGATATTAACTATTAATTCTTCAAATAAAGAATTGTCAAAAACTCTTTTTTCGAATAACTCATAACAGAAAGTATTGTCAATAAGATCATTTCTATTATCTAGTACAATTTGCTCTATTTCTTTTACCGAATACATTTTTTAATTTTATTATTTACAAAGACCGATTCTATTTTTAGATAAATCTATTTTTTCTAATTTACAGTTCCATATAAATTTAGTTGGTTTTGAAATAGGTTCTAAAATATCACCTAATGTCTTACCAGACAAAATATCCAACTTAAACGAAACCACCCATGTATTACTATTAAGCGTATAGGATTAAAAATTCGTGTTGTTTCCCGCCAATTTTATGGGGCTTTACTAATGTATAAGCCTATTTCAGGATTATAGTAACGGAAATATCGAACAAAATGAATTTTTTTACCAGATTAAACAACAGCCTTACCCCCGGAACCCTCAAAAATTTTTTAACTTCTTTGAAAATAGTTCCACTTTTGAAAAGTTATCAACAGCTGGATTTTACACTTAACTCGCTCTGTAATATAGCCAAAACGGCTCTTTAGGTAAAATAGAGTGCAAGACCACTTATCCTCTACCATTAATATGCTCTGGCTTATTAAAAACCTTCTTCCTGCTAGAGAATGGAAATAGTTAGACGAATTGAATAATCATTAAAGGAAAAAGAGCCTAAGAGCAAAACCTTTAGACTTATATTTTTGTTATTCAAAATAAATATCTATTGTATCATCACATCTATATTTTTTTCCATTAAACTCATTTGTTCTAGTACAGGATTTTCATAATCACTAAAAACACCTAAATATGCTTTTACAGAACCTTTTACTATATTAGTGTTTAACTGATTATTTAAAATTAATTCTTTTAATTTATTATATTTATCTATAATAATACCTAATTTTATCTCATCTTTATTGGATAGAGACTTAACTATAGAATTTATATCTTTTATAAGCTGTTCTTTCATATCTTATTTTATTTATTGCGATGGTAAGAGATTTGCTTTTACAATCCTATATGAGGGCCAATTTTGAGACGTTCAATACGGATCAAAATAGTTCCTGATTTAATTGTTTGAGGAGCTCCCTTTCCAACATTTAAAGTAGTTCCTTTTGAAACCTTGATTACAGCTTCAAATTCTTTTGAATTTTTTCATCCAGATAATAATACAAAAAAATGGTTTTAAAAACGAAAAATAATCCTTAATTATCAAAAATTCTTAACCACTTTACCCTATCTTAAATTTATTCCTAATGATAAGAATTTAGTTTTACGCTTAAATTTCTCAGTAATATTGCATAAACGGCTTTACTGATAGCTCTCTCGTTTCCAAATTATACAAAGTACAACATTCTGCAACTCATCATTTCTCTTATTAGTGAGGATGAGCAAGCTAAAATAATTGAAAAAAAAGCCAACTCAAAAAAGATGGATGTTGGTTTTAATGAATAATAATACAATAATCTTTTTAAATTATTATATTATTTAAATATACTGATAAATTATCTTTTTTTCGTTTGTTATAGATAAAAAAAGGATGGCAGCAAATGATATTAAATAGATGCTTCTTATGAAAATCACTTTTTATTATTTTATTCACTTTATCGATATCATTCACTTCATTTATGCAATAAAAAATGAACATATCAATAAAATATTCAGCTTCTAGCTTTTCTTGTCTATTATAACGTTTTTTGGGGGATTGATAATATTCTATTTTATCATTGTTTTCAGAACCATAAAAAATAGATGTATTGTAATTAAAATTCTTCCAACTTGATAATATATATTTATCAAGGGATTTATCCAATATTTGATAAATATATTCCTTATCATCATAATATAAATTAAAAAAACTATTAATATGCTTCAAATATATAGTATTTTTTAAGTGTTCAACGCCTAATATACACTTTAATACCTTATCAATAATTTTCTCTGTAAAAATCAAATCTTCTAATGATATCTTTTCTTTTTTATAGATTTTATTTTCTTTAACAAAAGAAAAGTATAACTTATTCAAAGTTAATACTGATATATCAGAATTTTTATAAAATATCTTATTATTAATGAGTTTAAATAGTTTTAAATATTCTTCAGAGGAAGAGTGAGAAATTAAAAAATTATCAAATAATTCTTTTTGCATATCAAATTCTATAAATTTATTTCTCTTTAAAGAATTAAAATAAAATAAATTTTTTAATGATAGAAATTTTAATCTATTATTAATCTTATTTTGAGGATCGAAGTCAAACGTTGTTAAGATTATAAACATTAATTGTTCATAATCTTCAATAGAGAAAAAATGATTATATTTATTTTTATTTAAATATTTAAATAAATCTACTTCATATTCTACTAACGTAGGTAAACATAAATAAATGCAATACTCACTTTTTCGATATTTATTTGTATAAATTTTTTCAATAGATTCGTTAATGATATAATCATCTTTAAGTCTGTTTTTTTCTCTATTGTATCTTTTCTCAAAAAATAAAAATAAATCTTCAAACATAACATTTTCACATTTATGTATTTTAACTTTATTATATTTTCCTTTTTATCTTTTTTACATAATTAGGAAGACTAAATTTTTTCATTAAATAAAACTATTAAATTTTAGCAACTCATTAAGCACCTTTCTCATTATTTTAGTTAATATCAAATCAAGATATTTTTTTCCACCTATTAAAACATTGTAATCTATACCGATTTTTTGAAAAATTCTAATATACCATCATCCATATCAAAAATAACTTTATAATTAGAATTTTTTGCTGTATCAAAAATCATCACCTTCTAAAACCCATTTAGCACCTCGAGAGCCATTTCCCCTTAAGCTGATCATTTTTTATGCTTTAGTTAATAGTATTTCTAATTCGCTTATTGTTCTTAAAATTTCTAATAGCTCAACCAAATCAACTTCGATATTACAATCATGCACATATGCATAGACATTATAATTATTCTTAGCTAGTCTAGTAATAAAGGTTCTTTGCAAAAATAAACACCTGTTTCTGTGATATAATATCGGAAACGATTGTCGAAGAAATGAAATTTTTTACAAACTAAACAATAACATTCCCCCCGAAAACCTCAAAAGTTTTTTAACTTTTTGAAAACATTTCATTTATTGAAAAGTTATCAACAGCTGGATTTTACACTTAACTCGCTCTGTAATATAGCCAAAACGGCTCTTTAGGTAAAATAGAGTGCAAGACCACTTATCCTCTACCATTAATATGCTCTGGCTTATTAAAAACCTTCTTCCTACTAGAGAATGGAAATAGTTAGACTAATTAAATAATGATTAATTATTATCAACCATAAATATTTCATTAGTTTAAACAACTTAAAAAAACACATCAGCTATACTCGATCAACTTAAGAAAGTGAAATCAGCTAAGAGCAATAGTGAAGTATACATCCAGGGTGAGCGATGAAAAAAGAGAAGCAGATTATCAAAAAAAATGGCATCAAAATTGTGGATGATATTTATCGATATTTAATTAGTTATGGTATTCATTATAAGCGTTATGATCATAAAAATAAGTTGGCTGAGTTAAGTTGTTTACTATCAATTCAGGGGATATCAAATGTACACTAAAGCTCACCAATGTTAATTTGGTATTATCCTGCCATTATTGATGATATCTGTTTTTAAACTTAAACGTAGGATATTTTAAAAGTTATTGACAAGACTATTTTATCTAATCCTATATCAAACCTTTGATGGAAAATATTCAATTTATTTGCAATATTTTTTTATGAAATTATGAAAAAAGATGTAACATATTGCTCAATATATAGTAAATCAATGCAAAGTAGAAATGAGGGATCAAATGAATAGAGGTTTAAAATTATATATTATAAAAGACTATTTCGAGAAAGCCCAACTACCAAAATTTGATGATAAATCAATACTATATATTTCCAAGGATGCCTCATTATGGCAATATGTATTTTATAATTTTTTTGTTGTATTTTTGATTAAACACTATTTAATTTACTTTCAACCTGATCAGATTATCTTAATTGAGTTAACCAAATTAGGGGACTTAACCAAAAATATAAAAAAAATTCCAATGGAAAAGATTAGCAATATACAATTTAAAAGGGGTATTATATGTAGTAAATTATCTTTCATGGTCGATAATGAAAAATTTCAATTTAAAATGCCCAATTATTTGTTGAACGAAAAATGGCAAGAAGCTAATTTAGAGAATATTATTGGCAATTATTTTTTAACAGCAAAAACATAACAACATTTAAAAATATAATGAATTTAAAGATAACTACTCTTTCCAGAGGAAATATGGAACAATCAAATAGAGTATAACTATTACTAAAAATAATAGATTTATTTCTTGAAAAAAATATAATCAATATCGTAAAAAAGTTTACTTTTTTCAATCGATAGTCCTAAAATTTAGATACTACAAGCCCATTAAACTGTGTAAGTGCAAATCAACAGTAACTAAACAGAAAACTCTTTATCATGGCACAGCTTTCACGTTATTAATACCTAAGAATAGCTAGATCCCACCATTATGTGCAGCTATCAATAGAAGAACTACCACACAATTAATTGGTAAAAGGCTTAGTTAAGTAATTGTACTCAACTTAATCCATTAGCGATGCAACAACCAAAATAAAGTAATTTTGGACATTAAAACATAGATAGATCAAAAATTATTGAGAACATTTTCATTCAACTCTTTTATAAATTTATTCTTTTTTATATAAATAAATTATCGCTTTGCAAATTTTAATAATAACAAAATATGATTTCTCCAATCATAGCGAATATTTGCAATCGCTTAAAATTTATTATGTTGCGAAAATTAATCTAATCAATTATTATATTAAAATCGAAAACAAAAATAACAAAAACCAATCATAATTCCATGAAGATTCCTCAACTTATTTATCGATACCGAAATGCTTTAATTTTACTTTTAGTTTACATCATTCTCAGTTCTTTTTTGGCTTACTATTATATACTTGAATTTGTCGTTAAAATCGATAGTAACAATTTTGATATGATAAATTTTTGTTTTATCCTGATCACAACTTTGTGCTTGATCTTATTAATAACGATATTTATTAAAAACCGTAATTATTTTATTGTAGCATTAGGTTCGCTAATGTTATTTCTATTTTTATGTGAAATATCTTATATAATCTATTTCGGTGAGATGATTTCAGAAGGTGTACTTGATTCTTTGTTGGAAACTAATGCTCACGAAGCATGGTCAATGAGTGGACAAGTGCTAATTATCACTTGCCCAGCATTATTAATCACCCTCACTATCGTTTTTATTTACCGCAAGTTTATTTCTGTTAAATTTAGAATAACTATCCCATTATCATTTTATATCATCTCATTTTGTTTCCTTTTTATCTTAATACTTGAAACACCTATAAAAAAGGAAATCAAAGATGGTGATTTTAATGCTATGTCAGAGCTGATACGTGTTTATTTTCCTGCTTTAACTGGTAATTTATTGTATGTAGGTCTTAAACCTATTTCAACCGATATCTATTCAAATTTCAATGAAATTGAAAAATTTAATGAGGCGGTTATATTACCCCCTAAAAAAACAGATAATGATTTGGTTGTATTAATAATGGGAGAATCTTCCTTAGTTACTCGCTATAGTACTTATGGCTACGATAAACCAACCACGCCTTTCATGACTGAAATTTTTAATCAAAAAAATGGATGTATCGTTCAAAACGCTCATTCAACTGCTGCGCTTACTCGAGACTCAATACCAATGACTTTATCATTTAATATTCCTGAAAGCGATGATAATTTATTTAATAATAAGTCAATTATTGAAATGGCTAAGTACAATGATTATAAAACGTTTTGGTTAGCGTCAATACAACAATCTATCTCTAGCTCGTTTAGTACTAAATTCGGCTTTATTGCTCGCAAAAGTAATTACATTGAATTTACCGATAATTTTGATGATATAAGTTTGAGTAAACTATTGGAAGATCGACTGAAGAATGACAACTCACCTAAGAAGTTTATCTTTATTCACTTACGTGGGAGTCATAAACTTTATACAAGTTATGATGAAATTGATAAACAGGCATTACCTAATGCTGAAGATTATGACCTTACGATCCATCATACAGACCGTGTGGTGAAAGCCTTATATGACGTGATTAAGACATATAGTGATAATTATACACTAATTTATACTTCAGACCATGGAGAAATAGTAAATATTGGGCATGGTTTCGTAAAAGGTATTGACCAGTTTTTGATCCCATTTATGATGATATCAACTAAAAATGAGTTTAATTGTCAATTTATAGAATCATTTCGGGCAACAAATGGCTACTTAAGTGGTTTAATGAATAAATATATTTTATCTAACCTGTTAGGTTATGAAATTGAACCAACTATACTTAATCAAGAAAAAAATAACGATCGCGTTTATCTATCTAACAATACGGTTATGCCATTTTTAGAATTTTTAGAAAAAAATTAATTTATTGTTAAGTTGACAACTTAAACAACTGCCTAAATGGGCATTAATAAACAACTAATATTAAACTTTTAACTTAATGAGGGGCGAATTAAATTTAATAAATCATGTATTTAACAATTTAATGAGTTTTAAAATTTAAAGATATAATCACTACTTAATCTAAATAAAAAGCCAAAAATATTGATAATATTTCTGGCTTTTATAAGCTTAAAAGGCCATCACCAAAACGATATTTATTCCCACTCAATAGTCGCAGGTGGTTTACCACTTATATCATATACTACGCGGGATATTCCGTTTACTTCGTTAATAATTCGATTTGAAACTCGCCCTAAAAAATCATAAGGCAGTTGTGCCCAATGAGCAGTCATAAAATCGATAGTTTCAACGGCACGCAATGAAACAACCCAGTCATATCGGCGGCCATCGCCCATGACCCCTACAGAACGAACAGGTAAAAAGACAGTAAAGGCTTGGCTAACTTTGTGATATAGTTCAGCTTTGTAGAGTTCTTCTATAAAAATCGCATCAGCTTGACGTAGTAAATCACAATATTCTTTTTTCACTTCACCAAGTACCCGCACCCCGAGACCAGGCCCAGGAAATGGATGACGGTAAAGCATATCATATGATAAACCAAGCTCTAAACCTACTTTGCGTACTTCATCTTTAAAAAGTTCACGGAGCGGTTCGACTAACCCCAATTTCATATCTTCTGGTAATCCACCAACATTATGATGGGATTTAATCACATGCGCTTTACCTGTATCAGCCGCAGCAGACTCGATCACATCTGGATAAATCGTACCTTGTGCAAGCCATTTGACATCTTTAAGTTTAGCGGCTTCTTCATCAAATACAGCCACAAATTCACGGCCAATAATTTTACGTTTTGCTTCAGGATCCGATTCGCCTTTCAACGCTGTTATAAAACGATCTTCAGCATTGACAGCAATTATATTTAAACCAAATTTATTACCAAACATGTCCATCACTTGCTGAGCTTCATTTAAACGTAACAAACCGTGATCAACAAAAACACAAGTTAATTGCTCGCCAATTGCTTGATGTAAAAGTAATGCAGTTACTGAGGAATCAACCCCACCAGAAAGTCCTAATAAAACCTTATCATTACCCACTTTTTCTTTAATTTTCGCAATTGCATCAGTGATAATTGAAGATGGTGTCCATAGCTTTTCACACTGACATATATCAATTACAAAACGTTGTAATATTTCAAAACCTTTGACGGTGTGCGTGACTTCTGGATGAAATTGAACACCATAAAATTGTTTTTCATCATTTGCCATAATAGCATAAGGGCAAGTTTCGGTACGACCGATCACAGTAAAACTGTCTGGAATTGCGGTTACTTTGTCACCATGACTCATCCAGACATCAAGTTGATTAATACCATCTGCATTAGTGCTATCAAAAATACCATCAGTTAACTGAGATGAACCAACTAAATCAACTTTTGCATAGCCAAATTCTCGTTGATTAGAACCCGTTACTTGCCCGTTTTGACCAACTTGGACAGCCATAGTCTGCATACCATAGCAGATCCCTAATACGGGTACGCCAGCTTCAAAGACATATTTTGGTGCTCTTGGGCTATTCGCTTCAGTAGTGCTTTCTGGGCTACCTGATAAAATAATCCCTTTGGGATTAAACTGCTTAATCTTTTCTTCTGAAACATCCCACGGCCAAAGTTCGCAATACACGCCAATTTCCCGGACCCGACGAGCAATCAATTGAGTCACTTGCGAACCAAAATCAAGAATTAAGATACGTTGCTGATGGATGTCTTTTTTCATGTGGTTTTTCCTAGTAAGCTAATAAACAGTATGATCTGAAAATAAACATCAAAACATAAGTTATTGATTTTATTATATAAAATAAGGTATTTAACAATGATTTCTAGACTTTAAATATCATGATGTTTATTGAAACTAACTAAACAATTATTATTAAGAACCCTAAAATAATATGAGGTGATATTATATCACCTCATATTTTCTGATCTACTTAAAACACAATTATTGTTGAGTAGCTTGAATTGCAGTTAATGCAATGGTATAAACAATATCATCAACCAATGCACCACGTGATAAATCGTTTACAGGTTTACGCATACCTTGTAACATTGGACCAATTGAAACCAGATCAGCAGAACGTTGTACCGCTTTATAAGTGGTATTACCGGTATTTAAATCAGGGAAAATAAATACCGTTGCTTGACCCGCAACAAGGGAATTAGGTGCTTTAGATTTAGCTACATCAGGCATTACTGCCGCATCATATTGTAATGGACCATCAATTAATAAATCTGGACGTTTTTCTTTCGCGATGCGTGTTGCTTCTTTCACTTTCTCAACATCCGCGCCTTGTCCCGAATTACCGGTTGAGTAGGAAATCATTGCAACTTTTGGTTCGATACCAAAGGCAATCGCAGTATCCGCTGACTGAATTGCAATTTCAGCCAATTCTTGCGCATTTGGATCTGGATTAATTGCACAGTCACCATAAATATATACCTGCTCAGGCATTAACATAAAGAAAACAGAAGACACCAATGAACTACCTGGTGCAGTCTTGATTAATTGTAAAGGTGGACGAATAGTATTTGCTGTCGTGTGTACCGCACCTGATACTAATCCATCCACTTCATTTGCTTCAAGCATCATAGTACCAAGTACGACATTATCAGCAAGTTGTTCACGCGCTAAAATTTCGGTCATACCTTTATTTTTACGTAATTCAACTAAACGCGGAACATAATTTTCACGAATCGCCTCTGGATCCATTATTTCAATACCCGCCCCTAACGTTACGCCTTGCGTAGCGGCAACGCGTTTTACTTCATCTGGATTACCAAGTAATACACATTTAGCAATACCGCGCTCAGCACAGATAACAGCGGCTTTTATTGTTCTAGGTTCATCACCTTCTGGTAATACAATTGTTTTACCCGCTTTACGAGCAAATTCTGTTAATTGGTAACGGAATGCTGGTGGTGACATACGTACAATGCCATCTACCATTTCAGTTTTTAATGATTTAATCCAGTCACCATCAATATGATCAGCTACAAAATTTTGTGTGTTATCTAAACGTTCTTTATCATCGACTGGAATTTCTAGATTAAAACGTTGTAGACTTATCGAGGTTTGGAATGTATTGGTGTCAACACTAAAAACAGGTAATCCAGTTTCAAATGCCGGTTGGCAAAGTTTAGCTACATTCTCATCTATTTCATACCCACCCGTTAATAAAACACCGCCAATTTCAACACCGTTCATCACCGCTAAAGAGATGGTCGCTAAGATATCAGCACGGTCTGCTGACGTTACAAGTAATGCATTTGGACGTAAGTGAGAAATAATGTTTGGCACACTACGTGAACAGAAAGAAACGTGTTTGATACGACGTTGTTTAATACCACCTTCATTAATGATTTTAGCTGCAAGATGATTGGCCATATCTACAGCGCGACATGCCGTTAAATCGATATTCCAGGGAATACAACCTAATACCGGTAATGGGCTATGTTGGCGTAAATCATCGATAGTGATTTTTTTTCCATCAAATTTTGGTGTATGATAAATATCAGAAACATCTGGACGCGCTAAAGTTTGTGCGTCAATCGGCGCGTTAACTTTATTGATGATCACACCAGTAATTTTCTCATTTTTGATACCACCAAAGTTAGATCGTGCTATTTCAACACGTTCTTTCAGTTGCTCCGGCGTATCACTGCCCATAGACATAACAAAAATAATTTCCGCACCTAAAGTTTTCGCAACATTGTAATTAAGTTCATTTGCAAACGGATAATTAGCTGTTGGAACAATTCCCTCTACTAAAACTACATCTGATTGTTTATTGTTTTCAGCATAAAGGGCTATGATTTCTTCCATTAATACATCTTGCTGATTTAAACCTAATAATTTTTCCACATGACTCATTTTCAGTGGTTTATTTGTTGGGATTGATGTATTACTTTGAATCAATGTCGTTGTTTGATCAGGACGATCACCATCTAAAGCAGGTTGTGCGACTGGTTTAAATAAACTGATATTGACACCTTGACGTTCCATTGAACGAATAACGCCTAAGCTAACGCCAGTTAAACCGACATTTGCACCAGTTGGGATTAACATAATGGTACGAGCCACTTTTGTACTCCTTTTCTTTGAATCTAAAAAAACCGCCAAATTTGGCGGTCAATTATTATTATGCTGTTAAACGGGCAGCATCTTGAGCAATAACTAATTCTTCATTAGTTGGAATCACCATCGCAATGGCTGAACCATCTTTAGTAATCGTTCCGCCTTTGCCAAATCGAGCAGCAAGGTTACGCTCTTGATCAAGTTCAAAGCCAAGTAGCCCTAATTTTTGAAGTGCCATACGACGAACTTCTTCAGCATTTTCACCGATACCACCAGTAAATACAATAGCATCCAAACGACCATCTAATAACATAGCATAACCACCAATGTATTTAACTAATCGATGGACAAATACATCTAAAGCATTTTTTGCATTCTCATCTGTGTCATAATTTTCAGTCACATAACGACAATCACTGCTAACACCAGTTAAACCGAGTAACCCTGATTTTTTGTTTAATAGGTCATTAATCTCTGCAACAGACATTTTCAAATTGTCATGTAGGAAAAACATGATTGCAGGATCGATATCACCACTGCGAGTTCCCATGACTAAGCCTTCTAATGGTGTTAATCCCATTGAAGTTTCAACACATTTACCATTTTTTACAGCAGAGATTGAAGCACCATTACCCAAATGGCAAGTGATCACATTAGTCTCTTCAACAGGTTTATTTAATAATTTCGCTGCTTGTTGGCTGACATAAAAATGACTAGTACCATGTGCACCATAACGACGAATACCATATTTCGTATAAAGTTCATTAGGAATGGCATATAAATAGGCCTCTTTAGGCATTGTGGTATGAAACGCTGTATCGAACACAGCAACATTTTTTGTTTTTAAATGTGGAAATGCTTTAAACGCTTCTTCAATACCGATAAGATGGGCTGGATTATGTAATGGAGCAAATGCCGCTGCTTCTTTGATGCCAGCTAGCACGCTATCATCAATAACTACTGATTGTGTATATTTCTCACCGCCGTGGACGATGCGGTGACCAATTGCGCTTATATTAGCTAATAATTCAGGTTTTTTAGAAAAAATATTATCTACCAAAAATTTAATTGCCTGACTATGAGCTGCACCAGCACCTAATGAAGCTTCACCTTTTTCACCGTCTAATTTCCATTTGATGCGTGCATCTGGAAGATTAAAACATTCAGCTAAACCAGAAATATACTCATCACCATTTTTTGGATCAATAATAGCAAACTTTAAGGAAGAACTACCACAGTTCAAAACGAGAACAAGATTACTCGACATAATAAATCCTTTTTTTAAAATAAAACAACACCGCCAGCATGATTGCTGTTGGTTGAACTTATTTAAAATGAAAATATATAAAAATTAATCGTAAAGATTAATATGACTTAGGAACTCTATTTAAGACCCTTTTTTTGTATTAAAATAAAGGCTAGATAAAATTCCCAATATTAATACTTATATTTTAAGACAATAAATAGCTAATGTCGAGGAATCCTCTTGTAATGAATTTATTAAAACTGTTTAAGATTGGTCGAAAATATATTTCAATTTGCCCAACACAATTAACGCTAGCATCTACCTTTCCCGAAATTAAAATTATTAATTATATTAAATCGGCCAGTAAATATTTACCGCCATTTATTGTGGCATTGATAGTATGGCAATACTATATGAACATTGAGCTGGCCATTACTATCCTTACGACAATTTTTGCTTTAAGTCTTCCTTTGCAAGGCATAATTTGGCTAGGTAAACGCGCAACTTCGCCTTTGCCCCTTAGCTTATTAGATCATTATAATCATATTCAAAAATGTTTAATTGCTAAACAAATTATCGGGGCAAAAGCAATAAAAACAGTTAATATAAACTTTATGGATTTTATGCAATTAATGAATCTTGCTAATAGGCATCTTTCTGAAGATAGTGATTCCAATTACTTTACTCACTAATAAGTCAACAATTATGAATAATCAAACTAAATTATTATTACAAAAACTTCAGCAAACAATTGATCAATTAGAGAATTCGATAGAACCTTATCAACAGCTAATACTTAATAGCCCTTGCTTTGATATATCACTATTTAAACGGGCGCCGGCTAAGGCGGGTTACAACTTTTATTTTCTTGAAATTAAGCATAATTATCAAAAATTAGAGGAATTGGTTGAAAAGAATAATCATGGTCAATATTTTGCTGCAATTGAATATTTAACTGAACATTTATGTTATCAAATTGAGGCATTAAATCGAGAACTCGCAAATATTCAACCTGAGGACAGAACAAATAGCCAATTACCTACGCAATCACTTTATGATAAATATAATATACATCTGGATTACTTACGCCGCTTACAAGCCATGAAATACGAATTACAACAATTCGATAAGTCTAATCCTACTCTAATACAGAAAATGACTGTGCTTGATCAGCGGATTGCGCGCTGTCAATATGCACTGATGAAACTTGAAGAACAAATTGACTCGCTATAACATAGTATTCATTTATCCTCCTCACTATTCACTAACAATTTACTATAAAACTCATAAATATAACCATTTATAAGTATCCTAAAATATGGTTATTTGGCTGGTATATGGACAATTATTTAGTAAAACTGTCATCAGTTAATTTAAGTTTTAGCTTAATATAAACTATTATATTTGTATTTTTACAATTGCGTTTTTAACAATACAAAATTATCGAATTTCATACTAATCATCACTTTATGACTTTTGCGTGGTTGGTTTCTCTTCAATACTATTTGAAAAAAAATTCATGAAGATATGACATAAAATATTTAGTTTACCGCCAACGTTAAGTTTATAGAAATATATTTTGGCTTATTCATTATGATTAAATATGGATGTTTTTACAGCACAAATATATTTATTTTTATCAGAATAGTTATTAACTGCTTATGCAAAGTAATATGAACCATAAAATATAAAATTATGGTTTCAATTTAATTTATGAAAGATATCACCTCATATATCGTTTGTATTTATGCATCGTCAACCAAAGAACCAGCGTTTTTTGAAAAACTCCCTAAAGCAATAGGAAAACGCTATAAGACTACAAAAATTATAGCCAAATCTGATTCTAGTTTTAATTATTTAAAACAGTATTAAAATGTTCAATTCGTCAAATTATGCAATGAAATTAAAAAAACAATGAAAAATAATATTATCAACTAATTATTCAGATAAAATTTTCAAAATAAGCTGAATTGTTTCCACTTAGATCTAAAGCGAATATTGTTATAATAATTAATTACTATATTCTTTTTTAGAAGCTCATATAATAACAATAATTTGTTCGTTAACATCATTTAGTACTATTTTTTAAAATGATAAACAAGGATTCTAACATGAGTAAAATATTTGATGATAATTCACAAACCATAGGTCATACACCACTCATTAGATTAAAACATTTCGGTCATGGCAATATTTTAGCCAAAATTGAATCACGTAATCCAAGTTTTAGTGTTAAATGTCGTATTGCTTCTAATATGATTTGGGATGCAGAAAAACGTGGCTTACTCACACCAGAAGTTGAATTAGTTGAACCTACCAGCGGTAATACTGGGATTGCACTCGCTGCTGTTGCTGCTGCACGGGGTTATAAACTAACCTTAACGATGCCGGAAAGCATGAGCATTGAAAGACGAAAGTTATTAAAAGCATTAGGTGCAAATTTAATTTTGACTGAAGCAGTAAAAGGTATGAAAGGTGCAATCGAAAAAGCTGAAGCCATTGTTGGAAGTGATCCCAAACATCATTTAATGTTACAGCAATTCAGTAATCCTTCAAATCCAGAAATTCATGAAAAAACGACTGGTCCTGAAATATGGCAAGATACTGATGGTAACATTGATATTTTTATCGCTGGTATTGGAACCGGAGGAACGTTTACGGGGATTACACGTTACATAAAAAAAACGCAAGGTAAAAACATAACTGCTGTTGCTGTTGAACCTCTCAGCTCACCTGTTATTTCTCAGGCGTTAGCTGGCCAACCTTTACAACCAGGACCACATAAAATTCAAGGTATTGGCGCGGGATTTATCCCTGATAATCTGGATTTGACGCTTATCGATGTTGTTGAAAAAGTCTCTAATGAAGATGCAATAGAAACGGCGAGACAAATCATGGATAAAGAAGGTATATTAGCAGGCATTTCTTCAGGAGCTGCAGTATTTGCGGCAGACAAAATAGCTAAATTACCTGAAAATAAAGATAAAATCATCGTGGTTATTTTACCTTCATCAGGCGAACGTTACTTAAGTACCGATTTATTTAATGGGATTTTTACAGAAAAAGAGTTAGGTTAATCCTAAAATTTGTTTAAAATATAATAGCTTTACAATAAACATCTTGATTTATGTAAAAAAAATAGCATAATTTATATGCCATTTCGCGTAAATTAATCTAAGGAAATTCAACATGCTTGTTACTTGTATTATTTTAATTATTTTAGGTATTGCAGCTGCACCTTCGATAGTTTTATCTAAAAAACCGAATGCCAAAGATATATTAGATAAATTAGTCCCTTATCAAGGTTGGTTAGGTGTTATTGTTTGTGTAATTGGTATTTGGAGTGCAATTGGCGGAATTTTAGGTATTCAATATCTTCACATTGCTCCGTTTTATTGGTTAGCGGGTATGGCGGTTTCCCTTGTTGAAGTCCTTTTAGGATTTATTATGGGGTTTGGCTTAATAAATAAATACGTTTTATCTCGTAATTCAGCTTCCGAAGAAAAAGGTCGTCAATTACTGGAAAATCTTCTACCAATGCAAGAAAAACTAGGTATTGCGGCTATTATTATTGGTATCGTAGCATTAATTATCACGTTTATCTAAAACAGTAATGGTAAATTTTTTGATTAACTGTGTTAACGCAGTTAATCAAAATTTTGCATACCATATTCCTTTCCTGTTTGCATAATAGAAATAATTTGTTTAATTTTACCTTCTCGTATCAAATTACTCACCGCTGGAATATTTACTAAAATTTCAAATTTTGCTTTGCGTCCTAATTTTTCATCACTAACAAGTTTCTGTGAAATAACAGCTTGCATTGTATGTGCCAATTGTGAACAAATATATTGTTTTGACGTATCGGGAAATAGATCAATCACTCGGTTAAGAGTAGCAACGGCTGAATGAGTATGTAAAGTTGCAAAAACAATATGCCCTGTCTCTGCGGCTTGTAAAGCTGCACTAACCGTTTCGCGATCGCGTAATTCACCAATCACAATAATATCGGGATCTTGCCGTAACATGGCTAATAATCCTTCACGATAACTAGCACAATGTAATCCAACCTGACGTTGTTGTATCAATGATAATTGATTTTGATAAAGAAATTCTATGGGATCTTCTAGCGTAATGATATGTTTCGCTTGTTGTTGATTTATCTGATTAATCATTGCAGTCAATGTAGTTGATTTACCGCTGCCGGTAGCGCCACTGATTAAAATAAGTCCTTGCTGCCTTTGGATTAATTGCTTAAATATTTCTGGTGCATTAATCTGTTCAAAAGTCGCGATATTGGCACGAATATGGCGAAATGATGCTGAAATTCCTCGATTTTGATAGAATATATTGCCACGAAAACGGCAATTTTCATTAATCTGTAAGGCAAAATCAAGCTGTTTATTTTGCTGCAAGTTTAGTAATTGAGCAGCATCTAAAATAGAAAATAATTTATGTTCAAGTTGTTGGTGTGTTAATGGTGGCGCATTCAATCGACTTAACTGACCATTTTGTCGGATTATTATTTTTTCATTACTTGCAAGATGCACATCCGAGGCATTTTGAGTTAAACTTAAAGTTAATATTGATTCCATACTTAAATTGACAAAAGTTAATATGACGATTAAAGAAAATATACATCAGATAAAGCAACGTATTACCGCGATTGCACAACAATGCGAGCGTGATCCTAAACAAATTCAATTAATTGCTGTAAGTAAAACTAAACCTATTTCAGCCATAAAAGAAGCCATTGAAGCAGGTCAGCGATTATTTGGCGAAAACTATGTTCAAGAAGGCATAGCAAAAATTGAATATTTTCAAAAAAATCATACTAATCTTGATCTAGAATGGCATTTTATTGGTCCGTTACAATCGAATAAAAGCAAATTAGTAGCCGAAAATTTTTCTTGGGTACATACCATTGAGCGAGATAAAATTGCTAAGCGGCTTAATGAACAACGACCTAATCATTTACCAGCAATGAATGTCTTAATACAAATTAATATTAGTAATGAAGTAAGTAAATCAGGGATCGCACCTGATGAAATGTTCAATTTGGCTAAAATCATTCAGGAACTGCCTAATTTAAAACTACGCGGACTGATGGCTATTCCAGCCGAGACAACTGATTTACAACAACAAATTGTGACATTTAAACGAATGTATGATTTATATATACAACTACAAAATCGATATGAAAATATTGATACTTTATCTATGGGTATGACACATGATATGCAAGCTGCCATTACTGCTGGTAGTACAATGGTAAGAATTGGTACCGCCATCTTTGGTGCCAGAGAATACAAGTCTGCGATTATATGATATAATCTGTAAATTAATATAAAGGAGTTTTTTAATGTCACCTTTGTTCTTTATGTTTAATACAGCTGCGACTTGTGCTGTATACTTATTTTTATTACGACCTTGGATGCAATATACTGGTGTAAATTATTACAACCCTTTTGCCCAAATTGTTGTAAAAATCACGCAGCCAGTTATTAGTCCACTAAGAAAAATATTTCCAGCCCTTGGAAAAATTGATACTGCATCATTTATTGTCTTATATATTATAGCTGTTATTAAGTTATTGATTATTTTTTACTATAGGAAGTTGAATATATATATAGATTTTCAGTCTTGGCAATGTCTTATCTTTGCACCGTTAGTGATTATTTATAGTTTTGGTTATTCAATGTTCTGGTTTCTGTTAATTCGAGCTATTTTAAGTTGGGTAGGTCATGGTCAATCACAATTAGAAATAGTACTTTATCAACTTACTGAACCAGTTGTCTCACCGATTAGACGAATCATTCCACCGATTGGAAACATCGATATTTCTTTTATGATTTTTATGTTTGGCTTAACATTTGCCAATATCCTATTTAGTAATTTTTTTGGCATATGGTGGGAAATTCTATCACTATAATCTTATGAAGGCCCTTTTATAAAGGGCTAATCTTTCTTTGTACTTATCAACTAAACTGCGTTGTGGCTAAGTATATTTAAAAAGTAAAATTATAGGATAGTTAATCGCTGTTGAATATTAACATAATACAATCTCTTAAAATTCACTAACAAAAGGTAGGTATTAGTATTCATTAAGTCAAAAGTTATATTATCTTTTACTATCTAAAAAACCATAACTTTGTAGTAAAATGAGACCCATGTTATATAAACAATGGGTAATTCATATCTTAAATTATAATAAGCGATAAAATATTTATTCAATATTCTGGATCTGTTCGCGCATTTGTTCGATAAGTACTTTTAATTCAATCGCTGAAGCGGTAACATCCGCATTGATAGATTTAGAAGCAATTGTGTTCGATTCACGATTAAATTCCTGCATCATAAAATCCAGACGTCGCCCTATTGCTTCATTTTTCTTTAAAATATTAAAAGTTTCCTTTACATGAGTAGATAAACGATCCAATTCTTCAGCAACATCAATACGCTGCGCAATAAGAATCAGTTCTTGCTCAAGCCGGTTTGGATCAAGTTCAACATTGATTTCTTCCAATTTAGATTTAAGCTTATCCTTTTGCCATTGTAAAATCTGTGGCATCCATTGACGAATTTTATAAACTTCAAGGGTGATAGCTTCTAATCTTTGAATAATTAATGCTTTTAACGCTTTACCTTCACGTTCACGGACTTGAATAAAATCATCAATTGCCTTTTCTAACAACTGTAAAATTTCTTGTGATATTGTATCAAGATCTTGTTCTTTAGCTGACATAACACCTGGCCAACGTAATATATCAGTTACATTAATCTGGCCAGCTGGCGCTTGTTCTTTGATCCAATTTGCCGCTTCAATTAATTGATTGGCTAAATCACGATTTAATATTAATTGCTGATGCTGATTTGCTAGATCTAATTCAAAATGTAAATTACATTCAACTTTACCGCGTGTTAAACGATTTCTTAATTTTTCACGGATAATCGGTTCTAATGAACGTAATTGTTCAGGTAATCGTATATAAGTTTCCAAATAACGTTGATTTACCGAACGTAGTTCCCAACAAGCTGTTCCCCAATGAGCATTTATTTCTTTTCTGGCATAAGCCGTCATACTTCTTAACATACATTATAATCCTACTATATAAAAAATTTATCCATCATAGCATATTCTAAAAAATGAATTACAACTAATACTATTTATCATAATTGACTGCATTAATTTAATAAATCCAAGTTATTATGATAATTTTTAATAATCCCATGTAGCAATATTAACGATAATCTGATATATATAAATTATTAAAAATTAATAATTTATATATTAAACTGACCATCAATTATTTATTAAGGGGTGAAAAATGAGTGGTAAATTCGAGATCTTTAAAAGTGAAAAAAATCATCAATTTTATTTTCGTCTTAAGGCACGTAACGGACAGATTATTCTACAAAGTGAAGGTTATTCAACCAAAGCAAATTGTTTGGCAGGCATTGAATCTGTCAAAAAATATGCTAATGATGATAAGGCATATCATAAACATGATTATCATTTTGATTTAAAATCGACAAAAAATGGCCGGATTATTGGTTCCAGTGAGAAATATAACAGCAATTCCGCAATCAATAATGGCATAGATTCAGTCAAGAAAAATGCGCCAACTGCACATATTGAAGATCTTAGTACTAAAGCATAAATTGACGTTAATAGCTAACGAAAAGGTCCTCTTTTAATTAAGGACCTAATTAATTTTCTTTAGGCTTACGTTTGTAACTACAAGAAAAATTCCATTTTGTAATCAATCTATTTTCCAAAATAGCTATGTGCATTATTTGCTAAATGCTGTATAATGTTGACTTAGCTTAGGCTAAACGTTACAAATTCTGATTTGCAACGTCCTCCTAATTCGTGTTAAATCTATTTGTCAATTTTCTGGAGAAATACATGCGCCCTTCCGGCCGAACAGCGGAACAAATCCGCCCAATAAAAATTACACGTCATTATACTAAACATGCTGAAGGTTCTGTACTAATTGAATTTGGTGATACAAAAGTACTTTGTAATGCAACAATTGAAGAAGGGGTTCCTCGATTTTTAAAAGGTCAAAATCAAGGATGGATAACTGCAGAGTATGGTATGTTACCAAGAGCGACTAATACCCGAACCCAACGCGAAGCGGCAAAAGGTAAGCAAACTGGAAGAACCATGGAGATCCAACGTTTAATCGCTCGTTCACTAAGAGCTGCTGTTGATCTTAGTCAATTGGGGGAATTTACTATCACTGTTGACTGTGATGTTATTCAGGCCGATGGAGGAACTCGTACTGCATCAATCTCCGGAGCCTGTGTTGCCCTATATGATGCTTTAACCCAAATGGTTAAAAAAGGTCTATTAAAAACCAATCCTTTTAAAGGTTTTATTGCTGCTATTTCAGTTGGTATTGTTAATGAGCAAGCAGTATGTGATCTTGAATATATTGAAGACTCTAACGCTGAAACTGATATGAATGTCATCATGACCGATGATGGTAAAATAATTGAGATTCAAGGAACCGCTGAAGGTGAACCATTTTCCCATGAAGAATTATTAACGCTGTTAGCATTGGCTAAAGATGGTATTTCAACAATTATTAAACACCAAAAAATAGCACTAAATATTACTTCATAAACTTTTTTGAATAAGCGACATAAGTCGCTTTATTTTTGCTTAGAATAATATTACATAATATACGAGTCTGGAGAATATATAATGAAATCTTATAAACGCCAATTTATTCAATTTGCATTAGAACGACAGGTATTGCGATTTGGCGAGTTTACCTTAAAATCCGGACGCAAGAGTCCCTATTTTTTTAATGCGGGTTTATTTAATACTGGTAAAGATCTCGCGTTATTAGGTCGCTTTTATGCTGAAGCCTTAATCGATGCAAATTTAGATTATGATGTCATTTTTGGGCCAGCTTATAAAGGGATTCCAATTGTTGCTTCAACAGTCGTGGCGTTATCTGAGCATCATAATATTGAAGTACCTTATTGCTTTAACCGAAAAGAAGCAAAAGACCATGGTGAGGGAGGTAATCTAGTAGGAAGTCCGATAAAAGATAAACGCGTTATGTTAGTTGATGATGTTATCACCGCTGGAACTGCCATTCGTGAATCCATGCATATTTTAGAAGATAATCATTCAAAACTTGCCGGTGTACTCATTAGTTTAGATCGCCAAGAAAAAGGACGAGGTGAACTGTCAGCTATTCAAGAAATCAAACAAACCTATCATTGTGATGTCATTTCGATCATCACCTTAAGTGATTTAATTCATTATTTAGAACAAGATGGTAAAACAAATGAATTAGCACAAGTAAAAGCCTATCAAGCACAATATGGTATAAATTAATATAGCGATAATCTATTTCGAAAAAATCAATTAACTATTTAAATGATTATAATACGCAAGCCTCCCCATAAATCGGGAGGTTTAGCTTAGCTATTAAATCGGTATCTCATTAATCACCTTCTTAAGCATTTTCGCACAATCATTCGGTTAATCAATATTTAATTTCAAGAACTATTTTTCCTATATTAACTCAGTAAATACTTTAAATTTAGGCCATACATGTCGCTTCATCTATGGCCCATAATTAGTTGCTTTTTATAGGTTATGATCAACTCAAATTAGAACCAAACTTCAGTTTGTACGCCAAAACTAAATTGATGATTTTTACCATTGAAATCAAATTTACTCATATCATTATGAATTGATCTGATATAAGAAGCATAAAAACGGATATCAGGTCTGGAAGATAAAATACTTTCTTCCACTTTAAATGAATGGAATAGTGTAGCTTTGTAACCTTCTTCCTGATAGGACTTACCATGAACTTTATTTTTTTGGTTAAAATATCCTAGCTCAACACCTGATTGATTATAGTTATCCCAAATATAGGCTGGACGAACAGCTGATTTTATACTGTTAAAATCAGCGTTAGCCATTTTCAAATCATAAGAGTAGACATCTTGGCCAGTGGTTAACGCTAATGCATGAGCCATAATAACCTTATCAGCTAGATATGCTTCCCCCTGTGAGACTAAACGATAAGCTTTACCTCCGGTATGTTTACCCAAATAATCATTATTAGAATTTGAAGCAAATTCAGGATTATTGGTATTAATATTAGCAAATTGAGCAGCGACTGAATTGGTTGCTGTTTGCAAAGTGAATTGATTAAAACCACCAAAAAACTCATTTTGGGTGAGAATTAAACTGGCCAACCAAGCATTTTTAACCGTAATATCATCTTGAAGTTTAGATTTATTCGGCGCTGAGAATCGAATATTTGCCCCAAGTGTAGCATCTTTCCATAGTGGAATATCATAATAACGGACTTCAAATTCGTTAAGATCAACTTCCGTTTCATTTTTAGCATCAGGTGCAAGTGGTGGTTTTTTCAATTTAACATTTACATCAGCTCTGACAACCGCTAAATCAACTTTACCGACGCCAATATCAAGGTTTTCGATTCCAATTCCTCCACCTGCTGGCGCTTTTTGCGTTTTCCAGTCGAGCATCTGTATTTCGTTGTAAAACAATGAGTGTTTACCTACCCAAAGTTTAGCTTCGGGAAACCCAGGCACAAATCCGATGGTAGAGAGATAAATATCTGAGAATTGCATAAGGTTATCATCTTGAGTATTAAATAATCCGGCTGCTCTATCTGTAGCTACATTACCATCGACCATTACAATAGCATCAACACGACGACCATTATTATCATAAACTTTTTGTTTAAAGATAAAATCATACCAACCGCCGTACTCATTACCAAAACGACCTAAAGCGCCTTCAGCATAATTTTTCGGTCTACCGTTGGCTGATGTTGACCAACCACCGCGAAAATAACCATTAAACGAAAAGCCGATTTCATCCTTAATATAATCTTTAAGTTCGGTCAATGTGAATACATTTTTAACACCTGAAGTATCTGTTGCACCATCTTCTAGTGGATCATTAACCAAAACGATTTGATTATTATCCATCGCTTTGGTTTCCAATATTGGATGCGTTTGTTTAGCCACTTGTTGTGTCGTCGATTTTGTCTGATTTTTATTTGTTGATTGAGTGGTTTTCGCAGTAACTTGCTGAGTATTAACAATACGTTGTTGCTGTAAATTGGTATTGAGCTGTGCTAATTGTTTGTTAGATTCTATAACTTGTTTTTTCAAATCAATTGATTCTTGGGTGAGTTCTAATAACTTCTGCTCTAGTAATGAAATTCTTGCTTCTAACTCCTGTTGCGTCGCCCCCCAGCTACAAGGTAAATATAACAGTCCCAACATTGTTATCAAGGCAATTCGTTTATGTTTTAAATTAAGTTGATAACCCTTATTCTGTTCTCGGTTTAACGATGAATATTTCATTTTTCCTCTACTCTAGGTTGATAACTATAAAATGTCAAAATTAAAAGCAAAAAAAAACCTAGAGAATAGATGAAAACATCTATTCTCTAGGTTTTGCCCGTAAAACTTCGGTAACAATCCAGTATTGATTACTATGTTAATATAACGAATAAAAGATAGGTTTCAAACATTAAATACCAATATTGTGACTCTTATCACTTTCTTAGTAATTGTTTTAATCTTTAGCCATTATTTTGCATATTTCATTGCTAAAACCGTTATATTAATAAATATAATAAAATTTAAGCGATTATACTCGAATGTAATATTTACAAAAATTTCTTAAATTTGAACCTAAAAACAACACAGTATCATATTAAAAAATCAATAAAAAATCTTTACAAATTAGTTAGTTATATTATATTTTAGCTTACATTTTAAAATTATAGGAATTAAGATGAAACGAAAATTATTGCTGTTGATGTTAATCAATTTTAGTATTGCAGGAGCAGTATATGCTCAAAACCAACTTAATGAAAATTATTTACTTTCGTCTAACATAGAGTGGCAGCAAGCTAAATATGGTAAAGAAATGATAGCTGTAGGCAATATTACCACGAAGGTTATTGATAAAGTTAAATTTAAACCAGATATTGCTGAATTTACTGTCACTTATACTACTGAAGCAAATAATTATCGTGATGCTGCCAGCCAAAATGCCGAGAAAATGAAAATTTTTAATCAATTTTTAGTTGATAGCGGCGTGAACGAGAAAGATTTAACAACCGTCAGTTATCGTAATTATGAAAATGAAATAAACCAACCTATTGACAGTCAGTCTAAACAGTATCGTTCTACTTATCTTATACATTTAAATATCGATCAAGCGCAATTTTTTAACACTATTGAGTTATTAGATAAACATAATATTCATGATATTTCTCAAGAAAGTAATCAAGCCTACTATGTATTTGAACTGGAGCAATTAGCCAATTCACAAGAACAAGCAAAACAATTGATACAACAACAATATCAAATTATTACCGACGAACTCAAAAAATTAGGTAATAATTCCATGACAATTACCGCCTATGGTAATCAAGAAATTTCACCTAAGACCACAATAGTTAAAACATACAATGTAAAAAATACGTTAAAAATTAAAGTTAGGAATTTTGATTTAATTAGTAAGATAATGACCAAAGCGCAAGAAATGAATATCATTGTTAATGACGACTTAAACTATGATGTATCAGATGAAGCAATAGAGCAAATTTTACAACAACATGAACAAACACTCTATAACAAATTAGCAAATAAAGTAGGACGTTTAATCGGTAAACAATACAAGCTTGGTGATGCAATCAGTTTAAATTATTATCAACAAAATAACAGTTTTAGCAATAGACCTAAATTATATGCTGGAGCATATAAGCAATATGCTTCGGAATCAAAAAGAGGTGAAATGGTCGAAATCCAAACACCTGAAGAATTTGAAATGGAAATTATATTGGATGGTTCTTTTGAAATCACTCGCTCAATTAATTCAAAATAATTCTTTGCTATGATTGTTATCCCCTTAAACCAAATATCTAGGGGATATTATAGCGCTATAACTGTAAGACTAATTGTTTATCTACTTGGGGGTCGATTAATGTTACATGAAAACCAATTAATCGCACCCCACGATCTTTGCGTCGCTCGTGCCAAATTTGATATGCTTGATTGATCAAATCTTGTTTATTTAATTTTGGATAAATATGTTCTTGCGTTGTTATTTGGAAATCATGAAATTTAAATTTCACTCCTTGCCTAGCAATTGAAAAATCAGCACGGACTTTACCTAAACGAGTTTCAAGCTCACTGTAAAGCGAATCAAAAATTGTTAAACACGCTTCCCATGAATACAGATCATGAGCAATTGTTCGTTCCACACCTACCGATTTACGTTGCCGATCATTATTTATTTCTCGGTCGTCAATCCCATTGCAACGTTCATACAATATTCTGCCAAATTTACCAAATTGATTAAGTAGTTTTGATAAATCATAATCAATCACATCACGACAGTAAATCAAACCTAATTCAGACAAACGTTTTTCAGTTACTTTGCCTACCCCTGGAATTTTCTTTAATGGTAAATCGGTAATAAATTGTGTCACTTTATCTGGAACAATAACATATTGCCCGTTAGGTTTATTTATATCTGAGGCTATTTTAGCTAAAAACTTTAGTGGAGCAATTCCAGCAGAAGCCGTTAAGTTAAGCTCCTTTGCGATTTTCCGTCGAATATCTTGTGCTATCAATGTCGCAGAACCATGAAATAATAAACAATCAGTAACATCTAAATAAGCTTCATCTAACGATACAAATTCAATAAGATTTGTATAACGTTTAAAAATTTGATGAATTTGTCCTGAGACTTCTTTATAAACATTGAACCGTCCAGGGATCACAATTAAATGTGGGCATAACTTTATAGCTTGAGCCATAGACATAGCACTATGAATACCATATTGACGCGCAAGATAATTTGCCGTGGCCACAACGCCACGCTTTTTGGGATCTCCTCCTACCGCTATTGGCATATTACGATAACGAGGATTATCACGCATCTCAACAGCAGCATAAAAACAATCCATATCAATATGAATTATCTTCTTCATTATGATTCAAAATAAATTTTATTAAATAAAGTGAAATGGTTAAAAACAAAAAATGATTAACAACTGATTTAATATACAGTAAAAATGGATAATATACTATAGCAAATTATAATCTTACATTGAAAGATTATGTAATTTTCCTATTCGTTAGCAATGAAAACTGGCATAATAATCACCATATATTCATCAATAAGTTAATCATTATAGTAAATTATCGTGTCAGATATCATAAATAATAAGCTTTGTAATCGTTTTCGTGGATTTTATCCCGTTGTTATTGATATTGAAACCTCTGGATTTGATAACAAAAACAATGCCATTTTAGAAATTGCCGCAATCACATTAAACATGAACCAAGATGGATGGCTTAACATTGATGAAAAATGTCATTTCCATGTCAATCCTTTTGAAGGCGCAATACTCGAACCTTCAGCCCTCGCCTTTAATGGAATCGATCCTAACAATCCATTACGAGGTGCTGTTGATGAAAAAATTGCTATCGATGAAATCTTCAAATTAGTACGAACAGGGATTAAAGCCCATGATTGCACACGTGCTGTCATTGTGGCGCATAATGCCCACTTTGATCATGGTTTCATGATGGCAGCTGCTGAACGCTGTAAAATAAAACGTAACCCTTTTCATCCCTTTGCAACATTTGATACAGCATCTTTAGCTGGGTTAGTTTATGGTCAAACTGTGCTAGCAAAAGCTTGTGAAGTGGCTAAAATTCCATTCGATCAAAAAGAAGCACATTCAGCCTTATATGATACCGAAAAAACCGCTGTATTGTTCTGTGAGATGATTAATCGATTTAAACAACTTGGTGGTTGGCCATTAACTAACTGAATTTGATTAATTAAGTAAGCGAAGCTTGAGATACTTGTTAAACATTAAATTAATCTTCCATTGTTTATTTGATCTTTGTTGAATAGCATCAAGTATTTCCGAAACATTCTGATAATAATAGTTCGGCTTTTGGATTTCTGATGCATTACATTGACCTTGATGAATAGAAATTTCAGCAATTGCCTGTTCACATTGTCTGGATAATAATAACCAATGGCTACCTTCTTGATGGTATGAATCAATATAGGTGGGTGATTCATAACACCAACCAACTAACGCTTGTTGTACTTTACCTTGAGCTAAGTCGATCAAAGCAGGGAGAAAAATTTGTGACCAATTATTGGATTGCGTTGCAACAAATAAATTAGGACCTTTTAAATTTAAAGCTTGGGCAATATAAAATGAAACAGCATTATTAATACTATTAATAAATTGGAAAGGTCTTGGTATTTTATGTTGAAATATATCCAACTGTAGATCATACATATTACTCGGTGAACTAAAACTCGAAGTAATATAGACACCGCAGTTTTTTTGTATTTTATGCATTGGTAATGCACCTAATAACGCGAGCAATGTTAAACGAGTTGTTCGACGACTTAATATCTGAAATCTTTGTTTAAGCTCAAGTTTGAGTCCTTTTTCATCTATGTTTGCCGTTGTCAAATATTGAGATTGTTGATGTAGATACAGCTTTTCCATTAATTAGTTATCTCCAAAATTAATGTGGTATTATTACCGCCAAATCCTAAGCAATTTAATAAATAATATCCAGAAGGTAATGCGGTCAATACTTTTTTGCCGCTAAATTTATCTTCAACATCCCCTTCATTGTCTTGGTAATGCGGCAAAATTGGCATACGCTGGGATTGGAATATTAGTAATAGCATGATGGTTTCTAATACACCTGAGGCACCTAATGTGTGTCCCAAATAGGATTTAAAAAATAATAACGGTGGCTCACTAATAAATGTGGCGGCTATACTCTGTTGTTCAACATTATCATTAACAGGACTTCCGGTAGCATGGGGTTTAATTGCAACAATTTCGAATGGATTAATTCCCGTTTGAGTCAAGGTATCATTGATTAATTTTGCTACTACTTTGGGATCGGTTGTCGTAATATTACCAATATCACATTCATTCTTGCCGTCATGTAAAATAAACTGATTGTAATGATCGGGATTTGGTCGATCACTGATTGCAATACAACCAACCCCTTCGCCTAATATTAACCCATCGCTGTTAGGCGAAAAGGGTGAATTAAATTTGGCCGTTAAAAGCCCTAATGAATAAAAACCTTCCAATGTAACGGAATTAAAAGCTTCAAAGCCTACAACCAGTGCTCGTTTAATAAGTCCCTGACGAATATAACGTTGAGCATACAATAATGCATTTGAACCGGACGTACAGGATGTCGCAATATTAATAACCGATAATGCTGGCCATTTTAATTTAAGTTGTTCAGTTATTTCACTCAATGAGAAAGGTTGGTCATGACAGGCCTGGGCTAATCTTTCTTGCTCAATATTGAAAAAACGAATTTCATGTGATGACAATGAGAATGAGGTAGAGGCTAGAAATATCGGGATTTCATCTAATTGCGATTCGCACCAGTGACACGCATGCAAAGTGACTAAAATTTGTTTTGCGATTTTATCTACTATTTCCCTCAATGTTAATCTGTTTTTATCAAAAGCAGGAAAGTAATAAATTTGCTTTATTTCATTATCAAAATGTAAACTTCGTAATTGTGGGCTTTTGGGCCGAGACATCATATTAGCGACAATCGTTTGGCAACCATCACCCTGCGCACAGATAGCTGAAAATCCATTAATATAAATTTTTTTCATTCAATTATTCATTAATTTGTTGCTGAACATAATCACATAAATTTGCTACACACATCATATGTTTTCTAACTTCACGATCCCCCTGTAAACGAACACCGAATTGCTCTTTAAGCGCTACACAAATTTGTAAAGCATCTAGCGAATCCAACATTAAACGACTTTCTGGTCCAAACAATGGTTCATCATCGGTTAACTGTTCTGCACTTAAAGTCTCTTCTTTTTCAGCTTCAGTAATAATTAATAGTTTTAATTGCCATGTAAGATTTTCCAATTTTATCCTCTTTTAATAATAAGTTATTGATATTATTCCAAACTACCAATGTCATTTAAATATAGCGTTTATTCAATTGGCGATAATATATCGCGCTAGCTAACGATAAAAATATACATGCAAAGCAAATTAACGATAACCATTGGGGTAATATTTGCGTAAAATTATATTGATTTAATAATAAATTATGAAAACCAGTTAATGCCCATGACATAGGTGAAATCAAGCTTATCGTTTGCATTGTTTCTGGCATCATATAACTAGGTACCATAATTCCGCCTAATGCAGCCATTAGAATATTGCCCCCCCCGCCTAATACCACTGCATGTTCAGCTGACTTTGCCAAGACGCTTACCAATAATGCATAGCCTAATGCGGATAAACTAATGGCTATCGACAGCATCATATAAAACCAATAAGGTCCTTGCAATACAAACCCCGCAATACCAACTAACGGTAAAACATAGATACCAAGTAGAATCATGCCCAAAAATTGCAATTGATTAATAATAAAATAGGGTATAAGTTTAGCAAACAATAATCTGGTCGCAGATGCCTTAGCTAATTTTAGGCGAATGATCGTGTTGGTTTGTTTTTCACATGTCATTACATTCGATAACGGTATCATAATGAAAAACATACCAAAAATAAGCCAAGCTGGCACACTTTGTTGTACTGAACTTGGTTTAACAACTACTAGTCCATTTGTATTTAAAAACTCCTCCACAATGATGTTAGTTGTTAAAAAATTAGCCAATTGTTGCTCTAAAATAATGTTTTGAGTCGTATTGTACTGATGTTCGGGCACACTATTTTGTTGCGTCAAAAGATAGGGAAGCCGATATTGTAAGTAAATTTTCTGTAATATCGCTTCTAAATTAAGTAATCTAAGAGCATCCGTTCCGGCTAAGCTTACTAATTGCAGAGGTGCATCATGCGTTAAATCTGTTATCGTGGTATTTGGATTGATAACTAAAATATCGTAATGATTTTGAATTAGTTGAACTTTAGCTGCATCTTGATCTATTAGCTCAATTGAATCAACATGAATATTATTTTGGTTCTTCAATTCGTCTATCAGTAATAAATTTATAGGATTACTCGCATCACCGACTAACGCTATTTTGCTATTTTGGTTGACATCATCGCTTTGACTTAATGCTACTGACATGATCAACATGAAGATCATTGGCATGAGAAATAACACGGCTATACCATGTAGATCACGACTTAAAAGGTGAAACTCCTTAATTATTGCTGCAATCATTTGTCATCCTTATTGATGAAAGCGGTCTGATTTAGAAAATTTAGATAAAACGACTCTAATGAACCATATCCATATTGGACATTTAGTATTTCATAATTTTTTAAGCTATTTAATACACTAACTAATTGAATTGCCAGAGTATTAATACGAATGATATATGATGAATGATTAGCTACAACTGAACCATGAATACTTGCCAAGAGGTCAGCCGAAACCGGTTTACTTAAAGTAATTAAGCAATGTTGATGACCATTTTGGGTTAAAATGTTATCAACAGTATCACAATATCGCAGCTTTCCACCCTCGATAATGGCAATTTTGTGACATAAAGATTCGATTTCTTGCAAATAATGTGAGGTATAAATAATGGTTACGCCTTCCCGACTTAATTGCTTCACGCTATCGAGAATAAACTGTCGCGAAAGAGGGTCAACCCCAACGGTAATTTCATCCATAAATATGAAAGAAGGTGAATTAATTAAACCAATGGCAAAATTTAAACGCCGTTTTAATCCACCTGAAAGATTTTTTGATAGCGTGTTTCGATAGGATAATAGGGCCACTTTTTCAAGTAAAGAACATAAAAAATTGCGGTTTTTTATGTGATACAGTGATGCAAAAAATTGTAGATTTTCCCATACTGTTAATTGAGGATAAAAAGCATACTCTTGAGGTATTAACGAAATACGTTGCGATTGTTGAATTGAAAGTTTAGCTAACGACTGATTATGATATAAAATTTGCCCAGATTGAAGTGGTAATAAACCAGTCATTAACGAAATTAATGTCGTTTTACCCGCTCCGTTTGGTCCCAATAATCCAAAACATGTTCCCGATTCAATAGCTAAATCAACATTTGATATTGCATTTTGATTAGATTTAGCATAACAATGACTCACATTTGAGAGTTTTAACATATAAATATTCAGTGGATTTATTATTTTTATAATTAGAATTCTAACATAATATGTTATGATGTTGAAATCGGTATTGTGCCAGCAGTTATCATCTGATAATAAGTTTATAAATTAACAATAACAATGAAAAATAAAAAAAATGTACTTTTGGTGTATTATTCACAAACGGGTCAATTAAAACAGTTAGCCGAAAAATTTGTATCGCCTTTATCGAATCATGATGAAATTAATTTAGAAACCTTAGCGATTAAACCCGAGGTTTCTTACCAATTTCCATGGTCATTTATTCGGTTTTTTGATACTTTCCCAGAAACAGTGCGTTTAACCCCAGCGCCAATTATCACTCCGGAATTCAAGCAACAGAAATATGATTTAGTCATATTAGCTTATACTGTATGGTTCTTATCGCCAGCTCAGCCTATTACTGCTTTTTTACAACATGAAAAAACCAAAGCAATTTTAGCTAATACACCAATTGTAACTTTAATTGGTTGCCGTAATATGTGGCTGATGGCACAAGAAACTGTAAAAAAACACCTAAAAGAAGCTCAAGCCAATCTAGTTGATAACGTAGTACGAATCGACTCATGTGGTGGTCCTGCTAGTTTTATTGCTACACCATTATGGATGTTTACTGGTAGTAAACAACCGGTATCTTGGTTACCAAAAGCAGGGATTTCTGAAGAAGATATCAATGAATGTACGAAATATGGCGAAAAAATAAAATCTGTTTTACTAACGCAACCTTTTATTAACGAACCTATGCTAAAAAATATGGCAGCAGTTAAAGTTAATGAGAGGTTGATCCTAAGTGAAAAATTTGGACATCGCAGTTTTAATTTTTGGGGTAAGTGGATAATACAAGCAGGAACAATATCGCCCTATTTGCGTCATGCTCTACTGTATTTTTATATTCTATTTTTAATTACAGTTATATTAACTGTTGTACCTATTAGTGCATTAATTAAACTATTATTGTCTCCTTGGTTAAAGAATAAAATCCATAAGCAAAAAAGTTTATTTAGCTGGCCATCGGGCGAATAAGTATGAGTTATAATATGAACATTCAAAACGTATATATAAATAAAATTTCAGTATTTTTACCCAATGATCCAATTGATAATCAAACTATGGAGCACATTCTTGGTCAAGTTGGAGAAAAACCGTCAAGAGCTAGGGCGATTATATTAAAAAGTAACGGCATAAAAACACGATATTATGCGATCGACCCGCGAACGCGTCAGGCTACCCACAGTAATAGCGAACTTGCAGCTCAAGCAATTAAAACATTATATAATGATGATCTACAAGCAATTAAAAAAATGACATTTCTAGCTTGCGGTACATCTTATCCTGATCAAATTATGCCCGGACACGGTGTTATGGTTCATGGCGAATTGAAAACCAGTCAACCTTGCGAAGTTCACAGCTGTGCAGGGGTTTGTGTAGCAGGGATGTCAGCGCTAAAACAAGCCTATAATGCCATTAAAACAGGAGAACACTATACTGCGATTGCCTGTGCTTCAGAAACCGCATCCGCCGTTATGAGAAGTGAAAATTTTCAAGTTGAAATTGAGCAAAAAATTAACCAACTTGATATTCGTCCAGAAATCGCTTTTGAAAAAGATTTTCTCCGTTGGATGTTATCTGATGGCGCCGGTGCAATGCAATTGAGTAATCAAGCTAATCCGCATTGCTTATCACTTAAAATTCATTGGATTGATCTATTATCCTATGCCAATGAAATGCCTGCTTGCATGTACGCAGGTGGTGATTTCCATGATGACAAGTTTATTGGTTGGAAACAATATACGCAAACCGAGCAACAGGCTCAAAGTTTATTAAGTGTCAAACAAAACGTTAAACTTCTCAACGAGAATATAGTCAAATATACTGTTGAGAAAATGCTTGCCAATTCAATAAAAAAACATGATCTAAAAAATGAACAGATTGATTATTTTTTACCTCATTATTCATCAAATTATTTTCGTGATAAATTATATCAAGGATTAGTGAATATTGGTTTTCATATACCTTATGAAAAATGGTTTACTAATCTTAGCTCAAAAGGAAATACGGGTTCTGCTTCAATCTACATTATATTAGAAGAATTTATCCGCACCCAGTCATTAAAACATGGTCAAAAAATACTTTGTTATATTCCTGAAAGTGGACGTTTTTCATCATGTTTTATGTTATTAGAGGTTATTCACCCCAATAAGCAGGAACAATAACCATGGATGTAAATCAAATCCCACAAGACAAAAGTAAAACTTATGGCGGTCATGCCAAAATTATTTATGCGACTACGGAAGGAAAATATACATCGGCGACAAGTGATGGCTGGCAAGATGAAGAGTATGCAACTTTACAAGCTGTTAATGCATTAACAGAGCAAACTCAACATGCCTATGATTTAGTAAAATCTGGTCAAAAATCACCGCTATTTTATTATATGTTTGCCTACCGACATGATGTGACTAGTCTGGCTCAGACCAGTGGTTTCTTCCGTTGGCAAATTAGGCGACATTTAAATCTTAAAATATTTAATCAATTATCAGATAAAAAATTAATGCGTTATGCACAGGCGTTTAATTTATCCATTGAACAACTTAAACAACTGCCTGATCAAATTACATCGAATGGTATTAATGATTCTTTCGATGAACATTAACTTATTATCAATAGAAATTTTATGACAATTGAATCATTTCAGCACCAACATACGGCCCATTGTGAAAGTGGTGTGATGTCCACACTACTAAAACATTATGGATTAGATTTTAGCGAACCTATGCTCTTTGGTTTATCTTCAGCGCTCACTTTTGCCTATTTACCAATGATTAAAGTATCAGGTATGCCCTTAATAGCCTATCGTATGCCGCCCAAAACAATTATAAGAAATTCTTGTAAAAAGTTAGGCTTACAGCTAAATATGTATAAATTTTCTTCTCCAGCACAGGGGATGCAAAAATTAGATCTTGCATTACAAAATAACCAATTAGTTGGCTTACAAACCTCAGTATTCTGGTTGCCATATATGCCAGAAGCATTACGCTTTCATTTTAATGCTCATAATATTTTAGTGTATGGTAAAAAAGATGATCATTATTTGATCAGCGATCCGGTTATGGAAAACCCGGTAGCGTGTCCAAGAATTGATTTGGAAAGAGCGCGTTTTGCTAAAGGTGCGTTGGCTGGCAAAGGGCTTATGTATACGTTAGATCTCAGCAAACCCATTAATCATTGTATTGATTTAGTTCCACTCATCCGTAATGCGATTGTAAAAAATGCACGACAAATGCAGGCTCCACTCCCCTTTGTTGGTATTAAAGGTATTCATTTATTAGCTAATCGAATTCAAAAATTAAAAAAATCTCGCAAATCTGATCAATATAAAAAACTTTATCTTGGCCATATTGTGAGAATGCAAGAAGAGATAGGAACCGGAGGTGCCGGTTTCCGTTACATGTACGCATCATTTTTACAACAATCAGCATATTATTTTCCAACTAATCAGCAAACCTTATTACTAGATGCAGCCAAATTCATGACTGATATTGGTGATAATTGGCGTCGATTTGCCAGTCGAACGGTAAAATTATGTCGAAATTTATCAGAAAATGGCTTTTATGATGTTGCGCAATTATTGCATCAAGTTGCTGACGATGAAAAAAAACTTTGGCAAATGCTTATCAAAGCAATGAAATAAATAAAATTAAAATGGCATTGTGCTATGTCAAAAAAACATAGCACAGAACGTAATCTGTATACCATTATGCTGTCTGATACTTACTACTAGTATTTTTTATCAAGGTTTGTAATTCACCCGATTGGAACATTTCTATCATAATATCACAGCCCCCTATTAGTTCACCTTCAACCCAAAGTTGGGGAAATGTTGGCCAGTTTGCATAAACAGGTAATTCGGCACGTATATCTGGATTTTGCAAAATATCTACATAAGCAAAAGGAACTCCACATTGGGATAAAACTTGTGCAGCTTGAGCTGAAAAACCACAACTTGGTAATTTCGGTGATCCCTTCATATAAAGGAGAATTGGATTTTCACTAATTTGTTGTTGAATTTTTTCAATGGTAGTCATAAATATCTCATATCAATAATAGTTAATTAACGTCGTTATATTAACTTAAAAGTAAAATGACAGCTATTGATATTAACTATCATTACAGTTGTTAAATTTAAAAAATAAATTTTTTTTTAATAAGTGTAAAATTATTATTCGACCTATGTTAATAACATATTTATTTTAGACTTTTTCAGTTAAAATAATTACTAATGTATTTTTTACCATAAAGTCAGTCGTGTCTTCTATTCAATCTTCATTAAAAAAAGTATTTTATCATAGCAATATGCTATATAGCATTCGTATCGTTGTTAGCTTAACAGGTTCAACTTTTATACCTTGGTATTTTAATAATATTATTGCCGTTATACCCCTTACATTAGGGGTGGTTGCTGCGGCTTTAACAGAAATTGATACCCGTTTACTGTATCGCTTAATTAATTTAATATTAACGCTACTTTGTTTTGCTATCGCGATTTTTTCCGTACAGATCCTTTTCCCTTACCCGTTGCTGTTCATTATTGGTTTAGTAACATCAACTTTTCTGTTTACCATCGTTGGTGCATTGGGACAACGGTATGGGGTCATTGCATTTGGTTCACTATTGATTGCAGCATATACAATGCTTGGTCAGCAAATGTTTAATGACCTATATACACAACCATTTTACTTATTAATGGGAGCTATTTGGTATAATTTAGTCTCATTTATTGAATCGCTCATCTTACCGATTCGAACAACTCAAGAAAGTTTATCTAATACCTTTGCCCGGTTAGCGGATTATTTATCAGCAAAAGCTACTTTTTTTGATCCCGATGAGACCAAGGGTTTTAAAAATCAATTATTACTATTAGCACAAAATAATCAGTGCTTAATCGACGCCTTGAATCAAACCAAACACTCCTTATTTAATCGTTTTAAAAGTTATCGCGGTCAATCCTATATCCAAAACTTACTCAATTACTATTTTGTGGCTCAAGATATTCATGAACGCGTTAGTGCAAGCCACGTCAATTATCAAACCTTAAGCAACCAGCTTAAACATAGCGATATTTTATTTCGCTTTGCCGGTATTTTACAACAGCAAGCCAAGGCATGTAATCAACTAGCGAACTGCATTAAATATAATCAGATATATCAACATAATAGCAATTTTGAAAAATACTTTAATCATCTCGAAGAAGCCATTAACCATTATCATGGAAATAGTCACTTGAAGGCTAGCCTAAAATTACTCATAAAAAATCTTCAGAATATCGATTTACTGTTAGCTAACATAAATAATGAACAACAACTTTCCAATCAATATATGGAAAGACAACTTATCGATGATCAACTATATAGTTTTAAAGATGCCTGGCATCGCATCCAACAAAACTTAACCATTAAATCACCACTTTTTCGGCATGCTGTACGAATGAGTATCGTTTTTTTAATTGGCTATTGTGTTATTCAACTTACCAATTTACCTCACGGATATTGGATTATCTTAACCAGTTTGTTTGTTTGCCAACCTAATTATTCCACAACAAAACATCGTTTAAAATTAAGAATTCTTGGTACAATTGTCGGTATTATACTCGGTATTCCACTTACCTACTTATTACCAAATATTGAGGCACAATTAATTTTAATTATTATAAGTGGGTGGCTATTTTTCTTATTCAAAAATTCCCAGTACGCTTATGCTACAACCTTTATAACTTTACTGGTATTTTTTAGTTTCGGTTTAGTTGGCGAAAGCAGTCTTTCAGTTGCCTTGTCCAGAATCATCGCAACGATTATTGGCTGTATGATTGCATGGCTAGCAATTAACTTGATTTGGCCAGATTGGCAATTTCGTCAGTTAAGCGCCTTAATTAAACGCGCGTGTGATGATGATTGCCATTATTTAGCTTTAATTGGCACACAATACTCATTTGGTAAAACTAATGATGTCACTTATCGGGATATCAGGCGACGTGTCCACGAAAACAATGCTGATCTTTCATCATTAATTAGTATTATGACTAAAGAACCGCATGTTAATCAGCAGATTATCGATCAGGCTTTTCGATTTATTACTCTAAACTATACCTTAATCAGTTATATTTCGACGTTGGCAGCACATCGTGATAAAAATCTGTCACAACCAATCTTGTCCTTTTTTGATGATACTAATCTTGTAATCATTAATATGCTTCAAGAAAAACAGAAAAAGGCGCCACAATTAACAGATTTAGACACTATGATTCACCGTTTAAATGAACAACAAACCGAAGGGTTAACGAGTTATGATTTATTAGTCCTTCAGCAATTAGCATTGATCTTAGAAATTTTGCCGGAAATAACCCATTTAGCCACGCAGTTAATCAATAAAAGCGCGTAACAAAATAATTATTTCTATCAAGTTCAAATAAACATTTTGAACTTGATTCTCCTTTTATGATAGGGGTAAGGAAACAAACTCATTAACTCTAGCTAAACAATGTCATGGATATTTTTTAAATACCAGTATTCCAGTTGATCGATTACCAGTTTACCATTCTCGGCAAAAACCTTTATGGTTCTTTGTTCATAAGTAGGATAGAAACGACTAGTCAGGGTTGCCATACCGTGATTAACAAATACTTCAATTGAACTATGATCAATGAAAATATGTAACTCCAGTATTTGACCTTCAGGAATTGCAATACTACGATATCCCATAACGCCTGATCCAGAAAAAGCACGATCTAAAATCAAGCGCTGAGCTTGGTTATCTATATATAATAATGTGAACTGATTATCATCATTCGAGGCTGTGAATGCGATTCCTGCACGTTCAGCATCTGTTTTATTTAAATCGATTTTAATGACCAATTCACACTGCCAACTATCCAAGAGTAAATCCTGTTTACCATTGATTACCTCAATATCATGACTCAATACCGCTTTACTGCGTAATAATTGCAGTTCAGTAATTGGTGAGATGATAAGTTTATTGTCACTCGATAAATGTAATTCCCTTGGCAAACTTAAAGCACCAGCCCATTTATCTGCTTGACTCGGCATTACCGAATCCCACATGTCCATCCAAGCTATTACAATACGTCGTTTATCAGCAGTTAAGAAAGATTGTGGCGCATAATAATCATGACCAAAATCTAACTCGGTAAATGGCTGGCAAATTTTAAACGTCTCACCCGGTTGCCACTCTCCGACGATATAACCGGATTGAAAGCGATTACGATATTGATATCCCTTAGCTTGCATTCCTTGCGGAGAAAACATCAAAATATATTTATCGCCTAAAGGAAAGAAATCTGGACATTCCATCATATAGACATCCGGATCATCAACCTTGGCAAGAATCTGATCAAATTGCCAATGGTATAAATCTTTCGAATGATATAACCAAACTTGCCCAATATTTTCACTATCACAAACACCTAAAACCATATACCAACAATCACCTTGTCGCCATACTTTAGGATCGCGAAAATGCATAATACCTTCAGGGGGAGCAAGCACGATACCTTGTTTGATAAAATGGATTCCATCTTGACTGGTTGCTATGCATTGCACTTGATGAATCAGACCTTGAATTTCATTGTTATTTAGTAACACATGGCCGGTATAAAATAAAGTTAAAACCCCGTTATCATCTACTGCAGATCCAGAAAAACAACCATCTTTATCATAGGGTTCCGAAGGTGCTAAAGCGATAGGTAAATATCGCCAATGAACTAAATCATCACTAACAACATGCCCCCAATACATCTCGCCCCAACGCTCGCTAAAAGGATGATGTTGGAAAAACGCATGATATTGACCATTAAAATAGATAAGACCATTCGGATCATTAATCCAACCTGATTTTGCTGCAATATGATATGCAGGATAATAGCGACTTTTAACTTGCTTAGCCCTTTGCTCAACCGATTGATTAGCATTAATAATTTGATCTTTCATATCTCATTTCCTTTTTATCCTATCATTAAATAAATGATAAAGATTAATCATTACTCACTTGAGTATTTAGAGCATGTAAGTAATTGAAAATTAAAATTATTAATTATTATATCGCTTAAATGAAATAACCAAAATCATTGATAACTATCAATGTAACTAAATATTGCTAATCTATTTAGCCAAATGAAATCAATGTACTAATCTAATGACTAACTTTTTTGATTAAGCTATTACAGACCCATTGAGTAAAAAAAACTAACAATAAGATAATTAGTGTACAAACAATTGAAATATCGTCCTTAAATCCTTCATGTCCTTTTTTTACTGCCAGCGTGCCTAATCCGCCAGCCCCAACAGCACCAGCCATTGTTGTTAGTCCAATTAAGCTAATAATACTGACAGCAGAAGCGCGAATAATCGCCGCCAATCCTTCTTTTAAATAGACATGAACAAAAATTTCATAAGGAGATGATCCCATTGCTTTAGCTGCTTCCACAATACCTTCGTCGACTTCTAGCAAAGCATTTTGAATTTGCCGCGCAAAAAATGGTGCAAAACCAATTATTAAGGGGACTAACGCTGCATCTAATCCAATAGTTTTACCAACGATTAGGCGAGTCACGGGAGTTAACAACGATAACAGAATCACAAAGGGAATGGAGCGGAATAAGTTGATAAATTTATCTAGGAATGAATGAACCTTAGCTTGTTCCAGCACGCCATCAGGTTTCGTCGCCACTAACAGAAGGGCTAACACAATACCCAAAAAACCACCAGCCAAACCAGAAAAAAAAGTCATATAGATGGTATCAATCGTCGACTTTAGTATTTCCTCTCTCATATCAAAAACATTTGGAAAATAATGATAAAAAAAATCACCCATATATTGTAGCTCTCTTATAATAAAATTAAATTAGGTAGTAGTTTTCATGTTGTAAGGCGTTTAATCGACTCATTGATATATTTTGTTGACGTAAATAATTTTCAATTTTTTCAATCGGCGTTGATTCTGACGTGATTAAAGCTATTAAATTACCAACCGGTTGATTTTGTATAATTTCAATATCGCTATACAGTATGGTAACTTCGGTTTGATAACGTCGATATAGCTCACTAATAAAAGGGTTAAATGAGTTATGTCCGATATAATGTAATTCGAAAAGACAATCATTTTGCAATTTATTGGCTAATAAAGGATGATCAAAAATATTTTGATAAGCCAATTCAATATTAGACGCGGTGTAAATAAAATCTTGCGTTAATGATTGTTTAGGATGACTAAATATATCGACAATTTTTCCCACTTCAATCACTCGTCCTTTTTCCATCACCGCCACTTTATGGCATATTTCCTTCACCACATCCATTTCATGGGTAATTAACACCATAGTAATACCCAATTTTTGATTAACCTCTTTTAATAATTTTAGGATAGCTTGGGTATTTTTCGGATCAAGTGCACTGGTTGCTTCATCACATAAAACAATTTCTGGATCGTTAGCTAATGCTCTGGCTATGGCAACCCGCTGTTTTTGCCCACCTGACAATTGCGACGGATACATATCGCGTTTATCAGCTAAACCTACTAATTCAAGAAGTTGCTGAATTTTCTGCTCTTTTTCTTGCTTAGTCAATTTTGCGTCACGTAATGGATACAAAACATTGCCATGTACGGTACGAGAATTCATTAAATTGAAATGCTGAAAAATCATACCTATTTTTTTTCTGGTTGCCCGAAGCTGTTTTTCGTTTAAATTCATTAAATCCTGATGATTAACAATAACTTTACCGGATTGAGGCTTTTGTAATAAATTAATAACCCTAACTAATGTCGATTTACCTGCACCGCTATAACCAACAATACCAAAAATTTCCCCTTTTTGAATATGCAAATTGACATTATTAACTGCTTGCAATATGTGACCTTGTTTATCATGATAATTCACATTAATATTTTCAAGTTTAATCATTGGTTTTGCCCCGATTATATTTATTAGATTCAATTGATCACCGATTAAAGTTATAACTAGACCATTTATAAATTCATTGTTTTGAAGTAATCAATTATGATTACTTCAGTTCTTCTGGGATAAACCAATAATTATCTGAATTATGTTCTTTCATATACTGTTTGAATGCTGCTGAATGATAAGCAGCAACTACCGCTTTTGCCCATGGTGTGTTTTGATTAGTTTGTTTAACAGTAGCAACTAAAATTAATGGTTCCAAAATATCTTCACGTAATAAGGCTTTTTTGGCATCGATTTTTGCCGCATAAACAATACTACCGGTGATCACGGCATATTCAAGATCGGGTAAAGCACGAGGTATCGTAGCACTATCCATTTCGATAATATTGATACCATATTTGTTTTCAACCACATCTCGAGCACTAATTTTAGTCGGATCGATGCCATTTTTTAATGTTATCCAACCTGCTTTTTGTAATAGCATATAAGCTCTAGCTGCATTGGATGGATCAAGTGGAATCGCAACAGTATCGCCACTAGTAACTTGACTCAATGCGGTCTTTTTACCCGTATAAAGCCCAGCTGGGACCGTAGGAATTTTAGTAATACCTATCAAATCACTACCACTATTACGGTTAAAATCTTGATAATATGCGGTATGTTGATCAACGTTTATGTCCACATCACCATAATCTAAAGCAACATCAGCTTGCCGCAGATTAACAAATTCAATGGTTTTAATGGTATATCCTTGCTTTTCCAATATTGGTTTTATTGCTTGCAAAAATAATTCACTATAGGGTCCAGGAGAAGTACCAACACGTATTAGTTGATTATCTTGAGTAATGGATTGATTATTTGCTTTATCACAACCGACCAACCCTATACAAAAAGCAAAGGCTAAAAACATACTACTAATAATTTTAATCATTATTATTCCTCGATCCTATTTACGAATGAAATTATTTCGCTAACTATGTAAATAAATTAACAATAAAAATGGTATCTACGAAATATGAATTGTGTATATTGATATGCTGTTTAGTTATATAACATAAAATGACAAGATAAATTGCAATTACAACCTAATTTGATTGAATATTATGGAATAAAATAATAAGAATAATAAATTTTGTAATCATTAGCATAAATATCCTTCGAAGAAAGAACAATTCCCCCGAAATAAAAGAATTATTACTTAACTATAATTTGTGGCTAATTATTGCCAATTTCGCATCGTGAGTTTAGCGATACATTAAAAATATAACAAGATAAATCTGTTGTGAATGATTGATAACAGTTAAACAAATAAGGCTAAATCAGCCTTATTTAATGAAAGGATAAAAGTTAAAGTGATATTGCTTATTTAGCCATCGATTTTAACCAAGCGATTTCATCAGCCCAAATATCAGGATTGATGGTTTCCAAAATAAGTGGAATTTCATCAATTCTTGGCTCTTGCATTATATATTCAAACGCAACTTTGCCAATATTGCCTTTTCCTAAACTATCGTGACGATCGACATGGCTGGCTAGTTCACTTTTAGCGTCATTAAGATGCATACCTCGTAAGTATTTAAAACCAACTATTTTATCAAATTCAGCAAACGTATCGGCGCAAGCTTCTTTAGTGCGTAAATCATACCCGGCAGCAAAAGCATGGCAAGTATCAATACATACTCCGACTCGGGTTTTATCTTCCACTTGTTCGATGATTTGCGCTAAATGTTCAAATTTATAACCCAAGTTTGATCCTTGACCAGCAGTATTTTCTATAACCGCCACCACATTTTGGGTTTTTTCCAAGGTAATGTTTATTGATTGTGCTATGCGCGCTAAACATTCATCCACCGAAATTTTACGCAAGTCACTACCTGGATGGAAATTTAATAAGGTTAAACCTAATTGTTCACAACGCTGCATTTCATCTAAAAAAGCTGCACGAGATCTTTCTAACTGCTCCTGTTCGGGGTGCCCTAAATTTATCAAATAACTATCATGTGGTAAAATCTGTTTACTCTGATAACCATATTTTTTACAATTTTCATGAAATTGATCAATGATTTTTGATTCTAATGGTTTCGCATGCCATTGACGTTGATTTTTGGTAAACAACGCAAATGCTGTTGCATTAATTTGATGGGCATTAATTGGCGCATTATCTACGCCACCAGAAGCACTTACATGAGCACCAATATATTTCATGCTGAAACAACTCCCTTAAATGGTATTTATTTAGTTCGTTAATTTTAAACAAAATGGTTTAATTAAAATTATTTTAGCAAAAGTCTTTGCGTCAAATGTCTATTACAGTAATTGCTTGATGAATAATTAGGTTGTTTATTCAACCTAATTATTATGATGATTGTTGTATGGATTATTCTTAATTAGAATTAACAAATTCAATCACTAATCAGGATTCATGATTTCTTTGTAATTGATCACGTAGATTAGGTGGTAGCCCTTTAATCACTAATGTATCTGTTTGCGGATCCCATTTTATACGTTCACCAAGTAAATCAGCATCAAAATTGATTGTTATGCCTCCCCCACTACCGGAAAACTTTTTTAATTGCCGTAGAGTAGAGCGATCAACCGGAAACTCATCATCTAAGTCATAATCTTGACTAGCAATAAAGGTACTAAAATTATTATCAACAGATGCAGGTAACTCTTTAGCTAAATTTGACAATTTAATCTCTTCGCCGGCTTCAAGTTGGCCTTTACAATAACCATAAACCTGTTCACGTACAGCTTTCTTCTCTTGTTTGTCAAGTTCTATCACGTGACAATAATCATCAACTGCTTTAACAAGTGTCTTGTTTTGATTCTTAGTATTTAACCCCTCACTAGCCCCTAAATAATCCATAAAGAAATCTGACACTTTTCGACCAACTCGCCCTTTAAGAAAAGTTAAATATCGTTTTGAATCAGGTTCTGTTTGCCATTCGGTAATATCAATTCGGGCAATGATGTCAGCATGATCAATATCTAGATATTGGGTTTGATTGATCTCAAGTTGTTCATTGACTAACATACTATGACAACTATTTAATACCGCAATCAATAAATACTCAACCGCTAAATAACGATAGAGGCAAAACACTACCGTACCCCCTTCAGCAAATGGATATTTTGCCAATTCATTGCGCAATTGTTTCACTGAATGTTGACTAAAATTGAGGAAATCTTGATTACCACATTGCAACTCTTTCACTGAAGTTTCAAATAAACTATTTTCATTAAATAGCCCGTAGGCTTTAGATTTATTGTTATAAACTCGATTAATGTCGGCGATCAAATCATTCACAACTTGATGATTTTCAAGCATTGAATCACGTAATACCACATCAATTTCGCTTTCGCTTTTACGAATCAATTGATGTAAAACAATTTTTTCAATCTGTAAGCTCATTTACTCACCTTTATGCTTTAGCAGAAAATTGCTCGATATTGTAACAGAATTTATTAAAAAATAAGTATTATCAAAAATAATGTCTGATAAAATATTACTAAATAAAAGATAATAAATTAATTTTTCTATTTTTTATAACTATTAATGGAAACTTTATCCATGTTTGAAGATTTTTATTATCGCTAAATCTTCATTAAATCGCAAAAAGACATTTTTATGACCACTAACTATCGTGACTTTACTGACAAAAAAATCAGTGCCCTTTTTTGGCAATATGCTCTTCCTGCCATTGTCGGCACAAGTGTGAATACCTTATATAATATTATTGATGGTATATTTATTGGCCACTTCATTGGTCGAGAGGCCTTAAGTGCTGCTGGTTTAATCCTACCCATTATGAATATTGCTACTGGAATCGGATTGTTAGTTGGTGTCGGTTCGGTTAGTCGTATTTCTATTCTTTTGGGAAAAAAAGAACATGACAAAGCAGAACAATTAGCGGGGACTTCGTTTGTTTTAACTTTGATATTAAGTGGCATCACTTTGTTTTTGTTACTCTTATTTATTGATCCGATGTTATATTTCGTTGGTGCCAGTGAAATCACTCATTTATATGCTAAACAGTTTTTAACTGTTTTCCTGCCAGGGAGTTTATTTTTAACATTAACATTTAACTTCAATAATATGATGCGAGCATGCGGCTATCCACTTAAAGCGATGGTGACCATGTTCATAAGTGTCATTGCTAATATAATATTAGCGCCTATTTTTATTTTATTGTTTGATTGGGGCATGTATGGTGTGGCTATTGCCACGACATTATCAATGATTATCAGTTTTGTCTTTGTTATGCAACACTTTACTAATAAGTACAGCGATATACGCTTACGTTGGCACAATCTTCGTCTAAACTGGGAGTCAGTAAAAAGTATTTTATCTATTGGAATGTCGCCGTTTGCTATGCAAATTTCCACATCTGCGGTTGTTATATTTATTAATTGGCAACTTAATCATTATGCACCAATAAGCCATATCAATAGTGATGATGCTATTGCTGCTTACGCTAATGCCAATCGTTTAATTACATTGATTATTATGATTGTTATTGGTGTCAACCAAGGCATGCAACCAATTGTAGGCTATAATTTTGGGTGTAAAAATCTCCTGCGCGTTAAACAAACGTTCTTCTATGCCGTTAAAGTTGCTACCATAATAACCAGTATCGGTTTCTTACTTGGCTTTTTTACGCCGCATCTTTTAGTCAGTGCATTTAGCTCTGATGACGATATAATTGAATTGTCTGCCATAGCATTGCGTTTTGTCACACTTGCTTATGCATTTGTAGGTTTTCAAATGGTTACCACTAGTTTCTTTCAATGTATTGGCATGGCTAAAATTTCGATTATATTAAGTTTATCTCGACAAGTTTTAATATTGTTGCCAATTTTATATACGTTACCGCTATTTTTTGGTCTAGATGGTGTTTGGGCTGCCTCGCCGTTATCCGATTTTTTATCTACTGCACTAGCTTATATTGCTATTTATTGGTTCTTCAAATCAATCAATAAGCGACATGGGTTAAATATCAATAAAACTTAGTATTTAATGATTAAATTGTACCCGATTAAGTTGTTCAATCAGCAAATAAAGCGATTGCTGTAATTCAGCCATAAATTGATGATAATTAAATTGTTTATGGCTAATTGCATCTAATTGCGACTCCCAATGCGCGGTCATATCTGGAACTGTCATTTTAGTCGGTAACATATCTATTAGTCGACGCCCAATTTCAGTTGCACGAATCGTTTTACCTTGACGTATTAAAAATTGGCGTTTAAACAGCAATTCAATGATTCCGGCACGAGTAGCTTCAGTTCCTAAACCATCGGTTTCACGGAGAATTTTTTTGATATTTGGATCACTAACATAACGTGAAATACCCGTCATGGCAGATAATAACGTTGCATCATTGAACGGCTTAGGTGGCGTAGTTTCTTTATTGATTAATTCCGCATCATAACACCAAGCCTGATCGCCTTTTTTCACCAATTTAGTTAATAATGGTTCTGAATCCTGAATATTTTGATTATTAGCACTACGAAACAGCTGTTTCCAGCCCTCAGCTAACATTTGATTAGCTTTAGCAACAAACTTTCCTTTAGCTATTTCAACATCAATTTGTAGTTCAGCATAACGATAATTTGAATAAAATTGAGCTAAATACTGTGTTGCAATCGTAATGTAAACAGCTTGTTCATTAGCGGTTAATTTTGTGAAATCAACGGTTCTTAAAGTTGGAATAATTGCATGATGTGCTTCAACTTTTTTATCGTTCCATGCTTTGGTTCGTATAGTTACATCAACATGCTCAATAGCATCAACTAAGGTTTGGCAATTATGGCGAATAGCTGCGATGACGCCACTAATTTGATTGATATGTTCTTCCGGTAAAAATCGGCAATCAGAACGGGGATAGGTAATTAATTTATGTTTTTCATATAATGATTGGCAAATATCTAGAACCTCTTGCGCACTCAAATTATTTTTCTTAGCCATTTCAATTTGTAAAGCCGATAAATTAAATGGCAATGGTGGGGCAAGTTCCTTTTTCTTGTTACTGACATTCAAAATATTAGCCGACTGATTTTTAATTCGTTGGCAAACATTTTCTGCCAAAGCTTTTACTAATACTCTGCCCTCATCATCTTGATATGGTGCACACGATTCACTAGGTTGCCATTTAGCTTTAAACGTTTCTTTATGTGTCGTTTCAATGATGGCATAAACTTCATAAAATGGTTTACTGACAAAATTCTCAATTTCTAAGTCGCGTTTGACCACCAAACCTAATACGGGTGTTTGTACCCGTCCAATTGATAAAACACCTTTATACCCTCGATTTTGCCCTTTAATCGTGCATAATCGACTCATATTGATCCCATATAACCAATCAGCCCGGGCTCTAGCTAAAGCTGAAGTGGATAACGGTACAAAATCCTGATTATTACGTAAATTTTTTAGCGATTTTTCAACGGCAGAAGCATTAAGATCACTTATTAAACATCGCTTAATCGAACGGCGTTTTTCTACGGCAATTTGACAATAATTTAATACTTCATCAATTAATAGCTGCCCTTCACGATCAGGGTCTCCCGCGTGGACAATTTCGGTGGCATTAGTAATTAATTGAGTTAAAACAGTAAATTGTTTATGGGTGCTCGATTTCGGTAATAATAACCAATTATCAGGAATAATAGGTAAATCACTAATTTGCCATTTTTTATAGCGTGGATCATAATTATCGGGTGCTGCTTGCTCAAGTAAATGACCAATACACCAACTCACAATATCGCCATTTGCGGCGCGAATGAAACCATCTCCCCTTTGGTGAGGCTTGGGCAAAACATCTGCAATAGCTCTAGCTAAACTAGGTTTTTCGGCGATAAATAAACGATAAGATTCATTAGATTGCATCATAATTAGTATTAGTTACAAATTCCAAACGATATATGCACTATAGGGTTGATTTAAAAGAAACCCTAACTCGATAGCAAGCTTTAAAGACGGTTTATTGTGTGCATCCCAGTTAGGTGATATTTGACGATTCAGGCAGGCCAAAATTAACTTTGCCGAACTAATCAAAGCAAGTCCTTTTCGCCTTTCTTCAACTATAGTATCGACTTCAATGTCGATACTATTATTATAAGCTAAATAAGATGATGCACCAGAAACAATAACATTATCTTTTAAAATAATAAATCCCAATCCAGATTTTTCAAAATCTAAATATGAACTGAAGTTTTTACACAAGTCTTTAGCCCATTCGAGATTGATAATTTGCTGATAATCCTTTTCTTCAATAGCTTTTAATTGATAGTTTTTAGGTAATTTTGAAATAATTAATTGTAGTTTGTGAATATCAAAAACTTTAGGAGTATAGAAACTATAACGTGTAATTTTCTCATCATTGTTACGATATACATTTTCAATCAAATTTTGCCAGATATCATCAATAGGGACCAGAATTGCATAATTATCACTATATACTTTGGGAATATAGTAAAGCATATCCGGATTCGGCTTACCGGCTAAAAAAAAGAAGCAACCTGTATTAATTACTACTGTTGTCGGTCGCAATAAATTATCAGCATAAGCAAAACCAATATTTCCTTCAAAATAAGCTTGAATAATTGTTTGAGTTGTACTTTGAAATAACGGTTCAATATCTTTCTTATTAATTATTTTATCAAAATACATCAATATATTACCTTTTACATATTAAAGCTTAATTTTTTACCACCACTTTTTTAGCTTAAGCCATATAGCTGAAACTATACAAATCACAATCAATAGAATTATTAAACCAATAAACGACCATTCTTTTTCACTGAAAGGAATACCGGCCAAATTAACACCAAGCAAGCTAGTGATAAAAGTAATTGGAGTAAAAATAATGGTAAATAACGACATTAAATAAATACGTTTATTGGTTGATTCCGCCAAAAAACTATTAATTTGTTCCATGATGGATGCTAAACGCAATAAACAGCTATCAATATCCGATACGTAATGACTTTGCTGATTAGAAATATCGTGTAATCGTTGACGATCATTATCATCAATCCAGGATATTCTTTCAGTGGCGATTTTAACAAATATATCGCGTTGTGGCGAGAGAAGTCGACGTAATACAATTAATTGTTTGCGTACTCGCCCTATTTCTTTGTGAGAAAATACGCGCTGATTCAAAACCAAATCTTCAAGTTTAATAATTTTATTATGCACTCCATCAAATGACAAATTTACCTGATCACTGATCAGTTCTGATACCTGGATTAACCAGTCTGCAACATCAACGGGTCCAATACCTTGTTCTAAATTTTCTTTTAATTTTGATATTGCATCTATCTGCTGATGGCGAGTAGAAATAATCAAATTATCGGTGATATAGAATCGAAATGTGACAATTGGATCAGGTAATTCATTAGGTGTATAGTTGACTCCTCGCATAACAACTAGAATTCCTGTATCAAACCGCGTTTCTTTGGATATTTGATTGGGTTTGATTAATTCGTCTTTAACTAAATCAGGTATTAAATTGGTTGTTTTAATCCAATCAATAGTTTCGGGTTTAGCAAAGTCTAAATGAATCCAGCAAGGTTGTTGTATGGTTGCTTCACCTTGATGATCTAATGGAAAAGCTTTGCCTTTACCATCCAATTGGCAACTATAAACTGGATTAGCTGATAACAAAAGCGAATTTTGAATAGGTAAAACTTTCACTTTTTTATCAATATAATGACTAAAATCCCCATTTTGATTAACATCTTGTGTCATATCATTACCCTACTAAATTTTGTCGTTTTAACGCAGCCTTTTCACTGTATTAAAACGCTTTGCCACATTTTACTTACGTAAAAACTCACTTTTGACGAATATTATTAAGATAGCAAACAAAAATCAGTTCGCCAATCACAATCTAAATAAACATATCTTATTGATATAATTGTTGTTTTATTAAATTCCATAACCAAACTCTTAATTATAATCGTTTTGCTTGAGCTTGAGATATTAAAACAGGATAGAATTGGAAAAAGTGTGTTTCGAGTTGGGAATAATTTTGGTGAATATCAACGACAGTATCACGAATTAAAAAAAGTTTTGGCCGGCGATTTGCCATACCATTAAGTACTTTGCTAATAAAATCTAAATTAGCATAATTCATTAGCCATTCACCTTGCCATACATGTTGCATAAACTGCTGGCAATCTTGACTGAATAATTGAATTTGATGGTTAATTTCATTTTTCATTCGTTGATTAAAAATAACTAAATCACAATCGGGATTAAAGTGATGCCAATGCTTTGCTAAAAAATGATCCCATACGATGTCTAATGTTATGGGAGCAACACGTTGATGAGTAGGCTGGAATAAATTTCTGGCTTGTTTAACCTCCGTCATTTGATCAACTAACTTATCTAAACGACGATGTAACATTATGCCATCAGCAATCACTTGAGGAAATTGTTGATAAGGATCGCCTTTCACAAAATCGGCAGCAACGTTACCAATAATTGAGCTATTAGCTAAAGTTGCAAGATGAAGATGTGCCAATATATTCATATTTTAAATCAAGTTTCCTTAATTTTTAAACGTTATCAATTTCGATGTTTAAATTGGCCTTCAGCAAAACCGATTCGCCAATAGCTGATAAGATGAATTGCATCTTTTGATAAATGTGTAAAACAATCACATAGATTATGACGTAATTGTTGTGCCAATGCTGCTTCCATCCCCCCCCAAATAATTATATCTTCATCATGATGAATAGCTAATTGAGTGATCGCTTGTGATAACTTGCTTTCCGCACCTTGCTTAACTAACCATGTCACCTGTTTTGATGATGATAACTGCATTGGCTGTATATCTGACTCATTTTTCACTTCAATTATAGCTAACATACGTTGGCTGGATGGTGCTTGTTCTAAGCTATAACAGATCGCAGGCATAGCAGCGATATCACCGAGCAAAATAAACACCTTCCGCTCATCAAAATTCGTTTTAGCTCCTAGCCCAATCAGACCAATTACATCGCCTTCCTTAGCAGATTGAGCCCAAGTTGATGCTAAACCTTGCTCATGTACTACAAAATTGACAGTAATCAGCTGATTAATCGGATCATAATGACGAATGCTATACGTTCTTGCTTTTTCCAGTATCCCAGCTTGTAAAATCACCTTATTTTCATCGTTTACACTCGGAAAACATAAATCACCATTAGAATCTGGAAATAATAACTTAAGATGCGGGCCAAGCCATAAAGGATCGAGGGTAAAGGCTTTTGCTGATTTAAAGATTATCTCAATAATATTTGATGAAAGGCGTTTTGTGTTTATCACGGTTAATAAACCATTCAAAATAACTCGTTTATGCGTTGATTCTTTATTTTTCATATGACAACACTCCTTTAATTAACATGAATGTTTATTAGTTTTGAGCTAATAATTATTTACCTGATAGTAAACGCGTCCATAATCTAACCATTACCTTATCAATTTTTATTGATTGTTCTTTAACAATAAATAACCGATTAATTACCTCATCCGTGGGATATACAGAAGGGTTATTTTTCACCTCTGGATCTAAATAATCCATGGCATCAATGTTAGCACTAGGATAATAGATGGTATTAGTAATATTTGCCATAACTTGAGGTTCTAATAAGTAATTCAGAAAAGTATAAGCAGCTTCTACATTTTTGGCGTCTTTGGGGATTGCCCACACATCAAATGAAATAATCGCACCTTCTTTAGGCACTGTATATCCAATTTCTATACCATTTTTAGCTAATTTAGCCGCATTTGCCGCTTGCATCATATCCCCCGACCAACCGATAGCAACACAAATATCACCACCTGATAAATCACTAATATATCTTGAATTATGAAAGTAGGTTACATCGTTACGTAAGGTAGCTAAGAATTTTGTTGCTTGCTCGTAGTCTTGGGGATTTTGGCTATTGGGATCTTTACCTAAATAGTTAAGCACAGTTGGAAATATTTCACTTGGGGTGTCTAAAAAAGCAACACCACATTGCTTTAATTTAGCTAAATTATCTGTTTTAAATACCAAGTCCCAGCTATCTAAGGGCGCATCATCACCTAATATCTGCTTAATTTTTGCAATATTGTATCCGATCCCAGTTGATTGCCAAATGTAGGGAATTGAATATTCGTTACCTGGATCATGAATAGCCATCATTTGTAAAAATTTTTTATCCAAATGCTGATAATTAGGTAGTTTTTGTTTATCTAATTTTAAATAAAGTCCAATATGCCGTTGCCGAGCAAGAAAGTTATCTGACGGTACAACTAAATCAAAACCCGTCTTGCCTGCCATCAATTTACCATCCAATACTTCGTTGGAATCATAAACATCATAAGTAACGTTAATACCAAATTGCTGCTCAAAATTCGCTATAGTGTCAGGGGCAATAAAATCAGACCAATTGTAGATATGTAAATCTTTTGCGCTAGCAGAAGTGGAAAACAAGAAAAAAAAGAGAAAAACTACGCTATATTGAATTAGCAAATTCAAACAGTGAAAAAATTTGCTTAACATTTTTTACTTCTATCCTCCGTGAACAACCATGCAAAGAAATAAGGTTAAGTATTTAAAAATTTTTAATGATCAATAGCATAGCGATTAATTAATTCAATTACTACAACTATGTTGCTAATTTAAAAAATAGTTAAAAAAAACAACTTTTTTAAGATGTTTTAACCAAAAAATAAAATTTCAGCACTGCCAAAATAACAGGTATTTTTACATCATATAATCAAATATGCAAAATCGTGATTAATATCTTTTATATATTGCTGAATATATATTCAGCAAATAATCATCTATTATTGACTAAAATATGACTAAGATCACACATTCAAATCTTCACCTTTTAACTGGTAAAATTATAACATTATGATATATGATAAATAGATAATTGAAATATAACTATAAATTATAATGAAAATTCATAAAATTTTAAATAATAATGTGATTGTAACGCTTGGTAACAAAGGTCAGGAAAGGATTATCACTGGTAGAGGTATTGGTTTCAAAAAAAAAGAAGGTGATTTAGTTGATCAAGCATTAATCGAAAAGCAGTTTTCATTAATCAATAAAGAAATCATTCCCCGCTTTACCGAATTATTGTCGGAAATTCCGCTTGAAGTCATTACCGTCAGCGAAATTATAATTAATCGCGCCAAAACTGAATTAAATCAAAAATTACAAGAAAGTATCTATATAACATTAACCGATCATATCCATTTTGCAATTGAAAGACATAAACAAGGCTTTAACATACCCAATGGATTTTTGTGGGAAATTAAAAAACTTTATGCAAACGAATTTAAAATTGGTGAATTTGCATTAGATGTAATTAAACAACGGCTTAATATTCAACTTCCTGAAGATGAGGCTGGTTTTATTACGTTTCACATCATTAATGCTCAACTCAATGATACCATGTCAAACATCGTTGCCATGACAAAAATCATCCGCGAAATATTAAATATCGTTAAATACTATTTTAAATTTGAATATGATGAAGAAAGTTTAACTTATCAAAGATTTATTACCCACTTGAAGTTTTTTTCACACCGCATTTTAAATGATAATTTCACCACTACCCATGATCCGGCATTATGGGATATGATTAAACAAAACTATCAACAAGCGTATTTATGTACTAAACGCATCGACCTACATTTGATCAATCAATACGGTCATGCGTTAACCGAAGATGAAAGCTTATATCTAACAATTCATATTGAGCGTTTACGTAACGAATTACAGAACATTGCGCAAACAGCTTAAAATGAGAGGCTGATCACAAAAGTTATTTTAAATAAAAGATCTACTTTTCAGTAAAGTAAAAAAAATGCTAGTCTAACCACAAAATATTGGATTGTTACTGTTTATTAAAACGGGCAAAACCTAAATCTCGCCATTTCAGGTGAGGTTTAGGTTTTTTTTTGCTTAGAAAATAGGATTAATTATGAAAAATCAAGCGCTCGCTGAATTAATTATTCAGCATGTAGGTGGGAAAGACAATGTCATTAGTTTGGTGCATTGTGCAACTCGCTTAAGATTTGTTTTGAAAGATGACGCTAAGGCCGATGAAGACAATTTGAAAAAACAAATTGGCATTATTACCGTGGTTAAAAGTGGCGGACAATTTCAAGTGGTTATCGGTAATCATGTTGCCGATGTCTATAGTGATATCATGCAACTGGCAAATTTTAATGACAAAAACACGCCAGATACCCCATCGGGGAAAAAAATTGGTATTTTTTCCAGACTGATTGATTTGGTTTCTGGCATTTTTATCCCTACATTAGCCATCATCGTAGCTGGTGGGATTCTTAAAGGGATAATTGAATTTTTAGTAGTCATTAGTGTGATTCAACCGAACACGCCAACTTTCAATTTCTTATTTGCAATTGCTGATGCACCATTTTATTATCTACCAATAATTTTAGGTTTCTCCGCAGTGAAAAAATTCGGCGGTAATCCCTATGTTGGTTTGGCTTTAGGTGGCGCACTGGTTCATCCTGTTATTGGTGGTATGATGAAGGGTGCATTATCATTTAACACTGAATTTTTCTCTATTCCGATCAATCTGATTCCTTATGCTTCATCAGTGTTCCCTATTATTTTAGCCAGTTGGTTTTATTGTTTATTAGAGAGAAATTTTAATAAAGTTCTACATGATTCCTTTAAAAAATTCATATCTCCTCTTTTGGGTATTTTAATCACCGTCCCTTTAACATTTGCGGTTATCGGACCAGTTGTCTCGTTTATCTGCGATCACGTCGCTACAGGTATTATCTATGTATATCATCTCAATCCTATTGTCGCATCGATGATTTTAGCCGCCGCATGGCAAGTTATGGTTATATTTGGTATTCATTGGGGATTAGTGCCTTTTATCATGAATAATATTACACTTTATCAACAAGATTTTATGTTACCGATCTTGTTTCCTGCGGTATTTGCCCAAGTTGGGGCGGTATTGGCTGTTATGCTACGCAGTAAAGACAAGCAATTTAAGGCATTGGCGAATTCTTCGGTACTATCTGGGATCTTTGGTGTAACTGAACCAGCCATTTATGGTGTCAACTTACCGCTAAAACGACCATTTATCATTGGCTGTTTATCAGCAACAATTGGTGGAGCCATTGTCGGTTATTATCATTCCGTCATTTATTCATTTAGTTTCATCAGTATATTTGCATTCTTACAATTAATTCCACGAGAAGGAATTGATCAAAGATTCTATGCCGTGGTTATTGGTTCAATTGCCTCATTCAGTTTATCGGCAATTGTCACTTATTGCTTTGGTATTGCAAAAGATAAAGTGCAAATGATTAGTGGTGAAAAAGATGTTTCACAAAAATCAGCAAATGATATCACCCTTTTTAGTCCAATGACCGGTAAACTTATCCCGTTGAATCAAGTGAGTGATCAAACCTTTGCCAGCGAATTAATGGGCAAAGGAGCAGCAATCATACCAGCGATTGGACAAGCTGTCGCACCTGCAGATGGTGAAATTGTATCGCTATTTAGAACCAAACATGCCATTGGTATTCTAACTGATTCAGGTGTGGAAATATTGATCCACATTGGTATAGATACCGTAAAATTAGATGGTCAATTTTTTGAAGCACATGTGCAGATGGGGAGTAAAGTTAAACAAGGTGATTTGTTAGTCAGTTTCGATATTGATGCAATTGAACAAGCCGGTTTTGAAATAACGACCCCAGTGATTGTGACAAATAGCGATAATTATCAAGCAGTCCAATGTATTTTTAACCAAGACGATATTAAAAGTGGTGATGCATTGTTAGCATTAACAAAAAATAAGGAGTAAAACATGTCAATCAAATTCCCACAAAATTTCCTTTGGGGAGGAGCTATTGCCGCCAATCAAGTTGAAGGGGCTTATCGTGAAGATGGTAAGGGTTTATCTACATCTGACTGTACACCAAATGGATTATTTGGTGAAATCATTAACCGTAATGAAACCGAAATCACTAGCATCAAAGATCGCGCAATCGATTTTTATCACCGATACCCTGAAGATATTGCTCTCTTTGCTGAAATGGGATTCACCTGTTTACGGATTTCCATTGCTTGGACACGAATTTTTCCCAATGGTGATGAAGAACAACCTAATGAAAAAGGGTTAGCATTTTATGACAAATTATTTGATGAAATGGCGAAGTACAACATCAGCCCGTTAGTGACACTGTCACATTATGAAATGCCTTATCATCTCGTTACCAAATACAGCGGTTGGGGCAATCGTAAAGTTATTGATTTTTTTACCCGTTACGCCAAAACGGTATTTGAACGTTACAAAGATAAAGTCAAATATTGGTTAACATTTAATGAAATTAATATGTCATTACACGAACCCTTTACCGGCGTTGGTTTGGCTAGAAACAGTACTAAAGAACAAATTTATCAAGCAATCCATCATCAATTAGTTGCCAGTGGACGAGCGGTTAAATTATGTCATCAAATTATTCCTGATGCAAAAATTGGTAATATGCTACTTGGTGCGGTGGCTTACCCATTATCACCAAAACCAGCTGATGTTTGGGCAACACATCAAGAAAATCATGGCTGGTTATTCTTTGGCGATGTGCAGACACGAGGCTATTATCCAACGTATATGCGTCGCTATTTCAAAGAAAATCATATTAATCTTCATATTACCGATCAAGACCGCGAGGATCTTAAAGCTACCATCGACTTTGTTTCCTTTAGCTACTATATGAGTTGTTGTGGGACATCCGATAATTCGTTACGTAAAAAAGGTAATATTTTAGATATGGTACCTAATCCACACTTAAAAGCATCTGAATGGGGATGGCAAATAGACCCAACAGGTATCCGTTATCTACTGAATCTTCTTTATGAGCGTTTCCAAAAACCTCTTTTTATTGTCGAAAATGGTCTAGGTGCTAAAGATAAAGTCGAGGCTGATGGAACGATTAATGATGACTATCGTATTGATTATATGAACGATCATCTAGTACAGGTTTATGAAGCTATCGAAGATGGCGTTGAAGTGATCGGATATACCAGTTGGGGACCGATTGATCTGATCAGTGCTTCTAAAGCTGAAATCACTAAACGGTACGGTTTTATCTATGTTGATCTCAACCAAGATGGTAGCGGTAGCTTGCAACGTAGCCGTAAAAAAAGTTTTTACTGGTATCAATCGGTCATCAAATCTAATGGTGAAACATTAAAATACAAACCATCTATCTAGAATAAAAGAGGATGCACGATGAAATTGAAAGCGTTATTCATTATTGTATTACTTTCTATTTTATCAATAATCGCCGGCTGTCATTCACAGCCGGTAACTACTAATGATAAAACGGTCACAATCTATTTTGCTCGTCACGGTAAAACGCTGTTTAATACTTTTGATTTGGTTCAAGGCTGGGCTGATTCGCCATTAACGGATCAAGGGATTGAAGTTGCCCAATATTTGGGAGAAGGTTTGAAAGGGATTAAATTTGATGCTTTTTACACCAGTGATGCAGGTCGACAACGCGAAACCATGCAGGTAATTTTAAAACAAATGCAAATTAACAATGCTCCAATCCATGAATTAAAAGGATTACGTGAAGTTTTTTATGGCGGCTTTGAAGGTCAACCGAATAGTAACATGGTCATAGCAAGCATGAAACGACTTGGTTTTCATTCTAAAACCGTGTTTTATCAAGCTTATCTAGCGGGCAAAATTTCAGTTAAAAACCTGACGAACAGCATTGCCGAGGCAGATAGTAAAAATATGGCTGAAAATTTTCAACAAGTTAAAACTAGAACTACCGAAGCATTACATACTATTATACAAAATGCGTTAGATAATAAACAAAAAAATGTATTGGCTATATCTTCCGGTATGTCGATGCAAATTATGATTGATGATTTAACGAATGATCTAACGAAAAATAAACCATTGAGTAATGCCACAATAATAAAAATAACTTACCAAAATGGTCAATATGAAGTCAACGAAATTGGTAACATGGCGTACGTTAACCGTGGTCGACTGGCTTTAACTAACTGATTGATAAGCATAAAAGAACAAATTGAATTTATGTTAATCATAGCATAAGTGAATTATAGTTAAATTAAGTATTGAGATTATAGCGCTGTATTCAATTTTATATGGAGAATAATATATGAAAAATATAGTTATAATAGGAATAATCTCTACCATAACCATAAGCAGTGCCTTCGCTAGTAATAATCACGATAATACATTTGTTAACACAATTACTGACAACGACTTTTTCAAACAAAGCCACTTCGATTTTTCGACACGTAATCATTGGAAATATTTAAAAGAAAATGCAGCACAATCCAAAGAAGTTCATAGTGCTTGGGGACAAGCTTTCAAATTTGATTATCAATCAGGTTATCTATTCAATGTAATAGGTTTGGATGTGACTTATGATAATGTCATTAAATTAGGCGCTAGTGATTATTTCGCTACCCGTAATCTTCTATATAATCATGGAAAAGGATTTGATAAGCATAATGCGAAAGGATTTAATAAATTTACTCAACGTTATGCAAAAATTAAATTAACTAACGACAATTTAAGTTTTAACGCTAAACTTGGTTGGCATCATTTAAAAGATTTTGGCGTCATCAGTTCTTCGCATCATCTAACACGAAATAGTTATCTAGGGTACAGCGGTATTTTAAAATACAACAATATTGCTTTTTCCTTAGGTTATATTGACAGCACGCTACCGCGAGAATCAGCTAAAAAGGTTCACTTTTTGAGTAATGACCGAAAAAATGTGATTGATCATATTTTTACTACAGAATTAGCCTACCAAAATGACAATCTCACGTTAGATTATTCCTACGGTGAAGCGAAAGATTATTTAAGACGCCATGCCCTAGAACTATCCTATAAACCGATACCAAAAATGATACTTCGCTCTCAATTTTATGGTAGTTATGCTTTAAATAATTATGACACTATGAAAATTGATAAAAAAGAGTTCGAAAACCATGCTTGGCACTATGCATCTGATATTGAATGGAAAGAAACTGATTGGAGTATCAGAATTGGTTTAGCATATACTGATGCCAATAAACATAATGCTATAGGGTATTATGGCCGACATTTAGGTAAAAACACACGCGGTCGCTTTAATGGTCTAGCCGCTGCTGGAGCTGATTATATGCGTGATGGCGAAATCGTATTGACATCGGTACTCACTTACGATTTCTTTAAAGATAATAGTACTGGACTGTACATGAATTATGGTGAATTTAACTATAAGCATGATAGGTTAAAAAATGGTGAGATCAATGTCTTTAATATCTGGAAGCCTAAAAGTGGAACATTTAAAAATTTATCAATTTTATCCAAATTTGGCTACGGATGGTCTTACAAAACAATGAGTACTTCGGATATCACGCCAAAATTAAGACACGGCCGAGCTCAGCGATCGCCAACCTTATCAGCAGAGACAGTCATCGATTATCGATTTAATTTGTTATAATGAGGAAGAAACCATGAAAAAATTTATCCAATTAATAAGTCTCGTATTCATTTTTACTATCCAAGTATCACAATCTTTTGCAGCTGAAGTTAACCTCTATTTTACACGCCATGGTAAAACGATGTTCAATACAACTCATCGAGCTCAAGGTTGGTCGGATACCCCCTTAACTAAAGCCGGTGTTGAAGTTGCGCAACAATTAGGTCTAGGTTTAAAACATGTTGATTTTATAGCTGTTTATTCCAGTGATTCAGGAAGAGCTCGTGAAACAGCGCGTTTAATATTAGAAGCCAAAGGGGATGAAAAAAACATTATTACCGAATTAAAAACGTTACGCGAAACGTGCTTTGGCTTATTTGAAGGTGATTTAGACCCAAATATGTGGGGGCCGGCTGCACAATATCTTGGTTATCCCTCTGATCAAGAATTAATGGCTGATTTCAATGCCGGTAAAATTACTATCGATAAAATGATGAATGCTATTGCAGCTGTTGAAAAGTCGGGTGAAGCTGAAAATTATGAAACGGTAAAAAATCGTATGCTAGAATCAATGTATGATATTGCAAAATCTGCTCAGAAACAAGGTGGTGGAAATGTATTAATTGTTTCTCATGGTATGGCAATACTAGCTATGATTAATGAAATGACCGAAACACCTGTTCACCAAGCATTAGGTAATGCAAGTGTAACTAAAATTCGTTATACAGATGATGGCATCTTTATTGTCGAAAGTGTGGGTGATATGAGCTATGTCGAAAATGCTAAATTGATTAAATAATTTTATAAAAATTCAATCATAACCACTCGGGAAAGAGTGGTTTTAAAACATCTTAATATCGCTAAATGATTACACGATAGTTAACCTACATAAACTAACCACATATTTAAAAAAAACAGTGTGCTAAAATTCTAAATTTTTCCAAAGTGTTTTGTAATAGATCAATTTTATTAAAACGCATAAAAACGGATCGGTATTGTTGAATAAAGAAAAGTTTAGATTGAATTTAAGCAACGATACCCAATTTCAAAAATATTTAGAGTTTAGTGTTAATTGAATTAAAATTAATTTACTTGTTTGAAATACTTTAGTGATAATTACTTAGTCTAGTCTTTTATAAGTAAAATTTTACTGTTTTTAATTGCTAATTTTGGAAAAATTGTTACTAATAAATAAACAAATAATTTTAAATTTAATTATTCAATTTAAATATCTAATATCTCTGCTATATCATGATATTTCTCTGTAATCGCATTTATAGAATCAATTCGATAACTAATTTAGCTTTTTTTGTAAACAGTAAAAAAATCACTTGTCAGTAATAAATTTATCAGCTATTTTACCTAGTATCTTTATTTTGAATATTAAATGTTATGAATTTACTTTGCGCTTTTGTTTTAAACTGTAATACCCATCATCATCACCATCCCTGATTAGTCTTCGGGCGTTTGGTGCTGGAAGACAAGGTCTTCCGGTTAAGCGCAAAAGATTCACAGAGCCCTCGGAAGATCCTCTTCCGAGGGTTTTTTATTGGCTTTACGAGTAATAAGTATAATTTTTCAACTTACCATTTGGAGAGGAAAATGTTAGATAATTCACGATTACGTATTGCAATGCAAAAATCTGGTCGGTTAAGCGAAGATTCAAAAAAACTATTAACCCAATGTGGTATTAAAATCAATTTACATGAACAACGCCTTATTGCTTTTGCCGAAAATATGCCAATTGATATTTTACGTGTGCGCGATGACGATATTCCTGGTTTAGTCATTGATGGTGTAGTAGACATTGGCATTATTGGTGAAAATGTACTAGAAGAAGAAGTACTTTCGCGTCAAGCAGAGGGTCAACAACCACAATTTAAAATGTTACGTCGTTTAGATTTTGGTGGTTGTCGATTATCGCTAGCTGCGCCACGAGATTTTGATTACCAAGGACCGCAATGTCTGGATAATTTACGTGTTGCCACCACCTATCCTCACCTACTGAAGCGTTATTTAAATCAATATAATGTTAATTTCAAAACTTGTTTATTAAATGGATCAGTTGAAGTTGCACCACGTGCAGGATTAGCTGATGTTATCTGTGATTTAGTGTCAAGCGGAGCCACTTTAGAAGCAAACGGTTTAAAGGAAATTGAAGTAATATATCGTTCAAAAGCCTGTTTAATTCAACGTGATGGAACGTTATCATCTGATAAACAAGCACTTATTGATAAATTAATGACCCGTATTCAAGGTGTCATTCAAGCTCGTGAATCAAAATATATTATGTTACATGCACCAACCAATGCTTTAGAACAAGTGATTGCATTATTACCCGGAGCGGAAGATCCAACCATTTTACCATTAGCTAATGAAGAAAATCGGGTAGCACTTCATATGGTCAGTAGTGAATCCTTATTCTGGGAAACAATGGAAAAACTAAAACTGTTAGGCGCTAGTTCAATACTTGTATTACCTATTGAGAAAATGATGGAGTAAAAAAGATGATAATCACTCATTGGCAGAATTGTAATCAACAGGAACAAAAAACGTTATTAACCCGCCCTGCGGTAAATGCATCGCAGTCTATCAGTGAAGCTGTCAATGCCATATTGCAGCAAGTTAAAGAAAAGGGCGATACCGCGTTAAAAACCCTGTGTCAGAAGTTTGATAAAGTTATCTTAGAGGAAATAAAACTCAATACCCATCAAATCAGTCAAGCTAGCAACCGAGTCAATCCAGAACTCAAGCAAGCCATGCAACAAGCAGCAAAAAATATTGAGTTATTTCATCAGGCACAACGCCATCCGCCAATCATGGTTGAAACAATGCCCGGCATTCAATGCCAACAGGTCACTCGACCGCTTCAATCGGTGGGATTATATATTCCTGGCGGCTCTGCTCCTTTGCTTTCAACTGTTTTAATGTTGGCTATTCCAGCTAAAATTGCAGGTTGTAAACAAGTGATTTTATGTTCCCCACCGCCAATTGCCGATGAAATTTTATACGCGGCCGAATTATGTGGTGTTTGCGACGTTTATCAACTTGGCGGTGCTCAAGCTATTGCTGCCATGGCATTTGGCACCGAAACAATCACACGTGTCGACAAAATTTTTGGTCCTGGTAATGCATATGTTACAGAAGCAAAACGTCAAATAAGTCAACGTATTGATGGTGCAGCAATTGATATGCCAGCCGGTCCTTCTGAGGTACTAGTCATCGCCGATCATCAAGCTAATCCAGTATTCATTGCTGCCGATCTATTATCACAAGCTGAACACGGTCCCGACTCACAAGTTATTTTACTCACGCCTGATGAAGATCTTGCTAAAGCTGTATCTGTAGAGGTAGATAAGCAATTGGCATCATTATCAAGAAAAGCGATTGCACAACAGGCTTTAAGTCAAAGTCGCATAATCATTACCTCCGACATTAATCAATGTATTGAAATAAGCAATCGTTATGGTCCAGAACATTTGATTATTCAAGCCCAAAATGCGCCAGCATTGGTAGAAAAGATTAGCAGTGCCGGATCAGTATTTCTAGGCGCTTGGTCACCGGAGTCAGTAGGTGATTATGCTTCCGGTACCAATCACGTGTTACCAACATATGGTTATACAGCCACCTACTCAAGCTTAGGTCTAGCGGACTTTCAAAAAAGAATGACGATTCAACAATTATCACCACAAGGATTATTAGCCATTGGTAAAACGGTTGAACTGATGGCTGAAGCAGAACAACTTACTGCACATAAACAAGCGGTAACGTTACGACTTGCGGCATTAAATAAGGAATCACAATAATGACAAATCCTATAGATATCACAAAATTGGTTAGAAAAAATGTTCGTGAACTTACCCCTTATCAATCAGCACGTCGGATCGGCGGTAAAGGTGATATTTGGTTAAACGCTAATGAGTATCCCATTTCACCTCATTATGAACTGAAACAACAAAATTTTAATCGTTACCCTGAACCACAACCCCAACAGGTTCTAGAACGTTATGCTAATTATGCTGGCGTTAAACCTGAACAGTTAATAGTCAGTCGAGGTGCAGACGAAGCGATTGAATTACTGATGCGTGCCTTTTGTGAACCGCAACATGATAGCATAATTTTTTGCCCTCCCACTTATGGTATGTATCTAGTCAGTGCCCAAACATTAGGTATTAATTATAAAGCAATTCCTCAAACCGTAGATTGGCAATTAGATTTGCCGACGATTGAACAAAACCTTAATCACGTCAAATTAATTTATATTTGTTCACCTAATAATCCCACTGGCAATTTGCTTAATCCTAACGATATTAAGAAACTATTAACAATGGCAGCAAATAGAGCGCTCGTCGTCGTTGATGAAGCCTATATTGAGTTTTCTCATGAAAATTCGATCGTTAGCTGGTTAGCTGATTTTCCACATCTTGTTATATTGCGAACGTTATCTAAAGCTTTCGCCTTAGCTGGATTGCGCTGTGGTTTTACCATTGCCAATCCACCGATTATAACTGCCTTGCAGAAAATAATCGCACCATACCCATTAGCCACACCTGTTGCTGACATCGCAGCCCAAGCTCTGACTAATGAGAATCTTATTGCGATGCAATTACATGTTGTTAACTTAAATAAACAAAAACAAAAATTGATCGAACAACTGGAAACGCTCAATATGGTAGAAAAGATTTACCCAAGCGATAGTAATTATATTTTGGTGAAATTTAAAAATGGTCAATACATTTTTAAAACATTGTGGGAAAAAGGGATCATTTTGCGAGATCAGCATAAGCAACATGGTTTAGCTAATTGCATCCGTATTTCAATCGGAACAACCGCTGAATGCGATGCCCTCGTTCATGCATTAATGACAATTCATAATAAGGATGAATAATATGGCGCAGAAATACCTTTTTATTGATCGCGATGGCACTCTAATTACTGAACCACCGATTGATTTTCAAGTGGATAAATATGAAAAACTGGCATTAGAAACCAATGTCATTCCAGCGCTATTAAAACTACAGGCTGCTGGCTTTAAATTGGTGATGGTGACCAATCAAGATGGACTAGGAACGGAAAGCTTTCCGCTGGCAAGTTTCGAAGGACCACATCAATTAATGATGCAAATTTTTCAATCACAGGGAATTAAATTTGAGAATGTATTAATTTGCCCTCATTTTCCTAAAGATAATTGTGATTGTCGTAAACCGAATATTCAATTGGTGTTACCATATCTTTTGGATGGTAAATTAGATAAACAAAATAGTTATGTAATTGGTGACAGAGAAACCGATTTACAATTAGCTAAAAACATGGCAATCAATGGATTACGCTATCATCCTGAAATATTAAACTGGGATGAGATTGCGCAACGTTTAACCACTCCGGACCGTTATGCTAAAGTTGAACGTCACACCAAAGAGACCCAGATCTTAGTAGAAGTCTGGCTCGATCGTCAGGGTAACAGCATGATACATACCGGCATCGGCTTTTTTGATCATATGCTTGACCAAATTGCCACACATGGTGGTATTAAATTAAATATCCAGGTTGAAGGTGATTTGAATGTTGATGATCACCATACGATTGAAGACACTGGATTAGCTTTAGGTGAAGCATTAAAAATAGCCTTAGGTGATAAACGTGGCATTACCCGATATGCTTCTGTAATCCCAATGGATGAGTGCTTAGCGAAATGCGCAATCGATATTTCTGGTCGGCCATATTTAGTCTATAAGGCGCAATTTACTCATCAAAAAGTTGGCGATATGAGTACGCAAATGGTAGAACATTTCTTCTATTCTTTATGCTATGCTATGGCTATCACTTTACATATGGAAACAAATGGCGATAACGATCATCATCGTATTGAAAGCCTCTTTAAAGCATTTGCACGTACTTTAAAACAAGCAATAAAAATTGAGGGTAATAATCTACCAAGTTCCAAGGGAGTGCTGTAATGAATATTATTATTATTGATACTGCGTGCGCTAATCTAGCTTCCGTTAAATATGCTATTGAACGCTTAGGATATCAACCGATGATCACCGATGATCCCGATCTTATCTTAAAAGCAGACAAACTACTATTACCCGGTGTAGGTGCTGCAAGTGCAGCAATGGAGCAATTGGCACAACGGCATTTAATAGAAGTAATTAAAGTCTGTACCCAACCAACATTAGGCATTTGTTTAGGTATGCAATTATTTGCTGAACATAGCCAAGAAGGTAATGTGGATACTTTAGGTTTTATTAAGGAAACTATTGCCAAAATACCTGATTGTGGGTTACCTTTACCACATATGGGTTGGAATCAAGTTTACCCGAAAGCAGGCAATCATTTGTTTCGGGAAATTCCAGACGGTTCTTATTTTTATTTTGTTCACGGATACGCATTACCTTTATGTTCAGCAACTATTGCAGAAACCAAATACGGCGAAAACTTTACCGCTGCCGTTCAAAAAGACAATTATTACGGCGTTCAATTTCATCCCGAACGTTCTGGCTTAGCAGGTGCAAAACTGCTGAAAAACTTTCTGGAGATGTAATACTAATGCAAAAACCAATTATTATCCCTGCATTGGATCTCATTGATGGTCAGGTAGTTCGTTTACATCAAGGTGATTATGCGCAAAAACGTCAATATAGCGATGATCCCTTATACCGTTTACAAGATTATCAAGCACAAGGTGCACAACTACTTCATTTGGTTGATCTAACTGGTGCAAAAGATCCTAATGCTCGTCAAATAGCGCTGATCAGTAAATTAATTAATGGGGTAACTATACCCGTACAAATCGGCGGTGGAATTCGTCAACAAGCAGATGTTGAAGCACTATTAACCGCTGGAGCAGAGCGAGTAGTAATTGGCTCAACCGCAATTACATCTCCAGAGATGGTTAAAAACTGGTTTAAAACTTATGGTGCTGACCGCTTCGTATTGGCATTAGATGTTCGTATCTCACCTAATGGGCAAAAATATGTTGCTATTCATGGTTGGCAAGAGCAATCCTGTAAAACTTTGGAACAGATTATCGAAGATTATCTGGCTGTTGGTCTTAAACATGTTTTATGTACTGACATCGCAAAAGACGGCACGCTAACAGGTTCAAACGTCGCTCTTTATCATGAAATCAGCCATAAATATCCGCAAATTGCTTTACAAGCATCGGGGGGAATAGGTGATATTAATGATGTGAAAGCATTAGAAAAAAGTGGTGTTTCAGGCATTATCGTCGGTCGTGCTTTATTAGAAGGAAAATTTACCGTTAGGGAGGCGATTACATGTTGGCAAAACGTATAATTCCTTGTCTGGATGTCCGAAATGGGCAAGTCGTCAAAGGCGTGCAATTTCGTAACCATGAAATTATCGGTGACATCGTGCCATTAGCCAAACGCTATGCAATAGAAGGCGCCGATGAATTGGTATTTTATGATATAACTGCCTCTTCAGACGGACGCGTTGTAGATAAAACTTGGGTAGCTAAAGTCGCAGAAGTCATCGATATTCCATTTTGTGTGGCTGGCGGTATTAAGACCATTGATGATGCTGCTAAAATTTTATCATACGGCGCAGATAAAATTTCAATAAACTCCCCTGCCCTAGCCGATCCAAACTTAATTAGTCGGTTAGCCGATCGCTTTGGTGTACAATGCGTTGTAGTGGGTATTGATACTTGGCATGATGAAAAAACTAACCAATATCATGTTTATCAATATACCGGGGATGAAAAACGCACAGTTGCCACTGTCTGGAATACACTTGATTGGGTACAAGAAGTCCAAAAACATGGAGCTGGTGAAATCGTACTTAATATGATGAATCAGGATGGTGTTAAGCAAGGGTATGATCTAACGCAATTAAAATCAATACGTCAAATATGCAAAGTACCTTTAATCGCATCTGGTGGGGCTGGTAAAATGCATCATTTTCTTGATGCTTTTAAACAAGTTAATGTTGACGGAGCCTTAGCTGCATCAGTTTTTCACAAACAAATTATCAATATTGCTGAATTAAAACAATACCTAGCAAATAATGGAGTGGCAATACGCTTATGTTAACAACTCAACAAATTACGCAATTAGATTGGCAAAAGGTCAATCATTTAATGCCGGTAATTATTCAACATGCTGTGTCCGGTGATGTATTGATGCTTGGGTATATGAATCAAGATGCCCTACAGCAAACCATCGCAACAGGTAAAGTAACTTTCTATTCACGGACTAAAGCACGATTATGGACTAAAGGCGAAAGCTCCGGTCATTTTTTAAATGTAGTTAAAATCGCCCCTGATTGCGATCATGATACCTTACTGATATTAGTTAACCCAATAGGGCCAACCTGTCATAAAGGTACGATGAGTTGTTTTGGTTCCGCAAAATCCGATTGGGGTTTCTTATTCGAATTGGAACAATTACTTGCTTCACGTAAAACAGCAGATCCGAAGTCATCTTATACCGCCAAATTATATCATGACGGAACCAAACGCATTGCACAGAAGGTAGGTGAAGAAGGCGTCGAAACCGCTTTGGCAGCTACCGTACACGACCAAGAAGAGCTAAAAAATGAATCCGCAGATTTGATTTATCATTTATTAGTCTTATTACAAGATCAAAATTTATCCTTACAAGATGTGATTGGTATTTTAAAAGCGAGACATCAGTAAACGAATCGGGCTATATTGAACTATTTTTAACCGAGTTTAATTGATCATAGGTTAAAAATAGTTCATCTCCCATTATTTGATACTGCCTTTCATCCTAGTAACATTATTTTTAATGCTAATTGTTAATTGCCATAAATTGTTGGGTATTATAAACATCACTAAAATTAGCTAATGCACTCATAAAAGCGATTTGTACTTGCTCAGCTTTGACTGTTATTGATTGAAAGGTAAGATCGCGTGTTGCACAAGCATCAGCAATCAAAATTGGTTGATAGCCTAATTCGGCTGCTTGACGTGTGGTTGAATCAACACACATATGACTCATCATACCACAGATGACGACTTGTTCAATATTAGCTCGGCTTAGTTCAGCTTGCAAAGTGGTATCTTTAAAACTATTTGGATAATGTTTACAGATGATAACTTCATTATTTTCAACTTTAATTGGTAATAAACGAGAATGAATGTTAATACCCGGTGTATTTGGTTTAAAAAATGTGGCACCTTGTCGTACATTAACATGTTGAATATAAAAAATAGGTTTGTTTTGTGAACGAAAAAAGGTTTGTAATGCCAATGTATTTTGCAAGGCTATTTTGGTATTTACCAACGTCATATTACCATTATCAAAATAATCATTTTGTACATCAATAATAATTAACCCTTGTTTCATGATTTACTCCTCATTTAAAAAAGTGTTAACTTATTATGTAAGATTAACTAAAATAACGATACAGCTTACTGAAAAGCTTTACTTAAGATTATTTTCAATTTGAAAAAGATACCTTTTATGGATGATAAAGATAAACAAATTCTTTCAATATTAGCTAACAATAGTCGTTTATCCTGGAAAGCAATAGGTGAAAAAGTATTTCTAACCGGTCAAGCAGTTGGTGTACGTGTACAACAATTGCAGGATAAGGGGATTATTAGCAAATTTACCACCCAAATTTATTACGCAAATTATCAATTTATCACTTTTTATATGAACAATCACTCATTTAAAGAATTTGAACAAATGGTTTGTGCTTATCAGCAAGTTTTGACCTTAGATAAAATTACAGGTGATGGATGTTATTTTATTCAATCCTGTTTTGACCATGATGATTTGATAAAATTTATTGATGAAATCACGCCTTATGCGCGTTATAAAATCAGTTATCGCTTAAAATCAGTAAAAACATAACGTTTTTTATTATTTTTATACTTGCATCTTAATAATATAAATAATTTTTAATCAATTTGTTAAAGTCAATTTATTATATTAACACCAATCAAACAATAAACTTTTTCACCAAGATAGTGTATGATTAACTTAAATTTGCATAAAAAATTGGATTTATAGATGTACCGATGGTTCGAAAAAAGAGTCAATCCCTACCCTAAAGATATTCCCTCTAGCATTGCCAAAAATTTGTTTCTATTTTTGTGGCAAGTGACCAAAGGCATGCGGTTTTATATTCTATTATTAATTTTCTTTACCGCTACGACGGGTGCATTTGAAGCGTTTTTATTTGCTATGATGGGGCAAGTGATTGATAAACTTAGTGACGTTATCCCTCATGAACTTTGGCAAAAAGAGGGACGAACTTTAATCATCTTAACTATTATTATTGTCGCCAGTACGCTATTAGTTGCCTTGCAAACCACTATAAAGCATCAAGTTTTAGCGGGTAATTTTCCAATGCGACTTCGTTGGAATTTACATCGTTTAGTATTGAATCAAAGTATGCGATTTTTTCAGGATGAGTTTGCCGGACGCGTTTCAGCAAAAGTGATGCAAACGGCACTTGCCGTTCGTGATACCTGCTTTTTGATCGCTGATATTTTAGTATTTGCCATAATCTATTTCTTCACTATGTCACTTGTCCTCTCTGGTTTCGATATCTGGTTTATTGTTCCATTCACCGGTTGGCTATTGTGTTATGTAGTAGCACTGTTCTATTTTGTTCCGCGATTAGGTAAAGTTGCTAAACAACAAGCCGATGCGCGTTCGCTCATGACCGGACGCATAACTGATGCTTATACAAATATCATGACAGTAAAACTCTTTTCTCATTCGGGAAATGAAGCAAATTATGCAAAGGATTCAATGGATAGTTTTCTCATTACTGTCAATAAACAGATGCGATTAGTTAGCAGTTTTGAAATAGTCAATCATATTCTCAATATTATCTTAATATTAAGTACAGCAGGACTAGCACTTTATCTTTGGAGTACTTCAATCGTCGGTGTGGGAGCGATTGCCGCGGCAACCGCAATGGCATTACGTTTAAATGGATTATCACACTGGATTATGTGGGAAATGACAGCCTTATTTGAAAATATTGGCGTAGTACAAGATGGCATCAATACTTTTTCTGCGCAACAAGAAATCAAAGATCAAACTAATGCAACTGAACTTAAAGTAACACGCGGTGATATTCAATTTAATAATGTTTGTTTTCATTATGATAATCGTGACAATGATCCCATTATTGAGCAATTAAACTTGAATATTAAATCAGGAGAAAAAATAGGTTTAGTGGGTCGTTCTGGCGCCGGTAAATCAACGCTAATTAATCTATTATTACGTTTTTATGATTTACAAAGTGGACAAATATTGATAGACGACAAAGATATCCGTACCGTTACCCAAGACAGTCTACGCTCACAAATTGGTATGGTTACCCAAGATACTTCTTTGTTACATCGATCAGTACGAGAAAACCTTTTATATGGTAATCCTAATGCAAATGAAGAACAAATGCGGCAAGCAGCTCGTCAAGCAGAAGCAGAGAAGTTTATCCTAACCTTACGAGATGCCCAAGGACGTAGTGGTTATGATGCTTATGTGGGGGAACGTGGAATTAAATTATCCGGTGGGCAGCGGCAACGAATCGCGATCGCCCGAGTAATGTTAAAAAATGCCCCGATCCTATTATTGGATGAAGCAACAAGTGCTTTAGATTCTGAAGTTGAAATAGCAATCCAAGAAAGTCTTTATCAGTTAATGGAAGGTAAAACGGTTATTGCTATTGCGCACCGTTTGGCAACTATAGCAGCAATGGATCGCCTAATTGTGTTAGATAACGGTAAAATTATTGAACAAGGCAGTCATCAAGCTTTATTAAAACAAAATGGACTGTATGCCCAGCTCTGGAAACACCAAAGTGGTGGTTTTCTTGGCGAGATCTAGTTTGCGCAATATCAACTGTAGTCATTAAATCGCTACAGTTGATTAGGTAGATAGAATAAATTTCAGATTATTAATTTTACTGTCCAATTATTGCTCAGTATTGGCGGCAGTTTTGCCATTACTGCAACTTATAAATTAACGAAAATACATAGCAATTAATTGTCCATCAATTTCACGTATTCTCACAGGTGTATCAAAAATATCCTGTAAAACATCCGCTCTCATTATCTCTTTTGGTCCGCCTTGGTAACACAGTGCGCCCTTTTTCATCGCTAAGATATAATCGGAATAAGTTGAAGCAAAATTAATATCGTGAATTACCAATATGATTGTTTTACCTAAATCATCTGCTGCTAAACGAAGCTGTTTCATCATCGCCACCGCATGTTTCATATCAAGATTATTTAATGGTTCATCGAGTAAGACATAATCTGTATCTTGACACAGAACCATCGCAACATAAGCACGTTGACGTTGTCCACCAGATAACTCATCCAAATAGCGATGACGTAATTCTAATAAATTAAGAAAAGATAAAGATTGGCTAATTTTTTCATCATCTTGAGCGGTTAAGCGCCCTCTTGTATAAGGATAACGGCCAAATCCGACTAACTCTTCAACCGTTAAACGACTATTGAATTGATTTTCTTGACGTAATATTGATAACTGTTTAGCAAGGATATCGCTTTTGGTAGTAACTACATCTAATCCACTAACATTAATTGTACCCGTGTCAGCCTTTAACAAGCGTCCAATAATTGATAATAGTGTCGATTTACCTGCACCATTAGGACCTATGATAGAAGTTATACCACCTCTAGGAATTGTTGTAGTGATATTATCCAATATGACGGTATCATCATAACATTTTTTAATTTTATCAATAACAATCACATTAAAACCTTTTTAATATCAAGTAAATAAAGAAAATACCACCAAAGAACTCCAACACTACCGATAATGAAGCTGACATATTTAGTCCATATTCTAAGAAAAGCTGACCGGCAATCAAAGCAATCATAGCCAATAAAAAAGCTGTGGGTAACAGGTAGCGATGTTGATGACTACCGGCTAGTAAATAAGCTAGATTTGCCACCATTAAGCCTAAAAATGTTAAGGGTCCAACTAAAGCAGTAGAAACGGCAACCAAAATCGACACCAATAATAAAGTCGTCATGACATGACGTTGATAATTTAAACCTAAATTAATCGCGTGAGCACGACCTAAGGCTAACACATCATACACATAACGTTTGCGCCAAATTAATAATCCAATTAAAATAATGACAATTGCCGAAAAAGCAATTAAATCTGGTGTTGCCCGTGTAAAGGTTGCAAATATTCGCCCTTGCAAAATTGCAAATTCATTTGGATCGAGTAATCGTTGCAATAAATTAGAAGAACTACGGAATAGTTCCCCCAAAAGGATACCAATCATTAACACCAAATTTATATTGTAATTTACCGTTTTAAATAGCCATTGATAAAGTAAAAGTGAGAATAAGACTAATAAACTGGTTTCAATCGCAAATTTGATAATATTAAATAACCAGAATGAATTTGTCGTACCGCTATAAAAGAAGATCGCGACGGTTTGAATCAAAACAAACAGATTTTCAATACCCATCAAAGAAGGGGTTAAAATACGATTATTACTCACTGTCTGAAAGATAACCGTTGAAATACCTGCGACAAAGGCAACAATCACCATGGTTAGCAAAATATAGCTTCGACGTAACAAAATATACTGTAGATTATTGCCTAACTTTACTGACATAAAGATAGCCATCAGTGCCAGTGCCACCGCGCCATACAACATAATACGTCGGTTAGGTGTTAAATAACGTTCTGTTAATGTTATAAAATGTTTAATGCTTTGCATAACCAGCTTGCTTAATTAATAAGTAAAGAAAGATGATAGCGCCAATAACTCCCAAAATTGTACTAGCAGGAATTTCATATGGTCGAATGATAACACGGCCAATCATATCGCATAAAAGCACTAATCCAGCACCGGATAAACATACGTAAGGTATTGTTTTACGGATATTATCTCCCATTTTTAGACTGATTAAATTGGGAATGATTAAACCAACAAATGGTAATAATCCAACCACCACAATCACAATACCGGTCGTTAACGCGATTACTGATAATCCCATCGTCATCACTTTACGATGATTAAGTCCAACATTGATGGCAAATTCTCGGCCCATACTCGCCACTGTAAAATTATCAGCAACCCAGTATGAAAATAGAGTTAACAACCCAACCAACCACAATAATTCATAACGCCCTTGCAAAATACCTGAAAAATCACCACCATAAATCCAAGCCCAAAGCGATTGTAATAGATCAAAATACATAGCAAGAAAAACCGTTATGGCACTGATCACGCTGCCCAGCATGATTCCAACTATTGGTACGATGAGCGCGGATTTTAAAATAATTTTTCGTAAAATCAGCATAAATAATGCCGTTCCTAATAACGCAAACAGACTGGCAAAGATCATTTTAACGAAAATAGATACAGTAGCCGGAGCCAATATCATAACTAGTAATAATCCTAAACCGGCCGATTGAGTGGTCCCTGCTATAGAGGGTTCTATAAAACGGTTCTGCGTCAATATTTGCATAATCAACCCTGCGACACTGAGCGCACTACCAGCAAGTAATAGGGCAATGGTCCGAGGAACACGACTAACAATAAAAATATATCGCATTTCTGCATCAGACAAGATACTTGATAGCGTAACATCGGATACACCGATAAACAGACTTGTCACAGACAAGCCTGTAAGAACCAAAATACTGATGAATAGATTAAAAGACTTCATTATTTTTTAATCATTTTCTAAAATAACTTTATCGGATTCCGATAGTGTGCCTTCATCTTCATCAAAAACTGGATTGTTATCATCATCTTCTAACGCATTTTTATCCAAAGCCAGTTCAACTTGATCCAGTAACTTGGTATAAGTTTGAATACCCCCGGCGATATAAATTGACGCTGAATCCAGATACACGATGCGATCATGTTGCCAAACTTTGGTTTTATTTACTAAAGGATTATCAAGCAATTGTTGTGCAGATAGTGAATCAGTGTTACCAATAGCATTATCACGATCTATAACAAATAACCAATCCGGATCAGCGGTGAGTAATAGTTCAGCGTTTATCACATTGCCATGTTTACCAGTATTAGCAAATGTTGTTGCTGGTTCAAATCCTAATTCATCGTAAATGAATCCAAAACGTGATCCAGGACCATAACCCGACATTTTGCCGCCAGTAACTAAAATTACCATAGCCGTACCTTGATTAGCAGCTTTTTGTTTTACGGTGGCAAGTTTTTGTTTGAATTGATCAATTAATTGTTGGGCTGCTTGTTGTTTATTAAAGATTTGCCCTAGTTGTCTAACACGTTCATTTAAACTTGGTAAGAAATTTTTGTTATCAATTGCTAAAGAAATGGTTGGAGCAATTTCACTCAGTTTTTGATAAGCATCACTAGCTCGTCCACCAGCAATAATTAAATCAGGTTGTAGATTACTTAAAACTTCATAATTTGGTTCAAATAACCCACCAGCATTAACGTAATCTTGGCTTTCATATTTTTGCAAGAATGGGGGTAACGAAGCATTTGTCTGTGGCACAGCTGTCACCTTAATACCTAGTGCGTCCATACTATCTAGCGTAGCGGGATTAAGTACGACCACTTTTTGTGGTTCAACAGGTACCGATGTGGTTCCTTGTTCATGATTAATTGTAATCATTTTTATTTCTACGGCAGGTACTTGTTTACTGGTATTGGTTAATGACGTGTTTAGTGTGGCATTTTTATCATCGCAACCTGTTAAAGTTACGGTTAATATTAATGTGCATGCGATGCTTATGGTTTGTGCGAACTGGCGAACTAACATTTTATTACCTCATTTTGTAAAAGAGACTTATTATCATTATCAGAGATCGAGGCTCAATATAGCAAAATTTACTGCTGATAAAAATAAGATTATTCAATTAGATATTTAGCTGTCTAAATTATAAGCACATTATGAACTATAACATTCATGAATATTTGTAGCGATAAACGTTGAAATTAAAAGATAACACTTTGATAAAAATAAATTTATTGTTTTTTATTTGTGATTAATTCACTTTGTGAATGATGAAGTTTTGTTAATTTGATCAGCTACATATAAACCACTCGCTGCCGCCTGCGATAAAGAACTTGTAACCCCTGAACAATCACCAATAATATACAATCCTTTTACTTCGCTCATAAAATATTGATCTGTATGAACAACCGGTGCATAAGTTTTGCTATCCATTGCATATAATATGGTATTGCCATCAATAGGTTCACCTAATAAATGGGCTAAGGCATAAAGAAAATCACAAGTATAAATGATATAATCCATTGGCGTGAATGTAGCTAAATTAGCAAATTCTGCTTGAGCTAAAGTAGGTTCAATAACATATTTTTTATCACTAAATCGTCGATCAATATTTGCTAATCGCTGCATAATTATCTTATTCTTACCCTGATTAATCTTAGTAATAGTTTGTTTTAAATAAGCATCAGCAGCTTGACGTTGTTCAAACCATTTAGGAATAAATAGGGTAAAATTGAGATTATGACTTTGATCAACTTCACGAGCATTTTGTCCGTCTGGCATGACTAGCCCGGCTTGGTATTTTGCAATAACATTACCGCGCGGATTCATGCAATAAGTTGAGGCACTATATTGCTTTGTTTGGTAAATTAATTTAGTTTCAAAGCTTTTTTGTAATAGCGATTGCAATTGTTGATTATGCATTTCAATTCGAAAACCTAAATCCAATTGCGTTTTTCCATAGGAAAGTTTTAATTGCTGCGCAATAGGTTCAAACCAATCTAACCCACTACGACCTACAGCAATAATGACTTGTGACGCGATAATTGTATTATGATTGGTTAAATTTATCTTAAAAAGCTTATTCTGCGGAATAATATCCAAAACACTGCAATTAAAAATAAAATCAATTTTTGAGGTTAACTCATTGGCAAAAGCTTGTAATATGCTGATTGACAATGATGTACCTAAGTGACGCGTTTGCGTTGTTAGCGTTTTAAAGCCATATTTGTTAGCACGATGAGCTAAATCTTCATCGTAAGTATCATATAGTGGACATTGAACTGCGCCAAATTGACACAATAGTTTATCAACTTGATGTTGATAAACCATACTTTGTTCGGCACCAATTTTTAACGCCAAATTACCACCAAAATCATTGGTAAAATTATATTTTCCTTCCGATAAACCAAGCCCACCAAAGCCAAAGTATCGTTGCGAAGAACGGTTGCTCGCTATATTACTACCTAATTGGCGCAATCGGTCCGTCAGTGGCGAACCAATATCGATTAATAATATTTTTTTTGCATCTTTTGTTAAGCGGAGAGCCGAAAAAATTCCCGCTATGCCAGCGCCAATAATGATAACATCATAATTTTTCATGTACATCCGTTTTAGTAAAGTACTGAATTTTGATTAACCAATAACGTCCAATTTTGCCTGTAGCTATGCCGGCTAATATGGCTATTGCCAAAAATGCAACAATATTAATTATTAGAGCTGGAACTAAATTAGCATATCTTTCATATTCACCGTAAACAGGTCGGGAAAAAATTTTAACTAATAAAATAATTATCATAGCCGAAAGTGCAAGGCATATTAATTCAGTTACTGCAATCAAACAGACAGATTTGATAATCATTTTTATTTCAAATTCTCGACGCTCAATTTTTTTATGTCTAATAAATTTGATTAGTAATATTAAATTAGTAATGGATGCCAAATAAATTAAAGAGTTAACAATTTTATATAATATAAAAGACCCATCAATAAACCCAATTCCCAAAGCAACAATATCGGGCAGAAGACCGAAACAGATAATTAAATACAAAAGAACAAAAAAAACAAATTGAATATATCCGATTGAGCCAATATTAGCTTCATCAGTTATAATTATCGGAATGCGTCGGTATTGTTTGTTTAGTTTAAATCGAATTACTATATGGATAATTACATAACTAATCACAAAAAAAGTCACACGTTCGGCAAGCAATACAATTCCATATTTTGATACAAAATTAATTGATTTATTGCTAACTAAATCAATTAATTCATAGCTAACTAAAATAACACCCAAACATCCAAGTATTACCGTAGTTAATGTTAATAAAATGACAAATAAGGTATTTCGCAAATTAATGCAATACATTGCAGTTTGTAGTATGCCATAAGCGATCAGTAACATAATATATGAACTACAAAGTAAGCATTCAAATAAATCTAATGAAATGAAAAAGTTTGAATTTTGACTAATTTCATATAATAGTTCGCCAAAAATCATCAAAGTCAAATAAGTAATAATAAAACTCAATAATGGTAAATAAAAAAATTTATTTTTTTTCCAGTAGCTGCTTGAAACCATAATAGCCTTTCTGTGTTGCAAAATTTGAACGTAATAAATACGCTCAGAGTGATATCATATTCATTTTATGATCCATCATGCCAACAAAATTTAACAATTTGGGTTAAGAGCAGCGATCCAGGAATCGATTTTACTAAGTGAATTAATACATTTGATGTTTTAAATTACCAGTTCTCATTATATGAAGCAGCAAAATCAAGGTACCAAAAAATTTAGAACAACTTGTTAATACTATTCATCGGATAAGTTGTCGCTCATTGAAACACCGATAAATTAATTATTTTTTTATATAAAACGTATTTAACAAAATGATTAAATGCTGTTTTATTTAGTTAGTCATGACAAAGAGTTAAGATAAAAGTTAATCAGTATGATAGCAAATTTGAACAAAATAAATGGTCAAATGAATAACTCCATTCAACCATTGCCTTAAACAATTTTAATTACTCACCAAATCCAGTAGCAAATAAATCACGGATTTCTGCCATTGCGGCTTGTTCGTCTTCACCATCACAGATGATTTCAACAGTCGAACCGCCTTTAACACCAGCACCTAGTAGACCCATCATACTTTTCATTTTAATGGTTTTATCATTATAGACAAGTTCAATATTACTTTTATATCGTCCAGCTAATTTAACTAAGGTTGTTACAGGACGCGCATGAAGACCAGTACTATTTTTAACTACCATTTGTTCTTTTAACATAATTAAAGTCCTTGTTTATTTCATTAAACTTAAAATTTTTGATATTGTGTCTTATTTATTAGATTTCGTCTAGAAAAAATTTAGCTATCTTTTCTGTCAAATACTGATAATTAAAGGAATCATCAAGAAAATGTAATTCAAAATTTAAATGGGTATAAAAAACATAAACTTTATCAATGTGTAAACTGAATAATTAGCGTTGAATAATAAACTGTGCAATTTCATCAAGGAAATGTTCACCATATTTTTCTAATTTGGCCTTACCTATTCCAGTTACTGCTAATAAATCTTTTTTACATTCAGGTAAAGTTTGCACCATTTCGATTAGTGTTTGATCATTAAAGATGATATAAGGTGCAACATCTTCAGTTTGTGCAATTTGTTTTCTTAATTCTTTCAAACGATTAAATAACAACCGTTCTTCATGAGATAACATTGCTGTTTGCATCGTTGATTTAGCTAGGCGATTTTGACGACCCTTTTTTAAAACTTCTATTCGTGGCTTAACTAAGGGAAGTTCGATTTCGCCACGTAATACAGTTCGTGCATTTTCAGTCAAAGTGAGTGACGCAAAAGAAGACATATTTTGCTTTAAATAACCTAGATGTATTAATTGTCGTATGACACTCAACCAATAATGTGATGATTGGTCTTTACCAATGCCAAATACCGATAAACTGTCATGACCATTTTCTTTAACTAAAGCACGATTTGAGCCACGTAATACATCTATAACGTAATGTGCGCCAAAACGTTGTTCTACACGATAAACACAAGATAATACTTTTTGGGCATCGATTAACCCATTAAAACGTTCATTAGGATACAAGCAAATATCACAATTTTGGCAAGGCTCATGACGATATTCACCAAAATAATTGAGAAGTACTAGACGGCGACAAGTTTGTGCCTGCGCAAATGCCTCCATTTCATTGAGTTTATAATATTCAATAGTTTTATGCGCTCCTTCTTCTTTCTGATTAACTAAATTTTTAAACCAATCAAAATCTCGCAAATCATAAAGTAATAGGGCTTCAGCTGGCAAGCCATCTCGCCCTGCTCGTCCTGTTTCTTGATAATATGCTTCAATACTGCGTGGAGCATTAGCATGAATAACAAATCTTACATTGGGTTTATTTATTCCCATACCAAAAGCAATGGTGGCGATAATAATTGATATCTCATCTTTTAGAAAGCGCTCTTGCGCGCTGGCACGTTCCTTAGTGGTTAATCCAGCATGATAAGCAACAGCAGGAAACCCACGTGATGTTAAGCGTGCAGCCATATCTTCAACTTTTGCTCGACTCGTACAATAAATAATACCACTTTGCCCCTTTTGCTGTTCAAGGAACGCAATAATTTGTTCAAGTGTATTAAAACGTTCTAAAACGGTATAACGAATATTTGGTCGATCAAAACTACTTATTTGTATGTTTGGTTTAAGTAGATTTAAACGTTCAATAATATCTTTACGAGTTATCTCATCAGCAGTCGCAGTCAACGCAATAATAGGGATTTGAGGGTAGCGCAATTTAAACTGACCAATCTGAAGATATTCTGGTCTAAAATCATGCCCCCACTGCGAAATACAATGTGCTTCATCAATCGCAATCATCGTTGGTGGGTTTTGCTGAAGAATCTCAGCAAAATGAGACGCAGCTAGACGTTCAGGAGCAATATAGAGTAATTTGATTTGCCGTTGACGATATTGAGCAATGATAGCTTGCTGCTCTTCTTCTGTTAATAATGAATTTAAATATGCCGCCTTAATACCATAAGCGATTAATTGATCGACTTGATCTTTCATTAACGCAATTAGCGGTGAAATTACAATGGTTGGACCTGAAAAAATTAAAGCAGGAATTTGATAACAGAGCGATTTTCCGCCACCTGTTGGCATGATGACTAAATTGTCTTCGCCAGACATAACAGATTCAATTATCTGTAACTGCTGATTTCTAAATGTTTTATAGCCAAAGATATTTTGTAAAATGTCGTGCGCTTGTTCAGCAATGTTCATCTTAATTATTGTTAACCTGATTTAATATAAATATATAAAAATGCTATATAATTTCTGATATTGGATAATGAGAACCATAGCCATAATACAACATACTGATCACTTGATGATAGCGACGCTAAGTATAGCGAAATTCTGCTTAGCAAACTATTAAAAACTAATTTTATGTTAACAAAAATTATAAATTTGGATAATTGTGTTATTATTCACTAAAAGGTCATTAATAATTATATTAAATCGTGTAAAAACACGAAGTAACTCGCAAAATAAAAAAGGACTTTAATGCCCTTTATAATTAAATTTGAATGATATAAAAAAAGACTCTTAATTAATCCATAAGACATTTTAAAATGCTTAATTCATTATTAGCTTTTTAACACAGAAAAATGTTGCATCGAAAAAGCAATACGCTCTGAAACGGTTTCTGTTCGATTAGCTTTTTTAAGTTCAGCAATATGTTGCTCAACAATATAGGCTCGCTGCTGTAATCCGACATCATTGGCAATTTGAATATTTAAACCTGGTCTGGCATTTAATTCTAATATTAATGGACCTTTTTCTTCATCTAAAACTAAATCAACACCAATGTAACCTAAATCAACTAATTCATAACCACGCGCAGCAAGCTCAATGAATTTATCCCAAAGCGGTAATTTAATGTTGCTGACTTCATTATCGGTATCAGGATGTCTGGAAATCTGTTCATTAAACCAAGAACCATTAAGCGTTGTACCTGTAGCTAAATCGACGCCGACACCTATCGCTCCTTGATGTAAATTCGCTTTGCCATTTGATTGACGAGTTGGTAAACGTAACATTGCCATAATCGGATAACCTAATAGTACAATAATTCTAATATCCGGTACGCCTTCATAACTGATACTTTTAAAAATGGGATCAGGTTTGACGCGATATTCGATAATGGCATTATCACGCATGCCCCCTAAAGAATAAAGCCCAGTAATAATATTAGATAATTGATATTCAAGTTCACTATGTAAAACCAGTTTACCAGAAACCGTTTTATAACGATCTTTGTCATAACGATCAGCGATCACAATAATACCATCCCCCCCTGATCCTTGAGCGGGTTTGATAACGAAATCCCGATGCGTGTCAATAACATTATCAAGTTTGGAAATATCATGCTCAGTTCGAATAATGCCGTACATTTCAGGTACACTAATACCGGCATCGATAGCTCGCATTTTAGTCAAGATTTTATTATCAACGTAAGGATAATTACGACGATCATTATATTTAAGTATATAATCAGCATTACGCTGATTAATACCCATAATGCCTTTTTGTTTCAATTGTTTCCAGGTCTTTGTGAAAGAGATCATTTTTGTTCTCACTATTTCAACATTGCTTTGAAACGAAACAACTCAAGTAAACGATAACCACGATAACGCCCCATGGCTAGCATAAAGCTAATCAAAATCAATAAAATAGATGGGAAAGTGAATACCCAGTAAATGAGTGGTTTAAAGCCCATAATTGCATAAGCTAAAGATGCTGTAACTAAAGTACCGAAGGCGACTTTTAAAGCAAAATTGGCACCGCGCTCTTCCCAAGTAATTGACAGCCTTTCAATAGTCATCGTTAATATTACCATAGGGAATAAGGATACGGATAATCCTTGTTCAAAACCTAATTTATGGCTTAGCATTCCGGTAAATATGATTAACATTACGACAAAGGTCAATACTACCGACAAGCGAGGTAACATCTGCAATTTCAAATGTTCGAGATATGAACGCAATAATAAACCGAAAAACACAATAATTGAGAAAAATACCAAACCAAACTGGAGGCCTGTTTCTCTAAATGCTAGGGCTATTAATACAGGAGTAAACGTACCTAATGTATTTATTCCCACTACATTTCGAAGTAATAAAATCATTAGTACCCCGAAAGGGATCATTAACATCACTTGATAAGCCAATTGTGTCGTGATGGGTAAAGTATAAAATGAAAACTCCGTTAAATTATTACTATCCGGGGTTAATTTAGCTAAGTGAATTGCAGTTAGTTCGCTATTTGCTAAACTAAAATTAACACGAACTTTGCTAGCATTATCAGCTTTGATAATATCATCATTACCAATCCACCATACCATTTGATCATCAGGTAATCCAACGCTACCATCGATAGGATTAAAATAATACCAATTTCCGTTTGAACCATTTAACGTACTATCGCGATTATCTACCCCTTTATTGGGCACAATATAACTACGAATCCATAGTGACGGTGTTTGATTCGTTGTTTTACTTAATTGTAAAGTATGGACTTGTTGAATGGGAATATAAGCATGAGAGAGTACTAGCTCTATCGCATTGACTTTATTTTCTACGGAATTATTATCATTTAAAATTAACTGCGCATCGCTATTATTAACATCATTAATCATATTAATGGTTGTAGTAATAAAAGAAGATATATTGGCCGATTTACTTCTAATTTCTTTTACTAAGCGTTCAACGGCTTCCTTTTTAGCACCAACAGTGGCAATGGGTGATCGCCACATATCACCCTTGGTATTATTTACATTCGAATCCGCATAGCGTTTAGTCAAATTTAACCGATAAAATAATGTTTGCTGGCCTGACACTGAACGCGCTGACCAAGTCACTAAGCGATTATATGGTAGATTGGTAACATTTTGACCATAACCACTTGCTAAAAAGAGTTCATTTGAAACAGTATAATCCCCTGCTTTTGAGGGAATATAAAACTCAATATTGACGGGTTTAGTCCCTTTTACTTCAAAATTTACTCTGGCATCAATAGTCCATAAATTATCTACTTCACTTTCTGTCAAGGGTGTCTTAAGAACAAAAATTTGATAGCAGATAATTGAAATACCTAATACCATTAATATTGTTATTATTACTTTCAAATGCATGGATAATGAACGCATGATAAAAACTCACCTATATTATATTACAGTGAACAGACTGATTTAGCTTTATATCTTAAACTCGGATCTACGATCGCTTTAAATTGTACTAAAGCTGATCGCCCCAGTAAAAGAGGGTAATTAAACCGAGAACGATCTGTTAAATTGACTTCAATCTGATGATTTTCACCATCAAAGCAAATATTCAACATGACGACAGGTCGTTGACTATGCAAAATATCATCATCATCACGTACATCATCATGTCGAGTTTTGATTTTGCTATATCTAACAAGCGGTTTTTCAATAACAGGAAAATTAACACCATCAATGAGTGGTTTAAATTTCACCCATTTTTTACCATCTTTTTTAAAGATACTAATATCTGTGGCACTAAAGGAGGATGTTAGAGCCCCAGTATCAAGCTTAGCTCTAATCGAGGCATTACCTAAACCTTCGATATGAATTTGTTCATATAAACCATAAATATTTTTTGCTTGTACATTCATTATGTTGAAAAAAGAGAGCAAAATTAAACTGATTGCTAAAGTAATTATACGCATACTATTAAATTTCCGTAAATAATTTACTCGAAACGGACGATACCACAAGAAAAGATGATATGTAGTTCAGCTTTTATCGCTAATAATATAATTTTATAAGTATAATTCACTATATGATTATGCTCATTTTACAATATAAAATATGTGATAAAGATCATTTCTTGAGGTATAACTATCAGAATCTAATATAAATTTATGCTATAAGATAAAACGAATTAGCAAAATATCAATAATATTTTTATTTTTTTTACATTAAATGATTTCTAATTATTCAATTCAGGCTAGTGTCAAATTAGCTAATTTAATAACTAACCATTTGATACCTTCATTCACAAACGCAATTTGCACCCGTTTATGTTCGCCTTCACCGTCAAGATTGATTATTGTCCCTTCTCCAAAACGTTTATGAATAACTTTACGTCCTAAGGTATAACCTTCATTTTCAGTCTGGCTTTTTAAAAAGGCACTTCGCCTTTGTTCAAAAAACTGATTATTTTGTTCTTTATTAGAAATATTATCATAATGTTGGTTATTGGCTGATGGTGCGGATAAATTAATTCCGCCACGATAACTTAGATCATGAAGAAAATCTTCTGGTAACTCAGTTAAGAAACGCGAGGGTAAATTACGTTCTTCTTTACCATATAAACGTCGTAACTCGCACATGGTTAAAGTTAATTGTTTACGTGCACGAGTAATTCCAACATATGCCAGACGACGTTCTTCTTCCATTCGTTGATTATCAGTAATAGAACGCTGTGCAGGAAAAATACCCTCCTCCAATCCGACAATAAACACATAATCAAATTCTAAACCTTTAGCAGAATGTAATGTCATTAATTGTACAGAATCGAGATTTTTGCCTTTTTCTTTTCCTTCTAAAGAAGTATAAGCCAAAAATGCTTCTAATACATTAAGCGTTCGACCATCGTGTAAGTCAACAAATTCATTCAATTGATTACTTTTAGTGTATTGTTGATAGAATTGTTCAGCTGCATTAACTAATTCGTCCAGATTTTCAAGACGCGATTGACCTTTAATTCCAGCTTCTTGCTCATACATTTCATTGATGCCTGAACTCTTAATAATTTGCTCTAATTGCTGATAAAACGGTAATTTTTCTACTTGTATATAAATTGACTCAATCAATTCAATAAACCGTGCTAACCCAGAACGTTGTCGAGCAGCTAACACATTCAATCCTAATAGTTCAATGGTTGATTGCCATAATGATTGTTGGCGCTGTTTAGCCAGATTGCGGATTTTATTTAACGTGATATCGCCTAATCCTCTCGTCGGGGTATTAATTACTAACTCGAAAGCATTATCATTTTTACGATCATGTAATAAACGTAAATAGGCGAGGGCTAATTTTACTTCTTGTCGTTCATAGAAACGGATCGAACCATAAATTTGATAGGGTATTGCCGATTGGAGCAGTGTATCTTCTATCAGCCGGGATTGAGAGTTATTCCGATATAAGATAGCACAATCTTTAAACTTAGCCCCCTCTTCATTAAATTTTTTAATTTGACCGATAACAAAACGTGCTTCATCAATATCATTAAAACCAATATAAACAGCAATTCGTTCGCCATTATCACTTTCAGTCCATAAATTTTTGCCTAATCGATTACGATTATTCGCAATCAAATGATTGGCAACAGCTAAAATATTACCTGTAGAACGATAATTCTGTTCTAGTCGTATAATTTCAGTATCCGGATAATCATTAATAAATAATTGTAAGTTATCTGCATTGGCACCACGCCAACTATAAATTGATTGATCATCATCACCTACAATCATAACATTAGCCGTATGCCCAGCAAGAATTTTAACTAATTGATATTGAATTAAATTAGTATCTTGAAATTCGTCGACTAGAATATTAGTAAAACGATGTTGACAATAGGCTAGTACGTCAGCATCTTTTTTTAATAACTCGTATGTTCTTAAAATCAGTTCTGAAAAATCGACATAGCCTAATCGATCACAAATAGCTTGATAGTCTAAATATACTTTTTGCCACATGGCAGATTTAGGATCATTAATCACTATTTGATGAGCGCGTAAGCCATTTTCTTTTTGTGCCGAAATGAATCCCGCACACTCTTTTGCTGACCACTGTTTTTCATCTATTTTCAATTCTTTGAAAATACGTTTAACAAGTCGATTTTGATCATCAGTATCGATCAATTGAAAATTACTTGGTAAGCCGGCTTGTTTAGCAAAAATACGCAATAAACGATGAGTTAAACCATGAAAGGTCCCGACCCACATACCATTAAAATGCCCTTCTCCGACTAACACTTCAATACGTTCTTGCATTTCAGCAGCAGCTTTATTGGTAAAAGTAACAGCAAAAATTGAATTTGCTGGATAGCGTTTTTCTAAACTTAGCCAAGCAATCCGATGTACTAATACCCGCGTTTTACCACTTCCGGCTCCAGCTAAAACGAGTGAATATTGACTATCGGTGATCACCGCATTTTTTTGTTCTGAATTAAGATCATTTAATAGAGACTGTTTCATAATGCTCGCATTGTGAGTCGAGGCTATCAGCCTAGGCTTCAAATATTCATAAATTGTGGGAAACAACTAACTAACCAATTAACAACTTATGTTGCATTAAATTAAATATTAATACTGGTTATATATCCAATATATTATAACAAACAATTTAACGCTGATAAATGAGTTATTTCCATATGCGGAAGAACACTTGCATCACGACAATGATATATATCTTGTCCCGTCACATTTAGCCAACATGCTAACATACCACTATTTATTGCACCAGCAACATCTGTTTGTAAATTATCTCCAATATGTAAAACATGTTGTGGGTGAATAGCTAAGCGCTTAGCGGCTAACCAAAAAAGATCAGGGTATGGTTTTGATAAACCATCAGCACCGGCGCGCAAAGCAAATTTAAAATACATTTGCAATCCGATTTTACTAATTTCGGCATTACCATTAGTGATCACAACTAAGGGATAATGTTTTGCTAACTGTTTTAATATTTGATGTGAATCATCAGGTACTTCAATCTGATTACGCCAATAGATAAAAGCACTCATTGCGTCATCAGTAATACGTTCAATAATGGCAGAATCACTAATACCTTGTTTACGTAGGAACTGTTTAATCGTACATACACGCCAAACAATTACATCATGATACAGTTCTGGTTGTTCATTCAATATATCGCGTTTAACTTGATCAAATTCCGCCAATTGACAATGTTGCAAACCATCGATGCGTTGAATCTCAGCCATCATCTGGTCTACAGCCTGAACCATATAGGGAGCATTATCATATAGCGTATCATCGAGATCAAACGTGATTGCTTTAATCGAATTTAGTGGTCGATAAAAATGCATTATTTTTTCTCTCTTTTTGCACGTGGATGTGCAGAGTCATAGACTTCAGCCAGATGAGCAAAATCCAAATGTGTGTAGATTTGTGTTGTCGATAAATCGGCATGACCTAATAATTCCTGTACAGCCCTTAAATCACCACTTGACTCTAACATATGGGTTGCAAAGGAATGTCGCAATTTATGTGGGTTAATATGAATATTTAACCCTTGCTTTAGACCCCATTGTTCAAAGCGCTTTTGTACACTACGATGAGAAATCCGCTTACCCAGTTTTGAGATAAAAAGCGCATCATCTTGAGGATTTAGTAAGGGGCGCAATGATAACCAATGTCTAAGCCAAGTTATAGATTGTCGACCTAATGGTAATTTTCTCTCTTTACTTCCTTTCCCCAAAACACGAATCTCACCATCAATTAAATTCAATGTTCGACAATCCAGACTGATTAGTTCAGATAAACGTAATCCCGAACCATACATTAATTCTAGCATAGCACGGTCTCTAACCGATAATGGATCTTTCTGATCAATATTCATCAATTGCGTAATATCATCAATATCGATATTTTTCGGTAGATGACGAGCTTGCTTGGGATTAGATATCCCTTTGGCTGGATTAGCAACTAATTGTTTTTGTGTTACCATCCAACTGAAAAAACTGCGTAATGCAGATAGTCGCAAAGCAATACTACTCGCATTAAGTCCATCACGTTTACTACGTGAGATGAAAAGACGCACCACTGAAGTATCGACATCTTGCCAAGACGTTATTTCAAACTCGTTTGCCAACTTAACAATCACTTCAAGTTGCCGACGATAATTGATTTGGGTATTGGAGCTTAGTTGTCGTTCAGCTTTTAGATAAAGTAAAAATTGCTCAACCGGTTTGGTTAACATTTTACTATACTGGCTGTAATGGGTAGCATGATCTGTCAAAATATTACCTAATTTATATTCTCTATAGATTAATTGAATGTGATATATAGTTAAACTCAATTATCGTCGTGCAATCCAACGTTTAATAATTAGTGGCAGTAAAATACTTATTTTTTCTAATAAGATAGTACCTTGACCTTCTTGATAATGACTACTACTACGACTAGCAAAAATTAAAACGCCAAGATCGCCATATTCACCTAGCAATGTCATGGCTATCGAGCCAATGAAATGTTTATCCTGAATCAGGAGAGCTAACTCAGTTGGATTAAGTTGACCTAAATATTGAAAATTAAACTGCAAATGGCGAACACGTATATAATCAAACTTTTCTGGAGAAATTGCCAAATAATTATAATTGGAAGGAGGAGCAATTTGCCATTTATCATCAAAGAGATAAAGATATGCATCAATAAGCCCCAGCGATTTTGCCCATTGCGTTAGACGAGTTTGCAAATCTGACATGTCGTTAGCTTGCAACAATTGATTAAACAATGTCATTATAGATTCAAATAGTTTTTCATTTAAACTAGCATTTTCCATTAACAGCGTAATTTCTGCTTCAAGCTGTTGGATTTTATTGCGCTGTCGAGCTAGTTGCCATTCTGGTAAAGAAATAACACCACGCACTGGATGAGGAATAGTCATTGATTCAATCTGTCTAGCATTACGAATAAAAAAATCTGGATTTTGTGATAAATACTGACTAACTTGGTCATCATCCAGCAAATAGTTAGCGTGCGCATTTTTTTTATTCGTTTTCTTACGTAAGAATAGTACACGCTGTTTGGCCAAAAAGTTGCTTTGATTTCGTTTGGGCTTAAAACTCATAATCTTACTCTTATTAAGGACATTATAAGGTAATAAAACCGTCATAAACATGGGTCGCGGTTCCGGTCATAAAAAGTGGAGCATTCCCCCCTTTCCATTCAATAAATAACTCACCACCCGGTAAATTTACTTTAACTTTATTATTTAATAATCCCTGATTAATGCCAATTGCCACTGCGGCACAAGCTCCAGTACCACAAGCTTGCGTTTCGCCTACCCCTCTTTCAAAAACTCGTAACTTAATATTTTGCCGATTTACAATTTGCATAAAACCAATATTTGCTCGTTCTGGAAACCGTTCGTGATTTTCTAAAACCGGGCCTAAGGTAGCTACCTGAGCATGATTTACATCAGTAACTTGTATCACACAGTGAGGATTTCCCATTGAAGCTACCCCACAAAGAATGGTTTGTTCTTGAGTTCGCATGATATAAGTTTTTTCTTCTTTAATCGCTTTGAAAGGTATTTTAGATGGTTCAAAAATTGGTGTCCCCATGTTTACCCGAACCGTTTCATCAGGATTAACCGTAAGAATAAGGATGCCTTTTTGTGTGCTAACTTTTAATACATTTTTTTTAATTAGGCTCTTTAAACGAACAAACCGAGCGAAACAACGCGCACCATTACCACATTGTTCAACTTCACTACCGTCAGCATTAAAAATACGATAATGAAAATCAGTGTCTGGTGTATAAGGTGGCTCTACCAATAACAGTTGATCAAACCCTACCCCCGTATGTCGATTAGCTAAACGTTTAATAGTCTCTGGTGAAAGATGAACATTTTGCGTAATCCCATCCACTACCATAAAATCATTGCCCAAACCATGCATTTTAGAAAAATTCATACTAAACCTGTTTTACATACTTATATACGTATTTATTGCTACTAGATGTAGCACATTATAACAGCGACTCAATCAACTAGCTATTATTGTATGACTTAAACAGATTGTAACATTCGGATGAGTTTATTTTAGAATAATACTTTGAAAATAAAGAATAAATTATAAAAAAAAGAATGATAACTGCTTTTATTAAGCAACTAACATTCCCTAAAAGACAACAGGAAACTAATTTATAAAAGAATTTTATAACTAAATAATTTCACCTTGCCACAACATATCATAAGATTCTCGCTGTCTAATTAAGCGATGTCCAAATTGATTAACCATGATTTCAGCGGGTTTAGGATGACTGTTATAATTGGATGCCATACTAAAACCATATGCTCCTGCACTACAAATAACTAATAAATCATGCTGCTCTACTGCCAGTTGACGATTTCGACCTAACACATCGCTGGATTCACAAATCGGCCCTACAATCTGATAGTCATACATCTGGTCATCAGGGTTTGGTTGCTGAACTGGCATAATTTTCATCCATGCTTTATATAATGAAGGTCGAATTAAATCATTCATACCGGCATCAACAATTGCGAAATGATTATTATCCTGATGTTTTGTATATTCTACTTTAGTCACTAATAAACCTGCATTAGCGACAATCGAACGACCTGGTTCAAATAACAACTCCACTTCAGGATAATCAGCGAATTTATTTTTTAAAGCATTGATCAGATCAACAATTTGAGGTGGTATTTCGTCATCATAACAAACACCTAATCCACCACCAAAATCAATATGTTTAATGGTTATACCAATAGAAATCAATTGATCAAATAATACCCGTATACGTTCCGCACTATCCAGAAAAGGTAGTATTTCAGTTAACTGCGAACCAATATGACAATCGATACCCTCGATGGCAATATGTGACATTTTTTGCGCTTTTTGATAAATACCAATTGCCAAGCTATAACTAACCCCAAATTTATTATCTCGCAAACCGGTTGAAATGTAAGGATGGGTTTTAGCATCGACATCAGGATTAATTCTGAGCGATACAGGTGCTATGATGTTTAATCGTTGAGCTATTGATTGAATACGTTCAAGTTCAGCTTCTGATTCAACATTAAAACACTTAATACCGACAGTTAAAGCGCGTTCAATTTCACTAACCGACTTAGCTACCCCTGAAAAGACTACTTTTTTAGGATCCGCACCGGCTCGTAACACTCGCTCCAATTCGCCTTGTGAGACAATATCAAATCCTGAACCTAATTTAACCAAACAATTCAAAATAGCTAAATTGCTATTAGCTTTGATCGCATAACATATTAAATGTTTACGATCAGCTAATGCATTGTCATATTCAAGCCATCGTTCCTTTATATATTCTTCATCATAGACATATAAGGGTGTGCCATATAATTTAGCTAAATCTGCTATAGCATTATTTTGCAAAAATAATTGCCCATTTTGATAAGATAAAAAGTCCATTAGACCACCCGATTAGAAATAGAATTAGCGTTAATATGTGTAGTATGACTATCGGGGGAATGCAATGGACCTTTAAAACCACAAGCAGTTAGTAAACAACTTATGAACAAAACGGTAGCAAAAATTCTCATAATAATTTCTTCTTATAAATATGGTAACTTTTTAATAAACGTTATATTAATAAGTGACTAATCAGTCAAAAATATGCTGGCTATTCTATAAAATTCATGCTGAATAAGCTACGGCAATATTATATTTTGATAAAAAATTAATAACGAAGAATTAATAATTAATTTATATTATAGTTGTATATATTCTATTGATTTATAAAATTTTAATCTAATTGTTAAATCTAACTAACTTTTGATTTATCAATATTTAGCTTAATCTAAGCAAAAACAGCTCATCTTGCTTCCCTTAATTTGCAGAGCAACGAGCATATTGTAATTTTAAAAAGGAAATATTAACTACAAACTTCTATTGATACGTTGTATAAGATAAACTATATGATACTCAAATTTTAATCACCATATAAGAATTATTGGATAATTGAAACCACCCTTTTATTATGCCTATAATTTGCACAAATTCAGAATAATAACGAATAGAGGAACAAATTTTTAGCACAATTGTAATAAACAATTAATCACTTTGTGTAGCCAATAATGATATTGACTACATCAAAACCTCGGTAATAACATGATGCAAGTATTTATTATAACTGCTCAAGTTTAACATTTTGCCAGTTTAGGTTTTTATTATTTATAAAAAGTTAATCTTTTACCCTGACATAATTTAATTGCTGTTAAATTTTAAGCCCTATTACTTTCGTTATTCAACTGTATTCATAACATATCAGTAGGTCCAATTAAAATTAAAACCAAAATTAATATCATCCGTTTCAAACTTTTTAGGCTTATGAATAGGCGCAGCAGCAAAAATATCGTAATCTATACCAAATTTTTCACCACGTAAACCGATAGTGCTACCGATTAAACGTTTACCTAGTAAATATTGAGAACTTGCGCCTGACACTTCTCCAGCATCTAAACCGAAATACAACATTTGATTATACGGTGTATACCACGACAATTCGTTACGTACAAACCATCCATTATCTGCACTTAAGATCTGTTCACCATCAAATCCGCGCACAGTCCAGCGGCTACCAATTGAGAATCGATCCTGTGGCGTTAATTTATTACCGCGAGTCATCTGTCCTTGATATTGCAGGAGGTAAAAATAATGTTGCTCAGCATAACTAAATGGTACCTGTAAAGATAGGTTTAATTGAATTATGTCTGTTAAGGCACTTCCTGTATTTGAATATTCTTCGGGTGCTACATCAGCACCAAACCAACGTACACCTTTTTGATAAGTGGCGCCAATGTCTAATACAGTACGATCAAAATAGTGGCGGTGCTGCACCCCTAATCGCCAGTTGGTGGTATTACGGCGTTGAACTTCTATTTCGGTATCATCCACATAATTGTGCGAATTTCTTAAATTAATACCATAACTAATGGTTGTTTTTTGCGTTTCATTACGGTGAATGACTCGACTGAGTTGTGCATTGAAATATTTACTGCGCCCACGGTATTCATATTTGACAATGTCGGCAATAGTCTGATGATAGGTATTACCGCTCCATGATGCACTAAGTTGCCAGTAACCAAACGGAACGGTATACGAAAACAGATAGTTTTTTGATCCGTATGCACTTTTGCCATTAATATCATGGCCACCACTGATGTAAAACGTATCACTTAGTGCTAGTGGATTATCTAAATATAACGTCAGACTTCCTTGATAACGTCCCGTTTCTTTACTACCTGAATCATCTAATGAAACCCCAATCCGCCAATATTTGCTCTGATTACGTGTGATAATAATATCACTCTCGCCAGGCTTATTTCCAGGTACTAGCTGCATTTTTGCACTGCTTGTCGGCACCCGTTGTAGATTTTCTAACCCTTGCTCAATATCCCGCAGATTAAGTAGTTTGCCTTCCTTTATTGGCATAGCACTATTCAAATTTGCATAAGTATCACTTTCAGGTCTATACAAAAATCGGCGTACTGTTCCTTTGACCAATAATAACGATAATGTACCACGGGTTAAATCTTGCTCTGGCGCCACCACTCGAGTAGTAATATAACCATAACTGATTAAGCGATTTTGCAGAGCCGTCATTAGCAAATTAATTCCTTGACCACCTAAACATCGTCCTTCAGCCTGATGTGATAAGCCACTAAGTGGTATGGTAAACGGCAAATCTTCGCGCCCTAACAGTTCTACCTGCTGTATATTAAAACAAATGGATTCTTGTGGAAAATTTAGCAAATCACCTGAAGCTACCGGTGCCATTAAACGTACTGATGGTGATTGCGGTGTTAAGATATTTTCTAATGCTTTTTGTCGTTCTTGTTGATAAATCAACTGCTGATTACTAATTTCACTTTCTTTAGATGATGGCTCAACAATAGCTAACACATTATCAGTTATTGCGCAACATACCAACACCGCCAACCATTTATATCGACTCATCCTGATTTTCATAATATACACTGTAAGATAATGATTAAATGAAGAAAACGTAATGTCGCCCAAGTCTACCTGAAAAAAATATTTTAAAAAGAGAAATTATCGTTGATTATTTTTAACTTTTTTATTTATATTATTAAGTTATTGTTTTTATATAAATTTGATAATCTGTTCTGGATATGATATAAAAATAATAAATATCAATGAGATAATTATAATGATAACTAATTATGGCAAACAATACCTAATTTCATAGATTTAATACAGGTTAATTATACAGTCACTAAATATCCCGCCTCTTAATCATTATATCAAGTTGATCTATATCATGACTGAAATGAATTTAATAGAATTATTATGTATCATTAATTTGTTTGAATATCAGAAAAAGCGATGAACTTAGCATATTGAAAATTAAGTGTTGAATAAATATCTTTAGCTTTGCTCTAAGCATAAGATTGAATGATCTATTTATAAGTGTTGATCATGTTTATTGACATATTTCATACCAATATAGTTAGATTAAGCCTCTGCTATGTTTTCCATCAATTATAATATATTAACATTGTCGGTTGATTATCTTCTATTAAATATACTTTATTTATATAACCAACAATAATATGGGTTTAATATTACAAAATTTCTATTATTTGATTTGGCTGTAACATTATTCATAAATGGCAATTTTTTATATATTTTTATTAATCTTGAATGGTCAATTTTTGTGATCAGTATTTTTGAAAAAAACCACTTTATAGTAATTATTTTTTATCCTCAAAAATAATGCCAAAATGTCGATAAGCATGTTGAGTAGCCATCCGCCCTCGAGGTGTACGTTGAATATAACCTTGTTGAATCAAAAAAGGTTCTAAAACATCTTCAATAGTTTCGCGCTCCTCACCGATTGCTGCAGCTAAATTATCTAAACCTACTGGACCTCCCATAAATTTTTCAATAATCGTCAGCAATAGTTTACGATCCATAAAGTCAAAACCTTCGATATCAACGTCCAACATATCTAAAGCTCGCGTGGCAATTTCTGAATCGACAATACCATTTGATTTTACATCGGCAAAATCACGGACACGCCTTAATAATCGATTAGCGATACGCGGCGTACCTCTGGAACGTTTAGCGATATGATGTGCTCCTTCAGCAGACAAATCCATACCTAGAAATTTGGCACTGCGGCTAACGATATACTCTAAATCGGCAACTTGATAGAATTCCAATCGTTGTACAATACCAAAGCGATCACGCAATGGTGATGTTAATGATCCAGCTCGCGTTGTAGCACCAATTAAGGTAAAAGGTGGTAAATCGATTTTTATAGAGCGTGCGGCAGGACCTTCTCCAATCATAATGTCAAGCTGATAATCTTCCATTGCAGGGTATAGAATCTCCTCCACTACTGGCGATAAACGATGAATTTCGTCAATAAATAGCACATCATGAGGTTCTAGATTGGTTAACATGGCGGCTAAATCCCCCGCTTTTTCCAGTACCGGGCCCGATGTCGTACGTAAATTAACATTGAGTTCATTTGCGACAATGTTGGCTAGTGTCGTTTTACCTAATCCTGGTGGTCCGAAAATCAATAAATGATCCAAAGCATCACCACGATGCTTAGCTGCTTGTATAAAGATTTTCATTTGTTCACGAACATGAGGTTGACCAATGTACTCATCTAAATATTTTGGGCGAATAGCACGATCTAACGTATCGTCTTCTTTTTGACCTGTGGGTGATATTAAGCGATCTGCCTCAATCATAACTTATACTCTTATCCCTTATTGGCTATGCTAAATTTAGCGATCTATTATAACGCTGATTTAAGTGCTTCTTTAATTAAAGTTTCACAATTCATATCTGGCTTTAACACTCTGTTGATAATTTTGCTCGCTTCCTGAGGTTTATAACCCAGTGTTATTAATGCTGAGATTGCTTCGTTTTCTACTTGATTTTGCAGAGTGCTATCTGAAATCGTATGATTAACAGTATTATGTTCCTGAACATAATTGAGCAATTCTGAGTCAAATCGTTTTAATCGATCTTTCATTTCAACAATTAAGCGCTCGGCTGTTTTAGTACCTACGCCAGGCAATTTAACTAATGTTTTAATTTCACCTTGTTCCACTGCTGCAACAAACTGCGAAGCTGACATACCCGATAAAATAGCCAATGCTAATTTTGGACCAACGCCATTGACTTTAATGAGTTCACGAAACAGTGCGCGTTCTCGTTGATTATTAAAACCATATAGTAACTGAGCATCTTCGCGCACAACAAAATGAGTTAATATAATCGCTTCTTGCCCATTATCGGGTAACTCATAAAAACACGTCATTGGCATCGAGACTTCATAACCTACACCATTAACTTCAATCAAAACTTCCGGCGGTTGTTTATCAATAATAATCCCACGCAAGCGACCAATCATTTCAATCCCTATCATTCAGTAAAATTTTTTAGCAGTTTAACCTATGTCATAGAAAGAATAAAGTAGAAACTGTATAAATAAACAGCCTTAGTTAAATATCTAAAATTATTGATTCTAACTGACAGGCAATTAGCTAAGCAATTTAGCCAGCAAGAGTAGATTGATTGTTATTTTTTAATTAAAGTATAGATCATATGAGCATGCGTAATTGCAATAGCAAGCGCATCAGCAGCATCAGCTTGTGGAGAGGCAGGCAATTTTAACAACATTTTCACCATATGCTGTACTTGCTTTTTATCAGCAGCTCCCGTACCGACAACAGATTGTTTGACTAATCTTGCCGCATACTCATATACGGGTAATTCATGATTAACAGCGGCTACAATAGCCGAACCACGTGCTTGACCAAGTTTCAACGCTGAATCAGCATTTTTAGCCATAAAGACTTGTTCTATGGCAAAATAATCAGGTTGAAATTGTAAAATAATTTCACTCACGCCAGCATAAATACGTTTTAAGCGAGTGGGTAGATCATCAACAGCAGTTTTGATACAACCGCTGCCGAGATAATTAATTTGACGTCCAACCTGACGAATTACCCCGTAACCCGTCAATCTGGAACCAGGATCTATGCCTAAGATGATAGACATTATAACGTCGCTGCAACCTCATCAGAAACTTCACCATTATGGTAAACTTCTTGTACATCGTCACAGTCTTCGAGCATATCTATCAAACGTAATAGCTTAGGTGCTGATTCAACATCTAAATCAACTTTTGTTGCTGGAATCATTGATACTTCTGCCGCTTCAGATACTAAACCAGCGGCATCTAGAGCATCTTTAACTTCACCAAAAGATTCTGGCGAGGTAAAAACATCAATTGCACCATCATCATAAGTTACCACATCGTCAGCTCCAGCTTCTAATGCAGCATCCATGACTTTATCTTCATCTGTACCGGTAGGATAAGAAATAACACCTTTTTTAGTGAACAAATAAGATACTGAACCATCAGTACCTAAGTTACCACCAGTTTTCGTAAAAGCATGACGAACTTCAGAAACAGTACGATTACGATTATCGCTTAAGCATTCAACCATAACTGCTGTGCCAGCTGGACCGTATCCTTCATAAATGATAGTTTCCATATTGCTATCATCTTCTCCACCAACACCTCGAGCAATAGCTCGATTCATCGTATCACGCGTCATATTATTAGACAATGCTTTATCCATTGCTGCACGTAAACGCGGGTTTGCTGCTGGATCACCACCACCAATTTTTGCAGCGGTAACCAGTTCACGAATAATTTTAGTAAAAATTTTACCACGTTTGGCATCCTGTGCCGCTTTACGGTGTTTGGTATTAGCCCACTTACTGTGACCTGCCATAAAAATTCTCCAAAAGTAATTTGCTCTTTCAAAAATTGCCGCATTTTAGCATATTTTTTCGATAAATTCATATCTGTTTCTTACAATTAGTATCTGAAGAATCTGCTTTTGAAAAGCTTAGTATTAATTGTGATATCAACCAATAAAGCGAAATATAAACATTGTCTAACTGAATTTGTTATTAAATTTAACATCAAAAATATGTTTAAAATTAATTCAATTTAAACACTGTTAAACTTAGTCCATTAAATCAACAGCATGAATATCATTATTGTATTAAACGTTCGAGTTGAGTCTTAAAGGTTTCATAATCACAAAATCCTTGTTGATCGGTAGGGCAATCAGTTAATTGTAGTGTGACGACTTGCGGCGGATTGTGTCGATTTAATATTGCCATATTGATAATTTGTTCGGTTGATTGATAGATATATTCAATTTTCATTAGTTGTTTACCGGTCTGATTATCTTTCCAACGTTCAAAAAAGAGCTTACCGCCTATTGGCGTAGTTTCAAATTGATTAGGTAAGTGATACGGTTTTACCTGCAATGCGGATAATAGTGAAGCAATATTAGAGTCATGACCAACTAATACCGTTACTTTTGGTCTCACGGATGACTCTGCAAAGCTATCATAAATATATGAAAGCAGATTTTTTGTAACATAATTTGCAATAACTGGCGCTCCAAAAACAATGCTATTGTAATATTCTTTAATCGAAACAAGTTGCTTGAGTTCGTCAACTGAATCAATATTACCCCAAGCAATTTTTTTGAGTGGTATGCCTTCATAATATTGTAGTATAAAAGCATCTGCTAGAGATGTACCTATGCGTAAAGGACCCGTTATTCCTGGTTCTTCACCAGCAACTAATCTAATATTTGTATCGAGGTTAGTTAAATGGCATTGCTCAATCCCTTCACAAGACACCGAACCTTGGTAATCAATGATTTGCTCCATTTTTTGATAGATAGATTGTAAACGTTGATTTAACCCGTTAATACCATTTTCACCTGCATTTTGGTTGATTGATGCAATTGCTTGTTGTTTAAATTGCTCACTGTCATCGCGAATATTTAAGCTAAATAAGGCATCCATAGTATTCATTTTTTCTTTATGATAAACAAAAACGTTACATCCAGGATAAGCACCTAATGCTAGATATTGCGCTGTAGCAATAGTTCGTTGCATGCTATTTGCATAAAAGAAAATGTCTTTTTCTGTAGGACATTTTTTATCATCTAATAATTGATTATCGACTAACCATTCTTGAATATAATGACCAAAATAACTTTCTAATACGCCACCTTTAGTCGTTAAATAACTTGCTTTTGTATCCAATAGAGGCCATTGATGAGAGGTTAATTGACCCAATGTACTACTTGGAGTAGCTAATGGTGCTCTTAAGCCATGACGGCTAAAGATAACCACTTGTTCTAAAGTATAGTCGGGTACTTCTACGGCTTCAGCGGTTAAAATTGGTAAAAGTAATGATATTGTAATAAAAAGGTTCTGACTTCTAAATTTCCAACTACCTATTTTCATCTTATCCTCATGCCCTTATTTTAATTAATTTGCTTTATCAATATAAAGCTATTTTATTCTCATTCTGATCAATAAAATTAATACGTATTTAACGTGATTAATAGTTTAAATTTATAACATAGGATTAATTTAATTTTTGATATATTTATCACATTTAAGAAATTTCAATTCAATTAACATTAGAATTGATTAGCAATGGATTGCTCAATAGATTGTAAAGCCTGGCGGTTATTCCATGATGGTGTCAAACGTTGTGCCTCGGCAAATGGTAACCATCGATAAGCTAAATGTTCAGTAAGCATGGGAACGATTTCCTGTGGAAGATCTAAACTAAACCAATGCTCCTTATTAATATTAACATTTGGAGCGTATCGATGCTTAAATTGGGGAAAAATCTCAAATTCAATGGCATATTGTAAATCTTTTAACACTAACCCCGCAAGAATAATATCAATCCCTGTTTCTTCTTTAACTTCTCGTAATGCGGTTTGAAATGGTATTTCTCCCTCTTCCAAACTCCCAGTTACTGATTGCCAAAAACTAGGATCATCTTGACGTTGTAACATTAAGTAACGTTGCGTTTTAGAACAATAAATTACAACAAGAATTGATTCAGGATTTTTATATTTCATTTAAAAATAGCCATAAAGCGTTAAATTTATTTTAACGCTTTAATTAAAAGATTATTAACAATTTTTGGCAACTTCGATACCTAGTTCCGCTAACGCAGTTGGATTCGCCGGACTAGGTGCATCAGTGAGTAAACAAGCGGCAGCGGTCGTTTTTGGAAATGCAATGACATCTCGAATATTATCGGTACCCGCTAATAACATGGTTAAACGATCTAATCCAAAAGCCAAGCCAGCATGAGGTGGTGTCCCAAATTTTAAGGCATCAAGTAAAAAGCCGAATTTCTCACGTTGTTGCTGTTCATCGATACCTAAAATGGTAAATACGGCTTGTTGCATCTCATTACGGTGAATGCGAACTGAGCCGCCACCTACTTCATAACCATTAATAACCATATCATAAGCATTGGCAACAGCATTAAGCGGATCAGATTTTAACTGTTCAGGCGTATAATCTTTTGGTGATGTAAATGGATGATGCATGGCACTTAAACCATCTTCTGTTTCCTCAAACATCGGAAAATCGACAACCCATAAAGGTGCCCAAGCTAGTTCATTAGTAAGTTGTAAATCTTTACCTATTTTTAATCTTAATGCGCCTAAGGCATCACAAACAACTTTATAGCTATCCGCACCAAATAATAAAATATCGCCGTCATTCGCTTTCGCGCGATCTAATAAAGCTTCCATTTGCTGAGCCGTAAAGAATTTGGCGATCGGACTTTGTACACCCTCTAACCCCTTCGCTCGCTCATTAACTTTAATCCAAGCCAATCCTTTAGCACCATAAACACTTACTAATTTAGTATATTCATCTAATTGTTTACGAGTTAATATTGCACCATTTGGTACACAAAGTAATGCCACACGGCCTTTAGGATCATTTGCTGGGGTTGAGAATACACCAAACTCAACATGTTTAACGATATCTGCAATATCGATAATTTCAAGAGGATTACGTAAATCTGGTTTATCGCTACCAAAACGGTGCATTGCTTCTGCAAATGTCATTATCGGAAATGGATCTAAATCAACATTTACCAATTTATGCCATAGACCACGAATCATCGCTTCCATAATTTCCCGGACTTGTTCTGCCGTCATAAATGAAGTTTCAACATCAATTTGGGTAAATTCAGGTTGACGATCAGCTCGTAGGTCTTCATCACGAAAACATTTTACAATTTGATAATATCGATCAAATCCTGACATCATTAATAGTTGTTTAAAGATTTGAGGTGATTGCGGTAAAGCATAAAATTCGCCCTTATGTATTCGGCTAGGTACCAAATAATCTCTTGCCCCTTCTGGCGTAGCTTTAGTCAACATTGGTGTTTCAATATCCAGAAAACCATGTTCGTTCATATACTCACGTACAAAAGCAGTAATATTTGCACGAGTTTTAAAAATTTTTGTCATTTCAGGACGACGTAAATCAATATAACGGTATTTTAGACGTTGTTCTTCAGTATTATTTTGGTTAAAGTCTAACGGTAGTACATCACTACGATTAAAAATGATAAGGTCCGTTGCTAAAACTTCGACCTCTCCTGTTGCCATATCGTGATTGGTTTGTCCTTCAATCCTTGCGCGCACTTTACCTTTTATTTGAACACAAAATTCATTACGTAATTCAGCAGCGAGTTTAAATGCTTGATCATACTCTGGATCAAAATAGACTTGTACAATACCTTCTCGATCGCGTAGATCAACAAAAATTATTTTACCGAAATCTCGGCGTTTATTTATCCAACCACATAATGTTACTTCTTGATTAATATATGTGGCGTTAAGCTGTCCGCAATAGATGGTTCTCATTTAATATATCCTGTGTGCTAATGCAAAAATGTTAGCTATTATAAAACAATTTCTTATTGTATAAAGACTGTTAATATAAATATTCCTGATTTATTTTATTAATAGTTAATTTTTAATGCGATTTAGATTTTACCAGCTTCTGTAACACATATTGAGTGTAATAAACTTGATCATTCTCATTAAATATTTCTTTTAAAAAATAAATAAAAGTTGTCAGATTAGAAATTTATGAATATGCTCTATCATCCTTATAAAATAACTCAATTATGATGAAAGCATTAATTTCAATTGATTATACCTATGATTTTATCGCCGAAGATGGCGCTTTAACAGTGGGTTTAGCCGGTCAAGCAATCGAATCCGCAATGATTAGAACAACTGAGTCATTTATTAGACAAAACAATTTTATTGTATTTGCTATTGATGCTCATGATTCAAATGATCGTTATCATCCAGAAAATACCCTTTTTCCTCCACATAATATTGTTGGAACTAAAGGGCAAACACTTTTCGGAGGTTTAAAGAAACTGTATGAAAAGCATCAATCACATCCTAATATAAAATGGCTTAACAAACGCTATTATTCGGCATTCTGTGGAACAGAGCTCGATTTACGTCTACGCGAAAGAAGAATAACTGAAATACACTTAATTGGTGTTTGTACGGATATTTGTGTTTTACATACTGCTATTGATGCCTATAATTTGGGATATAAAATCGTCATTCATAAAAATGCAGTGGCTAGTTTTGATCAAAATGGTCATCAATGGGCACTGAATCATTTTGAAAAAACCTTAGGCGCAACTCTCGTTTAAATAACTGCAACAAAATAATATTGAAATGACAAAATTCGGTGCTTACCAAGCCTAATGTTTATTTTAGCGTTAATGTTAATGATGATGCTAAATATAGACAAATGCCCTCATACAATTTATTGCTGTTTTTATTTGATATTATTGTGATTGTTGGAAATAAATGGTATTTAATGTTAAAGATTAAATAGTAACAAATTTTTATGTAAACATATTTAAATATTAAATTTACTGAAAACGCTAGGTAAATTATTAACATTTATTGATAAAAGAGGCTAAACGCATTTTATTACAATTTGATAAATAATAAATAGATACATGTTTTGGTTATAATCACAAAATTTTTAAAGCAATAAATTTTACGCAAAAATAATTATCAATGAAAAAATCTAAGCGTTTCTATGCTATCATAATTACATTAAGGTTTTACTAATAAGTTCATGTTACCACTCAGCAATAAAGAATTATTACGCTATGATCGCCAAATCTCTATAAAGGGATTTGATATTGATAAACAAACAATGTTGAAAAATTGTTCCGCGTTGATTATTGGCGTTGGTGGCTTAGGCTGTAATGCTGCTTTATATTTATGTAATGCTGGTATAGGTCAATTGACTTTAGTTGATTTTGATACAGTATGTGAATCAAATTTATCTCGGCAAATTTTGTATACTGAAACTTCTTTAGGTCTAAAAAAGGTCTATGCTGCTCGACATGCTTTACATCAATACAGACCAGAAATAAAGATTAATTGTATTGAACATCAGCTAAGTTCTGAAGCATTATTAGCCACCATTAGTGAGCATCATATAGTCCTTGATTGTAGTGATAATTTAACTACACGTCTGCAAATTAACCGTTGTTGTCATCAATTAAAAAAAACACTTATTTCAGCATCTGCTATTAGAATGGAGGGCTTGATCAGTGTTTTTACTTATCAAAATTGCCAACCTTGTTATCAATGTTTAAGCCAATTATACAATGAAGAACAATTAACCTGTGTAGAGTCTGGCATTATGTCGCCACTAGTCGGAATTATTGGTGCAACCCAAGCACTTGAAGCCATTAAAGTGCTAACTAATTATGGCGAACCGCTTATTGGTCGCATACTAATGATTGATGCAATGACAATGCAATTTAATGAATTGACGATTGTTAAACAACCAAACTGCCCTATTTGCCAATATGATAGATAAAGTTAATCAGATCATTCTAGCACCAATGGAAGGTGTTTTAGATTATTCAATGCGTGAGTTATTAACCAGTATTAACCAATTTGACTATTGTGTAACGGAGTTTGTGCGTGTCACAGATCATCGTTTAACGAAGAAAACGTTTTACCGACTTTGCCCAGAACTTTATCATGGGGGTAAAACTCACTCTGATACACCGGTGCGCATTCAATTACTTGGGCAAATTCCAGCACTGATGGCTGAAAATGCCGCATTAGCTATTGAATTAGGATCTTTTGGAATTGATATTAATTGTGGTTGTCCAGCTAAATCGGTAGTTGGTAATCAAGGCGGTGCATTTTTATTAAAATCACCGGAATTAATCTATCAGATAACCAAACAAGTAAGAGAAAAAATTGGTTACACGGCACCGTTATCAGTCAAAATCCGCTTAGGATTTGCCGATAAGTCACACTGTTTTGAAATTGCTGATGCGGTAGAGCAAGGAGGTGCAACAGAAATTGTGATTCATGGACGAACTAAAAATGATGGCTATCAAGCCAATAAAATCGACTGGCTAACCATCGGTAATATAAAAAAAAGGCTTCATATACCCGTAATCGCCAACGGTGAAATAATAAGTGCAGCCTCTGCCCAAAAATGTATCGAACAAAGTCAAACAGATAATATTATGATTGGACGAGGTATCTTAGCTATCCCTAATTTGGCCAATATCATTAGATTTGGTGACACACCTTTAAGTTGGCAAGAGATCATGTTAATTTTACAAAAATATGCTTCTAAAAAATCTTTCATCAAACAATTGCAACATAAACCACTTTATCATTCAGCAAGAATCAAGCAGTGGTTAAGTTATTTAAAACAACATTATCCCGAAGCGCAAACACTACTGGCAAAAATACGTACTTTAAATACACAACATGACATAATAGAGGCTTTACATTTTAAATAACCTCATCATTATGAATGAGTATGATTTATTTAAGAACTAAAAAAATTTTATAAAAATTAACATTTTTGGTAATTAATATTATATAATTAATAATAAAATCAATATTTTTATTTTCTACTATTTAATTTTAAAGGTTAAGATTGAAAGCGTATTTTTTCCTATTCCTAGCTATTAGTTTTGAAATAATTGGTACCAGTTTTTTAAAATTATCTAATCAATTTACTAATCTGTTACAAACGGTTATTGCAATAGCTTCCTACTTTATTGCCTTTTTCTTTCTAAGCTTAGTACTAAAAACTATGCCTGTCGGGATTGCTTATGCAATTTGGTCCGGTATAGGAATTATTTGTATCACATTGATTGGTATTTTTATTTTTAAACAAAATTTAGATTTACCCGCATTCATTGGATTAAGTTTAATTATTGTCGGTGTTGTAATCATTAACTTATTTTCTAACGTAAAAATAGATTAATGATATTGATTTAACATTAAAGTGCTGCTGTTAATAAACGATTATTTGCAACCCCCCCCACAACATCTAAATCAAATTTATTTTTAAATCTTAGATAAATTAACTATAAAATTTTTTAATTCATCACTTTTTTATAATTAATTGTTTTTTTTGTAAAAAAAAAATTTACCATAATGAATTTTTTGATTAAACCAAATTATATTAGTTTTTTATCACTTCATTTAACTTATTTATTAGATTACTTCTATTGAAACTAAATATTTTGTTGGCTATAATGTGCCAAGAATTTGTTAAGCATTTTTAAACAATTCTAAAATGGTGTGCTATTTTATCCATAATAGTAACCTTAAATAACAATGAAAGAGGATAATATTAAAAACAATATCTATCCATAATAATGAAAGGAGTAAATTATGAAATTATTTAATAACGTAGTATCCACATATTACACAACTAAAAGCCGTGCAGCTGATTTCATCCGTAAGCAAGATGGTGTTACTGCTCTTGAATATGCTATTGTTGCAGCTGGTGTGGCATCTGTTGTGTTAGTTGTATTCAGCTCGGATGGTAGCTTCGGCTCATCAATTAAAGGTGTATTCTCTTCATTATCAAGCAAATTAACAACATTAATGGCTTCTGGTTCTGGTGGTGCTGGTGGTGCTGCTAGCTAATTCTTAATCACAGTTAATTAGGATGAAAAATCACATCTACTTACTCTGAATATTCAAAAGGATCTTAGTAGATGTGATTTTTTAGAAAAGCCGTTTCATAATACTTGAACTGTGTTACTTTAGCAAATAATAATCTATATTAGAAAAATAGCATTTCAATTATTTAATCAAAAAATTTGATAGCCTGAACAAATTATAGATACTATTATTGATTTAACTAATTAATAGTCACATTAAAAATATGTAAGAAAGCTGTGTGAAACGCTTTTTATTAGAAATTCTTTCTTCGATACTATATTATAACAAGAAGGATTAATTATGATTGGTTTAGATTGTTCTTATTTAAAAGTAAAAAATGCAGTGGTTTTTTTCATAAAAAAACGAGATGGAGTTACAGCTCTTGAATTCGCTTTTTTAATTGCTGGAGTTTCTGTAACTGTATTTTTAGTTTTTAGTCGTAATGGTAGTTTTGGAGTAATGCAAAGTAGCATGTGGACAGCAATGCAAGAAGCTCTTAATCGTATGCTTACGTAAAGATAGCTAAAGTGCGAAATTGTTATTGAATTTTTATTGAATAGAGTTGTTCTTCTGTGATTAAGAAATCTTATTAAAAATATTTTTGTGGATTCTTATTGGACTATTATGGTGTTTTAATAATTTTATTAAGGAAGTCGTTTTTTAAAGTTAACTCACTTTATAATAATTAAAATAATTCATATCTTATTTTTGTATAATCGATCTATATCTTTGCCAAATAAATTTAAAAATTTAACATTGAAATTATAACAAATGAGCGAACAAAACAAAGTACCTATTGAGTGGGTAAATATAAGAGATCTTGTTTTCCAAGCACTTGATCTAGACCTTATTGAAGATTTAAAAAGTGATCCTAGCAAAGTTACACGTGAGATCTCTTTTATTATTCGTGACATAGTGACTTCTGGGAAAGCTTATATTTCTATTGATGATTCGAATACCTTAGCTAGCATGATTTGTGATGAGATCGTTGGTTACGGTCCATTAGATTCTTTAATGAATGATGATTCAGTCAATGATATTCTCGTTAATGGTCCATATAGCATCTATGTAGAACGTGGTGGAAAGCTTGTTAAAACAAGTAAGTTTTTTATAAATGATCGTCAATTAATTGATATTGCGAGACGTTTAGTCAATAAAATCGGAAAAAATATTGATGAAGCTCATCCATTAGTCGACTCACGAATGCCTGATGGTAGCCGTTTAAATGTCGTCATTCCACCTATCGCAATTGATGGTGCTTCCCTTTCCATTCGTAAGTTCGGTAAAGGTAGTCGAAGTTTTTCCGATTTGATTAATTTTCGCTCGTTAAATGAGCATATGGCTAATTTTTTAGTTATCGCAGCACGATGCCGAATGAATATTATTGTATCGGGAGGAACTGGTTCGGGTAAAACAACCATGTTAAATGCTTTATCACAGTTTATTAATGATTATGAGCGAACCATAACCTTAGAAGATGCTGCTGAATTACGTTTACAGCAAGATCATGTAGTAAGATTAGAAACACGTGCAGGCGGTGAAGATGGCCGTGGGCAAGTTACAATGCGTAATTTACTCATCAATGCCCTACGTATGCGTCCTGATCGGATCATTCTTGGGGAATGTCGTGGTGAAGAGGCTTTTGAAATGCTTCAAGCTATGAATACTGGCCATAATGGTTCAATGTCTACACTGCATGCTAATACAGCTCGTGATGCATTAGCACGTTTAGAAAGTATGGTAATTATGGGGCAATCTGAGCTGCCAATTACTGCTATTCGACGCTATATTAGTTCTTCTGTCAATTTTATTATTCAGGTATCTCGGCTACCTGATGGTCAACGTAAAGTGACTAGTATTACCGAAGTAATTGGAATTGAATCAGAAAATATCGTTACACATGATGTATTTAAATTTGAAATTGATGATGAGAGAGATGTCGATGGAAAAATTCAAGGTAATTTCGTATGTAATGGGTTAGTAAGGCGTTCAGCTCTTTATGAAGGTGCTCAATACTATAATTTAATTGATGTATTGGAAGAGGTAATGAAAAATGCTGGGGGTCATCAAGAATCATGAATATAATACTTGGAATAGCATTGGCTTTGGCATCAGTTCTTAGTCTAATTTCATTAAAGCGCAAACAAGAACGTTTACAGATTTTCAAACAGGTCAGTATTGATACTCCATCTTCTATCGCTATATTAGAAAGTAAAATGGATGAACTAAAAGGATCTTTTTGGCAAAATTTAATTCAATCTACCTTAAAAGGTATACAAAAAAATTATGATTTATTGATTAGTAATTCACCAAGTAAAATGCATTTAATCATAATAATTTTTCTCGGTAATATAGTTGGACTATTTTTAAATAATTTTTATGTTGAATTAGATATTTTCATCGTTATTCCAACTAGTTCTCTTTTTACTATTTTGGGTATGATATTTGTTATAAAACATAGAGTAAGAAAACAATTCTATAGTGACTTTCCCGAGGTTATCAATACGATGATTGGTGTAATCAGTTCTGGTTCCTCTATATCTATCGCTTTCAGAGAATGTGCTAATCAACAATCAGGACTAGTTGGTAGTGTTATGAGAGAAATTTCTAACCGGTTTGATGTTGGTGAAAATCCACAAAATGTTTTACTCAATTCCTACCGTCAATTGCCTTTCCCCGAATATTATTTTTTTATTTTAACCATTATGGTCAATTTAGATGGTGGAGGGGAACTGAAAGATATTTTAAATAAATTATCAAAAATGATATCGAGCAATACTGTTTTAGCAAAAATCCGAGATGGTAAAACAGCTGAATTAAGAATGACGTTACTCATTTTAGCTGCTATGCCACCATTATTTATCTTTATGCTTAAAGGTATTTCAGAAGAAACTTATAATTATCTTATGCATACTGAATCGGGGAAATATATTATTTACTACGTGATAGCTAGTGAAGTAATTGGTATTTTATTCATTAAAAAGATGATTAGCAAAGCTATTTAAATAGGATCATTAATAATGTCAATAATTTTTTCATTCTGCTTGATTTTTTTTGCAATAAAAGAACTATATAGCGAATACCAACATTATAAAAAAAAGCAAGCATTAAATGCATTATTAAATGAAGAAGTTATTAAGCCTCAAAATATCACTAAAAATAGTAATACTATCGCTTTTGAAAAGATAGTAGCAAAAAATAGTGCTACGATTAATTTTTTAAGTCGTTTTCAAGAACAGCAGATATGGAAAGTTTACGCTACCGTAATTATTTTTGGTGTGGTTTTTTTAACTAACACGATATTTGATTTGTTTGAAATTAGTCAAGAAATACTCGCTATAATAATCGTAATCACCATTATACTCGTCATTATTGTTCCAGAGAAAATCGTTAAAATGCAAGCTGCAAAAAGAATAAGAATAATATCTAGAGATTTGCCACTCATCATTGACATGATGGCGATTATGGTAAAATCAGGCATGACTGTTGAAAACGGTTTTAATTATTTGAGCAAACGCGTAGATAATATTAATAAAGATATCGCTTCTATTTTAGAACGCGCTTGTCTAATGATGGAAGTAAATGGTATAGAATTAGCAATTGACCTTATCTATCGTGAAGTTCCAAGTAGAGAAATGAGAATGTTTTGTACCACATTGAAACGAAATATCAACTACGGTAATTCGATATATGATGCTTTATTGGATCTCTCAAGTGAAATAAGAGAATTACAACGGCTTACAATTGAAGAAAGAATTGCTGCTTTATCGGCTAAGATGACTTTGCCTTTGATGGGTTTTATAATGGCTCCCGTTTTAGTCGTTATTGTTGGTCCTATCATTTTGAAAATTCTTGACTTAAAATCGAGCTAGTTAATTAAAAAAATATAAATCAGTATATTTAAATCAAAATAATTTAAATTTAAGTAACCTAATAATCTTAGCTAATAGGAAGCATTATGAAAGCAAAATATCTATTTATATTTGCGATTCTTGTAATTATGACAGGATGCCAAAATAGTTCTTTTAACAGAGATCTTGCTGAAGACCAGAAGATTTATATACTTGAAACAACTAAAAATTACGGTGGTTTAATTGAAATTTATAAAACACAATTAAAGCATTCTGATTCAGAAAAAACTCGTTACAAACTTGCTCAAGCTTATTATTTGTCGATGGATTATGATTCTGCTGAACGAGTATTAAATCCGATTGTTACTAAAACAAAAAATGACAATGTTTTGGTACTGTATGGTCGAGTTCTCTCGGAAATTAAAATTCCTCGTTATCAAGAAGCCATTAAATATTTAGAACAAGCATTGCAATATAATCCTAAAAATGGAGAAGCTTACAATTTGAAAGGAATTGTACAAGTTAAGTTGGGGCAATTTGATGCAGCTCGTTATTCATTTAATAAATCCAGAGAATTATTTTATGATGAAAATAAAGTTCTCAATAATTTAGCAACTCTCTCTATTATGGATAAAGATTATCTAACTGCTTATAATTATTTGAATATTTTATATAATAAAGGTTATCGTAATAAAACAGTATTACACAATCTTCTCTTTACATTAGTAAAATTAGATAAATTAACTATTGCTAAGCAATTTTGTATTGAACATAAAATTTCAAAGCAGCCAACAATTTTGATTGAAGAGTTAAAAAAAGTAGAGCCAAATAATAATTTTAATTTTAATGAATTGGTACCAACTGCTGATAAAATGAAAAAAACGTATGAAAGAGAACAAAATGCTCTGAACAAAGCAGTAGATAAACCTACCAGTAATGCCTCTAACAATACTGTTAATGCCCCATTAAATAAACAAGGAAATCGTTTAATGGCTGCTCGTTCGGGCGAACATGCATCATTTTCTCGTATCGTTTTAGAAACTAACAATAAACTCGCTAGTGAACAATATAATATAACTATGGTAGGTGGTAATTTAGTACAAATTAAAATACTAAATATTGAACTATCTGCATTAAATACCGATCAAATTATAAAGAAAATAAAAAATAGTGATCGTAATTTTACAAATGTAACTGCACAATATAACGTTGATAAAACATTAATTATCAATATACAAGTTAAAAATGTCTCAGAACCTAAAATATCTTATATGGGTAAAGGTAAAATAGGACACTGTTTAGCAATTGACTTTTATATAAAAAACTAATCTAATAACAAATAAAATAACGATAAAATGATAATAAAAATTTACTGTAGGTTTGGATTGATATGAAAAATAATAAACTCATTATTTTATATATTATAATGTTATTAATAGGTTTAGCTCTGCTTTTCACTAGTCCGTCAGATTCGCCACCTGTAGAACCACCAACACAGCCAAGGGAGGTTGAAGTCATTGTGGCTCCGCCGCCAAAACCAGTGACAGAAATGGTTAATGTTGCCGTTGCTAAGACAGATATTTCTTCAAATACGATTTTAAAAGCAAAAGATTATTATTTTAAAACGATTGAAGTTAATATTGATACATTTGATAAAGCAAAGTATGTTCTTGATGCAGGGGAAATTGAAAACTATGCAACCAAAAATAATATACAAAAAGAATCGCTAATTCAAAAAAATCTCATAGCGTCTCCTTATAGCGAAGAGTATCGAACATTAACCTTAAAAAAAGGCGAATTCATATTTCCAGTCGAAATTGCTAAAGCAGATATATATTTATTGAAGAACTTACATATTGGCGATCTTATTGATATATATGTATTATATGGATTAGAAAAACAAGGTGTTGAAGCAAGTATTGATAATGCTAATGTGGTTTCACCAAGTCGGAATTTTTCTAATACAACTATAAAGCCTATTATTGCTGGCAAAAAAATTCTATATATAGAAAATGCTGATACGAATTCTTCATACGATAGTCAAAGATTGGGTAGAATTGATTTAGTATTAACTAACGAGGAAATAAAGCTAGTTAGAACACTTATGACAAACTCAATTGTTATGTTATATCCTAGTACCTTCAACGAAAGTTTTGACAAAGGATTATTCCTTCTAGCAGATAAAGAAAAAACTTGGCCTGAATCAAAACAACAGATCTTTAATCGCAAACCAATTTCCAGGTTAAGAGGAAACTAAAATGCTAATTTTTAAAAAATATTATAAACGAAAATTTAGCGTGGCTATATTATTTTCGCTATTATTCCTACCACAGATAGCTTTATCTCAAACCCACTATTTACAACCCGGGCAAAGTAAAACAATAAACTTACCTGAAAAAATTCGTACAGTATTTATAGCTAAAGACGCTGTGGCAAATTATGAGATTATTGGTGAAAAAAGTCTTATTGTTTATGCGAAAAGCAACGGGTTAACTGGCCTAGTAGCCTATGATAATGATGACAACATTATTTTAGATGATACTTTTATTGTTGATCCTGTTTTATCTCAAGTAGTTTATCGAGTTAAACGGGATTTCCCTAATAGTAACATTAACATAACCCAATATGCATCTGGAATGTATGGAGAAAAATTTACTTATGTAGTAAGTGGTAATGTACCTGATACAGAAACTAAGAAAAGAATTCTTGATTTTATTGGTACATTAGTCGGAGAAAAGGGTGAATTAATACAAGTTGGAGCTAAAGGTTCAGATGGTGGTGATGGTATACGTTTAGAATTTTTGGATAAACAACTATATTTTAATATTGTAGACAAAATTGAAGTTATCCAAGAAACCCAAGTTAATGTTAAATTAACTTTTGTTGAAGTAAGTAAAGATTTTACTAACTCTCTCGGTATTGAATGGCAAGGTGCAAATCTTGTAGAGAGCACGTCTTCCGGCTCATTTACGTTAAATACCTTGGGACAATTTACTTTATTAGGTTTAAAAAAAGGCTTCGATATCCATAATATTATTACTACGATTCGCGCAATTAACAATGATAAATTAGCCAAAGTGCTTGCCGAGCCAAATCTTTCCGTATTATCTGGTGAAACAGCGTCATTTCTAGTTGGTGGTGAAATACCTGTTATAAGTTCAGGTGATAGTGATAGCTCAGCCAAAGTATCATATAAAGAGTATGGTATTAAACTTCTCGTTGGGGCTAAAGTACATAATAACAAACGTGTTCGTCTATTTATAGCTGATGAGTTTAGTTCGGTTTCGGGCTCTTATCAATTCAATAATTTCAATGTTCCAACGCTCCGCACTCGTAAAACAAGTTCGACAATAGATATTGCTGATGGGGATAGTTTCGTCATTGCTGGATTAATATCTGAGCAGGATGAAGAAGCACTAAGTAAAATACCATTTCTAGGTGATATTCCTATTTTAGGTGCCTTAGCACGTAGCACCGCAGTAACTAGAGGTAAAACGGAACTAATTGTTTTTGCAACAGTCAATATTGTAACCCCACAGGATAGTTTTGAGCATGTAGAGCTTCCTATATTTGAAAGAACTGAGGCTGTAAATTTATTTTTTAATGTTAACAACAATATGGAAAAGCAGCACAAACAAACTTTACCATTAGCTAACGAAAGTGAAAAATTTGTTAATTATATGGGATTTATTGAATAGGTAACATCGAGGGTAACATGCAACTTTTTAGTAGCAACAATAAAAAAACATCATCCAATAATGAAATAAAACAAGATATTGTTGAAGGACAGATTTCTGCTTATAGAGTGGTAATTATAAGTACACGTCAGTCAGTTATTGATAATGTTCGCTCTATTCTTTATTTATACAATGTATTAAGTATCGAAGTTTTATCATTAGAAATAGAAGAAATTGATGAAAATCCAAAATGGAGCGAGTTTGATGTTTTTATTATTGACATAAATAATAGAGGAGATGTTGAAAAAATATCAGCTCAAATAAATCGTTTTATACCGATCAAAGCTAGTACAATTTTAGTTGGTAATAATGATTCGATTTCATTTGCTGAAGCGTTATCAAAAAAAGGAATTCATTTTCTATTAGAAAATAGTCAGCTAGATCGAATATCTAACATTCTTTATATGCGTAGTGAATCTAAAGAAAATACCAGTAAAAGAATTGGTAGTGTAGTTACTTTCTTTGGATGTAAAGGGGGTATTGGTACATCATCACTAATTGTCCATATTTTGAAAAATATTAGCCAGTCAACAAAATTCCCTATTTTGTATATTCAAGGAGCTTCAACGAGTCGAAACGCTGATTTTATCCTTGAAACACCAATAGATAAAGAAGGCTCAGTTACAGAAATAAATGAATTTCTTCGAGTGAAAATTGAACAGGATGATGAAGTCGGTAAATATGATTTCCTTGATACTACTTCATTTAACATTACAATATTTGATCAGAACATTGGTTTACACTCTACAATGAAACATTTTGAAAGTATTGTTAACTTATCTAATATTGTCATTTTCGTTATAAATCGTGATCCTTATACAATAAAAATTGCTAAAAATGCACTTGAAGAAATTAATCGGATTGGTCAAAAAAATAAATTGATCCTTAATAAACGCTTTTTATTTTGTGTAAATGATAATCAACCTATTGATAAAACTTCCTCATTGCAAGATAGTGATATCGAAGAGTTTCTTGGAAAAACAATTAATTTTAGACGTAATTATATTTCTAGTAATGAAAAATTTAAGAAGGCGTATAATTCATCAGAAATTGACGTAATTTCGACTGCCGTCATGGGAATTGAAAAAGATTCCACTCAACCACATCGTTCATTTTTCTCTGTTCTTGCTAAGAAAAAGAAAAAATGATTTATAACAGGAAAACATAATTATGTGCATCTTAGCTAGATTAATAAAACAAAAAAAAGGGGTGATATCAATAGAGTTTGCTTTAGTTTTCCCCCTTTTAATTTTATTATTTATTTTTGTATTGGAAATGAGTCGATTAATGTTTATTGCTTCATCGCTCAATCTTGTATCTTCGGAAATAGCACGAAGAGTATCATTATCAGAAGATGTAATTAAAAACTCCAGCGGCTATGCTGATATTTTTTCTGAAGAATTAAAAAATGAATTATCTTTATGGGGAATAGTTACTGATAAAAATAGCTTAAATGTTATCGTTAAATATTGTAAAAACACTCAAGAAGTTATTAATGAGCAATGTAGCGGTTCATTAAAAGGAGATAGTAAAATCATCTATTACTATGTATCTTATAAATATAACCCTCTTTTTGCTTCAGCATTCACAAGATTAGCTGATTCTTCTGTAACAAGAAGAACTATAGTTTATCGTGAATTTCATTCTTAATCATAGGCTATAAGATCATGATAACTAATATTATAAAATTTATAAAAAATCGTAAGGGTGTTATTTCGATTGAATTTGCAGGCGTTTTTTTCGTGTTTGTAATGATATTGTGTGTCGTTTATGATATTTATAATACTGTTACTTTGCAAGATAATTTAGAACGAACTAACTATACAGTTGCTTCATTATTTCGAGAACGATCCGCTTTGTACCCTAAGATAGACGATACAATAAGTGATCGTAGCAGCACTTATGAGCAATTTAAAAGTTATGAATTATTTACCGTTGATCAAGTTAAAGAAGCGCAAGCATTAGCTAAGAAGTTGTTAAACAAAGATGTTTCAATTAGAATTGATGCTTTATTTATAAAGCAGGATCAAAATCAACCTTTAATTATATATAATTCTAACCAGCTCAAAACAATAAGCTTTTCGTCATGTACTTATAGCGCGTGTAATAATGACATTAAGGAATATCTTAAAAATCGCCCTAATATGGCTGAGACTTCCATAGGAAATAAAGACTATACTAAACTTGCTCCTTTTGTGAAAAGAGTATTTAGAACTAAAGACCAAGCTGCTGATTTACAACCACTCTATGGTCGATACATACCATTATATAGAGTGAGTATGTGTATTAACAATGACGAAAGCTTATTTTTAAAATTTAATAACAGGCAAAATAAAAATAATAGATTGCTCCCTAACTTATGTAGCGAAACAACTGTCATTTCCCGTTGTAATGATTTAAGTGATGCGCGTGAGGGTTGCCCAATATATATTTACCGCCCCTCTTATCATCAATGATAATTAAGAAGGTCATTATGAAAAAAACTAAAAAAATATTTAATCAACAAAAAAAATTTATATTTGGCTTTTTTAACGATAACGCTGGTAGCATTATTATACCTTTTGCTATTATGTTACCAACAATTGCATTATGTTTTGCTTTTAGTATAAATACTTCGAAAACTCTTAGAGATAAAATTGCTGTTTCAGAAGCAACTAATGAGGCATCGTTAGCAGTATTGGCGCTAAATAATAAAAATGAAGGTCTAAAAGCTAATCTAGAAAACAAAGCAATAGCTCAAAGTTACATTAATTATTATTTAAAAAATGAAATTAATGCCAATTCTTATGACACCGATAGCATGCTAGATGTTATTTATGATAAGGAGAAAAAAGAATATTACATTTCTTATAATCGTAAAGTCGATGCATTAATAAAATCGGATTCCTTAGGTAAACTTGGTTCTTCCATAGATGTAAATAATGATCAGAAAGGTTATGGTAATACTCGTAGACAAGAAATAAATCTTAACAAATATGACATCGCTTTTATTGCTGATTTTTCAGGATCATCCACCTGTTTAGAGTCTGATGGTAATTGTAATAAATACTCTGAAATAATGGAAGGTACATCATCAATTAAACCAAAAATCAGAATTAATGCAGCGATGTCAGCCATTAAAAAAATAGTAGATGTTTATTCTCAACCTGAAGAATACTCATATGCATTAATACCTTATGATATTGGTGTTCCAATTGCAAATAATGGAAAAAATATTTTAGGAGGACAATCCTATTCCTGTTCAGTACCTTATAAGTTAAAAAACCCCTTTGATACAATAGATTTTGAATTTTGGGCAAACAAAAATATTTTTTTCAGAGAATGGAAAAAATTAAAAGATGCAGGCAAAATAACCAATTATTTAAATTACACCTATTTTGGTGTTCAGATGGGTACTGGTTTCTTTGGTATTGATCATTCTAGCTTTATTTTCTATTATCTAGATTATTATAACTATAAATATTATTCCAAAATTGTCGGACCTGCAAAAAATTATTTTAATGACTATCAGTTACAAACAGCAGGTTATTGTAAGAAAAATTACCAAACACCTGGTTCTACCGCATTTGCTAAATACAGATATTCTTGTGGTATTGATCAGAAAGATTATCCACTTTCTGATTCTAATCGGCGAAAAGTTGAAAAACAATATGCTTACATGGTGCAATTGTATGATTACATGTATTCCGATGATTCCGGTTATAACAATCATTTATCCTTAGCTAATAATAATACGATAGATTTCGATGGTACGATAAATAATTTGTTTGCGCACAACTATAAACCAATTACTTTTACCCGCCCTATTGTTCCTGCTACATCAGATTTTACACCATTCCAAGCTATGTGTTCATCCCCTTTATATAACAACGGGGTTATGTTTGCGGGTCAAAGTAAATTGCATGAATCTGAATTATTTGATAGTACTTATTGGAAAGTCCCCCTCTTTAAAAATGGCCCTTATTTGGTTGATCTAACTAGTGCCTCAGAAATATCCGATATTTTAGGAAAAGCATCTTGGAAACCTGGTGGGGGAACCGATACTATGTCTGGTTTTTTGACCTCTATACCAATACTATATAAAGGTAAAGGTGATAATAAAATTTTTATCGTTTTAAGTGATGGTAAAGATGATTCTGGGGCTGAGAAACTAACTGAGACTTTTCTTAATAAAAAGGATTTATGTTTGACTACAAGGAGAGTTTTTCTAAATAATCAAGTTAAAAGTACGTCTTTTCATTATATAAAACTATCGCCAATATATGCAGGAAAATCGATTGATAGTTTGTCAGAAGATGAAGCTAAACAAGAATTCGGACCATGGGTTAATTGTGTAAAGTCGTCTTATAAAACATCGAATAGTGGATTGGTTACAACTGCATCTGGAGGCGATGATTATAAGAAATATCTTCATTTCGCCAGTGATGAACTTGAAGTATTTGAAATAACTCGTGAAATAATTGAAGCTGAAACAGGTAATTTTATTTTACGGAAATAGAGAGTAATAAAAATGGAGCGTAGTATTTTTTATTATGTTATTTTTTTTATAGCATCGATTTTTTCTGTCTTTGCTACTGGAAAAGAGAAAGTAACAGATTTTGAACTGGGTGTTACATTGTCTATGGCTCCTTATGGTGGCGTTGGAGGTGTTAATATGATTGACACTTCTATAACCATTGAAAATGGAGATATTTGGATATGGGGATTTCGTAATGCGGGTATATCAGGACTTGGATATGACGCGTATAATGAAGTATCTCCCCCACAACGTGTTCAGAAATTTTTAAACGAGAAAGTTAATATTATCCAATCAGCTGGTGGTGGTTATCATATTTTAGTCCTTGATGAAAAAGGTAATGTCTGGGGATGGGGACAAAACGGGAAAAATGAAGCGGGTGCTGGTATTTGTAATCAACCATACATCAATACCCCTTGCCGTATTTTAAAGTATCAAAATATAATCCAAATTGGCACTGGAGAATATGTTTCACTAGCTTTAAGTAAATCAGGTGAAGTCTATACTTGGGGTCACGGAAGTTATGGCCAAATAGGCAATGGAAGACAAGATGATATAAATCGTATGTATAAAATACCTCAAGAGTATTTTGGTAATCAACCTGTTATACTTTTAGGTGCTGCCTATGAGGGTGGTTATGCAGTAAATGCTTCCGGTCAAATATTTGGTTGGGGGGATGATCAACATAACAGTTTCGGCTACGAAAACCGCGATGAGCATGTATATCGTACTAGACCGGTACCATTAAACATTCAAGTTGATGGTCGCAGGGTGGATTATATCTGTGGCGGCGAAGGTTTTACTGAATATTTGCTTGATAACGGTGAAGTATGGGGTATGGGGCTTAATTCACAGTTAGGGATTGAGGCAAAAACAGGAAAAACAGCAAAACCTGTCAAAATAATGTCAAATGTTAAAACGCTTTATTGTCGTTATGCTGGTTCTATTGCTATCACTTTTGATAACGATATTTATACTTGGGGAACAGAAGACTATGAAATGGGCGGTACATCTCCGATACAGCGTAATCATCATAAAAATATAACTAAAGTCGATGGCGGTAAACATCATATTATTTATTGGACTGACAAAGGTGACGTTTATGGTGTTGGCTACGGTGCTGCCCATAAACTTAATAAAACAAATTCTGACAATGTTCAATGGCCTGGTAATAAAATGGATTTTGTCATTGATGAAATGAAAAAAGCTTATGGCAAAGATTTTATTCCAGGACAAGGACAGTAAATCATTTAATATTTTTCCGCTATATAATATATAGCGGAATCAAATGTTATTAGGAGGTTTCATCGAATATCATAATATAATAAATTTTCATCGCTTAAAGTAATAGCAATAATGATGATTATTCTAAACCGCTAACCGTGTCTTTTTAAAGACAATGAAATATATGAAATTATATCGCTAGTTTTTATACAAAGTATGGACATTATAAATGTCTAGTTTTTATTATAAAACTATCATCTAAATAAGCTTGTTATGGTGATAGGTATAAAAAATGCATTCATCTTACCAAACATGATTTGGATGTATTTGAAATAATTTGTGAAATTATTGAAGCTGAAAAAAGTAATTTCATCTAAAAATAACAGAAAGGCATAATAAAAATGAAACGTAAAATATTTAATTATGTTATTTTTTTAATTACATCTTTTACTCCTGTCTTTGTAATTTGCAATGAGAAAGTTAAGAAAGTAACAGATTTTGAAATAGGAACTACATTGTCTATGGTTCCTTATGGTGGCGTTGGAGGTGTAAATATGATTGACACTTCAGTAACCATTGAAAATGGTAATGTGTGGATATGGGGATTTCGTGGTTCTGGTCAATCAGGAAATGGATTCTTCGTATTGAATAGCTCTCCCCCACAATATGTTAATGAATTATTTAAAGAAAACAAAAATGTCATCCAGTCTGCTGGTGGTGGTTATCATATTTTAGCACTTGATGATAAAGGTGATGTCTGGGGTTGGGGGCAAAATGGTTATAAGGAAGCCGGTGCGGGTGTCTGTAATGTAGCATACGTCAATACCCCATGTCGTATTTTAAAGTATCAAAATATAATCCAAATTGGCGCTGGAGAATACAATTCAATGGCTTTGAGCAAATCAGGTGAAGTCTATACTTGGGGACATAATGATTTGGCTCAAGTAGGCACTGGTAATAAATACCCAATTATTGGACTCCATAAAATACCTCAAGAATATTTCAATAATCAACCTGTTGTACTTATAGGAGCTGCCTATGAAGGTGGTTATGCGGTAAATGCTTCTGGTCAAGTATTTGGTTGGGGGGATGATGAATTAAACTCTTTCGGCTACCCAGAAAGCACGCAACGTGTGAGACCAATAGAATTAAATATTCAAGTTGATGGGAATAGAATCGATTATATCTGTGGCGGTAATGGTTTTACTCAATATTTACTTGATAATGGTGATGTGTATGGCTTAGGTGATAAGAGACAATTAGGTATTGGGGCGAGATCTGGAACAACAACAGTACCAGTCAAAATAATGTCAAATGTTAAAACACTTTATTGTCGTTATATTAGTTCCATTGCTATCACTTTTGATAACGATATTTATACTTGGGGAACAGAAGGCTATGATATGGGCGGTTCATCTCCGATAAAGCGTAATCACCATAAAAATATTATTAAAGTCGATGGCGGTAAACATCATATTATCTATTGGACTGATACAGGTGATGTTTATGGTGTTGGATACGGTAATGAATTCAAATTTGGGTATGCTGGAATTTATGGATGGCCTGGTAGGAAAATGACTAGTTTTGTAATTAAAACAATGAAAAAAACTTATGGCGATGATTATATTCCAGGACAAGGACAATAAATCATTTAATCTTTTTCCGCTATATAATATATAGCGTAACCAAATGTTATTAGGAGATTTCATCAGATATCATAATATAATAAATTTTTATAGTTCAGTGTGATAGCAGAAATTATTTTTATGCTAAACCGCTAACTGTTCCTTTTCTAAAGACAATAAAATAGGTAAAATTATTACGCTAATTTTTATACAAAGTATAGACATTATAAATGTCTATTTTTTTATTATAAAACTATCATCTAAATAAGCTTCTTATGGTGGTAGGTATAAAAAATGCATTCATATTACCAAACATGATTTGGATGTGTTTGAAATAATTTGTGAAATTATTGAAGCTGAAACAGGTAATTTCATCTAAAAATAACAGAAAGGTATAATAAAAATGAAGCGTAAAATATTTAATTATGTTATTTTTTTAATAACATTTTTTACTTCTGTCTTTGTAATCGGCAATGATAAAGTTGAGAAAGTAACGGATTTTGAAATAGGAGCTACATTTTCTATAGTTCCTTATGGCGGCGTTGGTGGTACGAGTATGATTGACACTGGAGTAACTATTGAAAATGGAGATATTTGGATATGGGGATTTCGTAATGCGGGTATATCAGGACTTGGGCATAACCCACATAATGAAGCATCTCCCCCACAACGTGTTCAAAAATTTTTAGACGAAAAAATTAGTATTACTCAAGCTGTTGGTGGTGCTTATCATATTTTAGCCCTTGATGATAAAGGTGATGTCTGGGGTTGGGGACAAAACGGTTTTTTTGAAGCAGGGGCGTTTGTCTGTCGTGCTGCTTACATCAATACCCCATGTCGTATTTTGGAGGGTCAAAGCGTAATCCAAATTGGCGCTGGAGAATACGTTTCAATGGCTTTAACTAAATCAGGTGAAGTCTATACTTGGGGTCACAGTATTTATGGCCAAACGGGCAATGGCACATTAAGAGCAATTAATGGTATTCAAAAAATTCCTCAAGAATATTTTAATAATCAAGCTGTTGTGCTTATAGGGTCTGCCTATGAAGGTGGTTATGCGGTAAATGCTTCCGGTCAAATATTTGGTTGGGGGGATGATCAGCATAATAGTTTTGGCTACGAAAACGGAGGTGCGCACGTATACCGTGATAGACCAGTACCATTGAACATTCAAGTTGATGGTCACAAAGTCGAATATATCTGTGGTGGCGAAGGGTATACTGAATATTTACTTGATAATGGTGAAGTGTGGGGTATTGGTAATTTGAAAATGTTAGGTAAAGGATACGGTGGTTTAACCGCAGTACCAGTCATGATAATGTCAAAAGTTAAAACACTTTATTGTCGTTATATTAGTTCCCTTGCTATCACTTCTGATAACGATATTTATACTTGGGGAGCAGAAGGCTATGACATAGGTGGAGGAGTTCCTATAAAGCGTAATCACTACGATACTATCACTAAAGTCGATGGCGGTAAACATCATCTAATCTATTGGACGGACAAAGGTGACGTTTATGGTGTTGGCTACGGTGCTGCCCATAAATTTGGGCGTGCAGGAAATATTGGATGGCCTGGTAGACCGATGAGTAGTTTTGTAGTTAATCAAATGAAAAAGGCTTATGGTGATGACTATATTGCAGGACAAGGTAAATAGATTACTAAATACCTTCAACAGTAAAGAAGTGTAGCCCTTAACAGATGATTATAAAAGGTTTAATCGTACATCATGATATAAAAAATTTTTATATCATGATATCTACCAAAATATTAGGTTAAGTCAGAATGTTTTTACTAAATAATATTTGTTTATTTTTAATTTGGATGATTTTAATTGTAGTTTGTTATACAGATATCCGATTCAGAATAATTCACAATTCAATTGTCATCGCCGTATTTATAATTATCCTAGCCAATTTTTTGATTGGTAGTGGAGAGCTTAACTATATTGCTGCGCTTATTTTCTTTGTTATTGGTCTTTTAATATTCTGTTTTAATATAATGGGAGCCGGTGATATAAAATTAATTAGTGTGTTATTGCTATCCTTACCTACTGAACAAATTTGGGATTTTTTTATATTGATGACTCTTTTGGGTTTACCACTCGCTATATTTGCATTAATCAGAAAAACCATCACAAAATCCACAGTAACCATTCCGTATGGAGTAGCAATTAGTTTGAGTTATATCATTATCACTTATCTAAAATTGGCACTGTAATCGAAAAGTTGCAGATAAAACTATCTTTTAATATCACATGCGTCAGTGTGTGTACCAACGCCATCTAATTGCTATTTTTATTTAAAATTGCTGTCATTATCCTACCAATTTTAATTAAGAAAATAGAAATAGTAATGCAAAGTAAAAATAGAAAATTAACTCATTTGTTAATCTTTGTTATTTAGTATTCTTATAAAAAATCGTAATAACGTTGGCATTATTTATTAGTAAAAAATATATTTTGTATATTGTTGTAGCTAAATTCCTCTACTGCTGGTTAATCAATTTAAAGGTTCAATTTAAGTTATTCAAACTTAAATTGTAAATCGATATTTTTTAAATTATTTTTATTACAGAATTAATGTTAACACTAATTCTAATGGTAAGATTCAATTTCACGCTTAACAATTTATAATTAATATAAACATAAAAAATATTCCTATATAAGATTAATCGTGTTTTATTAACAAAATCACCTTGTCAATTTTTAATTAGCCACTTTTAAATATAACTAGATTATACCTCACTTCTTTATAAACTTTTTGAGCAATAAATAAATTTGGTTAAATTTAATTCATTACATTAACTATTGTGGTTAGTTTTGGAAGCTGAATTTAAGGAAAAGCGTAATTCTAATTCTGAAATTAACTAAACATTAACCAATCAAACGATTTATTTAAAAATATTGTTGACTCAAAAGATATAATCGTTAAAATGCACATCATTCAAAACGCAATTACTTTAGTGATGTGTTTTTCGCCCGGGTGGTGAAATCGGTAGACACAAGGGATTTAAAATCCCTCGGCTTTTTTAGCCGTGCGAGTTCAAGTCTCGCCCCGGGCACCAATATTAATTAGAAAACTAATTAACGTCTACGCGGGAATAGCTCAGTTGGTAGAGCGCAACCTTGCCAAGGTTGAGGTCGCGAGTTCGAACCTCGTTTCCCGCTCCAATTTATCTAAAACGATTTACTTAATAAAGAGATAAATGGCGCGTTGGCAGAGTGGTTATGCAGCGGATTGCAAATCCGTGGACCTCGGTTCGATTCCGGGACGCGCCTCCATAATAGATATTTCAAATTTGTTCCCCATTATTCATTAAAAAATTTAATATAAATCTACTTTATATAATTTGGTGAAGATATATATTTTTTAAATAACTTTTAGAACGAATTATTCAGTTCAATATCATGCCACTAAACAATTAACTACCTTATATAATTTCTTTTTGATTCTAAAAACGAAGGCTTGGTTAACAAACTCAAGCCATCTTATTGAGTTATCAAAATAGCTTCCAGGAAAATATATATGTAATAATTTTAACAGTGAAAGGATATTTTATTTATGTCTGCATAATATTGAACCGCTATAAAGCAATCACTGAATTTAAATACCAAAAGGATTAGAATTGTAAAAATACGATTCTCAATCATATATAAAATAAGTGTAGTTATTTGATAAATGCTATGCTAAAACAATCAGGATTTATTGCACCACACTCATTGTCAATTACTGCTATTGACCAAAAAATTAGCTTACTTTTTATAATGATAAAATAAACACTTTGACATTCCTCAGTAAATTTACATTTGCTATTCTTCACATCAAAGCGTAAAATCTGCGCCTTATTTATTTGCTTAATAACTAAGTATCCTAACTTAGTACTGACTTGAAATCAGAGGCATTTTCTTAATGGAAATTTTATATGCTAAACCAGAGCTGCTATCCCCTGCCGGCTCATTGAAAAATATGCGTTATGCATTTGCTTATGGAGCTGATGCCGTATATGCAGGTCAACCTCGATATAGTTTGCGAGTGCGTAATAATGAATTTAATCATGAAAATTTAGCAATTGGCATCAATGAAGCCCATGCTCAAGGTAAGAAATTTTATGTCGTAGTCAATATTGCGCCACATAATTCTAAACTTAAAACCTTTATACGTGATTTAAAACCAGTTGTTGATATGAAGCCAGATGCATTTATTATGTCTGATCCTGGTTTAATCATGCTAGTACGAGAACATTTTCCAGAAATGGAAGTCCATCTATCAGTCCAATCCAACGCAGTTAACTGGGCAACAGTTAAATTTTGGCAACAAATGGGCTTGACACGAATTGTACTTTCTCGAGAGTTGTCATTAGATGAGATCGCTGAAATACGTGAAAAAGTACCAGAAATGGAACTAGAAGTGTTTATTCATGGTGCTTTGTGTATGGCATATTCTGGACGGTGTTTACTATCAGGTTACATTAATAAACGTGATCCTAATCAAGGAACCTGTACTAATGCCTGTCGTTGGAAATATAATATATCTGAAGGTAAGCAAGACGAGACAGGACAAATTGTTCATAAACAAGATCCAATTAAAATTAACCAAGTTGAACCAACATTAGGTATTGGCGGACCGACTAATCAAGTTTTTATGTTAGAAGAGTCTGGTCGTCCTGGTGAATTTATGCCAGCTTATGAAGATGAACATGGCACTTATATTATGAATTCTAAAGATTTACGTGCGATAGAATTAGTTGAAGATTTGACTAAAATTGGCGTACATTCGCTCAAAATTGAAGGTCGCACAAAGTCATTTTATTATTGTGCTAGAACTGCCCAAGTTTATCGCCAAGCTATCGATGCAGCGGCAGAGGGCAAACCATTTAACCCTCAGTTATTAACTCAATTAGATGCTTTAGCGCATCGTGGTTATACTGAAGGATTTTTACGTCGTCATCATCATGAAGATATGCAAAACTATGAACACAGCCATTCTGTTTCCGATAAACAGCAATTTGTGGGAGAATTTAGTGGTCAACGTTTAAATGGACTCGCCGAAGTGATTGTAAAAAATCGTTTTTCAGTTGGTGATAGCGTTGAAATGATGACACCAAAAGGTAATCATACCTTTGTTATTGAAAGTATGCAAAATAAAAAAGGCCAATCTTTGCAATCAGGTTTAGGCGATGGCCATATTGTTTATCTAGCTATTCCAGATAATATTCCTTTAGATTATGCCTTATTAATGCGTAATTTTAGCAATGGGGCAACTACCACAAATCCACAAAGCAAATAACTTTTTAGGCGACTATAGTCGCCTAACCTTTAAACATTTTTATTGGTATTCGTATTCATTGATTATTCACGTATTAAATCATCCCCATAACCTATCCATTTATAGGTAGTTAATGCTTCTAATCCCATTGGTCCACGGGCATGGAGCTTTTGAGTACTCACTGCCACTTCAGCACCTAATCCAAATTGTGCACCATCAGTAAAACGTGTTGACGCATTTACGTATACTGCTGCTGCATCAACCTTAGCAACAAATTGTTCAGCATTAGCTAGACTTCGCGTTAAGATCGACTCAGAATGCCCTGATCCATATTCACGGATATGTTTTACTGCTGCCATTAATGAATCCACTATCACAATGTTAAGATCATTAGACAACCATTCTTGCCGTAATTGTTCATCGGTAACAAGTTCAATGGCAGTAAATCCTGCTGATTGTAGTATTGAAAAAGCCTCCTTATCAACATGTAGCTTAACGCCCTTCTCAGTCATTACCTGATGTAACCTTGGTAAAAATTCTTTGGCAATGTTTTGGTGTATTAATAAAGTTTCTAAAGTATTACAGGTGCTTGGTCGTTGAGTTTTTGCATTAATAATAATCGGTAACGCTTTATCCAAATCAGCGGTGTCATCCATAAAAATATGGCAAATCCCTATTCCGCCGGTAATCACTGGTATCGTTGATTGTTCACGGCATAATTGATGCAAAGCAGCCCCTCCTCGCGGAATAATCATATCGACATATTGATCAAGTTTGAGTAATTGGGTGATATATTGACGATTAGGATCATTGATCGACTGTATCGCTTTAATTGGCAAATCAGCTTGCAATAAAGCTTGCTGAATGATTTCAATCATGACTTTGTTGGTATTAATGGTTTCTTTACCACCTCGTAAAATTGCCGAATTACCTGTCTTTAAGCATAACGTAGCAATATCAATGGTGACGTTTGGTCTAGCTTCGTAAATGACACCAATTACGCCAATCGGCACCCGTTTTCGTTGAATTTTCAAACCACTTTCTAGAATCGAACCATCAATTATCTCGCCAATCGGATCTTTTAAGGTAATCACTTTACGAACATCATTCGCAATTGCCTTCAATCGTTCATCCGTTAAGCGTAAACGATCAATTATGGCATCACTCAAACCATTTTGTTGCGCAAACTGAATATCAATTTGATTGGCGGCGAGAATGATATCGCGGTATTGTAATAATCCGTCAGCTATCGTACTTAATGCCCTATTTTTTTGTAATGTGGTTGCTAATAATAATTCAAACGCTGCTGTTTTAGCAGCTTTCCCTATCTGGTTAATCATCATACATTACCTGTTTAACTCTTTGTTCTCATTCAATTAAACCATTTACCATTATTTAGATTTATCTTTATTTGAAATATTTAATGCTTGAGTGAATTCGTTAGGAGATTTCAAAAATGCAATCCTGCTTTCACCATAGCGTTTTAGAGAATGATTAATGATAACTTAATATACGCCTACGCCTAAGATAATTTAATTCAAATTAAAGCACATATTGCAAATACAGCTATTATTAACTCACGCAATCTGAACAGTTTAGTTAATACTAATATAATAAAAACGCTAATTATTTGAGCTTTATTTATAGCCTAATATTATGGCACACGTAAAAAATTATTACTTCATTAATAGTCATTTGTCCTATCCATCATGGAAAAGCAAATTGGCTGTTTCGTGTTCTAAATTTAATTTCAATTCAGTATTAATTTAATAAATTAAAAATTTCACAGCCTAACTATTAATAGCTAATCAATTTTTAATCTATTTGATAGGCATTATTTTTAAATCAATGTTAAATAGTAATCATGTCATCACGATGCAAGGCAACTCGACCATATTCATAGCCAAGCAATTTACTGATATCTTGCGAGTGATGACCGGCTATCTGCTTTAAAGCATCACTATTATAACGCGTTACACCTCTTGCAATGCTTTGACCATGATGATTTAAAACATCTATTACTTCACCACGAGAAAAATTATCTGATACCTGAATGATACCTTTGGGTAAAATTGAACCGCCTTGCGTTAAAATGGCATTTACAGCGCCATCATCAAGCGTAATACTGCCGGCTGGTGGAGCACCAAATAACCAGTGTTTGCGATGTTCTAGCGGAGTTTGACAGGGTTTTATACGCGTACCTACCTGTACATTTTGTACAATATCCATAATAACATTTGATCGGCTTCCTGCTGCAATTATCACTTCAATACCTGCTTTTCCGGCTATCTCTGCCGCTTGAAGTTTTGTACTCATACCACCGGTTCCTAATCCCGAAATACTTTCGCCAGCAAGAGATTTCAAATGTTCATCGATGGTTGCAATTTCATTAATTAATTTAGCAGTGGCGTCTTTTCTAGGATCGGCAGTAAATAACCCCTCTTGATCGGTTAACAAAATCAATTTATTGGCTTGCGCTAAAATTGCCGCTAATGCTGATAAATTATCATTGTCACCCACTTTAATTTCTGCTGTGGCAACGGCATCATTTTCGTTAATAATGGGTATAATATGATTATTCAACAATGCTTGTAATACATCTTTCGCATTTAAAAAACGTTCTCGATCTTCTAAATCAGCGCGAGTTAATAACATTTGACCAATAGCAATTTGATAAATTGAAAACAATTGTTCCCAAAGTTGAATAAGTTTGCCTTGTCCAACTGAAGCCAATAACTGTTTTGATGCAATAGTGTTGGGTAATTCTGGATAACCCAACGCTTCGCGACCTGCAGCAATAGCACCTGAAGTCACAATAATAATCTTATGTCCTTGTTGATATAACTGATGACATTGTCTTACTATTTCAAGAATTCTGGCTCGATTTAGTGATGTTTTCCCACATGTTAACACACTAGTACCCAGTTTGATTACAAATGTTTGAGGTTTCATAATTTCGCCACTTTTAACATTATTTAAATTATTATGATCGAAAAACTAAATCTTTTAACCAATTTGCCAGATTTTGAGATCTTTGTTGTAAATCTTGTTTTAGTGTTAGCAATTGTATTTTAAATAGTTTAGTTGACTTAGTAGAGGTGATTAATTTAGTTTCCTCTATATTATTTAGCAGATCGCCTTCATAAAAAATGTTTAAAACAGGTACATTACATGGCTTAATTAATAATCGTTGTTCTTTAAGCGAAAAGAATTTTAATTCAGCTTGTAACTGTTGTTCAGAAAAGTTTTTTAAACCAATACGATCAGCCAACATATCACGATAAATCATCGGTAATTTAGCTTGCATTTGTGGATCAATAAATATTTGATGAATAATTGGAGCAATATTTATCAGTCCTTTTATTTTTGAAGGCATTAAATAGGCAAGTCGTGTAGCAATATTAGCACCAAACCGATAACCTAATAAAATAACATTTTGATAATCAATCAATGGAACAGTTCTAATTTGCTCTAAAATAGCTTGATGAATTATAGAAGTATTTTGTGATAAATTAAAATGCTTACTATTTCCCATCGATGGATTATCAACAGTCAATAATCCTATACCGAGTGGTGCCAAATGCTCAATAAAGAAACGATAAAAATCAATCTGTAAATCATTTAAACCTGAACAAAGTAAAACCACCGGGAATGCGCGTATAGGATCACTCTTTTTTAAAGGTGTATGTAAAATAGCTTTTATAACCTTATCATTAAGATTGAAATCAAGATCTTTAACTATAAAAGGTGAATGATCCATTGCATGGCGATAATAACGATAAGCCAGTAAAACAGCCTGATTTGCTAAATCATCATTACGAAAATAAGGGTATCCCGCAAGTGTCATAAAACCACTGGCCATTAACCACGATTGGTGACATTTTGAATGATATGCTTCAAATTCGGACTCAGCAACAGTTAATTGTTCGTCAAAGTCTGCTTGTTTTTGCCATTTTGTCGCCTGAGCCCAAAACTCATAAATCCAATTACCCGACTGGTAACCAACGACAGTATCAAGCCAATTTGGATTGGATCTTCTTTTTTTTGAGATTGAAATTCGTGATAAAACCTCTTCTGTTTCAATGAAAGGTAAACCACGCCATTGCCAAGACAAGCGATTGATAGCACGATACCAACAGCTATTTCCTTCACTATCTAAAAATGAATTGGTCAGTTGTTGGCCACTTTTGATTTGCGTAACAAGAGTTGACGTTTCAGGGTAATCAAATTTAGGTTTAAATAATTTTTCAGATAAATTTTTCTCGTTCATCATCTTCGCTTTTGTTATTACTTATTATGTAATGAAATATTATCATAATTAGTAATAAAAAAAGCGTAATAAATGATTCATATTTAAATTTATTTTTGATCACACAATGGCTTAACAAAAGTAACCCCCATATCCCAGGGTTGTTCAATCCATGTATCTTGCGGAATATCCACTATATAATCATCAACTAAAGGACGACCTTCTGGTTTAGCGAAAATGGTAACAAATTTAGCTTTTGGATACATTTCGCGAATTGAATGTGCAGTACTACCAGTATCAACTAAATCATCAACAACAATAAAACCTTCTCCATCTCCTTCGGCACGTTTTAAAACGACTTTTTCACGTTGTTGATTATGATCATAGCTAGAAATACAGACAGTATCCACATAACGAATACTTAATTCTCTGGCCAAAATTGCTGCTGGCACTAACCCACCTCGACTCACGGCAATAATCCCTTTCCATTGTGATGCGGGTAATAACTTGGCAGATAGTTCTCGACCAAACATCTGTACCATTTCCCAAGTTACCGTATATTTTTTCTTTTCGGCAATTTCTTCAGCTTTGATTTGTTTTTTGGCTTTAATTTCTTGTGCTAAAAGTTCTTGTTCAGTTGATTGTTGATTTAATGACATAAATACCTGCAATTTCATGATTAATTGAGTAAACTGATAATGCGCAATTCAAATTACAATATCAATCGACTCGAAATGGATGTAAAATTGCACCTTATTATAGTGTGAGTAGTAAATAAAAACTACTATTTATTAATAGAATATTTGAGGATTATTATGCTTACTTCTTTAAAACCTAATTCACTTTGGGTTATTTTTAATCAAATTTGTCAAATTCCCCATCCATCACATCATGAACAGATGATTACCAAATATTTGGTTGATTTCGCAAATCGCCATAAAATTGAGTGTCATTTAGATAAAGTAGGCAATGTTTTATTAAGAAAACCAGCAACAAATGGTATGGAACATATACCATCAATAGCTTTACAAGCGCATATGGATATGGTGCCCCAAAAAAATGAAGAAACGCAACACGATTTCTTAGTCGATCCAATCAAACCTTATATTGATGGAGAATGGGTAAAGGCAAAAGGAACCACCCTTGGGGCCGATAATGGCGTTGGACTTGCTTCTGCCTTAGCGGTTCTTATTGATCCTGAAGTTGAACATGGGCCAATTGAAGTATTGATTACTGTTTCAGAAGAAACCGGTATGGTGGGAGCTTTTGGATTACAACCAAACTGGTTACAAAGCCATTATCTTATCAACACTGATTCCGAAGATGAAGGTGAGATTTTCACTGGCTGCGCTGGTGGTGTTGATTTTAAATCAACATTTGCCATTAATTATGCTGTGATTCCAGAGGTACATGACACCTTTTTACGTTTATCACTAAAAGGATTAAAAGGCGGTCATTCAGGTTGTGATATTCATCTTGGACGAGGTAATGCTATTAAGTTATTAGTACGCTTCTTTGCTGAATATGCTCAAGAAATAAATTTTCGTTTAGCTGATTTTTACGGTGGTTCGTTACGTAATGCGATTCCTCGTGAGGCCTTCGCTGAAATCTCTTTAAATCGTCAAGATTTAGCAAAATTTCAATCTTTAATCACCCAATATCACCAGGTTTTAGAAAGTGAATTAAATCATGTTGAACCATCAATTCAATTTATTGCCACAGAAATTTCACAAGATAAATTGAAGCGCGTTCTTAATGCTGATCATCAACAAAAATTGATCAACTGGCTTAATAGTGCACCAAACGGTGTAATACGTATGTGCGATAATATGCCAACTGTTGTAGAAACATCGTTAAATTTAGGTATTGTTGATATAAAAGAAAATCAAATTTCAGCTTATTTTTTAATTCGTTCGCAAGTCGATTCAGCTAAAGATGCCGTAGTCGCAACGTTAATTTCGCATAGCCAATTAGCTAATGCTAATTATGAAATCAGTGGTGGTTATTCGGGATGGACACCCAATTTAGATTCACAGTTACTAAAATTAGCTGAAGGAAAATACAACCAAATCTTCGCACAAAAAGCAAAAATCATGATTATTCACGCTGGATTAGAATGTGGTTTATTTACTAAACACTATCCTCATCTGGATATGATTTCGATTGGCCCAACTATTGTTTCACCACATTCACCCGACGAAAAAGTCAATATTCAAAGTGTTGAAAAATATTGGTCTTTATTATGTGCTATTTTAAAATCCGCTGATCAATTAAAGTAATCGACTAACAAAATTAAAAGGGCTAAGGCCCTTTTTTAATGCTAACTGATATACAATGATCGTTAAATTGGTAAGGTATTTTTTAATATTATTTGGTATTTCTAACTTGCACACATAACAATAATGATAATCCCATCATCACGGTAGCAATATAGTATATCACTTGATGACTATAAAAATCCGTCACGAAGCCCTGAATCATTCCACTTAATATTACGCCACATGTTACGCCATTATTAAATAATGTAGTCGCAACCCCCATCCGATTAGGTAATAAATCTTGAAAATAAATGATACCAATATTGGCGACAATACCAATAAATAATGCATTGAATATCTGTAATCCTATCAAAGCCCATTGATTTGAAAAAGTAATCACACCTAGATAAAAAAATAAACCACAAATAATAGCAAATAACATTAAATTTCGTTTACCAAATTTCGGGACTAAATAACCACTGGCTAACATGACAGGGATTTCTAACCCAGCCGCTATCCCCATTAATTTACCAGGCAAAGTATCTGCAAGTTGCAATACTTGATCAACATATAATGGCATATCAATGATATACATCATATTCGCCGTCCACATAAAAACAGTAGCTAAAAATAAAAAAATAATATTATGATTTTTAAATAAAGATTGCTCTATTGGATTAGTGGATGATTCAATACTGGTAAAAGTTTTAGGTGTTCGTGGTATCGCAGGTAAACAAAAGTTGACTATAATCATGGCAATAAGATACATGCCAATAATACTGTAATAGAGCAGATTAAAACCATAACTGATTGCTAATGCAAAAGATAATGGAGGTCCGATAACCCACGCCAATGATAATTGCGCCCTAATTAGTGAATTGAATACAACCACATTCCGTTTAGTTTTTTCAGCATATTCACGCGCTAAGGCAAAAATTTGTGGCATTGCAGCAGAGGCTAACGCAGCAAAAAATACGCCTACGGTAATAAGTAAATAATAATTGCGTGTTAATGCAAAAACAACACTATTACCTATTCCCATTAAGCAGCAAAATAGTACTATATAACGTCTTTGACCGTGACTATCAGAATATTTTGCTAATAAAAAACTGCCAACAATACTAGCAATGGCATTAATGGAATAAAATACTCCGACTTGAATTGGATTTGCAGCCACTTCATAAGTCAAAAATCGACTTAAAGTTGGTGATTGTAGTGCACTGGCAATACCGATAATAAATGCAGAAAACAGAAAAGATATAAAAATCAGAATATTATTATGATTAGCGAATTGACGGTACATGATAAACCCAAATAAATAGTTATTTGGTCTATTATAGACCTGAAACAAATATCAACAAGCGTTATAATAATTACTATCACTCACTAATTATAATGGTAAATATGAAACTTGAAGTTTGTTGTTATAGCATTAATGATGTCATTACAGCGATAAATCATGGTGCTGATCGCATTGAATTTTGTGCTGGTCGCAATGAAGGAGGATTAACACCCAGTTATGGCGATTTATTACAATTATCGCAATTGAAATTACCCGTTGCTATTCACCCAATTATTCGACCGCGTGGTGGTGATTTTTACTATAGCCAAACTGAAATTAACAGCATGATAAATGATATTCAACTTGCACGCGAATTAGATTATCCTGGTGTGGTTTTTGGTTGTTTAGTCAGTAATGGACAGCTAGATATTATTAATCTTTTAAAATTAATTAAAGCAGCTGATGGATTATCGATAACTTTTCATCGAGCTTTTGATGTTTGTGTTGATCCTATTTTAGCGCTCAATCAACTTAATGATCTGGGTATAGATCGCATTTTAACATCTGGTCAACAGCAAGATGCCGTTAAGGGAATAAAATTAATCGAGCAATTACACCAACTCAGCCAATCTACCTTAATTATGCCTGGTTGTGGCATTCGTTCAACCAATTTAGCTTTATTTAAAGCAATTGGAATAACAGAATTTCACTCTTCAGCTAGTCGTTCATTGCCTTCGCCAATGCAATATCAAAATCAAAATGTCTGTATGAGTCATACTAAACAGGATGAATTTATTCGCTTTAGCATAGATCCTGATGAAGTAGAAAAAATGAAACAACTTTTATTATAGTTTTTATCTTGCTAAATCATTAAAAAAGTTAAGCAAACGACTTAAACTGATAAACACCAAGCATTAAGCGATTGATTTTAAAACATTAATAATATTTATCTAAAAGTCTGTTTGCTTTATTTAAGATGACGCAATTCAATCACTATTCATAACTGCGTCTACCTATTGAAATGAATACCTACTATCTTAAAAATTGCCCACACTTAACAATTTATGTAATTAGCTGAACTTGCAATTTATTTAATTAAGTAAATACTATTAATTTATCCATATTCAACTATCGCACTCTATTCATTCTTGCTTGGTTAAAACAAGTCAAACTCACTGTTCAATCGAACACAACGGTTATACCTATATAATTTAATTCTTTTTTGTGATAAAAGCTAAACAGTCATCATCGATAAACATTTCTTTATATCGTTACAATCGAAAATAAGGTATAATCCAGCCATTTTTATGGTTAGAAAAGGTTAGAATATGGGATTTAAATGTGGAATTGTTGGTTTGCCAAATGTTGGCAAATCAACCTTATTTAATGCATTAACAAAAGCCGGCATTGAAGCGGCTAATTTTCCTTTTTGTACAATTGAACCTAATACCGGCGTGGTACCAATGCCAGATAAACGATTAGATCAACTTGCAGAAATTGTTAAACCACAGCGCACATTACCAACAACTATGGAGTTTGTTGATATTGCAGGATTAGTGAAAGGGGCTTCAAAAGGTGAAGGATTGGGCAACCAATTTTTATCCAATATTCGTGAAACTGAAGCAATTGGTCATGTAGTACGCTGTTTTGAAAACGATAATATTATTCATGTTGCTGGTAAAATTGATCCCATTGAGGATATTGAAACGATCAATACTGAATTAGCACTTGCCGATTTAGATACTTGTGAACGAGCAATTTTACGTGTACAAAAGAAAGCTAAAGGCGGCGATAAAGATGCAAAATACGAACAAAATGTATTGGAATATTGCTTACCGCATTTAGAGCAAGGTAATAAACTTATCACGCTCAATTTAGATCAAGAACAGATCAATGCAATTAAGTATTTAAGTTTTTTAACGTTAAAACCAACAATGTACATCGCCAATGTTAATGAGGATGGTTTTGAAAATAATCCTTATTTAGACAAGGTTCACGCTTTTGCAGCTAAAGAAAATGCAGTTGTAGTTCCGGTATGTGCAGCAATAGAAGCTGAAATTGCTGAATTAGATGATGAGGAACGTGATGAATTCATGCAAGATTTGGGGCTTGAAGAACCAGGATTAAATCGTGTGATTCGAGCTGGTTATCAACTACTAAATTTACAAACCTATTTTACCGCTGGTGTAAAAGAAGTTCGCGCCTGGACAATCACCGTCGGTTCTACCGCGCCACAGGCGGCTGGAAAAATTCATACTGATTTTGAAAAAGGCTTTATTCGAGCACAAACTATTGCTTTTGACGATTTTATCAAATATAAAGGTGAACAAGGCGCTAAAGAAGCTGGCAAAATGCGTTCAGAAGGTAAAGATTATATTGTACAAGATGGCGATATAATGAATTTCCTCTTTAATGTATAAAATTATTGAATAAAAAGCCCTATGTGTTTTTAGGGCTTTTTTCATTTTATGCATAAAGTAAATAACTAAATGATTCGCCCAATATTTAAGTGATAAAAACAAGGCTTTTAAGTTATGAAAAAATCAGTTCTTTTACCTTTCTCTGAAGCAAGAGAATCTATTTTAGCCACCATAAAATCCAAGAATTACAATGCATATCACACGGTTGAATTAATCGATGCCGTGAATGGTTATCTCGCTGAAACGATTTTATCACCAATGAATATTCCGTCTTTTAATAATTCAGCTATGGATGGCTATGTAGTTAGAAAACAAGATATAGACTGCGCAATGACCGTCCTACCGATTGCTGGACGCCTACTAGCTGGCGAACAAAAACAGATTAATTGGCCAGAAAAAACTTGCCTTCGTATCATGACCGGTGCCGCCGTTCCCCAAGATGCTTATGCTGTTATCATGCAAGAAGATGTCGATATAACCGCTCATGGCATTAAATTTAATACTCAAACAATTAAACAAGGGCAAAATATTCGTTTTATCGGTGAAAGTGTAAAATTAGGAACTGAAATTTTCACTAAAGGCGAACAGTTAACCATTGCGAAATTAGCGACCCTTGCTACATTGGGAATTAATCAAGTTAATATTTTTCAACCTCTAAGAGTGGCCATATTTTCGACAGGAGATGAATTAACCCCGATTGGACAACCGCTAAAAACAGTTAATAGCATTTATGATAGTAATCGTTTTACCCTTAAGCTAATGTTAAAAGCACTCGGCTGTGAAGTGATAGATTTAGGTATTGTTAATGATGATTTAAACCTTATCACAAATACCTTAAAACAAGCTGCAAATCTTGCTGATATTGTCATAAGTAGTGGTGGTGTGTCGATTGGTGATGCTGATTATATCAAACAAGCACTGGAAAAAATTGGTCAAATTCATTTTTGGCAAATAGCGATGAAACCAGGAAAACCATTTGCATTTGGTCATATTGACCAATCACTATTTTGTGGATTGCCAGGTAATCCAGTTTCATCAATTGTAACGTTTTATCAATTAGTGCGCCCTCTTATTTTAGGTTTATATGGTCAAACACAACAATTTAAACCATTAACCTTTCAAGTTAAAACAAGTAATTATTTAAAGAAAACAATCGGTAGAATGGATTTTCAACGTGGTTACTTACACAATAATGAGCATGGTGAATTGGTTGTAAGCACAACTAGTCAGCAAGGTTCGCACATTACGACATCTTTCAATCAGGCTAATTGTTTTATTCTATTAGAAGCTGAACGGGGCAACGTCCAAAAAGGTGAACTAGTTAACGTAGAACTATTTGATAAAATTTTAAGTTGATTTATAGCCGGGACGGAGTTAAGAATGAATTTAGAAAATCGCTACTAGAAAATAAAAACGTGCCTAAAACAAAGCAAATAAGTTAATCTAATTGATATCAAATCAATAATTAGTTAAATATAACTGAAAAAATTTAGCATAATCAATTTAATATTAATTATAACTATAAAGAGAAAAGTTAATTTGTTATAAAGATTACGCTTATAATAAAACTGTTTTAATAATCAAAAAGATTTCATTAATGATTCAATTTACAAAAAATGACTAAACTAATATCAAAAATTTGTTAATTTAAAGCGACTAAAATTGCGCCAATGGCTATTAAAGCAACCCCGACACCAGCCCAAATTGAAATTTTTTCGCCAAATAACACTATCGCAAATAAAACAGCAAATACCACACTTAACTTATCAATTGGCGCAACTTGCGAAACTTTACCAACTTTAATCGCCATAAAATAAAATAACCAAGACAAAGCCCCAGCGATACCACTTAACACTATGACAAAAATTGCTTTTTTATCCTGAACAACCGTCTGAATTAATTGTAATTTACCCTGTACTACAACCACGCCAACAAGAAAAATCGCCATTACAACAGCTCTTATAGCCGTAGCTGTATTAGCATCTAAATGTTGAAGCCCTATTTTTCCCAAAATTGCAACAGCAGCTGCGGTTATAGCGGATAATAAAGCATAAATTAACCAAGCGCTCATATATTTATCTATTTATTATCAATTTTAATCAATAATTGCTGATTTCCAGGATTGTCCTGACACTGTTTAGAATTCAGCATTACACCATCGCATCCTTCTAATACTGGTTCTGGTTTCGACCATTGAGTTGGATGATCTGGATCGGTTTTCCCTCCACATCCTGCCAAACCGATAAAAATAACCAGTAAACTAATAAATATACCAATTTTTTGCATAAATATTCCTTATAATTAAAACTTATCATCGCTTATACTTCAAATAATACTATGTATCATGTTAATTGAATTGATTCATTAATAAGCTAATTTGAACCAAAGAAATTAGTTTATTGATATAAATATAATTTATTTTTATTTATAATATGCTCAATCATATATTTTTCAATTGTTATTTACACTAAAACTAAAATTTTAATAACTCATTAAAATAACGATATATTAATGTTTACGTTATAATTAAACCAATATCATTTATTGGCCAATTACCATAATCTTCCAATGTGACAAGTAAACAGTTTTTCCGATTTAGTTAACAAATAATATTTTGACTATTTTTTTATTAAATTGATGTATGTTCACCAATTTTTAATATCGTAAATAATTGTTCATCATCAAGATTAGGTTCAGACATTGATTGCAATATTTTAGGCGGTTCATCAAGTGGATCATCGGCAAGTTCAAATGCCCCCCAATGAATGGCAATGGCTCGTTTACATGCCAATTCTTTAAAAATCTTTAACGCATTTTGTGGGTCTATATGTTGATTGTGCATAAACCAACGTGGAGCATAACAACCAATAGGAATTAATGCCACATCAATATTGGGAAATAATTGTTTCAGTTCACTGAAATGTTTTGCATAACCTGTGTCACCAACAAAATATATTGTTCGATTAGCATATTCCATCATCCAGCCACACCATAATGTACGATTGGTATCAAATATTGCCCGTCGGCTCCAATGATGTGCCGGTATAGCGGTTAATTTTAAGCCCGATATATCTAAATTATCATACCAATCAAGTTCAACAACCTGGTTCGCTCCCCAACTTAATAATTTAGGCTTTAAACCCAATGGAACGCAAATGATAACATCAGGAAAACGTTTTATCAGTTGTTTAATAGTTGGGTAATCTAAGTGATCATAATGATTATGCGATATGACTATAACATCAATTTTCGGTAATTGAGCCACCGCGGTTGGACAAGGTGTACGGCGTCTAGGTCCAATAAAACGTAAAGGTGATACGCATTTGCTAAACACTGGATCAGTGAGGATCGTTTTCTGATTAATTTTAATTAATGTGGAAGCATGTCCTAGCCACCAAATACCATTTTCAATCGCGGAAAAATCAGCCGTTTGAAACCATTTTTCAATAAACGCTTTATAACCACCAATAGGAGCTATAACTTTACGCTGCTTACGCCATTTAGCAAAATCAATAGGATTTATAACAAAAGGTTCCAAGTTACAAAAGCCTGTAGGGGTATGATGCTTTTTATTAGCATCATAATAAGGGTTTTTATAAAACATATTTCTCTCAATCAATAGTTTATATTTTCTTTTTGTCTTTCAATCATTATGGCGACATTCCTAGCCGATGCCACTGCTGTGGGTTTACTCACTTTAACTCTTACCCACGGCGTAAAATAGTGATCAATTAATAACGCTGCCACATTTTCAGCAACACTTTCAATTAAATTAAATTGATGATGTTGTAAATAATCGATAATTGCCTGACTAATTTGAGCGTAATTCAAACAATCGTTAACATCATCACTTAAACCGGCAATACGATTATCCCAAGCCATTTCAATATCAAGAATCAGTTTTTGTTTAATACTTTTTTCCCACTCATACACGCCAATAGTCGTTATGATAGATAATCCTTCGATAAAAACGCGATCTTTAAACATTTTACATCCTATTTTTTACCTTGGCATAGCAATATTATTCATAGCCAACATGCACGATTAGTTAAAATTAAATTCAATCTGTTCACATTACTTTCGAAAAGTATAAATATGCATAATCTGATAGTAAGAGATTACCTAATCTTATCTATTTACGCTATAATTTATTTAATTATTAATCACTTTTTTCAGTTATCTCATTATGGTAAGAATTTATCAACCTAAACCGATTTTAGCTAATAGTTCTATTGAGCTTGATGAGAACGCTTTTAATCATGTTGTCAGAGCATTGAGAATGCGTATAGGCGATTCAATTACTTTATTTGATGGAAGTAATACTATTACCCCAGCTATCATTCAACAAATTACCAAAAAAACGCTAATAGTACAAACCCAAGAAACCATTGTACAAAATCGTGAATCCCCTTTAAATATTCATTTAGGGCAAGTACTGTCCCGTGGTGAAAAGATGGAGTTCACGATTCAAAAGTCTGTCGAATTAGGCGTTACAACAATTACACCGTTACTATCAGAACGTTGTGGTGTGAAACTTGATGCTGTGCGGCTGTCAAAAAAAGTTCAGCAATGGCAACGTATAGCTGAATCAGCTTGTGAACAATGTGGTCGCAACCTAATTCCGCAAATTCGTCCCGTGACAAAAATAGAAACCTGGTGCTCACAATTATCTGATTATACTAAGCTTACACTTCATCCCCGTGCGTCATCAGGAATTAATCAGTTGCACTTAAATCATCTTAAAATTGCATTACTAATTGGTCCTGAAGGCGGTTTAACCGAAGCCGAAATAGCGATGACGCTTAACCAGCAATTTATTGAGATTCTTTTAGGACCTCGTGTATTACGCACTGAAACAGTTGCATTAACTGCTATAACCGCATTACAACTAAAATTTGGTGATTTAGGATGATAAGATAGTTGTGATTAAATCCTATCAATTTGATTTACCACTTGTCAGGTAAATTATTTCATCTTATTTACTCAAAGGTATATACTAGTAAAAAGATCTTGATTGTTTATCAATTAGCAGAGTTTCATCAATAAAGGAGTGCTCATGATTAAGCTTGGTATTGTAATGGACCCAATTAGTCAAATAAAACTGAAAAAAGATTCCAGTTTTGCCATGTTAGAACAGGCGCAATCACGTGGATATCAAATTTACTATATGGAGATGAATGATCTGTATTTGGAAGATGGTCAAGCTTATGCAACCACCAGAACTATCACTGTTTACAATAATAAAGATCATTGGTTTGATTTGGGGGAAGAACAGACAATACCTTTAGGTGATCTTGATGTGATTTTAATGCGAAAAGACCCACCATTTGATACAGAATTTATTTATGCCACCTATATATTAGAACGTGCAGAAGATGCTGGAACTTTAGTGGTCAACAAACCACAGAGTCTGCGTGACTGTAATGAAAAACTATTTACAGCTTGGTTTGCCCAATTTACTCCACGCACTCTAGTCACTAGGCAAACCGCATTGATAAAACAATTTCTTCAAAAACAGCATGATATCATTTTAAAACCACTTGACGGTATGGGTGGCGCGTCGATATTTCGTGTTAAAGTCGATGATCCTAATCTATCTGTTATTATTGAAACATTAACGAATCATAATCGTCAATATTGTATGGCGCAAACCTATATCCCCGCGATTAAAGAGGGTGACAAACGTGTATTAGTGATCGATGGACAACCCGTACCGTTTTGTTTGGCCCGTATTCCCCAACAAGGTGAAACTCGTGGTAACTTAGCTGCTGGGGGACATGGCGAAGTCAGACCGTTATCGGAATCTGATTGGGCAATCGCCAATGCAATTGGACCAAAACTAAAAGAAAAGGGATTGATATTTGTAGGACTTGATATTATTGGTGATAAATTAACCGAAATTAATGTCACAAGTCCAACCTGTGTACGTGAAATCGAGGCAGCTAATCCTGAATTGTCTATTACCGGAATGTTAATGGATGCAATTGAAACACGTCTTAACTTGAAAGATAAGGTTAAATAATGATAAGAGAATATCAAACTAAAGATTTAGATACCATCATGTCAATCTGGTTAAAGGGAAATCAACAAGCCCACCCGTTTATTGATTCACAATTTTTTGAAAACAATTTTGAATTAGTTAAAATGTTGATTCCAGCTTCCACTATTTTTGTGCAAGACATTGATGGTGTAAGGGGATTTATAGGCTTAATGGATAATTACATATCTGGCCTATTTGTAGATGAACAATATCGTCGCCAACATGTTGGTAAAGCTTTAATTGCTAAAGCTAAGCAATTACATAATCAACTTAACGTGCTAGTTTATAAACAAAATACTCAAGCTATTGCATTTTATCAATCCCAAGGTTTTCAAGTTGTAGATCAATCGCTCAATGAAGAAACGAACGAACCTGAGCTATTGATGACATGTATTGTCAATCATACAATCAAAATTGGCAAATGTGCCTTATAAATGCCGTCAAACAGGTTGAAATAGTGATATTGATATCTTTTTATCGCATCATTCTTAATGAATGGCGATTTTTAATTTAAGATAATAGACCATGAATTTAAAAAACCATTTTGTTGTTGCCATGCCCACATTAAATGACCCATTATTCAGTCATTCAGTAGTTTTTATTTGTGAACATAATCGCGATGGTGCGATGGGTATTATAGTTAATAAACCCATCATTGATCTTACTGTACAAACTGTATTATCACGTCTTGATATCACACCCTATAAAAATTGTGCTGAATTGGAACAGTTAGTTTTCAATGGTGGGCCTTTAGCTGAAGAACAAGGATTTATCTTACATACCCCACAGTCAGGGTTTTCATCGAGTATTGTTATATCAGATGAGATTATGATAACTACATCTTTAGACGTTCTAAAAACAATTGGTTCAGAAAACCAACCTAAAGATCTTTTTTTAACTTTAGGCTATGCCAGTTGGAGCCATATGCAATTAGAACATGAAATTGCAAAAAATGATTGGTTAGTTACACCTAGTAATACTGATATTATTTTTAATTTACCGATAGCTGAGCGTTGGAATATGGCAGCTCAAACAATCGGTGTCAATATTGAAACTATGTCAACACAAATGGGAAAAGCTTAAACAATGGCTACTGTGATTGCTTTTGACTTTGGCACTTATAGCATAGGTGCAGCAATTGGGCAAGATATTACTCGAACCGCCCGACCGCTATGTGCTTTCAAGGCGCGTGATGGTAAACCAAATTGGCAAGAAATAGAAAAAATATTACTTGAATGGCAACCAGACTACTTGGTAGTTGGTTTACCACTGAATATGGATGGAACTGAGCAAGAACTGACACAACGAGCAAAAAAATTCGCTAATCGTTTACATGGACGTTTTGGATTTCAAGTACAACTACAGGATGAACGATTATCAACCGTTGAAGCAAAAGCGCAATTATTTGAAAAGGGTGGATTTCAGGCATTAAAGAAAGGCAAAATCGATGCGGGATCTGCCGTTATTATATTAGAAAGTTGGTTTGATAATATCGTCAAATAGTGAACAAAGCCAAGCTTGCTCACTATAAATACGACATAAACGAGATCAACTTAACAATTTTGTTGCCGGTATTGAACAAGATCTTCAATTGTGACAACGGGTAAATGGTGCTGTTTGGCGAATGCCACTACTTGTGGGGCTCGCGACATCGTACCATCATCATTAGTCAACTCACAAATTACCGCAGCAGGTTTAAAACCAGCCAATCTCACCAAATCCACTGACGCTTCGGTATGACCTCTACGCGTTAATACCCCCCCCTCTTGAGAGACTAAAGGAAAAACATGTCCAGGATGATGCAAATCACTTGGCTTAGCATCATCAGCTACCGCAGCTTTTACAGTCGTTACTCGGTCATTTGCTGACACACCCGTCGTAACCCCTTTTGCGGCTTCGATACTAATAGTAAAAGCAGTTTGATTTTTACTGGTATTCTTACTCACCATCATTGGCAATTGCAACTTATCGCAATATGATTGTGGCATACATAAACAAACAATACCACTTCCGTGACGGATCGTAAGTGCCATTTGTGCAACCGTAATATTTTCGGCAACCCAAACTACATCGCCTTCATTTTCACGATCTTCATCATCTAATACTAAAACGCCGTTACCGGTTTGTAATGCGGCAATAGCCCGCTCAACACGTTCAATTGGCGAGCCAAATTCAGCTAAATTAAAGGTATTGTGAATAGAATTTTGTGTATTATATAATTGCTGATTCATGGTAAATTTTCCTTATTTCATTTACTACCAGAACCAGGGCAAGTGCTTGACCATCGAGAATTATTATCATAGTAAAAAGCATTAATGATAATTATAGTGTAAGGTAAATAAGCAACGCTCTTTCATCCAGACTTTTACTGTCGGCCTTGGAATTTCACCAAATCTGCTAACCTTGTATTTTAAATAAAATCAAGTGCTCGTGGGCTATCACCACCGGTGGGGACTTACACCCCGCCCTGAGAATTATCAGTTAAACTGATATTGCTATTATAATACTTGCTTTGGCAGGAAAAAATCAATTTAATAAAATAATTCCAGCTTTAAAATTGATTATGGGCTAACCTATAAAAAACATTCATAATCACACTTTTTTTAAATACAGTTCTCAATACCTATTTTTACCACTGATTTCAAAAGTAAGTCGTCTATAATTATTAAAGAATTTATTTAGACGCTAAATAATTTTTAGCATTTTCAACTATAATTTTAAAATCTATACCTTGCTGTTTAGCTGCAAAAATACATCCACAATAACATTGCCGATAAACATCATATTCTTTACAAATCTCTATTGATCGTTTGTATCCATTATTTTTTTTAAAATCGGACGGTAAATATTTGACAGCAAAAAACTCTTGAATTTCAAATCCTAGTTCATTAATTTTTTGACTATTTTTTTTGGGACTCAAGGTCAAAGCACTAGCAAAATAATCAAATCCTAATTCTTGCGCTTTAATTGCCGCTAAATCTAAGCGCATTTTGTAACAGATATGGCAGCGAGCGCCACCTTCTGGTTCATTACGTAAATGTTCCACTTGTTTTAAAAATTCGGCAGGTTGGTAAGGTGCTTCTAAAAACTTTATGTTATGCCCCGTTTTATCATTAAAATCCTGAATAAACTTCTGCTGCACTTGACTGCGTAGTTCATATTCCAATCTTGGATGAATGTTAGAATTAGCAAAATAAATCGTAATATCCGCATATTGTGCTAAATATTCCAATACATAAGTACTACAAGGTGCACAGCAACTATGAATTAAAATTTTTGGTTTAATAGCATCCGTTTGCCAAGATTCAATCATCGTTTTTAAAATGGCATCATAGTTGATTTTATTATGGGGATTATGATTTTTTAAAATATGGGTTGCATTGATTAACATAATTAACTGGAACTCTATTTATATTAGATAAAAATATTAACCCTATTCTTTTTAGGGTATTGTATTATTTATGAAAAAGAATTATACAGGGATCAATAAAAAAAGAAATAAATGAGAAACAGTATTGAATAATGCTGCTAACACTATTTTTTAACACCGATTAAGTAATTGTGCATGCTAAGCAAAATAAGTCATTCCGGGTATGTTTAACTTTACATTCTAAGTTAACTTAATATATTACTTCTCTAATTTTACCAATTGATCAAGTTGCCTATTAATACCGCCATCAGCCTTGCTTTAATAAAATGTTACTTTGTCTCTGCATTAATAATTTTAACCGTTTATACACTTCACTAGACATAGATATTTATTACGCTTTAATACTTACCAACGCAGCTTATTTGCTTAAGGAATATAACCTTGAACTTAAGCTTCATAGCTAAAACGTTTTTTGGTTGATATTTGATCTCAGTAGACATAAAAAACCAACTTTCTTCGGTTTTGTTTTAACAGCAAAAACGATTGTAAACCAGGTTAAGATTTAACGTTATGAGGATTTCTTTTGCCGTTCTTTTGTGTTATTAACACCTAAAAAAAGCCCTAACATATTGGAAAAGAAACTGATAACCAACCCCGTGATTAAATGTGTTTTACTTATTGGTGAAAACTTAAATCCATATTGAAAGGCCTCATAATCTGAAATAACATCGTAACTGACAGAGGTAAGGAAAATAACGACTAAACCTAATATGATTGCGGTAATTATGCTGACTAAAACTCTATTTTTAGGTGCTGTAGCAGATACCATATCTACAATAGCTAGGTAAACTAATCCAGATGTGACTACTCTAACATAGAAAGATAATAAATACGATGTATTTTCAATCATTTTTAAAAACGGATCAAGTAATGAAAATCTTACAGCAATAAAAGTAATAAGTGCTGCTGGTAAGATACAAATCCACCTTAATATCGGTGACCAATTTTTCATGAAAATAAAACCACCATCTTCATCATAACTTAACTTTTCTTTTTTTTGTTTAGTTTTATTGTCCATTATCATTTCCTATTCGTTATTAAGCGTAGTAATTATAAATGTTTGAGCGATTAATTTTCTTAATATTTTCTTATTTTTCACGTTGATAAATTATGGCGTCGCTTGTTATAGCGTATATTTTTCCCAAAATCAAGATATAGCTAGTACAGATGGTAAAGAATCACTGAATAAATTTAGGGTTGTCAGTTTGACTTGTCGCACTTTTGAATAACTTGTTACAAAAAAATCTTGAACTGTATCATTCTAAACAGATTATTTTTAAGCACTATGTTGAGCTGTTCCTGAAATAATATTAATAGGTTTCTCAATTTGTTTTCTTTCTCTGCTTAAATAATTATTGATAACTTTTTTATGTCTTGCCATAGCTTTGATAAATTTTTCATTTTGCCATCAAGCATACACTATATAACTCAACATTAAGCAGCTCTCCTCTCCAATGAAGTCAATTGGGTTAAAATTTGAATTTTAACCACTTTTACAACATATTAACGACAAAGGCTTAAATACATATTGGGATATCGTTCAGTAAATCAAGATTGATTAAATATGTTATCAGCAAACATTTTTAGTAAACATTGCTGCAAGATAAATGAAACAAGTCCGAATTTATTTTGCATCTCTCGGTTTTAGCAGTGAACGGGATTATCAAATTGAGAGGCTAATAAATACATACTAAGAAAAGTTCACCCATCTGGTATTGATTAGCTTCGGTTTAAAAACAGGAACAAATTCGTAAAATGGAAATAAAATCAGAACAACAAACTTTTTTACTTTCACGATTATGAAACCTTAATATTTAAGGTAATGATTTTATATAAAAAATAAATATAAATGTATCTTTTAATGTACACAAAATTATTATTAGCGTTTCATGCTAATTAGATGTCAGTTGAAACAATTACCGGATTTAACAAATTAAGTATAAGTTTTAATAGTGTTCACTAGTATTATCATCTATGCTACACTCAGCATAAAATTTTTATTGCTGCTCAGCCGTCATTAAATAACAATGAGATAAAGAAAGTTATTATAATCTGATTACCCCAATATTAAAGTGGAATGAAACAGATATTGACGCAAATTTAAAATTAAGGTTAGAACTATAATGTTTAAATACATTCATATTATTATTTTTTTATTAACTCATGATTTAACGGAATTAAAAAAATATTGGGAAGTTGAATTCATAAAAAAAGAATTTAAATGGAGTCGATTACTTAATAAATTATGTAAAAGTGATAACACTTATATGGTGTGGTATCGGCTTGCTTACTTTATGTTTCGGTCAGAAAGTAATAAACAAAAAAGAGTCGCAGTAAAAATTAATAGAAAGTTAAATAGAAGATATTCAATAGATATTCCATTGCAAGCTGAAATTGGTATTGGTTTTGATATGTGGCATCCAATCGGTGTTGTAATCACTGAAAAGGCTAAAATAGGAAACAGATTAAGAATTGGTAGTAATGTAGTTATAGGCTTTAAAAACTACGACATGGATGGTTCAATAAAGATTGGTGATGATGTCACGATCGGAGCCAACAGTATGATTTTCGGTCAGAACATAAAAATCGGCAATAATATAACAATTGGCGCGATGTCCTTCATAAATAAAGATATTCCAGACAATTGCACTGTGTATACTGAAAAATCAAATATAATTAAAAATAAAGCTCATTAACAGGGCTTTCTGGTAATTCCATATTTTCAATTTATTTATCAAGTCTGGATAACTGAATAGAGTAAATTCTTAAAGGCTACAAAAGTCGAGACAGTCATTTAACGTCATTTCTGAGCTGCTACTAATAAAATAATTTTTAGGATTGATTCCTTTGTCGTATAATAATCTGAGTTCCCCAGTAATGATTCTAGCGTCTTTTAGAAAGAGTGACGGGTATATATACCTAGGCTAGGGCTAATCGTGTTGGTTTTCCCTGCCTGCGGTAGCTGAATTGGAAAACAATAATCCCTGGAGATTATCCTAACGCCTAAGCCGTCACCATCTGTAATTTATGGTGAGCCTAAATATGGTTTATTAAATATTGTTCTCAATTTTGTATCAATGAGAGTCATAATAATTCTATGTACACATTGAAAATGCTGGATTATTTACTCAATCAATACAAAATGGCAAGCGAACGAGTTAAAATAGTGACAAACAAAATAAGCTAAAAACCCTTTTTAAAATTAGCTTTGTTACCAATAAACAGACACAAAATTAAACAATGAAAAATAATGCTGAACAACCAACTTTTTACTTTCACGATTATGAAACCTTCGGGACTCATCCTGCATTTGATCGACCAGCACAATTTGCCGGAATCAGAACTGACTTAGAACTTAATATTATTGAAGACCCTTCTATCATATATTGTCAACTATCTAATGATTATTTACCAAATCCTGAAGCAGTCTTAATTACCGGTATTACCCCACAAGAAGTCATGACTAAAGGTATGTGTGAAGCCGATTTTGCTCAAACTATTCATACAGCATTTAGTCAACCGAATACCTGTATCATTGGTTATAACAATTTACGCTTTGATGATGAAGTAACGCGGAATATATTTTATCGTAATTTTTACGATCCCTATGCTTATTGTTGGAAAAATAATAATTCACGTTGGGACTTATTAGATGTAGTACGAGCTTGCTATGCGCTGCGCCCACAAGGTATCAAATGGCCGATTAATGATAATGGTTTTGCCAGTTTTCGTTTAGAAGATCTGACTTCAGCCAACCATATCAGTCATCAAAATGCTCATGATGCTATGTCCGATGTCTATGCAACCATTGAAATGGCGAAATTAATTAAACAGCAACAACCAAAATTGTTTGATTACTTTTTTAAATTACGTGATAAGAAAAAGATTGCTAATCTAATAGATATTATCAATCTCACACCTTTAGTACATGTTTCAGGTATGTTAGGAGCTCATCGAGGAAATACGACGCTTATTGTACCTCTGGCTTGGCATCCATTACAAACCAATGCCGTTATTGCTTGTGATTTAACCGGTGATATTGATACATTAATCGCGTTATCTGCTGAACAAATTCGCGATAAACTTTACACCAAAACGGTTGATTTAGATGAATTAGAATCACGTATACCATTAAAATTAGTTCATACTAATAAGTGCCCGATAATCGCACCAATTGGTACTTTAACTGCGGACAATGCTAAACGTTTAGCTATTGATTTAAATCGCTGTGAACAAAACTTATTTAAGATTAAACAGTATCAAAATTTCATACAAGAAAAAATTATCTCAGTTTTTAATCATCAACTGACTCCTAATCAAGAACGCGATGTAGATGGTCAAATTTATCAAGGTTTTTATGATAACTACGATAAGTCACTATGTACATTAATCCAACAAACCGCCCCGGAAAATCTAATGAGTTTAAATATTGAACCACATGATTCACGTTTAAAAACCCTATTATTAAGATATAAAGCGCGTAATTATCCTTTTGCTTTAACGCCAAGTGAAACCATACTATGGCAAGACTACTGTCGTAATAAACTTAATCATGAAGTTCTTAGCCATTACTTATTAGAAATTGAAAATTTAGCCTTAATTCATCAACAACAACCAGAAAAATTAGCACTACTCAAAAAACTTTATCAATACTGTCAATATATCGTAAATTAAAGCAAAAATTATTAAAGATTCTGCCTAACGATCAATTTTATTCTGAATCTATCAAATCTTCTACTTTACCAGCATCAATAATTTCACCTGTTTTATTTACTAAATAATAATTAGACGCAATTTGGATTTTAAAATCATTATTATACAAACTTAATTTTAGATCACTTTCAGAGGCATTTGTGGCTGTAATTTTTTCAATTTCAGGGATTTCTTGATGGGATATCGTCCAACGAATTTGTCCAGTATAACCATCAACCAGCTCTAATTGTGGATAGTTATTGATCTTATTTTTAATGATAACATTATTATTATCAGAATAAAGGATCATCGCATCTATAGCAAATGGCGAACTAACTAAACGTTCAAAGTTAGGAATTTCCGTACCACTATCAGCATCATACCCTTTATAATCTTGGTTATCTTGTTTAATAAATACAGCTTTAGCATCATCCTGTTCTTCAGATTGTGTAACAAATGTTGCTTTATACAGATAATTTATTTCCTGATTAGCATCTGGAAATAAAATAAAAGCCGTTCTGGCGGACAGTTTGTAACTATTATCGCTAATATTATCTTTTGCATTTTCAAGAGAGGTAGATATAAAATCATCGGTATTATTAAATATTTTGTTTGAACTTTGATAAGATTTTATTGCATCGTGAAGGCGTATTTCATTATAAAAGTTAAATAAAAATAACAGCACAAATAATAATACGATGATGATTACTAGTGAATTAGCTCGGAAAGATGCATGGTTACTAGCATAAACTGACGACTGCTGCGTATCCAAATCCGAAAAAGATAAATGACATCTTTGGCACTGCGTAATATCATCATACATCAATACACTATTATTATAGTGACATCTTGGACATTTTATTGATTTTTTTTTATTAAACATTTCATTAGTTAGTATTTATAATTTTATAAAAAAACATTATAAAGCTAAAAGAATAAAAAATAACTTTTTTTTCAACATCGACCCATAATATATTGTAAAATTTATCGACTCCTCCGCCATGCAGGCAATTTTTTCAAAACAATATAAGCAGTTTTTTCAGCAAAATTTTTATCCATCTTATAAGTTTGTACATAATGAGCGGTCAAAGCTGATAGTTTTTCTTGAAAACTTACCAAATTACCATCTGAATTAGCACAGTGCTTACAATAATTTTTCGAAATGTCATATAAAGGATAATCAGCTATGCGTGTCATTGGCATGCCACAAGCAATACACATTTTCATGTTTAAATTGACTTAGTAAGTGATAGTTTATTTCTATGCTACTCTGAGAAATTTACCTTTTCAATATATCTGTTGTGTTAAAATATTCCATTATCGGCTTTCAGCCACTTTAAGGGCATAATCCTGTGAATTTAGATGCAATTATGAATTTTGCGCAATGACTTAGATAAAAAAATTTGTTATATTACGCGCTATTTTTCATCTAACTAAGGTAAATACAAACAATGGAAACAATCCCTAATTGCCCTATTTGTCATTCAGAACACACCTATCAAGATGGTGATTTTTTTATTTGTCCAGAATGTGCTCATGAATGGGATCCTAAAGAAGCAGCGACTTTAACAGACAGTTTACAAGTTAAAGATAGCAATGGTAATTTACTTGCTGATGGCGATGATATTATTTTAATTAAAGATCTCAAACTTAAAGGTTCTTCCAGCGTGCTGAAAAAGGGAGCCAAAGCCAAGGGAATTCGTTTAGTTGAAGGTGATCATGAAATTGATTGTAAGATCGATAATATGAAGATTATGCTTAAAGCCTGTTTTGTTAAAAAAGCATAAACAAACTTTTAGTAATGCTGATAATTATCAGCATTATTTAATCCCAACTGTAGTAATTTATTTATAAACTAACTTAGCCTTAAAACATTTTTTCAAACGTAATTTACTAGCAAATAGGTCATTCCTATTACGACGCAGCCCTTCCATTTATGGTAAATGATATTGGCATTTATAAAGATGAAATCGCTAATGACTTTACCTACTTGACACAACAGCACTATGAATTACTTAGAAAAAAGTTAAAGTGTATCAATTAAGTATTATTTATTTTTTGGTTTGACAAAAAATTTTCTTTACTCTATTCCAAAAATCTAATTTTATTAGCATAATAAAAAAAAACATATTAAAAAATGTATATGACCGCTTCACTTACCGAAATCAATTTAAAACATGCTGAATTGTCTGATTTAGAATTTATTATCGATGTTTATAACCAAACCATACCAAGTAGAATGGTTACTGCAGATATTACCCCGATAACGGTCAAAGATCGTATCGATTGGTTTTTTGCCCATAATAGGACAAATCGCCCCTTATGGATAATTGAATATAATAAAATCCCTTGTGGTTGGGTGAGCCTTTCCAGCTTTTATGGTAGAGCTGCTTATGCAAAAACAGTTGAAATAAGTCTTTATATAGACCAACAATTCAGAGGAAAAAAGATTGGACAATTTACGGTTTCAGAATTAGAAAAATTCGCTCAAAAACATGGTATTGAAACAATTTTATGTTACATTTTTGGCCATAACCAACCAAGTTTAGCTTTATTTAGTAAGATGGGATATCAACAATGGGGACTTTTGCCAAATATTGCTGAGTTAGATCAGATTAAACGTGATTTAGTAATATTAGGTAAACGTATTTAAGAAGAATCTCCCGGCAAACCAGCGGGAGATGTTACATATTCTTAAACACTGAAAGATGAGCCACACCCACAAGTTGTTGTTGCATTAGGATTATCTACAACAAAACGCGATCCTTGTAAATCTTCCATATAATCAACGGTTCCACCTACAAGGTATTGTAAACTCATAGGATCAACAACCAATGCTACACCATTTTTCTCAATCATTAAATCATCTTCATTTACTTTTTCATCAAAAGTGAAACCATATTGAAAACCACTACATCCACCACCAGTTATATAGACTCGTAATTTTAGATTCGGATTTTCTTCCTCCGTAACCAGTGATTTAACTTTATTAGCTGCAGCATCAGTAAATACTAATGGCAATGCATTGCTCATACTACTCTCCTACTTAGTTTTGTTAACCATGATCAAGCAAACATTAAAAATATCATTGCAGTAAATATTATAATATAATTTATATAGGGAAAAAATAAAAAACACGAATTAAACCAATTTGCAGATCACTTTCTTATACACTTGAATTCAAACTAATTTTATGAATAAATAAATCAATTTAATCTTTACTTGAGACAATACAATGACTAAATCAGAATTACTTTATCAACAAGCAACACATGTAATGCCCGGTGGCGTAAATTCTCCTGTGCGCGCTTTTAATGGCGTTGGTGGTACACCTTTATTTTTTGACAAAGCTAATGGTGCTTATATATACGACGCAGATGGTAAAAGTTATATTGATTATGTGGGTTCATGGGGGCCTATGATTTTAGGGCATAACCATTCAGATGTTACAAACGCTGTATGTCAAGCGATACATAAAGGTTTAAGTTACGGTGCACCAACCGAGATTGAAGTAAAATTAGCAAACCTTATTACTAATATTATGCCATCAATTGAAATGATTCGGATGGTTAATTCGGGCACTGAAGCCACTATGAGTGCAATTCGTATTGCCCGAGGATTTACTGGTCGCGACAAAATTATTAAATTTGAAGGATGCTACCATGGACATGCTGATTATCTGCTGGTTAAAGCTGGGTCGGGAGCATTAACCTTCGGTCATCCAACATCTCCTGGCGTACCAAGTGACTTTGTTAAACATACATTAGTTTGTGATTACAATAATTTGCAGTCAGTTAAACAGTGCTTTGCACAATACCCCGATGAAATTGCCGCCATTATCGTTGAACCGGTTGCTGGTAATATGAATTGTGTACCAGCAAAACACGATTTCTTACATGGTTTACGTAAAGTTTGTGATCAATATGGCGCTCTTTTAATCATTGATGAAGTTATGACTGGATTTCGTGTGGCTTTAGGGGGTGCCCAAGCGTATTACGATATCGTGCCTGATTTAACATGTTTAGGTAAAATCATTGGTGGAGGAATGCCGGTTGGTGCATTTGGTGGGCGAGCTGATATTATGCAGCAACTTTCGCCAACTGGTCCAATTTATCAAGCGGGAACACTATCAGGTAATCCGATTGCGATGACGGCTGGCTTTACTACCTTAAATTTATTAAATGACGTAGGAATTTATCAACAATTGGACGACTTAACCAGTCAACTTTGTAATGGGCTTTTAGAAGTAGCTAAAAAACATAACATTCCTTTCGTGACTAATCATGTTGGCGCTATGTTTGGACTATTTTTCACATCTGTAGAAGAAGTCAGCAGTTATGCTGATGTAATGAAAAGTAATGTTGAATTATTTAAAAAATTCTATCATCATATGCTCGGTGATGGAGTCTATTTTGCACCATCGGCATTCGAGGCCGGATTTATGTCACTAGCACATAGCGATAGAGAAATCAATCATACAATTGATTCTGCCAATCGTTTTTTTAAATCACTTTAAAATTTAATTATTCTATAGGTAATGATGATATGATTAAACCACTTAAAGCGGGTGAAAATATTCCCCAATTTTCACTTCCTGATCAAGATGGCGAAGTAATTAACTCCAAGGAGTTTAAAGGTCAGCGTGTTTTAATTTATTTTTATCCCAAAGCGATGACACCAGGCTGTACTCTACAAGCTTGTAATCTACGCGATAACTTTGATGATTTCAAAAAATTTGAGGTTGCTGTTGTTGGTATTAGTACAGATAAGCCAGAAAAATTGTCGCGATTTGTTGAAAAAGAATTATTAAATTTTATTTTATTATCTGATGAAGAACATAAAGTGGCTCAAGCCTTTGGCGTTTGGGGAACAAAAGAGTTTATGGGTAAAACCTACGATGGTATTCATCGTATTAGTTTTTTAGTTGATAAAAAAGGTAAAATTGAACATGTTTTTGATGATTTTAAAACCAGTAATCACCATGAAATTGTTTTAAATTATTTAAAAAACCAACAAAAACAATAAACAAACACATATATTAATTAAATTAGATAAAAATAAAAGCGTCATCATGACGCTTTTAATTTATATAACCTTTTTCTCAGCTATCGCTTATCGGCCAAGCATTAATAATAGCTTTTACCAATGTTGCCAGTGGAATAGCAAAAAATACGCCCCAAAATCCCCATAATCCACCAAAGATTAAAACAGCAATGATAATGACAAGGGGATGAAGATTAAGTTTTTCAGAAAATAATAATGGCACGGTTATATTGCCATCTATGATCTGAATAAATATATATACTGTCATTAAAATTCCAAACTCAGTACTCCACCCCCATTGAAACAGTGCTACCGTGATAACGGGAATAGTAGAAATGATAATGCCAACATAGGGAATAATAACTGTTATAGCAACAATAAATGCCAGTAATAATGCATAATCTAATTTCATAATGCCAAAAGGTATACATATCATACAAAACAGAATAATAATATGTAATACATTACCGACAATATAATTACTAATTTGCTTATCCATTTCCATGGCAACTTTATTTAAAACTTGACGATTTTTGGGTAGGATTTTTGAACAATAATTCCAGATCTTTTCTTTATCTTTCAAAAGTAAAAACATCATAATAGGTATTAGTACTGAGTTGACAATGACACTTAGCAAACTAAAAATTGAATCAATCGAAAATTGCAATAACGAATTTCCTGTTTCAACCACTTTTTGATTTATGCTGTGAATTAGCGTATCAAAAACACCGACGTCAATTAATTCGGGATAATGTTGTGGTAATGTCATTAAATATTTATTTAAAAAGGTCAGCATCGAGGGAATATTACCAATTAAACTCAATCCTTGTTGCCAAATAAGAGGGAGTAAAATTATGCCACCTAGTAAAACAATCGATATAAATATAAATAGAACTAAAATAACCGCTAATGTTCTGGGTAAGCCTGATCGCATTAAAAATTTAATTGGTGTTTCAAGCAAATAAGAAAATACAACAGCAATTAAAATTGGTAGTATAATATTATTGAAAAAATAGATAATAATGAAAAAAAGTACAATAAGAATAAGAAGTGATATAGCATCAGGATCGCTAAAGCGTCGTCGATACCATTCCAAGATCATTTTATACATTTACTCCACCACATAATTTTGCATTTTATTTAATAATGAAACTTTAGTTCTAATAATCATTTTTATATTTATTCGCTATAATGACACAACATGAACAAAGTACGTAATTAAATTTCATTTTTTATCTAAGTGATTCACTTTTATGAGCAAACAATGCCACCAATTAAATTAGAAAAATCATTTTTTTCGGATAAAATAAAAATAAAAGCCGATTACATGTGCGATAAATACCAATAATAAAATAATTCTTACATGTAAAGAATCAAATATTATTGCAGGTATTAGCAACAATATTACCAAAATGATAAAAATTTTAACTAATTTCTTAGGAGTCATTTTTTTCTGTAGAATAGCTTCTTGAATATAATATTTATAATATTGATTATTAACAAGATATTGATGTAACTTTTCCGAACTATTAAACCATAAATAAGCCGTTAATAAGTAAAAAGGTACGGTTGGCAACAATGGTAAAAAAATACCCAGTGTTCCTAGAAAAAAGAACAGATAACCAAGTGAGATAAAAATAAGTTTTTTCATTAACACGTTTACCTATAGTTATATAGCCTTAAGTTGATAATGCACTGCAAATTATTTATTAATATAATAATCTGTTACAAATGATGTTGATTGAAAATAAGATAAAAACACTTTATGCTACCCAGCAATAGAGAATTTAACAATATTTCTTTAATGAAATATTCTTGTTTATTTGGTTCCACAAAAAAATGATTTTGCTTATTGATAATTATGACTCATTTACCTACAACATTTATGATTATGTCAAACGATTGAACAATGACATCAAAGTCATAAAAAATGATCAGTTTACATTATCGCAAATAAAGAAAATGCGTTTCAACAAAATCATTCTTTCTCCTGGTCCCGGAAATCCTGATACAGCAGGTGTATCATTGGAGCTCGTTGATGAACTACATCAACAAGTGCCCATTTTTGGTATCTGTTTAGGACATCAAATCATCGCTCAATATTTTGGCTACCAAATCATAAAGGCGCCCAGCCCTATGCATGGCAAAATTGATATAATTTGGCATGATAATGCCGGTATTTATTACCGTTTGAAAAATCCCTTAACCGTTGTGCGTTATCACTCATTAATTGTCGAAGATTCACCACTCGAAACATTACAGGTCAGCGCTCGCAACAAAGAGGGTATTATTATGGGGTTAAGGCATCAAGATTTAGCCATTGAATCAGTGCAATTTCATCCAGAAGCCATCAAAACGGAATTTGGCTTAGATATGCTACGTAACTTTATTAATAAATGGACATAAGTAATGATCATTCGTATTGACTTCGAAGGAAAAAGCCGACTTTTCCAAAATCCAAGCCAAACTTTTATCTGCTATGATCTTTCTTCGATTGAAGGAACAATCAATGAAATAAGTGACTTGGTCAAACAAGGATTCTATGCTGTAGGGTATTTAGCCTATGAAACAGCCCCTGCTTTCAATCATTATTATGTAACAAAAGATTATTCTCTCAATACATTACCTTTATTAGTTTTTGGCATTTATCACGATTACACTAATGTTAATAAGCTATCTGATGATTGTGTATTTCCAACAATCTCATTAGACTGTAATACTTCGCAAACCGAATATCAGCAAAACATACTTAATATAAAACATTATATTGAAAATGGAACTACCTATCAGACCAATTATACGCTGCAATTTAAAGGTGAATTTAACAGTGACCCATATCGCTATTACCAATACTTACAACAAAATAATCAAGCAAATTACTGTGCTTATATCCAATTTGATAATAGCCACATATTATCCATTTCACCGGAATTATTTTTTAAAATACACAATGACACGATTATTACTAAACCGATGAAAGGTACTACAGCCAGAGGCATTAACCTTGCTGATGATCAATTAAAGAAACAAACACTTTTTTCAGAAAAAAATCAAGCTGAAAATATGATGATAGTTGATCTGTTGCGCAATGACTTGAGTCAAATCTCAGTTACGGGAACAGTTACTGTAAGCGAGCTATTTAAAGCCGAAAAATATCCAACAGTTTGGCAATTAACTTCGACCATTCAATCAAGATTGAAACCCAATACTACACTATTTAATATCTTAAAAGCCCTTTTTCCTTGTGGTTCAATTACAGGAGCACCAAAAGCCAGCACCATGCAAATTATTGCCGACATCGAAAAACAACCCCGAGAAGTCTATTGTGGTACCATTGGCTATATTGAACCAAATTTCCATAAAGCTATTTTTAATATACCTATCCGCACCTTGACGATAAATCAACAACAGGCGCATTATGGCGTGGGAGGTGGTATAACTTGGGATTCTACGACGTCAGGTGAATATCAAGAAATTTTACAAAAAATGGCGTTACTAACCAATCCAATAGCAAAACCACAGTATTTATTTGAATCGATGCTTTATCATGACGAGCAAATTTTCTTGCTTGACGAGCATTTAGCCAGATTATCTCAATCAGCAGAATATTTTAATTTTCAGTGTAATGTGGATGAGATTAGAGCTAACCTTAATCAAATTAAAAATCTCATACCTCATTTAAGTTATAAAATTCGGCTTTGCTTGATGGCTGATAGTCAATTTACCACCGAAGCTGTACCACTTAATGATATGTTTGATATTACTGACATTAGCCTATCAATGCAATGCATCAACAATCAAAATCCCCTTGTATATCATAAAACCTCAAACCGTTCACATTTACCCAATGTTACTTTTGGACAAGAAGTAATTTTATTTAATCAGCATCGAGAACTCACTGAGTTTGTTAATGGCAATCTTGTTCTGTTAATCAATGGTTGCTGGTTAACACCTAAATTAACTTCGGGATTATTAGCTGGCGTTATGCGTGAATATTATTTAAAACAAAATCAGATAAAAGAAGCACGCTTAATGATTGACGACATTCTCAAAGCAGAAAAAATGGCGTTTATCAATAGTGTAAGAAAATGGATAACCATAAACCCAGAGGTGCTTAAAAAAATAAAAAACAATATAATAAAAAATCAAATGGTTAACTTGATTTAGCACAAAAAATTATATTAATTGATTGAAACCATAATGATTTTTAATATGATTTAAGTAATATTTATTACCTTTTTGTACATTTATTTTTATAAGCGTATTATAATCGGACAAAGTTTATGCTTTGATTAGACAAAGAATAATTATGAAACACTTTTTTGCCAAACATGCAACAGTCCGTCATCGCTGCTACTCACTATATTATACTTTGTATTTTTATGGTCGCAGTTTATTAATATTGTTTATCTGCTTACAATTGGGAAATATGATCTCTTTTAGCATCGGGATTAATATTCCTGGTAGTATAATTGGCTTATTGATTTTATTTTTCTTATTAGTTTTTCAACTTATTCCTTCGACTTGGGTACGCTGTGGTTGCAATCTGTTTATGCGGCATATGACAATTTTATTTGTCCCAGCAGCGATGGGGATCATGGATAACTATATTTATGTGATTCATAGTTGGGCACCACTAATTATTGGTAGCCTTGCAAGTACTTTTATAATCATGATTTTTATTGGCTGGTTAACGCAAAATTTGCATTCTCGTTCACTACCAGCTATTGATAACACTCTTATTAATACAACAAACGAAAAGGAACAATAAATGTTGTGGATGCTACCTTTAACAATATTTATTTTTTTCTATACACGTAAACTGGCGATAAAAATTAAAAATCCTTTTTTTAATCCTTTAGTCATTACAGTACTGGTGTTAACTCCAATATTATTATTAACCCAAACTTCTTATAAAGAATACTTTGCTAATGTCCGCATTATCCATGAATTACTTCCCTATTCTGTTGTGGCTTTGGCCTACCCCCTTTATGAATTGATGCCACAAATAAAAGCCCGTTGGAAATCGATATTGTTTGTAACTTTTATTGCTTCCGTTACGGCGATGATAAGTGGTGTTTTTATTGCATTTTGGCTAGGGGGAAATCAGGAAATTTTAGCTTCAATATTACCGAAATCGGTAACAACGGCTATCGCGGTTACCATAGCTGAAAACCAGGGCGGAGTTCCTTCAATTTCAGCAATGTGTGTCATACTGGTTGGCACATTGGGTGCAATTTTTGGTCACCAATTATTAAATTTATGCCACATTAAATCAGCTGCCGCACGAGGTATCGCAATAGGTTCAGTTGCACATGCGGTTGGTACTGCCCGCTGTATTGAAGTAGATTATAACGAAGGCGCTTATAGCTCTCTTGCGTTAGTTTTATGTGGTATAATGACTTCAATTACAGCACCATTTTTGTTCCCAGTAATAATGTTAATGTTAAGTTTGTTCTAATGGAATATCAATGCGATTAAAAAAATTATTTCGTTATTTTCTTTTTATAATACTGTTTTTGGTAAGCATAATATTCTTATTGGATTTTTATATTAGCCAAAAAACCAGTTCTTCCATTTATTATGATTATCAAGACTTACCTCATACGCCAGTTGGAGTCGTATTAGGAACATCAAAATATATAAAAAAGGGGGGAATTAATGAATTTTATAAAAATAGAATAGATGGTGCAATTGATCTTTATTGGTTAGGAAAGGTTGATTATTTACTGTTAAGTGGTGACAACAGTAAATTTAATTATAATGAACCTATTATGATGCGACGTGATCTACTCAAAGCAAATATACCCAACTCAGCAATCGTATTAGATTATGCAGGCTTTAGAACGTTAGATTCAATCATCAGAGCCAATAAAGTTTTTGATGCTGATAATTTCACGATTATAACCCAAGAATTTCATTGTGAGCGAGCGCTATTTATAGCACAATATCAAGGCATTAAAGCGCAATGTTTTGCTGTTCCATCTCCTAATAAAATGAAATTAGTGCGTATCAGAGAGTTTTTTGCCCGTATCAGTGTTTTTCTGGATTTATTTATTTTACATAAAGAGCCTAAATTTTTAGGGCCTATGATTCCAATTATTAATAGCAATCAACCGACACTAACTGAGAGTGAAAAATAACCAATCTCATAATTTAGATTGCATTTCTATTCATAAAAATATAATATTTAGTCATATTTTTATCTTTGTCATTCTATGGCCAGGCTAAGTACTGTTGAATTATGGTTTGACAGCGTGAATCATCAATTATGGGATTCTTCTAACTAATTTTACTTATACCTTTTATTTAATAAATCGAGTTTTTATTATTTTATGAATATTGAATTAAACCATATTAATTGTTTTTATGGTTCACATCAGGCTTTATATGATATTTCTATCACCTATCCCTTGGGAGAAACTATTGTTTTACTCGGTCCAAGTGGAGCTGGTAAAAGTTCATTATTAAAAGTTTTTAATTTATTAGAAATACCAACATCTGGAGAAATGACCATTGCTGATCTTCATTTTGATTTTCAACAAAAACCATCTGAAAAACTGGTAAGCATCTTGCGTCGCGATGTCGGTATTGTATTTCAAAATTACAATCTTTGGCCACATTTAACGGTATTAGATAATTTAATTGAAGCACCATGTCAAGTTTTACGCTTATCAAAATCAGAAGCATCAGATAAGGCTTATAAAATTTTACAGCGCTTAAAAATAGCTAATATGGCAAATCGTTATCCATTACATTTATCAGGCGGTCAGCAACAACGCGTTGCCATTGCCAGAGCTTTGATGATGGAACCAAAAATATTATTATTTGATGAGCCGACTGCTGCCTTAGATCCAGAAATTACTTCGCAAGTAGCTGAGATTATCAATGAGTTATCGAATACCGGTATTACGCAGATTATCGTCACACATGAAGTTGATTTCGCTAAAAAGGTGGCTTCGCAAGTCATCTACATGGAAAAAGGCAAGATCATCGAACAAGGCGATAAAACTTGTTTTATTCACCCTCTGTCAAAACAATTTCAAGCGTATTTATCGCATTAACTATTTAGTTATAAAAAGGTGATATTATGAAAAAGATTTTCCTTATTGCAGCGTTAACAGGTGCAGTATTTACAGCATCAGCAAAAGATATCAATTTTGGGCTTGAGGCAACTTATGCGCCTTATGAATTTTATGATGATAATAATATATTGGTTGGTTTTGATATTGATATCGCAAATAAAATTTGTCAGGAACTTAATTATACCTGTAAATTTACCAATCAATCATTTGATAGTTTAATCCCAAGTTTAAAGACTCGCCGAATTGATGCCTCAATTTCAGCATTAGATATGACGCCAGAACGTCGAGAACAAGTTGATTTTTCACAGTCCTATTATACGAATATGGCTCAATTTATTGGTCTTAGTGGTCATTTAGAATCATTAAATTCAATTTCTGAATTAAATCAGAAACGCGTTGGGGTACAAAATGGTACCACACTGCAAAAATATTTAGTCGATAAATTCCCTAAAATTAATATCGTCAGTTATGATAGTTATCAGTATGCGGTATTAGATCTTAAAGCGAATCGTATAGATGCCATTTTAATAGATTCAGCCGCCGCTTCTGAATGGTTTAAAAAGGAACCAAGTCTTGTCGGTATTGGTGAAAAAATTACAGACCCTGAATATATTGGTTCTGGCTTAGGTATCGCGGTACGTAAAGGAAATAGCGTGTTACTTGATCAATTCAATCAAGTTTTAACCAAAATGAAAGCCGATGGTAGCTACGACCAAATTTACGCTAAGTGGTTTAACTAACTTATCACCCAACCGATGATAACTTAATCTGCCGCAATAGTGCGGCTATTTTTATTATTGTTTTAAAAAATTTTTTATTATATAGAAATGAATTAATATGCAAGATTGGCATACTTTATTACCTTTGCTCAATGCGACCAAGATTACCTTATTAATCGCGATCTGTGCTCTATTTGCTGGTTTGATACTCTCATTCATTATTACAATTTTAGAATCATGGCGCTTTAAGCCCGTTTCATGGTTTGTCTCTATCTGTGTAATTACGATTCGAGCTCTACCAGAAATGCTTATTGTGATTGCTATCTATAATGGTCTACCATTAATGTTGATATTTATTAATGATACGTTATTTAATGGTGGCATGGATTTGACAATCCCATTATATTTTACTGAGTTATCATTACATTTAGAGGTTACCGATTATAATGTCAATCCCATCTTATGTGGAATTATTGCATTATCGATTCTTTATGCTGTTTATGCTTCACAAACATTACGCGGTGCATTAAAAGCAATTCCCGCTGGTCAAAAACAAGCCGCACAAGTTTTAGGTTTAAGTAAATCCAGAACATTCATCCGCATAATTATTCCACAAATGTGGCGATACGCATTACCTGGTCTTGGTAATCAATGGTTAGTTTTATTAAAAGATACTGCATTAGTGTCTTTGATTGCCGTAAATGACATTATGCTACAGACCCGAAGTATTATTGCTAATACTCGTGAACCTTTCACTTGGTATCTGATTGCAGCAACGGTTTATTTAATTATCTCTCTGCTCAGCCAACGCGTCTTACAATATTTTGAGACACGTTCTCTTTATTTTGAACAACCACAAACCGTTTCCGAAAAATAGAGGAATGTATGTCTGATAAGTTTTTTTATTATTTGTCTCATTTAATTAATGGATTACCAATCACAATATCATTGAGTTTAGCTGGTATTCTTTCAGCCTGTATAATCTCAATAGGGCTTTCTATCTTACTAATATCAAAAAGATGGTATATTATTCACCCGATAAGAATTTTCATTACTGTCTTTACCGGCACACCACTATTAGTACAGTTATTCCTAATCTACTATGGTCCTGCACAGTTTCAAGTTACACGCGAATCTTCATCGCTTTTATGGCAGGTTTTTTACTATTATAATCCTACACAGTGCTATATATTACGAGAATTTTTACACTATTTATGGCAATTACTTTCTTATCCTTGGTTTTGCGCTTATCTAGCCTTAACACTTAATAGTGCCGCATATACGACACTTATTTTTCATGGCGCTTTGAAAGCAGTTCCTCAAGGACATTGGCAAGCCTGTTCAGCATTAGGAATGAATCGCACTCAATCATTAAAAGTGATTTTACCTTATGCGCTCAAACGAGCATTATCTTCATACTCCAATGAAGTTATTTTTGTGGTTAAAGGAACAGCATTAACCTCTACAATTACACTCATGGATGTAATGGGATACAATCAGTTTCTTAATGGTCAATACTATGATTTTACTATTTTTATTGCTACCGGTTGCATATACATCTTGATTAATGGTTTATTAAGCATCATTATGAGATTATTAGAGAAAAAAGCCTTAGCGTTTGAAAATAATCAATAATTTTTTTTAATTTAACCCTAATCGTAAGCATTTATGAGCCAAACAAAATTTGATTCGACTGCATTTTTAAAAACGGTCCCACATAAACCGGGTATTTATCAAATGTTTAATGATAAAAATACTATTATTTATGTGGGCAAAGCAAAAAACCTAAATCACCGATTAAAAAGTTATTTTAACAGTAGTAAAAAAACATTAAAAACTGATCTATTAGTCAGCCATATTGATCATATCGAATTTACCCTTACTCATACCGAAACTGAAGCTTTATTATTAGAACAAACTTATATTAAAAAGTATCAGCCCAGATACAATGTATTGCTAAAAGATGATAAAAGTTATCCTTTTATAAAAATTAGTAAGGAGAGACATCCTCAATTATCACTTTATCGTGGCTCAATTAATCGTAAAACCGATGAATTTTTTGGCCCTTACCCAAGCTCTTATGCGGTTAAACAGATTCTAATCTTATTACAAAAAATCTTTCCCATTCGTCAATGTGCTGACTCAACCTATCACAACCGTACCAGACCGTGTTTACAGTATCAAATCAAACGTTGTTTAGGTCCTTGTGTAGCTGGATTAGTTAGCGATGAAGATTATAATCAACAAGTCAATTATGTTAGATTATTTTTACAAGGTCAGTCAGAAGCAATCATTGATACTATCACACAAGATATGCTGCAAGCTAGCGAAGCGTTAAACTTTGAGAAAGCAGCTAAACTACGTGATCAATTACATGCCATAAAACAAATTAATGAAAAACAAGTGATTTACAATAAAAATGATAATTTGGATGTTATTGGCTTCCATTATCAATTGGGTATGGCCTGTGTGTATATTTTATTTATTCGAAATGGGCAAACTTTTGGTCATCGGGCATATTACCCTAAAGTACCATCAAATACCGAACTTGAGGAAGTCATCGAAACATTTTTAGGCCAATTTTATCTGCAAGGTAATCATAATCGAAATATACCTAAAAAGATTTTGCTCAATTACTCGTTATCTGATCGTAAAGCGATGGAAGAAACTTTATCATTAGTTGCTGACTATCAAGTTAAGTTAGTTGATGAACCAAAAGGTGATAATCTCAAACTATTAAACATTGCCATTGAAAATGCACAAAAAGAAGTTAAAAATAAACTATTCCAAAATTCCACTATCAAACAACGCTACGATGAGTTAAAAACATTCTTAGGGATAACACAAATAAATCGGATGGAATGTTTTGATATCAGCCATTTTATGGGAAAAAATACCATTGCGTCTTGTGTGGTGTTTGATGACAAAGGTCCAGTGAAGTCAGAATTTAGAAGATATAACATCAGTGGTATTACAGCCGGTGACGATTACGCCGCAATGAATCAAGTTTTAACCAGACGCTACAATAAACCCGATCTACCCATAGATAAAATCCCTGATGTTATCTTCATTGATGGAGGTAAAGGGCAACTTAATCAAGCTTTAAGCGTTTTCGAATCACTCAACGTAAACTGGGATAAACATCACCCAATTTTATTAGGTATTGCAAAAGGTTCTGAACGCAAAGAAGGTTTAGAAACGTTATTTTTTGAAAGCCATGGTAAAGGGCATTATTTAGATGCACACTCCCCTGCTTTATTATTAATCCAACAAATTCGTAACGCGTCGCATGATCATGCTATTCTCGGTCAACGCAAAAAAAACGTTAAACAATTAACTGATAGTACTTTAGAACAAATTGAAGGTGTTGGAGCAAAGCGCAGACAAGCACTTCTTAAGCATTTTGGTGGTTTAAGAGAACTCAAATCAGCTACCGTTGATGAAATATCTCAGGTACAGGGTATTTCTAAAGCATTAGCTGAAAAAATTTACGATAACTTGCAACAATAAATTATATAAAAATAAGCCTAAAACTTTAGGGTCAAGATAGTTACTTGATGTTATAATAACAAAAATGATAAATTTTAATTCCTATTATATGTAATTTAGAGTACCTGCTATGAAATTTAATGTTCCCATTTACCTAACTTTATTTAGACTTATCTTAATCCCTTTCTTTGTGCTTTCTTTTTATATAACAGGTGAATGGTCAGCATTTTTTACAGCACTTATATTTTTAATCGCTGCTTTCACCGATATCTTAGATGGTTATTTAGCCAGACGATTAAATCAAACCACTCGCTTTGGTGCCTTTCTTGATCCTGTTGCTGATAAAATAATGGTTACTATTGCTTTAATACTCATTACTGAACACTACGATACTTGGTGGATTACTATTCCAGCGATTATCATGATTTCGCGAGAAATCATCATCTCAGCTTTACGTGAATGGATGGCTGAAATAGGCAAACGTAAAAATGTAGCGGTTTCAGGAATTGGTAAAATTAAAACCATCACTCAAATGACAGCGTTAACCTGGTTGTTATGGCGTCCGTGTGAATTAGTTATCAATGCCGGTTTGATAGCTTTGTATATCGCGGCCATTTTAACACTTTGGTCAATGATTGAATACTTATGGATAGCACGATGTGATCTGCTTGAAGATATTAAATGATTTAAAAGTAAGCAATCAATCATTAATATTTAAAATTGTTGTTGCTGTTCTTTGTCAATTACGTATAATGCACTGGTTTTCAGCAAACAGTAAGGTTAACTGAAACGCCCGGGTGGTGAAATCGGTAGACACAAGGGATTTAAAATCCCTCGGCCTTTTTGGCCGTGCGAGTTCAAGTCTCGCTCCGGGCACCAATTTAACTTTTCGATTCTTCCGTATTACTCTCCAAAAGCCTGCAAAAATTTATCTTAAAAAGTGTTACCGTTTAGACTATTCAAATACCTTTGCCCTCTTTTCTATTAATCTAAATTTTATTCAGGTACAGTCTTTCTCTTATCTTTAGCCTTGATAGGGTGTATTTAAGTCTAAAATTATTAAAAACTTGATGACTATATTATTTTAACTTTCTCAGATAATAATCTGCAGGGTAATCATACCGTTTACCGCCAATTTTTTGGCAATATTGTTGCTTTCTTATCTATCTGTAAAAAAAACGACCCAGGATAATTTTGTTAACGGTATGGGTTTAAAGGTTGTTAAGAAAATTTCCTTGTAAATATTGCGCCATAAAAATTTATTTTTGAGAATCATCGTTTTTGTTGATGCTTGTAAGGAAACTTCAAAAACTTTAGCGATATAATTTTATAAAAAAATTAAAAAGCCATCATACTAGATGGCTTTGATTTATCGATTCATAAAATTTATTAATTAAAGTAAAACTAATATCGATTTACTGATCCAAATAGTTTCATTCTTTCCGTGATTTTTTCCGCTACCGGATTTAATCCATGATTAATAACTTTTCGTGGATCATTGATGTCATGATCTTTTTGTTCAGCAAATAATTTTCCTACAGCAACACACCATGTATACATGTTTTCAGTATTGACGTTAATCTTTGCGGTTCCAAAAGAAATGGCATGTAACATATCTTCATCACAAATACCTGTTCCGCCATGAAGGACCAGTGGTATTTTGATTAAATTAGAAATATGCTGCATTTCATTAAATCCTAATTTCGCTTTGCCTTTATATAAACCATGTGTTGATCCTAATGCCGCAGCTAAACAATCAACATTGGTTTCTTTTACCATTGTTAAACATTGATTTGGATCGGCATAGATTACTTGAGAATTAACAATACCATCTTCACTGCCCGCGATAGTACCTAATTCAGCTTCGACAGAAACGCCTCTTTTGTGAGCATAATCCACTATTCGTTTGGTAATTTCAAGATTTTCTTCAAACGGTAAATGCGAACCATCAAACATCACCGAACTAAATCCAGCATTAATTGCTGCAAAACAAGATTCATAACTTTGACCATGATCTAAATGCAGGGCTATAGGTACATCGATATCTAAATAATCCATTGCATTTTTGACAATAGCATGAATCGTTTTAAAGCCTAACATGTGCTTTATGGTACCACCTGAAACACCAAGAATTGCTGGTGATCGATTTTCTTTTGCTGTTTTTAAAACCGTCGCTACCCATTCCAAATTGTTAATATTGAATTGTCCTACAGCATAATGTTCATGATAAGCATTATTTAGCATGTCTTTCATTGAAACTAACATAATCTACCTCTTAATCTTATATATATATTAATTTTTATTTAAAATATTCAGTTAAATTTTTTTCAAACCGGCGTTGTGCTTTATTGACTTCAGATAAATTTGGCATGGCTTTTCGAACACCTTTACGTTCAATGGATATTGCGGCAGTTAAACTTGCAAATGAAATAATTTTTTCAATATCCCAGCCATAACTCACGCCATAGGAAAAAGCCCCATGGAATATGTCACCTGCACCAGTAGTATCAATTGATTGACAAAGAAAACTTGGAATTATCTCAACTTTTTTATCTTTCAAATAAGCACATCCTTTTTCTCCTAATGTTATAAAAGCAGAACCTCTAGCTATTGAAGTTAGTTTTTTTAATGCGCTTTCTAGTGTCTTTTTATTAGTAAACTCATCTATCTTGGCATAGGCGAGGGCAAAATTTTCACTAGCTACAAGATAGTCAGTATATTTGGCTAAATAAAGATTACTCTCACGTAACGAGCCAGCATCCATAACAACTTTGACGTTAGGTAATTGTTTAATTACATATTCACTTAACTCTGGCTCATGCCCATCGATAAGAATAACGAGATCACGCTTATTTTCTTGTAAATATTGAATAAATTGGTTTAATTTTTTTTTCTCAACTGTGGTCATTAATGGTGGAGTATTTAATTTTCGAGTTATGATAGTTCGAGAACCATTTTCTTTATTTACAGTGATAGCCGCAAGGGGTGTAATCATCTCATCAGAAAAAATAATGTGGTCAGTCTTTACACCTACTTGTTTGAATTCAGAAACAATTTTGTTGCCATATATATCATCATTTAGATGTCCAAGGTGGTAAATATCTTCGCCCCATAACCCTAATAAATATGCAGCATTTGCACACGGGCCACCACCGCTTTCTATAAAATCATAAGCAAATGATTTACTGTTTTCTTTGGGATAATTGGTTGTAAAATAGAACTGATCATAACAAGCAAATCCAATTGTCAGTATTGTCATAATTCATCCTTTAACTATAAAAATGTTTTTACTAAGATTCATTTATTTCAGATAATTATTCGTTCATGGTTGAGTATGAAATTACTCAACCATAAAGTTTCAAATTACGATTGGTCTACATTTTTTGAATCACCGACAACTTTGATAGATTTAAAGAAGAATGGAACACAAAGAACAATGACTAAAATTAAACAAATAAAATAGATAGCTGTTTGACCGAACATATTAAATAGTTTACCGATTATGATTCCCCAAACTGCAAAGTCAAAATCAGCAAAAGTGGAGTTTTGGAAACCTAAATCACCTAATGTAGGTAATAATAATGCAGGTAAGAACGCTAAAAGGATCCCGCCGATAAAGGATGCAATAATACAACCACGTTTACCCCCCAATTTATCAGCAAACACACCAGATGTACCACCACAGAAGAAATGAGGCACCATGCCTGGAATAATTAATGCCATACCCATTCCACCTAACATGAACATGCCAATTAATCCACCGATGAAAGAGCAAATAAAACCAACGACAACAGCGGTAGGGCTAAAGGTAAAAAATACAGCACAATCGACTGCCGGTATTGAATTAGGAATCAGTTTTTGGCTAATACCTTGGAAGGCAGGAACAAGATCACCGAGAATTAATCTTACACCGTTATAAACGATAGCCACACCGACTGCGAATTGTAAACCACTTAGAATAGAAAAGATGATTGGACTTTGTTCGGTAATCGTTGACATATAGTCACTACCGGCAACCAAGCTACAAATTAAATAGATAATTACCATGATGATACCAGTTGTTACAGTAGTATCTCGTAAGAACCCCCATTTTTCTGATATCTCGGTATCAGCAAATGAATCATCTTTGTCTCCTACTCTCTTCGCAATAAACGCCGATAAATAATATCCAACGGAACCAAAATGTCCCATGGCAATCCCACCATCGTCAGTAACTTGTTTGGTATAATTTTGACCAATTGCCGGTGAAATTGCTGACCATGAACCCAATAAAAATCCACCAATAACGATTAATGACCAACCATCAAATTTAGCCGCTTGTAAAACAGCAGAAAACAAACATGCCAGAAAGAATGAATGGTGACCGGTTAAGAATATATATTTATATTTAGTAAAACGGGCAATAATCAAATTTATAATAAACCCAAGTAACAAAATACTCATGGTTTGAACACCTAAAACTTTTTGTGCGACAGAAACGATTGCTTCGTTATTAGGAATAACACCACGGATACCAAATCCAGCTTTTATTATGTCGCCTAATGGATTTAGATTGCTAATAATAACACCAGCCCCCGCACTTAACATAAGGTAACCTAGAATTGGTTTTAAAGTCCCGGTAAGGAGTTTATTAAATGGTGAACCTAAACAAACCAAGCCCACAAAAGCAATAATCCCCATTAAAAAAGCGGGTTGACTAAAAATTTCCGTTAAAAATGAAAGTAATGACTGCATAATCATATCTCCTTTGAAAGATCATCAAACCCCAGCTAACTGCTGTAATTTTTCACTAATGTCTTCCTCAATTTGCTTTTTATTTACATAACTACGAATAATTGCAACTTTTGATTGATCAGTAAATTGTTTAGCTAAATCCTTTATGGTCACATATAGATCTGCTTTTTCACCTTCTGCGTTAGCAAAATCTATTGATGCCACATCAGCTTTGATGTTCAAAGCAGCGCAGATATTCTTAACGTGATTAGCGGCCATTAAAGAACTACCAATACCATTTCCACAAACTGTACGAATTTTCAACATTGCTAATCTCCCTTATCGATTTTTTGAATAACAGTGGGTTACGTTTAAAAAAAAAGAATAAAATATAAATCTTGTGCAAATTTCTTATTTATTAAGCTATTTGATGATTTTTATAATAAATAACCAAAGATTACTAATTCGTGATACATATCACACTGTTTAATACTGTGGGTGATTCAAGTCACAAAGTTACAATAATGTTAAGATCAAAATGATTCGATAAAAGAAAAAAAAGATTTTTAATTATTTGATTATTTTATATAAAACAAAAAATGATTAAAAAATAATAAAAAGTGGTAAATTGAATTTTTTAAGTTAAAACGCTTTTTTCTGTGATTTACTTCAAAAAAGACACGATTAAAAGCACAAAAATCATACGATTTTAAAAAAAATTGCGAGTGCCGTTTTCGTTTTTTTAATTTATCGTTTTCGAAAAGATATTGGACAGTAAACCCTACTATCATAGTTATCATCGTCTTGCCTAACAATGATTCATGAAGGATTATTAAAATCGGACAAAAAGGATTAACAGCCATTTACATAAAAGGTTTTGTGATTTATACCTAAATCATCAGCCATTTATCGATAAGTTTGTTCACTATTTAAGGCTAAATTAATCGCTTCTTGTTTAAAATGGGGATGATATTTTTAGCTCATCACAGACTGCTTTTTGATATTAAACAGTCACTACTAAAACAGGGTCAGGTTATTGCCCAGCAAACTTGTTCTCATGGCAAGTCTACCTCTCTTTTAAATTTCATCTTCTTGATGCCACCTGATGATATCGCGCTATTTTGTTATTTTTCCGGTTCAAGATTAGGTACCGTTCCGTATTTTTTGCTTACATCAATAGTGAGTTTTTTATAAAGTTCATCCTCATCAAAATCAAGGAAGCGTTCTTCTGGCATTCTTTCAGTTGTGATATGTGTTACCTCGCCGTGTTCATCAATATGATGATTTTGGCGGGAACCGTCTGTCAAAATATAAATAACATTCGTTTTTTCACCCAGCTCATTAAACAAGGTTTCTTCGGAATAATATTCACCGCCTTCTGGATAAAATATTTTTTTGGCTAAAATGTGGTTAGTTGAATTAATTTTGACACGACTCACCATTCTCCCTTCTTTATCATACTCATATAACATTGTTTCCAATGCGTTTTTTTTGTTTATATCATATCGAATACTTTTTGAATAATGAACTTCGCCTGTATAAGACCAATATTGATATTCCTGTTTATGAACTGAGACTAATGGTTTCTTTTCAATGGAAATGATTTTACCCATTTTTCTAACTACTTTTATGTAATTAGGTAATATAATGACTTCTTCTGGATTTGTAACTGCCTGAAGTTGAAAATCATTATTCAAAATAAAAAAATGCGCCCCATTTTCAAGCTGTTTTAAACTGTTAAGATGTTCCTGATTTAATAAGATTTGTTGAGGTTTACGGGTATAAGTCAATATCTCTTTGTATTGGTAGTTATCACCAACTTGAGCAATTTTTAATTGCGTTTCAAATGGTGAATAAACACGAAGAAGTGTATTTTCTGCTTGTGTGAAACTGATAGGTGGATACTCTGGGTAGTTATGAAATGGTGGAAAGATACGACCCACAGTTACTCTCGTTGATTCGTAAAATGGCTCATTAGGTTTAATACCCATTGCACGCACCTCAACGGCTTTTGCGATATCAAGTGGGTTTGCTGATTCTATCATAATAACTCCTAATCCATATAAACTGAATAATATTGCTAATCCTAACATTGTTTTTTTCATCTTTTTTTAGAGCCCATGAGAATTTGATTGAATCTATCTGAATTACTTTTTATTTTATCCAGTTTAGTAAGAAACTTTTCGGCATGTTCTCTTTCTCGTGGTAAATTTTTTATTTTTTGTATAACGCCCTCAAAATTTGCATCGTATCTGTATTCAGCCGAATATTTCAGCGCAGACAATTGCAGTTTAATAAAGTGTGGGTCTTTAGGGATGTATCGGTCTACCAAATCTACTTCATATAATAAATTAAACAAAAAAGTGTGGCAGTTATTTTCGTAGAAAGCATCAAAGTGATAAGACCAGTCACCGCTGTACGCTTGAGCAAACTCTCTGATTTCTTTAATAATATCCTCTTGTGTTCTATTATCTTCAGGAAATATATAGGGATGATTCATTTCCCATTTAGTACTATCAGGGATAGTGTAGGGGCCATTATGGTGAGGATCGAAAGGATATTTGGAGTGTGAATTGTTCCAATTGGCCCTACCCGCTTCGTTTGGAAGTCCACCATTCTTATTGTCAATTTCTATCCGGTGCTCACTATCACCATTTAAACAACCTGGTGCACTAAACGTTATAAATGATGGTGTATGTATCGGATACCAGCCGTAGCTTTCAATATACGGCTCTGTAAAATATATTTGATGGGGATCATTGGCAATTTCAACCCAATAATGACCAGGGGATCCACCAGGCTCCTTGCTTAACCTACCACCAAGTACAAAAGCAGGAATGCGGCAAATTCTAATCCGCCTTAATTCTTTCGCTCTATTATCCACAACCTTTTGACGATAAGCATTAGCGTCTTCCATTGCCTGTATCGCGTCGGCTGTTTTCTGAACCTCTGCTTCTACTTGTGCTTTTGCATAACCAATTGTGTCTTTCCAACCTGTCGGTACATCCCAAGTTTCCCAGCCATTCATTCCTTTATTCCTCAAATTTTTTTATTATTGTTAGTTACCCGACTTACATCTAATTACAGCCTCTTCCTATCCATAGCCGGTATTGACGGCGACCGACTCACCTTTAGCGTTGGTTTTGCCACTTGCCATCACTTAGTTATTTTTATTCTGTATCTGATAGTCTCGATTTGCAGTTAGTTTGCCTGTTTCCTCTTCATCTAAAACAAACCGCTTAACACTAGGCGGTAAAGTTTTTGTTGCTCTACAAATCAATAGCCTACACTTGCTCGTAATGATGGATTTGCCGCAATATTTGTATCCTGTTTACGGTTCAATAATCTATTCTGTTGTGCATATTGGTAAATATTATCTATCGTCATAGCTGTGATACCTTTGGGGCTAAAAAGAACCATGCTAGCTTCAGTAAATGATAAAGTGTTGGACGTATTATAGCTAATCTGCTCAACAAGTGAGTTAAAACTATCTACGCCGATTAATTTTTTTCGAATATTTTTCAGCGTCCAACGCTTTTTTCTCCTTAAGATTGAGCCGCGCTGGTCCCCTATATGGTTGATAGCTGGCATTTTATGAATGGAGATGCTTTTTCCTGCCACTGTACCATTTGCTAGATTAACGCGGACATCTTTATCGGTTCCCCCCCTTACACTGACGTGATAAGCCACGTTTACTACGCTTTAAAAGCCCTCGCGCACTCGAATACTGTTGGTAATTTCTCGCCAAATTACCATCAACTGCTCTTGTGTATATCCCTGAGTTTCATCTTCAGGAATTTTATAATACATTTTGATTTGCAACTGTGGCGTTTTATCGGTTGGATCGAGCATATTTATACCTAATATAAACTTATACCACTCGTCATCTGACTCATAACCTGATTCATCGGAAAAAAATTGCCCTTTGGTTAACCACTCTTCTAACTGCAAACCTTGACTTTCGCGCGTACCCTTATAAATTGTGTGTCCCCGATCATCGGTTACGTAACTTTCCGGTTGATCAAGTAGTTTATAATAACCATCATAATTGTTATACGAGATACTAAAATAAAAATCATTATTCGCTTCATGCTGATAGGTAACCCCGGTATCTTTCCATTCGCTATCCTCTCCTTGCATAAATCCATGTAACAGACAAAAGCCTGGTGTGATTGGGATAGTTAAATCATCGCGTGGCTGAATTCGCTCAAACAATTGGCGCAGTTCTTGTAATTTTTGTGGGACATTATTGGTATAAAGTTCTGGATATTTCATCCGATTTTCATCATGCTTTTCATCAGAACCGTTTTGCGCTTTCATCTCAATTTTTAACGTCACTTCGTCTTGCCAGCGGTAACCTTCAAGAACCCTGGCAGAATCATCGGTACCTGGACTCTCCATCCGTTCAAAAATAATCCCTTGCATCTTATCCGGATGATTAGTCTGTACCGGATATATCGCTTTTAAATAGGGGCTATCAGTCGGGTCAATCGTTTTAGTCTCTTTTAACGCCTGCTCACGCCGGGCGATCATCTGTTTAAACGGCGGTAAATACTGCTTCTTGGTGGTAATCACAAAATCACCCGTGCCTTTATAATAAAACAGACTTTCATTATTGACTTTAAATGCCGCAGGAAAATCAATTAAATAAGTGCCAATACAGCGTGTCGGGGAATTGTTTAGTAAAGCATCAACTTGCTGCTGTTCGTTTGCTGATAAAGTCATTTTTTGGATATCCTTGTTAAATGCCTGACAACTGATTAATGTTAAAAGCAGAGCAATCGTGACGGCTCCCTTTTTTTTTAAGGATGTTAATGTGTTCATGCTAGGGGCACCTTTTTCACTATATCGACAATCGCTCGCAGGGTAAAATCTTCACTCTCTTTTTCTCCATAGGCGCCCTCATGATCAACCGGGAAATGCATCCGTGCCGTTAAATACTCGACGGGGATTTCTCCCGAACGCTGCGCCACCGTGCCGTCACCATTGCCATCCGCCGGTAATAACTTATATTTTTCATAAATATCGTCATTTTTTAGCGTTCGACGGTTTTTTTTCTCCCTAAGCCTGATCCGGTGTTGGTCGCCAATATGGTTGGTAGCTGGCTCTTTATGACTGGAGATACGTTTTCCCTGCCACTGTGCCGTTTGATAGGTTAACGCAGTTATTTTTATCGGATTGATCTTATCTTCAAGACCAAAAAAAGCATACGTATTAGGGTGATACTGATTAGCTATCGCCGAGTTGAATTTTTTCACTTTTTTTATCATGATACTTTCATATTTGTACCAATCATCCTCCATCAGTTTTTTATCATAGTTGCGATTAAAGGGATTAATCAGATGCGGCTCACAGGCGCACCACCATTTGTCTTTGGCCAGATAAATATCATCATAGATATCAGGATGGTCTAGTGAGGGATAAGCTACTTCATCACCCTTCAAGTCTTTAATTTTCAGCCACCCCATTCCATACTCCGGGGTTGGTAATAATTGCAGTGGTCCTGGAGCCTGGGCACAGACGGCGGTCATCTCAGCTGCATCTTTGCCTAACACATTTTCGGTAATTACCGCTTTCGGTTTACCAAAAAAACCAGTATTGATATTGGTTCCGCGCTTCATACGGGTATAGGCGGCCACCGCGCCGGTTGCTGGCTGCACGCCATGAATCACCCCCAGCACTTTATCCTCACCACCCAGCGCTTGCGTATAATAGCGAGACACTAGCCCGCCCATCGAGTGAGTGATTATAATCACTTTACCATAAAACTTTCCGCGTTTCTGATAATGCCGTGGTAACGTCACGTCCACCAGTTCCTTTAATGCCATGGCACTGTCCTCATTGGACTCAAGCCAGTTATACCCCATGGCATGTACCGGAAAATAAAATTGTTGACAATGCTTAATGTCTTCATCATCTTTAAGAAATAGGGTGGTTTTAGCCCCGTCATCTAAGTTAAATAAAGGGGATTTATTGACCAACTTATTTATTTTCGCTGGAATGCTTCCGCTTTGATCAAAAAGGCTTGCCTGCAATTTATCGAGAATCTTACCATAAGTGAAAAATCCCACCGTTCCCCAACCTCGCTCTTGCCGTGAACCAAATAGTCGGTTTTCAAGAGTATTTTTGATCGCCTCGTCAATTTTTTGTCGTCGCTCCCGCTTTAGTTGCCTTACTTCATTTTGTCGACTTTTATC
>NZ_JABURY010000016.1 GCF_014489845.1 Frischella japonica
AATGCACTAAAAATCATCCCATACAATTTTGGCAATGCTTTCCCTATTTTTGGATTAGCTGTATTTTGATTAACAATCTGTTGCGACTGAAACGGTTGGCTGTTTTCAATTGTCGGTATATCAAAGTAACCCTTATTTAACAACGTTAAGCCATAAAGAATTAATCCACTAATAGGTAAAATCCAAGTAATTGCAAATAGTTGTGGTATGATGGAAAAAACCACTAAAAATGCTATCGTGTCATGAATATCAAAATCTAACTCGGAACTTAAATTGGACATATAGTCCCATAACGTTGGTGAAATTATTTTTAGCGAAAATTCATAGATTAAAAATTTAGTTAGACAGAAAATAACTGAAAAAACAATTGCTAATACAATTGTTTGCTGATAGTTTTTAGTGGTTAACAAATACAATTTTTGATTATTAAAAAAGATACAACTCAATAACAGAAAAAAGAAAAAAAACGTTATTTGCTGTATTCCTAACAAAATATATTGAGAAATATCTGGTAAAGTAGGACTAAAATTCATTAGTAACAATGATTCTACAACCCACAATATAATAAAGCAGATACTTGAAAACAATAATGGTAAACGATAGTTCATATTCCCTTCCTAAAATAGTATTCAATCGATAAGTTGTGGTGTTTTCTCAGCGTCATTTATACGACGCATTATTTATTTGCTGGATAACAAGTAGCCGTTTATTAAATTTTTACCATCATCGGGCAGGTTATAAATGATTTGTATGTAATACACCGACAATGCGCTACGCCATTCACGCTAACTTTTAACATGATATATACCCACATTCTGGCTTTCTACATGCATACCTTCATTTAATGCGCTTACTTTATTAAATCCGCTAGATAGAGCGTCACTACTTTATATTTTACGATTGCTTAATCAATAACTGCGCAAATTTTATGCCTACGAATTATATTATAAAGGGCGAATACTTTCATCATCAATTTTTGCTTCAAAAAATTGACATAGCAAAGCGACTTTACTGTCCGAATTGACCGCCTTTCTAGCTTGGGTACATTTATCCTGAAAGATGACTTCACGTACTTCTGCAGGAGTTGAATGTGTATTGTCATCATCAATCACAACATCAATATTGACGATTTGCTGACGATAACTTGCTAATGCTTCACTTAATCGCCTTACATTGGCTGGATTTTTTACTAAATGAGCATATGCTGATCGCACATGTAATATTATATGTTGCTCATCAATGTGTTCTAAAAAAGCATTAATTGCAATTTGTTTAATTAAAGGTGGTAAAGCTAACCTCTCTATTTCAGCACTCCAAGCATCAATCTTTATTGCTTCTTGGATGAGTTTTTCAACCAGCTCAGGCGTTTTTTCATGTTCAAAAGCTGAACGAATCGACTTAGCATCTAATTTATTATCTACATTAGCGGTAAAATGCTCACTAAACTGCCACTGATAGGTTTCAGCAGTTTCAGCCTCATTTGTTATACTATCAAATGAGGTTGTTTCACCATTCTCTTTAGCGACGTCTATCGTTGGTAAACTTAATTTTGTGTTAATTTGTTCGATTTTATCTTTTGGTATAATCGATTGTACAGGTTCAACCTGTTTAGACTTTTTTAAGGTTTTTTCACCATCAATTAATTGTTGTCTAGCTGACAAAATCGATTTAGTAATATCTGATATGTTCTCACTATCTGTAATTCCTGTTTCTGGTCTAGTTGATGATGGTTCTGCAGCAACAACACTGTCCTCTTGTCGAAACTTAGTGGCTGGATTAACCACATATTTATCATTACTACTGGAATTGGTATGAATCGCTGCTGGTTCGGGAGATGGCGTGTTATCAATGATTTTAGCCTGAGTCATATCCGCACCGGCTGATGCAAAATATTTTGGCATAAACGCCAGAGCTCTTAAAAAACTCATTGCGACAGCCATCTTTTTATCAGGTGCATAATCAAGTTCTTTACGTCCATTTATCAAAATTTGATAAAACAGTTGGACATCGTTTGGAGGCATAGCCTGGGCTAAATAACGGATACGTTGTTCAGCGTCAGCATAATCACCTAAAGCGGTTGGTACAATCTGTAAAAATGCAATTTGTTGTAATAATGCTATTGTTTCTACTAATAAATTATCCCACTCAACACCTTGTTTAGCAGCAGTTTCGAGGTGTTGCATTAATCCACTTCCATCGGCATGATAAAGCGCTTCGACTAGTGCAAACGGTAGGGTTTGATCTAATGTGCCAAGCATCATCATTACAGCAGATGTTTCTATTTGACCATTACCTAAGGCAATCGCTTGGTCAGTCAAACTTAATGCATCACGCATACTACCATTTGCAGCTTTAGCTAATAATTGTAATGCTTTTTCTTCGTGATTTATTTGCTCAATATGCAAAATTTTCGCTAATTGATTTTTAATCAATGTTGCATCTAATACATTCAAATGTAAGTGTAAACAACGGGATAAAATCGTTACAGGTAATTTTTGTGGATCGGTAGTTGCCAACAAAAACTTAACATGTTCTGGTGGTTCCTCGAGTGTTTTAAGTAATGCATTAAAACTACTACGCGATAACATATGCACTTCATCAATCAAATAGACTTTAAAACGACCTTTTGTCGGTAAATATTGAATATTATCAATTATTTCTCGCGTATCTTCTACCTTGGTACGTGATGCGGCATCAATTTCTAACAGATCAACAAATCGACCCTGTTCAATGCTGAGACAATTATCACAAACACCACATGGCGTGGCTGTGACACCTGATTCACAATTTAAGCCTTTAGCAAATAAGCGAGCTATCGTCGTTTTACCTACTCCACGCGTACCGGAAAAAAGATAAGCATGGTGAATTCGCCCTAATGATAATGCATTAGACAAAATCGTTAATACCTGCTCTTGCCCGACGACTTCACTAAACAATTTCGGTCGCCATTTTCTGGCTAATACTTGATAACTCATAATTGATAAAAAAACCTTATAATGTTTATCACCGTTATTAAGAACGGTTAGCTAAATAAATATTGTTCATGATTATTATGCGTGTACTATCATAGCATAGTTTTGTGACCATTTTAGGTTAACGATTATCGCTCAATTAATTATTTTTTGTAATAAACCGCTAACAACATAGCTAAACACAGCATCATAATAGCACAGCCTAAACGATGGAATAATAGATAATGAAAATGTTGCCAAGAGATAGACAACTTACAATGAAGTTGGCATAAATGATAAAAGTATTATTCAAAATGCCTGACATTATAAGTGGCTAAAATTAATTAGTATAGCCTGTATACTACAATGTATTATAATAGTTAGATGATCAATCAATTGATTTACACCATAACTAATCAATCCACAATACGTCGAGCGCTCAAGTAGTGATTACGCCAATAATGATCGTTTAGATTTGAGTATTGTACCCCATTTTTAGTTGACGCATGCAAAAATAAGCCGTTTTTATAATATATACCGACATGTAATCCTGTTGTACCACGACCACTTTTAAAAAAGACTAAATCACCTGCAGATAATTGCTTCACCGCTTTACCCTCTATTATCTGTTCTTTAGTAACTCGTGGTAACACTTTACCTAATTTCTGATGATAAAATGTCTTTGTCAAGCCTGAACAATCGATCCCTTTTGAATTATTGCCCCCATAGCGATAAGGCGTTTTTTTCCATACCTGATAAAATGATTCGATCTTTTTTATAATTTGTGGATGTGATTGATTGTCAGCATATAAACTAGATTCGGAACTACATGCCGTCAAACAGATAACTAAAAAGAATAGTAGATTACGTAAATTAATTAACCGATTGCAATTCATTGGCCACATTATCAATTACCTCTTGTCGTTGTTCACTATAACTGCCGATTTTGATCTTTTTATTTAAGCTCGACCACTCTTGATGGATTCGGCTAACTTGTAAAGATCGAGGTAATTTCCCTTTCTTCCAAGCCGATTCATTCAATTTTTCTAATACAATTGGTCGCTTATCGGCATGTGCACGTGTTGCTAAGCTGGCATTTAATTGCATTAAACGTATCGATAAATAACAAATCACCGCATCATCAATACTCATTTTAGTATAACCTGCAAAATGATTTTTAATTTTTGAACCATAATGTTTAATTGCTTGCGCCAATCCACCAACGGTCGCGCCAATTAAAGCGGCCGACCCCAATGTAATGCCCCCTAAAGCTAAATCAAAACTAGCACCAATTGTGGCACCTGAAATCATTCCTTTACCAACGGAAATTCCAACTAATTTAATTGCTTCCAAATTAAACAAATCGTTAGAAAAACGCCCTTCCACTAAGGGGAGATTTTCGTTGGTTTCGTATGCTATATTAAAACGATACAATTTGAGTAAATCGTTAATGGCTTTATGTTCTCGTTGACGTACTTTATTCTGCATAATTTTTGCAATCGAAGTAATATCATCTTTTGCTTTTTCACTATAAGCTGCCACATCGATCAATGCTTCGGCGATAATCAATTTAGCAGTCTGTTGCCGTGTTAGACGTTGTTGATTAATACGTTCCTGCCATAAACTTAATACGACATTAGCCGATTCTAGTAATAATGATAATCCACTATATAAACGTTCCTCACCTTCAAGGGAAGGAAATACTGCATCGAAACGTACCGTAATATGAACACCAACCCTTGACAATAGCTGCTTCCAGCCTTCTTCATAAGGTGAATCACTCGCTGTAAAATTCAATACTGCTAAAATCGGTTTATCACTGTAGGTCAAAACCGCTAATTCATCATGATATTTCGCCAATATTGGTTCTCTGACATCGATCACATAAATTGCGGCTTGGCTATTTAATAATTGGCGAATAACTTTGGCTTCTTGTTCAAATTGATATTTTGCTTCGGGACTCGCTAAAAATTGCTGTAATTTATCTATACCGTCTTGCTTCGGGTTATCACGATTTAAACGTGATATATAATCAAATAGCGCAATACTATCTTCCAGTCCTGGAGTGTCATAAAAGACAATTTTTTTTCCTTGATTGAGCGAAAATTTGATTGCCTCAACATGTCTAGTAGTTCCTGGCTTATCGGAGACCTTACCTAGTTCACTATCTTGCGTTAAAGTACGTAACAGAGAGGTTTTCCCAACATTAGTATGACCTACAATGGCTAAATTAAGTTCATTTAACATCATTCTCACCTAATTATTTAACCAAGTAGGATTAGCTTGTTCAAGTTGTAGTGACTGTATACAATCAAGCCAATTATGAAATTGACGCCCCTGATTGATTAACCAAATACGACAATGATGTGATTTACCCTGTAAAGATTTTATTAAATGTGTTATGCCTCGTTCAGGAGAGCGATCGGTATCAATTGCGATCAATAATTTCTCTGCTGGATAACGTTGTAAATGCTCTAAAACCTGTTTTTGTTGTTCATTAGTATTCATAAAACCTAAAAAATTGGTATTATTTGGTATCGACCAACTTTCCGCAATTTCGATAGCCACTAAAACATTCTGTTGACCTTGAATTGGAATGTTGTCGATTTTAGTGGGCTGGTTATTCGCATAAACAATTTCTTTATCAATTATCGTTTTACTTATATAAGACTCTAAATCGGGCAACAATAACTGATATTCGGGAAGTTGAATATCTAGCATTATGCTTCGGCAAGCCACTCGCCATTTTATCCAACAAAAGATGAGTAATCCAAAACGAACGAGTACGCCATAAACAATAAAAACGCCTAATAACCATATTGCCCAGGCAGATCTCGCCTCTGCTGCGGCAATTGCCTGATCGCTGGTACGTATGATCGCATCATCGGGTATCGAAAACCCAAGCCATGAGGGAATTTCTCCTAACAAATAGGTTATTTTAACTACAGTATCCGTAGTTAACAATGTCGTTTGCCATTCAAAGCTATAGTGTTTGGTTGAAAGTAAGGCGATAAGTATAAATAATGCCATAATCAAAAGTACTGACCATAGCAAATTAACCACCGTACCAATCAACCAACGAATTTGTCCACCAAACAAAGATATCAATGCCGGCAATAATTGAGTTACTGTATTCTTTTTAGTGAATTTTTGCGTTAACCAAGACCAAATATAGACAAAGAAACTTCCACTTTCACTCGGTAAGATAATCCATGATAATAGCCAGATTGTTAACATTAAAAAATGAAAACCTAACAAACATACTAAAGCCCAATACAGATTAACAGGATTGGTCGCTAAGGCACTAAATGCTATACCAGCACCACTAAAAAAAGCCAATAAAACCAATAAAAACAACGATGTATAAGCTGCGCGCAACCATCTAATCTGGGCTAATTTAACCCCATATTGTATACTAATCGTCTGAGCGCGTTGGATGATTCGCTGAGCTAAATTACCATCCATCGCTCTTGCCTGTCGGTTAGCATCATCATCTTGAAAACGACCATTATCCTTTTCAATTAAACGGATGGTTTCAGTTAACCAAAGCGATTTAAGATATTGATTCATAAAAAATTAAAGTGATACTGGTTACAGTTTTATTTATTATACACATTATTTTTTTAACTGTGCAGGTTTTGTTTTTATCAGGAGTAGAAAACATTGTTTTTGGGTAATTTTATAATCTATTGTTTTTTATTGCTTTAATATTCAATTTTAATAAATTTATTCTACATTTAAACGCTATTTATTAATATTTAAACACTACACAAAATGATTATAATTAGATAGTTATTACGATCCAGAAAGATCAAACCTTTAAAACATTATTGATTTTCTCCTCAATGATATAGATAAACCTTATCTCTTCTACTCAGTTGTTAATCCAATTATATATAATTGGATAAGTTTAAATAATTTACAAAGCAATGTAATTATTTCAATTAAGATAAATATCGATCGCAGCGTAAGTGATTTAGATAATGTCTAAAGATAAATTAAATTTCATAGCTAAATGTTTAAAATAAATTCAATTTACATTTTAATTATATCGCAGTTTTATTAATCAATATTTCAATAATAATATTTTAAAATATCCACAGATTTACAAACTAATATATTCAGTATTATAGTATCTAGCATGTTGTTTAATACATAATCAAATAAAATCGCATGAACAAAAAAAATTTTTTTAATAGTAAATTTGTTATTTTTTTATTATTCATCATTGTATGTTTGACATGGGGAACTACATGGATTGGCATAAAAATTGCGGTTGAAACGGTTAACCCGCTTCTAGCTGCCGGTTTACGTTTTGTGATTGCCTTTCCTTTTTTAATTTTAATCACGATTTTCGCAAAATCACCAATATTATTTCCCAAAAAAACAGGGCACTTTTTCATATTATTAACGATATTTTATTTCACGATACCTTACTATTTGATAAGTTTTGGTGAACAATATGTATCATCTGGTTTAACATCTCTCCTATTTAGTACCATGCCTATTTTTTCTATTCTTTTTGCTAAAATAATTCTCAAAGACAAAATTTTTATAAATCAGTTAATAGGTATCTCAGTCGGTTTTCTTTGCTTGATCTATATTTTGATATCAGAAGGGTTGGTTATTTCGTATACCGATTTTTTGGGGGTTATCTCTATCCTTTTAGCGGCATTAATGCATGGTTTCTTATATGTTTATTCGAAAAAAGCTGGTGAAGGCATAAATGTTTTTACCTTCAATACACTTCCAATTGGCGTCGCTGGCATTATGCTATGTCTTTTAAGTTTTTATTTTGAAGATAATCATTTCCAAAATATATCTTTAAATAGTTGGTTAGCATTAATTTATCTAGGTATTTTCGCATCAGTAGGTGGCTTTATAGCCTATTTCTTTTTACTCAAGCGAATGAGTCCAGTTATACTATCATTTATTTTCATAATTTTTCCCGTTGTTGCGATTTTCATTTCATCTATTTATGATAATAAAATCATTTCGACTAATTTTATTATCTGTACTTTTATCATGTTGTGTGGTTTTGCAATAACTAAATTACCTATTGATTTTTTAAAAAAGAAAATGCATAAAGTTTAGATAAAAAACCACATGATATTAAAAAGAAATTAATAAAAATCTTTCTTATTACTATCATGCGGTTTTGTCTTGGTACATAGTTCAAATACGGCAAAAAAATATTAAAAAATACTATTTAACTAAAACCTCAACCCTCTCCATGAAACGAGAAAGCAATTGATATTGAGCATCTCGATTTTATTTAATTGTCTATGAGACAGTGATAACTAATAGCGCTATACCGTTAATTAAGGCTTCTTTTGAACGACTAATCTGCCAACAAACATTAACAGTTAAATATGTTTTATTTTACAAACTAAACATCAGTAATATGAAATGCAAAAAACACTTTATCAGATAAAAGATTGGCAAGCTGGTCTTTTTATATGAACTAGTTCATCAACCGTATGGTAACCCCAGACAAAAGTGGAAAGTTACCACGGTATAATCAACCTCAGCCATTGATTTAAGTTGTTAAAATCTAGCTAAAACTTTAATCGGAAAAATACCAAAATCCTTGATTAATCAAATCTAACATGCCATTTAACAACGTAGGATCATTAAAATCTTTTTCAGTTAGTATTTCTTTCTGACATAATAAATCAATATACTGCTCGTTCAGAGCAATTCGTTGGCCATGTATAAACCCTTGCTTTCCGATTTTAAATATTCGGATGCTCGGAACTCGGTGTAATTGCGAACCATCATTGATTTCTTGCTGTAGTTCTTCAAATGTGTAGGGTGGATCGAGTGGAATGATATCCAGTTCATGCATTGGTTGTGTAATATGCTTACCAAACCAATCAATAAACAATTCTTGATTATTTATCAATTGGCATAGCTGTGATTTAAGCATCTCAATTTCATAGTTTTGTATTTGATAAGGTGCCTGTGATAATTTTAAATCAGGATCTTGGTAATAAATCTGTTTATTTACAGTATCTAATACGTAATCAGCAAAGCTACTTAACATCTCTTGTGAACTTGGCGTTTTGAAACCCACTGAATAACTTAAGGATTCTGTCAAACTGATACCATTATGTGGAAAACCCACTGGAATATAGAGGATGTCACCTGGATTCAATTCTTCATCAATTATCGGTTGATATTCCTCAACATGTAATAATGCCGGATGGGCACAAAATTCGAGATAATTAGGATTTTTGTCACCTACCATCCAACGGCGTTTTCCCATACCTTGTATTATAAATACATCATAATTATCAATATGCGGCCCAACCCCAGCTTGTGCAGTTGCATAAGAGATCATCAAATCATCAAACTGCCAATGTGGTAATACGCGAAAAGGTTCTATCAGTGTTGCAGCAGATTCATGCCAGTGATCAACAGCTTGAACTAAAAGCGTCCAGTGGCTTTCCCCTAAATGATCATAACTTTCAAATGGCCCATATTGCGCATCCCATTTACCATCTTTGTTAGTAACAATGCGACTTTCAATGTCTTCTTCTAACGCTAAACCAGCTAACTCATCTGGTGTGATAGGATCACTGAAATTTGCTATTCCTTGCCGTATCACTACTGGTTTTTTTTGCCAATAAGTTGTCAAGAAATGCTGCCAATTTATGGTTAATTGATTTTTCATTTTACATCCTATAATTTATCTTTTTGATTTATTTAGAAGCAACCACTTTAGCCCGATAAATAAAATTTAGTTTATTATTTATTAAACTAATTTTCACATTACCACCATGCTGCAGTTCTCCAAACAAGATTTGCTGTGCCAATGGTTTTTTAATCTGCTCTTGAATAATGCGGCCCATTGGTCTGGCCCCCATGGTTTTGTCGTATCCACAATTAGCTAAATAGTTATTTACCTCTTTAGTCAGGCTTAATGAAACGTTTTTATCTTTTAATTGGTCTTTTAATTCTGTTATTAACTTATCTACTATTTGTAACATAATTGGTTTAGATAAATGTTCAAACCAAATAATATTATCTAAACGATTGCGAAATTCAGGACTAAATACACGCTTAATTTCTAACATCGCATTATGACTATTATCTTGCTGTGAAAAACCAATCGACGTTTTGATGGACTCTTGTACACCAGCATTCGTTGTCATGACAATGATAATATTTCGAAAATCAGCTTTTCGTCCATTACTGTCTGTTAATGTCCCATTGTCCATAATTTGCAATAACAAGTTATAAATATCGGGATGTGCCTTTTCAATTTCATCGAGAAGTAATACAGCATAAGGATGTTTTAATACTTGATCTGTTAGCAATCCACCCTGTTCAAAACCAACATATCCAGGTGGTGAACCAATTAAACGGCTAACTGTGTGCGATTCTTTATATTCCGACATATCAAAGCGCAAAAGCTCAATACCAAGCATTTTGGCGAGTTGTAACGTAACTTCGGTTTTCCCTACTCCAGTTGGTCCAGCAAATAAAAAAGATCCAATCGGCTTATGATCGCGACCTAATCCAGCTCGATTTAGTGTTATGGCATCACTTAATACATTTATTGCTTTATCTTGTCCAAACACTACCGATTTTAAATCGTCCGATAAGTTTTGTAATTTGGTTTTATCGGAAGTAGATACGGTTGTTTCGGGAATACGAGCCATTTGAGCAATAATTTTCTCAATATCGACAGTATCGATGATTTTTTTCTGTTTTTTAGCTGTAAGTAAGCGATTTTGTGCTCCAGCTTCGTCAATAAGATCTATCGCTTTATCCGGTAAAAATCGATCAGGTAAATATTTAACAGATAACTCAACTGCGCTTTTCAGTGCTTCCGGCGTGTAGGTTATATGATGAAATTGTTCATATCGTGATTTTAATCCCATCAATATTTTCACAGTATCAGCAATGGACGGTTCAGTTATATCAATTTTTTGGAAACGTCGTGCTAATGCACGGTCTTTTTCAAAGAGGCGATTATATTCCTGGTAAGTGGTTGATCCAAAAACACGAATTTTACCAGATGCTAACAATGGTTTAAATAAACTCGCTGTATCAAGCTTACTTTCTCCTGTCGCACCGGCCCCAATAATGACATGAATTTCATCAATAAATAAAATACAATTTGGTTGCGATTCTAACGCTTGAATCAATTGCTGAAAACGTTTTTCAAAATCTCCTCGATAAGTGGTACCAGCAATCAAAGCTGAAATATTAAAGGAATAGATTGTCGCCTTTTTGAGTACTTTAGGTACCTTGTTTTGTTCAATTAACCAAGCTAACCCTTCAGCAATCGCTGTTTTCCCTACTCCAGCTTCGCCCACCAAAATTGGATTATTTTTACGTCGTCGGCAGAGAACTTGCATCACCCGTTCAATATCTCGTTCACGACCAATTATTGGATCAATTTGACCCTCTTCTGCTAATTGATTGAGATTTGTGGTATAGAGTAAAAGCGGATCTTGATTTAATTCTTTATCGCTTTCTTTATTATGATGCGATTCAAAGAAATATTGATGTGCCTTATTATAAAACGATGAGTCAGACTCCAACCCAAAATCTTTACTGATTGAGCTACCGTAATGTAATTCAGATAAATATTGGGTTAATGTTAACCAATCTAATCCCATACAAGTTAATAAATATACGATTTGAGAATCTTCTTCACCAAGAATAGCAACTAACAAATCACTGCAAGTAACTTCACTTTTCCCCGCTGATTGAACCTGAATAATTGCATTTTCAATAACACGATGAAATGCCAGTGTTGGTTCGGTTTGTTGGTTAAGTCCAATATTTGATAAAAATGTCGCATTTTCTTCAATATACCAATTAATCTCATTAATGAGATGATCCATATCAATGTTTAGGTTATTGAAAATTTGGATGATTGATTCATCTTTAAGTAATGATAGTAAAAGTTGTTCAACAGTAAGATATTCATATCTTAAATTTTGTGCTTTTGTAAATGCATCATTAATTACCGATTGTAATGGCTTACTAATCATGACGGTATCTGCTCCATAGTACATTTTAACGGAAACCGGTGTTGGCGAGCATAATGATTTACTTGGTACACTTTAGTTTCAGCAATTTCTGCCGTATAAATACCACAAATCGCTTGCCCTTTTTTATGAATGGCAAGCATAATTTGTGTTGCCTCATTTTCTTCAAAGTTAAAGTATCGAATTAACACTTCAACGACAAATTCCATCGTGGTGTAATCATCATTATGTAAAATGACACAATATTTATTGGGTGGAGCCAAACTTTTTAGACTCAGATTTTGAATACTTTGCCTTACGCTCATAATTAACACTCTACTTATTGTTCATTATCAGTTATAATACCTATTTTTAGTTATGATTAATACTTAATTTACGTCAAGAAGTTATTGTCATACCAATCACTCACGTAACCTATTAATTTTTTAAACTTTAGACTATTGACTAGTTTTTGATCAGTTGTAAATAAATCCCATGAATGATATTCGTAACATTATTGCGCCAAAAAACACTTTAGTATTATTTAGATGGTTAACCACCGGTAAACTTAAGCTTAATTCGCTTTGGGAAAGTAGAGCATTTCGTTATAAATTCGCGTTACGTGCCCTTTTTGTCAGTCCAATAACTTTTAAATGGCTCAGTCACCTAGCCAGATATCCGCTAATGGGTTATTTTTTTTCGCGACAATCTAATTTACCATGTAAGCTTTTACGCCCTTATTTATCTTCTTGCCTGAGCAAAAAAGCCTGTTTTCAAGCTCTTGTATATCATTACAATTTTTTTTCTGCGCATAGTGAAAAGCTTACTCAAGCATTTTACAATCATCCACCTTTTTTGTTAGCTGATTTGTTTACCAAAAATGCTCACAAAATTCGCGTAATGATTCAGGCAAAAAATAAATATGCTCGCGAGGGCGAAATTACACTCTATCTGTTTGATGAAAATAATGTTGATTTAGCTACATTAACCTTTACTATAATGCAATATGGTCAAAAATCATCATTATTTATTGCAGGTTTACAGGGTCCTGACCGTGATGATGCCAAATCTGCGATTCAACAAGCTACTAAAGATTGCTATGGTTTGTTTCCAAAGCGTTTAATTGTTGATGCAGCTCTCACACTTGCTGACGTTTTTGGTTTAAAACAAATTGTTGCAGTCAGTAAAAATACTCATGTCTATAATAATTGGCGTTATCGAAAACGTTTTAATCGTGTCCATTCTGATTACGATGAAATATGGCAAACAATAGGCGGTAAACAAAACTCACAAGGTTTGTATATTTTACCCAATACCATTCACCGAAAAGCTATTGAAGAAATTGCAAGTAAAAAACGGTCTATGTATCGTAGTCGTTATGCTTTACTAGATGAATTACATGAATCAATTCATCAGCGAATGTCAGCTTTGCTATAATCAGCAATAACTATCGAATGAAATGGTCAAAATTCAGATTTAGTAACTTTTAATAAAGGTTTTGAATGCATTATTATGTGATAACATGATAATCATTAGTATAATTAGGATGAATAAAGACATGTGGTTTGGTATTTTAATTGCACTCGTTCCGCTTTTTATCGGTTATTCAATTAAATTGAAAAATGCCGTTTGGATTGTACGAGTAAATAAATCATTAAGTTATTTAGTCTATGCTATCTTGTTTTTGATGGGGAATGAACTGGCGCAATTAAATGATTTATTGAATAATTTACAAACCATCCTGTCATCAACAATTATATTATTTATCTGCAGTTTTGGTTTTAATATGATATTTCTGTTAATTTTAGATCGTATTTATCCGTGGCGAAATCAAGCTAATCACCATGAGCTTCCAGCACGATGGAAGATGATTTTAGAATCATTAACTATCTTTTTTGCATTAATAATAGGCTTTGTTTGTGGTCTTTTACCTTTAGCTATATGGCAATATAATCAAATTATTAGTGAAGTTATTCTGGTGATTCTTTTAATATTGGTCGGTATTCAATTGCGTAGTAATAACATTACGGTAAAACAAATCGTGATAAATCAAGTGGGAATAACTACAACGCTCATCGTAATTTTATCGACATTACTTGGTGGTTGGCTTGCGGCTTATTTGCTCAAATTGCCGGTCAATACTTCCATGGCAATGTCCGCCGGATTTGGTTGGTACTCACTTTCGGGCATTTTAATGACCGAGGCACAAGGCGCTGTTGTTGGAAGTATCACTTTTCTTAGTGATATTCTGCGAGAATTGTGCGCTATTATGTTGATACCGAGTCTAATTCGACGTTATAAACTCACAGCATTAGGCATTTGTGGAGCAACATCAATGGATTTTACTTTGCCCATGTTACAAAAAGGAGGTGGTATTATGATGGTGCCGCCAGCAATTGTACAAGGCTTTCTATTGACGTTGATTATGCCAATATTAATGACATTACTTAATTATTATTTTTAGGACATTGTAAATTGCATTATGAATAAAAAAAATATGGATTTATGCCCATGTTGTTCTGGGCAACTTTATAAAAATTGTTGTCAACCCTATCATTTATGGCGAAAAAATGCCCCTAATGCAGAAATACTAATGCGTTCACGTTATAGTGCTTATGCATTACGTCAAGCAGATTATTTAATAAAAACGTGGCATCCCAAAACATTACCAAGTAAATTAGCCGAAGAGATCAGTGATGCTAAGTGGATTGATTTAGTTATTCATAAAAGTTGGGCAGGAAAGGAAACGAATGAAGCCTATGTTGAATTTACTGCTCGTTATCGTAATAAAAATGGCAAAGCTGAAAGAATGCATGAAACCAGTCATTTCATCAAACAAGGCGATCATTGGTTTTACATTGATGGTATTTTTAACGTTTAATTTAACGAAAATCTTTTTTATTATCTTTGAAATCCCATGATTTTGGTTATTTTAAATGTTTTAAATCGATAAATAATTGAGTATGTCAAAAATACATTGTTTATTAATTTACGCTTATTAAGCATTTTTCAAAAATCACGATACATTTTTGGTGATTTTTTAGTATCTTCCAACCTTAAGATAATGCCAAATGCCGGCATTATCTTTTAAAATTCACTTTATCAATTGGATATATCAGGTAATGTAATAATAGTTAAACTTTTATCCTTTTACTCTTTCAAATTCCTTCATAAATTCAATTAAACATTGAACACCATCCAAATCCATTGCATTGTAGATAGATGCTCTGATCCCACCTACAATACGGTGTCCTTTAACACCAATAATTCCATGTTGAGCAGCTTCAGCGACAAACATGGTATCAAATTCTTCATGTGCACAAACAAAGGGAACATTCATAATCGAACGATTTTCGGTAGCAATATTATTACTATAAAAATCAGATTGATCGATATACTGATATAACATTTGTGCTTTTGAACGATTACGTTGTTCCATTATTGTTAAGCCACCTAATTGCTTAAGCCACTTAAATACTAACCCTGACATATACCAGGCAAAAGTTGGCGGTGTATTAAACATTGAATCATGTTTAGTTTGAATCGTATAATCCAATACTGACGGTAATTCTCGTTTTGCTTTACCCAATAAATCTTCTCGTACAATTACGATAGTTACCCCAGATGGACCAATATTTTTTTGTGCCCCTGCGTAAATAATACCGTAACGTGTAACATCAATCGGTTTTGACAAAATACAAGATGAGAAATCAGCAACGATAATTCTATCGTTAAATTGTGGATCATCAAAAATCGCCAATCCCTCAATCGTTTCATTCGGACAGTAATGAACATAAGCAGAATCTGAAGTCAATTGCCATTGATTGAAAGATTTTATTCCAATTTTTTCTTCATGCACTGTCTTGACGTTAATACGGTTAACTTGACAATACTTTTCTGCTTCATCGGCAGCACATTTGCTCCAATAGCCACTTATAATATAATCGGCGGAAGTATGATTTGACAAAATATTTAAAGGTACGCCAGCAAATTGAGATCGGGCACCACCTTGCAAAAATAAAATATGATAATTTTCAGGTATATTTAATAGCTCCCGTAAATCTTGGGTAGCTTCTAATGCACACTGTTCAAAATCTTTGCCACGATGACTTAGTTCCATTACTGAGCACCCTGTTTGATGCCAATTTAATAATTCAGATTGTGCTTGTTTTAAAACATCATGCGGTAAAATTGCCGGACCGGCACTAAAATTAATCGTTTTTTTCATCATTCAATGCTCTTCATTTATCGTAAATGTTGTTTATTCTATTACAGAATTTAGTAAAGGCAATGCGGACAAATCGATTAATCCTTAAAGATAAGATAATTTAATTAATTTTTGATAATTGGTAAGCTTAGGTTATAATTACTCGTAATTTTGTTTTTGACCATGTCATCATGTTGAGGTGTCATATTTTTAAGTTAGTCACTCGAGTTTATCATAAGTTTTTTCAACCCCAATCAACTCATAAAACTGAATCAAGTATTGAATCATTATCAGATTCCAATACGGTTACGCATTCAATTCCAGTATGCGAAGTTATTCCTCGTAATAAACATAATATTTCTCGTCAGGCGGTAAGTGAAAATGCCTTAAAAGTTTTATATCGTTTAAATAAACAAGGATATCAAGCTTATTTAGTCGGTGGCTGCGTTCGCGATCTTTTATTAGGCAAAATACCAAAGGATTTCGACATTACAACCAATGCAACACCAGAACAAGTACAAAAAGCATTTCGCAATTGTCGTTTGGTGGGACGTCGTTTTCGTTTAGCGCATATTATGTTTGGCAAAGAAATTATTGAAGTAGCAACATTTCGAGGTGAACATAACAATACAAATGTTGAGATTACAGAAAACCAATCCATCAAATTAGATGCTAATAGGTCGAAGCGTTCACAATCTGGTATGCTATTGCGAGATAACGTGTATGGCACTATTGAACAAGATGCAATGCGCCGTGATTTCACAATTAATGGTTTATATTATAACGTAAAAGACTTTACTATTCGTGATTATTGCCATGGTATTGAAGATTTAAGAAATGGTATTATTCGTTTAATTGGCGATCCAGAAACTCGTTATCGTGAAGACCCAGTTAGAATGTTACGTGCAGTACGTTTCGCTGCAAAATTGGCGATGAAAATTGATTCTCAAACTGCTGCACCGATTCCAAAACTCGCACCATTGTTAAAAAATATCCCTGGCGCTCGATTATTTGATGAATCCCTCAAACTTCTACAATCTGGACAAGGTTATGCAACTTATCAACTATTGAGAAAATATCAGCTTTTTCCTTTATTATTTCCGACACTAGCGCATTTATTTGACCGTGAAACAAGCAGTCATAAAGCCGGTGCTAGTCATTTAGAGCGAATCATTGAGCAAGTGTTAAAAAATACCGATTATCGTATTGCTAATCACAAACGTGTTAATCCCGCTTTTCTATTTGCTGTAATGCTGTGGTATCCATTAGCCGAACATACACAAAATCTGATCATGGAAAGTGGTCTAAACTATCATGATGCATTTGACTTAGCTATGAATGATATTTTAACTAAGCAGTGCTCGGCAATTGCCATTCCCAAAAAACTTACGGCTACCATGTGTGACATTTGGCGTTTACAATTACGCTTTAATAAACGAAGTCCTAAACGAGTTAATGCCATTTTCGAGCATGCTAAATTCCGAGCAGCCTATGATTTATTAGAGCTACGCGCTTCTATTGAAAATGGTGAATTATTGACATTAGCCAAGTGGTGGGATGAATATCAGCAAGCTGGTCATGAACAACGTTTAACATTAATAAAACAGGTATCACACAATAATCCGAAAATTTACGCAAAAAAAACAAATAGAAATCGTACTCGGACAAAAACCAATCGTTCAAGAAATGAGTTAAAGAAATCTGATTAAGATTATCCTAAACTTATTTTACTTTGGTATAAATCCCTGAAGGGGTCTTGGTGACGTCAATTACAAAAGTTGTTATTAAGTATGTGTTTTGATTATTAGTAATTTAATTCAGCTGAAAATGAAAATCTTTGCTGTTTTTATCGCTTATTAGTTAGCACTTTTGTAAATTATCGATATAATATTGCGATAAATATTAATTCGTGATTATTGCTTACAGAAATACTAATGAAAAAACTCACTCCTACTTTTATTGCAGTCACTGTTTGTATATCTCTTTATTCTCCAAACAATTATGCTAAAGATAATAAAATACTTAAGCAATTTCAACCTCAGAATAATCAACGATGTCTTGTTAATGTACCGCTCAATAATCGACCTTCTCCTCAGAAAGATATTAATGAACAACCAATTAATGTTATTTCCGATAATTTCAAAGCTGAATTACCAAGTAAAGCTATTTACACCGGCAATGTTATAGTGACCCAAGGTAATCGGCAAATCAATTCTGACCAGATGACCTTAATTCAATCACAGAATCAAAATCGTGATATTTTTTTAAATGGTAATATTATTTATCAAGACGATATGGTTGAACTGCATGCCGAAAAAGCGTCCATGAATCTAGTTAATAAAGAAATTGAAATCGATAATTCACAATATCATTTGGTTGGCAGGCTTGGACGTGGTTCAGCAAAAAAAATGCAATTTACAAATAACCGCTATTTGGTTATTAAAGGTGGGAGTTTTACCTCTTGTCCAATAGAAAATAAAACCTGGAATATCGAGGGTTCAAAAATTATTCATGATAATGATGAACAACTTCTAGAAGTATGGGATGCAGTTTTTCGAATAGCCAATGTGCCTGTATTATATACACCATATTTACAACTCCCTACTGGGAGCATACGCCGTTCGGGTTTACTTATGCCGAATTTTTCTTATGATAGCATTAGTGGAATTGATTTCTCTTTACCCATTTATTGGAATATCGCACCAAATTATGATGCGACATTTACACCTAGAATTATTCAAAAACGAGGTATTCAACTACAATCTGAAGGGCGCTATCTTAACGCAATTGGTTTAGGTACTGTTGCATTTGACTGGTTGCAATATGACGATCAATATAGCAAGGACAGAAAAGGTCGACGTCATAGCAATGAAGCTGGCTATAGTAATAATAATTACCGATGGTTATTTCATTGGAAAAATGAAGAACAGATTAACGATAATTGGCGACTAACAGTGAATTCTACTCGGGTAAGTGATAACCAATATATTACTGATTTAGGTTCAAAATATGCAGCAGAAACAGATGGTTATCTCACACAAAGTTATACCATTGGCTATGCTGATGAAAATTGGGATATTGATTTGAATTATAAATATTTTCAAGCATTATATGATAATTTAAAGCATCAACTATATCGCCCAGAACCTCAATTAAATATCAATTACTATGATGATATCGGCAACTTTAATTTTAAGACCTTTTCGCAGGTATCACACTTTGTGACTTCTGGAAAAGATAATCCAAAAACTTGGCGCTTTCATATTGAACCAGGATTAAACTATGCGTTGATGTCTTCTTGGGCATCACTTAATACTGAAGTCGGCTTTTTAGCTACCCACTATGATCAAAATGTTCCTAAATCAAATACGAGTAAAAATTATTTGAAAGAAAGTGTTAATCGGTTTCTACCAAAATTTAGTATTGACGGAAAAATGATTTTTGAACGCAATATTAATACATTTACTGGATACACGCAAACATTAGAACCTAGAGTAAAATACCTTTATATTCCATATCGCAATCAATCACGTATTGATAAATACGATTCATCCCTATTACAATCCGATTATATTGGTTTATTTAGAGAACAGCCTTATAGCGGACTCGATCGTATCCCATCAGCCAATAAAATAGCTACAGGTATTACCACGCGTATATATGATGATGATCAGGTTGAAAAATTCAATTTATCCGTTGGGCAAATCTATTATTTTACCCGTTCCAAAACAGGCGATTATCGTTCACCAATCGATAAAGATACTGGTACATTGACCTGGGCAACGGATAATTTTTGGCGTATTGATAATAATATGGTTTTCAGAAGTGGGATTCAATATGACACACGAATCGATAAAATTTCTTTGGCCAATGCCATTTTTGAATATCGTGTCAGTGAAAACAAAATGGCACAATTCTCTTATCGTTATGCTAATAAAAAATATATTGACAACATAGAAGTAGATAAAGGTAATATACCTTATAAACAAAATATTTCGCAATTTGGAATTATGACATCGTGGCCATTGACCGATAATATCAATGCGGTGGGTTCGCTTTTCTATGATATTGACAATAAACAAATTGCTGATGATTTCATCGGTATACATTATGAAGATTGTTGTTGGGGAGTAAGTTTACAATATGGACGAAAAATCGTTGATTGGAACAGCGTTTCAAGAGCGAGTAAATATGAAAACAAATTTTCAATAAACTTCGAATTAAGAGGTTTTAACCAAAATAGTAATACTATTGCTAAAATGTTAGACTTTGGTTTATTGCCTTATAAAACTGCATTTGACGAAAATTATGGAACTAAATAACAAATAATATTGTCAAATTAACATATAAATGAATAAATGGTTGACCATGATTACTAAAATTAAATTTTATTTTACATCTTTTTTAATCTTATTTTGCGCTGCGAATATTCAGGCCGCACCAAAGGTGGTCGATGGCGTTGCGGCTATTGTGAATAACAATGTCATTTTACAAAGTGACATTGATGAAATGTTACAAAATGTAAAGGCAAGTACAGATCCCCAAAATTTGCCAGATGATAAAGCGCTAAGACACCAAATCATAGAACGCCTAATTAATGAAAATCTCATTTTGCAACAAGCTGCAAAATTGAATATTAAAATTAGTGAAGATGATATAACGGAAGCCATTAAATCTATTGCCCAAAAAAATAATATGACTATTAATGATTTGCGTGGTTATTTAGCAAGTGTTGGCATGAGTTACAATAGCTATCGCCATAAAATATCAAAAGAGTTACTTATCGAGCAGGCTCGTATGAATATTATTAAGCAACGTATCATGATAAGCGATCGGGAAGTCAATAATTTGGCCAATGAAATAGCTAAACAGCCGAATAAAAATCGTGAAGTTAATATTAGCCATATTTTAATTGCTTTACCAGAAAGCCCAAGCAAAAAACAGATTGAAGATGCCAACACAAAAGCACAAAATATTGTTGATCGTCTGAAAAAAGGGGAAAGTTTTGCTAAACTCGCTGCTACATATTCAAATGATGAAAAAGCATTAGAAGGTGGAAAAATGGGTTGGCATAAGCTCAATGAGTTGCCTTCTATTTTTGAAGAACGTTTAGTTCGTGCGCAAAAAAATGATATCATTGGACCGATCCGATCAGGTGTTGGATTTCATATTTTGAAAGTCGAAGGAAATCATTCTGAGGCACCTAAAATCATCACGATCAAAGAAGTAAATGCACGTCATATTCTGATCAAAACCAATGTATTAGTGACAGATGAAATAGCAAAAAATAAAATTCAGGAAATTCGACAATCTATAGTAAATGGCTCAACCTCTTTTGCTTCTGCTGCTAAACTTTACTCGGAAGATCCTGGTTCAGCTGATAACGGTGGAGAATTAGGCTGGAACAATCCTAATAATTTTGATAGTAATTTTAGAGCAGCTTTATTAAGATTAAGTAAAGGTGAAATAAGTCAACCGGTCAAATCAAGTTATGGCTGGCATCTAATTCAATTAATGGATAGTCGTAATGTTGACAAAACGGAAGATGCGAAAAAAGATCAAGCTTATCGTTTAATTTTTAATCGTAAATTTGGTGAAGAGCTACAAGTTTGGATTCAAGAACTTAAAGGGGATGCTTATATAAAAATTATGGGTGATGATAATTAGTATGAATAATCGTATGCATCAAGGGCATTTTGCACGGAAACGATTCGGTCAGAACTTTTTAAATGATGACAACGTTATTGAAAATATTGTAGCAGCCATTCAACCCAAAAAGGATCAAGCTCTGGTCGAAATTGGTCCTGGCCTTGCTGCACTGACTGTACCGATTAGTCAATTAGTTGACCAGTTAACAGTGGTTGAAATTGACCGTGATTTAGCAGCAAGATTACTTAATAATCCTTTTTTAAAACATAAAATCAATGTGATTCAAGAGGATGCTATGATGGTTGATTTTACCATTCTTGCAGAACAGATGAAGCAGCCATTAAGAGTTTTTGGTAATTTACCCTATAATATTTCGACACCTTTAATGTTCCATTTGTTTCAATTTACACATGCAATTTCTGATATGCATTTTATGTTACAAAAAGAAGTTGTAAATCGCTTAGTCGCAGCACCCAATTCTAAAGCCTATGGTCGGTTAAGTGTTATGGCACAATATTATTGTCAGATTATTCCTATCTTAGAGGTACCACCTTATGCATTTAAACCTGCTCCAAAAGTTGACTCTGCGGTAGTTAAATTAATACCTCATGCTGATATACCTCATAAAGTAAAGGATGTACGAATGCTATCTCGCATAACAACTGAAGCATTTAATCAACGCCGAAAAACGATTCGTAATAGTTTGGGGAATTTATTTAATTCAGAACAACTCACTGCATTAAATCTTGATTTAGATGCGCGCGCTGAGAATCTAACGTTGCAACAATATTGCCAGCTGGCTGATGCTTATAGCTTAATGAGTGAATAAATCATGGCAAACTTACTGATTGGCGATATTCATGGTTGTTACTATGAATTTATGAAAGTGCTTGAGAAAGCTAATTTTAGCCAATCTGATACAATCTGGTTAACGGGAGATCTCGTTGCCAGAGGACCTGATTCGTTAGCGGTATTACGGTTTGTAAAACAACATTGTAACCAAATACGTCTTACTTTAGGTAATCATGATATTCATCTTTTAGCCGTCTATGCGGGAATTACTAAAAATCATAAAAAAGATCACATTGAACAAATTCTAACAGCTCCGGATTGTGACGAGTTAATTAATTGGTTAAGACGCCAGCCCTTATTACAAATTGATAACCAATTGAAATTAGTTATGGCACACGCTGGCATCTCTCCGCAATGGGATTTAGACACAGCAATTAAATGTGCCAAGGATCTAAGTTCTGTGCTATCCAGCGACACATATCCTTTATTTTTAGATTCAATGTATGGTGATTTTCCTGATTCATGGCAGGACGATTTAAAAGGTTTAGATCGATTACGCTTCATAGCCAATGCTTTTACGCGTATGCGTTATTGTTATGATGATGGTCGCCTAGATTTCTATTGCAAAGATGCACCAGAAGACGCACCAAGCAAACTTAAACCTTGGTTTAAGTTACCCCGTAAAATACCCGAAAATTATAGTATTATATTTGGTCATTGGGCATCGTTAAAAGGTAAAGGTACGCCTGAAAACATCTATGGTTTGGATACTGGCTGTTGTTGGGGAGGTAAATTAACATGTTTACGTTGGGAAGATAAGCATTATTTTTTTAAACGCAATCAAGACGCTTCTGACAAAATTTAAAATAAAATTTAATACTATATATCGATATTTCATTACCTTTAATTCTTTTAGTTTTGTTAATCATATCTTTTATCGGTATCTTAATTGTTTACATTTTGTTATGTCTTAAATCTAATACATTAAGCACGAATTTAACTGCGCTGGTGTAATTTTTAAATTAATAACGCTATACTAATAACACTAAATAAAAAAGTAAGGATTGTTTATGTTTGTTTGGCACACGATTTGTACCGGGCTAAAATATATTGGGAAAACCTTAAATCTAATTAGAATTATCTTTTTAAATATTGTCTTTTTTTTCTGTTTATTTTTACTTATAGGGTTATCCAGTTCTGAGAATATCCCCCAATCAGGTGTTTTAATTCTCGATATTGAAGGCGTACTTGTTGATACAACAAATGTTGATCAAGATTTTTATGAATTAAGTAAAAAACTGAGTGGTAATAAATTTGATCCTTCTCGTGAAAATAGCTTATTTGAACTTACTAAGAAAATTGATCAAGCAACATCCGATAATGCAATAAAAGGTATCATCCTTAAATTAGATAAATTTAATGGTGGATCATTGCCTTCTCTGGAATATCTGGCAAAACATTTAAAACAATTCAAAGCAGCCGGAAAACCTATTTATGCTTATGGTAGCAAGTTTAATCAAAAACAATACTATTTAGCCAGTCTTGCCGATAAAATTTATTTAAGTAATATTGGAAGTGTAGAAATTTTTGGTTTTGCCGCTAACAACTTCTATTTCAAATCATTATTAGATAATTTAAAAGTCAACACTTATGTGTATAGAGTGGGAACCTATAAATCTGCTGTAGAACCCTATATTAGAGATGATATGTCTGAAGAGGCTAAGCTAAATACTCGTCGTTGGTTAATGCCAATGTGGAAAAACTATTTATCTGATATTTCTCAACAACGTGACATACCTAATGATATGTTAGCACCAGATTCTGATACATTTTTAGAACGCTTAAAAATGGTCTCAGGTAATTTGGCTGAATATGCTCTTGAAAATAAAATTATTGATTCAATTAAAACAAATAGTGAATTCGAACAAGAGATGAAGGCGTTTTTTAATACAAATGATTCAGTCAGCATTTATGATTATCAGCTTCAAACAAATGAACAGCAAATCATTGATGGACAATCTACGATGAATCACAAGCCTGAAATAGCTATTGTTTTTGTTAATGGTACAATTGTTAAGGGTGACAGCACTAATGATACAGCTGGAAGTGAAACTATTGCTCAACAGATAAAAAAATTGACCAATAATAGCAATATTCGCGCGGTGGTTTTGCGCATTAATAGTCCTGGTGGTAGTGTTGATGGTTCTGAGGAAATTCGCAGTGAATTAGCAGCATTGAGAGAGAAAGATATACCTGTTGTTGTGTCAATGGGGGGATTAGCTGCATCTGGTGGTTACTGGATAGCGACAGAATCAGATTATATTTATGCAAGTTCAAATACCATTACAGGCTCAATCGGAATTTTTGGAATTTTACCAAATTTTGAAAATAGCCTCTCTTCGATCGGTGTTCACACTGACGGTGTCGCTACCTCACCATTAGCGAGTTTATCGGTAACTAAAGCGCCATCAGAGCAATTCAATCAGCTCATGCAAATGACCATTAATAATGGCTATGACATGTTTATATCGCTTGTGTCACAATCACGAAATATGAATTATGAAGCTGTCGATAAAATTGCTCAAGGGCAAGTCTGGTTAGGTGAACAAGCTAAAGAAAATGGTCTAGTCGATGAAATTGGTGATATTGACAATGCTGTACTTAAAGCAGCAACTTTAGCCGGTATCACTGATTATACAATTTATTGGCAAAAACAAGATATTAACTATTTTAATGCAATGTTAAACAATTATTCAGCCATATTACCAAAATCGCTTACGCAAATTTTATATAATGAACTACCAATGGTCAAAGAGGTTAAGCAGCGCATGACATTATTGGAAAATTTAAATGACCCACAAAATCGGTATATTTATTGTTTAAATTGTGCTGAAGTTAATTAATAAAAACAGGGCAATGCCCTGTTTTCTCTTTAATTGATTGTATAAACTATCCGACTCAATACTAACTGTCATTCATAATATATTTCAAATATTGTAATTAAATACCGCTCTATACTCATGATATAAATTCAGTTTAAAACCAACAGAGAGTTAACCTAAAACAGGATTATTTTTTTAAGATTAAGTTAGCAATCAAACAGATTAAATTTTATAGGACAATCGCTAATCCTTTAGTTAATTTACTAAATTCGTATATGACTATTAAAATTGTTGTGATGTAAATAAATGGAAAAAGACTTAAGCCCATTTTGTTTATAAACATATCGTCAGCTTTATATCTTTTTTACACACTTTTTAATTACAATTGAAATCTTCGATTTCTGTGTAATTTTATTATATATGGAATTATCAGTAATTAGCGTAAAAATAAGTAGGTAATAACATTTTGATGAGATAAAAAAATAGCACTAATTTAGTGCTATCTAGATTTACATAATTAGAATGTTATTTACTAAATTTCTTCAATACGATAGCAGCATTAGTACCACCAAAGCCAAAACTATTAGACATAACTGTCGTTAATTCTTTTTCTGTTGGTTGAGTTATAACATTCATATCTTTTGCTGCTTCATCTAATTCATCGACATTAATACTTGGCGCAATAAAATTATTTTGTAGCATCAATAAACTATAAATAACCTCTTGAGCACCTGTAGCACTTAATGAATGACCAGTCATTGACTTTGTTGAAGAGATTGCAGGAACATTATCGCCAAAAACTTGTTTAATTGCCCATAACTCTTTAACATCGCCGACTGGGGTGGATGTACCATGAGTATTAATGTAATCAATTGGCGAATCAACATTTTCAATAGCAAGTTGCATACAACGTACAGCCCCTTCACCAGATGGTGATACCATATCATAACCGTCAGATGTTGCGCCATAACCGACTATTTCACCATAAATATGCGCTCCACGTGCTAAAGCATGTTCAAGTTCTTCAACGACGACCATTCCAGCGCCACCAGCAATAACAAAACCATCACGATTAGCGTCATAAGCGCGTGATGCTTTCTCTGGAGTATCATTATATTTTGTCGATAATGCACCCATAGCATCAAACTCACAAGACATTTCCCAACAAAGTTCTTCACCACCACCAGCAAAGACAATATCTTGTTTACCTAACTGAATAAGCTCAGCTGCATGACCTATACAGTGAACAGAAGTTGCACACGCTGAAGTCATTGAATAGCTCACGCCTTTAATTTTAAATGGTGTTGCTAAGCAAGCAGAAATCGCAGAAGACATGGATTTAGTTACTGCATAAGGACCAACCCCACGTAGGCCTTTTTCTTTCATTCCTGCAACAACCGAATATTGTGTTTTCGTTGAACCACCATAACCCGCAATAAGACCAGTACGCGGGTTAGATATCATTTCAGGTGTAAGTTTAGCATCATCTATTGCTTGTTGTAATGCTAAATAGCCATAAATTGAAGCATCATTCATAAAACGTACGATTTTACGATCGATTAAACCAGTTGTATCTAATTTGATATTACCACAAACATGACTACGCATACCGCTGTCTTTCATTTCTTGAGAAAAAGTAATCCCACTCTTTCCTTGTTTTAAGGATTCCAATACTTCTTTAGTATTATTACCAATGCTTGATAAAATTCCTAAACCTGTTATTACGACTCTTTTCATTTATTACTTTGCTCCCAAAGAAATATCTTTCATGTAAAAAAATTTCGCTAATTATAGCTTACAGTTGTAAGCTGAACAATAAGATTTGTAAATTATTTATCAGGTAGTTTTTTTATGATATTATTTAATATAATTAGTAATATAGTGTATATTTTTCTGTATTTTTTACTGAAAAATTAGTGAACAGGTGTTAGCTGATTAATAACAAAGCATAAAATATTAACCGCTTTTTTACTTTATTATTGATAATTTTTTTTGAAATTTAATATTTAATAACATTGTTAGGATTGATTTACAGTTTTTGTTGACCAAAAAATAATATGTTAAAATACACTAAAATGAAAAAAACATTTAGAGGAATATTTTGCAACAGTCACTTCAAGATTTTATCATCGACAAAATCGATGACTTAAAAGGAAAAGATATCGTTATATTAGATGTTAAAGGTAAATCAAGTATTACTGATTACATGATCATCTGCACAGGTACATCCAATCGGCATGTTAGCTCAATTGCCAATCATCTATTAGAAGAAGCTAAAAAACAGGATTACTTAGTATTAGGTAGTGAAGGCCAAAATGATGCCGATTGGGTGGTTGTTGACCTTGATTCCGTTATGGTTCACATTATGCAAGAAGATAGTCGTCAACTTTATGAGCTTGAAAAGTTGTGGAGCAAATAATTAGTGAAGCTTCAACTTATTGCCGTAGGTACCAAAATGCCTCAATGGGTATCAACTGCTTTCTATGATTATACATCACGTTTTCCGAAAGATATGCCTTTTGAATTGATCGAAGTCCCTGCCGGAAAGCGAACTAAACATGCTGATATATCAAGAATTTTGGACAAAGAAGGCGAGCAGATGTTAGCAAGTTGCGGTAAAGGTAATCGTATCGTGACATTGGATATTCCAGGCAAACCATTATCTACAGAAAATTTAGCTTGTGAGCTGGATAAATGGAAATTAGATGGTCGCGATGTAAGCTTGTTAATCGGCGGACCAGAAGGATTATCGCCTGCTTGTAAAATGGCCGCGCATCAAAGTTGGTCATTATCACCGCTTACCCTTCCTCACCCCCTTGTTAGAGTTATTGTTGCGGAAAGCTTATACCGAGCCTGGAGCATTACAACAAATCACCCTTATCATAGAGAATAAACATTTAATCATGGATCAGATCATTCTAGATTTACAAATAGTTACTACCGATACGAATACCATACCTAGCGAACAAAAAATTCAACAATGGTTAACAGTGATATTACCCCAATTTGTACCACAAGCTGAATTAACAATTCGTGTGGTTGATGAACAAGAGAGCCAATATTTAAATAACCTCTATCGTCATAAAGACAAACCAACAAATGTATTATCATTTCCTTTTGAATCTCCAATTGAAATGGAAACGCCGCTTTTAGGTGATCTCATTATCTGCAAAGGGATAGTTGAACAAGAAGCTAAAGATCAACATAAATCACTTGAATCACATTGGGCACATATGATTGTCCATGGTTGCCTTCATTTATTAGGTTATGATCATATCGAAGAAGCTGAAGCTCAAGAAATGGAAAATATTGAAATTGAAATTATGACAGAACTAGGATTCACAAATCCTTATGAATCTTAATCAATTTATAATTTTTACTAAAATTAAATTTAAAAAATGGGTACATTCAAAACTTTTTAACAAATTCACCAGGATATATTTTATAAATAAGCGTTTTGTTGCAGTTAATTGATGATATTGTTATCATTTCCCTTTCATCCACACGATTAAAATAGTAAAAAGTATTTTAAAATTGGTCGGAAATCGGGATACATTATGTATAAAATAAAATCTATTATAGTTAATAATCTTTTGGAAGGAATGCGATAAAATGGTCGATGACAATCACCAACGATCAAAGAAAAAATTTTCTTTATGGCTACATCAATTGTTTAGTTCAGAACCACAAAACCGTGATGAACTCATTACTTTAATTCGGGAAGCGCAAGAAAATCAACTAATTGACCCTGATACCTTTGATATGATTGAAGGTGTAATGGATATTGCAGATCAACGTGTTAGAGATATTATGATCCCCAGAACACAGATTGTTCCTCTGAAATTAAATTATTCCTTACAGGAATGTTTAGATGTTATTTTTGAATATGGTCACTCACGTTATCCGGTAATTAGTGAAGATCGCGATCACATTGAAGGTATTTTATTAGCTAAAGATTTATTAATTTTTATGCAACAAGGTAGTGATACTTTTGATCTAAAAAAAGTTTTGCGTCCTGCTGTGATAGTGCCAGAAGGTAAACGCGTTGATCACATGTTAAAAGAATTTAGAATGCAACGTTATCATATGGCTATAGCCATCGATGAATTTGGTGGTGTATCAGGATTAGTTACTATTGAAGATGTTTTAGAATTAATCGTTGGCGATATTGAAGATGAATATGATGAAGTAGAAGATCGTAATATTCGTAAACTAGCACCTTCAGTTTATACAGTCAAAGCCTTAACGGCAATTGAAGATTTTAATGATATCTTTTCAACCCATTTCAGTGATGAAGATGTAGATACGGTTGGTGGATTAGTTATGCAACAGTTTGGTCGATTACCCGTTAAAGGAGAAATGGTTAGCATTGAAGATTATCAATTTAAAGTCGCCTTAGCTGATAAACGTCGGATTATTCAGTTGCATGTTACTTTACCTGACCATGCCCCTGAACCTGATTTAGAAAAACAAAATTAAATGTTTAAGCAAGTTTTGATACAGCAATTAATGGCTACCATTCTTGGTGGTATAGCAGTATTTAGTTATGCGCCATTTCACTTTTCATTACTTGCTTTAATATCTTTTAGTGGGTTATTGCTGTTAATTGCTGACAAATCAGCAAAACAGGCAGCCATTATTGGTTTAAGTTGGGGATTGGGCTATTTCAGTTCTGGAATACACTGGGTTTATATTAGCATTAAGCAGTATGGGGAATTACCAACAATTGTTGCGATAACCATTCTAGTGTTATTGATAGTTTATTTATCGCTCTATCCATTATTATTTGCCACTTTAGTAAGGTTAAGCAATAAATTAGCGCCAGCTTACTCAGTTAAACAATTAGTACTGCTTTCTCCCTTACTTTGGCAATTTACCGAATATCTTCGTGGTACTATTCTCACTGGCTTTTCATGGTTAGAATTTGGTTATAGCCAACTTGATTCACCGCTAAAAGGCTTATTTCCAATAATTGGTATCGACGGTGTTAATCTAATATTTAGTATCCTTTGTGGTTTACTAGCTTATCTAATATGTCATTTAATTTATCTTATCCGTTATAAACAATGGCGCATTTCAAAAACGCACTTTTTTAATGCGTTAATTGCACTATTAATATTTTATTTTGCACCAATATTGACCAATTGTGCCGAATGGACGCATCAAGATAATTCGCGTCAAGTTAATGTTTCATTAGTTCAAGGCAATATTACTCAATCATTAAAGTGGAATGCTAATCAGCTTGAAAATACCTTACATACTTACTATTCTTTAACCAAAAATTTGTTAGAACAAAGTGATATAATAATTTGGCCTGAAGCTGCGATTACTGATCTAGAAACTAATCAACAGTTCTATTTACGTCAGCTTGATCAATTAGCTCGTGCTAATCAGAGTGCTATCGCTGTAGGAATTATTGATCTGCGTCATAATTCAGATGATTATGATATTTTTAATACATTAATTGTATTAGGGGATGAAAATCCATATCACTATCCTACCGAAAACCGTTATAATAAACATCATTTGGTTCCTTTCGGTGAATATATTCCCTTACAATTATTACTCGAGCCGATAGCTAATTTACTGCAGATTCCTATGTCATCAATGTCATTTGGTGAAAGAATTCAAAAACCATTAGTTATGAAAGGATTCAAATTTACAACTGTGATATGCTATGAAGCAATATTATCAGACTTAGTATTAGCAAACTTTAGCAATGATACCGATTTTTTATTAACTGTATCTAATGACGCTTGGTTTGGTGAAAGTATTGGACCATGGCAACACCTTCAAATGGTGCAAGCTAGAGCTTTAGAATTTGGTAGAACGATGATTCGTAGTACTAATAATGGTATTACCGCTATAATTGATCCTTCAGGGAAAATTTTACAACAAGCACCACAATTTAAAACAACTACCCTATCTATGCAATTATCTCCGAATACGGGTCTAACCCCTTATGCTAAATGGGGGCATTTCCCACTTTTCATTATGATGATTATACTCTCGCTACTACTTATACCTAAAACCAGATATAATTAATTATCAATATGGCACATTTCTTGCTTAAATATAATTGGTAAGAACTAAACAAATGATTTGAATTGCATCTAAAATGACTAATAAAAAAATGCATATTTTTCTTATTAAACACCAATGGCAATTCCCAAAAAAAATTGTACTTTAGTCGATATAAAATTATTTGTAATTAATTAAATAGATAGTGGTTTAAAAACGACAATTTGTATCATTTAAGTTCAAAAATTCGTTAATAAATTAATAAAATGAGTTAATAAACGGTCATTTAATTTATTAAAAGTTTCTAAAATTCAAAATGTTATACTTTGTAAGCATTTATATAAAGCATAAATATGCAAAAAAATTACTTTTATAAGCAAAAATCAGTTATAATACGCGGCTGTTGTAAAAATATCTTAGATATTGAATACAATATAAACCTTAGAAAAAGAGGAAATTGATATGACCAAATTTAAAAAGTCTAAGACTAAACTGGCGAAATTAATGTTATCTTTGGGTGTGCTTGGTTTAATTCATACCAATGCGTACGCTGAAGAATTAACTGGCACACTGGCGAAAATTAAAGATAGCGGTGTAATTGTTGTCGGTCATCGTGAATCGTCAATTCCTTTTTCTTATTATGATAATAATCAAAATGTAATTGGTTATTCACAAGATTATTCAAATTTGATTGTAGAAGCAGTAAAAAAAGAACTTGATATGCCTAATTTAAAAGTGAAGTATTTACCTGTCACTTCTAAAACACGGATTCAGTTATTAAACAATTATACCTACGATTTTGAATGTGGCTCAACGACTAATAATCTTGAGCGCCAAAAAGTGGTTGATTTTTCTAACTCGATTTTTATTGTTGGTACTCGTTTTTTAGTTAAGGCGGATAGCAATATTAATAACATCGAGGATCTTAAAGGTAAAAATGTAACAACAACAGCAGGTACAACATCTGAAATTCGTTTAAATCAGATTAATAATCGTGATAATTTAAAAATTCGAATTATTACACCTAAAGATCATGGTGATACATTCAATGCCCTTGAAACAGGGCGCGCAGCCGCATTTCTTATGGACGATGCGCTGCTTGCTGGAGAACGTTCAAGAGCAGTTAACCCAGCAGAATGGAAAATAGTTGGCGAACCTTTATCTTATGAATCTTATGGCTGCATGCTTAGAAAAGGTGATACTCAATTTAAACAATTAATTGACAAAACCATTGCCAATGCACAATTATCAGGCAAGGCGTTAGAATCTTATAATCGCTGGTTCACTCAACCTGTTCCACCAAATGGTGCAAACATGAACCTCGAAATTTCACCGAAAATGATTGAGCTTTTTGCCAACCCGAACGATAAAGCATTAGATTAATTGCTTTTAAATTTTAATCAAAGTACTGAATGTTATCATCATTCAGTACAAACCTAATGAATAATACATAAATTATGGATTTTAATTGGACTTTATTTTTTGAACCAACACCTTATGGTGATGGAATTTATCTAAACTGGTTATGGAACGGTGCTGTTGTTACCCTTTCATTAGCCATTACATCGTGGGTTATTGCTTTTGTTTTAGGTTCAATTATTGGGATTATGCGCACTTTTAAAAACAAATGGTTAAATACATTTGCAGTTGCGTATATTGAACTTTTTCGCAATATCCCTTTATTGGCACAAATGTTTATTTGGTATATGTTAATGCCAGAAATGTTAAGTGGAGCTTTGAAAACGTGGTTTATTCAAGATTTGGATCCAAATGTCCATAGCTTTATTTTAGCCGCTATTGCTTTAGGTCTATTTACTTCAGCCCGTATTGCGGAGCAGGTTAGAACAGGAATTCAAACCCTTCCTGTTGGACAAAAATACGCTGCCACAGCTTTAGGATTATCCAAATTACAAATGTATCGATATATCCTATTACCAAATGCCTATCGTAAAATTGTACCGACCTTAACTTCGGAAATGACGAATATTATTAAGAATTCGTCTGTTGCATCAACGATTGGTTTGATTGATCTTATTGGACAAATTGATCGTATTAATGAATCAACTAACAGTATAGTTGAAATATTATGTGGTGTAACACTAACTTTTATGCTTATAAATTATTCAGTAATAACTATTATGCGACTTGTAGAAAAGAAAACCCGTTTACCTAATATGATGAGTGGAGGTTAAAGATGCAATTATTAGAATGGATTGCGAATATTCCAACACTTATTAATCATCATAATGAATTACTTTTAATGGGTTTATGGTTGACGGTAAAAATTACATTTACGGCGGTTGTTGTTGGTATTATATGGGGCACCGTATTAGCATTAATGCGTTTATCGAATATTAAACTACTAAATATTTTCGCTCGTGGTTATGTTAATTTATTTCGTTCAATACCTTTATTATTAGTATTATTATGGTTTTATTTAGCTCTACCGCAAGCAATTAAATATTTATTCCAATTGCCACCTTACGCTGATGTAAGAATCGCATCTGCGATGATAGCATTTGCGTTATTTGAAGCAGCTTATTATTCTGAAATCATTAGAGCAGGGATTAATGCTGTTAGTAAGGGGCAATATCATGCTGCCTTTGCACTAGGAATGACTAAAGGTCAAACGATGCGACTTATTATTTTGCCACAAGCATTTAGAGCGATGATTCCTTTGCTATTGACTCAAGGTATTATCTTATTCCAAGATACCTCTTTGGTTTATGTTATGAGTTTAATCGACTTGTTTGGTGCAAGTGTAACGCAAATTGGTATGGCTCAAGGTGGGACAGCAAAATATTCGATGATTATTTTTGCAGCTATTAGTTATTTTGTTATTTGTTTTAGCGCATCGCGTTTAGTGAATTATTTGAAGAAGGACTAAAAATGATTACCTTAAAAAATATATCCAAATGGTATGGTCGATTTCAAGTTTTAAAAGATTGTACAACACAAGTTGAAAAAGGTGAGGTTGTCGTTGTTTGTGGTCCATCTGGTTCTGGTAAATCAACGCTAATCAAAACTGTTAATGGGTTAGAGCCGGTTCAAAAAGGAAAGATTTTTATTGGTGATACCGAGATCACTAGTAATTCTACTAATTTAGCTCGCTTACGTTCAAGAGTCGGGATGGTATTTCAACACTTTGAATTATTCCCACATTTAACTATTTTAAAAAATCTCACTTTAGCACAAATTAAGGTGCTTGGTCGTTCTGATGATGAAGCTAAAGAGAAAGCATTATCATTACTTGAACGTGTAGGTTTATCTGCTCATGCTAATAAGCTACCTGGTCAACTTTCTGGTGGTCAACAACAGCGTGTAGCTATTGCCCGTGCACTTTGTATGGATCCAGTAGTTATGTTATTTGATGAACCAACTTCAGCCCTTGATCCTGAAATGGTTAATGAAGTATTAGATGTTATGGTTGAATTAGCTTATGAAGGGATGACAATGATGGTTGTTACTCATGAAATGGGCTTTGCTCGAAAAGTTGCTAATCGCGTAATATTTATGGATAAAGGAGAAATCATTGAAGATACTTCTAAAGAACAATTCTTTAGTGATCCGCAAACAGATCGAGCAAAGGATTTCTTAGCTAAAATCATTCATTAATATTTTTATCTTATTGATTAGTGGATCAGCATGATCCACTTATTTTATTTTTGATAGCGCAATTTTCCTGCTGTTTATCCTACATTATTCTAATGTGATAAAAGACTTATTATTCCGTTATAGTGGTTAATTCAATATTTTTAAGCTGAGTTAAGAGTCCGCTTTGTCGTTGAGTTTTTGTTTGTATGGTACGAGTTAAAATCGTACTTTCCGAAAAAATAGCTACTTTTTGTTTAGCTCGTGTCACTGCTGTATATAACAATGAGCGGGTTAATATAGGTGAATATTCATTAGGTAATACAATACTTATATGATCGAATTCGGAACCTTGTGATTTGTGAATGGTCATTGCATAAACAGTTTCATGTTCTGGCAATCTGTAAGGTGAAAACCCTTTAATTTCACCATTCGGCAATAAAAAATAAACCCGTAATTTACTAGCATCATCAGGATCAGGCAAAGTAATACCGATGTCGCCATTAAATAGTCCTAATGTAAAACTATTACGTAATATCATAATAGGACGACCAACATACCATGGTTGCTGTCGTGTACGCTGAATAATTTGCTGATTTTCTAACGTTTGTTCAATAACTTTATTTAATCCATCGACGCCAAATGCCCCTTCTCTTAAAGCACATAATAAGCGATACTGGGCAAAGTAATTCAATATATGCTTAATATTTACTGGTTGCTTAACGATTTCTAAAAAGTAATTTCGATAATGATTAACACTATATTCAATAGCTTTTAAATATTGTTGCTGGTTTATTAAAGTATTATAAATAACATCTATATGTTGATTGTTGTTTAATAATTTCAACACTGTTTGATGCTCACCGGCCTTTATTAAATTTGCTAATTGTCCAATTCCTGAATGGTTATTAAAACGATAGCTCTTTTGTAAAAGACAAACACAATCGGCTAATGATACTTCTTCTGTTTTACCGGTTAACTGATAGGCACATAATTCATTTATCATTTTAACATGTGGTTGGCTATAACCACGATCATACAATTCACAAAGATCACCAAATACCGCTCCAGCTTCAACCGAAGATAACTGTTCTTTATCACCTAATAAGATAAGTCGACATTGTGTAGGTAATGCATCAATCACTTTTGCCATCATAGGTAAGTCAACCATAGATGCTTCATCAATAAGTAAGACATCAATACTCAATTTATTTTGTTCATTATAGCTATATTGATTGGTATTGGGTCTGGCTCCCAACAAACGATGTAAAGTAATTGCTTCTGTGGGTAAACTATTTTTTATCGAAGAGGGTAAATTTAAGTGAGATAACGCATTGGATAAAGATTCAGTAAGCCTAGCTGCCGCCTTACCTGTTGGCGCAGTTGCCATAATCTGTATTTTTTTTGCATCTGGTTCTTGAATAATCTTGACTAAAGCTACCAGTAATTTACTGATTGTGGTCGTTTTTCCGGTACCAGGCCCGCCAGATATAATAGCAATTCTGCGAGTTAGGGCTGAAACTACCGCTACTTTTTGCCAATCGATTTCACCTGAATGAGTATCTGGAAATAAATTATTAATGATATCAATCATTTTTTGTTTATCATTAGATATATATAACTGCTGACCTAATCCAAAAAATTGGGCAACCTGTTTTTCGTATAACCATAAACGCTGAAAATACAGTTTATTTTCGTGTAAAATTAATGGTGTTAAATTTTGACTATAGCCGATAATGTCATGACCAAGCTGACTGCATAATTGTAGCCAATCAGTTAGCTTTGGATGCCCAAGTTGTTCAAAAATTGTTTCTGCTATGTCACGACCCAAACGGTAGTCAAATTGCGCTCTGGATAATTGCGTTAAATCAATACAAACATGACCACTTCGAATTTCAACACTCATCCAAAGTATTAAAAAAGCGAGTCGGCATGACTGTTTATGATCGTCTAAATTTACTTTTTGGATAAAAAAACGAGCAATATGAAAATCCAAAGCAGTAAATGTGCCCTTGCTTCGTAATTGTTCTAAAAAATCAATGCTATTAATCATATGCTTTTATCGTACTGTTACCCTAACTTATTCTTATGAAATAGTATGCTCATTAAGAGGATCTTTTGCCAAACTTAGTAATGCTGCACCTCTCGCGCCTCCTGCATCGCCAAATCTCGCCTTTTCAATACGAGGTATCGTCATTTGCGGTAATAGATATTTCGATATGCGCTTTGGCACTTCCTGATAAATCAGTTCAAAATTAGATAAACCGCCCCCCAAAACGATTAGCTGCGGATCAACAATTACCATAACATTAACTAAATAGGCGGCTAATAACTCCAAATAACGATCAATGTGTTGTTCAGCGTTTGCATCTCCTTGATAATAATGTTCGATAATTGTCTTAGCCTTTAATGATTTATGAAAATAATAATGATACAGCCACTCAAAACCTGTACCAGAAAGATAACGTTCACAGCATCCTTTTAAGCCACAACCACATTGCGTCAAAGGAATATCTTTTCCCAATATATTGAGCATATTAACCGATAAATTAAGGTGACCAATCTCACCACCACAACCATTAGCTCCATTAATCACTTGGTGATTAATAATAATACCGCCACCTAGTCCTGTACCTAAAATCACGCCTAATACATTGTTATATTGTAAAAAATCTTTATGATAAGCTTCAGAAAGGGCGAAACAATTAGCATCATTATTCATAAATATCGGGCGATCAACTGCACGTTCTAAATCCGCCATTAAAGGCTGATTTTTAACAGCTTCAATATTTGTGGTATATACTGTTTTTTCTTGATCATTAATGATACCAGGAATACCAATACCAATTTGACCTTTTATTTTAAATCGTTGATCTGCTTCATTAATCAAAGAAATCATTGCATCTAAAAATGCTTGATAACTTGATTGAGGCGTATCAATTCGCTTAGTCCATAACTGATTGAGATCCTGATCAAACACAGCCAACTCTATTTTTGTTCCACCAATATCAAATCCATAAAGCATGATTGATTATCCTTATAAAAAATTTGTTAATAGTCATGCTAGTATAAACCCATCAATATTTAAAGTGTATTATTTGCCAAACGAAATGATGAACATTGTAACAAAATGCTATTCGTTATATACCGTGATTTTTTCATATTTCTTTAGATTTAATTTGACAAATGATATTACATATCAAAAAGTAGGATGAATTCTCAATGTAAATAAACTTGTTATTATACTAATTCACCTTTTACCAAGGGTACAAAATTAACGGCTTCAATGATTTTAATGGTAAATTGTTCTTGATTTCTTTCAATAAGTTGTAGTGATTGTTGATGTTGTCCAACAGGAATAACTAAACGACCCTTATCGGCCAGTTGAAGAATTAACTCCTGTGGAATTTCTGTAGCAGCAGCCGTAACAATAATACCATCATAAGGTGCACGCTCAGGCCACCCTAACCAACCGTCACCATGGCGAGTTGAAACATTATGAATATCAAGTTGTTTTAAGCGTCGTTTTGCTTGCCACTGTAAACTCTTAATCCGTTCAATAGAACAAACATGTTCTACCAAATAAGCCAATACTGCCGTTTGATAACCTGAACCGGTCCCTATCTCCAAAACTTTTGAGGAAGGTTTTAAATTTAATAGTTCTGTCATTTTAGCAACGATATAAGGCTGAGATATTGTTTGTCCTACACCAATAGGTAATGAACGATTATCATAAGCCTGATGAGAAAGTGCTTCATCGATAAAATGCTCACGAGGTATAGCGGCGATTGCTCTTAATACCATTTCGTCACGAATACCAAGTTGTATAAGCTGTTCAATCAATGATTGCACTTTTAAGTTAAACATCAGATCAATTCCTTGTTATTGAATTAAGCGATTAATTCACGTAATACACTTGTTGCATAACATCCCGCAGGAAGCCAAAAATCAATGGTGATTGTTGTATCATCTAACCACTGCCATTCAAGATTTTTTGGTCTTAAGATTATTGCACGTCGCAGCGTTTCCAATCGTTCTTTTTTGAATAATGGCAATAATGGTGACCAATGCTGAGTAATGTAGGTTGTCTCGAAAGCGAGAGCTTCATCTGCGGTATTTAATTGTTTATCACCCAACATTGGCGCAGTAATATTTAATTCACCAGAATTAACACGTTGTTGTAAGCATTCTAATTCAGCAACTGTTGCCAGAAACCAACTGCCACGTTCGGCAAGTTGTAACACATCACCATTAAGCACTGTGTTAAAAATATCACTCTTTATTCTTTGGCTGACTAGGCCATTAAATATTGCACTACGTGCCGCCGATAAATAGAAGCTACGCTTCTTTCGATCCTTAACTACAATCTCATTATTTGCCCAAAGTGTCGCTTGAGTTAAATTGTGATCATCACGGCCAAAACGTTGTTCCCCAAAATAATTAGGCACACCGCATTTTTGAACAGTTTGTAATCGTTCTTCAAGTGCATATTTATCACTAATTTCTTTTAATCGCAATGAGAAGAAATTGCCTTTTAGGCCACCGATACGCAACTTCTTTTTGTGTCGGGTCACTGATAAAACATCACAGCCCGCAATCTGAAATTGAAAAAAATCAGGTGTTAGCTTACCTGGAATGTGTAAGCCGAAATATTGAGTCGTCACTGCATTACGATCTTTTAATCCAGCATAACCGACTAATTTGGTTGAAATATTGGCATACTTGGCTAATTGTTCTGCAACAAATAAAGTATTACAATCTTCTTTACGAATTTCAACAAAAACATGCTCTCCTTCACCATCGAGCTCATAACCTAGATCTTCCTTAACAATGAAGTCTTGGTTACATTGTTTATAAACCCCCGTAACTTGGGGTTTACCATTTAGATAATTAAGATGTTCCAATTTGTCTACCATAATATTATACAGTTATTAGTGATTGATTTTAGTCAGTAAGACCACTGCTTCACAAGCAATCCCTTCTTTTCTGCCGGTAAAACCAAGCTGTTCTGTCGTTGTGGCTTTAACACTAATTTGTTCATAATGTGCGCTTAAATCTTCAGCTATATTTATACGCATTTGAGGAATGTGCGATTTCATTTTTGGCTCTTGTGCAATGATAGTCGCGTCCAAATTTACTAATTGGTATCCTTTAGACCTTACAATTTCAAATGCTTTTCTTAATAAAATCCGACTATCAATACCTTTATATTGGTTATCGGTATCAGGAAAGAGTTGACCGATATCACCTAACGCTAAAGCACCAAGTAAAGCATCAGTAATAGCATGTAATACTACATCACCATCAGAATGAGCAATAAAACCAAATTCATAAGGTATTTTCACCCCACCTAATGTTAATGGACCCTGCCCACCAAACTTGTGCACATCGAAACCATGACCTATTCTCATCACCTACTCTCTTCTTTTTAATTTAAAAGTTATGATTCTTGATAAAAACCTTGTTCTTGCAAAAAGAATTTTGCTAATGCCAAATCTTCCATACGGGTGATTTTAATATTATCACGTCGACACTCAACCAATCTAGGTTGAATCCCCGCTAACTCCATCGCTGATGCTTCATCGGTAATTGTTAATCCTTGTTTAAGCGCAAAAGCTAAATTTTCTCTTAATTGCTTAACATTAAACATCTGGGGCGTTGCTGCCGCCCATAATAAACGTCGATCACAAGTTTGTTCAATATAATTCATATCATAACATGATGCTTTTTTTATAGTATCTGTCACTCTGGTAGCCAAAATACCGCCTTTACGCTCTCGTAATGTTTGTTTAATAAGATTCGAAATATCGGCATGATTTACACATGGACGTGCAGCATCATGAACTAAAACCCAATCATCATTTTCTAATAACATTAAACCAGCAAGAACCGAATCAGCACGATTTTCACCACCATAGGTTATCTGAATTTTTGCATGCTGCGAAATAGGTAACAAATGAAATTGATTATCATTTGGATGCAGTACAACCACAATTTTTTCAATTAAAGGGAAAGCCAATAAATTATTTAACGTGTACTCTAAAATCGTTAATGCACCAATTTTAATATATTGCTTAGCTATTGGACTATTCATTCTAGCACCGATTCCCGCTGCAGGTACCAGCGCAACTATATTATCTTCATTTGATTTAATCATAGTGATCATCTTGATGGAACGGACTCAGTAACAATGCGATAAAAATGTTCATCTGGCTTAATCATACCTAAATGATTTCTTGCCCTTTCTTCAACCGCTTGCGAACCTTGGTAAAGATCAGCAACTTCAGCGAACATATGCTCATTACGCATTTTTAGTTGATCATTTTCCTGGGTTAACTGATTAACAATATCGCGATTTTGCCAGTAATCAAATAGATTATTTTTACCAAACCACAAAGAATGTTGTAAATAACACAAAATTATGATCAATAATACTGATAACCGCCATTTTAACAACATTGAAGTACCTTTAAATACATTTTACTGGTTTAGGTAGCCCAGCTAATTTTGTTGCTTGTTTAGCTGGACCAGCAGGGAAAAGTTTATATAAATAACGACTATTTCCCTTTTCTGCTCCTAGTTTCTTTTCCATTGCTTTAACCAAAGCTCTAATCGCTGGTGAGGTTTTATATTCCAAATAAAAACTTCTTACAAAATTAATAACTTCTAAATGGGCATCCGTTAATGCTATCGCTTCATTTCTTGCAATTTGATGAATTAATTCTGGCGTCCAGTCCTGCCAATTTTTTAAATAGCCATCTTTATCAGTGGCAATCACTTTACCATTTAACTCTAACATAGTGATCCGACAATAATAAAATTAAGAACATTATACAGAATTAAATATTATTGAGCATCGTTAACTATTATAAAAAACAGTATTTTTTACTATATTTGATGAAATTTAAAGCAAACAATAAAAAAAATAAAAAAAGCTATTTACAAATTACCAAGTCTACTTTAATATTCACAGCCATTGCGGAAGTGTGGCTGAGCGGTTGAAAGCACCGGTCTTGAAAACCGGCGAGGGGCGACCCTCCCAGAGTTCGAATCTCTGCGCTTCCGCCATCTTTCCTAAAGATTAATCAAATAGTTACAATTCAAAACTCAATAAATAACTCTCTTCCCAAATATATCACTTAGAATATACAGTTAGAATATATTTCTCACATATCTATTTTCCCTAAAATACCTGTTTTACGTACAGTGAAAATCATCATCAATTTTTTTGCTGGGGTAAAACTCATACCATTTTTAGCAAATTTCTGCGATCCGCTTTCCAGCTTTTCACTTCAATTCACACTCAAGAAAATTATTAGTTATGATGAATAAAACTAACTAATCTTTCATAACATGATCACAATAAACTACACAAAACAATTTACATACTAACCGACCCTGACACCGATTCAATTTACGATTGCGAAATTGATTCGTATTTGATTTTTCCTCTCTCTCGATATACACAATGACTGGTAGTGCTTTTATCGGAATAACGGATTAAACAAAATCGGAATTTTTGAATCGTATCAAGATGCGGTAGAGTATGTTAAGTTGAAGATTGAAGATGAATCTTTTAACTGGATATGATTTAATAATCATCTTATTAATTATTGAGATCAACCATGAAAAAAATAATAGCGATATTTTTTATCTTATTTTCGTTTAGTGTTTATTCTTATGATATTGATGAGTTAATTAAGAAAGCAAACAACGGAGACGCAGAAGCTCAAAATAAGTTAGGTAAGATATATTCTGATGGCAACAGTACAATTACAGATTATGAGAAGGCTATAAATTATTATAAATTATCCGCAGAGCAAGGTAATTTATATGCTCAACACAACTTAGGCGTAATGTATTATTTTGGCAAAGGAGTACCTAAAAATTTATCTATTGCAAAAGAATGGTTTAAAAAATCTTGTGACCAAAAATTTGTAATTGCATGTGGTTATTATAAAAAATTAAATAAGTTTAATTAATAACTTGACCTGCACCGTCGGTTAAAACTCCCGAAATTTTTGCCATAATTTTAATTTCTCCAGATAATAAAAAACCGCTACTAAAGCGTTTTTTTTATTTTTTTAATGTCATAAGCGTAATGATATCGGGAATGCCCGTTTTATGATGTTTATCGCTCTCGTGCATACTAACACTAAATGTTGCGTGCGCTGGAATGACAACATAATATGTGTTGCTAGCAATATGATTATAATTTGTTGTTTCCATTGTTTTTACCAAAACAAATCTACCATTAGTATTATCGAATGTAACAACCAGCATGGTTGTTTATGAAATTATAAGCTTAAATCAGAGTTTCTACGCAGCAAATAAACTTTATAAATTATTACCCTATCTTAAGATTGATGAGTTAATTATTAAAAAGGCAGGGGCTGATCAGGCTAATCTTTTAGAAGATTACTTTGGAATCTTTGAAAATAAATTCGTGCTAGTGCTGAAGAATTTAAGAAATAATGAGTTAGATAATATTAAATGATTAGATTATTAACATTTATGTTCTTTTGCTGCATTGCAGCTAATTAGAACAATTAAAATGCAAAAAATACTGACAGATATCTATGCAAAGGTGTATGAAAAATTTTCATATTCATGTCAAAAGGAATGTTTTATTTATTGTTCAAAATATGCTGAAAAATTAACTACAGATACCAGCTAAAAATAAGTAAACTTTGCTATACTACATTTGTTAAAAAATAAAATATATGTATGCTAGTTTCTGTTTAGATCAGTTAAGGTACAGACAGTGAACGGATACTAAAACGGGTGCAGATTTATTTTTTATTTAAAATATGATTTTAAATCAATCGTATAAAAATAATTTTGATAAGTTAGCCCTTCCGCCATCTTTCCTAAATACCAATCAAAACCCAACAAGATAAAATAAAAATACTATTCAATATACCATCTAGCAATTAAACTAATTAGCTTTACGCAGGTTACCATTCGTTTTCAGTCCAGTTTGTATTTCTGTAAACTTCTTTTCTGACACTTCCACAATACATTGAGCCACTTTAGTCCCCTCTTTTACATGGACGATAGATGCTCTTAAGTAATTGCCAAAATCGGTTTTTAATAAACTCTCATAATAAATACCAACGCACTTATTATAAGGCCATTGGTTATCATTTTGACATTGTTCAGCAATTCTCTCTTTTAGAGCTGATGCATCAAAATCAGACGCTTCTTCCAATTGTACCTGACCTGTTTTTGAACAAGCACAAATTAAACAGTCTTGCTGATCATGATTATCACCCAATACTTCTAATGGAATCATTAAAGATGGAACAGGGACTGATTGATAAAGTTTTTCATAATTGACGGTAAAAGATTTTTGATTACATTTCATTATCAAATTATCATCGCCAAATAAGCTGACATCATCTACTGATTGGCATTGATTTGAACCAAGTAAATAGTAAGCTAATTTAATCACTTTATCATTAGGGAATTGATGAGTATGTTGTTTTTGAAATTCAATAATACGATCACTAATATGGGATTTTAGTTCATTTTCATTCTTGTCTAACATTGGTAGAACATATAGTTGGTCATAATATTTGCCATATCTAGTTCCATCAACAGGATCTTTATAGATAATAGTATAATCATTATCATCGAGTAAATTGATATAAGGATATTCTGAAACTAAATAATCTTCATAGTGATCTAATCTTCCACCATTCCAAGGATTAACAAATGAGGAATTACCTTTTTGAGTAGCTAGCGCATAACTTAATATGCTGTTATCCGGATTTTGACAACTTAAAATAATGTACATTTGGTCATCGGTAACAAAAGAGTGTTTAAATTTATGACAAATTGGTTTGTCATAATTAGCACTACCATAATAAAATTTACCACCGTTTGTTGCATAACCTTTAGCGAAATTCTCTCTTAGATTTTGAATCCGTCTTTCATCTAATGTTCCTTTATCTTCATAAAAAGGTTTTAAAGTATCGCCAAGTAATTCCTCTTCATGTGCTTTTTTTTGCTGCCTATAATTTTGCTTTTTATTTTCTATGATTAAGTTATTTATCGGGATAAAAAAGATAATTGTAAATAACATTGTAATTGTTATGTAGTCACTTGTCTTTTTATTGGATTTGATTAGTAAGTAACATAACCCGATAATTGCATTAAAAATAAATAAAATGATAATTAAACCTGTAGTTACATTTTGATCGCTAAGTATAAGGTTTCTATTTTGACCAAGTCGAAAAAAAATTAAAAGGTATTCAATTGAGAGCAAAATTGTAATAAAAATTCGCATATTTTATATATTTTCAGCTATTTTATATTTTCATATTATTATCATGACAATAATAGTGAATAGCAAATTATTTATATGTTTATAATCAAGTTTTGAATTGATCGATACTATCAAGTTAACTCATCTTGTCGTTATCAACAACGAGAAAATACTAATGCTAAATTAATAAATTAATTACACTACCTTATTTGTCTGATAATTGGGTATCGATTTTCATTGATTTTTGTATAAATAATTCTCAACAAGGGAAAATCAATTCACCTGTATCTCTTTCAATAGTTAATGTAATTTATCCAATCAGTATTAATCAGTTGGTACCAATTGTAAAAATATAACTAAATTGTTTAGGCAAGTCGTAGCATTGCTTGTTTTAAATCAATGGCTACTGAAAGTCGAAGTGTTTAGGAATATTGGTCGTGTAACGCCATATGACATTAATGCTGTGGTGACTGTTAGGTTTAATATTTATACCATTAACCAAACTTAAAAATTATTAAGCAGATCGTCGGATAGGCAAAATCACTTTCACTTTGTCCATTTGAAACAGGTGAAGGAAATAGTTTCAGTAACATCATGCTCTGTTACATTCTAAAATTGATATGAGACATCGATTTTAGTGTCGATGATAATCAGAGCTTCTGTTTCCAAAGAATATAACTCACCATTAACAAAGTACCAGTGCTGTTGTTAGCTAATGTTAGAAACGATACTATAGCTAATCTCAATAAGAACAATTTATTAATCAATTCATTACGATAGAACAGAACTTTTAATATTATATTAACTTAGAATAATAAATGTAGTTATCGATTTTGTTAGCTATTACTTTAAATACAACGATATACCGCCTCTTTGATTTTTTTGGGGTATAGGCCTGACATTCCTTCTATCGCTGTATTAGTAAAAATAACAACTGCTAAATCTTGTTGAGGGTCGTAAAACCAATCATGTCCGTACACACCAACCCACTCTATTGTGCCTTCACCTTGAGGTGTTTGAGCTATAGCTGGATTATCAAGTACCGCACCGCCATAACCAAATCCCCAACCTGGACCTTGAGTAGCAAAGTCACTACTAATATAACATTTAGCCATTTTATCCATTAATTTTTGTTCGCTTATTGGATTATTTTTTGCGGTTAATGCTAACAAAAATTGTATAAACTCACACGCATTGCCAACCATACCTGCGCCACCAGATTGGTAAGCATTATTATTGTATATCCGTTTAGGATCATAAGATAAAATTCCATTATTCCATTCCGCACCTAAATGCATAAAATATGGACTTGGCATTGGTAAGGGCTCTGGAGTGGCATCATAATAATGAGTTACCAATAGACTGCTTTCAGATATAGTAAAACCAGTGTGTGGCATGTTTAAAGGTTCGGTTATTAGAGTTTTGATGACACTTGCTAATGATTGCTTTGTGGCCGCTTCTATTACTGCTCCTAATACATCTAGTGCTAATGAATAACACCAACTCGTCCCTGGTTGGTAAATAAGTGTAGTTTGAGATAAGCGCTTAAGATTCTCTTCCAAGCTGATAGCAATTTGATCAAAACCATCAGAAATCTGCAAAGAATTATAATTACCTTTACCATTAGGTTCATCAAATCGATACTTCAACCCAGCACTATGAGTCAGTAAATGATGTAAAGTTATAATCGGTTGCTCACCACTGTCAAGCTTAGGAGTGAAGCTAGGAAGATAATCGGTAACCGGCGATTGTAAATTAAGTAATCCTTTTTCTACTAAACATAATGCAGCAGCTGTCACTATTGGCTTCGTAACAGATGACAATAAAAATAGCGAGTCAGTATGCATAGGTATTTTTTGTTCACGATTAGCATAACCACAAGCTTGCTGATAGATAATTTCTCCATTTTTAGCCACTATAACAACAGAACCAACGATTCTTTTGTTTTCTATAGCTTCTTGATTGACGTGATTGATACTTTTAGACATTGCTGCTGATAGATGGTTAGTATTCATAATACATCCTTATACATTATTTATAACTTAATAATGGGTGTTACTTTTTTATATATAATTTTTAAATAATAATCTAATTTAATTAACCAATAAAATTATTTAGCTGTTTTAAATAAGTTTATCAGATTTATCTTGTATCCCTGGTAGAACCTAAACTACAAGGTTATCAATAATATTGATAACTTAAACTAACGATAGTTTCTATTTTTATTAACCTTAGATCATAAATTTATCCAGAAAATTCCTTAAGCTTTTTATTTTGTTACTAGCATAAATTAATAATAAAAACCAATACACTATTCTTAAATTATTAAATAAAATCACAATAAAAAACCCTAGATAAACTAGGGTTTGATAGTAGAGTTGATAAGTTAATCAGTATGATTATCTATTTTTTATTAGCTTTACCTTGATACTCTGCATAATACTCTTGTGCAAGTTTACGCATAGATAAACCAATTGCCGCATATTGATATTCATTTAAGTTAGCTAATGAAGCCCGAGCAGATGGATGTTGCACTGCAAACCCTTTACCTGGTAATAAAACTACACCAGCTTCATCAGCAATTCTAAATAACATTTCAGATGGATTTTTATTTTTTAAGATCCATTTAGCAAACTTATCATCATAAAGTTCACGACAAATATGTTCGAGATCAATTAAGGTATAATAATCGACACTATTTTCATCAGTATTATGTTCAAGTCCTAAATGTTGATACAACGATGCTGCTCGACGACGAATTAACGATTTCAATGCGGCTTTATAACTTTGATCAGTATCCCTCATTTCACACAATGCACTAAGTGAATTCGAAAATTATTATTTTTCTGATTTGACAGTTACTTTCAATTAAACATTTTTAATTTGTATACTTAATTCCTATTCAACAACTCTGCCATTAAATTAATGGTATCTTGTTCAATCTGCTCATTAAGATCCCTATCATTTTTATACACTACACTAATATTAATTAATCCTTCAAGAATCACCATCAGTTTATTTGTCAAAGACTCTTTATATGAATAATCTTCAAGTTTTGAATAAATTAGATGTCTAACAAATTCTTTATGCTCCATAAGTATATCTGATACGCAAGGCAAGGTTTCACGCATTTCCTCAACTGCTCGCATGAATAAACAGCCATTATAATCCACTTCAGAAAACCATTTTTTATGCCATTTAAATATTTCCAAAATAGCATTTTTTCCATTGAGTCCTTTGATAGAATCCTCAAGTTTTGAACGAAATATTGAGTCTCTATGTTTCAACACTTCTACGATAAGTTTATCTTTGCTTCCAAAGTGATTGTATAAAGTAGTTTTAGAACATCCTGATATATCCCTAATATCATCTACTCCTACACTAGAAAAACCAGTTCGATAAAACAGTTTTTCTGCTGTCTTAATAATTAATTCATCTGTTTTTTTCAAAATAAATCACCTAAATAAATTGCAAAGTGAACAGATCTGTACTACTATCAATTTTGTGTACAGATCTGTTCATATTTTCTATTCATATATTATAACTTATAAGGAAAACAATTAATGAAATTCTTTCTTTGGGGTAGTGAAAAACTACCTAATAGACCTAAATTACTTGATTTATTTCAAGGACTGTTAGGCGGAACTTTGGCAATTTTAACTCTGGAATATCTGACTATCTATTCTAGTAGCTATTTTATTATGGCTCCGTTTGGAGCTTCATGTGTTATCTTATTTGCTGTTTCTCAGTCTCCTCTTGCACAACCAAGGAATGTAATTTTTGGGCATCTTATATCTGCATTTATTGGTCTTATATTTTTGAAATTATTTGGTGATTCAATTTTTATTACTGCTTTAGCGGTGGGTTGTGCTATTGCAGCAATGCAATTCTTAAGATGTGTACATCCACCAGCAGGTGCGAATCCGTTGGTTATATTATTAACAGCAAGTCAGGTTAATTACGATTTCAGTTTTTTATTGTTTCCCGTGCTTTCAGGCTCCATCTCTCTGGTAATAATAGCCTATGCTGTTAACAATCTACTATCTAAAAACCAGTGGCCAATTTATTGGTTAGCATTTTTTAATGATAAAAAGAAGGAGTAATAAATATGACTTTACTTGAGATAAATATTTATTGGATAGGTTAACAAATAGGTACAAAGACTATAGTTAATAGTGATGTTGAAGCTGCGGTTAATATTTTAGGAAAAGACAAAGCTGTAAATACTGTTATTTTAAATAATTTTTAAAATAGCTTGTGCGAATATAGTAGGCGGTACTTTCATAACCGGTTTCATTAAAAGGGAAGCTAGAATAGTTAGCAAATAAATAATTTGTGATACTCAAAACCTAGCTTTGAACTTGATTAAAAATAATATTAATTTAATCAAAATTAGTCCTGTACTTCAACGCCAACAAAAAAGCTCTACAATATTCTATAAAAATTTTTTAAGATAGCTATGTGATATAAACAATAAAATTCAGGTTGGCGAAGGACCCTATCCTAGATTTTGTGTATTTGCCAGTTAGAGGTGACGAGTCATTCTGTCACCAAATTCTATAATAAATCGATTTATCGCACTCTTCCAGTTTTGAATAGGCATAGTCCATTTTTTAGATGCTTGTTGTATCGCTAAGTAGATGACCATTTTAACTGAGTCATCGGTCGGGAATACCTTTTTTTCTTGATAGCATGACGAATAACACTATTCAAAGACTCTATTGCATTGGTGGTATAAATCGCTTTGCGAATATCCTGAGGATAAACAAAGAAGGTGCTGAGGTTTTCCCACTGTCTGCGCCAGGATTGACCAATATACGGGTACTTATCATCCCAAATCTCCTCAAAATGAGCGAGTGCCTGTAATGCCTGTTCTTCGGTTGGAGCCTGATAAATCATCTTTAAATCTTTGGTTAGTTCTTTGTAATCTTTCCAACTCACCAATTTCAGACTACTGCGCACCATATGGATGATACAGCGTTGAATTTTAGTATCCAGATACACCGTATTAATCGCATCTGGAAAGCCCTTTAATCCATCTATACAAGCAATTAAGATATCTTCGACACCTCGATTTTTAAGTTCTGTGAGTACTGACAACCAGAATTTGGCACCTTCATTTTCTGCCATCCATAAGCCAAGCAGTTCCTTTTTACCTTCCACATTGATGGCTAGCGCAAGAAAAACGGATTTATTGATGATACTTCCATCTTGTTTCACTTTGACCGCAATGCAGTCCAAATAAATAATTGGATACAGATTCTCAAGCGGACGATTTTGCCATTCGACCACTTGCTCTTTTACTGAATCTGTCACTTTAGAAATCAGAGTCGGAGAGATATCAACATCATACATCTCTTTGAATGTGTTGGTAATTTCCCTTGTCGTCATACCTTTGGCATACAAAAAGAGAATTTGATGATTAATTTTATCGATGCGTGTTTGATGCTTTTTAACTAGCTGAGGTTCAAAACTGCTTTCTCTATCTCGTGGAATGGCAAGCTCTAACTCGCCATCATCACTTATAACGGTATTTTTACTATAACCATTACGAGTATTGCTACCTCGTTTTTTCTGATGTTTTTCATGACCTAGATGCTGTGCCATTTCTTCATTTAAAGCCGTCTCAATCACCAACTTATTCATAAAGCCCGTTAATTTACCTAAATCTTCCTGAGTTTTTATGCCTTTGGCGAGCTCTGCGGCCATTTCTCTTAGTCTTTTTTCGTCCATTTATATCTACCTATTTTTTCTCATTAGAGTAGTTCAAATATAGACAAATACACTAATTTATTTATAGGGTCCATCAATCTATTTTTTGGGCGAGGATCAATCTTCTATATTGATATGCAGGTAATTAATTTTACTTTGATAGTATTTCTCTAAACTATAAAAATTCCCATTCTAAAGTTTTATCAAAATTTTTATTTTCATAAAAATAACTGACTACTTGCATAGCCATTTCTTTATCAACACAATACTTCATTTCAAAGTCACCTAATTGCCTTATTTAAAAATAAAAAAAAACTATTATGACAATCAACACATTTATTACCTTTTGTAATAAATGATATTACTCATTATATAATGCTCTTTTGTTCTAAAAAGATTATAAAAGTCAATAAAATAATTATAAGTGAAAAAGGCTGACTGTTATGAAAAACATTAGAATAGAAAACGGTAAATACACATTATATTTATTAATCACTGTATTTGGCTGGGGGGTTATGTACCCCGCTTCAAAACATGCAGTATCTTCAGGCATAGATGGCTATTATCTTACGTTTATTCGTTATATTCTCGGTGCCATTCTGGTAAACTTTGTTTTGTTTATTATAGAAGGTAAAAAAAGTTATAAAACGGAGGGTAAAACTTTCCAATTATGGCTTTTTGGAACAATAGGTTTTGCTGGCTTAAACTTTCTGACTTTCATTGGCATTGGGTTCTCTTCTGCCGAACATGCAACAATCATATTAGCATTAATGCCAATGTTATCCATGATTTTATCATCTATCCTTAATCAAAACATACCAAATATTAAAACAATATTATGTACCTTATTAGCTTTTGTAGGAATTGTTTTAGTTATTACGAATGGGGATTTTAATCATCTGATAGTATTATCAAGCGTCGTTGGTGACCTAATGCTGTTAGCTGCTACAACTTGCTGGGTTATTTATACCTATTTTGCAAATACAATGCTTAAAAAGCATAATTGGAGTGCGTTAAGAGTGACGGCATTAAGTTCTTCTCTTGGCGTGTTAAGTATTATTGTTATTACTTTAATAGTATCTTATTTAAATATAGCCAGCCCACCAAGTTCAAAAGCATTCATCACCTGCAGCTTTGATATTTTTATACTTGTTATCACAACATTAGTAATCGTCACTTGGAATGCTGGAATCAATGGTCTTGGTGCTATCAATGGTATTTTATTTGTAAATTTAGTACCTGTGTTTTCTTTCATTATTGGCATATATCAAGGTCATTGTCTTTCATATTTCGAGGTAATTGGTTCAACAATCACTATTATTGCACTTATTTTTAATAATTATTTCATGAGATTAGCAAATAAATAATAGATAACATCTTGATTTTTGTTTAACTTGAGTTCATTTAATCGAAATTATAGAATATTGTGGTAGTTATTTTAGATTTATGAAGGCAATCCAGTGAAAAAGCAGCTAAAGAATATGCATATCGCTAGTCTTGAATTATTTTTAATTGCAGCAGAGAATGAAAATTTTTCAGTTACTGCTGAATATTTAAATATTACTCCTGCTGCTGTCAGCCGTTCAATTAGAAGACTTGAAGATAAAATCGGATTTGATTTATTTTCACGTACAACACGGCAAGTCAAATTAACACGAGAGGGGCGTATCTATTATAAAAAATGTTCCGAAATATTAGATATGTTAAATAACGCTGAACATTTTATAAAAACAGAAAAAAATACTATCGGTGGTAAATTAAAAATTAGTGTACCAGAGACTTTTTTCAACTATAAAATCTCGCCTTTTCTAGCTAATTTTTCCGAAGAGTATCCTTATTTGAAACTTGATTTTTATATCACTAATAGAAATATTGATTTTGTTGCTGAAGAATATGATCTATCTGTTAGGCTTATACGAGAAAATACCAAACTAGAAGCATTTCTAATCAAAAAAAACTTATTTAATGCAACAACTGGGCTCTACGCTAGCCCAAATTACCTTGCTAAAAATGGCATGATTACTTGCCCTTCTGAATTGAAATATCATAAATGTATCAATTTTAGTTTAAGTCAAAATAACAAGCGATTTCAATGGGTATCCTTGAACAAAGACACCATTAAAGATACTATCAACAATAGTCAAATACAAATTTTTGATAGTATCCAATCAACTAAATTTTTAGCATTAAATGATGGCGGCATAGTTCAGCTCTTTAATTTTTCTGTACAAGAGGAACTACAACAGAATGAATTAATTGAAATTTTACCAGATTATAAACAAGAAAATAATTGGAAGTTTTGCTTTCTTTATCCTTCGGCTTATAAAAAATCGATCAAACTTAAAGTATTCATTGATTATTTTGCAAAAAAATTAACTTAAATTAAGTTAAATAATAAATTGGAAATAAAAGTCATTATACAAAAATAGCGTTACAATTTAGCTTTTCATTGAAAAACATTGACGATATATATCTTAAATCAAACTTATTGTAGTGAATAAGTTTTAATAGCTTTTTTGAATAGATTCTAAAAAAATTACGTATCAAACAAATGATGAGAGTTATATATTCTATATTTATAAAAAGTACTTCTTTATAATCTTCCAATTAACATATGATTCTATAAATCCAATAATAATAGTACAATTAATCATAATAACATTTACTGTCTATCTATCAATTTATAGAGCATAAATTCAAGCTCCGAGGATATTGTAATAACACGCAATATTCCCACTTAAATTGCAGTATGACTAATAATTAAAAATAACTTTTTTCCCTTTTAAATATTATATTTGTTTTTTGTTGAGCCTGCTGGTAAATAAAAGCACCGCCTAATTTTTAAAAAAAATAGTCACTGCTATCAAAAGCAAGTTTAGCAAATTTTGCTCCCTCCTTTAATGGATTTTCTAATAGCAATACCCATGATTAGAAATAAAATTGAATCTTTAGCGATATTATTCAGAAATTACAGTTTTATATCGTGGCAATATTTTATTGCTACTTATTTATAGATAGGGCTTCGAAATATTTATAATCTCGCCAATAGCCGTAATCGCTGAATATTTTCTTATGTTGTTGATATCATATGGAGCAAAGCATAATTACACTAAAGGTTTATTTGGCAACTGATTTAGGAATCCAGCAAATTGCTAGTATAGCGACAATAAAAGTTAGCGTACTTGCCACACCAATGGCAATGTGCATTCCTTCAACAAAGGCTTCTTTTGCCTGATTTATTAATGCAATTGCTAAATTGGGATAATCAAGCGTTTCATTTAATGTTCCAGCAATTTGGGGGCCAGAAATTCTGAAGAAAAATGCAGCTAAAGAACCCAAGATCGTAATTCCCAAAGCATTTCCTATTTCATTACTTGTTTCAGCTAAAGAAGCAGCAGCACCTGCATTTTTTGAAGGTACTGCTGAAACAGCTATTTCAGCAACCAGACTAAAAGATAAACCATATCCAACACCCGCTATAATTGATGAAACTATTACAGCTATGGCTCCGTGTGCTGTATTGGTAAATAATAGCGTTGCTGCCCCTAAACTAATTAGTAAATGAGTCATAATGAGTGAAGTTTTTTTGCCAATACGATCAGCAACTTTATTGGTAACGATACATGTTATGATTAATACCAATGCAGCCGGTAGAGCAAATAATGCAGCGGTAAAAACGTCAAATCCTAGAACAGATTGAAGATAGATACCCGTCAAATAACCTGAAGCTGACCATACAACCAAGGATAATAAACCAGTAACAATCGCAATTGAAAAAACACGATCTTTAAATAAGGATATATTTAATAAAGGATATTTAATATGATGTTGTCTTGTGATAAACCAAATTAAACTTATAATACCAATCAAACCAATTGTGATTTGTAAAGTTGATATACCATAAGCTGCAGCGCTTTTTATCGAATAAGTAAAAAATAAAATCCCTACAAACGATAAAACTAAACTTAATATGTCGATCTTTCCATAGTTTAATTGTTTAACTTCTTTCAGATAAATAGGTGAAAAAATTAAAAACAAGATAATGATCGGCAGATTAATAAAAAAAACCACACCCCAATCAAATTTACTAAGAAGAAATCCGCCTATAATTGGTCCAATAGCAAATCCCGCCGCAAAAGTAGCTGCAAATATTCCAATTGCTTGTGCTAACTGTTTTGGATTTAAAAATAAATTACTGAGAATGGCAAGTCCGGATGGCAATAATGTAGCACCTCCTAGCCCCATAATTGCTCGACTGATAATTAACATTCCTGGATTAGAAGAAAATGCTGCACAAAGTGAACCAATACCAAAAGTTATTGAACCAAATATGATTAATTTTAGCCTACCGTAATGATCACCTATATTTCCGAACGTTACTAATAAAGAACCAACAATAAGTCCATAAATATCTAAGATCCATAATGACTGATCAGCTGTAGGTAAAATTGATGATGTAATTTTGGGCATAGCCAAATACAGTATAGAGCCATCCATTGAAACTAAAAGAACTAACGCTAATATAGTCATTAAACCAAACCATGCTTTGTTATCCGCTTTTGTGTTTACAAAAGAACACGCTTCATTTCTATCTATCATAATTCATTCCTTAAACTGATAAAGTTTGTGTTGTAATGGTTGATTGTCACTAAGAATAGTGAGCTTATTTTTTTGAATTTTGGTACCTTTAGGAGTTAAAACTAAATCAGATGAAATTGCATCGATGAAAAATTTTTGTTATTTAATACTTGTTTTTTCATTAGTTGGATGCCTTTATTTATTTCAACTAATCACTCCATGGCCTTTTATATGAGCCCTAATAGGATAGAATTCCGAGTAAAAGTGATAAATTTCATCAGGAATGACTTTTTCTTCATAAACCATTCTCTTCTCTCTCCTTAAAAAACTAAAAATACGCTTTGCTCTTTAGTCATCCCATCTAACAGAATTAAATACGTAACAACGACTTTTTTAAATGAATTCTTAACGTTAAAAGATATAAATTCTATATAAAAAATGCCCTCTTTTAATTATGTTAACAATCGAAATTGTGATTTATAAAGGCTCGTAGAATAGCTAATCATACAAGTTGTCATAAAATGAAACATTTCTCTTTATGTAAAATGTCATTTGATGACATAAAATAAAGTATATGCAAAGTACTTGTGATTGACAAGAAATTAGTGAACTATATTTGCTTACATATCTAATCTGGTTTTATACTATAAGCTGGTGAGTCGACAAGGTATAAATTATAAACTGTAATACGCAACTTATTTATTAACGGAGCATTAATACGTGACGAAATTAAATGACTCACTTCGAGAAAGAAAAAAAATTAAAATGCGTGAAGAGCTGGTTGAAGCTGCATTTAAATTATTTGTACAAAAAGGGTTTGATAATACTACGATAAACGATATTGCAAACCTTGTTGATGTATCTCCTAGGACGTTTTTCCGTTATTTTTCAAGTAAGGAGGATGTTGTGTTGGATTATCAATTAGTTGAATATGATGAAATTATCACAGCATTAGAATCTCGACCAGCAAATGAACCTATTTTACTAGCAATGAGAAAAGCATCGGTAAATGTAACAAGATCTTGTGAACAAGGAGCTTATGGCATTGATCCAAATCGTTTTAAAACACTTAGAGATTTGATCCGAAACCATCCATCAATCCGCGCAAAGAATCATGAAATATTAAAAGCTAAAAAGCAGCTTCTTACAGAACTAATAGCAAAAAAAATGGGAGTAGATTATTTATATGATGTTAGACCAACGATATTATCAACTTTATTAGAGTATGTGTATAGTGCTACTTATGATATATGGAAAGAGCATAAAGACCGCGCTTCATTCTATGATGTACTTGACGAAACCTTTATTCTTATTGAAAAAGGCATGAACTATCCTTGTGAATCTTGAATTCATAATAAAGGGAATTTTACTAAAATTTTTCAAATGATTACCCAATGCAACTTTATTTTTGAATAAAATGAACTTGCATAAATATCTATGATGCGGATTTTTTTAAAATCTTTATAGATATTAAAAAAGTATTTGTATCACCAAAAAATTTTGTGAAATATCTTTAAATTAAAGGCTGAACATATTACTAGAAGTAATAGATGTCTTTCATATGCAAAGTAGCGCATTTTTATTCCTTGATGGAATTTGTTACCGAAGCTAAAACATTAATCCCCCCTTATGCATAAAATAGCAACTTATTTTCTTAATAATAAAAAATTAATAGCTTATTATGTTTTAGCTTTGCACAAAAAATGAAGATATTTCGTTGTGATTATGAGCGATATAACCCCAGCTGAGTTTAAATAAACCGCTAGAATCATCTCTAAATTTAGCGCTTCTTTTATTCTTATCAATAATGTTTTAAGTCTTAGATCATAATCGCATACAGCCACCTCAGTAAAAGTTTATGATATTTGATTTAACTGAGTCACTACATGCTTAATGATTGCATGATCTGCCATGATAATGCCGAGATCAGACAAACAATTGCCATTTCGCTCCTCAGCCACCACATAAACACATAACCGACTAGCTACAAACAAGGTTATACAGTTAACTTAAATAGCTCAAAAGCTTGTAAAGCGATAACATTAGCCAATAATACAAATTCTTTTATAAGTGGCGACAACCAAATAAATCTCCTATCTTGCAAGGTTTTAAAAAGGCATATTAAACATACTTAATTTAAGCACGGATAATATATCCGCATTAATCAAAAACATTGCTCAAACTGACGAAATTAACTTTAATAATTGACAGTTAATGGTTAGATAAATAATGTAACATCTATACTATAACGATAATAACTTTTAAATTGATTTCAATAATTACTCACTATATTCGGTGGTAAACATTTGTAACGCAGGCTTACTTAATTTTTGATATTTACTATATGCAGAAGCAACATTTAACCGGATATTAGCTTTTGATTCACCCTTTAACCAGCTTTCAATCATAGCATAAACGCTATAAGCTTCAGGAGCCATATTATGCCGAGTTAAAATTAACGGTGTTATACCTAAACGCGACAAAGGTGATGAAAAATATTGTTGGCTCTTGCAAGCAAAAACCGCTGCATAGCGTGATTTTTGTTGTTCTTGTTGTTCTTTTGATAAGGTATTCCAACGCCAACTATCGGGTAGTAATTTATGCCATGACAATTCCATCAAATAATTATGACCGATATAAACCACCAAATCCGCTTTACCCCCGGCCATAATTTTTTTATTATCATAAGAAAATGATTGTTGTTTATTACCCGATGAATAATCAATAAAATCACTTACTGCATCACTAATATAGTATCCATCATAAGCTTGAGCAATAAGATAGACATCTTTACTACGATGCTTATAAACGATTTCTTCTAATATTTTTGCATTGGTCGGTTTGTGGATTTTTAAAATTTGCCACTCTTTATGCTTTGCAAAATAGGTTTTAAATCCATATGCAGCCCCCCAATACAAATTATTTTGAGGATCCTGTCCATTACCTATTTTTTCAGGAACTGGAGCTATCATTTGATATTTGTTATCACATAATGCGACAACAACATGAATAACTTTTGTATTAGCAAAGCATGTTCCAGATAAAATAAAATATATAATTGATAGCATCCAAAAAAATAAATTTATTTTTTTCATTAGTAATCATTCCCTTAATAAATAGTTATAATAGCTTTATCAACTGTTAAACAATATCTTTAACAAATACTAAATATTAAACAATAGTTGATAAAATTAATCCCAAGCGTGGGGGGGCTTTTTGGTGGTGTTCCTGTTCTTAATGAAAAAGTTGATTCAGCAGCATTTATATAGGTAAGACTAAAGCTGCCTAATTACCCATTTTTACATTTTTTATTGTATTCATCTAATAGATCTTTGTTATTTTTGAAATCTTCTACCGTTTAGGTCTTTTCATTACATCATAATAAAAACATAGCCATAATCAATACTAAAACTTTTTTCATTTAAACCCCTTGCAACGTTGACTAATATTAAATGAAGATTTATTGTGTTTTATTAAAAAATCATTTACAGCTAAGCAGAGTCATTCAGATATTGTTTTCAAAGGCAACTTTGCTCGTTTATTTTTTAGTGCAATATCTTCTAATTCTTCATTAATGGCTTCCATCTATTTCAAACGAAATTTTTTCGTTTCTTTAGATTTGCTCGGAATCTTCAATTTTAGTTCTTTTTATTAATTAGCATATAATAAACATTTAATATTAAATAATATCAAGTTGATTTAGCAAATTACTTATTTCATTATTTACTTTTTCATTATCTGTTCCAATCAAAATTTTACCATTAGATTAGCTTATAAAATACCCGTATCTATAATATGTAATGTAACCTAATAGTTTTATGTTATTTTTTTTGATAGATTTTTTCAATGACTTACCAGTAGCACACTTAAATAATTGGGTTAGTTGTTACTAAAGTTTGATAGCAATATACTTGCAATTTTGGGTTTGAATCTTCTATGCGTTACAATTATTCTTCTAATGCTAAGTCGTGTTTAATTACAATAATAAGTGAATTATTTCAATCATTAATTAAAATAATAACTTTTTAGTGCTAAATTATAATGATTTTGGCAACAAACTTTTATAATATAGAACGAAGTTTTGATTTTTTATATTTAATAATGATAATAAATAATAGCTTTAACTCTTATCAAGATTTCTTTGTTTCCGAACACCAAAATATTGTTATAACATCTCGATTACCGAAAGCATATTCAATCAATTCTGAATTTAGTAAAATTACTTTAATAAAAAAAGGAATTGGTTTGCATGTTGTTAACGGCAAACCTTACCCAATTTATCCTGGAATGTTATTTTTTACTCAATCCACTGATTTACATATCTATGAACATACAGAAAATTTAGAGGCAATTAGTATTTTATACTTACCATCTTCCTATTTTGTTTTAATAAAAGGATTTGAAGCTTTAATCCCAAAACAGTTTGCCTCATTCCATATCCATCGTTTTTTAGATAAAAATAGTGTAAATACGATTGAAATGTCTTTAAATAAACTGATCGCGAGTGCAAAAAAAACTTATATTGAACAAGAGAGTCTATTTTTACGTTTTTTAGTTAATTTAAGGCATTGTAGTTATCACTATAATCAGGAAAATAGTAGCGAACGCCGTTTTTTACGGTTAATACGCTGGCTACTCTATAATTTTGACGAGAATATTAACTGGAATGCACTATCCGAACAATTTTCCGTTCCAATTCGGACTCTACATCGTTATTTAGATAAAGATATCAATCTTTCACCACAGCGTTTTGTCACAAAATTAAGATTGTTTAATGCCTATTATCAATTGTTATATACAAATGAGTCGGTCATTTCCGTTGCCATGGCAAATGGCTTTGAAGATCAATCCTATTTTGCTACCTGTTTCAAGAAAGAATTTGGCGTTTCACCTCGCACCATACAAATGTCGGGAGGTAAGCGAATATAAATTTTAACTTTGCAATATTGAACCTTTTTCATATTTTGTGAACCTCATCACTTACCTATTTAAAACTTGGACAATATAAATAAAAACTTGTCCATGAGTTTAATGAAATATTTATTCTATATATTAATCTTAATACCTAAATAAATGCTTCTTATAAAGAGTTTATAAGAATTAAAGTATTGTTTTTATTTAATAAATACTATAGGGGATTGAGATACCATGTCTATTGCAGACCAATTTTTGCACAAGTCTTTAATACAATTTAAGCAACACTATGATTGTCAGGAAGCATTTTTTTCGGAACTTAATCAAAGGTTATCTACACAAGGATATGTTGAAGAAAGTTATTTATCTAACATTATCAGCAGAGAAAATATCTATCCAACGGGTTTAGTTACTTCCACAATAAATATTGCAATTCCACATACTGACCCTCAACACATTAAAAAACCTTTTATTGATATAACGAAATTAAATTCCCCTCTGACATTTATTGAAATGGGCAGTACTGATAAAAAAGTAGATGTCACTTGGATTTTTGCACTGGGTGTCACAAATGGTGCAAATCAAGTCGAGCTATTGCAAAAACTAATGCGGCTATGTAGTCAAAAAACAACTATAAATAAACTTCAATCTTTAACTGATATTGAAGAAATTTATCAATTCTTTTCACTAAATATAGACTTATGAGGTAAATTCTATGATCAAACATAATATTGAAACAGCACCATTTATACGTGAAATGTGTGATATTACATACAAATTATGGCAAAAAGGTTGGGCTGAAAGAAATGGTGGTAATATCAGTTATTTATTAAAAGAAGAAGAAGTTGCACCATACTTGGATACATCAAAAATTATTTCGGAATCCGTTATGCCAATTCCCATTCCAGAATTAAAAAATAGAATATTTTTAGTTTCTGGGTCAGGAAAATATTTTCGTAATGCAATTACCAATCCTGCCGATACTTTAGTTATCATTAAAATATCTGATGATGGAACAAAATACCAAAAACTTTGGGGACTGATTAATGGTGGAAATCCTACGAGCGAACTTGCATCGCATCTAAAATGTCATGCAACACGATTAAGTGTTGATCCTGAACATCGTGTCATTTTCCATACCCATGCAACATCAACCATTGCTATGACATTTGTACATGATTTGGATGAATCAAAATTCACTAAAACATTATGGCAACAAATAACAGAATGTTTGATCGTCTTTCCGGATGGCGTCTCAATCGTGCCTTGGATGATTGCCGGTACAGTTGAACTTGGTTGGGAATCAGCACGTAGAATGGAATATTGTCGGGTGGTAATTTGGGCTCATCATGGAATTATGGGTGCTGGCACTAGTATGGATGATGCTTTTGGGTTGGTTGAAACTGTAGATAAAGCGGCTGATATTTATTTACAATCCGCCTCGGTTACTACGGGTATTAAACAATCTATTACAACTGAACAACTTAAAAGTTTAGCTAAAGCATTTAATGTCGTTCCCCGTGAAGGTATTTTGTAGTTGATGAATAAATAAAAAGGAAGCATGTTTATGAAAAATATTAATGTAATCTCTGTATGTGGTTCTGGAACAGTAACAAGCTCTATGGTTGCAGAGAAGGTTAAAGATATTCTTGAAGTGAATGGGTATAAGGCTAAAACAGTAGAAGTCAATCCTGGTGGGGTTGATGGTCAATTAACTTCAGGAAAATGGGATATTATTGTTCACACCAGTCCCTTAAAAGGGACTTATCAGCTTCCTTGTATAAATGCTGTTGGTTTATTAACAGGATTAGATGAAGAAGGCTTTATTGAAGAACTATTAAAAACTATTGAAAAACTCGATATTTAGTTCTGTTCAATATAACAAAGCATTTATCCGATAATATAAGGAGATAATATCTATGTTAGAGTATTTATCAAAAATTATGGGGGCTTTCGGTGCAGCTATTATTGTACCCATTGTCATATTCTTTATTGCTTTAATTATGAAAGTTAAAGTAAAAAAAGCATTTCAATCCGCATTGAATGCCGGTATCGGTTTAACCGGTTTTGGTATGCTTATCGGGGCATACACACCAGTGGTTACCCCTGTGATCAATAGAATGGTTGAAGATTCAGGTATATCATTGCGAATCTTGGATACTGGTTGGCAAGCGACAAGTGTTGTTGCTTACTCAACACAGGTTGGCATGATCTTTTTAGGATTAGGGCTTTTGTTCCAAATCATTTTATTTGTTACACGTTATACTAATATTTTCATGCCGTCAGACATGTGGAATAACTTTTCATTTATGTTGTGGGGCTCAATGCTTTATATTGCAACTGGAAATATTTATCTTGCGATTGGTTTAATGATTCTATCTAATCTATATTCGCTCGTATGTTCTGAAATTGTTGCTAAAAGATGGTCAACTTATTATGGTTATCCTGGGTGTACCATGACAGCGCCACATCATGTATGTTCTGTACCACTGGCTATTGTTGTTGATTGGATCTTAAATAAACTTGGTGCAAATAAAGTTCAGTGGAATCCGCAAACTCTTCAAGCAAAATTAGGATTTATGGGTGAACCTATATCTTTAGGTCTAGTACTAGGTTGCTTAATTGGTTTAGCTGGCAATTTTACGCGTTTAGATACAATTGAAGCTTGGGGTGAAATGCTTAAAGTTGGAGTAGCAACGGCTGCCGTGATGTGTATTTTTCCGAAAATTGCTGGGGTATTTGCATCCGCTTTCACTACCATAACTGATTCATCAAGAAAAACTGCCAAGAAAGGAAGTAAAGATCGCGTTTGGTTCTTAGCAATTAATGATGCTGCTGGTTATGGTGAGTCAGCAACATTACTCACAGGTATGTTGTTAATTCCTATCATTTTTATTTTAGCTATCATTTTACCGGGTAATGAAACATTACCAATGGTTGACTTAATTGCAATTCCTTACATGATTGAATTGATTATTGCGATCAGTAATGGGAATATTTTCAAATCGCTAATATCTGGAACAATTTGGTGTGTCGGTGGCCTTTACATCATTACCAACGTAGCCCCAGTATTTACTTCTGTAGCGCAAGATGTTGGCGTGATATTACCGGCCGGTGCTATGTTAATTTGTAGCTTTGCTGTTATGACCAATCACTTAATGGGTGGATTATTTATTATCTTTTTAACCCAAAACCCTGTCTATATTGCCTTAAGTGTTATTGTCTACATCGTATTTTATCTGTTTGTCCGCTTTAAGAGAGAGGCGATACATGATTATTTAGAAAGACAAGCTTTGGGCATTAATAATAAAGAAGAACTAGTAGGAGAATCACAATGAAAATAGTTGTTATAGGCGACGCATTAGTAAGCTCGGCAACGCTAGTTGATGCTGCGAAACAGATTCAGTTTCCAGGAAGTGATGAACAAATAGAATTTAAAATATTTGAATGGTTTTCAGATTTGAAAAAAGAACAGTTTCAAGAAAAAATTCTTGAAATTGAAAAAAATGGCCCAGAATGTGTTCCAATTCCAGATGGTGTAAATGAAGCAATGGTAGATGCCGATTATTTGTTGGTACACATTGCTCCCGTGTCGAAATCCATGATTGAGTCTGCTAATAAACTCAAGTTGATCGGCACTTGCCGCGGCGGTTTAGAACATATAGCTCTTGATAGTGTCAGAGCGAAAAAAATTACGTTAATACATGTTATCAGAAATGCGGAACCCGTCGCAGATTTCACCATAGGTTTAATGTATGCTGAAACTAGAAATATTGCTCGTGCTCATTATGAAATTAAACATGGTCAATGGCGAAAAAGTTTTTCAAATGATCCTTATAAAACAATATTAACCAATCATACTGTTGGGCTTGTTGGGCTTGGGTATATTGGTAAATTAGTTGCCAAAAGATTAAATGCTTTAGGTGTTAAAGTTATTGCTTTCGATCCTTTTGTTGATAAATCTAAAATCGCCAAAGAAGGTATAAATGTTGAATTTTTGGAATTTGATCAAGTTATTAAGCAAGCGGATATTTTATCACTACATATGCGATTATCGCCAGAAACTGAAAACATGATTAATAAAGATGTTATTAATAAAATGAAACCAAATAGCTATATTATTAATACTGCACGGGCTGGCGTATTAAATAAAGCCGATCTTATTGAGGCATTACAAAACAAAACAATTGCCGGAGCAGCTTTAGATGTAAGTTGGGTTGAACCGATTGAACACGGAGATCCACTACTCGATTTAGATAATATTACACTTACAACGCATATTGCTGGCGATACGATAGATGCGATTCCAAAAGCACCATACCTACTTAAGAACGTCCTAAATGATTATTTCCAAGTAGGCTTTAGTGATATGTTAATTAAATAGCTTAATAAAGGGCTTTTTATTTAAGTCAACAATAATTATTATATGGAGAACATATGATGTACAGAATGATTCTTAATGAAACATCGTACTTTGGTGCAGGTTCAATTAGTCATATAGTCGATGAAATTAAAAAACGTGGTTTTAAAAAAGCTTTAGTTGTCACAGATAAAGATTTAATAAAATTTAACGTTGCCACCAAAGTCACTAAATTATTAGATGACAATGAATTTAGTTATCAAATTTTTGATGAAGTCATACCAAATCCAACGATCGGCATTGTCCAAAAAGGTGTTGAAATATTTAAACAATCCGGTGCTGATTATCTTATTGCTATTGGTGGAGGTTCACCACAAGATACGGCAAAAGCAATAGGTATTATCATAAATAATCCAGAATTTGCTGATGTTCGTAGTCTCGAAGGAGTTGCACCAACCAAAAAGCCAGCCGTACCGACCATCGCAATACCAACCACTGCAGGTACTGCTGCGGAAGTAACAATCAATTATGTTATTACTGATGAAGAGAAGAAACGTAAATTTGTATGTGTTGATCCGCACGATATTCCGGTTGTGGCAATCATTGATTCAGATATGATGACCAGTATGCCTGCCAGCTTAAAAGCGGCTACTGGGGTAGATGCTCTCACCCATGCCATCGAAGGTTATATAACTAAAGGTGCTTGGGAGTTATCAGATATGTTTCACCTAAAAGCGATCGAAGTAATTTCAAGATCTTTGCGTGATTCAGTTAAAGGAATTGCCAAAGGTTGTGAAGATATGGCACTAGGTCAATATATTGCCGGTATGGGCTTTTCAAATGTTGGTTTAGGATTGGTTCATGGTATGGCCCATCCTCTCGGTGCCTTCTATGGCACACCGCATGGTGTAGCAAATGCTGTGCTATTACCACATATTATGGCTTATAATGCTGATTTTACCGCAGACAAATATCGTGCTATTGCTGAAGCGATGGGAGTTCATGGAACAAAAGATATGACGACAGAGCAAGCGAGAGAAGCAGCCATCAATGCAGTGAAACAACTTAATTTAGATGTTGGCATTCCAGCTTCATTAAAAGAAATTGGAGTAAAATTAGAAGATATACCTAGTTTAGCGCAAGCTGCGTTTGATGATGTCTGTACCGGTGGTAATCCACGTGATACCAATGTGAAGGAAATTGAGCAATTATATTATTCAATTTATGAATAATATTTTTTCCACTTAATTCCAATGAAATAGGTTAGATGAAATAATTCTAACCTATTTATTTAATAATATAATTTCCTTTAGTCATTGGTTATTTAGAACAATCATCGCTTAATATTCTTATTTTTGATATTGAGTGTCAAAGCTACATTCATTGACAGGTTCTTGAAAATGATTAATAGTATCTTTCAAGACCTATATTACTAAATAATTTTGACTACAGGCTGTCATGCTTTTTGCTAAATTTTATAAGATTACCATATAGTGAGCGCTATAGTAGATAAATATGAAAACCAAGCGTAACAATTATTGTTTTAAATATAGATACCCTGCCTAATCCTTATGCCAGTTATAAGCTATTATTGAACTCATAATTAAAGAATAGGTATTAAAACCAATAAAATTAAAAACTAATTTCTTAACCATCATTCTAATACTTTTATTTTTGCTATAGCAGGAATTTAATTTTTCATTAAGGCTTATGTAATTTATTTCATTCCACTTTTTGCCCTCATTTGCAATAACTCATTTTTAATAGACCAAATTTGATTAAAACTTATAAAAAAGTGATAAAGATCAACATTAAAATTACTCTCAGGCTATATTCTTGTAGCGACATTTTGTTATTTAACTAAATTCCAATCTTTTCAAATTTTTTAATAACGCTATTACTTTTAACAAAATTTAAATCGTCCTTTCATACGCTGCATCCACTTAACATTAACTATATCTTTTAGAAAATAGTCCTAGGTTAGGATAATAAGATATATTGTTTTTATAATTGCAATCTACATCGCAATTGGGATTTTGCTTTTAAATAAAATTTTAATTTTCAAACAATAATAAAAAAGCGATGTTACAACAACATCGCTTTTTACTATTTCACTTTCTGTTATTTATTATTTATTTTCATCTGTACAGGATAATGATCTGAATAATTATCTGTAAATTCATCTTTAAGAACCATTACGTCAATGACATCTTTTTCGAGTGAAGGGGAAACATAAATATAATCATAACGTAATGGAGTTGAAGCTTGGTCATAAAATACTTTAGTTGGTGCCGTTGCAATAAATTCGCGATTTTTTAATTTCAGTGCATCAATGAAACCTGCATCTAAAAGGTTTTGCTGAACCGTATAACTTAATTTACCATTAACTAAATTTTCTAAAATTGGTCTATTTTTCTCTTTTTCCTTGATATCATTTAATAGATGACTTTTATCATAAGCTTCCTTATCAGCGGGTGAGAAGGAATTTAAATCTCCAGCAATGATCCATTTACCATTTGGATCACGACTATATTTTATTGAATCAATAATTAAATTCATTTCATCAATTCTTTTTGCAGTCCAAAACGGGTTCATGTGCGTGACAACAAAATGATAATCACCAATATCAGCAAATAACGCACCATGCCATAAATTATCTACAACTTTATTAACATTAACGATAGGATATTTAGATGTAATCGCAACAGGAAAGAAAGCGGCATCATCCGGTGACTCTTTTAAGAGTACAGCATATTTATGTCCATAACTTGCGGCAAATGTTTCTAATTTCTCACGTGTAAAAAAATTCATTTCTTGCCAAGCAATAATATCAGCATCTTGGATTTTGGCCCAATCAATAAATTTCTGTTTACCTTCTGACTCATCTAACTTCATACCATTATAAACATTATAACTAATGATTTTTAAAACTTTTGTTTCTTCCAGCGAAGCAAAAGCTGATGCACTGAGAATAATGCTACTAATAATAGCTAACAACTTTAATTTCATTTTATTCCCCTTCATAATTAAACCTAAAATAAATATTAAAGAGTTTCGATATTAAGCAAAACATTTTTTATGATTTATGTGATATCGATCAATTATTTTATTAAAAAATTCAAACTATTGAATTCAATTATATCCTATCCACATCATTACCTTTAGTAAAATGGTAATATATTATTTTAATTAACGGGTTAGCTCATTAGAATGTCACGCATCAGTTATAATGATACAGACGAGTTTAAGAGATAAGACTATTTCGATTAATCTTATGTTCTTTTTTATAAGAATCAAAAATGCGGCTTAAAATTCCTTAATATAATTTATTAATTTACAAAAAGATTGAACTATATCCTAGAGAGCTTTTTTGAGATCGTTTATTGCTATTTGAAAAGGTAAATCAAAATTTCTTATGTACATCACCCAAATATTGATGATTTTTCAAAAGTTTCATACGGTGTTTACCGCTTATCATTTTCGAAAATATTAGTACCCTTTGATAAACAAGCTTATGCCAATCGATAAGATATCTTTCCATGAATTGACAGTTTTTTACATTGCATCGTGCAAACGAAAATTTTAATAGTGATATTTGTTTGGTAAGAGATGTGACCGTTTTCATTTAAACGTTACATCTCTTATCAATCAAAATTAATGATAAATTTTGTGACACATTAGATAAAGCTTCATATGCAATAATCCAAGCTGATAAGCGAATATATCAAAATCTTATTTAAAATCGTAACAAGATAAATAAATCATTAAAGTCATTTGACGAGTAATTTCAGAAGATTAAGATATCAGTAGTGTTATATCTGTTAAGATTTTATCCATTGTGATCATTTTTATTAGCAAAATCATCTTTAACTAAATCTGTTTTTTTATTATCATCCGCTAATTCTTTTTTAAAACCTTTTATTGCTGCGCCTAGATCTGAACCAAGTGTTCGTAAACGATTGGTACCCAGTACTAACACAGCGATTGCTAATAAAATTAACAGTTTTGGCCAACTAATCATAATATATAAACCTTATTTATTGAAGTTAAGACAATATTGAAGAAAAATTAAATGATAGCTTATCGAAAAATAGATAATACCTAATATAAGGATAATATAATATTCTTGAAGTGATGTAATCGCTATCATCTTTCTAACTTTTACATAAACTTGAAAAATCTTTAATAATTAAACAATAATTAATGGAATTTACTTCATAATTGTTTGTTAATTACGGTTAACATTAGCATAATCCCTGCTATCATAAAAAACTTTAAATCTATTGATAATAGGCGATATAACTCGCACAATATTTTGGTACGAGTTATCTAAAAAAGAAATGATTACCGAATAACTAATACTGACATTTTGGCATGTCTAACAATACCTGCAGCATTGGAACCCAATAGATGATTTGAAATATTCGGTCGTCTTGAACCAATTATAATTAAATCTGGCTGGATTTCCTCGGCTATAGTGAGAATTTCATCTCTAGGATTACCAAATGCTAAGGAATAAGAAAGAGTCTCTTTAGGTAAATCAATTTCATGGATTAACTTTTTAAGCCAATTTTCTGCTTGCACGGTAGCCTGATCTTTGAACTCATCCATACCAAATGAATAAGCATTAATAATAGCGGAAGAAATCGGCAGTACATGGAAAAACTTAACATTAGCATTAGATAATTTTGCTAAATATTCGACATGGGGAATAACTTTTTGTGTTAAATCTTTTTCAATTATATCAACTGGAACAAGGATAGAGTTATACATGAGTTTCTCCCTATTTAAAATTTAATTTAAAAAAATTCTCACAAATGCAGTATATATCAAATTCAATGGCTTGAATATTCATGTTAAATTGATTCGGTCAATATTATTAAAAGTATTTACTAATAATGTTTTAATACGGTTTAGTTAAAATAATTATATAATATGTTAAATCTAAAACAATAATAGGAACCATCATGATATTAAAAATTGGTCTAGTCTCTATTTCTGATCGCGCCTCAACAGGCATTTATGAAGATAAGGGTATTCCCACCTTAAATGAATGGATAGACAAAGCATTAAAAGATGATTTTACTGTGGAAAAGCGTTTAATTGCTGATGAACAAGCTATTATTGAACAAACATTAATAGAACTTGTTGATGATTGTCATTGTCATCTCATTTTAACCACCGGGGGCACTGGTCCAGCCAAACGTGATGTTACCCCAGAGGCCACAATTGCCGTAGCCGATAAAATTATGCCTGGTTTTGGTGAACAAATGCGACAGATCAGTTTATATTTTGTACCTACTGCTATTTTATCTCGTCAAGTGGCAGTTATTCGCCACCAAAGTTTAATTATCAATCTTCCTGGTCAACCAAAGGCGATTAGAGAAATACTTGAAGGCATCAAAGACGAACAAGGTAAGCAAATTGTTGCTGGTATTTTTGCTAGTGTACCTTATTGTATACAATTGCTTGATGGTCCGTATTTTGACACACATGAACATATAGTAAAATCTTTTCGACCTAAAAATGCTATTCAATAATGCCTACATAAATTATGACTATTTTATCTAACCCATTATTTAAAGATTTTAATTTATGCAAAATTAATGCATAATTATTGCATAAATAATTAGTTTAATTTTAATAAGGCCCGTGGCTAATGTCAGTACGTAATAAACAAGATGAACTTTGTAAAGTATTTAGAGAAATGCTGAAACAAGAAAAATTCAGTTCGCAAATTGAAATAGTTCAAGCATTACAAGAGCAAGGTTTTGATAGTATAAATCAGTCTAAAGTTTCCCGCATGTTAACAAAATTTGGCGCCGTAAGAACACGTAATGCAAAAATGGAGATGGTGTACTGTTTACCGGCAGAAATCAGTGTACCAACTACATCAAGTCCACTAAAAAATCTTGTATTAGATATTGATTATAACCACGCTATGGTAGTTATCCGAACCAGCCCTGGCGCAGCGCAACTTATTGCACGTTTATTGGATTCGATTGGAAAATCAGAAGGAATTTTAGGATCTATTGCTGGTGACGATACTATTTTCAGTACCCCAACAAATGGTTTTACAGTAAAAAAACTGTATAAAATCATTTTAGAATTATTTGAGCAAGAACTTTAATTTATCTTGCTCAATCTTTCGTTACTTGTCATGCTCTTCGTATTGACGACAAAGTACAATGGTATCTTCAATTAAACGTCTAGCAACAGTACCATATTCTGGTATTTTAGGTAGCTGACTATAGTGATACCAATCTGCTGTAACTAATTCATTAGAATCAATATTGATCTCGCCATAATCGTAATCTGCCATAAAAGCCAACATCATCGAATTAGGAAATGGCCATGGTTGCGATGTAACATAACGAATATTTTTAATATGAAGCTGTGATTCTTCATAAACTTCCCGCTCTACAGCTTGTTCGATTGTCTCACCGACTTCAACAAATCCTGCCAATACAGTGAAGAGATTATCCTGATTATGCCGAGTATGTTTTGCCAACAGAATTTTATCATTATTACGTATAGCAACAATTATTGACGGTGAAATTTGGGGATAATAGCGTTGCTGACAATTAGAACATAAACAACACCATTCCGTTTTACTTAAATACATTTCATGACCACAACACCCACAAAATTTGTGTGAACTGAAAAATTCGGCAAGTTGTACCGCTCTTCCAGCCAATAAAAATAACGTTTGATCTGAACTACTCAGTAATGTGCGAATCGAGCTCATATTCTGTGGCATATTTTGGCAAACTAACCATGCCGATTGACCTTGCCATTCACCAATTGCTAATGCTTTTTTATTAGTTAATCCAAACTGACTAGCTAGCCCCATTGGAACTTCGCCATTAGGTAGCCATAGACGTCCATAATGACTAATAAACCAGTAACCTTGCTCTTTCCCTGTTAATTCAAATTGTGGTTGCATGACATTTATTATCTCTTATATTTATTATGGTTAACATAACCTACATTATTTTTCGGTAGGTTATAAATGATAAGACTAAATCACTAAAAATTAAGGCAGAATTCACTCTGCCTTAAATATTTACTATTTTTTCTTTCTCTCATGAAGCCCTTTCTTTTCGAGCTCCCAGTAAATGATCCTTTGTTGTACGATTGTAAATAAATTACTCACAATATAGTATACAACTAATCCGGACGGGAACCATAAGAAAAACACTGTAAAAATAACCGGCATAAACGTCATTATTTTCTGCTGCATTGGATCCGTTACCGTTGTCGGTGACATTTTTTGGATTAAATACATAGTCAATCCCATAATTAATGGCAGAATATAATAAGGATCTTGTGCCGATAAATCATTAATCCATAACATAAATGGTGCATGACGTAATTCTACCGTATTACCTAACATATAAAATAAAGATAAGAAAATTGGCATTTGAATGATAACAGGCAAACAACCACCTAATGGGTTCACTTTTTCTTGACGATAAAGCTCCATTGTTTCCTGCCCGACTTTTTTATGGTCATCGCCATAACGTTCCTTCAAGGCTTGTAAACGTGGTTGTAATAACTTCATTTTTGCTAATGAACGATATTGCGTACGTGTTAATGGGAATAAAATACCACGCACAATAAACGTAATAATAATAATTGCAACACCCCAGTTAGAAACAAATCCTTGAATAAGTTTTAACAAATGGAATAGCGGTTGCGATAAAAACCATAACCACCCATAATCAACGATTAAATCTAAATGTTGCGCGGTTTGTTGAAGTTCGTTCTGTAATTCAGGACCTAGCCATAATTTCGCTTTTATGGTTTGCTGAGCGCCACTAGCTATAGTGGTATATTCCCCTCTAAAACCAACAGTCGCTTGCGTATTATTATTTGTTGCTCGTGTATAAAGTAGATTTTCTTGATCTTGGGTTGGGATCCAAGCAGAAGCAAAATAGTGTTGTAACATCGCAATCCAACCGGTTTGCGTTTTGATTGATAAGTTTTCATCTTTGATATCATCAAAACTATATTTGCTGTAATTTGTGCTTGAGCTAGAGTAAGCTGCTCCACGGAAAACACTTAGCCCTAAACCACTGCCACCTTCAGATACTGCATCATGTGGTAAGTCTATGGTTTGCTTCAATTGACCATACATAGCTACTTCAATCGGTGCCGCACTTTGATTGTTAATTTCATAACTCACATCAATGGCATAATCGCCGCGTTTTAAAGTATATACTTTGGTATATGTGATGCCATCTTTAACGTAAGTTAGTGGAACACGCAATTCATTTTGTCCATCAGCTAATACATATTCATCTTGCTGAGTTTGATAAAGCGGTCGTGAAGCTTTATTTGCATTATCAGGACCATCATTACCAGTTAAACCACTTTCAGCGATATAAACAAAATCCGGTTTTGCTGTTAGTAACTGGAATGGTGTATGAGAATCGAGAGATTGATCATACTTTAACAATTCGGCTGATTGCACATCACCGCCATAAGTATTAACTTTTAAAGACAGTACATCAGATTTAATAGTAATGCTTTTAGCGGTCGTATTCACTGAAACTGAATCATTGTTTATTATTTGTTCGGTTAATTGATTTTCTATTTTTGGCTTTGGCGCATGATCCCGCTCCCAAGCTTGCCAAATTAAAAAAGAAACAGTGAGGAATGCAATAAGTAAAATATTACGTTTAGCTGCCATTAGTTTTTTTCTCTATCATGTTCGATTTAGGTGGAACTGGATCTTCGCCACCATCATTTAAAGGATGACATTTTAATACACGTTTCAAAGTTAGCCAACTTCCTTTTACCAATCCAAAACGTTTAAATGCAATAATAGCATATTGAGAACATGTTGGAGTAAAGCGACAATGTGGTCCGAGTAACGGACTGATAAAATGCTGATAACAACGAATAAGTATTATAAAGCAATTTGCTAAGCATAAATTAATTTGCGATAAAATAAAACTCAGCTTTTGTTTTGTTGAATGGAAAGGAGACGTTGCCATAATTTATCTAATATCGTTCGAATTTCTTTATTATCTAACGCTACAGCAGCAGTTCGAGCCATAACCACAATGTCAACAGCAGGAATTTGTTTTTGTTTCAATCGAAAATCTTCCCTAACCACTCTTTTTAAACGATTTCGTTCATGAGCTCGTTTAACTTGTTTTTTTGCAATAGCAAAACCTAACCGAGGGTGATCAATATCATTTTTTCTAAACACAAAAGTGATATAAGGGGAGCCAACTCTTAGTGATTGACTAAAAACATGGTTAAAATGGTTGGGAGTTAACAAACGTAACTCCCGTTCAAAGGAGAGTTGATTAATCACTCAACTTTATATTAGCTTGATACTGTTAAACGAGCGCGACCTTTAGCGCGACGACGAGCTAATACTTGGCGACCATTTTTAGTAGCCATACGAGCACGAAAACCATGAGTACGGTTACGTTTTAAAACTGATGGTTGAAATGTACGTTTCATGATGATTTATACCTAAATCTAATTTTATTAAATTGGCAGATGTAAAATCCACCCTAATTACCTAAAAGAGGTCGGAATTATAGAGATAAATTAGCTAATAGTCAATGCACTTTATCGCTTTTGCTGAGATATTCAATGAAATTATCTGGTCAAATCGATTAAGATATTGACTCATTTTTATTTGCCAAAACATTCACGACTTTCCCATTATGCCTATCTAATAATAATTTCGCATTGCATGCATCGAGATCCATTAAGAGCATAATAATTGCCGTTTTGCAATGTCGCTTACATTGTTCTAAGGCTTTAATCGCTTGCTCACGTGAACAATCGGTTGCTTGCATCACAATATTGATTTGTCTTTCAACCAATTTGGCATTAGTTGCTTCAACATCAACCATTAAATTACCAAAAACTTTACCGATTTTGATCATACTCGCTGTCGTTAACATATTAAGAACCATCTTTTGTGCTGTACCGGCTTTCATTCGTGATGAACCTGTAATAACTTCAGCACCTACCACTGGTGTAATAGCAATATCAGCTAAAGAAATCATTTGAGCATTGGGATTACAGCAAAGGCTGATTACCATTGCTCCTTGTTTTTTTGCGTATTTCATTGCACCAATTACGTATGGCGTTCTGCCACTAGCAGCAATACCAACTAAAATATCATTATTACTAAAATTAATCGATTGCAGATCAGCTTGGCCTTGTTCTGGTTTATCTTCAATGTTTTCAACTGCCTTAAACACAGCCGATGCCCCCCCGGCAATAATTCCGATCACTTGTTCAGGTGAAGTACCATAAGTAGGAGGACACTCACTTGCATCTAAAATACCTAAACGACCTGAAGTACCTGCACCGATATAGATAAGTCGACCATGTTTGGCAAAGGTTGCCACAATATGTTCAACCGCTTGAGCAATATACGGTAAGACTTTTTCAACTGCTAAGGCCACTGTTTTATCTTCATTATTAATCACTTTTAAGATATCAAGTGTTGCAAGTTGATCAATATTTTGGCTAACTGAATTACAACTTTCCGTTACCATTTTGGATAAATCTAAATATGGCATAAAAAAACCTATAAACAGAGATTATTATGATAAAATTGTGTATCAACAACGATGTACAATTATTGTTTGTTTTGCCAAATCCATAGCAAAGTAATCACAAATGCAAATAATATCCCAAAGCACGCACCAATCCAAATCGTCGAAATATCTAATGCCACAGTTAATGAGTAAACGCCTAACATCACCATCATTGAACTATATTCACTAAAATTTTGTACGGAAATCGCACTTCCAGCCCCTACTGTTTGTTTACCTAAATGTTGTAATAATGCATTAAGCGGAACTAGGAAAAATCCACCAAACATACCGATAGTAACCAGTAAAATATAAGACGTAACCATGGTTGACTGAATACTAAAACACGTTACAACAATACCCATTAAAATTCCTGCTGGAATACAGCGTACGGTATTATTAAGACTAATGAATTTTGCCGCAAGTCCGGCTCCCAAAACAATTCCTACTGAAACAACAGCATTGAGAATTGTAGGTGTTTTATTATCTGTGATTCCCAAAACGAGTGGTACCCAATCAATTAATAAAAAACGTAATGTTACACCTGCGCCCCAAAATAAACTGGTTCCAAGTAAAGTCATTCTCGCTAAGGGTTGACTATATAAATTTTGAACGCCAGCAATAAAATTTTTAAACATATACCCAAAATGCCAAGATGTATCTTTTTTCGCTGCTGGGAGTTTAGGTATAAATAAATTAGCAATCATAGCAATGACAAACACTATCACACAAGTTATTAATGAAGCGATGACATTAAGATCGGCAATATAACCACCGGCAACACTGCCTAACAAAATAGCGGCAATGGTAGAAGCTTCAATTAAACCATTTGCTTTTACTAAATTATCACCACTCGTTAATTCACCTAAGATGCCATATTTAGCGGGAGAGTAACCGGCGGCTCCAATTCCGACAATCACATAACCAATAAATGGATTTATCCCCACGCAGATAATTGCTGCACCCATAAATTTTAGACTATTTGCTATTAGCATTACACGACCTTTAGAAAACCGATCGGCAATTTGCCCCACAAAGGGTGCTGTTATAATAAAAGCAATGACAAAAACCATTTGTAAAACCGGTTTACTCCAATCAGGATATTGTAGTTGCTTCAATAAAGCGAGAATTGCAAAAAGTAATGCATTATCACTAAATGCTGAGAAAAATTGCGCCAATAACGTCGCAACCATACCACGGGTTAATAATTTTTGATTAGTCATAACCACTCCTAATTAGCCGTCATGCTAATACGACATAACGACTAATATTGAGATTAGATTTAAATATCTTAATTAACTTCTATCATTTTTTGTAACGTAACAAAATCAATCTTGCCCGTTCCAAGTAGTGGTAATTGTTTGATGATCCGAATATCACGAGGTACTGCTATAGCAGGAATACCCAACGTTTGCGCAGCTTGGGATAGTTTTTCTCGGGATAAATTTTCTGATGTAGTAAATAAAACGATTGCCTCACCTTTTGCTGAATCATGTTTAATCGTTGCGCCATGCATTGCGGTTGCATCCACTGCTTTTGCAATCGCTTCAACGCTTTCCAGCGACACCATTTCACCTGCAATTTTCGCAAAACGTTTTAATCGTCCTTTAATTGAAATAAAACCGTTATTATCAATATCAACAATATCCCCCGTATCATACCAACCACGGCATACCTTTCCATCATTATCAATTGCCGTTGGTACGACTAACTGTCCAGGATTATCTACTAATAAGTATCCTTTCATGATGTTAGGACCTTGTAATTGCAGTCGTCCTCCTTGCTCAATGCCAGGGATTTTAATTAATCGGGTGATAATACCAGGTAAAGGTCGGCCAACAGTTCCTTCTTTGTAAGCCATTGGCACATTTAAGGCTACAACTGGCGCACATTCCGTAACCCCATAACCTTCCAGAATTCGAATACCAAATTTAGTTTTCCAAATTTCTTTGATACTGTCGGCCAACTTTTCGGCACCCGCTACTACATAACGTAAGCGCATAAAATCATAAGGGTGAGCATAACGAGCATAATTTGCTAAAAATGTCGGTGTACCAAATAATACCGTACAGTTTTGATCGTAAATGATTTCGGGCACCATTTTATAATGTAAAGGATTAGGGTAAAGAAAGGTTTTACTGCCTGAAAATACCGGTAACAACAATCCAGCTGTCAGACCAAAAGCATGAAATAAGGGTAATGCCGACATAAAACGATCGCTTGGCATCGGATCAATCACACTACGAATTTGTTCAACATTTGCCAGTAAACTAGCATGAGAATGCACCACACCTTTGGGATTTCCTTCTGAACCAGAGGTAAATAAAACTATCGCTTCATCATTACAATCTTGGGAACGTTTGAGCAAACGAGGAATAAATTGATGGAGAATTACCCATAATTTATCTGAAACAGTTAATGAATCTTTTAAATCCTCAAGAAAATACCATTTAACACCTTTGATTTCCTCAAGCAGATTGTCGATTTTTCCTTTAATTAAAAATTTTCGGGAAGTGATTATAGTTTTAATTTCAGCCGCTTCAACAGCACAATTTAAACCTTTTTCCCCTGCCGTATAATTTAACATGGCCGGAATACGATGCTTTAATGATAATGCTAAAATTGTCGAAACACTAATCACTGCATTAGGTAATAAGACGCCAACTCTTTCGTTTTTTTGGCTAATTTTTTCAATAATGCAACTCATCCCTAATGTTTGTTGTAATAATTTACGGTATGATAATTGCTTAGTGGTTGGATCTTGCATCACATAAGAACTTGCCCCATATCGTGCTTGGGCCTCTAAAAAGGCATTAAATAGCGTTAATTTAGGCCGACTTTCCATCCTGGCTTCCATCATAATCTGATGTAATTTTTCACCGGCGATATAACGACGTTCACTTGCTTTAGCAACATCTGGCATAGCAATATGTTTCGGTTCTAATACATGAATGATAATTTTAGGAAATAAACGGCGTTTAAACACCCCCTTTAAGCGACTGGTAAGTGTAAATTCAGCGCCTTCAATCCAAACCGGAACAATAGTCGCATTTGATTTTGCCGCAACAAAAGCAGCACCATCATAAATTTTCATTAGCGAACCGGTAATGGTGATTCGACCTTCTGGAAAAACAACAATAGGCCGACCTTTAGCGATTTCTCGTACTAATTTTTTTATTGCCATAGGTTTAGTCGGATCCATTGGCACAAAATCGACAAAACGTTTTGCCAATTTCACCAACCAATGATCAATATAACCAGAATAAATTGCAAAAACTGGACGTACCGGCAAAAATACCCCTAATAAAATACCATCCAGAAAAGAAACATGATTTGAAGTAATAAGAATTTTTTCGTTATTGAAATGATTAAGATTACCTTTAACTTGAACCTGAAAAAGGAATTTTAAAATGATTTTGATTATCTTAAATACCATGAGATGTTCTCAATTTCATGCAACATTGCACATAAACGATAATAAAGATAAAAAAATCCCGATCAAGTATTTTATAAACGAAAATGGACAAAAACAAACCGAAATTAGCACAATAATAATTCACATGATATCTTAATTAATTGATAAATAAACGAATCATATTAAAATTGTTTTGCAATTACTTAGCACCTTGTTTGATTAAAATAAAACCTATATTAGTTGCTTTAATAACCTGAAACATTACGAAAGACATCTCGTAAAAGCATAATGAGCTAATCATTAGGCAACAAAAAGAATTTATTAAAATGGTAAATACTTACCTGTTGTAAAAATACATAGAGATATCACGTTCAAATTAAATATTTAATCAAAATTATTGATAATGAATTTTTATGTTTTTTATTATTTATTTGGGTAAGCTGTTAAAATTTTTAATATCATTCACAACGATAGGTAAACGTTGCTAAAGAGATTAATTGCAGTTTGTCATCAATAAAATGATAATACCGTTTTGCATAACCTTCTTCATCCTCATTAGGATCAGCAGCAATACCAGAAATAATTACCAAGCTACTATTTAAACGATAGTCAATTGAAAATTCATTTTGTCCATTCTCATCCTCAATTAAATAAGCATTTGGTAAACCAATAACTTGGTTTGTTAATAAATTTTTTATCTCACCACAAATTGCTCCACCACCACATCCATATGTTTTAATTAGATAATGATCAGCAAAATTAGCGTGTTTTATGTGTGATTCAGATGGAACAAGAAAACAATCAAAATGAGATCGATTTTTACTTATCTCGGCATAAGAATAACTTACCAAAACTAATAAAATGAAAAAGGAAAATAAAATATTAATAATAGATGCTTTTATTCTATGAATCACTTTGTTAATCCCTTTAAAACCGTTTTGACTATATTACATTGGAAAACAATATTGGATAACTATAAATTGATTAATAAGCAAAATAATGAGTTTATAACATATAATGAACGAAATGATTATCTTATGATATTTTGAGACAGTTTTAGTCTGATTTCCTTTAATGTTATCTTTTATCATCCGATAAAAATAATTAAATTCATCATTATTTAAAAATTTATATTTTATCCAATACGTTACAACCGCTTAAAACATTTATAAATAAGAAACCAAATCTTAATTTTACCATTCTATTTCATTAAATACGGGATTAAAATAGCAGATAATTTTCTTTAGAATCAATATATTTCCTATAATGGGTTATTAAAAATATGCTGCATTTATTATCATATAAGATGCTTAATGATTTCGCATATAAAATAGAAATGCACTCTCACTACAGCTATGGCAATCTGCACATGTTTTATTACCAACACAAACTGATGTCGTCAGATTTGTAGCCGTCAGTTTCCCCTTTTTGACCCAAAAATCCAACATTTGTATCAGTGCGCTTTCTTTAATGTGAAAATGGCGAGATAAATCTAATAAACTCACTCTACCTTTTAATTCAATATACTGGTAAATATCAGTCATTAACATCAGCAATATCTCTTTCGATAAAACATAACCGAATATTATGTTTTATCTTATATAAAAGTTAATTAAAAAAACAAAAAGATCAACAGCAATGATTTGTATCATTACATTTAGATGAAGCGTTCTTTAACAGGGATGAAGTAAAAATCGTAAAGCGACCAAGAAATTTCATCAAACCTACAATGATAATGAATAAAAACGCGAGTCCAAGCAACCAATAAATGGCATATTTCGAAACTGTTAATAAATTAAACTGATAATAGCCCGTAGCACACAACCAAGCAATGAAAAATGTCCACAACGCAACAAAGAACATCCATCGAGTTCCTGCTTCTCGGTAAACCGCGCCTAATGCTGCTACACACGGAGTATAGAGCAAGATAAAAATTAAATATGCCATTGCAGCAGGCTGAGAACCAAAGGATGAGCTGATTGTACTAATAGTATGATCATCCATTGCAAATTCATCTTGCACGCTAGTAATATCTTGCTGGGCTTGAGATAATCCAATAGGATCAAGAAATGAATCAGCCAGTTCAGCTAAATTGTTGGGTATGGTTAAGCATGCTGCCTTGATGTCATCCAATACATTGCCAGCTGTTTCATCGTGGGGATTTTTACTTCCTTCAATAGCATATAAAGAATTAAGCGAAGCAATAACCGATTCTTTAGCAAAAATTCCGGTAAAGATACCGACAGTTGCTGGCCAATTTTGTTCACTCACCCCCATTGGCGCAAAAACCGGCGTCATTTTTTGACTGACCACAGCCAGTAAAGAGTGCGCTGAATTTTCGTTACCAAATGTTCCGTTTGTGCTTAACGAATTAAGAATACTTAATACGGTCACCATTAAAACAATCGCCTTGCCAGCTCGCAAGATAAAACTTTTTAAGCGCTGCCAAGTTAAATGCAACATACTTTTTAAAGTAGGTATGCGATAAACCGGCAGTTCCATGATAAATGGCGTAATTTCACCTTTTAACAAGGTAAACTTAAGTACAAATCCGGTAATAATGGCAACTAAAATCCCCAGTAAATATAAGATTAATACGACTGAAGCGGCATGATTAGGAAAAAAAATCACTGCCAATAACACATATACCGGTAAACGTGCATTACATGACATAAAAGGAATCATACAAATTGACATGATCCTATCACGTGTATTTTCTAAGGTTCGCGTTCCCATAATTGCCGGCACGCCACAACCAAAACCAACTAGCATAGGTACAAATGCTTTACCCGGTAGGCCAATTACTCGCATGCCGCGATCAACAACCATCGCAGCACGCGCTAAATAACCTGAATCTTCTAGAAAGGACAAACAGAAGAACATTGCTGCGATTACTGGTATAAAACTGGCAACAGTTTGAATACCACTACCAATACCATTGGCTAAAATAACAATTAACCCCTCTGACGCTCCTAAGCTTGCTAAAAGCTGGCTCAAGCCATCGACAAATATTGCTGCAAATAAGCCATCAAAAAAATCAATGAAAACGGAACCGAATTTAACAGCAATCATAAACATGAAATATAGGATTACTAAAAAACACGGAACTCCGGTGATACGACCTAACACTATTTTATCGATCTTTGCCGACAAAGAGATACTTGCTTCACGAGGTGTATCAATGACGGTTTTACAAACTTGGTCAATAATTTCATAACGACTACTTGCCAAAGCAACATCAACCTCATTATCACACCATCGAGCTAATTCATGTCGACAATGATCAATAGCGGCTAATTCTTCCTGATTTAATCTCATATCACGATGATCGATCATGACTTCTAATAATTGCCAACGATTCAGATGCATGAATTGGCTTGATTCTGGGCACATCGTTAGAAAATTAGTCAGAATAGTTTGCTGCACTGGCGCTAAGGTGGCAACTGCTGAGTAATGATGATCGGGGGATTGAACATAATTTTCAATCGCTTGATACAGAGATTTTAAACCCTGTTTTTTACTGGCAGAAATAGCGACTACTGGACAGCCTATTAATTTTGTTAATTCTGCTTCATTGATATGCTCACCAAGAGCATCTAGCGCATCAATCATATTTAAAACAACAATAATGGGCTTGTTTAAATCAATAAGCTGATAAGTTAAATACAAACTTCGCTGTAAATTGGTTGCATCAATGATATTAATAATCACATCATTAGATGAGGATAATACATAATCACGGGTTATCATCTCATCTTGTGAGGTGGTTTGACTGTTACTATCAATTGCGTAAGTACCAGGTAAATCAATTATCGTGTATTGCTGTTGGTGATAATGAAAAATACCTGTTTTACGTTCAACCGTGACCCCTGGCCAATTACCTACCCGCTGTGTGGCGCCTGTTAATAAATTAAATAACGTTGTTTTACCACAGTTGGGATTGCCAATTAATGCGATATTCATTAACTCAGTTCCTTTACCACAATTGCTGCTGCTTCTTTACGACGTAGACTAAGAAAAAATCCCCGCATTTCAATTTCGAGTGGATCGCCTAATGGTGCCGAGCGTACTACTAAAACTTTACAACCTGGCGTAATACCCATTGCTAATAATTTACGGCGAAAAGGTGTTGATTGTGGAAGTAACTTAACTATCACGGCTTGCTTACCATAAGCAAGCTGATCAAGCGTAAGTAGAGCTGTAACCATTTTATAAATTCCTAAAGAATATTAATTATCACATCTAATAATGAATGCGAATTATTCTTAATATTAGTACGAAAAAATGGCTATTTTAGCATTATTATAAATAAAATAACAATTTATATGCGAGACAACACTTAATTCCGCGAATTTATATAGAAAAACGTCAATTTGATCACTATTTTATAACTGATCAGTATAACGATGAATCTCGGTTAATATGTTTGCTAAATAATTTTCAGCTTGCTTTAATCCCTGCTGATACAATTGCTCATGAGTTAAATATTCACCACTGGTATAATTATGATATTTAGCTGGTACATCACCCGTATAATTATACTTATTCATCATTGATCGGCTAATAAAATTTTGGCTATCGTGATAAATATATAAGCCATTAACATTAATATTCATGTTGATTTGTAATTCATTCGAATAGGTTTGCGTTTCCAAATTGAAATAGTAGGTTTTATAGATGTCTTTTTTTTCAATGTCTCCATTTGCGTTCGTAACATGTATGGTTTTTTCAATTAGATTTTCATTCATACTGGTAATATGGAGCGGGGGCGAAGTATTTTGATAATGACTTCTAAATTCGATATTAATCACAACATCAGCTTGAGAAGGGGTATAAACAAATTGATAATAGTCATTAAAAAAACTATTTGAAGCCAAACTTTGATATCCAGAGCTAACATAAACTTTGATAATCCCTTTCTGCTGATATTGTTTTGCTAAAGCTCTAGCATTTTGGTAATCACCATAAGGTTGGTATATTTCAGCAGCATATTGAAACAATTTAGCAATTTTTCGGTAATCATAACGGCTATTAGCCTTGGCTATGATCGCTTGAGCTTGTTGAAAGTGTTCTTTGGCTTCTTTTGTTCGATATTTTTTGTCATAAACGACAAATAATTGATCACTATCTTTATATTTACCGAGAGGTTTATAAACTTTACTTGCAGCTGCAAATTTTTCAGCGGCAAGTTGAAATGATCCTGAATCAGCATAATATTTACCTAATTCATAAAATTCCTGTGCCGCAACTTGCATATATTGGTTGTTCGCTTGCTGATGTAATGTTTCAATATCGCGGTATTTATAATACTCTGACCCTTTTTGATATTTTTCAGCCCGCATAGCATAACACGCACTAGATTGACACGTGACGGCATTACCCCATGAATAATATTCTTCCGCTATGGCTTTTCTTAAACCGATAATACTGTATTTATTATTAAAAAATGAGATTTGTTGACTAAAAAAGCGTTCACTCAGCCTCACTTTCATCTTTAGCAATGCTTCATAACTTTGAATTCGGCTACCATAATTGGTTCGATCTGCACTTAATAAAGCATTTTCATAATGCGCTGCTACATCACCCACTATTTGCCTAAAACGAGTTAAATCATTAGCATCAAGTTTTGCTTCACCTTTTTCTTCAACAAAAGCAGCAATTAAATCAATACTCTTTAAATAATTACCCTTTTTATAAGCTTGCTCAGCTTGACGAGAAGAAATGCATGCCGACAACATTAAAATACAACAGACTAAAAATATAATTCGCATACTCATTCCTAAATTAATTATTATTTTTTGGTTTTAATTTCCTTACAAAAATAAAAAAACTTATATATTTTTTTAACATCGTTTATTATTAATTAACCTAATAAATTAATTGCCTATATCACTAAATTAACCATTTTTGCCAACTATTTTTCACGTAATCCCGTTCAAAAACAAATTCTGTATTGGCAACTTTACTGGATAATAATTGTAATGATAATCCATGGATTTCATTACGCATTTTAATATAAATTTGGGTTAATGTATTTGCTTCATCACTTGACATAAGCTGATGTTGTGCGGCCGCTGCTAGGATACGTACATTATCACTCCAAATAGTCATTTCGGGGTAAGTAAAGGCGTAATTTAAAACTAAATATTGTGAAATAAATTCAATGTCACCAATTCCACCTTCATCAACTTTAATATTAAATAGACCATCATGTTGGCTTAGATGGGCACGCATTTTTTCTCGCATTTCGCGGACGGCCATTTTCAACTGTTGTGGATCTCGTTGTTTACTTAACACTTGCCGACGGATCTGATTAAATTTCGCATTTAAATCCGGTTCTCCATAAACCACACGTGATCTAACCAAAGCTTGATGTTCCCATGTCCAAGCATCATTATTTTGATAGTCGGCAAACGAATCTAATGTGCAGGCTAATAACCCTGCATCACCTTGCGGCCGTAATCGGACATCAACTTCATACAAAATACCTGAGTTAGTCCGAATATTAAACAAGTAGATAATCCGTTGCACCAAGCGTAAATAAAATTGACGACTATCAATGACTTTATCACCAGTTGTCACACTACTTGCTGGGCAATCATGTAAAAAAACTAAATCCAAATCGGAGCCATAACCTAACTCTAACCCACCTAATTTTCCATAACCTATAACCACTAAACCTTTATGTGTATCATCGGTCAAATAATCAGGTCGTCCATAACGTTTTACCAACTGATTCCAAGCAATTTGTACGACAAAATCGAGCATTGCTTCTGCCAGATAGGTCAAGTGATCACTTACTTTCATTGTAGGAAGTAACTGCGCCACATCTGCTGCTGCAATGTGTAATAATTGCATTTGTTTGAATTGACGTAATGCTTCTACTTGTTGTTCTTCATCATCAGTCGGTACACGCAATAAGTATTGATATAACTCACTTTTATAAGCTTCAAACGGAACCGTTTGATAAAGGGCATTGAAATCGATCAATTCATCGAGCAATAATGGATAACGGGTCAGCTGATCGCTAATCATTGGTGACGCAGCACATAAACGGATTAACTGCTGTAAGGCATTTGAATATTCAACTAATAACTCCAAATAGGTGGTACGGCTTACAATATTAACTAATAAGTGAAAAATCCGTGGTAAAACAGTTAAACGATTAGGCATCTGGCAAACTAACGCAAAAACTCTCGGCATGAGTTGATCTAGAATGTCTCTTCCCCTAACCCCAATAGTTCGTTTACTAATATCTTTTCTAAACTGAATGATTTGCTGATACAGCGTTTGATATTCCTCCTCATTAGCCAAATTTGGTAATACCGCTTTAATATCAGCAATATCTAAATCAATATCCCATAATTCCGAAAATATTTCTTCACGATCATCTTGCGATTGTTCAGCTTCATCGCTACCAATAAGATTATTAAAGATAATGCGATTCGCCAACATGCGTGCTTGAATAGTTTGATAAAAATCATCCCATGTGGTAAACCCCATTCCGATAGCAATACGGGCTTGATTCAATTTATCATTCGGTAATGTTTGTGTTTGTTCATCATTAATAGCTTGTAAGAGGTTTTCGCAGCGTCTTAAAAACAGATAATTATCGTGCAATGTGGTGACTTCAACTTTTGATAAATAATTTTCCTGCTTAATGACTTTTAGCGCATCTAATAATGAACGTGTTTGTAATGCTACGACTCGACCACCACGAATTAATTGAAATACCTGAACAATAAATTCAACCTCTCGAATCCCACCTGCGCCTAATTTAATATTATTTTCAAGTCCTCGACGACGAACTTCACGTTCAATCATGCTTTTCATGTTTCGCAATGATTGTAGAACACTGAAATCAATATAACGCCGATAAATAAAAGGTTTTAGCATTTGATAAAGCTCTTTCACATAAGGATCATGTTGATCACCTAGAACTTTTGCTTTAACCATGGCATAGCGTTCCCAATCGCGGCCTTGTTCTTGATAATAATCTTCCATTGATGAAAAGCTAATGACTAAAGGCCCTCCTTCCCCTAAAGGGCGTAAGCGCATGTCGACACGATACACAAACCCATCTTGAGTAATTTGATCGAGTGTTTTAATGAGTCGTTGACCAAGTCGGGTAAAAAAAATAGCATTATCTAATTCCCGTCGCCCCCCTAAAGTCACCCCATGTTGCGGATAGGTAAAAATTAAATCAATATCCGAGGAAAAATTTAGTTCACCACCACCCAATTTTCCCATACCAAGTATGATTAATGGCTGTGGATGTCCTTGATGATCACACGGCGTACCCCATTCTTGGCAGCTTAATTGATATAACCAATCACGAGCAGCAAGGATAAGTGTCTCTGCTAAAGTGCTTAATTGAGTCAATGTTTGTTCAGTAGAGCTGGTTTGGGTTATTTGAGACCAACAAATCATAACTAATATTTTTCGCCTGAATTGGCGTAACACGCTGAGTAATTGTTCTTCCGATGTTACATTAGCGATTCTTTGATTTAGCCAATCGGTATAATATTGATAATCTAAGCCCTGGGGTGGTCGCGTATCGATAGCAATCAACCAATCAGGAAAGCGATAAAATGATTCGATTAAAAAATCACTTTGCCATAATATATCAAGGTGGCGGTTAACCAGATTTGCATCGCATTTATCCAACTTATTGATAACATTTTGTTTTTGTGAGACTGAATCTGACATAATTCCACCCTGTTGTTTTAAAATTTCGAGTTAAGGACGGTTAATAATTTATAAAAAATTAAAATAAATATTTTAAACTAATCGCCCAACACAATTATCGCTAATGGGTAAACTTTATTATTGATCGGATAATGTTAATAATAAACGAATCAACCATAATTTTAATTGGTTATTTATTTCACTGTAAGCAAACAATCCGATGTCTTTTATTGATAGTACTTGTAACGACCATTGATTAAAGATTCTCTTTAATTCTTGCTTTGTTTCTACCCCTTCAATGCTTGATAATATCTTGGTTAAATGTGCATTTACCTGCGATAAAGTATATTGATAAATTATCAAATCATGGTTGGTTAAAGCGTACTCTTCATTGGTTTGCCAAAATTTTAATAGTTTTGTCAATGCGGATTTGAGCTGTAGATGATCCAAAGAGATCGTATTCATGTTGCCGATTGATTGACGTTTCAATAAACGGTACCCACGTGCCGCTTTACTTTGCGAAAAAAGATGAATTCTAAACTGACTTATTTGCAAAGCAAAGGTAATCAAATCAATAGAATTACCTGTTTTAAGCTCTAATTCAATTTCCTGTATAGGAATTTGATGACCGTTAGGAATAGTGATTGATCCACAATCTAGTGCAATCTCAATCTTACTTTGGTTAAATGCGACTAACCACATACGACGAGTAAAATTGGTAGTAAATTGTGCTTGCAATTGCTTCGCTAAACTATCTAAATCGACTGTTTTAGGTAAAATATCTTGAGGTAATACAGACAGATCTAACGTTTTATTGGGTAAATTAGCATTATATTCTAAACGTTGATGTAATCCAGCAATGGCATGACCTGATGATTTAACCGTTATTTCATATTGTTTAGTTTGCGAATGCGTTTGTATTCCGCGTACTCTGATGCTGCTATGATGAGATTTAAGATAATTATCGGGGGTGTCATAATAGGTATTTTCTAAGTGATAGGTATCGTGTTGCAAAATCATCAACGATTCAAAAAACTGACTAATGGGTTTAATCGTTGCCTGCTCAATTTCGAATTTTAATTCAATCTCATTGCTCATTGATAAAAACCTTTGTAATGATGACGAAAACTACCATTAAAATAATGGTATCTAGTATTATATTTTACGCAAATACCAATCATATTGTCATTTTAAAAAGTGCGCCAAAACAGCGCACTAATAAGCAATTGTATCAAATAAACAAAAAAAGGTTATTTTTCGTAAACAGGAAATCGTTGACAAAGTGCTAATACTTGCGACTTAACATTGGCGATGACTTGTTCATCAGTAATATGATCTAATACATCACAAATCCAGTTTGCTAGCTGTTTAGCCTGCTCTTCTTTAAAACCTCGGCGAGTCATAGCTGGTGTTCCCAAACGAATACCGGATGTAATAAATGGACTTTTCGGGTCTTTGGGTACACTATTTTTATTTACGGTAATATTAGCACGACCTAATGCAGCATCGGCCTCTTTGCCGGTAATATTTTTATCAACTAAATCAATTAAAAATAAATGATTTTGGGTTTCACCTGAAACCACTTTATAACCGCGTTTTATAATTTCATTAACCATGGTTTGGGCATTTTTAACCACTTGATGTTGATAGTGTTTATATTCAGGTTCCATTGCTTCCTTTAAGGCCACTGCTTTAGCTGCAATCACATGCATTAATGGTCCACCTTGAGCACCCGGGAATACTGCTGAATTAAGTTTTTTATATAACTCTTCATCACCATCTTTTGCTAAAATTAATCCACCTCGTGGACCACCTAATGTTTTATGTGTAGTCGTCGTCACAACATGAGCAAATGGAATTGGATTTGGATAGACTCCCGCAGCAACTAATCCGGCAACATGTGCCATATCAACAAATAAATATGCGCCCACACTATCAGCTATTTCACGCATTCTTTTCCAATCAACAATACCTGAATAAGCCGAAAAACCACCAATAATCATTTTGGGTTGACTTTTTTGAGCAATTTTAGCCATCTCATCATAATCAATATGACCAGTTTCGTCTACACCATAAGCAACAATATGATAAAGCTTACCTGAGAAACTCACTGGTGCACCATGCGTTAAATGGCCACCTTCAGATAAATTCATTCCTAAAACGGTATCACCTGGTTTTAATAACGCAGTATATACGGCAAAATTAGCTTGGGAACCGGAATGCGGTTGAACATTGGCATAGTCTGCACCAAACAATGCTTTAGCTCGATCAATGGCTAATTGTTCAACTACATCTACAAACTCACAACCGCCGTAATAACGTTTTCCTGGATAGCCTTCGGCATATTTGTTTGTCAATTGTGAGCCTTGTGCTTGCATTACCCGAGGACTAGTATAATTTTCGGAGGCAATTAATTCGATATGCTCTTCTTGGCGTCGGTTTTCTCCTTGAATCGCATCCCAAAGATCTTTGTCATAATCGGCTATTGTCATTTGTTTAGTAAACATTTTTTCTCCTAATAGCTAAAGCTTAAGTTATAAAAATTGTTAGTTTATATTTTATGGGAATTTATACTCGCCTATCATAAAGCGATACCTATTTTTTTATCAACATAAAGATGCAATTTGCATACATTTTATTATTAATTGGTTATATGAATAAAAACCTTGTAAATTATGATGTTGCCGGTTTGTTATTTAATATAGCTAATTTTAACCAAGACGCTTAATAAAATAAGCTAATAATTATCACATAATCAATTAAAATAATTATATAAACTGTGCTTTTACTTATAACAAGTTGAATATTAATAATTTTTATTTATTACTTCTCGATTTGGCTTAATGAATATATTCAATTAAAATGAAAGGCTGTAATTGATAAAGCTACACTATAAATAATGAAACTAAATAACCTATTATCAATATTAATAGCATTTATTGTGCTATTTAGTATTCGGTTTGCTTTACCTGAAATCGATGGTTTATCCAATGAAGCTAAATCTACCCTCGCTATAGCAGCATTTTCAATTATCATATGGCTTACCGCAGCATTAGAAGATGTAATAAGCGGTTTTATGGTATTGTTATTATTATGTTTATTACATGCCACTACAATTCAAGGTGCTTTAATTGGCTATTCTAATTCAGCTTTGTGGTTAATTGTGATTGGATTTATCATGGCAACATCAATGGATAAGAGTGGTTTATCCAAACGCATTGCACTTATTCTTTTAAATTACTCAGATGGCAAAGTCATCCGAATATGCTGGTCGGTTGCTGCCGTCATGCTAATATTGACTTTTTTAGTTCCTTCAATTACTGCTAGAGTATTATTAATGTTGCCAATTGTGATGGGTATTGCCAGTGCCTTTAACTGTAAACCCGGTAAAAGTAATGCAATTAAAGCGATACTTTTGATTGTCTCAATTAGTGGCACAATGATGAGTATGGCGGTTATCACCGCGCATGCAGCCAATCCAATTACAGCGGGACTTATTGAGAAAAATCTCGATATTACAATTAGTTGGACTTTGTGGTTTAAAGTAGCGGGTTTACCATCTTTAGCGTTATCCATTATTTCGATAATGTTAATCACTATGATCTGGCGACCTGAGTCACTAAATTCACAAAATGCTAAGACATACATCGAACACGAAATCCAAGCGTTAGGTAAACTGACGCGCAAAGAATTATATACTTTAATCGTTTTTGTATTGACGCTAGTGTTATGGGCAACAGATTCCCTTCATAATACTCCTATTTTAGTCGTTGGTCTTGCTAGTAGTATCGCGCTATTGTGGCCTACGGTTGGTGCGATAACATGGAAACAAGCACAATCACATATCCCTTGGAGTGTATTTATTCTCTATGGTGCAGGATTATCAATGGGAATGGCCCTCGTGAATACCGGAGCGGCAAAATGGATAGCTGCAATGGCATTTTCTCCATTAGCTGATCTAACCATTGAATGGCAATTGGTAGCAATTATTTGGTTTATCACTGTTTTACAATTGATATTTACTGGTGGCGGACCTAAAACGACAGCACTAATGCCAATTGTTATCACTTTTGCTATGCATAATTACACGAATTCACTGATTTTTAGTATGATTATCGGTATTAATATGCTACATCAATATATTCTACCGGTTAATAACATGCCTAACATGATCATTTTGGGCAGTGGTTATATTAAACCTAGAGAGATGATCATAACTGGGATAACAATGAGTATTGTTTCTGCTATTTTTATGAGCATTATGGTGTTTACTTATTGGCAATGGTTACTTTAATCAACCGTCTGACTAAGGTTTAAAGCGATCTAATCAAGTTAATAAATATTTATTAATTAGATTAATATCATCTAACAAAATGGCAGTTTTGTAATTAGATAATTAAATTAAAACGTTGCAATTAAAAGACCTTTTAAAATTTGTGAATGAAAATGATTATTCGGTATTCCCTTTAACAAAAATGGCTTAATATCCAATAACTAACCCAACTTAAAGCGAAGTAAATAGGCTTGCTTATTTACCGGGATTATTTTACTCTAGTCTTTTTTTATAAGACCATCGCTATTATGACAGATAAACGTTACTTACAAGCAAACAAAGAAGCTAGATTATCGTTATATATTACCCTATTTTATATGGTAAGTTGGATTTTATCTGCTTATTTTCTGAGTAATAAACAAGGGTTATTTGGCTTTCCTGCTTGGTTTGAAGTTTCATGTATTTTTACGCCTATTGGTTTCATTGCTTTGTGTTATATCGTCGTAAAAACGCAATTTAAAAACATCTCTCTTGAAAATAAACCAAATGATTTAACCGTTGATGAGTAAACCTTAATTATGCATACTGATATCATTATACCCTTGGTGCTTTACTTAGTATTTGTCTTTGCCATTTCTGGCTATGCTTATCTTAAACGTAAACAAAGTGATCAATTCACTGATTACTTTATAGGTAACCGTACCATGGGTGGCTTCCTATTGGCAATGACGCTGGCAGCAACGTATATTAGTGCCAGTTCATTCATTGGAGGACCTGGCGCAGCTTATAAATTTGGTTTAGGTTGGGTGTTACTGTCTATGATACAAGTCCCTACGGTACTTCTATCATTAGGCATTTTAGGCAAAAAGTTTGCTATACTCGCGCGTAAATATAATGCCATTACCTTAAGCGACATGCTTTATGCGCATTATAAAAATCGTTTAATTATTTGGTTAGCCAGTATCGCCATTGTCGTAGCCTTTATTGGTGCCATGACCGTACAATTTATTGGTGGGGCTCGCTTATTAGAGTCTTCTGTTGGTATTCCGTATAATTATGGTTTATTAATTTTTGGTATTGGAACCGTTGTTTATACTGCCTTTGGCGGTTTTCGAGCGGGTATTTTAAATGATGCCTTCCAGGGGATGGTAATGCTGATTGGCGCCATTTTATTGTTGGCTGCGATAATCTATGCCGGCGGTGGAGTGAATCATATGATGGAGACCATTAGACAAATAGATCCAGCCTTAATGACACCACAAGGTCCTGACAATTTTATGGATTTTCCTTTTATGGCATCATTTTGGATCTTGGTCTGTTTTGGTGTGGTTGGATTACCGCATACGGCTGTTCGCTGTATGGCTTATAAAGATAGTCAAGCGGTACATCGTGGCATAATTTTAGGAACTATCATTGTTACTGTTATTATGTTTACTATGCATTTATCTGGCGCATTAGGACGGGCCATTTTACCTGACTTGTCGATTCCGGATCAGGTCGTACCCAATTTAATTGTCACTGTTTTACCTCCTGTTATGGCTGGTATCTTTTTAGCTGCACCCTTAGCCGCCATTATGTCAACGATTAATGCTCAATTATTACAAGTTTCATCTGTTTTAATTAAAGACCTTTTCTTATCCATTAAACCAGAAGCTAAAAAAAATGATAAAGCTTTAACACGGGCATCCGTCCTGATTACCTTTATATTTGGTGCACTATTAATAATTGCTGCATGGAACCCACCAGATATGGTGATTTGGTTAAATTTATTAGCATTTGGAGGGCTTGAAGCAGTATTTCTATGGCCATTAGTCTTGGGATTATATTGGAAAAAAGCTAATGCATGCGGTGCTTTATCCTCAATGATTATTGGTGCAGCGACATACATTTTTTTGATATCATATAATATTAAGATATTTGACTTCCAACCCATCGTACCGACATTACTGTTAGGGCTTATCGTATTTATAATCGCCAATAAATTTGGCAACACTTTACATAATAAGGATTATTATGCCTTGGATTCAAATAAAAATTAATACCACCAATGTGCTCGCTGAACAATTTAGCGATCTACTTGAAGCAAGTGGTGCTGTATCTGTTACATTTCAAGATACCTTCGATAATCCGGTATTTGAGCCTCTTCCTGGGGAAACCCGTCTATGGGGTAATACGGATGTCGTTGGCTTATACGAGGCAAATATAGATACCAATAGCTTAGTGAACTTTTTACAAACATCGCCAATTTTTACTCAGGAAGTAAATTATAAAATTGAACAATTGGAAGATAAAGATTGGGAACGTGAATGGATGGATAACTTTCACCCTATGCAATTTGGTCAACGACTTTGGATTTGTCCAAGTTGGCGAGAAGTACCTGATCCTAATGCCGTCAATGTCATGCTTGATCCAGGTTTAGCCTTTGGTACCGGTACCCATCCAACAACCTCTTTATGTTTACAATGGCTTGATAGTTTAGATTTACAAGATAAAACGGTCATTGATTACGGTTGTGGTTCAGGTATTTTAGCGATTGCCGCGTTAAAGTTAGGCGCCAAAGCAGCAATTGGTGTGGATATTGATCCACAAGCCTTACAAGCTAGTCGAGACAATGCCGCACGCAATCATGTCAGTGAAAAATTATCGCTTTATTTAGCCAAAGATTTACCTAACAATCTCGTTGCTGATGTAGTTGTAGCAAATATTTTAGCTGGTCCATTAAAAGAGCTTGAACCTAATATTCAAATTTTAGTTAAGTCTAACGGTTGGTTAGGTTTATCAGGCATATTAGCAAGCCAATCAGATAGTGTTTATCAAGCTTATCAAACACATTTTCAACTCGATCCTATTATCACTCTGGATGAATGGTGCCGTATAACAGGCACTAAGAAGTGATTCAATAAATCTTATTAATTTTGATAGCAATAATTAGTTTCTGTCAATAAAAGGTATCTTATGGTACCTTTTAACGCTCGCTAAGTGATAAATAATTAATATTAGATAAAATAAGATTAGCTTTACTAAAATAGATTAATACTTTTTCGCTAATTACGTTACGAGAATATTTTAGGGCGGGTAAATTGACGATGAAATATCAATATCATTATAAAATCATAGAAATTGATTAACTAACTAGCTAAATCACTAGCTTCTAAAAATATCATCTTGATACCATTTCAAAATAGATCTGTGCTATGCCTTAATCCTGTGTTCTCCTGAATAAATGACCCCTTTATCTCCTTTAAAAAACCCGATTAATGTTAAACCACATTGTTGAGCTGCTTCTACTGCAAGAGACGTGGCTGCTGACACTGCAAACATGATTTCTACACCACATTTTGCTGCTTTTTGGACCATCTCATAACTTGCTCGACTAGAAACAATAATTACCCCTTGCTGTTGCTGCTGTTTGGCACGAAAACCCAATAATTTATCAAGCGCCACATGGCGACCGATATCTTCAAATCCAGCAATAAAATGTCCTTTATCATCTAACCAGACTGCCGCATGTGTACAACCGGTTTCAGCGCCAACAAGCTGGACTGATTTTAAAAGTGATAGGCTTTGTTGAAAATCATCTAACACGATTTGTATTGTTAATGGTAAACCAGTTAATGATTGGTAAACTTCATTGAGTTGTTCACGACCACAAATACCACATCCCGTACGACCTACCAAATTACGTCTTTTCTGCTTTAGCGCCATAAAACGACGTGTTGACAGCTCAATATTAATCGTTATTCCGTTATCATTCTCTTCGATATCGATACCATAAATGTCATTAACCGATTCTATGATATTTTCACTGAGGGTAAAACCAATTGCAAAGTACTCTAAATCTTTAGGCGTCACCATCATGACAGCATGTGAAATACCATTATAGACTAGCGCTACCGCAACTTCTGTAGCGACAACATCATCCTGTACCCCATTTATTATAGCTTGGTTGAATTTATTTACTGTTAACGTTCTAAGTAATTGCACTGGTTAATAACCTTCTTAATCTTTGTTTAATAAACCCGATCTTACGCTAAATTTTTATTCCGGATAAATTAAAAATAATCGAATAAGTGCCATTGCTACCATACCAACAATAACAATCCACATCAAATTTTTTGTAATAATAGCACTAATTACAGTGGGAATAGTTGCTAAAGCATACTGGTAATGTAGCGTTGGCCATCTATCTGGTTGATAGATCATCAAACTTTGAACCAATAAAGCTGTTAAAATACATAATGGTACATAAGATAGGAAATCTAAAATAATTTGGGGAATCCGCATTTTTCTTACCATCAAAAATGGTATAATTCGCGGTAGCCATGTTACTAAGCCACATCCCAAGATAACCAATAAACTATAAATACTTATTTGCATTTTTGTATTATCACTCCCGTTAAACAACCAATTATTGTAGCAAGTAATAAAGCTAACTCTGGTACCATATATCGCATAAAGAAAATAACCAAAATTGTGACAATTAACATAATACTAAAATTACGCCGTATTGAATGCGTTTTATCGCTGATAAGTTGTAAATAAAGTAAACCGACAAACATCGCTATTAAAGAATAATCGAAACCAAATTGATAGGGATCGGGTAACCAATTTCCCAATACTGCCCCCACAATACAAGATAAAATCCAAGCCACATATGCCGTTAAGTTTAATCCTTGCATCCAATGGGCATTAATACTTTTCTTTTTTGTAATAGCATTCACTGCTACAGCAAACGTTTCATCGGTCAACAAACTGCCAATGGCGATATTATTTAATAATGAAAAGCGTTTGAAATAAGGTGCAACAGTCATACTCATTAATAAATGGCGTAAATTAACCAAAAAAACTGTAAATATAATAGCGGTAATGGGGGCTGACATGGCAATTAAACCGGTGATAATAAATTGAGCTGCTCCAGCGTACACCATAATAGCTAATAGAGTTACTTCTAAAATACTTAAATTAGAAGCTTTACCAATAATTCCTGCCGCAATGCCAATACCTATATAACCTAATAAAGTAGGAATACAATCAGTAACTCCCTCTTTAAATGAGTGATTCATAATCGATCTAATTTGTAATTTTCGTCGTTTTTTTATTATAGAAAATAACTGACGTTTAGGCGATATGATAAGTGAAGAATTTATTGTGCCCTGCATATTTTTATATAAGATAGAGATGGTTTTTTATAATTGCTTAATAAAACCCTTATACTTTCCTTTAGGTAATCGATTGAGATTAATGTAAAATATTTTGTAACGATTCCTCTAACTTGAGAATTTAAAGTTATGTCGATACATGAAATTACCCAATTAACAATGGAATTCATTAAAACTCATCAAATGTGGGCACTACCGATTATTTTCCTGCTATCATTTGGAGAATCATTAGCAATTATTTCGTTAGTAATCCCTGCCACAGCTGTTTTATTAGCTGCCGGAGCTTTAATTGGCACCGATCTTCTTCCTTTTGTGCCGACAATGTTAGCGGCATCGTTCGGGGCGATTTGTGGCGATTGGATATCATATTGGTTGGGAAAACACTATCATCAAAAAGTGATTCAATCTTGGCCACTAAATAAACATCCAAAATTAGTTTATCGTGCAGAACAATTCTTTCAACGTTTTGGCATAATGGGCGTATTTATAGGTAGATTTTTTGGGCCATTGAGGGCTTTAGTTCCTCTTGTGGCAGGCGCGATGCATATGCCTAACTTAAAATTCAATATTGCAAATATTACTTCGGCACCAATTTGGGCATTTGTAATTCTTGCACCGGGAGCTTTTGGTATGCAGTGGTTAGAAACGTTTTTTGGTTAACTATCAATAATGACTAGTATATTTTAAATGGATTCATATAGTACCAATTGTATAAGTGCGTCGACCAGTTTTGCGCCCTAAAGATTCTAAATTGGTTTGTAAGGGCGGAAATGGTAATGTCAGACCATGTTTACAATACTCTTTAATGATCAATTGCTGTATTTCACTACGTAATGGCATACGATGTGACATTTCGGACGCGAATAATCGAACTTCAAATAATTGAATACCTTCTTGAATATCGACTAAAAATACCTGTGGTTCAGGATCATTTAGTACATATTCGCATTCCTTAGCAACTTTTAATAAAATATCCATCACTAATTGGCTATCCGCATCGATCGTCGCGGGAATAGTCAATACGATACGCGTAATTGCATCAGATAACGACCAATTGACTAACTGTTCGGTGATGAACGCTTTGTTAGGCATCACAATTTCTTTTCGATCCCAATCAACAATTGTTGTTGCACGAGTGTTAATTTTCGTGATAGTCCCAGTTAAATCACGAATGGTAACTGTATCGCCAATTCTTACTGGTTTTTCAAACAACATAATTAAGCCTGAAATAAAATTAGCAAAAATTTCTTGTAAGCCAAATCCCAGACCTACCCCCAATGCAGCAATTAGCCATTGAATTTTTGCCCAATCTATCCCGACAAAAGAAAATGCGATCATACAACCAACCAGCAAAATAATATATTTACTGACGGTCGAAATCGCATAGCCTGTTCCTGGTGCTAGATCTAAATGCTGTAAAATACCTAATTCAAGTAAAGCAGGTAAATTTTTAACTAATTGTACCGTTATGGTTAAAACCAAAATAGCGATAAACACCGAGCTCAAACTTATATAGTGTTCAACCTCGTTACCATTGATGATGACTTTTGTTCCCCATAGTTTAATGTTTTCCATAAATGCGAAAGCTGAATGTAATTCTGACCAAAGCAAAACCATACTTATTAATGCTATCATTGCAATAATTGATCGCACTAATTGTAATGATTGGGCACTAATTACATCTAAATCTATCACAGGTTCATCAATCACATCTGGCGTATTAGAATTTGTGGTGTGATCTTCTTCACTTTTGGCTCTTTGAGCAAGTCGTTCTATTCTGCGTTGCTTAGCGCGTTCAAATTCAATACGTCGCTTTTGGATCCACATCCAACGTCGAATCATGAAATAAATAACTAATAAACCAAACCAAGTTACCACTGAGGCTTCTAATCGCCCTAGTAAGATTTGTGCAGTTGATAGGTAACCTAAACAAGCAGCAAAAATTGCGACCCATGGTGCACTTAACAGAATCACCCATAAAATACGGCTAAATAAATTACATCCAGAACCTTTTTTATCAATATAAAGCGGAACACCAGCACGATGTATCGCATTAGTCATAAAAACTAAGGCAAAACAAAGTAAAATAAAACTAAATCGACCTATGGTCGCTGCAAATTGCCGATTGTTATAATGATCAAAACTCATGACAATCATCACTAATGGAATAACCACCCATACGGACAATTGGTAATATTTCATTGCTGAGCGAACTTGAAATTCTGGCCAAGCAAAATGGGCAATAAATAATCCCTTTGGTGAAGCAAAATGAGCACTTATGATAAACACCCACAGAATAGGTGCAGCTGCATTAACTCCATAACCTAGAGCCACAACCGCCGGATATTGCCAATTCATCTGTAAGACATAACCTATGATCGCCCATAAAATTGGAATAGGTAATGCCATTAATAGGGAATAAACCACCACTTTCATCGTAAGCGAGAAACTATCTTGAGTCACTTTACCGACTCGCGACGCCGACTTATCTAAATACTGGTTATATTTCGGTTTAGTTTTGAAATCAATGAACACCGCAATTAATGTGATAACCAACAAAAATAGTAATGAAGGGGTTTTAATAATATCGATACAAGCATGATAAATTTGCGACGCAGTATCAACTGAGAATAAAACGAATAGAGTATCTTTTGCAAAATCTAACAAAAAATAGGTATTAATTGGGTTAACATCTGCTACCCAGAAAAAATAACGATGTGCTGCATCATTGACACTATCAATCGCATTTATGAGCTGGCTATTGGCAATTTTTAATTTAGTCAATTCTAATATAATTGTATCATAACCCGACATCGTGGTTTTCAGTAGTTCATTTTGCTCACGTATGAGCTGACGATATTCATTAATTTGTCGATTATCAAATTTATTTTTCGTTAAATTGGGATAATTTTCTAGTTGTTTGAGCGAATTATTATCATTTAGTTGACTTACTTTCGCTTCAGCAATTTCAGCATCTATCGCTTGAGGTTTAGGTTTTTCTGGCAAGTTAAGCAGTTGCAAACGTAACGTTTCTCCTAGAGCAGTAGAAAAACTTAACCATTCACCTTGTTCATCAAGTGTAGCTAATGTATTTTGAACATGCGAAATTTGCGCTAAAATTGTATTCTGATGTGTTGTAATATGAGCAATTTGTTCTTTTTGCCATTTTAGACGATTTTTTAATTCGTTATTTTTACTGGTTAATTGCGTAATAGTATTGGATAAATTTTCACTTGTCTCAATAATAGGCACACTATCCGCTTGAGCAAAAGTAGAAAAAACAGCAATCAAGCCGATAAAAAAACAACCAATAATATTACGCATTTTAAACATATCTAATTAATTTTTGCCATTTTTTGACCAACTCGAGCTGTATCACCGATTTTTAAAGTATCCATAAACTGAATACTATTTTGTGCAAATAACGTAATAACAGTCGATCCTAATTTAAAACACCCGAAATCTTCACCTTTTTCAACATTAATCCCTAGCGGATAGTTCCAACGTTTCATTATCCCTTCTCTTGGCGGTGTAATTATACCTTCCCATTTGATTTCGATGCTTCCAACAATCGTGGCGCCAACTAAAATTTGAGCGACCGGACCAATTTCGGTCTCAAATAAACAAATTACACGTTCATTACGAGCAAAGATATTGGCAATATTTTCAGTCGTGGCTTTATTTACCGAATAAAGTGAACCAGGTACATATATCATCTCTTTAAGTTTACCATTAAAAGGAGCATGAAAACGGTGGTAATTACTTGGAGCTAAATACGTGGTAACATAACTCCCATTGGTAAAATACTTAATCATATCAGGATGACATGCAACTAAAGCATCTAATGAATAAAAGTGTCCTTTTGCTTGTAATAAGGTTTTTTCCTGAATTGAGCCAAATTGACTAATCACTCCATCAGCTGGCATGACAATACTGCTTTCTGAATCATCGATTAATCTAGCATTGGATTTTAAATGTCTGGCAAAGAATTGATTAAATGTTTTATAGTCTTGAGCATTTTCGAATTCTGCCTCACTAAGATCAATTTTATATAGTTTAATAAACCCTTTGATCATCAAAGTAGTTAATCCACCAAACTCTTTTTCTGCTAACCAACCAAACATGCAGGTCAAGAGCTGTTTGGGTAAAAAATATTGAATAATTGCTTTAATTTGATTTAACATGAATTTCAATTCTCTTTTTAATTAATTGAAGATTACTCATCATCAAAGTAGTCAGCGGAATTAGCATAATTATCAAATCGCGACCACTGCCCTTGAAATTTAAGACGAACTTTGCCGATCGGACCATTACGTTGCTTACCTAAAATAATTTCTGCTACGCCTTTATGGTCAGAATTATCATTATAAACTTCATCACGATAAATGAACATAATAACATCTGCATCTTGCTCAATGGATCCTGATTCACGTAAGTCAGAGTTTACCGGACGTTTATCTGCTCGTTGTTCTAAGCTTCGATTAAGCTGAGATAACGCAACTACCGGTACCTGTAATTCTTTGGCTAATGCCTTTAATGACCTCGAAATTTCAGCAATTTCAAGGGTTCGATTCTCAGAAATATTTGGTACCCGCATTAGCTGCAAATAATCCACCATTATCATACTTAAACCATTATGCTCTCGATAAATTCGTCGAGCACGTGAACGTAATTCCATAGGCGTTAAACCAGATGAATCATCAATATACATATTTTTCTTTTCTAGGAGAATACCCATCGTACTTGAGATACGCGCCCAATCGTCATCTTCTAATTGTCCGGTACGAATTTTAGTTTGATCCACTCGCGATAATGAAGCAAGCATACGCATCATAATCTGTTCTGCTGGCATCTCTAGACTAAAAATTAATACTGGTTTTTCCTGCATCATTGCTGCATTTTCACACAGATTCATGGCAAATGTTGTTTTTCCCATCGATGGTCTGGCTGCAACAATAATTAAATCAGAACGTTGTAACCCAGCGGTTTTTTTATCGAGATCAATAAATCCTGTTGAAACCCCCGTGACCCCATCATGAGGCTTTTGGAATAATTCCTCAATCTTCGCGACAGTATCTTCTAAAACTGAGGTAACACTCTTCGGGCCAACACCTTGTTTAGCACGTTGTTCCGCAATTTGAAAGATTTTGGTTTCTGCTAAATCAAGAATGTCTTCACTTTCACGCCCTTCTGTTGTGTAGGCATTATCAGCAATTTCATTTGCTGCACTTATTAACTCCCGTAATATCGCTTGTTGACGAATAATTTCGGTATAAGCGATAACATTGATCGCACTCGGTGTGTTTTTAGATAGCTCCGCTAAATAAGCAAAGCCACCAACATCATTGAGAATATCTTTACTTTCTAAACTTTCAGATAGTGTAATTAAATCTATCGGAATGGATTTACTCACCAAATTTTGCATTTCAGCAAAAATAAGTTGATGATGTCGAGAATAGAAATCACGATCAGTGATCGTTTCAGCAACCCGATCCCAACGTTGATTATCAATCATTAGACTACCTAGAACAGCTTGCTCCGCTTCAATTGAATGCGGCGGTACTTTTATGCTGTGAATATTTGCTTCGCGCTCTCGATATGTGAGTTTATTTGTCATGGTATATCACGTTTAAATTTACTCTTTTTACTGAAAAGAATTCACTCTTTTAATGAAATAGTGTAACACTTTTCTGGAAAGGTTTCATTATCAGCATTTAAGACCATCGATTAAGAAAAGATAGAAAAATGTGATAATAAATCGTTGTCATTTTATTCTATGAATAATAGTTTACTCAATACGCTTAATGAAATGGTTAATTTTAAATCCGATCAACTTTAAAGATCCAAAATAACTCATGATCCCCATAACGACTAAAATCATCAAACGTCCAAGTCTTGATGGCATACTGCCGGCTGACCAGTCTGGTAACAAATCACTAACTATCCATAACACTATCGCCATTATTATCACCGCAATCATGATTTTGGTTATAAATTTGAACCAACCTGGTTGTGGTTGAAATAATTGTTTTTTCTTCAATTGCCAGAATAATAATCCCGCATTAAAGCACGCAGCAATACTTATTGATAACGCTAATCCAGCATGCTGTAACGGACCAATAAAGGCTAAATTGAGTATTTGTGTTATTCCTAAGGTTAAAATAGCAATTTTAACAGGTGTCTTAATATTTTGTCGTGAATAAAATCCTGGAGCTAATACTTTAATTAACATTAAACCTAATAAACCAACCGAATAGGCTATTAACGCTTTTTGTGTCATCAACGTGTCAATTTCGGTAAAATGACCATACTCAAACAAAGCTGCAACCAATGGTTTGGAAATAACACCTAATCCTACAGCAGCTGGTAACGCCAAAAGAAAACAAAGACGTAACCCCCAGTCCAACAGTTCAGAATAAAGCTGAGTATCACCTTTAGCAAAACTTTTTGATAATGATGGTAAAAGTATTGTTCCTAACGCCACTGCTAACACTCCCGAGGGAAATTCCATCAACCGATCGGCATAATACATCCAAGATACCGAACCAGAAATAAGAAATGAAGCAAAAATAGTATTAATAATTAATGACACTTGACTAACAGAAACCCCTAAAATGGCTGGTCCCATTTGCTTAAGTACGCGCCATACACCTCTATCGTGTAAATTGAGGCGTGGTAAAACTAACATACCAACCTTTTTTAAATAAGGTAATTGATAAAGTAATTGTAAAATACCTCCTAATAAAACCCCAAATGCTAACGCAAGAATAGGTGGATTGAAAAATTCCGACGCTACAAGTGTTAAACCTATCATGCTAAGGTTCAAAAACGTTGGCGCAAAAGCAGGAACAGAAAAACGGTTCCAAGTATTAAGAATGGCTCCAGCCAACGAAGCAAGTGAAATAAGAAATATATAAGGGAAAGTAATCCGCAGCAATAATGATGCTAAAGCAAATTTTTCTACCGGTTCACTAAAACCAGGAGCCGTTATATAAATAATATAGGGTGCACATATCACACCAATGGCAGTAACAAGCGCTAATACTAACGTTAGTAATCCGGCAATATAGGCAATGAACGTTTTAGTCGCTTCTTCTCCTTGCTGGCTTTTATACTCTGCCAAAATAGGGACAAACGCCTGAGAAAAAGCGCCTTCAGCAAAAATACGGCGTAATAAATTCGGTAATTTAAACGCCACAAAAAAGGCATCAGTTGCCATACCAGCACCAAAAAAACGCGCAATAATGGCATCACGGATAAAGCCTAATACCCGTGATACCATAGTCATAGAACTAACTGTTGCTAATGATTTAAGAAGATTCATTAATTGAGTACTCTTTAATAAGTCTGCAATAGGTTATTATTTTTTAATCCAACGATGAAGATCTTTGGGAATATATTGATCAATTTCTTGCAATAGACATGCTGTATCGCTGGAAACAATTAAGGTATGATAAAAACTTTCGCGGATGAATCCTGCCTGAACTGAATGCTCTAAAAAATTGATCATCGGTTGCCAAAAATTCATAACATTGAGTAATGCTACTGGCTTTTCATGATAACCGATTTGAGCACCGGTCCAAACTTCAAATAGTTCTTCTAAAGTTCCAGAACCTCCCGGCATAGCAATAAAAGCATCGGCAAGTTCGGCCATTCGAGCTTTTCGTGCATGCATATTATTAACTACTTCTAACTGAGTTATCCCATGGTGAGCGGTCTCGGCTTTTACTAATGCTTCAGGGATAATACCTATTACTTCACCACCATTCTCTAATACAGCATTAGCAATCTCACCCATTAAACCTCTATTCCCTCCCCCATAGATCAAGCGACGTCCTTGATTAGCCAATCGTTGCCCCAACTCTCGTGCAATAATTTGATATTCTGGGTTATTACCTAAACTTGCACCACAATAAACACAAATGTTTTTTTTCATATTAACCAATAATAAACTACGATTTATTTATCTGATTTATTCTATCATAAAACCAAAATAGCATAACGATTTATTAAAATGATTAATGCCTAACCAATCAAATTACTTTTTGATAAATTATGTTGACTCTTTTTTAAGAGAACGTTAATATTTTTCGCCATGTGTTCCTCCATAGTTCAGTCGGTAGAACGGCGGACTGTTAATCCGTATGTCACTGGTTCAAGTCCAGTTGGAGGAGCCAACTTTCCACTTTATCTCATATCGATATATCTCTATTTAATTATAAGTCAATATATTATATTTTTTCGGGTTCAAATGCGGGCAAGCAAAAATGTTCATTTTTTCACCGCTAATCTATCTTGTTACCTTTAAAGCGTCAGAGCCTTGGGATGTATGAAAATGGAATAAATAACTTTCACTAGTTCTTTTGGAGAAGTTACGAAACCTAATTAAAAGTATTAAAAATTTATTCATTATTTCCAATCTACATTGTTATTTTTTATCATGCTTTTATATTAAGATTAATCTATTGATTGGACTAATATCCAAGCATTGAATTATTATTTAGTTATAGTCGAAAGTTCTTTTAACTCGACTTCGTACAAATCATCAAAGTTGTATATTTTTTTAGATATTATTTTATTTCTTTCATATTGCGTAATGATTTTGTAGTCTTTACCGAACTCGTCGGGGTGGTAATATGTAGTTTCTATCAATTCGCCTTTTTCATTATATTTTTTCCATAACCCAACTTGGATTCCTGTACCATTATAACTTCCTTGACATCCTGATAATTTTAATTTTCCATTTGGAAAATACTCTATTATAGGTTTTTGACATGAAGCACTATCAGTTGATAAAGTTTTATTAAAATCATGTTCATTTTCGTCTGCAAAACTTGTATTGCATGAACATGAAATGAAGACTATTGCAAATAGTAAATTTAAATTCTTTTTAAAATTGCTCATAATTAAAATTTTTTTAGGTTTTTTCATCCAAATGATTGTATTTACTATTTAATGGATCGATTCAAAATTGCCATTTTTATTTATTTTAAATTTTAATAAATGTGATTCTATTTTAGGTACTGTGGTGTGTTTGATAATATTTCCTCTATCATCAATTAAAACCTCATTTTTAGAAAATTCTTGAATGAATATATTTCCATCTTTATCAATGGCAAAATCATTCCAGTAGGTGACTTCAAATGTGAATCTATTGTCTATTAATAAAGCATCAATCCTATTTCCTGCATGATCATAACTGTTTATTTGAAAAAATAAACAGGGATATTCTGACTCAACCCATCCTTCGTATATAATCCCTGTACTCTTTGTAAACCAATTGAAACGTCTAACACAGGGTAATAATATTTTGATATTGAATAATAATCATGAAAATTTTTAGGCTTAATATTTTTTTCTAATTGGGTAAATTCTTTTTTTCCAAAAATTGAGCATTTATTTTATAAGTACCCGTATTTTCATCATAAGAATAAAATTTCTTTAACCCATCAGATGTAATAAGAATAAAATTTCTTTAACCCATCAGATGTAAAAGGCAAAGTATGTTGAATGGCGGTATTTTTCGTACTGCCATTTGAACTACCGATGATAATTAGCATAAAAAACAGAAAAAGAAGGATATGTTTCTTCATTTTTAATCTCTTTTATAAACTTCAATCATTTTATTATCCATAAAGTCTGGTGATTGAAAATAATATTTTTTATCCTTAATAAACAGGGTAAAGATAAAATCGCCTTGTGTTTGTTCTTTTGCTAATCCTTGATAGGCGCAAATATTGTCATCGTCTTTTATGAATAATGGTAAATCATAATCAAGCGTATTGAGTTTAATCTTAGTATCACTAATAGTAACAGTTAAATTAGTGGAAAAATAATGACCATTAAAATCTTTTAAGGTAGTTGGTTGATATTGCGAAATAGTGTTAATTGCTGTTTGATAATGTTGTTTGTAGCGTTCTTCTAACTCAGGATGTTGTTCGACTAATGCTTCGGTGACAAAGTCCCCTAGAAAGTATCGAGAATTTTTAGGATCTCGATAAGAATATAGTTGTGATTGTTCAGTGTGCTTATCGGTAAGTAAAAACCATGACTGCGAACCTAACAGGATATCATAAAGTTTATTATTTTTCGTTAATTCAGCTTTAATATAGATACCATCAGGGGTAAAACCATAGAAATGTTCAAAATTAACATCATCAGGTAAGTACTCTTCGTGCTTATTTTGAGTAATTTCGAGAATATTGTCTGCACTTAAATTCCAATCTAAACACATTTGATAATAAATTAGATTTCGAAATTTTAAATCATGACATGACTTAGAAATATTGGTAATCTCATCTTGCGCTTTACAAGAGAAAATTATTAATAAGCTTGTTATCAGTATTAAAAATTTATTCATTATTTTACTCTTAAACTGTTAAATTTTTTTATATAATTAATGCCAATAATTCATCATTTTTTTATATACATCTTTTCCTTCATTTGGATCTTTTGCACATAAATCTTCGTGACATTTTACATCGTCTATTGTTAAATTATAGTGTTGTAAAAGAAATTTAACTAAACAAGATAATGACTTAGCTTGCTCTTCTGTTACCTCCTGCCAATAGCCGTGAGGTAATATTGTTTACTTACCACCATTCATATTTATGAGGGTGATAAGCATAATAATCATTTGTTTACTACACAATCTTTAATTCAATTCATCAATTTCTTTATCCACAAATTTACGTTCGACAAGCTCACCGTCTTTATAGGTTTCTGTGTACAAAAGTTTGCCTTTTTTAGCAGAAGATAGATCCTTAGAACCATCTAATTTCTTTTGATAGTCTAATTGATAACATTTCCGGACACCATCAAGTAAACCATTTTTATATTCCGATTCGAGATAAATATAACCGATATCTAGAGGCGCATATTTACTGCCTGTTATCTCTATCCATACCCCTCGCGAGTATGGTTTTGAACTAAACCTTCCTCTGTATCATTAAGATCTGTATTTTGAAAAGAACCATTAGTATCATAATAGCGGATGAATTTGCCTTGGGGTGTCAGTTGGTATGTTCTTTTTTCATTAGCAGCACTGTCTGTCTCATCACTACCAAAATCCCTAATAATTATTTTCCCATTATCATAATAGAAAAATCGATAGCTTCTACCCAGATCATTTCCATATTCGTAAGTGGCTGCTAATTTATCCACAATTTGATCAGAACTGATAGAGATAATGGATTGAAAAATAAGGTGTCTTCCATACTCGCAATGGTTGCATTCTAACTCAAGGTTCTCGGTGGTGAGTAGAAACAGATCAAACTGAGGAAAGCCGGCTATTTTTTCCACATGAACTGTAATCTTCTGGTTTAAAATATCGTTGATATTAAATGGGATATCATAGGAATCCTGAACAATCTGCTTTAAATTTTCTTGGGTTAAAGTAATCTTATAGGATTGTTCTGATTGGGACTGCTTATCTAAATTTCCGGCTAATTCATCAAAAGCCTTTTCATTCCCCGAACGTTCACTTTCTGTTTCTGCATGTTGCCAATGTGTGGCAAAAGGATATAAAACATGTTTATCACCAATTGGCGGGCTGGCAAGGGGAGCTTGCATAATTTGGGTAATAAGATCGTCTTTTTTATTTTTATTAATCGGTTGGCTATTCGCCATTTGATTACAACCTATCATCAAGAAGATGATGATAAAGGGTATAACTATCGTTTTCATACTATATTACCCCTTTTTAATTTTAGCCACTTCATCATCTATAAACACCCGATTCACAAGCTCACCGTCTTTATAGGTTTCTGTGTACAAAAGTTTGCCTTTTTTGCGGGTGGATAAGATAGGTTCATTGAGTTCATTATAATGCTGTTCTAATTGATAAAATTTCCAAATATTAACGGGCAAACCATTTTTATATTCGGCTTCTAAGTAAGTATTGTTATGAGTATAACCGTTTGGCTTCATTTCAATCCATAAACCTTCGCGGGTATGGTTTTGAACTAAGCCTTGCTCTTCTTGGTTTTGAAATAGACCATTTTCGTCATAATAGCGGATAAATTTGCCTTGGGAGGAGAGTTGATATGTTTTTATTTCAGAAGCAAAACTATTTATCTCATCACGTTCAAGTTCCCTAATAATTATTTTTTCCTTGTTATAATAGAAAAAACGATAACTTCTGCCTATATCACTTCCAGATTTGTAAGCTACTACCAACTTATCTATAATTTTATCAGCAGAAATAGAAATAATGGTTTGTAGGGTAAATTTAGATTCGTATTCACAAGGATTACATTTTAAATCAAGGGATTCAGTGGTAAGTAGAAACAGATCAAAATGAGGCGAACTAGCTAATTTCTCTACATGAACTTTAATCTCATGTTTTGTAATATCATCAATAATATCAGAATAGATATCATATGGGATATTAAAAACCTGTTTTAAATTTTCAATAGTTAAAGTGATCTTATAGGATTGTTCTGATTGGGACTGCTTATCTAAATTTCCGGCCAATTCATCAAAAGCCTTCTCACTCCCCGAACGTTCATTTTCTGTTTCTGCATGTTGCCAATGTGTGGCAAAAGGATATAAAACATGTTTATCACCAATTGGCGGGCTGGCAAGGGGAGCTTGCATAATTTGGGTAATAAGATCGTCTTTTTTATTTTTATTAATCGGTTGGCTATTCGCTATTTGATTACTCATAAATAAGAGGGTTATACATGCTATTATCAATCTCATTGCCAATATTCCTTGTACATTTTTTACTCCCCCGTACTTTAAAAAACGCTTGTATAGAATAACGGGTGCAGTATATGAGTGCGGTTTTCAGAATTTATGGAGAGTATATACCTAATTTCAGATAATAGTGAATTTATTTCCGCTTTATTTTAGGTGAATTTTTAATTGATAAGTTACTATGAATATTAACAATTTCTGCCAATATATTTTTTTATTATCACGCATATTATGCACGGCAATCCATAGTATAAAAATCTAGAATGGTTAAATACCATTTATTATCTAATTGGGTTAGATAAAATATGAAAATATTTTTTTCATCATATATCCCTGGAAAGTTTTCTATATAAACAACTTTAACTGTTTTAGGGGCTATTTTATCGGCAATGGATTGATATTCCTCTCAAACAGGATTTTTTTCAAATTGATAGTGTTTTAGTTCCCAATGATAATAATTAAGCGCTATTTTTAAAGCCTCAATATTTTTTTCTTTTGAATTGGCATACAGACCTAGTTTAGTGACTTTTTCACTACATGGATCAAATGTAGAATATTGTTCATATTGTATTTTAGGATTGCCAGATATTGTAACCCCTAGCAATTCATCTTCTACCCAAGAGGGTATTTTATTTTCAACTCCTTTATCATTAAATTTAAATTGTTCAATTCTTCTCATTGTGGGACTGGTACTCGCATTATATACAATGAAAAGACCTATATCTTTATTAATATATTGGTTAATTTCTTTAAAATTCTTTTTATTAAAAAGGTCAATAAGTTGATAAACCGTAGCATCAAAATGTGGGGTTGTTTGAGTCACTGCTGATTGATTTTCTATTTTTTGACTACATGCTATGTTAACCAAAGACAATAGAATCAGTAATAATATTCTCATTTTAAAATTCCCATGTTTTTTAGTTGTTTATCTTTCTTTCGAACTTAAGTTTCATTTGCCATCAAATTCGACTTTTCCATGACTTATCCATTGATTATCTTTCCACTCACCGTCACACATCTCTACCCCAGACCAGACAACTTTTGAGTTTTTGATATCGATAATGACACATTGATAGTTTTCGTGTAGCATTTTTTCATTGTCTGATATTTCAACATAACCTTTGATAATCGCATCCATTTTAACATAATGTTTATTATCAGATATTTTAATATCTATTGAGTCAATACCGGTATATTGCTCATCATCATAATATCCTTCGATTTTAGATGTCACTTCATTGTTAATTAATCTTGGATCTGAATAAAGATTGAATTCTTTATTATAAGTTAAGAAGATTAATTCTATTTGATCGGTAATTTTTAATTTATTAGCAATAGGGACTGGTTTTATAGTTGTACCTACACAGGAAAGGCTAAAAATAAGTAATGTTATATATAATAAATATCTCATAAATCTTGCTGTTGCGCTTATCACATCTTATGAAGAGTATATACCTGATTTTAGATAATAGTGAATTTATTTCCGCTTTATCAAATACCCAGTGATTATTTTTGAAATGGGATAAATAAGCATCCAGTTTAAACTTAAAATCATCATCAGAATAAATTTCTTTGATGTCTTTGTTTATAAGTTACGATATATCATAATTATCTAATCTTCTTTCGAGTAACTGTTTCTTTATTTCGTTACTTAATAATTGTGGTTAATTAACCGCTTTATAAAAAGCAAAAAAATATCAAAAAAGTAATATGTAGTAAAAATTGCTTCATAGGGTTTTCTCTTTGGCATTTTTATGTTTTAAAAAAAATAATATCAGTAAAACTGAAATATAAAGAATTAAAGGAATCTTATAAATCATATCAATGATATTTTGTCCTATCATTTCATTTTCATCAGAAAACAAAACATAATAACTATTTTGACTTAAATAATTAATATAATTATAATTTTCAGAAAGAGGATTCAATTTTAGCGCCAAAAAGACAGTAGGATCATCGTTGCAAATAAGAATTTGGGTAAAACCTTTAATTAATAGTAATAGTATTATTAAGATCTTTAATAATTTCATATTGTCATCCATTTATAATCTTATTGAACTGATTGAATTTCGATTTTAATTCGGGGATGTGCTTCATAAATATTACTTTTTCCCTATTCTTTTCTTCCAATAATATAATGATATTCAATATCTACCCAATTATTTTTTACAATATGTCTTTTTTCTACTTGATTAACTTTTGTACTTAGCTTATTTGCTTAATATTGTTTGAGATAATAGCGTAGCAATAAACGAAAATAACTTATTCCAAAATTGATTTGAATTTTAATGATTTCAGCCTTTTCTTCACCCACAAAAATGACAATAAACATGAAATTAGGTTTCCGATTGCCATAGAGATAAAAATGCCATTCATTCCCATTTTTTGAACATAGACTAAATATAGTCCTATAGAAAAAATAATGATCATTCTAATATAAAGGATAATTACCGCAGGTAGGGGTTTTCCTGTCGCTTGAAAGAATGATGCGATTATCCACGTTATTGCCATAAAACAAAAGGTAAATGATACGATTAGCACTTGTTTTCTGGCAAGATCAATCACTTCTGCTATTGAAGTAAATATTGAAAATAACCAAGGAGAAAGTAATACATAAAGTGCTGCAATGATGCTACATAATATCATTATTGCCCTTAAGCTTAGATTAAAAGCTTCTTTAATCCGATCAAGTTGATTACGTCCATAATTTTGCGAAATAAAGACCGTCATTGCACCAGCAATAGCAATCATCGGAATAACTAAAATCTGATCAATTCTCCCAACCAATATCCATGCATTCATTGCATTTTCATCAAAGGTATTGGTGATCATTTTGTTATATGCAACGATAATGATATAAGTTGAGGCTGTCATTAAAAACTGAGGCAATCCAATCCGTATGATTTCTCTGGCAATTTTTCCGTTAAAGTGAGCAAAGTTAAATGTTAACGGAATTCTTGATTTTCCCTTGTGTATAAAGCGGATTAAATAGATAAAAGCCATAAATAACGATATTGTTGTGGCTAAACCTGCACCAGCCACTCCCATATCGAGTACAAATATCAATATCGGATCAAGTACGATATTGAGCGTTACCATAATCATAAATGATATTGCAGTAACATATGTCAGGCCTTCGCCAATAAGAATACCGCCATAAACCTGTAATAATATTATGAACAGTAAACCTGGGGCTAATGAATATAAAAACTGTAGGCTATAGACTGTTGCTTCAAGGCTTAATTTATCACCTGATAATAAATTAATAATTTGTGGCCCAAAAGCATAACACATAATCATAAATGGCACGGTTAGCAGTAAAGCGATGACGACACCTGTAACACCCAGATTTTGATAATGATTAAATCGTTTTTCACCGATCAATCGCCCCGTTGTGGTACTCAGTCCAACGGCTAAACCTGAGGCGATAGCTTCAAAGACAAAAAATAATGGAAATAAAAGACCGGTTCCCGACAACGGGGCTGAAGAAGTCGGATTGATCAATGAAATAAAATAGGTATTTATGATTAAGTAAGCATAATTTAATAAGTGACCAATAAGAATGGGAATCCCTATTTTTATAATTATTGGCATGATTGGACCTTCAAACATGCCTTTTTGCAATTTTTCTTGAAAATTTGACATAGATTTCTCTTTAAGTTTATTTTTTAATAAATAGTGATGTTATTTTTCTCTAGCGCAAAAAAGCTTCTAATCGACATGTTATCGAGAGCAAAATATCCATTATATTTTTCACTTTATAGCACCTGCCCGAACAGCACCTATCCCAACCTAAAACGTTTTGTTAGACAGTTCATGGCGGTAAAACCTTCTTGCCTTTTGGTGGAATGAATTGCAGAAACAAAATTTTGTTAACGACTTAAAATTAACTGTCTGTTATCGATGGAATGATATAATCCGCCATGAGTTCCCACCTGTCGATTATCATCTTGTCGACTTTCGATACGATTGCCACTATCAGATCCTTTTCGGGAACACAATAGAGATAAGTTCCGCCTATGCCTGCCGCAAGAAAAGTGTTAATCCCCTTATCTTCTCTAAGCCACCACATATAGCCACAATCTTCCGTATGCTGTTTTAGCGATTCAGTTATCCAGTTTTCTGAAATGATCGGCTTATCATTGCATTGGCCTTTATTCAAATACAAATATCCCAAACGAAGCATATCCCGCAGAGTTAAAGACAGCCCCCAGCCTCCGGTATTGATATTTTGAGGATCTTTTATCCAACCGGTAATATTTTCACCATAGACATCTTCTTTAGAAAAGGATTTCATCTGTTGGTCATCGATCTCTTTCACCCCTAAATGACTAAATAATGATTTATTGGCAAATTCTCGGGTTGATAGCCCCGTACTCCGCGTAATAATCGCTGAAAGAAGGTGCGCATTAGACATATTGAATTGAAACTCCCCAAGCTGGCCTTTTTGTCCCAACATTTCAAGCATAAACATCGTCCAATTCTTTTGCCTTCTCAACCTATCTAATGGCTCACTCTTTTTCCAAGAATAGGGTGCAGTCATGGTAAGTAAGTGCTTGATTGTCAGATGTCGCTTTAACATATCACTGGCTTTGGATTCCGCTTCTGGAAAGAAATCCAGTATTGGTTGATCGACGCTTTTTATATATCCTTTATCAATGGCTATTCCCACTAAAGCGGAAGTAACGCTTTGTGTTACTGAAGTGAGATGATGAGCATTTTCAGCATGGTAACCTTTGAAATATTTTTCAAACACAATGCCACCTTTTCGCAAAATCGCGATTCCTTTAATAATGCCGAGTTGAAAATTCAAGGCGACATCCAGCTCTCTCAATTTATCTGGATTCATATCCACCGATTCTGCATCAATGGTTTCTAATTCTTTTATATTAGCCATAATCAAGTATCCACTTTTCAAATCGTAAGGTATTTTCCGATTAGTGATTTTGGATTTTTCACCAAGTCTTTAGGGGTTCCTTCGGCAATGATTTCACCGCCTTTTAATCCTCCTTCAGGGCCAAGCTCTACGATCCAATCACACGATTCAAGAACTTCATGATTATGTTCAATAACAATCACAGAGTTTCCGCTTTTGATTAATTCATCCAACAGTTTTATCAGCTGAGCTGTATCATAAAGGCTTAAACCAGTAGTGGGTTCATCCATGATATACAAGATATTTCCTTTTCGTTGCCGTCCTAATTCCTTCGCGAGTTTTAGTCTTTGGGTTTCCCCCCCGCTCATTGTTGAAGTGGGTTGCCCAAGTTTTATATATCCCATACCAATCCGTTCCATTATCTGTAACGGACGAACAATGACATCATTATCACTAAATAGGGCTATCGCTTCGGAAATCTGCATATCAAGAATTTCTGAAATATTTTTCCCTTTATACGTGACAGTTAAAACTTCGTTGTTATATCTTTTACCTTTACATTTTTCGCACGTTGCGTACATCTTTAAGCTACCTTCAGGAAAAATAGCTTTACGTCCACTACCATGACACTCTCGGCAAGCGCCCTCGGAATTGAAGGAAAAGTGTCCAGCCGTTAAATTTAACCGTTTTGCTTCGGGTTGTTCTGCAAATAATCTGCGTATCTTGTCCCATATTTTGGTAAAAGTAACAGGATTCGAATTTATATTTCTTCCTATTGGTGCCTGCGATACTTCAGCAAAGCCAGAAATATTTTCTGCGCCATCAAGCCTTTCGGCTATTGTTTCGATTAATAGTGATTCATCTTCAAAATCTACTTCTTCTCCATTGGTATTGTTCTTATTGGCGTCTAAGCGAAAATAACTTTTTAACAGGGGCGTTAGCGTGCTCGATATCAAGGAGCTTTTACCACTTCCGGAAACGCCCGAAACCCCAATAAGAATGCCTAATGGAAATGCGACTGAAATATCTTTTAAATTGTTGGTTTTGGCGTGTCGAATGACTAAACGGGGAATAGCAGAATCATCGATATTTTGTTTTAACATCCTTACCGGCATTTTTGCTTTACCGGAAAGATATTGTCCTGTCAATGATTTATCGCATTTTAACAGACCAGCATAATCACCTTCATAAATTACTTCTCCGCCTTCAATCCCCGCTTTTGGGCCAATATCAATGATATGTTCAGCTATTTCTATCGTACTTCTGTCATGTTCCACGACAATAACCGTGTTGCCCAAATCTTTAAGCGCTTTTATGGATTGTAAAAGTTCAATTTTTTCTGATTCATGTAGACCCACTGTGGGTTCATCAAGAATATAGATAAGTGACTCCAGTTTCGATTCCAAATGCGAATTAAGGAAGAGTCGTTGTATTTCTCCGCCACTTAGTGAGGACATTTCTCTATAAAGTGATAAATGCCCTAAACGAGAAGCAATTAATGAGTTTGTTTTACCCAAAATATCTTTAAGAAGATTTTTCCCAAATTGCGTTATTTCGTTTAGTTCTAATGCCGATTCAAAAAACGTTTTAGCCTCGTCTAAAGTCATTTTGCCGACTTGACCAATATGTTTATCATTAATTAATATGTTGCGAGCTTCTTCACCTATGCGATATCCGTGGCATTCTGAGCAGAGGGTTATTTCGTACAGACCATTTAAATATTCGCCTCTTTTGTGTTTAGCTTGCAAAATTCTTGATAAGCAGAAGCTTTGATTTGCACTGTTATTGCTGACATAATGGCCGTTTACCACTTCTTCTTTTATTTCATCCGGTATTTCTAAATAAGGCTGATCCATATAGCCTTTGAAATTCCTTTCCAAGACGCGAAGTATACCGGGGGTTACCCCGATAAAATTGAATAACTCTCGAACGGTGGGATTTTTATTTGCAATAAGCTTTTCCATATTAACGTGATAATATGCGCCTCTGCCAGCGCATTTCATACACATTCCGTTAGGGTTATTATAGGAAAAATAGCCTAATTCAAGGCGCTCTTCCTCATGTCCACACTTAGCGCAGACCTTATCTTGTCCAATAGTTTCGTTGCACTCTGAACATTTAACCTGCCCTTCACTTGAATACAGTAGGGCAAGAAGGTTGAATATATTTGTTTTTGAACCGACTGTTGATCTTGGGTTATTCTGACGTACAACACTTTGCTTAACTGCGATTGTCGGGCCGATACCCTCTATGCTTGCGAATTTTCTCTCATTTTCAAGTCCCGGAAAGATTCCTAATGATTGAAGATACCCTTTACGTCCTTCTTCAAACACAATATCAAACATCAGACTAGACTTTCCTGATCCACTTATACCGGTGGCAACGGTTAATTTGTTTTTGGGAATAGTAATATCAACATCTTTAAGATTGTGAATCCGAGCTCCTGTTATTTTTATACTTTTCATCTAATCACACCTTGTCTTTTTAATTAAGAAATTTCAACTAATTTATTTATCGTTAAGATCAAACTATTGAGGAAATATAGAGCATTATTTTTTATTAGTGAAATGAAATATCTATATTTTTTAAAATTTATTGACAAAATTGCAATTTTGTGCATTGGTTGTATTTGACCAATATTTTTACTCGAACTTCATCGAAAAATTATCTAATAATTTTATATTGGCTTTCGCTTCTTTTGCCTAGCTAAATTAGGTAACTTAATTAGTAATTAAAAAATTTATTAATAAAAATTCAGAAGGATAAAAGTGTTTAAGAAAAAGTTTAAAATTAAAAAATGACATTGTTTTTTAAATGTCCCATTTTTCATTATCGAAAAATAAATCGTTAAAACGTAGAATTAATGAATTAGCCTGTAAACATTGCGGGAAGAAGGTGATTTGGAAATGCTAGCTTTCCATTAACAAAAATAAATGAGCATCGACTCAAAGCGACCGTTATTTCGTGCGAAGATGATAAAAATATTTAAATATAATATTTGACTGATTATAAAATGGCTTTAGATACACATAGAAATTATATTGTTTTTATATTTACCTTTAAAAGAGATAACTCCAAAAATCTATGTCATTATCTTCCATTTCTCATGCTACAATCCTACTATTACCATACCTTCAACTCATTGCTACCTTGGGGCATATATAAGAAAATAGGATCACCTCCTTCTATATTTCTTTCTTCTCCTTCATCATTTTTTACACGAGCTTTCATATAAAGCATTGGCCGTAGATTTTTTTGCCAAAGTGCCACAATTTTACCATTCGCATAGTATTGAATTTGGTAATTTTTGATCGGTAAAAATTCACGATTCGTTATTCTAGAATCCGAATCGGTTAGCATAGGTTTTCTTTTATATGAATTTTTTATTTCATCATAATTATTTTCGTAGGTTGTGTTTGATACAATACCTGAAGAATGAAGAAATTCCCTATGATATGCAATTTCATCTCTGTTAATGCATATTGTTCTTATTTGATTATATTTTTCGACAATTTTTTGTTCGATATTTGGGACATTTTTTAAATTAACTGATGCTGCAAGCTCCTGATCGTAAGTAAAGGGTACATCAACATCAATCATCAATTTAGCTTCATAATAAGGTAACTTTTGCTCTTCCAACCCTTGTGGCAAGTTAAATTCGGCAATTTGTTGATAATCTTTTAAAGAAGTATCTTTGTCGGCTGCTCGGTATATGGTAACAGATGCATTAGCGTATTTAGTTATATAGTCTTCTCCATCTCTTGAGTAAACTTTGATGATGACATTTTTTTTACCGGCATTGAATAATAAAAGATTTAAAGGCAACATGGTTGATTGTCCAGTATTATCAGTAAATCGATAATCTTGTGCTCCCTCGACTTCAATAATGAGTTTGCATCCGTTTTTGGTAACTTGTGCGCCGAATGCCGGGCGATGTGTGTAATTTTGCGTTAAGGCTAATTCTTGTTGTATGATTTCTTCCATTTGTTTTTCTTGGTTTTCTTGTCCGCAAGAAAACAAAAAACAACTAAGTAAAAACAAACTGATTAATTTTTTCATGATTACCTATCTTATTACTTCTAATTCGTCTGAGCCTTCGGGTATATAGAGCATTATGGAAAACGTACCTCTGGATATGAATAAGTTTCATTTTCTACCACATTAATAACCGGTTTTCCTTCCAATGTCTTTAAAGTTACTAGATACCTCTTTGCATAAAATTTCAATTAACTATATTCGGTAAAATGTACATTTGGTCGAAATAAAACTTCTTTGATTTCTTTTATATCATTTTTTCCTGCTCATCTGTTAAATAATAATTTTTTTGTTTCTTTCCTGAACTCTTTTAACAAAGCAATAAATAAATTAGTATTTTCATTATTTAAACTATTTCTTATTGAAGTAAATTTCTCTCCTATTTTTATATCAATATCAACAATTTTTGTCAGATCTTTTTATTTATTCCAACCCGTTATATTATAAAGTAAATTATAAATTTCAAATTCATTTATTTAGATCCAATTTTTAAAGTCATCTTTATCCTTAGGTAAGGCAATACAAAAATTATTTTTCCTTAATTTGCTGTAGTTCCCCTGTAGCTTTTGCCACAAAACCATGTGCATTGCGATAATTTATTAATTTGATTTTTCACTTTATAATTAATATTAAATGTCGATACAATATCGAGGATATACATTAGTCTTTAATGGGATACTGTATTGGCGTGTCTCCACCATTGTTAAGGCCATATAAGAAATGGCGGAGTTATCCGCCTATTTTATTTATCTTATTACTTCTAATTCACCAGAGTTTTTTGGCTTATGATAAAATAATGGATAGGTATAAATAACAGATTTCCCATTTTCAATTATTTCACTTTTTAAACATGATTCACCATTATTATCTTCTAATCTAACCAATTTACCATTACCATAAAACCTTATTTCACAATTGATAAAGGGCAATATTTTTTCTTTTTCTTCTGAAAAAGGCGTTATTTTGTCATCATTTTTTTCATATAATGATACTGATTCTTCGAAAATTTTATTTTTAACTAATAATCTAAAAGCGGAAATATCTTTTTTTTCAATAGCATTTTTTATTTTTTCATATGCTATATTTAATTCATTTTTAATATTATTAATAGATTCTGAATTTTTCCATCCTGTTAATTGATAAGGTACATTTGCGGTAAATTTGGTTTGAAACTCCCAATAAGGCAATCCTTCTTTAGGAACTATCATATCAGGTATTTTTAGAATAATTTCTCTTTTGTTATCAAATGTCCACGCATCTATCTTTTTATTTAATTCTAATGAAAAATAACTATTTGGTAATATCATGTTATTACCTTTGAGAGGGTATACCTTTATTGTTAAAATTTGTTCACCTGATTCTAATATCCCTGTATTTATTGGAAACTCCATATTCAATCCGCCAGACTTTTCAAAAAATTTTAATAAAGGCAAATCATTTATTCGTATATCAAAATTAACAGCAGAGCTCTTCAAATTTATTTGATAATAAGGTCTATTACTGAACTTATTTATCGTTGGATTTTGAGTAAGTTTCATGTTAATTTCATTTATTTTATGATTACTTTTTGCACATACTAATGAAAGAAAACTTGCAAGCAGTAATATAATTATCTTACGACTAATCATATACATAATATTTTTTATCAATTTCTGAGGTTTCCTTCCTTAATAACAGTGTACTCTTCTTTCTTTGTTTATTAAAACCATTAGTTTTTACATATATGCTGAATGTGATTTTAATATAGATGATTTTTTCATGATTTTTTATTAAATTTCTTGGCGGATTAAATCTCAATGCCAGTTATAACAAAAAAGTTTATTTGCAATATAGTCTACGATATTACAGGTTGAAAGTTACCCTTCATAAGTTAATGATACAGTTTCTATGGAATATCTGATAATTTCCCTATCAAAAAAATCAATTTTTATGCTCGATAATTTTGATATATTTAGATCACTGAATTTTATTTATATAACTAACGAATTTCGTTATGATGAAATGATAATCCTCAATTTTTATGATATTTTTACTTTTACAAGGTGTTTTTGCGAAAATAATGGTTTTAAGCAATTTCATAATATTCTTCGTCGGCTTAAAGATACTCGTTTGTAAATAAATATTAAAAATGGTAAATCATAATCCATCCACAAGTTTAGTCTAAAAGAGTAATACAAAATACTAAAAATGCTTGAAATTTCTATCTAACCTATTGACGTTATCTTATACAAATGGATAGATAGCTTATAGCAGACTATATAGTAGCTTTACATTCGCATAATTAAACACGTCCTTTATAACTCGTAATACCATTATTATCCCATGAGTTAATTTAGCCAAAAATCTTAGTGGGTATTAAACTTTGAAAAATAGTCAATTCGATAAATAGATACTTACCAATATAAATATAGGTAGTTAAAAAATCTCGATAGGTTTAAATCGATAGACTTTCAATACATTCCATTAAAAATATCCTTATAATGTTATTAAATATTAATTTATTATATGAAAAATACCATACCTGTTGCGAAGAACCAAATTTCGGATACAAAAACCAGTATAGATTGTTTTTAACCTAGAATTTTCTTGCTTTATTATTTGCTTAATTACTAAATTTAACTAACTACTCTTGTTTTAACGTATATCGATAACATAACACAGCAACATTTCTAATTAAAAAAAAGCAAGGTATTTAACCTTGCTTTTTAAAACAACACTGATTAACTAGCCATTTTTTCCGCTAAAGCGATTTCTTGTTGGGATTCTGGTTTTTTGATCATAGCATAAATAATACCACCAATAAGCGAACCTATAGCTATGGCTAATAAATATTTAACCGGATGATCAACAACACCAGGAATAAGTAAAGCAAATATTCCACCGTGTGGTGTTCTTAAAGTTGTTTCCCATAATAAAGCTAACCCACCGGTTATAGCTCCACCAATAATACAACTCGGGATAACACGCAAAGGATCTCGGGCAGCAAATGGGATCGCACCTTCTGAAATAAAGCAAAGTCCTAAAACAAATGCAGCTCTACCACTTTGCTGCTCTGTTTTATTGAATTTCTTACTCGCAATGATTGTGGCAATTGTCATAGCCAGTGGCGGTACCATTCCCGCCGCCATAATGGCTGCCATTGGTGCGTATTGCTGTTCTGCAATTAAGCCAACACCTGTTGCATAAGCTGCTTTATTAAGTGGACCTCCCATGTCAGTACACATCATCGCACCTAAAATTGCGCCTAAAATCACAACCGAAGTAGAATGCTGCATTACTTTTAACCATTCATTCAATGCCTTCATAAGAAAAGCTATCGGTTCACCAAAAACCAGTTGCATACCTAATCCAACTATTAAGGTGGCCATTAATGGTACGATCAGAATCGGTTTTAGAGAACTCATACTCTGTGGCAATTTTATATAGCGTGTCAGTAATAATGCAACATAACCAGCAAAATAACCGGCAATGATTCCGCCTAAAAATCCAGCACCAATTTCAGCCGCTAAAAATCCACCAACCAATCCAGGAACCAGACCAGGTCTATCCGCAATTGAGTATGCTATATAACCAGCTAATAATGGTACCATTAATATAAATGCTATTGAACCAATTTGCGCCAGATGTGCTTCTCCGACTAAGGTATTGACCATGACTTCTTTCGTCACTTCAATATTATCAACCGTTACTTTAACCATTTGTGGTAAATTTTCAAAATGGCCTAAAGCAAACGACAGAGCTTTAATTAAACCGCCCGCGACAACCATGGGTAACATATATGAAATACCGGTTAATAGGTGTTGATAAATGCCTTTTTTCTCTTTGCTAGTCTGTGTTGTTTTAACAGTCGATTCTGGTTGATAAATTTTCGCTTCAGCAAATGCACGATCAAATTCTTGAGCCGTTTTCTTTAATGCTGGTCCTGTTTTGGTGCGATACATTAATTTACCAGCAAATTTACTAAGGTCTACTTCAATATCACAGGCAACAATTACTATATCAGCGGCGGCAATTTCTTCGGCTGTTAATTCATTACCAACCCCAACCGAACCACGGGTTTCAACCTTACACCACCAACCGCGTTTTTTCGCCTCTTCTTCAATCGCTTCGGCAGCCATAAAAGTATGTGCAACTCCGGTTGGGCAAGCTGTTACCGCAACAATTCTTTTTGTATCTTTATTTATTATGGTATCAGATGAAGAGACATCGGTATTAACGGTGTAAATTTCAGCTTTATTTTCAGTATCAATTAAAATCTGTTTTGGATTAGCAAAAAGTTGATCAATATCCATAACAGTGTAAACTTTTTTACCATTTAAAGTGGTATCAGATATTGTTCCTTGTCCAATCAAGACCACAACAGCTGCATCGGTAACAACATTAACAATTGTATGATTTAACTCTTTAGCTGCTAACGTTAATTCTGCCTTAGCTAAACGTGCTATTGCGGGTCCAATTTGATTTGTTATAGCTATATAAATATTCATATTTTCTCCTATCCAGCAATAATTTCTATTTGCTCAATCATCTCATTAAGCTTTGTCTTATCAGAAATACCTACTCCAGCTTGGCTCACTGATAAGGCAGAAACTGCACAAGCAAAAATTAGTGTCTGTTTAATTGAATAATTGGATAATAACCCGTGTACAATTCCAGCAACCATGGTATCACCAGCACCAACAGTACTCGTTACTTTACATTTAGGAGGTTTAGCTATCCATGCTTCTTGTTTCGATACCCATAAAGCGCCTTTACTGCCTAAAGAAACAATTACATTCTCTATTCCTCGACTAACTAAATCAAACGCTGCTTTTTTAATTTCATCGATTGATGATAAAGAATAACCAACTAACATTTCTAATTCTTTATCATTGGGTTTGATTAACCAAGGTTTGGCTTTTAGTCCAGCGGCTAAAGCATCTCGACTACTATCGAAAATAACTTTAGGGCAGATAGTCTTAATTTTTGCAATCCAATTTGAAAACGCTGTTAAATCTATACCTTTTGGAAGACTACCACTAATGACAACAATCTCAGCATCACTGAGGAAGCTTAATGACTGTTCCGCAAAACTTTGCCATTGATTATTATCAACGGTAAATCCCGAAAAATTAAGATCTGTGACAGAACCACTTTCTTCAGTCAATTTGACATTAATCCTTGTACGACCAGCTATAGCAGAAAATTTATCTTCGATACCTAATTGACTAAAGAGATGGCTAAACGCTTCGCGGTTCAAATCACCTAAAAAACCACTTGCTGTGACTTTATGCTCCAGATCGCATAATACTTTAGCTACATTAATCCCTTTACCTGCTGGTAAAAAATCATTTGTGCTAACTAAATTAACGTCGCCTAATTCAATATTCTGACAATAACCAATGAGATCATATGCTGGATTTAAGGTAAATGTTACAATACGATGGCTCATTATTCGGCTCCCTCCCCTAAACCTTCGGCAATGCCTTTTCCTATCGCATTTATCGCTTCTTGAGCATCATCACCGGTTGCTGTAAATTGTAACCGACTACCTTTTTTTGCGCCGAGAGCTACAATTTTCATTAAACTAGTCGCACTGACCGGTATTCCAGAGCCATCCAAATTAGCTACAGTAACTTTACTATTAAATTCTTTCACTATTTTAACCAGCACAGAAGATGGTCGTGTATGCAACCCATTTGAATTTAAGACTACAAAATCCTGCGTAACGGAATTATTATTCATAGATGCCTCACCCACTGAAGGGGTGATATTGGACGTTGTTCCTGAATTTATCATTGACTCATTCAATAATATTGAAATTAGTTGTGATTTATCGGCAGTATGAAGTATTGTTAATTGTTTATTAAATACTAAAGCAGCTAAGTTATTCATTACTGAATTGATAGCATCATTTTTTGAAGCAATGGATAATAATAATTTGACGGGTTGTCCCGATTCAGAAAATTCCGTATTAGGTCGACTAATCGCTATAGCATTTTTAAGATTGCCATTCACACTATCATTCAACCAAATTCCTTGCCCCAAATAATTAGGTTGTTTATCGATCACGTTAATAACAAAATCAGTATTAACAGCATTAATATGTTTCAACCTAGAAGCATTTAATGCTTGTAACGTTGCCATATTATCGGCAGGAATATCAAGCATTAATAATGAATCATCAAAAATAATCGTTTCTAAATCAACTTTATCTTTCTGCCCTGTGAGCAAAGCGATAGCATCATCTTTAGTTTTTATTTGTTTAATGCGCTCCTCAACATCTTCATCACCTAACACATGTGTTAGGTGACGCAATAAAGTGAGATGTTCATCAGAACTTGCGGCAATGCCAATAGCGATATAAGCTTTTTCACCGTCATCTCCCCAAACTACGCCTTGCGGAAAACAAAAAACTTGTACACCTGTTTTTTTGACTAAATGCCTAGTAGTTGTTGTACCATGTGGAATTGCAATTCCGCTTCCCAAAAAAGTGGCAGCTTGCGATTCACGTTCCAACATACCATCTACATAACCTTGCTCGACATATTTCTTTTCGGTTAAAGCATGTGCTATTTGCTTAATCGCATCTTGCTTATTGTCAGCCTGCTGATTGAGATAAATATCATCTTGCATTAGCTGTAACATAAAAACTCCTTATACGTAAATCACAGGAAATACTCTTGTCTAAAACAATTGAATCGTTTCAGCTATAATGCTAAGAAAGCTATAATTTGGCAAATTATTTTTATCATAAATATGAAGAATGAGATTAGTATCACATTTTTGCTGATGGAAATACTTTATTATTATCGCGATTCAAACGTCCGCGATAATTTAATTTTCGCTTGATTTCAGTATAGCCTGGTTCATAACTGCCTTGATTGGATAAGTTGTTTAATAGCATATTCACCGTCACTTCGGCAATGATTTTATGATCTTGTACCAGGCTAATAATATTGCAAGGTAAAAAATCTAATAATTCATTATCACCAAAGGTTGCGATTACCATACAAGAAGGTAATTCGTGATTTTTAGTTAAAATAGCATCAATCACACCTTGCAATAATGAAAAAGAGGTGACAAATAATGCCTTAGGTATCGTATTTTTTTGTAACCATGCATTAAATAAATTATGCGCTGCTTCGCGGCTATAATCTTCAGCATAGAGATAGGTGATTTGGTTTTGAACAAACTTAATGCAGGATCTAAACCCACATTTGCGTAACTGGCTGATGAATAAATTAGGCGATGCACCGACATACACAATATCACTATTACCAATATAATTTATAAATTCGGTTGTTAATAATTGCGCATCTCGTAAATCCGCTCCTAATATACTCCTAAATTTAGCAGGATTGAGAGGTCTATCTAAAGCTAAAATTGGGATATGATCATTATCCCAATGATCATAAAAAGAATAATCAGAGATAAAAGAGGAAGAAACTATTATGGCGTCAACATGTCTTTGCTTAAGGTGTAGTACGCAATGTTTTTCAATTTCAGGATTATCTTCTGAGCAAGATATTAATAATTGATATCCCGATTCCCTTACTTTTTGTTCCAGATGATTGGCGATTTTAGTATAACTATTATTTTCTAAATCAGGAATGATGATACCGATGGTATTAGTTTTGCCAACTCTTAATCCGGCAGCAACCGCATTTGGTTGAAAATTATACTTGTTTACGATTGCCATTACTTTTGCAATTGTTTGATCACTAACCCGATATTGCTTTGCTTTACCATTTATAACATAACTAGCAGTAGTTCTCGATACACCAGCTAAACGGGCAATTTCCTCTAGTTTCATTGTTATTATCTCGTAGAGTAATTAAATTTAATTAGGAGAATTTACCATAAAATTTATGTTAATAGAAAGTGTTAAAACCAATACTGTATTAATCGATTGAATTTAAAAAACATTAATTTTTTGGAATATTCGTGGAATAACTGTTACTTAAATAACTTACATTATTAATTAAAACGATTCAGCTAATAATTAATATTTATTAACAATAAGCTTATATTAGATAAATTGGTAATGATTAAATTAATACTAATAGAATCAAAAATTATTCAAACAAAAAGTATTTGAAAGAGTTAACTGGAATCATCAAAGATAAATATCAGTTATAACAATCTATAAAGCAATATAATGCAAGAAGCCTAAACACATAAAAAATGCCTATTAGTATTTTTTAAATCGAAAAAGTGGAAGGAAGGATTAATTCTAAATAGTGGTGGGTCGTGAAGGATTCGAACCTTCGACCAACGGATTAAAAGTCCGCTGCTCTACCGACTGAGCTAACGACCCATAGGAAGTATCGGGTTGCTATATTAATCGGGATTTTTATTCAGTGCAACTCTTTTTTTTCAAATCATTATCGACAGCTTATTATTTATCCATTTATGATAGGTTTGCTAACTTAGACTTTGCTGCAGAAACAACTGTTTTGTTACTGGGAAACTGTTCAATAACTTGCTGGAATACTGCCTTAGCTTTGGTTTTTTCACCTTTATCTAAAAATATGCTACCAATCTTATATAAGCTATCCGCAGCTTTCGGTGATTTAGGAAATTCTTTTACAACCACAGCAAAATAAAATGATGCATCGTCTTTTCTACCCTGTTTATAACAAAGTTGCCCTAACCAGTAGTTCACATTAGCACGATAAGTTGATTTTGGATAAGCTTTCAAGAATTGTTGAAGTGCCGAAATGGCATTCTTAGTTTCTTTCCCGTCTACGACAAATTTAATAATGAAGTTATAATCTGTTTTATCATTACCTGAAGTTGACCAATTAGCTAAAGTTGTTGGCGATGAATTATTCGTTGCTGTGTTAACTTGAGCATTCTCAGTTTGGGATGGATTATCAGCCGATTGCTGCAAAATCATTTTTTGCCGCTCAATAGTTTGATTTAATAAATATGTTGTTTGTTGCAATTGCCCGCGCAATTGATCAACTTCAACTTGCAAATCAGTAATTTGTTTTTGATATTCTGTTAATAATTGACCATGAGCTTCAACAACTCTTTCTATCTTTGTTTCAGCATAAGTATAAAATGAAAAAACTAGAATGATTAAACTGAGAATTTTCTTAAACATTAATTTTAATTACCTCGATAATCAACATTAAAAGATCTTAAGATGGGGACGCTAAATAGTATACTACACTGCAGTAGCTTATCACAAAAAAGCTAACTCATATTTCAAAAATAATGGCTGCCTATGCAGCCGTTTATTATAGGTATTAAATAGATTAATAGACAAGCACTGCTCGACGATTTTTAGCATACGAAGTTTCATCATGTCCAAGTACTGCCGGTTTTTCTTTTCCAAATGATTTGATAGAAATTTGGATAGCCGAAACACCACGACCTTGTAAATAAGATTTCACTGCTAAGGCACGACGTTCACCCAACGCAATATTATATTCTGGTGTACCACGTTCATCGGCATGACCTTCAATAACAATGTTAAATGATGGGTGGCTAATTAAGAATTCAGCATGACTATCTAATGCTTTAGCAAATTCAGATTTAATATTGTATTTATCAAAATCGAAATAAACAGTATTAATTTCCTGCATTTGCTCAAGTTTTTCAGATTCTGAAATGGTTGCCTCATTAGAGTGCATAACATTTTTGTGTGGTTTTTCTGCCGTTCTTACATTACATGCAGTAAGCATTACAAAAGGCAAAATAAATGCTGTAGTTTTAAAAATATTTGACAGTTTCACTTAATTACTCCTCATTAATTCTAATAAAATGTTTAATTAATATAATTGTATTATAACAAATCCAGTGGTAAAGCCTATATTTTACTATTTGTACTCAAATATCGATTAGTAAATCTATTTAATTTACCATTGATATAAGTTAACATAATCAACTAAAAAAGCTTTAATATTTTTATTTTTTAAAATACAAACTTATTAGTTAATATAATCATTACAAATAAGGTGACCAAGCCGGAAACCTTACTTGACCATCAGTCGCCGGTAGCTTTGCTTTAAAATTGCCATCACTTGATACAATATTTAATATCGTACCCAGCCCTTGTGATGAACTATAAATAATCATCGTACCATTTGGTGAAATACTTGGCGTTTCATCCAAAAAAGTATCGGTCAATTTCTGATACCCATTAGTTGCGAGATCCATTTTAGTAACATGTTGCTCTCCTTTATTGCTTGCTATCATGACAATAAAGCTACCATCACTGGCTACTTGAGCATTTTGATTCTGAACACCATCCCATGTTATACGTTGTGGGACACCATTATCAATGGTAATACTATATAATTGTGGTCTTCCTGTTTGATCGGATGTATACACAATTGTTTTATTATCAGGCATCCATGAGGGTTCAGTACTATTACTGCGACCAAAAGTGATACGTTTAATTGTCTTATCAGATAAAGTCATTACATAAAGATTTAAATTACCGTCTTTGGATAAAACAAAAGCTAATTTCTTTCCATCTGGAGAAAAAGCTGGCGCACCATTATGCTGTGGAAAATCGGCGATTTTCTCAATTTCACCCGTTTCTAATGTTTTAAATACTAATGCTGATTTTCCGCTGTCAAACGTAACATAAGCTAACTTTTTACCATCAGGTGACCATGCCGGTGACATAAGTGGCTCTTTCGATTTGTGAATCGTTATCTGATTGTAGCCATCATAATCAGAGACTCTTAATTCATAGTTGTAACTACCACGATTCATTTTCACAACATAAGCGATACGAGTTCTAAAGGCACCTTTAATCCCCGTTAATGTTTCGAAAATTTCATCGCTTGCGGTATGCGCAGCATAACGTATCCAACGTTTCTCAATTTCATATTGATTTTGCGCTAATACTTCTCCAGGATTATTAACCGTATCAACAAGTTGATAACTTATTAAATACTTGCCAGATGCATTTTGTTGAACATTACCGACAATAACCGCCCCAATTCCTAAAGCACTCCATGCTTTTGGAGTAACAGCAGAAGATGTATCGGGTAATTGCGGCATTTTACGTGAATCAATAGGATTAAATTTACCACTATTGCGTAAATCAGAAGCAATGATATTATCGATTTCTTGTGGCGGAGCACCATTACCAACCCATTTAAAAGGAACCACAGCAATAGGTTTAGCAGTATTTATACCATCTGTTATTATAATTTTAATATCAGCTATCGAGAAAGTAGCATAAAGTAATATAAAACAACTTATTAGAAAGCGATATGAAAATTTTAACATCACAAAATTCCTTGCATAATTTTTGAAACCAATCATTAAAACTTTTTTGAATTCATTATTATATAATATAATCTATTTTCATAAATAACATATTCAAACTTAACCTTTATATTTTTGAAATATAAGGTTATTTAGGTATAAAATTAATTTGTAAATTTTTAACCTCTTTATATAACAAATTATTTTTAGGTTTAGGAAATACCGCCAATTTTGTTGCTGATATGGCTTCGCGACACAGCGTTGGATCCCCATCGATAGAGCTTACATTCAATAAAAGACCATCAGGCGCTAATTGTATTTTTAAAATACAATTTTTTCCCTGATACAAGCTTGGATTGATAAATTTGTTACTAATAGCACTCATAACCATTTGTTTAAATTGATTTAATTCAGCAGATGATACACTTGTTTCTGCTTTAGGTGCTTTAGAGGTTAAACTCCCTAATATATCATTGAGTTCTTGTTGCTTGCGCTTTTCATCAGCCGCCTTTTGCTTAGCTAATTCTTCAGCCTTAATCTTTTCTTGTTGCGCTTTTTCAGCTTTTAGGCGCTCCTGCTCAAGCAATTGTTTTTGATTTTCAACTTCCTTTTTAACTTTTTCTGCTTCTAATAACGCAGCTTGTTTAGCTAATTCAGCCTGTTTTTTCTCAGCCTCTATTTTTTGTTTTTCTTCTATTGCTCTTTGTGCTAATAATTTGGCTTCCTCGTCTGCTTTTTGTTTGGCTAAAAGAGCCTGTTTTTGTTGTTCTTCCAATTGAGCTTTAGCTTTTAATGCCTCATTTTCTAATTTTTGTTTTTCCGCCAATGCCTTCGCTATTGCTTCTTGTTCTTGTTTCTGTTTCTCAATAGCCATTAAACTTTCTTTAGCAAGCTGTTTTAAACGTTGTTGTTCAGCTAATTGTTTTTGCTGCAATTCTTGTGCCTGCTGTTCGATAAGTTGTTGTTGCTGTTGTTTAATTTGTTGACTCGTCAAATCATGTTCGATTTGACGTTGTTTTTGTTTTGCAATAATACTATTGTCAACCATAATTGCATCAATTTGTTGTCCACTATCAGTATATGAAGATGAATAATGCCATGCACTATAAGCTAACATAAAAATTAGCCCTAAGTGAAAAATGATAGATATAACTAATGCTAAACTAAAATTAGATTTGATATTGTTCACCATAAAAAATTATAAAAATAGTTAAACTTGAACTAATTAAATTATTGTCTCATTAATAATTTCAAAAATCATCACAAATTTCCATTAGTTTAAAAACTATTTAGCTTTTTCTAATGTATTGAGTAAATAACATTGCAGATTAATGATGACGCGATATTAAACTTTAATCTAAAAAATAAGTTTTGAATAAAATAACAAATAATTAAGGGAATTAACATAGTGAAATTATTATGTTTATAAACTGAAAATATCAATTTCAATTTATAAACATAATATAAATTTAAAAGTTAAACCGGTTGAGTCATAAGACCGACAGATTTGACGCCAGCGGCTTGTAAGATATTTAACGCCTTTATGATCTCTTCATATGGCACATTTTTGGCACCACCAACTAAGAATATTGATTTCTCATTATTAATCAATTGTTGTTTAACTTCAGCAATGATTTGTTCTTTGCTTAAATTATTTTCCCGTTCTTGATTAATGATTAATGAATATACTCCAACCCCAGAAACTTCGATAATAATGGGTTTATTTTCTGCGGTAACAACCGTTTTTGATTCTGAAGCTTCTGGTAAATCAACCTCAACGCTCTGACTAATAATCGGGGCGGTTGCCATAAAAATTAACACTAATACCAATAAAACATCTAATAATGGTACAATATTTATTTCAGCTTTCGATGAATAACGTGATCTACGTCTCATAACAATTACTTCCTAATCGCAACAGCTTGACGTTGCAATATTGCCAACAGTTCATCGGTAAAATTTGAATAGTTTTGCTCAATTCCACCAACCCGTAAACTTAAGCGACTATAGGCTATAACTGCAGGAATTGCTGTAAATAAACCGATTGCCGTAGCGATCAATGCTTCAGCTATTCCGGGTGCAACCATTTGCAAAGTAGCTTGCTTCACAGCACCCAGAGCAATAAAGGAATTCATTATTCCCCATACGGTACCAAATAAACCTACATAAGGACTGATAGAACCAATTGTACCAAGAAGCGAAATATAACGATCTAAGTTATCTAATTCCCGATTCATTGATAAACGCATCGCACGAGTAGCACCTTCCAATGCTGCATTAGGCATATTCGGATTAATTTGATATAAACGAGAAAATTCTTTGAAACCAGTATAAAAAATAAGTTCGGTACCGTGTATTCTAGCTTTCTTTTTATTCAGTTCATTATAAAGGGTGTTGAGATCATCAGCAGACCAAAATGTATTGTCAAATGAATCAACTTGCTGTTTCGCTTTACGTAGTGTTAAACCCCGCTGAATAATAATAGCCCATGAGACAACTGAACAAAGAAGTAATAACAACATAATTAGTTGAACTAAAAAACTTGCACTATAGAACAAGTCAACAATATTCATATTTTCCACTTATAGAAACTCCGAAATAATTAATTTTGGTAATACACAAGGTTTATTCTTATTGAGATCAACACAAGCAATCAATACTTCTGCTTCATTTATCAATTGATTATTGCCATTAAAAATTTTTTGTTTAAAAATTAATGATGCTTTACGTATATTTTCTAGCTGACTTTTAATCATTAATTGATCATCTAACCGAGCTGGTAAGATATAATCGATACTCATTTTTTTTACCACAAAGGCTATATGCTGGTTTTCGATTAAAAATCGTTGATTAATATTATAGTGTCGTAACATTTCAGTTCTTGCCCGTTCATAGAATGCAAGATAACGGGCATGATAAACAACACCACCGGCGTCGGTATCTTCATAATAAATTCTTACTGGCCAATCAAAATGCTTCATGCTAAAAAATCCTTAAAACTTGATTATAAGCATTATATATCGATTATGATGAAATTAAATGATTATTATCATTAATAATATTAATTATTCATCAAATAAATTAAATATAGGTTTTTTAGAAAACTTTAAAATTAAATATATATCTGATTACATGATGAATTAATTTTGTATCATTATTCAAATAAAAATTCCCCCTCTAAGTGAACTAAAATAATCCACTTTATGCGCTATCATGTTAGCCATTCATGGGGAAAATGATATTTACTGTACCATTATCATATAATGAGTTTTAAATGAAAACAATTATCATTAGTAATAAAAAAGGCGAATATTAAATAATATTCGCCTTTTTAGAATGAATTATGGATTTGTTAATCGTTCTTCTTATCAACCCATAAACCTGTAGCTACGGCAATCATTGCTGCGGCTACAGTTACTATAAACCAGACAAAATAATACATACGTACGTATCCCCTAAATTAAATCCAAAAATTAATAAAGTATATGATCATGTTTTTCAATGTAACTTTTATTAATTCGACCAAACATTTTAATATAAGCCCAAGTTGTGTAAAGTAGTATAATTGGTAAAAATATCATAACAACCCAAAACATAATGTTTAGTGTTAAATGGCTTGAAGTCGCATCCCAAATAGTCAGACTAGCATCAGGCATTATGCTTGAAGGCATAATAAATGGGAAAGTGGTTATCGCAAACGTCATCAAAACACAAGCTATTGTTAATGAAGACGTTAAAAATACCCAACCATTTTTATCTTTACCTGACAAAATAATTGTCAACATTGGCATGACAATAGCCAATAATGGAATTGCCCAAAGTATTGGTAGCACTTTGAAATTATTTAACCAGGAAGTATCGGTCGTTACACTTTTAAATAGTGGATTAGAATCAGCATAATGATCCATGACACTGGTTATTTCATAACCATGTAATCCAAAGATTAGCCATATTCCGGCTAAAATAAATGTTATTATCAAAATTAATGCCGAAATTTGGGTTGCTTTGCGCGCTTTTAGGTAGAGCTCGCCGGTTGTTTTAAGTTGCAACCACGCGCCACCTTGAGTGACAATTAGCATCAAACTGATAATACCTGCTAATAAGGCAAAAGGATTAAGTAAGCCAAAAAAATTACCTTCATATGAGACGCGCATAAATTCATCGTATTTGAATGGCACTCCTTGAAGTAAATTACCAAAAGCAACGCCAAATACAAGTGCTGGCACAAAGCTGCCAATAAATATCGCGGTATCCCATAAATTACGCCATTTTGAACTTTCTAGTTTACTTCGATAATCAAAGCCTAATGGTCTAAAAAATAGTGCACAAAGCACTAAAATCATTGCAATATAAAATCCGGAGAATGAAGCAGCATAAACATCTGGCCATGCTGCAAAAATCCCAGCGCCCGCGGTAATTAACCAAACCTGATTACCATCCCAATGTGGCGCAATGGCATTTATCATTATGCGTCGTTCATTATTGGTCTTACCAATAATCGGCAACAATATACCAACCCCCATGTCAAAACCATCGGTAACCGTAAATCCAATTAAAACGGCGCTAATGATTACCCACCAAATAACTCGTAAAACTTCATAATCTAACATGATTTTACTCCCTTTCCTTAATGCGTTACCGTTTGTGGTTGTGCCGTTGTTTCGTAATGATAGTTGCCAGTAGCTAAAGAGCTAGGTCCTAAACGAGCATATTTAAACATTAAGAACATTTCAGCAATCAAGAATAACGTATATAGACCACAAATTAACAACATAGTGAATAATATTTCACCCGCTGTTAAGGAAGAGTTTGCCACACCAGTAGGTAAAATACCATCAATTGCCCAAGGCTGACGCCCATATTCCGCCACAAACCAACCACATTCACATGCAAGCCACGGGAACGGAATGGAAAAGAGCATAAAACGATGGAACCAATTATAATGACCAATTTTATGTTTAAATGTTATTAAAACAGCAAAAGCAATCCCCAGAAGCATTAAGAAACCTAGACCGACCATGATTCTGAAAGACCAAAATAATGGTGCCACAGCCGGAATAGAATCCTCAACCGCTGCTTTAATATGCACCTCTTTTGCCTCTGGTATAGTAATATTATCCCGATCAGTGAAACGTTTAACTAAATAGCCATAGCCCAGATCATCACGATGCTTTTCAAAAAGTCTTTGCACATTCGGATCTGTACTGCCTTTTTTTATCTTTTCTAAATTTTCATAGGCGACGATACCATTACGGATTCTGACTTCATTGTCTTGCATAATCTCTTTTAAACCTTTTACTTCTTTATCCAGAGATCGCGTGGTAATTAGCCCCATAACATAAGGTATTTGAATTTCGAATAGATTTTTCTTTTCTGCTTGTGAAGGAAAAGCTATAACATTAAACGCTGCCGGAGCAGGTTGTGTTTCCCATTCACCTTCGATAGCGGCAAGTTTTGTTGGTTGTACAGTCGTCATCTCATGACCGGCTTCATCACCCATCATAATCAGTGCTATAGACATGATGAAACCAAACATTGCTGCAACGGCAAATGAACGTTTTGCGAATGCAGTATCTCTGTTTTTTAATAAATAATAAGAACTAATACCTAATACAAATACAGCACCTGTAACATAACCAGCAGATACCGTATGAAAAAATTTGAATTGTGCTACCGGACTGGTGATTAATTGAAAAAAATCGACCATTTCCATTCGAGAATTAAAGGCATTAAATTGTGAACCAGTTGGGAATTGCATCCAACCATTAGCCACTAATATCCATAATGCAGACAAATTAGAACCAAAAGCCACACACCATGTCGTAAGTAAATGTTTCACACGACTCATTCGATCCCAACCAAAAAAGAACAGACCGACCATTGTTGATTCTAAGAAAAAGGCCATCAATCCTTCGATTGCTAATGGTGCCCCAAATATATCACCAACATAATGAGAATATTGAGACCAATTCGTTCCAAACTGGAATTCCATGGTTAAACCGGTAGCGACACCTAAAGCAAAATTAATAGCAAACAATTTTCCCCAGAATCTTGTCATATCCTTCCAAATTTGCTTTCCACTAGCAACATACACCGTTTCCATTATGGCCAATAAAAAGGCTAACCCTAATGTTAGGGGAACAAATATGAAATGGTACATTGCAGTTAAAGCAAATTGAAGTCTTGATAGTTCAACGATATCTAACATTTCTACTCCCTAAGACTACAACAAAGCCCAATTTAATTATTAATATTGAAAATCTGCGCTATTGTACACTAAAAATCACTAACAAAATTAACAAATATCAAAAAAAAGTTAATTTATTATTTTTTTTATTGCATTACCGATTTCAATTAAACTTGGAACAACGATTACCCCTGCTTCTTGTAATGCTTTAGTTTTTGCCGCCGCAGTTCCTTTACCACCAGAAATAATTGCCCCTGCATGCCCCATACGCTTACCACTCGGAGCGGTCACACCGGCTATATAACTTACTACAGGTTTAGAAACATATTGACGAATATATTCAGCCGCGGCTTCTTCAGCCATGCCACCGATTTCACCAATCATGACAATAAGTTCCGTTTCTGGATCGTTTTCTAATAACGAAAGAATTGTAATAAAATCACTACCTGGAATGGGATCACCACCAATTCCAACACAAACTGATTGCCCCACACCAATATCAGTTGTTTGTTTAACCGCTTCGTAAGTTAACGTACCAGAACGTGAAATAATGCCAACTTTTCCTGGTAAATGAATATGTCCCGGCATGATACCAATTTTACATTGATTTGGGACTATGATGCCTGGACAATTCGGACCAATTAAAATACTATCGGTTTGTTTTAATTTTTCTTTAACAAATAACATATCCAAAGTGGGAATACCTTCAGTAATACATACAATCAATTTAATACCAGCATCAAGTGCTTCTAAAATTGAATCCCGACCAAACGCTGCCGGAACATAGATAACTGAGGCCGTTGCTCCTGTTGCTTGTACAGCTTCTTTAACTGTATTAAATACAGGTAATCCAAGATGAGTAGTACCACCTTTACCTGGTGTAACACCGCCAACAATTTTAGTGCCATAATCTAGCGCTTGTTGCGAATGGAAAGTCCCCTGACTGCCTGTAAAACCTTGACAAATTACTTTAGTATCTTGATTAATTAAAATTGACATATTTACTGAACTCCATTCAATTACACAGCAACGGCCGAAATTTTTTGCGCCGCATCAGCTAAACTTTCAGCACTTATAATATTTAGTTGACTATTTGCTAAAATTTCTCTTGCAATTTCGGCATTATTACCTTCTAGTCTAACGACAACTGGAACATTAAGATCAATCTCTTGTATGGCAGCAATAATACCATCAGCAATTAAATCACAACGCACAATACCACCAAAAATGTTAACCAAAATTGCTTTAACATGATTATCGGAAAGTATCAATTTAAATGCTTCACAAACACGCTCTTTAGTTGTCCCCCCCCCGACATCAAGGAAATTAGCGGGTTCACCTCCATATAATTTAATAATATCCATTGTCGCCATGGCAAGTCCTGCTCCATTTACCATACAACCGATGTTACCGTTAAGTGAAACATAACTAATACCTTGCTTCGTGGCGATAGATTCTCTTTCATCTTCTTGAGTGATATCTCTTAACTGACTTAGTTCAGCATGGCGATATAATGCGTTATCATCTAAAACAATTTTGGCATCTACACAAACAAGTTCTTCATTTTCTGTCAAAACTAAAGGATTTATCTCTGCTAAAGAAACATCGTTTTCAATAAACAATTTAGCCAAACCCATAAAGATTTTCGTGAATTGATTTATAAGCTTACCTTGCAACCCCAGTTTAAATGCTAATTCACGTCCCTGATAGGCACATGGTCCGGTTAGGGGATCTATGGGCATTGTATGAATTAATTCTGGTGTATTTTCCGCTACGGACTCTATATCCATCCCACCTTCAGTCGAAGCTATAATCACCACACGTTGAAGAGCTCTATCAATAACCGCACCCAAATAAAACTCGTTTAAAATTTGCGAAGCTTGCTCTATTAAAATCTTATTAACCGGTTGACCTTTATTGTCAGTTTGATATGTAATTAAGCGTTGCCCTAACCAATGTTCAGCAAATTGCTGAATTTGATTGAGATTATCGGTACAAATAACGCCCCCTGCTTTCCCTCTTCCCCCAGCATGAACTTGGCACTTAGCTACCCATTTTTTATTAATTAAACTTTGCGTTGAAATCTCGGCTAATATTTCCTTAATTTCATCAACCGACTGGCAAACATAATTTGTCGGAATGGGTAAACCGTAATTTTTGAAAAGTAATTTTGATTGATATTCATGCAAATTCATAGATGCGTATTCCAAGTAATTAATAATACAAATTAAAAAAATGTATATAAAATGGATAAATAATTAATGATCACAAAGTTTAATCTAATAAGTAAAAATTGTGTAGTTTTGTCATCATTTAATAAAAAAAATCTATGCAAACGCATAGTCTTATTGTTGTTTTTTATTCTGTAATGTTATAATTTTTGTTTAATGATAAAAATGCAAAGACTATAGGGTAAAATTATGGCCAAAGTTGGAATTTTTTTTGGTAGCGATACCGGAAACACAGAAAAAGTCGCACAACAAATACAAGCATTGTTAGGTGAAGATACCGCAGATTTATTTGATATTGCTAAAACTACCAAGGAAGAAATACAAAAATATGAATTCTTATTTTTTGGTATTCCAACTTGGTATTATGGCGAGTCACAATGCGATTGGGATGATTTTTTCCCTAATCTTGAACAAGTAAATTTTACAGGTAAAATGGTCGCTATTTTTGGTTGTGGTGATCAAGAGGATTATGCTGAATATTTCTGTGATGCGATGGGAACATTACGAGATATTATTGAACCTAAAGGTGTAAAAATTGTTGGTAATTGGCCAACCGAAGGATATCATTTTGAATCATCTAAAAGTTTAGTCGATGATAACCACTTTGTCGGACTAGCAATTGATGAAGACAGACAAGCTGATTTAACTGAACAACGTATTACTCAATGGGTCGAACAAGTTAAAAGTGAAATGGGTATTTAAAATTTTCATTATATAATTTCACTCAAGATGACAAAGAACATTAAATTACTAATAACTATAAGCGAGGTCGTTAAGGCCTCTTTATTCCTATAGGGCTAAAATATATATTATTTTTTAACCCAACTCACATTCTAATAATAAGAATCTTTTTTAGTGCATATAATTCAATGCATTTTGATTGTAATATCTCATGACTTTTTATTTGTTAAAATACCATAACAATATTTAGTAATTAAATTAACAATCTTTGAAGAATTGATATAAATTAGATAACTCAAAATTATTAAGTAAGATAATTAATTTAATAGGATAAGCCATCTAAAATGATTGCTTTATTTTTTCTAAATATTTTTTATAATGAACACCAATTATGTGACAAAGGATTCAAATTTTTATGACCGCACAAGAAAATAATGCCGCACTAAAAAATGCAGGACTCAAAATAACTTTACCAAGATTAAAGATTTTAGAATTACTGCGTGATCCTCAACATCAACATGTTACTGCAGAAGATCTATATAAAAGATTATTAGATTCTGGTGAGGAAATTGGTTTAGCGACAGTTTATCGGGTGTTAAACCAATTTGACGATGCAGGAATTGTGACTAGACATAATTTCGAAGGTGGGAAAGCTATTTTTGAGTTATCTACACAAACACATCACGATCATCTTATTTGTTTAGATTGCGGCGAAGTATTTGAATTTAGCGACGAAACCATTAATAAACGACAAAAAGAGATCGCTAGTCGTTATGGCATCGATTTGACCTACCATAGTTTATATCTTTATGGGCACTGTTCTGGTGGTAATTGTAAAAAAGAGCCATCTCTTCATAATCCAAAATAATCTAAATAAATTTTTTACAAATTACTAGATCGTTTAGTTAAGATCTAGTAATTTAAATAGTCATTATCGACCATTCATCTGTGTAGGTTTATACTCAAAATGCGACAATTTCTTAATTTTATTCCTTTAGTATTCTTTTTTGTTTTTCTAGTATTTTACGATATTTTTGCTGGCGTAAAAGCTTTAATGATATCGTCCACCATTACTTTAATCATTACTTTAATTATTTATAAAAAATTAGAAAAAATGGAATTATTTTCTTATTTGATGATCATCATTTTTGGTGGATTAACTATCTATCTTGATAATAAAGATTTTATCAAATGGAAAGTTACTCTCATCAATTTGGGATTTGCTTTCACGCTCTTAACCAGTCAGTTTTTTTTCAAAAAAAATCTTATCCAAAAATTAATTGGCAAAGATATTAAACTAGATACATTAATTTGGAACAAATTAAATATCATTTGGTCATTTTTTTTCATAGTATGTGGAATAGCTAATCTTTATGTAACTTACTATATGTCAGATGATTTCTTTGGTGTTTTTAAAGCTTTTATTTTACCTGGCGCATCGTTAGTTATTACACTGATATCGGGGATCTATATTTACAAATATCTTGAGCCGAATGATAAAAAATAATTCAAAGGGAGGATTAACAATATGAATCAAAATACGAAAAATCCTAAAGGACAATTGGTTTTACGCACTTTAGCTATGCCAAGTGATACTAATCCACATGGACATATCTTTGGTGGTTGGATATTGTCACAAATGGATCTTGGTGGCGGAATATTGGCTAAAGAAATAGCAAGAGGCCGAGTGGTAACAGTTAATGTCAGTAGTGTAACCTTCCACCGTCCGGCGATGGTTGGTGACGTAGTATGCTGTTATGCCCGATGTTTAAAAACTGGTACATCTTCTATTACTATTGCCATTGAAGTTTGGGTAAAAAGAATTTCCGATAATCATAATAATTTTGGTCAACGTGAGTGTATAACTGAAGCCATTTATACCTATGTTTTAGTTGACAAGCATAATAAATCACGGCCATTACCTGAACAATTTCAACAGTATAATGAACAAACAGATGATGTTTCTAAACTTGGTTTAAGTGAAGACTAATATCAAAATGTCTTTGGATTCATTTTATGCTTGGGGTAATACTTTCGTATTAATCAGCTATTGGCTGCTTATTGTTGGTGTTACACTCAGAATATTAGTGAAACGTCGCCCCACTACCTTTGTTGTAGCGTGGTTGTTAATCATTTACATCATTCCATTTGTAGGAATAGTTTTATACTTTTTATTAGGCGAAGCACATATTGGTCAGCAACGAGCCAAACGTGCACAAAAAATGCGACCAATCATAAATCAATTTATCCATAAACTCATTGATTTTCCATTTATTTTTACCGATCAGGTAAGTGATGTCGCAAAACCATTATTCCAGTTATGTAAACATCAAACAGGATTAAATGGTATAAACGGTAATCACATTGAATTAATAAATACCCCTGATGCAATATTCGATTATTTGATAAATGATATAAATCAAGCTAAATCAAAAATTGAAATGGTATTTTATATTTGGAACATTGGTGGACGAGCTGATGAAGTTCAACATGCATTAATTAGTGCAGTTAATCGTGGGGTAAAATGTCAAATTATGTTAGATTCGGCTGGTAGCCGGCATTTTTTTAAAAGTCAGCAATCTAAATTAATGCGTGATGCAGGTATTGAAATTGTCGAATGTTTAAAAGTCAATCTTTTTCGTTTTATCTTTCGCCGGTTAGATTTGCGTCAACATCGCAAAATGGTAATAATTGATAATCATATTGCTTACACCGGTAGTATGAATATTGTTGATCCACGTTATTTCAAACAAAATAAAAATGTTGGTGAATGGGTCGATATTATGATTAGAATGAATGGTCCAATAACCACGTTAATGGGGGCTATTTATGCAAGTGATTGGGAATTAGAAACGGGCAATAAATTACGATTACCTCAAGTTGCTCAATTTGCAGAACAACCCGAGCTAAAACGCCATATTATGCAAATCATACCGTCTGGTCCCGGTTATACTGAATACATGATTCAGCAAGCCTTACTTACCGCTATATATTCCGCTCAAAAAGAAATCATATTCACTACCCCTTATTTAGTGCCGAGTGATGCGCTGTTACACGCTATTTGTACTGCAGCGCAACGTGGTGTAAATGTTAATATTATTATACCGCAGAAAAATGATTCGTTGATGGTTGATTGGGCAAGTCGCGCATTTTATAGCGATTTATTGGCAAGTGGCGTCAAGCTTTATCAATTTAAAAATAATTTATTACATACTAAAAGTGTTTTAATCGATCAACAATTAAGTTTAGTTGGTACAGTTAATCTTGATATGCGTAGTTTATGGTTGAATTTTGAAGTTACAACAGTAATAGACGATAGCGATTTTGCCGAACAATTAAACTGCTTACTCAAACATTATTTATCTCAATCTGATGAATTAACACTAACAAAGTGGAATAAACGATCATTTTGGAACCATATAATTGAAAGATTATTTTACTTTTTTGCACCATTGTTATAAATCATAAAGCAATTTCATCAAAATCATCGATATGATTGTTGATAATATTAACTATTACAAATAGCATACTCAATAACCACTTTGTGACATATCGGGATGAAATATTATATTTTCAAGATGTTGTACTTTAGTTTCAATCTCCCCTGCCCTTTGCAAATCAATGATGCGCCATCCCGGCAAATCATTTGCTACCTGAAAATCATGGTTTAATGGTTTAAATTGAACACATGTTGAGGGTGTTGAAAATGCTTGGCAATGTGATAATCGATGATGTGATTTTTGATGAATATGCCCCCACCCAATACCTTTTATATTTGGATATTGGTTAATTAAATTGATAAATTCAGTATGATTAATTAAGCAATGATTATCCAGCCAATGACATTGAGACATAATTGGGTGATGATGTAAAAAAACCATTGCAAAACGATCAGGATACATTGCCAGTGTATTTGTAAGCAGAGCTAATTCTTGTGAAGATAATTGCCCATATGTTTTCCCTTCAACTTGACTATTAAGCATAATTACTAACCACTTTTCACCTAATAAAACAACTTTATTGTCGGGTAAATTTTGCTGCTTAAAAATGAAGCGCATATTGTCACAATTATCATGATTTCCTGCTAACCAAACGCAAGGAGCTGAAAATTGTTTTATTGATTTTGCAAATCGCAAATAAGCTAACTGACTGCTATCTTGAACAAAATCACCTGTCGCCACAATTAAATCAAAATGTTCTCCATGCTGTTTAATTTCATTAATCACAGCATCAAAACTTGCATTCGTATTAATGCCTAGCAATAGACCATCCTCATCGGCAAAAAGATGAGTATCGGTAATGTGTAATATTTTTGCAGTTGGATATTTAATGGGGACAATTAAATGTTTTTTCAATTTCAATCTCAAGAATCACTTATTCCTATTAGTATATATTAACTATCCTGTTATTTCTGTTGCATAGCGCACACTTTATATAGATAAAATTCAAAATCACAAAAAACATCTTTATTGAAACCCCAAACAATGGTTAATAGCCTTTAAACTTTATTTTTAATGCTTTAGCCATTCTGCTTGTAATTTTTGATAATTTAATTGTAGCCACTGTAAAGCAATAATTGATGCAGCATTATTAATTAAGCCACTTTCAACCCACTGATAAGCTTGCTCACGTGTAACAACATGCACTTTAATATCTTCATTTTCCTCGGCTAACCCGTGAATTCCCTTCGCTTTATTCGCATTGGTTTCACCAACAAAAATATGCAATTGCTCAGTTAATCCTCCTGGACTAGCTAAATAATTCATAATGGGCTTGCAACGATATATTTCAATACCAGCTTCTTCTTTTGCCTCTCTTCGAGCAACTTCTTCTAAAGATTCACCTTCATGATCAACCATTCCTGCAATCAATTCTAAAATCCAAGGCGAATCTTGGGTTTCAATTGCCGCTATACGAATTTGTTCAATTAATACCACCTTATCCAACTGAGCATCGTAAGCCAATAAAACGACTGCATGACCTCTTTCTAAGATTTCACGTGTTACGACACCACTAAGAGTACCGTCAAATTTATGATACTGGAAACGATATTCCAATAACGAAAAAAAGCCTTTATATAAAATACGCTTAGTTAAATTAATAACATCTTTTTTACCAAAAGTTATCGGATTATTTGATTTACGTTGCATAATTAACACTCAATTTTTTTAATAAAAAATGCGGATAATAATAAACAATGCTTATGCATATACTAATTATCTGTTAGAATTAAGCAATATATTTTTTTAAATAACTCAGTTTAACTTTGGGAAAATTCATGAAAAAAGTATTACCCTTTCTAATCGGTCTAGTTCTAGCGCCATCCGCTTTTGCAGAAAATTTAATCCAAGTTTATGAACAAGCAAGATTAACTAATCCTGACCTAAAAAGTTCCGTTGCAGATAAAGAAAAAGCCTATTCAGGAATTTCTGAACAACGTGCCAGCTTACTGCCGCAACTTGGTTTAAACGCATCTTACGGACTTAGTCACGGCTTCCGTGAAGCTAAAGATATGAATAGCAAAACAGGTAGACTTGGCTTGTCACTAAATCAAAGTATTTTTAATTATGCTAATTGGAAAAAATTAGATATTGCCCAGCAACAAGCAAGTGTTGCCGATATCGCATATCAAGCAAGAGAACAAGCGCTCATTTTAGACACTGCAACTAATTATTTCAAAGTGTTGCGGGCGATCGATACATTGAGTTATGTTGATGCACAAAAAAAGGCTATTTATCGACAACTCGAACAAACAAGACAAAAACACAAAGTGGGCTTAGTTGCCATTACCGATGTACAAAATGCGCAAGCAAATTATGATTTAACTATTGCTGAACAAGTCAGCTCATTAAATGATCTTAACAACGCACTAGAAGATTTACGTCAAGTTAGTGGTCGATTTTATGCTAATCTAGCTACAATAGATATTAAAGCATTCAAAACTGAAAAACCTTCACATATTAGTCAATTATTACAACGTTCTGAAAATGCGAATTTAGATTTATTAACGGCCCGCTTAAGTCGAGACATTGCAAAAGAACAAATCAGATTAGCTCAATCTGGACACCTACCGACAATCAGTCTTAATGCATCTACTGGCTTAAATAAAAATGAAAATTATGGTGATAAAGTCGGATTAAAAAGCGATCATGTTACACCGGCTTATGCTGATAGAAACCAAATAACTGGCGCGAATACTATTGGTATCACATTTGATATGCCTATTTTTACTGGTGGAGCAACAATGTCACAGGTATCACAAGCGCAATATAACTATGTTAGCTTTAGTGAAAAATTAGAAAGTACTAATCGGGCTGTGATTAATAGAGTTCGTTCATCCTACAACAATATCTCAGCTGCTATAAGCTCAATTAAAGCTTATGAACAAAGTGTTGTTTCTGCACAAAGTTCTTTAGATGCAACTCAATCGGGATATGAAGTTGGAACTCGTACTATTGTTGACGTATTAACCGCAACCACCCAACTTTATGATTCTAAAAAAAGATTATCTAATTCTAAATATGACTATTTGATCAGTCTATTACAATTAAAATCATCCATTGGAACATTAACCGCGAATGATTTAGTTCAACTTAATAATATGTTAGGAAAAGAAACTACTACTTTATTAAGTATTAATTAATATTTATTAAAATGATAAGTATTGATTGATAAAAAAACCTGCTTAAAGCAGGTTTTTTTCTCTTTGAAACACAACAACTACTCAGTGGTAGCCGCTTCAAGTTTGCCATCATTAGACCAAACTCGGTATTTAACTTGAACATCTTCTGGCGTATAGACCACGATAGGTAAACGGCTATTATAATCCATTAAACCTAAATTATGTCTGATCGTTACGAATTCCGATTTACTAACAAAATCTGGAGGGCATGCCATTAATGTAGAAATACCATTAGACACTTTGGATACGGTATAATATTGATATCCCCATCCCTGCAACTCTTCTTGTTTAACGGTGCCGGCTAAACCACGACTATTGCAATCAACTTGCATTTGTTTGCCAATAAGCAATTCTACTTTGGCATCACGCTCATTTTTCAATTCAGGAAGATAAATCACCGAACGAACATAACCTGCTTCTGCTGCCGGATATGGAGCAATTTCATTCACATTCTTTACCATATTGTTTTGTCCAGTTGTACCATTACATGCAGTTAGTAAAAGCGCTACTGAACTAAATGCTATGGTGGCTAATTTTTTCATTTTCTACTCCTAAGAAATACCATTTTGTTATAACTACAATCTTTAAACATTTTATTATAAATATATAAACTAATATTTAGTTTTTCAAGATAAATATTATATTTAAAACCATAGCCGTAATAGATATAATTAGCTATCATATAAATAATGAAATACTTATTAAGATAATGTATATGCCTACCAATAAAAACAACGATCTATTAAAATTAATACTCAATTTAATTATTATTGGATTATTTATCATCATAACTTTTCAAGTTGTTGAACCATTTTTATTTGGTTTTTTTTGGGCCCTAATGGTGGTTATTACCACTTGGCCTTTTATGATCATTTGCCAAGAAAGATTATTTAATAAACGAATTCTTGCTGTTCTAGTTATGATGTTAATATTATCTCTATTTTTTATTATCCCTTTTATACTTATTGTGATGAGTATTGCTAAAAATGGGGGGTATTTGATTGATTTTGCTAAAAATCTTTCACATCATCAATTACCAACTATGGATTGGTTAAATAATATCCCGTTAGTTGGTAATGAATTGTATTTAAAATGGAATGATTTAATTAATCATGACGGTAGTGACCTGATTAAACAATTTCAACCTTATTTCGGCACCATGGTAACATGGACCATCAGCCAAGTAACAAATATTGGCGTCTTTCTTTTCCACTGCGCAATTATGATCATCTTTAGTGGATTACTCTTTTTAAAAGGTGAAGAAGTCAAGAAACATGTTTATCATTTTGCGCATCGTTTATCTAAACAACATGGTGAAGATACAGTAACATTAGCCGGACAATCTATTCGAGCTGTAGCCTTAGGTGTCGTTGTTACAGCTGTGACATTAACACTAATTGGTGGTTTAAGTTTAGTATTAACTAATATGCCATTTGTCGGACTTATAACCCTTGCCCTTTTCGTATGTTGTGTGGCGCAAATTGGACCAGTTGTCATCATGGCTAGCTGTTCTATATGGCAATTTTGGAATGATAATATTGTAGCAGGAATCGTTCTAGTCATTGTTACTTTAGTTTTAACTACCTTAGACAGTTTAATGAGAACATTTTTAATTAAAAGAGGGGTTGATTTGCCTTTCTTAGTCATCTTATTTGGTGTCATCGGTGGCTTATTAGCCTTCGGCGCAATGGGACTATTTATTGGTCCGGTAATACTTGCGCTAACATATAACTTTATCCAAGCATGGATAGAAGAACAGGATGATAATTAAAGCGTCAAATATGACGCTTTCAATTGCATTAATTTCCAATTTATTTTTTATATGTCTCATAACGTAGTGCTTCAATACGTTTATCTAAACTAGGATGAGACATAAATAATTCTGAAATTTTAGCTTTTTTTGCACCATTTATGCAAAATGCCATAATTGAACTATCTTCACTAGGTTCATGACTCATTTTTAAACGTTGTAAAGCGGCTATCATTTTGTCTTTTCCAACTAACTCAGCCGCTCCTGCATCTGCATGAAATTCCCGATAACGCGAAAACCACATAGCAATTATACTAGCCAAGATACCAAATATCGATTCAAAAACCATTACAATTAAATAATAGACTATTTGTGACATGCCCCGGCCTCGTTCATTCAACATCTCAGCAGTCACAGATGCTAATATTCTCGATATAAAAATAACAAAAGTATTTAGCACTCCTTGCAATAACGTCATGGTAACCATATCGCCATTGGCGACGTGACTCATTTCATGAGCAATAACAGCCTCCGCTTCATCGCGAGTCATGGTGTTGAGCAAAGCACTACTAACCGCAACTAATGAACTATCGCGACGAGCACCGGTCGCAAATGCATTCATATCGGTAGCTTGATAAATAGCGACATCTGGCATATTGATATTTAAATGTTGTGATTGGCGACGGACAATATTAATTAACCATTGTTCATCTACAGTTATTGGCTGAGTAATAATTTTCCCGCCAACGGCTTTTAACGCCATTGTCTTAGACATAAATAATGATATTACCGAGCCTGAAAAACCAAAAATGGCTGCAAAAATCAATAAACCGGATAAACTGTGAGCATCAACACCAAATAAACTTAAAACAATCCCAAAAACGAACATTACCGCCAAGTTGGTTAATAAAAAAAGCCCAATACGCATCATAAATGGTAATTCCTTAAAAAATGTTTTTTACATAATGTCACATTGTATAAATCATAGAACATTAATTCAAAATTGATGGTTTGTGAAAAATAGTAAAACTTAGATGAGAGGGATAAAATTTGGTGGAGTCCCTATCAGCCACTTCCCACACACATAAAACTTACTTTGGCTGCTTCCTTCCGGACCTGACCAGATGAGCAAGAAAATGTTGCAAGAGAACCCATAGAAACTCCATAGATAGTGAGCTTATTATCCTTTAAAATAGCGAAAAACACAACTTACAATTTCTATTTGCCTAGAAAATAGACTAGCGTAATACTAAAAAGTGATCAATTTAGCAAAAATAAAGAATAAAGCTTAGAAAATGATATAAAAAAAGATTAGATTTATCACTAAACAATTATATTATTAATTTGTCAATAATTGTTATCGTCATGCATATCTGGCGAATAAGACTGCCTTTCGTAAAAGAATATATTCATGGAATACAGTAATGATAAAACAAAAAATTCTTAATTACTTAGCCAACCTTACCCCTTTTTTTGATCCTGAAAATATCAGTAACGTTTTTACAGCTAGTCATATTGCCGTTCAATTTAAGATCAAACGTAATACAGCCAGTTTATATCTTAATGAATTAGTGACCCAACATAAAGTTATCAAAATCATATCAAGACCGGTTTATTTTTTACATAAATCTGCTTTTGAAAAACAATTTTTTCATATTACCGATTATCAATTTCAAAATGTATCTGACCTATTTGCCAATAAACCATTAAATGAGAATGAAAACGATTTATTTTCATTGATAATTGGTCATAATCAATCACTAAAAAAACCAATTGAGCAATTAAAAATGGCGATGATATACCCAAATGGTGGATTACCATTATTAATATCGGGCTCAAGTGGTACTGGTAAAAGTTATTTGGCTAAATTACTTCACCTGTATTGTACGATTAATCGACTGATTGATACGGATGCGCCGTTTATTGTCTTCAATTGTGCGCAATATGCTAATAATCCAGAATTGTTAACTAGCAATCTTTTCGGTTATGTCAAAGGTGCTTTTACTGGTGCCGATAATGCAAAGGAAGGGGCATTTGAACATGCTAATGGTGGAATTTTATTCCTTGACGAAGTACATCGCTTAAATGGTGAAAATCAGGAAAAATTATTTACTTTCTTAGATAACGGTATTATCAATCGCATGGGCGATACTAAAAATAATATTCAATTACAAGTAAGATTAATATTTGCCACAACTGAAAATCTCAATAAACATTTTATTCGTACCTTTTTAAGACGTATTCCAGTTCAAGTCGTACTTCCTGATCTTGAAAATCGCACTAAACAAGAAAAAGAACAATTGATTTATTTTATGTTCCAAAATGAAGCCAAGCTTATACAACGTAAATTATCTATATCTCCGCAAACGCTAGCTAATCTAAAAAATCAACAATTCATAGGTAACATAGGTTCATTAGAAAATGTTATAAAAAACACCGTTGCCAGTGCATTTGCAAAACAAACTTGTCAAGATGTGATTAAAATTACAATTTATGATATTCCACAACAATTTATCAATCAACAATTCATTCAAACAACCCCAATTAATACAACGAATATTGAATTAGATCAAAACACTGATTTAAGTTATTTAGAACATTACCATAATCCAATATATGAGATGATCTATGATACTTATATTCGATTATTTACACTGTTTACAAATACACCTTCATCCCACGAATTAAACCATCAAAATGAAAGCAAAATGCTTGAGGAGATTGATCATCTTTTTGATAAACTTATTTTTGAAACCCAAAATCTACATTATCAACAGATTATAAGTTATATCATTAATCATATTACTAATGAATTACAATATTTAGAGCAAACATTTAATATTCAATTTAATGGTAATTATATTTGTGCAATAAGTTATTACCTTTATTATCGGGCAAATTTTAATTTTCAATTTAATCAAATTACTCATGACACTATCAACTCACTGCAGCAAACACTAAAAAAGAAAACCCCACAAATTCATCGATTAGTAAAGCAGTTATTTCAAGCGATTGAAAGTAAAATTGATATTCAAGCTCAACCCATTGATCACATCATACTAACACTATATTTAAATAAAATGGGCGCTTTTGACAATAACGGTTTTACTAAAGCTATAATTCTAGCTCATGGTTATGCTACTGCAAGTAGTATTGCTAACGTTGCAAATCGATTACTCGAAAAAAATATTTTTGAAGCTTTTGACATGCCTATTGATATAAAACCACAAGAAATTGCTAATAAAGTCATTGATTATATTGAACGGCATGATATATCACATGGATTATTGATATTAGTCGATATGGGATCATTAAAAGACATTTATCAATTTTTACCCCATACAATCACTAGCCCGATTGCCATCATTAATAATGTTTCAACTCAGATTGCTTTAAATATTGGCAGCTTAATTCTGCAACATGCTTATCTAGAAAAAATCATTGAAGAAGTTATTCCACAAAATATTCCCGAACATAATATTATTTATCCGAATCATAACAAACCAAAAGCCATTATTACCACCTGTGCGACGGGGATAGGCACGGCTAATAAAATTAAATCATTACTTACTGACAGTATATCCAGCATACTGGATATTGAAATTATTGCCTATGACTTTGAAGCATTAGATCGTGACAAAGGTACTGACACAATTTTTTTATTATATAATGTGATTGCTATAGTCGGCACATTAGATCCAAGTATTAGCGATATACCATTTATTTCATTAGAAGAACTCGTTTCTGGTAATAGTAATACAACATTACTATCGCTATTTAAACCAATCGACCGCAAAACGATTCAAGAAATCAATAATCGCATGATTAAAAACTTTTCTTTAGAACGGGTAATTGAATCAGTTACAATTTTAGATAGCAGCAAAGTTATTAATTATATTGAACAATGTATTCATCATTATGAAATCATTACTCATCAATCGTTATCCAACGATAAAAAAATTGCCCTTTATATTCATTTAAGTTGTTTAATTGAACGCTTAGTTCGTAATGTTCCACTTGAAAATCATCTTTATCAAAATCATTCTCAGTGTCAAAAAATTTCGTTAGAACAGATAAAAGAAGCATGTAGTGTCATTGAAACAGTATATAGTGTCAAAATACCTGAAGTTGAATTATTGTATATTCAAGACATTATTAAACATAAAACTGAGTTTTCAAAGCTACCATAAGACTTGCCGACCTCATTTCCCTTTTCCAGCAAAATTGCCAGAATTTCTGGCACGCTTTTTGCGTTTATTAATATACCAAAACAATAACACAAACTCATGTTTTCAATTATTGAATAAATTATGGATTAAGCATGGCGATTTCGTGGCTAACCAATAAATCGCTGTAAATAATTCGCCAAATAGGGATAAAGAGGATAACGAATGGGTAGACATTTTATTATGGCCAGTCATGGAACCTTAGCTCAAGGTATGAAAAATGCCATAGAAATTATTCTTGGCTCACAACCTAATCTGTTCAGTTTCTGCGCTTATGTAAAAGGTAATGAAGACATTACTCAATCAATAAACCAATTTATGCGTCAATTCGCGACCGATGACGAAATCATAATCGTTACAGACATTTTTGGTGGCAGCGTTAATAACGAAATTATGAAATATCTAATTAACACGAATATCCATCTGATAGCTGGACTAAACTTATCATTAATGATCCAACTATTAACAAATAACGAACCAGTTGCCATTTTAATTGAAGAAGCAATTAAATCATCAACACAATCTATTCAATATTGTAATCAAACACTAAAGCACTGTGCAATTGCTGATAACGATTTTTAGAAAGGGGGTAAATTCATGATTAAACTATTACGCGTTGACCATCGATTACTACACGGTCAAGTGGCATTTTCCTGGACCCAATATTTGGGCGCTGATTGTATTCTGATCGCTAATGATAGTGTCGTTAATGACGAATTACGCAAAACAACCATTAAATTAGCTAGACCACCAGAAATCAAATTAGTGATCAAAAATATCACCGATTCCGTCGAGGCTCTTAAAAGTGGCGTGACCGATAAATATAAACTTTTTATTGTGGTTGAATCGGTGACGGATGCTTATCGATTAAGTAAAGATATTCCTGATATAAATCACATCAACTTGGGAGGAACCAAACCCAAAGACAACACCCAAAATATCTCAAAGACAATCAATATCACTGATGAAGAAGTGCAATATTTAAAAGAACTTCATCAAATGGGTAAAGAGATAGAAATTCGCATCGTTCCTAATGATAGAAAACAACTCATTAGCGATTGTATCAATATACAATAAGGAGATCCCAATGTTAGAAGCTATTCTCTTAGGTGTTGTCGCATTTATTGCACAATCAGAATATGCATTAGGTACTTCACTTCTTTCCCGCCCCATTGTTACTGGTTTTCTTACTGGTTTGGTTTTGGGTGATGTACAATCAGGGGTAACAATGGGAGCTTATCTTGAATTGGCCTTTATTGGTTCATTCTCAGTTGGTGCGTCAATCCCACCGGATGTCGTTACTGGCGGAGTATTAGGTACCGCATTTGCTATTACAGCAGGCGCCGGAGAAGAAACAGCATTACTCCTCGGATTACCAATTGCTACTTTGACATTAATCCTAAAAAATATTTATTTGGGAATTTTCATTCCTTTACTTAGTCATAAAGCAGATCAATATGCTGAACAGGGCAATGCAAATGGTGTGGCGAGAATGCATTTGATATCTGGTTTTGGTTTATCGCTTATGCTTGCGTTAATTGTTACTTTCTCATTCTCAGTTGGAAGTAATACAGTTAAAGCATTGCTTGAGCAGATCCCTGAATTCATTAAACATGGATTAACTGTTGCAACGGGTATAATCCCAGCACTCGGTTTTGCAATGTTAGCTAAATTAATCATTAACAATAAAGTAGCCCCTTATTTCTTCTTAGGTTTTGTCATTATGGCTTACTTAAAAATTCCAGTTACAGGTGTTGCAATTTTTGGTGCAATTATTGCGGTAATCATGGTGAGTTTAACAAAACCTCAACCTGTTGTTCAATCACAAGGAGAATTAAATGAACAAGATGATGACTTCTAAGAATAAAAATCAATTAATTACTAAACAAGATTTAAGAAGAGTATTTTGGCGTTCATTTCAAATGGAATTCTCCTGGAATTATGAGCGACAAATGAATTTGGCATATGTGTATGCTATGATACCGGTACTTAAAAAACTCTATACTAAAAAAGAAGATTTAGCAAAAGCCTTAAAACGTCATTTAGTATTTTTTAATACTACGCCACACATCGTCACACTGTTGTTAGGCATCACTACCGCGATGGAAGAAAAAAATGCTACTGAAAAAGATTTTGATGATACTTCAATTGATACCATTAAAACTTCGTTAATGGGGCCCATTGCCGGTATTGGTGATTCATTCTTTTGGGGAACATTGCGTTTAATTGCGACCGGCATCGGAACCAGTTTGGCAATTAATGGTAACGCACTTGGACCAATTTTATTTATTTTAATATTTAATATTCCCCACATCTTATTCCGTTATATTTTAACAGGAATAGGATATAAATTGGGTACTGGATTTTTAGACAAAATTCAGCAAAGTGGTATGATGCAAACCCTCACCTATGGCGCATCTATTATTGGGTTAATGGTGGTCGGTGCCATGACTGCTTCTATGATTGAAATTGAAATACCAATTTTAATTACTACCGGTGATTCACAAACTAGTGTCCAAAATATTATTAATGACATCATGCCATGTTTATTACCATTAACGACCTTTGGTATTGTATTTTGGTTATTAAAGAAACAAGCTAAACCATTAACGATTATCGCCGGTATGGCTATTTTTGGCATTCTTTGTTCCTATTTTGGCATCTTGTAAGAGGTAAATCATGACAAACTATGTCCATACCATGATGACTTACATTAATGAAGAACCATTAGTATTCAATACCGTTTTAAGTCAATATCAAACTAAACTTAAATCCTTTATTGAATTTAGTCAGAACCATAAGATTAAACGCTGTCTAATCTTAGCAACCGGTTCCTCATATAATGCCGCATTGTGCGCAAAATACTGTTTAGAAAATAAAGCTAATATTTTAGTTGAAATCAAAGAACCGTTCAATTTCAATTACTATGAAAATCTTGATACACAAATAGATTTAGTAATAGCTATTTCACAAAGTGGTAAAAGTGCATCAACGATTGATGCGTTAGATAAAATCAAAGCTGTCAATATTCCAATCTTTGTCTTGACCGCGAATACACAAAGCCCTATTTGTGACAAAACTGATTATCTATTAGATATTAACTGTGGTATAGAAACAGTGGGTTTTGTGACCAAAGGTTTTTTAATGACCGTATTAAATCTCTATTTAATGGCATTAATTATGGGAAAACAAAATAATGTTTTAACCCATGAGCAGTACGATAAATGTATTCAACAATTATTACAAATTGGTCAAATGATTCCGCGAATTATTGAACAAAGTTTAGCCTTTTTTAATCAACATCGAGCTGCTTTGGTCAACTATAATCGTTTTATAGCAATTGGTTATGGTGCTTTATTTGGCGTTACTAAAGAGTTTGAAACAAAATTTACCGAAACAGTAAGACTACCATCAACAGGATATGAACTTGAGGCCTATATGCATGGCCCTTATTTGGAAGCCAACAAACAACATTGTTTATTCTTTATCGAAGATAGTTATCATGATAACGGACAATACGATCGTTCACTAAGCTTAAAAAATTACATTTCAAGTTATGTAGGAGAAACTTTTACCATCGCGATAGGTAATAGTTTGTCGCTAAATAAAAATCTCAATATCAATATTAAAGTTGATCATCATTTTACACCGTTGTTAACCGTTATTCCCTTACAAATACTCGCCTACCATGTGGCTGAAGCCAAAAATATCGATTTAAGGATTCGTATTTTTGACGATTTTGACAAAGTGCTTAAAAGTAAAATCTGAATAAAAAAAATTTAAGGAGAGAATTATGTTAAGTTTTAAAGAAGATGAATATAGAACAAGTGAAAAATTAATTATTGAAGCTCGTCCGATTGCAGAACAAGTTGCCAATGAAATTAACCAACAAGGCTATAGTAATATCTTTTTCGCTTCCGTTGGTGGAAGTTTGGCTCCTATGATGGTCATCGGTGAAATAGCCAAAGAAGTCACCGACGCACCTATTTATATCGAACAAGCTGCTGAATTATTAATTAAAGGTAATAAAAGACTCAATAAAGACTCTATTGTTATCACTTTATCCAAATCAGGTGATACCAAAGAATCCGTTGCGATTGCTAAATGGTGCAGAGAACAAGGCATTCGAGTCGTTGCGATCACTAAAAAATCAGATTCAAATCTTGCTCAGGCAGCCAACTGGCACATTCCAATGCGCCATGAAAATGGGGTAGAATTTGAATACATGCTATTATTCTGGTTATTCTTTAAATTACTCCATCTGCGTGGTGATTTTGCAGATTACGAGCAATTTGGGCAACAGTTAGAGTATTTACCACAAAACTTACTTGCAGCTAAAAAACAATTTGATCCAAAAGCCGATGAAATCGCTAAAAAATATTACCAAAGTAATTATATGATTTGGGTTGGTGGTGCCGAGATGTGGGGTGAAGTTTATCTATTCTCAATGTGTATTTTAGAAGAAATGCAATGGTTAAAAACCAAAGCTGTTAGCGCTTCAGAATTCTTCCATGGTACGCTTGAATTGGTCGATAAAGAACAACCATTATTTTTAGTTAAAGGGGAAGGAAAAGCACGAGTACTGGATGATCGTGTCGAGCGATTCGCCCAAAAAGTAACAGATAATTTAGTCGTAATTGATACCAAAGATTTCCCATTGCATCAAATTGATGACAAATTCCGATGGATTCTGGCTCCTACCATCTCTTCAACCTTATTGGTTGATCGATTAGCAGCACACTTTGAAAGCTATACAGGACATAGTTTAGATATCCGACGTTATTATCGTCAATTTGACTATTAATATTTAGTCTGACCATTTGATTTTAAGCAATGCGGTAAGCTTGATCATCGCTTACTGCATTTTTCTAATTGTATTCAATAGACTAAATTTACGATCAATCCATCAACCAAAGATACAAAGCTGACTATTTTTATGTTTAAACTTCACAAGTTATTCACAACACTTAAACAAAAATAAACATTTAAAAGTAGATTTATTGTATAATCAGACTGATTGGTAAAATGAGAGCAAATTATGTCAGGAAAGTTTATTGTCATTGAAGGACTTGAAGGCGCTGGTAAAACCACTGCTATAAAAACCGTTGCAGATGTATTGAAGCAAAACCGTATTTTCGATCTTGTTTATACCCGTGAACCCGGTGGTACTCCGATTGCTGAAGCACTACGTAACCTGATTAAAAATGGTCTTGATAATGAACCACTCACAGCAAAAGCTGAATTACTTATGTTTTATGCTGCGCGGATTCAATTGATTGATAATGTAATTAAGCCGGCATTATCAAAAAATCAATGGGTAATTGGTGACCGGCATGATCTATCAACACAAGCTTACCAAGGTGGTGGTCGTCAACTCGATAACCAATTTATGACAATACTTCGCGAAAATGTCTTAGATGGTTTTAAACCTGATTTGACTTTATACATGGATATTCCGCCAGGATTAGGCCTAAAACGAGCTTTGGCACGTGGTGAGTTGGATCGTATAGAACAAGAGTCACTAATCTTTTTTGATCGTGTGCGTAATCGTTATCAGGAATTAGCACAACATGATAGCTCGATTATAACTATTGATGCATCTCAACCATTAGAACAAGTAACACAAATGATTAGACAAACCCTTAAGACATGGTTAATTAAGCATGGTAATCAGTAAAGTTCAGATAGATTTGCAACCATGGTTAGTTAATGCTTATCAGGATTTAACTTTACCTTTAATACAACATCGTGCTCATCATGCATTATTGATAAAGTATATCAGCGGTTCAGGAGAAGATGATCTGATTAACAAGTTGGTGATGCGGTTGTTATGTCTTGAACCACAGCAAAATCAACCGTGTTATCATTGTCATAGTTGTCAATTATTCTTAGCACACAATCATCCTGATTTTTACCGTGTTGAGTTAGAAAAAGGCAAATCTTCAATCGGAATCAATCAAATTCGGCAAACTATTACTAAAATTTATGAACGAGCACAACAAGGTGGCAATAAAGTTATTTGGATTAGAATTGCATCATTAATGACCGAAGCAGCCGCTAATGCTTTACTTAAAACCCTTGAAGAACCACCTGAAAATAGTTATTTTATTCTTTCTGATCGACATGATGGACAGTTACTTTCTACTATTCGCAGTCGTTGTCTAAGTTATTTTGTAAGTATGCCAGATTTGGAAAATGCCAGTATCTGGCTTAAACAACATGTTTTAACTAACCAATTCAATGACAATGAATTAGCAACCGCACTCTTACTGAATGAGAATGCTCCTTTAGCGGCATTGTCTTTACTAGATTCTGAACATTGGCAAAACCGACAACAATTTTATAACCATCTTTATCGTAATCTTACTGAAAAAGATTTATGGGAATTACGTCATGATTTCATTAATCAAGAAGATGTTTTGATCCGTTTACATTGGGTTAATACTTTGCTCGTCGATGCTTTAAAAGCGCGGCATAAATCGGGACGTTTTATCATAAATCGTGACCATGTGCCATTAGTGAGACTTATCGCCAGCTTTGGTAATGAAACTATTATTCAACTTTATAGCATATGGAATAATGCCCGTCATCAATTGATGACCATGACAGGACTTAATCAAGATTTAATCATAAGCAATCTATTAGCAGAATCAGAAATACTTCTTAATGCATAAGGGATTTGTCTGCAATTTTATAAGATTTTTGCTATAATTCTAACAATAATTTTTTTAGAATAAGGAAATTTGTATATGCCATCCCCAATCATCGTTGCCGTTGATTTTCCTGATACAAAGTCAGCCTGGAATTTTATCGATCGCGTTGATCCCCAAGATTGTCGACTAAAAATAGGTAAAGAGCTATTTACCCTAGCTGGCCCTGATTTTGTTAAATTAATTCAAAATAAAGGATTTGATGTTTTTCTTGATCTAAAATTTCATGATATCCCTAATACCGTAGCCAAAGCCGTGGCCGCCGCAGCAGATTTAGGCGTATGGATGACAAATGTTCATGCCAGCGGTGGAGCACGAATGTTACAGGCTGCTAAAGATGCGCTTTATCATTATGGAAAAGATGCTCCTTTATTAATTGCTGTAACCGTTTTAACCAGTATGGAATTAGCTGATTTGCGCGAAATTGGTATTAATGCATCACCATTAGAGCAAGCAACTCGTTTAGCGGTATTGGCTAAAAATTGCGGACTTGACGGCGTCGTCTGCTCAGCTAAAGAGGTACAAAGTTTTAAAATTCGTTTAGGTAGCCAATTCAAATTGGTAACACCGGGTATTCGTCCGGCAGGTTCATCAGCCGATGATCAGCGTCGCATTATGACACCGCAACGCGCCATTGCCGCAGGTTCTGATTATTTAGTTATTGGTCGGCCAATTACTCAATCACCCGATCCACAAAAAACACTTAAAGATATAATGGCAACATTGGATTTAAAATAAGGCATTAGTATGGTAGAAAATCCACTGGTATATTCAACGGAAATCGGACGCGTTAAGCAACAATCGACAACCGCTGCTCGCCCAAAAGGTGATGGTTTTATACGTATTCAAAAACAAACTGCCGGTCGTAAAGGTAAAGGGGTTTGTGTTATCACTGGGTTTGATCTTAATGATCAGGATATCGCTAAACTCGCCGCTGAATTAAAAAAGAAGTGTGGTTGTGGGGGTAGTGTAAAAGATGGCGCGATTGAAATACAAGGTGACAAACGTGATCTTTTAAAACAGCTATTAGAACAGAAAGGCTTTAAGGTTAAATTAGCCGGTGGTTAATAATATTTGTCTTATAAACCGAATGCAAAAACCAAAACAGTAGTTTTGGTTTTTGCAATTGATTAATGGCTGCCTTTAGCACGCATTTTTGCTGAAATTTCTCGACGCTCTTTGGAAATTTCTGCATTTTTAATAATGAAATCATCCACACGATCTTCATAATCTAATTTCATATTGGCGATAATCGCTTGAATTTCATCATAACTCATTTCTGGTTTGATATATTCACTCAAATTTTCAAGTAATAAAACGCGTTTTTGATTATCACGAATTTTTTTTTCGTTATCAGTTATTTCACGTTTTAGCTTATTTAATTGACGAGATAAACGCACATATTCTAGAACATCCTGAAATGAAGGTTTTTTTGCATTATCTTTTTCCATTAGCTAACCCCTTAATATCAAAAAATTATAAAAAATAAATATTGTGATCAGTATATACTAGTTAGTGATTAAAGTGGAATAAATTACAATAGCTATGAACAATTACTTAAAATGATAAATTAATCGCACTAGCAAAAATAAATCTATTACTGAATACCAACGATAACCATTAACTTTAGCGTAACCATCATGTTCACTCGCAAATCATAAAAATTTTATAGCGCGCAAATTAAACTATCTTTTGTGTTTTAACAATCATCATATCCGAGATAAAAAAGCCATCGGATTGTAAATCAAAATACTGCTGCACTTTGCTGGTCGCTCGGAATGGCATCCACTTGTAAAGCGCGTGTTCGCGTACGCCTCACCCAGCTATCAAAAATTTAAAAACAAGTGATACCGTTGATTATTATCAACCGTAAAACCAGCTTCGGTCAACATAGTTAATTAATCATCCGGCGTGTAGTCACGAACATGAAAAGTATCACGCAAGGCACCTTGTTTGTAACCAACTAGATCGTCTGGAGAAACCAGAACCTTAATAATTAATCTGCTATTTGGTTGAATAATTCGATGCAATTTTCGCAAACTTTTATCTACATCATCCCAATGGAGTGCCGAATAACGACTAACAACCTGATCAAATCGCTTATTGGCGAACGGTTGCAGTTAGCACAACCTTATACAAAAGTAATATTGTTAAAACCACGTTCTTTGGCTGTTTGTGAGGGAACAGATTACATTTCATCAGCAATGATCATAAGCCGTGACAATTTTAACATGCTGCGAGCAATAAAACTGATATGCTTAGATCCCTTTCCCCTATATTGAGCAACTCAGCATCAGGATAATCTATAAAAAAATCCGCTAAATAGGCAGCATCATATCCTTGAGCATGGATGTTATTGGTTAAATAGCCGTTAGCCTGTTCGCCAAATTATTGTTTGACATTATCGGGATGTGTTGTCATGGTCATTTCTTTTCGTTGGGCGCCGATAAGCGCCCTTGGTTTAGCTATGTTAAAAAGGTCGGAATTTTATTTTCGAAAGCACTAATTGCATCTTCATGTTGCAAGGTCAACCCGATATTATCTAAGCCATTCAATAAGCAATGACGTTTAAAGGCATCGATTTTAAAAGAATATTGCTTATCGCCAGCAATCACCACTTCATTAACTAAATCAATAGTAAACTCAATACCATCATTGGCTTCAACAATTTTGAATAATTCATCAACCTCTTCTTCTGATAAATTAACCAAAAGTAACTGGTTATTAAATGAATTATTATAAAAAATATCGGCAAAACTTGAGCCAATAATAGTTTTAAAACCATAATCAGCCAGCGCCCAAGGTGCATGTTCTCGTGATGAACCACAGCCAAAATTTTCGCGTGCTAATAAAATACTGGCACCTTTATAGCGTGGTTTATTAAGTACAAATTCAGGATTAGGCTGCTGACCGGCATCATCTAAAAAGCGCCATTCATGAAATGCATGCTTACCAAAACCGGTTCTCGTTACTTTTTGGAGAAACTGTTTAGGAATAATTGCATCTGTATCAACGTTAGCCGCATCTAAAGGAACGACCAGTCCGGTATGTTTCGTAAATTTAGCCATGACAAGCCTCCTTAAAATGATTCACGAATATCAGTAAAATGACCAGTAATAGCTGCTGCGGCTGCCATAGCTGGACTCACCAAATGGGTTCTGGCATCACGACCTTGACGACCTTCAAAATTACGGTTACTGGTTGATGCGCAACGATCGCCCGGAGCCAGCTTATCATCATTCATTGCTAAACACATCGAACAACCAGGCAAACGCCATTCAAAACCAGCTTCAATAAAAATCTTATCTAATCCCTCCGCTTCGGCTTGTTCTCGAACCGGGCCAGAACCAGGAACAACTAATGCTTGCACACCATCAGCTACTTTACGACCTTTAGCAATTTGAGCGGCCACACGTAAGTCTTCGATGCGTGAATTAGTGCATGAACCGATAAAAACTTTATTAATTTTAATATCAGCGATTTTAGTGCCTGCAGTTAACCCCATGTAAGCTAAAGCCCTTTCTGCTGAATTTTTTTCGATCGGATCAGTAAAATCATTTGGATTCGGTACCTGAGCATCAATCGACGTTACTTGACCTGGATTTGTCCCCCAGGTTACCTGTGGCGCGATGTCTTTACCATCTAATGTCACAACGGAATCAAAATGTGCACCTTCATCCGTTGTCAGGGTCTTCCAATAAGCGACAGCTTTCTCAAAATCTTCGCCTTTCGGTGAAAATTGCCGACCTTTCAAATATTCAAAAGTAACGTCATCAGGAGCCACAATACCTGCTTTAGCACCCATTTCAATTGCCATATTACATAGCGTCATTCGACCTTCCATTGATAATGCCTTAATCGCTTCACCACAAAACTCAACCACATGACCAGTACCGCCGGCGCTAGTGGTTTTGCCAATGATAGCTAAAATGATATCTTTTGCAGTAATCCCTTCAGCTACTTGACCTTTAACTTCGATTTTCATGGTTTTCGCACGACCCTGTTTTAAGGTTTGGGTAGCTAACACATGCTCCACTTCCGAAGTCCCTATACCAAACGCCAAGGCACCAAAAGCACCATGTGTTGCGGTGTGTGAATCGCCACAAACAATAGTCATACCTGGTAATGTCATTCCTTGCTCTGGGCCTACAACATGGACAATCCCACGTAATGGGCTTTGTAAGCCATATAACGAAATTCCAAATTCTTTGGCATTTTTATCTAACTCAGTTAATTGAATGCGTGCCATTTCACTACATGCGCTTAAATCATTGCTTTTAGTTGAGGTATTATGATCCATTGTAGCAAATGTTTTATGGGGTTGACGAACTCTGCGATTCATCGCCCGTAAACCATCAAAAGCTTGAGGAGAAGTAACTTCATGCACTAAATGACGATCAATATATAAAATAGGTGTCTCATTTGCTGCTTCATAAACGACATGTGCATCATATAATTTTTGATACAAGGTTTTAGGATTTGTTGACATTGCTTACATTCCTTTTTGCCACTAATTAGGATTAACGTAAACGTCAATCCTCTGTTTTTTAAATTTTATTTGATATTAAATTAAACGACAGATTGCATCACCCATTTCATCAGTAGAAACAAAATCACCACCACGAGCTAAATCAATCGTACGTATACCCTGTTCTAAAGCATTATTGACAGCTTGCTCAATGGCTTTAGCAATATCATCGCGTTTTAAACTGTAACGAACTAATAAAGCTAATGATAAAATTTGTGCTGCTGGATTAGCGATGTTTTTGCCAGCAATATCAGGCGCACTGCCACCGGCCGGCTCATATAAACCAAAACCTTCTTCATTCAAACTCGCAGACGGTAACATTCCCATAGAGCCGGTAATCATGGCACATTCATCGGATAAAATATCACCAAACAAGTTAGAGCATAACAATACATCAAATTGCGCTGGATCTTTAACCAATTGCATAGTCGCATTGTCAATATACATATGCTCTAATGCAACATCCGGATATTCTTTTGCAATTTCAGTAACCACTTCACGCCATAAAATCGAGGTTTGTAATACGTTTGCTTTATCAACTGATGTGACTTTTTTACGTCGGATTTGTGCTGCTGCAAAGCCCATTCTGGCAATGCGTTCAATTTCAAAGCGATGATATACTTCAGTATCAAAGGCTTTTTCTTGAGCGCCACTGCCTTCGCGACCTTTAGGCAAACCAAAATAGATACCGCCGGTTAATTCACGCATGCATAAAATGTCAAAACCTCGTTTCGCAATATCTTCGCGTAGTGGGCACAATTCTTCCAAGCCTTGATAGAGACTCGCCGGACGCATATTAGCAAATAATTTAAAATGTTTACGCAATGGCAGTAATGCGCCACGTTCAGGTTGTTGATCAGGTGGTAAATGTGTCCATTTTGGCCCCCCTACCGAACCAAATAAAATAGCATCAGCTTTCTCGCAACCTTCTAACGTAGCTTTAGGTAACGGACAACCGTGAATATCAATGGCTGCACCACCTACATCATATTCACTGGTTGTGATTGTTAACTGATATTTGTTACGAATAACATCAAGCACTTTATAAGCTTGCTTCATAACTTCTGGACCTATTCCATCGCCAGGTAGGACTGCAATATGGTAAGACTGTGACATAATAATCCTCGATTTTTATAATATGTTATAATTTAACTTCATTGATAACGTGATTAATTAACCATGTAAACGCTGTTTTTCTTCGGCAATAATCGCTGCACGATAAATGTTATTCAATGCATTAATTAACGCTTTTGCTGATGATTCAACAATATCCGTTGCTAATCCTATACCATGATAACGACGATCATTATGCTCTACCACGATATCGACTTGCCCTAAGGCATTTTCTCCTTGACCTTTTGAAGCTAATTGATATTTAACAATCGATACCGGAATATTTGTAATGCGATTAATAGCTTGATATACGGCATCAACAGGACCATTCCCAGTAGCTGCATCGGAACATTTTTTGTCACCAACAGTAAGACTGACAGACGCTGTTGACACCACTGTACTCCCTGATTGTACGTTAAAATAATCTAGCGAAAAATGCTCCTGATCATCTTTTATCTTATTCATAAAGATTAATGCTTCAAGATCATAATCAAACACTTGCCCTTTTTTATCGGCTAAAGCTAAAAATGCAGTATAGATTTGATCAAGATCATAATCTTCATCCCGATAACCTAAATCTTGCAAACGGTGTTTTACCGCTGCTCGTCCGGAACGAGAAGTTAAATTGAGTTGAACTTGATTTAAACCAATTGATTCTGGAGTCATTATTTCGTATGTTTCACGATTTTTTAACACCCCATCCTGATGGATACCTGATGAATGAGAAAAGGCATTGCTGCCAATCACTGCTTTATTAGCAGGGATTGGCATATTTGCAATTTGGCTTACGATCTGACTGGTCCGATAAATTTCTTGATGATTAATATTGGTATGTACATTTAAAATATTTTGGCGAACTTTAATTGCCATAATCACTTCTTCTAAAGCGGTATTACCGGCTCGTTCACCTAAACCATTCATCGCGCCTTCAATCTGCCGAGCACCTTCCTGAATCGCGCTAATCGAGTTAGCCACCGACATGCCCAAGTCATCATGACAATGAACAGAGATAATCGCTTTATCAATGTTCGGGACACGTTCAAATAAGGTACGAATAATGCCACCAAATTGATAAGGGATAGTATAACCGACAGTATCTGGAATATTGATCGTGGTTGCCCCTGCTTGAATTGCTGCTTCAACAATCCGACATAAGTTATCAATTGGGGTACGGCCTGCATCTTCACAAGAAAACTCCACATCATTAGTATAATTACGTGCACGCTTAATACAGTGCACAGCCCGTTCAACGACATCTTCAAATGTCATTTTTAATTTATCTTTTACATGTAAGGTCGATGTTGCCATAAACGTATGAATGCGAAACTGATCCGCAACCTTTAATGCTTCTGCGGCAACATCAATATCTTTTTCAATACAACGAGATAGCGCACAAACTCGACTATCTTTAATCGTTTTCGCTATAGTTTGTACCGATTCAAAATCACCAGGAGAAGAAATAGGAAACCCTACTTCCATTACATCCACACGCATTCTTTCCAATGCTAATGCTATCTGTAATTTTTCTTTAACACTTAAACTCGCTTGTAGTGCTTGTTCACCATCACGTAATGTCGTGTCAAAAATAATGACTTGATCGCTCATTGTTTTTTTCCTTTTTTATATTGTAGCGCTATTACGGTATTTCAAGTTAACAAAACAAAAAACCCGCACTTCAGCGCGGGTTATTGTTAATTTGTCGAGTTATCTATTGAACTATCACTTTACTCCACAAACAAACGATCCGCGCAAATCAATGCGAGGAGGAGGTTGAGAGCGAGTGATAAAAAGTTAGTCAACATAACAACTTTCATTCCAGTAATAGTACAAGATTTGATTGCTGATATTTTTATCAAATCATGCTGATTGTGTCAACGAATATTTATCATGTGTTTTAATATTATTTTAATTTATTAATAAGAACATAGTTTATAAACGAATAAAATAAAAAAACTATTGTATTTTGCAAATATCGTAATAGCGAATTAGATAAATACAGAATAATTTATATTAGCCAATATAATAAAACCAACAATCATTTTACTAAATATTCTATTGGATAACCATGGACTTACCGCGACCACGAATATCAGATACGGCTTGAGGTACATTATCAATGACTTGAATAGCTTGTATATCACCACTAAAATCTTGTTGATAAAAGTCATAACCCATTTTTTCAAGCTGAGATTTAAATTGTTCTGATAATTTATTTTGAAAACGTTCTATAAAAATCAGATTCTTTGGTAATAATTGATGATGATAGCGAGGTGCATAAACTGCGTCTTTTAATGACATACCATTATCGTAAACATTAGCCACTACCTGAAAGATAGAAGTAAAGATCCGTGAGCCACCCGGTGTACCAATCACCATAACAACTTGATTATCTTTGGTAAATATCGTTGGCGTCATAGACGATAATGGTCGTTTATTCGGAGCAATTGCATTAGCATCTTTACCGACTACACCAAATTGATTGGCAATACCTGGCTTACTACTAAAATCGTCCATTTCATTATTAAGAATAATACCAGTACCTTTTACGACCACAGCTGAACCAAACCAACCATTTAAAGTATATGTATTCGATGCCGCATTACCCCATTTATCTACGATTGAAAAATGGGTAGTCTGTAATTTTTCACGGCTATTAGATAAACCTGGTTGAACGTTTTCTGTTACGGATATTGTTTGTGGATCAACTTGTTTGGCTCGGTTTAATAAATAAGTAGGATCGATTAGTTGCGATACTGGCACCGCTACAAAATCAGGATCCCCCATATATTCGGAACGATCAGCAAATACACGCTTTTCAATTTCTGCTAATAAATGAACATATTTGGGTGAATTTACTACTACACCCTTAAACTCATTCTCGAGATTTTGTTTCATTAATAATAATTGGATTAAACCAATACCACCCGAACTTGGTGGCGGCGCTGTAACGATTTGCATCCCTTTCCAATTAGCAATTAAAGGTTCACGCCAATTACTTTGATAATTGGCTAAATCGGATTCTGTGATTAATCCATCATTTTCAGCCATTTGTGAAGCAATCAGTTTCGCGGTTTCTCCTTTATAAAAACCATTTGGCCCTTGTTCAGCAATACGAATCAATACCTGACCTAATTCCGGTTGTTTAAATAAATTTCCTGTCTGTAAACCTGAAAAATATTGTTTAAAATTACCATTAATTGGCGCATCTTTTAAAACTTCTTGATAACGTAATTCCAGTTGTTGTTCAACATAAAAACCTTCATTAGCGAAACGAATAGCTGGAGCTAGCACAGCTGACCAAGGTAACTGACCAAAACGCTGATGAATCGCCCACATGCCGGCTACTGTACCGGGCACACCTGATGCTTTATGTGAATATAAACTTAAATTTTCAATCACATCTTGATTTTCATCTAAGTACATATCCTTAGTGGCTGCAGCGGGTGCAGTTTCCCGATAATCAATAAAGTAAGGTTTACCTTCCATCCATAACGTCATAAATCCGCCACCTCCAATGTTGCCCGCTTCAGGATAAGTGACTGCCAATGCAAAAGCAGTCGCAACGGCACTATCCGCGGCATTACCGCCTTTTTTTAATATTTCTTGTGCGGCAAGTGCGCCATAATAATCTGGTGCTGCAACAGCTCCCACTTCAAATGGTTGGTTGATTTTATCCGCAGCGATAACCTGCTGGCTAAGAAATAAAAATAGGATAAGATTGCAATAGTCAAAAATTGTTTGCTTGCGATAAGACATCTGAACCTCCTATGTCATTATTATTAAGGTTTGACTCATCAGGCGAATACTTTTTTATTAAAAGGTATCAAACGAAATGAAATCAATAATCAATATAGCATACACAAAATAGATGGGTTAATAAGAAGTATTTATAAAGTAGTTAAACATTGAAATAAACTTAATGATAAACAAAATATCGTATCATTAAGAATCCAAATAATTTAAATAGTGTTATTCGGCTTAAAAAAATACAATAAGTTGAACATCTTTTTAATGCTAAGCGCAGTTAATAGGATCATCAAAAAATGTGAGATTATCATTTTATCAATTTTATTAATTTTATTAATAACTTATAATGATAATCCAGATATTAAATAGGAGTCTTCATATGAATATCGTTGAAATTTCGCAAACACGTTATACGACTAAACATTATGATAAAACAAAAAAAATTCCTCAAGATAAACTTGAACAGCTGTTGACGGTATTAAGAAATAGTCCTTCTTCGGTTAATTCCCAGCCATGGCATTTCTTTGTGATTGATAATGATATTGCTAAAAATAAAATTTTACCGGCAGTTGCCGAATTTAATCAACCACGTATTACCGAATCTTCTCATACCATTATTTTTTGTGCTAGATCACCATTAACAGAAGCACATCTCACTAATTTACTTAACCAAGAAGAACAAGATGGTCGTTTTCCCGTCGTCGGATTAAAACAAGCGCAAGATCAAGGTCGCCACAATTTTGTTGAGCTGAACAGTAAAACTATTGAGTCACAACTTGCCTGGGAAAGCAAACAACTCTATATTGCTTTAGGCCAATTATTATTTGCAGCTACCGCTATTGGTATCGATTCTACTCCAATCGAAGGTTTTAATGCGACTAAAATGGATGAAATATTAGGCTTAAAAGAGAAAGGCTTAACAAGTGTCGTGATCGCTGCATTAGGATATCGGGCTGAAAACGATGGCAATGCTGAACGCCCAAAATCACGCTTACCAAAAGAACAAATTTTCACTTTTTTATAATTATATTCGTTAAGTGGGTCGCATCGACCCACGGTTAGTTTTAGTTGCATACACGATCAAACCAATATTATTTATATTTGTGTCACAATTAATGATCACTACTACGGAATAATAACGCCTCGCTCCAGTTTATTTGGCTTGGATCTTTTTTATTGCCACCGCCAGACATGTTTTGTATTTTTTGTTTAAACGGTTTATCTAAACACGATAATAACAATTTGGTATAGTCATGTTGGGGATCACTAAAAATGTGATCACGTTTACCTTGTTCGACGATATGTCCATTTTTCATAACGATAATTTGATGACAGAAAGAATAAACCAAGGAAAGATCATGACTGATAAACAGATAACTAAGTTGATATCTTTGTTGTAACAGCTTTAATAAATTAATAATTTGCAATTGAACCGTTCTATCCAATGATGAAGTCGGCTCATCTAAAACTAATAATTGTGGTTGCAATATAAGAGCTCGAGCTAAGGCAATACGTTGACGCTGACCACCAGAAAATTCTGATGGATAACGATAACGCCAATTTGGATCCAACCCAACTTCTTGCATAATATGGATAACTTTTTGTTCACATTCTGAATGACTCAGTTTTTTATGTGCTCGTAATCCCTCATTGATAATCTGCTCAACATTAAGGCGGGGATCAAGCGATGAAAAGGGATCTTGAAAGACTGCCTGTATACGACTGCGAAACGGTAATAATTTTTTTTGACTTAATTTGGATAAATAGTGGCTATCGAACCAAATATCACCTTGTGATTTAATTAACCGCAAAATAGCCAATGCTGTAGTGGTTTTACCGGAACCAGACTCGCCAACTAATCCTATCGTTTCGCCTTCATGAACGACTAAAGCAACATCATCAACAATTTTGCGTTTTTGCCTTTTAAACCAACCTAACTTTGTTTTTACTTCAACATTTAAATAATTAACGTTAAGTAAAATTCCTGGCATTTTCGGTAATGGTATTGGGTTTCCTTCTGGTTCAGAATTAATTAATAGCTTGGTATATTGATGTTCAGGTCGTAAAAAAATGCGATGGCGATTATTAAATTCGACGATTTCACCATATTTCATCACGGCAATATTATCAGCAATTTTTCTAACCACACTTAAATTATGTGAGATAAACAGCATACTCATATTTAGCTCACTTTTTAACTCTTTTAATAATTGAATAATTTGTGCTTGTACCGAAATATCTAATGATGTTGTTGGCTCATCAGCAATTAATAATTGCGGCTTAGTTAATATCGCCATAGCGATCATTACCCGCTGTCTTTCACCGCCTGAAAGCTGATGAGGATAATGGTTTAATCGGCTCTTGGCGTTTTTAATACCCACACGTTCTAAATAACTTATCATTTCACTACGAGCTAAGTTATGGCTGTGTATGCCCATGTGTATGGATAATACTTCGAAAAGTTGCTTTTCAATGGTATGAAGTGGATTGAGTGATACCATTGGATCTTGAAAAATCATACTAATATGATTCCCACGGATTTTCCGCATTACCTTATTACTAACAGATAACAAGTTCTGGTTAGCAAACCATATCTCACCACTGTTATAAATAACTTTTTCAGGGGGTATTAACTGTAGAATAGATAATGCTGTGATCGATTTACCGCTGCCTGATTCACCGACAAGCGCCACGGTTTCCTGTTCCTGAATAGAGAAACTGATGTTTTTTACTACTGGCAATAATCCGTGTGATTGTTTAAATGCAATGGATAGATTATTAATATGCAAAAGAGGTTGATTCATCAATTCACTCCTTTGTTAGGATCGAAGGCATCACGCACCGCTTCTCCGATAAAAATGAGTAAAGATAATAAAACTGCAATAATTAAAAATGAACTTATACCTAACCAAGGGGCCTGTAAATTATTTTTACCTTGTAGTAATAATCGTCCTAAAGAAGGTGAATCAATAGGCAATCCAAAACCAAGAAAATCCAGTGAAGTTAAAGTAGTGATAGAACCGCATAAGATAAAAGGTAAAAATGTTAAAATAGCTACCATCGCATTGGGTAAAATATGCCTAAACATAATTTTATGATGACTCAAGCCTAATGCTTTAGCCGCTAAAATATACTCAAAGTTGCGTGTGCGCAAAAACTCCGCACGCACAACACCAACTAATGCTGTCCACCCAAATAAAATTGTTATAGCTAATAGCCACCAAAAATTAAGTGTCATTATGCTCGACAACAAAATAATCATAAACAAGACAGGTAAACCATTCCATATTTCAATAATACGCTGACCAAATAGATCGACCCAACCACCATAATAACCTTGTAAGGCACCAAAAAATATGCCAATTAATGAAGTCACAAAACATAACAGCAATGCAAAAAGCATCGAGACACGGAAGCCATATAAAAGATTAGCCATCACATCAAAACCTGCATCAGTAGTACCCAACCAATGCTCAGCCGATGGTGGTGTTGGGAAAGTAGTTTCAGTGTTATAAACTAAGGTTTTATAACTATAACGGAAAGGTGGCCAAATGATATATCCGCCACTTTGTTCTATATTTTCAATAATTATTGGTTCAAGATAATTTGCTGGTGTCGCGAAATCACCGCCAAAAGACGATTCCGAATAGGTTTCGATAATCGGAAAATAGAAATGATCCTGATACTTTATCAATATTGGCTTATCATTCATTAGAACATTTGACAGTAAACTCAATAAGAAAAAAATCGCAAATAACCATAATGAAAGATAACCACGTCGATTATTTTTAAATCGTTGCCAGCGTCGTTGATTGATTGTTAACGGTGCCGATGATTGATTAGTTTTATTCGTCATTTATTATCGTGCCTCAAAATCAATACGTGGATCAATTAACATATAGGTCAAATCTGTAATCAATTTGGTTACTAAACCAATTAATGTAAAAATATATAAAGTACCAAAAATTACTGGATAGTCACGTTGTATGATCGCTTCATAACCCAGTAACCCTAATCCATGCAGAGAAAAAATTACTTCAATTAACAATGATTCGGTAAAAATCATACCAATAAAGGCAGCAGGAAAGCCAGAAACAATCAATAATGTTGCATTACGAAAAACATGACGATAAAGAATCTGTCGTTCACTTAGTCCTTTTGCTCGGGCAGTAACAACATATTGTTTACGAATTTCATCTAAAAATGAGTTTTTGGTGAGCATTGTTAAAGTAGCAAAGCCACCCATCACCATAGCAGTAATGGGTAAACAAATATGCCATAGATAATCTTTGATTTTATCCCAAGTTTCAAGTTGATCGAAATTGGCTGATATTAAACCTCTTAAAGGAAAAATATCCCAATAATCACCACCAGAAAATAGGATAATTAGTAAAATTGCCAATAAAAAAGCTGGAATTGCGTAACCAACAATAATCACGACACTTGACCAAAAATCAAATCGGCTGCCATCTTGTACTGCTTTATGTATCCCTAATGGAATTGAGATTAAATAAATCAATAATGTCGTCCATACACCTAATGATATCGAAACCGGAAGACTATTTATAATTAAATTTATAACAGAATCACTTTTGAAAAAACTATTGCCAAAATCAAAACAAATAAAATTTTTTATTGTATCAATATATCGTTCCCAAATTGGTTTATCAAAACCATATTGTTTTTCAATAGCAGAAATAATTTGTGGATCTAATCCACGTGCTCCACGATAAAATTGATTTTCTTGATTTATGACCATCCTTTCACTATTAGGTAACAAAACTTGTCCACTTTCAGCTCCCATTTCAATCATCGCTATCGCCTGATCAACCGGACCTCCAGGTGCAATTTGTATAACAAAAAAGTTAATCGTTAAGATAACCAATAAAGTGGGAATAATAAGTAATAATCGCCGAATGAGATAACTTAGCATGTTATTTGTTCCTTTTACTCATTATTTTTAGGTAACTTATTTGCCTTATCGGCATCATACCACCAAGTATTCACACCAATACTGTAAACGGGCTTAATCTTTGGTTTATCAAATTTATTCCAATATGCATAATGAATTTGACGCGGCATCCACATCGGGATCATTGGATACGCATGGGTTAATACGCGATCCAACGCTCGGCCGATATAAAGCAATTCTTCTTCATCATCAATATAATTTGGAATCAGTGCAATTAAACTATCAATTGCCGCATTATGTAGCCCGGAAGTGTTCCAACTTGAGTTGAGATATTCACTACCCCATAGTATCATTAATCCTGAAGTAGGATAGTCTATCTTACTGTAATTTGTAGGAATCATATCAAAATCCCGTTTACGTAAACGGCGAGTAATTTGGGCATAATCAACCGAGCTGACATTCATTTTAATACCTAATTTGGCTAAATTTTGCTGAAATGGTATTACATATTTGTTATCTGCTCCCATATAAGTAAGTAATTCAAACTCAAATGGTTCACCTGTTTGTATATTCACCAGTCGATGATCTTTTATCACCCATCCAGCTTGTTGCAATAACTGTTTCGCCTTTAATAAATTAGCACGATTAAATCCATCACCATTGCTCGATGGTATGTTATAAGCTTCACCAAATACAGTGTCTGGTAAAATAGCCGCATAAGGCATCAATAATTGTCGTTCCCGTTCACTGGGTTTACCAAGTGCAGCATAAGGTGTGTATGAGAAAAAACTCATTGGTTGAATAAAACTGTCGTAATAAAAGACGTGATTTAACCATTTAAAATCATATGCTAATGTTAAGGCTTGTCTAACTTTAATATCTTGAAACAGAGGTCTTTCTAGATTAAAAGCAAGCCATCTTGAATTAATGGCCTTAGTGACATCATCCTGTTGTTTAAGGATATACTCTTGATCAAAATATTTCCCTTGATATTGGGTAAACCATTTTTTAGGTTGTGATTCACTACGAAAATCATATTCTCCAGCTTTAAAAGCCTCTAAAGCAACATCATCATCAGAATAATAATCGATCCGTTTAATTTCAAAATTATTCAGCCCCTGATTTACGGACAGATTATTCCCCCAATAATTTGGATTTAATTGATAAATGGCATATTGTCCTAATTTAAAATCACTGATGACATAAGGTGCGCTACCAATTGGTGGTGTAGCCAATGGCTCGGCTAAATTTTTATCTTGCCAAAAATGTTGTGGTAACACACTAAAATCACCGACGAAACTCAATAAATCCTCTCGATTTGGTGTCGGTAATTCAAATCTAACCCGATATTTATCAAGTGCTTTCACTGAATATCCTTGATAATACATACGATATTGTGATACACCTTCTGCCATCATTTTATTGAAACTAAATTCGACGTCGTACGCGGTTACAGCTACACCATCACTAAAACAGGCATTAGGATTAAGCACGACTTCAGCCCATTTATATTGATCAGAGTAGGTAATCTCGCTCGCTAATAACGGATAATAGCTATCAAGTTCATCGCCCGATGTGGTAAATAACGTTTCATATAGACTATGCGAATGCCTTTCAGCCACTCCACGGCTAGCCAAGCGATTAAAATTATCGAAGCTGCCGATTTCAGCCTGACGAATGATCCCCCCTTTTGGTGCATTGGGATTAACATAATCAAAATGGGTGAAATTTTCGGCATACTTAGGTTGACCAAATAAAGCAAAATGTGTGGTCGTATATATTTTTTCAGAACTTGTTGCATCTTGCTCACTAAGCTCTACAAGCTGTAACGGTCCAACCAGTTCCTCTGCGTTCGTCTGCGTTAAAAAACAACCAAATGAACATAACACTACTAATAATTTTGACAAGATTCCCGAATTAAATGTTTTGTTAATATTATTTTTGTGCATTTTATTCTCGATATTTTTTCAAGGCGACGATTAAATTAAATTATCTTTATTTAACTCTATGAATGATAACATAAATATTGCTTATCATAACAAAATGACTTCAATTTTATAACTTGTAATTGCTTTAAATAGTGTAAATATTTTTGGCGTGGTATCTCAAACGCCCCTAATGACGCGGTATGGTTATTGATTACCTGACAATCAATTAATAAACCACCACATCGACTAAAATGGCGGCTAAAAGCATATAATGCAACTTTAGAAGCATTGCTTTTTAGGCTAAACATGGATTCTCCACAAAATACAGCACCTTGTGCTACACCATATAACCCACCAACTAACTGATCATTCTGCCAAACTTCAACTGAATGAGCAAAACCTAATTGATGGAATTGGATATAAGCAGCAATTATCTCATCCGTAATCCACGTCTCACCATGATTTTTCGCACACCCTTTTATAACCGCTGTAAAATCATGATTTATACTGATTTTATAATCACACTTTTTCAAAAATTTATTAAATGTTCGATTAATATGAAATTGTAACGGATCGAATACTGCACGGGGCTCGGGAGACCACCATAAAATAGGTTCATCATCGTTATACCAAGGAAAAATGCCTTGTCGATAAGCAACCGATAAACGCTCTGGTGACAGATCTCCCCCTATAGCGAGTAATCCGTTTGGTCTGATTAGAGCCATATTTGGGTCAGGAAATGCTAAATTTTCGTCTAAATAAGTTAACAATACAAAAATCCTAACAAGCTAATTAGTATTGAAAATTATAACGGATAAATAAGTGAAAAACTTCTATTATAAACATTTTTAGTCGAATCAACTAAAAATATGCTTGGGTTGTTTATCTCATATCGCATTTATGATTACGTTATTTTATAATCGCTGTGCTTTTTAGCATAATAACTTATCATAATAACGACTATGGATGAAAATGATGTTATTGATTTGGGGTACTGGCGGTAATCGGACAAAAGCAAAAAATGTGCTTCCACCAATGTAAACATTGCAAAAAACTCGCTGAATTTAGTGTATATGATGAATATCATTAATTCCATTTTTGGTATGTATTTAGCTTTGTTAGATAAATTAAATATTACATTTGTAGCTTGTGAATAAGGCGATCATACCGATAATATTCCAACATCTGAATTTAAATCCAACTACCCTAAACTTAAATATCCTTTCATTCGCAGATGAGGCGCAGTTATTTGTGGCGGATATTCTATGCTATTAGAGGCTTTTTCTTATATAATTGGCTCTATGCTATTGAAGACAAAGAAAGTACTTTCAAAACCAAAGCTGAACTTATCAATTCGATAATAAACGATTTTATGTCGTCGATTTATCCAAAATCGTTCTTAGTAGCTTATCAATAAGGATAAAAACAGTTATGGAAAATAAAATTGTTAAGCTGTGATAGTGAAAAACAGATATATCATTTTACTATGTCAAAAGAAGCTCACCTCTCGATTGAAGCTGCTTTTAAACAGCTCTTCCCTTATACTTTTAACAATGAGATTGATCTCTCTTTATTGCAACAGCAAGTAAAAAATACAAAGAACAATTTATCATTTTAACAATTTGCGCAACACAAAATAAAAACTTTACGCTGTCTAAAATAAGGGCGATATCTCCGCCCTTCAATTTCAACTCCTCAATACATTAAAATATTATTCAATTAATCATTAAATGCACTTTCACCATGACTATTAATATCCAACCCTTCACGTTCATCATCGGTGCTTACACGTAACCCGACCAAGAGATCAGCTATTTTAAAAGCAATAACCGCGACGACCGCCGTCCATACCATACAAGTAATTATACTCATTGTTTGGATACCCAACTGTTTTATCATCGTTACATCGTCAGTAAAACCGATACCGCCTAATGATTCAGCTGTGAAAATTGCCGTTAAGAGACAACCGACAATACCACATATACCATGTACACCAAATACATCACAAGTATCATCAACCTTTAATAAGCGTTTTAAACTCGATACCCCCCATACCCCTGCAGCGCCACAAATTAAACCAATAATCAAGGCCCCACCGACTCCTACAAATCCAGCAGCTGGTGTAATACCGACTAAACCAGCTATCACTCCCGAACAAGCGCCTAAACAAGATGGTTTACCACGATGAATCCATTCTACGGCTGACCATGCTAATACACCACTGGCTGTGGCAACCACTGTATTAATAAATGCTAAGCCTGCGATTTCATCAGCATGCGTTGATGAACCGGCATTAAAGCCAAACCATCCGATGTATAAAATAGCTGCACCAAGATAGACATAGCCTAAATTAAATGGTTTGAGTGGTTCTTTATTAAACCCTACCCGATGACCGCTCATATATGCACCGATTAAGCCTGCTACTGCAGCATTAATATGCACGACTGTACCACCAGCAAAATCAAGTGCACCTTCATCGCCCAGAATTCCGCCCCCCCAAACCATATGCGCCATAGGTATATAAGAAAAAGTAAACCAAATCACCATGAAAATTAATACAGCAGAAAATTTAACTCGTTCAGCAAAGGCTCCTAAAATTAAACAGCAAGTGATACAAGCAAACGATCCTTGAAAAGCAATCCAGATAAATTGATAAATGCTTCCTTCAATATCCGTTATCTTAATACCTTTTAATAAAAACCAATCAAAACTACCAAAAAACCAATTCCCTTCACCAAAAGCTAACGAATATCCATAAACGACCCATAAAACAGCAATGAGTGAAAAACTTACTAATACTTGGGTTAACATCGATAAAATGTTTTTCGAACGTAATAAACCGCCATAAAATAAAGCAATACCTGGTACAGACATAAATAACACTAATGCCGTACAAATCATCATAAAACCATTATCCGCTTTATCAGCTAAAGAATTTGTAACAACTTCTTGTATTAATATTTCTTCAGCTAATACATGACCTGAGGTAAATAGTCCCAGAATAAATAATATTTTTTTTATCATTTTACATATTCCTTATCAAAATTTTTTTGATGTGAATGAATATCACTGAATAAATTAGTATTCGTTGGCACAATTTACTAAAGTGCATCTTCATCCGTCTCACCTGTACGAATACGAATAGCACTTTCTAAAGCTGTTACAAAAATTTTGCCATCACCGATTTTGCCGGTGTGAGCGGCTTTAGTTATGGCTGAAATCACTTCATCCAATTGTTCATCTAAAATGCCAATTTCAATTTTGACTTTGGGTAAAAAGTTAATTGTGTACTCAGCACCGCGATAGAGTTCAGCATGACCTTTTTGTCGACCAAAGCCCTTTACTTCAGTTACCGTCAATCCTGTAATATTAATATTGGACAAGGCTTCGCGAACTTCTTCTAATTTGAAAGGTTTAATAATTACTGTCACTAATTTCATTAAATCATCCTCATCATTGCTAATAATAAATAATCTAATGCAAATGTTATGCCAAACCATTGTTATATAATGAGCATGAATGAAATGTCTAAATAAAAGAAGTTATTATCCATTGGATAAATAAAAGCGAATTATTCTTTGCTGGTCAGCCAATGTAACAATAAATTGGTCAATTTAATAAAATGAAATGTATTGCTTTTACATGCTTATTTAAATCAATCGAATGATTTTATGGAAAATTGAAATCTCGATGCACTATCGCACTAATATAGTGCTAATCACTCACCATTAATTTACGATATTCATCATAAGCAAAATGATCGGTCATACCACTAATATAATCCTGTAATAATCTTGCTCGATAATAGAACTCCCAAATGTTAAAAGCGGCATCCGCTTTTTCAATTTGTAAAACCGCTTCCAGATAGGCTTGACGATGTTTTTCTGGAAGTTTATGAAATAATCGCGTTTCAATCATATATTGTGGATGACCATTTTTGGTTGTTAATTGCAAAAAATCGTCTGTTGGCATATTGAGTAATGGATTGTATATATCGAGTAAACCGGTAATAATTCGATAGCCTTGCAATTCTATGGTTTCGATACTATCGTGATTAAAAATATATTTAAATGCAACCTTCTTAAAAACTTCCAATAATTTAAATTCAGCATCATGATCTTCTAATAAAGCATGATTAAATGAACCAGAATAAATTGCTTCAATATTTTCAATAAAACGTTCTGCAGCATGGGGAACTAAAATACCCGTCGTATTGACTCTTAAGGATGTAAAAAATTGATCTACACTCATGGAATCATTTTTTTCACTCAATGCACTGGTATAGGCGCCCGCAACCACCCTCTCGAAAAGGTCGCCTTTTTTAGTAGGCCCCCATTCCTGCTGTAAATAGAAATATAATCGTTCAATCGTCAAAATCCTTTTTTCAACCGCATCTTCCAAATCTGCGATACAGTATGATATATCATCCGCTGCTTCCATAATGTAAGTTAAGGGATAACGATGAAACGGTTCTTGATCAAGCTCTACCATTAGTGAGTTAACAAAAGATTCTTCCGATAAATAATAGCCTGATTTTTTCATAAGATAATGAAATTCATCTTTTACTGGCGCAAGCCAGTATGCGGGTTTAGTATATTTTAAAATGCAGGCGATTTGTGAATAGGTTAAATTCAATTTTAAGATTGTGTGAACTAATCTAATGGCTTGCGCGTTACCATCAAAATGACATAAATCCTGACGAATTTTACGGCGTAATTCATCAAGTTCTGGTTGTGTTCGTTGGTAATTCAATGGAGTATAACTTGATGAACGCTCAACGGCTAATTGCTGACTAAACCAATTATTAATAGCAGCTTCACCAAAATGACCAAAGGGTGGATTACCAATATCATGCATTAGGCACGCCATTTCCACTAAACTTTCAATAACAACGCCTAAATTATCCAATCCGTATTGGTTAAGTTGATTTGTTTTCGTTAAATTATTCATGATTTCTTTCACAATATAACGACCAACTTGCTGAACTTCTAAAGAATGGGTTAAACGTGACCTAACAACTGCATTACGCTCTAAGGGAAAAACTTGTGTTTTTTGTTGTAAGCGACGAATGGCAGCGGAATTGAGAATGCGATCACGATCACTTTCAAAATATTGGATGAAGGAATATTCATCGCCAACGTTATATTTAGTCTGTTTCGTGTAACGTTGATAACTTATTTTTTTATGAAAATTGATCTTCACATATTCTCCTAATAGCATTGCTATTAATTGATACCTTCGCTTAATAAAACAGCTTTTGCCCACTCAATAGCTGAAGCATAATCTACCGATAATGTCGTTGTTAAACGTTCTAAGCAAAAACATAACTCCAGTGAATTCTGATGAGTCAAATTTAAATGCCCCAATTTACGCCCAGCTCTTACCGCCTTTTCATACCAATGAAGGTGAACTAACGATTCGGTTAACCAATCACAATTGTAAGACATACCAATCAGATTAACCATTACAGAATTTGCAAATACAGCTGGTGACGGCATTGGTAAATCCATAATAGCGCGTAAATGCAACTCAAACTGACTGATTGACGCACCATTTTGCGTCCAATGCCCGCTATTGTGAACGCGTGGCGCTAACTCATTAATTAATAACTTATCACCGACAACAAAACATTCCATTGCCATAACACCAATGTAATTTAGCTTAGCCATAATCGTTGCTAGCATCGATTCAGCATTAGCTTGTAAAATTTCATGTGGATTGGCAAAAGCCACACTCATCTTTAATATACTATTTTGGTGAAGATTATAAGTAACTGGATAAAATACCATTTTACCTAGTCGATTACGTGCACCAATTAATGATAATTCACCATTAAAGTTTATTGCTTGTTCAACGATTGCCGCTTGATAAGCATCATCGGGGATCAGATCGGTTAACTCAGAAGTGATACGCCATTGTCCTCTACCATCATAACCACCAGTCCGGCGTTTAACGATCAATGTATGACCCAATTTTGCTAATAATTTAGGCCAATCTGCGAAAGAGTCTAATGGCTGCCAATTGGCAGTTGGCAGATTAAGTTCATCAAGTAATTGCTTCTGCCTTAAACGGTCGGCAATAAGTGGAAAAACATCTCGATTAATGAAAGCATGATGACTGGCCAAAATACGAGTAAATGGTGTTTCTGGCCAACGTTCAATTTCTGCAGTGATGACAGCATTTTGATAAGGAACCATCGTTGGATCGGCATCTAAACCAACAGGATAAACTTGAATACCTAATGGTTCGCCAGCTTGTCTTAGCATACGACCTAATTGACCGTCACCGAGAACACAAACTTTTTTCATGATTAAATCCTAATGTTAGTTTATTATTTATTTTCTTGGGTCTGGATTTGTTAGTACATCATTAGTCTGCGCTTGTCTGAATTTTTCCAGTTTAGCAAACAGTACCCTATCATTAATTGCTAGAATCTGTGCAGCGAATAATGCGGCATTTGCTGCTCCTGCTTTACCTATAGCTAACGTACCAACTGGAATTCCTTTTGGCATTTGCACTATTGAATATAAACTATCAATACCACTTAATGCAGCACTTTGTACGGGTACCCCTAACACTGGGACTAACGTTTTAGCCGCTAGCATACCAGGCAAGTGAGCAGCTCCTCCGGCACCAGCAATAATTACCTCAAATCCATTATCTTTGGCTTGCTCGGCAAACAGGAATAATTTATCTGGCGTTCGATGTGCAGATACAATTTCAACATGAAAAGCAAGTTGGAGTTGTGTTAAAAGATCAGCACTGTGTTGCATAGTGTCCCAATCACTTTTTGAACCCATAACAATTGCAATTTTCGCTTTTTTTGATAAATCTGAAGAATTGGTTAATGGTATTTTAGACATAAACATTAATTCCCTCATTCTAAAGTTTTAGTATTATAAAGAAATAAGTTTATCCGTATAGCGTTTATTCATTTAATTTTTCTTTTTAGTTAGTACCTTATTTACCACAAGACATATTGATAAAATGTTCAGCATTCACCTAGGTTTTAAATTCTACAATAAATTCTTGCCCTTATTTTTACTTGGCTATCAAAGATTTCATCAATTATAAATGTTAAACATTTGTAAAATTCAGATAAAATATAGTTTAAAGTAAAATAAACATCGCAAAATATATTTTGTAAATACAAATACTATTAGCAATCACATGTGCACATGTTACAATATCAAACAATGAATAATAGATTATATTAAAACGTTTAGGAGTTTATCAATGGCAAGTCGAGGTATTAATAAAGTCATTTTAGTAGGTAATTTAGGGCAAGATCCCGAAGTTCGTTATTTACCTAATGGTGGCGCAGTAACTAATATAAGTGTCGCGACGTCCGAAACGTGGAAAGATAAGCAAACTGGTGAGCAGAAAGATCGTACAGAATGGCATCGAGTTGTCATTTTTGGCAAATTAGCCGAAATCGCTGGTGAATATTTAAGAAAAGGTTCGCAAGTTTATATTGAAGGTCAATTACAAACCCGTAAATGGCAAGATCAATCCGGTCAGGAACGTTACACTACTGAAATCGTGGTTAATATTGGTGGAACATTACAAATTTTGGGTAGCCGTAATACTAACTTTGATGATGCAGCAACCCAAAATTGGGGGCAAAGTGCAAATAACCAATCGTCTGCTCCTGCCGCTCGCCAACCCGCTGCTGCACCACAACAACCAATACCGTCCAATGAACCACCAATGGATTTTGATGACGAGATCCCTTTTTAAGTCAGATTCACCTCTGACTAAAGAGACTAAAAAGGAATCCTTTGGTTTCCTTTTTAGTTTTCATTTTACTTGAAATAAGCTTACAACTAAAAATATTAGATATAAATAGTTGAATAATAATCTACACTAAATAAACTTATAAAAATCATTCACTCTTATTAATTTTTTAGTGATAAGGCACATTGCAAATGCTAACCTATTACTCATTAAACACTATCCTGCTAAAAAGCAGAATTAACGTTGCTAATGTAGTTAATCATAAAAAATCAACTTAATGAATAATTGGTAAATGCTTACCCTATCGATTCCTGATTAAAATAAATTTATTAAAGTACTTAAAACAACAATACAAAGTACCACACTCCATAGTTTAATTAGCCATTTTTTTGTTCGTGAAAGTTGTAGATTAAGTTCGTTCAACTGTAGGATAAGTTGCCGGTTAGATTTTTCAAATTGTTTTAATTTTTTTGGTAAATCAGGTAATAAATCTTGCCATTGTGGTAAAGCATGCATCATATTTTTAGCAATATGCAATGGACTCATTTGTTCTTGATACCATGCTTCTAAAAATGGTTTAGCCGTAGACCATAAATCCAACTGAGGATAAAGTCGACGCCCTAATCCTTCGATATAAAAAAGCGTTTTTTCCAGCAGCACTAATTGCGGTTGAATCACCATGTTAAATTGTCGAGCAACATTAAATAAATTATACAATATTTGTGCAAAAGATATTTCTCCTAATGATTTGGCAAAAATTGGGTCACACACTTCTCGCATTGCTGTTTCTAAAGCAAAAACATTTGTATCTTCAGGAACCCACCCTGATTCAATATATAATTCAGCAATTTTCTGATAATCACGATTAAAAAAAGCAATAAAATTTTGTGCCAGAAAATATTGATCTTCTTTACTCAGTTCTCCCATAATGGCACAATCAATGCCGATATAGGTTGGATTGATCGGATCACTAGCATTAATAAATACATTTCCAGGATGCATATCCGCATGAAAAAAATTATCCCGAAAAATTTGCGTAAAAAATATATCAACGCCTCTCTCCGCCAATAATTTTAAATTAACACCTCGCTCTTTTAATTCTGCTATGTTGTTAATCGATATACCAGAGATACGCTCTTCCACTAAAACATTAGCTCGACATAGCTCACGATAAACATAAGGAATATAGAGCATATCACTTTTAATAAAGTTATTCCGTAAACGTTTGGTATTTTCTGCTTCTTGCAGCAAATTTAACTCTTTGAAAATCGTTTTTTCATAATCACTCACTACTTCAGTCAAACGTAAGCGCCTAGCATCATAATTCATTTTTACCAACCGCTCCGCACACCAATACATTACTGCAATATCGGCTTTAATGAGTGGTTGAATATTCGGCCGTAATACTTTAATAATTACCGCTGCCCCACTACTTTTCAATTTGGCTGAATGCACTTGAGCAATCGAAGCTGAAGCAAGAGGCGTAAACTGAAAATCATCAAAAAGCGTTTCGATTGACGTTGATAAAGCTTGTTCAATGATATGTTTTGCTTGTTCACCATCAAATGGTTTAACTTGGTCTTGTAATTGCGATAAAGAAATTAACAAATCATCGGGTAAGAGATCTTGTCTGGTAGACAACATTTGCCCTAATTTAACCCAAATTGGCCCAAGTTCTTGTAAAGCCAATTTTAAACGTTCTCCTCTATTACAATGTTTAGCTTTTTTCGATACCCAAAACATCATAAAAAGGACAAATTTAAATCGGTTTGGTAAGATCGATTTAGGAAATAGTTCAGCTAATTGAAAAGCGCGAAATGCCGCCATGATTTGATAAAGTCGCCAATACTTCATTAGCATCCTCAATTAAAATTTAAAACCAAGATGCAATGCTACAATACCACCTGTCATATTATGATATTGCACATCTTTAAAACCGGCCAGCTCCATCATATTTTTCAATTTAAGTTGGTCAGGATGCATGCGAATTGATTCAGCTAAATAACGATAACTATCGGCATCATTAGCAACAATTTTTCCCATTAACGGTAACATTGTAAATGAATAAAGATCATATGCTTTATTCAATAATTTATATTCTGGTTTGGAAAATTCTAAAATTAATAAACGTCCACCTGGCTTTAGTACTCGCCACATTGATTTGAGTGCTTGATCTTTATTCGTTACATTACGTAAACCAAATGAAATCGTAATACAATCAAAACTATTGTCAGCAAAAGGTAACGCTTCGGCATTTGCTTGTACATATTCAATATTTTTAAATAAACCTTTATCACGCAACTTTTCACGACCAACTTCAAGCATGGAATCATTGATATCAGCTAATATTACTAATCCATCATCGCCTACTAATTGCGAAAATTTAGCAGTTAGATCACCGGTTCCGCCAGCTAGATCAAGTACTTTTTGCCCTTGCCTTATACCACTATACTCAATAGTGATTTTCTTCCAAAGCCGATGAATACCAAATGACATTAAGTCATTCATAACATCATATTTATCAGCAACAGAATGAAATACATCGGCAACTCGTTTTTCTTTTTCTTGTTTAGGAATCTGTGTGAAACCAAAATCAATTGTTTCTTGCTGGTGTTGATCGTGTCGTGGTTGATCATGGATTTTTGACATAATGAAAACCATTTAATAAAAATTTGCGTTATTTTAACATATCGCCTAATGCTACACTATACAATTAAGGCGATGATAGCCATTTAGATTTCAACTATTAGAAAAGTAAAATCTTTGATTCACTAAGAATTGATTGGTACTTTTACCTATAATCGGGTGAAGATATGCTTAATTGATTTAATGTGCTAATAATGTCTATTCTAGCTTAATCTTAATTCGCTCAATAACAGATTCAAAAATAGCCAGCTGACTTTCATGTGGATTAAAATCATGAGAATGAATAACTAAATCAAAGGGATAATTATTAATTAATTCTTTTAAAATCTGATTATCTTTACGAAAAGATCGTTGATAATGATGATATAAAGTTTCAAAATCAAATGCGGTAAATAATAATTTGTTAGCACAAGTAGCAGCATCATCAATACGTTGTGCTTGTAACATGGCAATGCGGATATAATCAGCCTCATTTAGTGTTGAAGAAACTTTGTGATGATGATCGTTTTGAAAATAGTTAATATAACCATTCGTTACATAACGCGTATTAAAAATATTGGCTAATTGCATGGCCAGTTGATCAAATTGATTTAGTTTACCAACTAAAGCTATTTTCATGACGAAGAATGGTCGAGCAACTTGGGAAATATATTGCCAATGTTGAAAGGGATTTTGACGAATTTTTGTCGCACTAATATTAATAAAATCACGATTAACATCAATGAGCTTTACGCTACAATTAAAATAGCGTTCATGATTGGCAACATCTTGTTGTTCGCTGGTAAAGATAACCATTGGTTTAACTTGATGTTTAGCTAAAATCGCCTTAACCCGATCACTCCAATCTTGCCAACCGTTAGGATAATAAGCGATTCCGCTTTCGTCTAAAACATGAATATGAATATTACGATGATGTTGGAAGTTTTTTTTTAACCAGTAAAATCGGTCTCTAACTTGTGGCTGGCGTAACATGCCACTTGCTTCAAATAGTTTTAAGTCTCTGGCTGGCTCACAACCTAGGAAAACATGTAGTTCATCAACTTGCATTATGGCTTTTTCAATAAGATAAATATGACCACAATGTAACGGATAAAATTTACCAAAAATAATTCCGATTTTACGCTTAGTTTTCATAATAGTGCTACAAATATTGTAATGATAGAGAGATATATTTTCTTAACCGATACAATGTATCCAAAATATATTTTATTTCAAGTAAAAAATATAGGAAAACACGTTTATAAAATGAAAATTATACTAAATTAATATATATACTCTGTATTATTGTATTTTTCTTAATTTTAAATAGAGTGCTAAATTAGCACTCTAAAAAAATCTTTATTAGCTTCCTAATGTAAATTTTTACTTAGTATGAGTTCGGTCAATTTTAGCTAGTAAAATGCCACTTAAAACAGAAATATTTAAAGCTGGCATCGCCTCACTACCCGATAAATAAACAACTTTATCAGCAAATTCGACTAATTTAAGATTGATTTGTTGGAAAATGACAAAGACGGTTTTGGCACGCACCGATAATTTAGTTAAATTTTCCGCTTTTATTGTATTCACTTTACAAGGTAAAAGAGCAACAATTTGATATCCATATTGTTTAAACTGATCAAGTGAAACAATAAAATCATCAGCTTTAATTGGCGTAAGATATTCTGCTCCACCTTCAGAAACACGTAAAGAGGCACCATTATCTAGAATATCGGGTTGTCGTAGCATTACGCCATTTACTTTAAAAAAAGCGGCTGTCCGAGCGATTGCACCTAAATTATGTGGGTTATTGATATCATCAATTGCCATTACATAATCATATTTAGCATCATTATTTTGAGCCAGATATGTTGCCGTAGTCAAAGAAGAGCGTTTTTTCACAATCAAACACACTCCACCATGATGTTGTGTCTGAGCAATTTTACTCATATGCGCATCATCTACGATATCGTAACCAAGCCGACGTTCAACTAACCAAGCTATCAACGGTTTAAATTCATGGGTTTTTTCTTGTAAGAAAAAAGCTTTAATAATCGATTCAGGCCGTTTAGCAAAAATAGCTTTACAACTATTTTCGCTATAAACTAATGTTTCTTCTTTACGCTGACGTTTCAATTGTTGATTTGAAAGTATCGTCGTATCATTTTCAAATGTAGCTAGTTGCTCAGATTTCTGTACCCGACTTTTCCAAGGCGATTCATGAGATGTCACGCTGTTATTTCGAGAACGTGGCCTAAACATTTCGATACGATTATCTTTGATAGTTTCACGATTCATCTTCGAACGTTCGGTACGACGTTTATCATGGGATGATTTATCTTGATCGTGTCGTGGAGCCGAGCCTCTTTGATGACGACTATCATTGCCTTGATAAGAACGTTGAGATGATTTACTTTCAGCAGATTTTTTAGCATAAAAAACCGTAGGCTTTCCTTGTTTATCGGCTGATTGATTGTCATTCATAATATGCTCACTATTTACCGGGTTCGTATTGTTGGCGCAACTTTATCCAGTACACCATTTATAAACTTATGGCTATCTTCAGCACCAAAAGTTTTAGTTAAATCAATTGCTTCATTAATGACAACTTTATAAGGAACATCTTCACGTTTGAGAAGTTCATAAACCGCAATTCTTAAAATAGCATGTTCTACAAAACCTAATTCATTTAGACTTCGTTCATTCAGAAATGGCTCCATTTTTTCATCAAGTTCAGTCGTATGCGAAGCTACCCCATGTAATAATTCTCGAAAATACTTTTTATCGACTCCTTTCATATCTTGTTCAGCCATAAAATTGACTTCAACTTCTGATAAGTCATTTTTAGAAACTTGCCATGAATAGATTGCCTGAACTGCACACTCACGTGCACGACGACGAGGATTAGCGTTAGTCGTCACTATTTACCCCTTCTTGATACTGTTTAAAGTGTTATACATTTCTAGTGCGGTTAAAGCTGCTTCTGCCCCTTTATTTCCAGCTTTGGTGCCTGCTCGTTCAATCGCCTGCTCGATATTTTCTGTTGTTAAAATACCAAAGCCAACAGGTAGGGAATGAGCTAAACTGGTAGATAATATACCAGAACTTGATTCACCAGCGACATAATCAAAATGAGCAGTGCTACCACGAATTACCGTACCTAATGCGACCACAGCGTCATATTTTTTACTTTCAGCAACAGCCTTAACCGTTAAAGGAATCTCAAAAGCTCCCGGAACTTTAATAACAGTAATATTTTTATCTTCGACTTGCCCAATTCGTTTTAGCGCATCGATGGCACCTTCAACAAGGCTATCATTTATAAAATGATTGAAACGTGCGACAATAATAGCGACTTTTGCATGGGGTGCAGCTACTTGCCCCTCAATAACTTGCATGATTATTCCTCGAATATTTAGCGAATCCCAAATGACTAGCTTTTACTAGCCTTTAACCTGAGCTAATTTTAGCATATATTCAGCTTTTCGCTATGGCGATTTTGATACTAATCATCGTAAATGAATGAAATTTGATTTAATATTTAAATTTGGCTGATGAATCTCATTGAATATTGAATTTGATCCATCAATAGCTATTATATGAGCAATTTATTTTTGCTAAGTTTGTCGAATAATTAGACGAGATTACAAAAAAATTAGTAGATTGAAGAACTATAAAAACAAACCACGCAGTCATTTACTGCGTGGTTAAATAAATGTACTGTTTAGAATTAAAGATGATTATCTAAAAACGTTTTTAATTGTATTTTAGATAACGCACCTACTTGTGTGGCCACGACTTTACCATTCTTAAATAATAATAAGGTCGGTATACCACGAATACCAAATTTTGGCGAAATAGATGGATTTTGATCGACATTAAGCTTTGCAACAACTAATTTATCTGCAAATTCTTGGGCTATGTCTTCTAATATTGGTGCAACCATTTTGCAAGGACCACACCAATCGGCCCAAAAATCGACTAAAACGGGTTGACTTGCTTCAGCTAAAGTTTTTTCAAAATTTGCTTCAGTTAAGGAAATAATTGCATTACTCATGTTATTCTCCGTATTTTGCATGCGAATAATTATATATTACTTAATTATAGTATGTTACTTTACAACCATTCACTATCAATTAATATAATAGGAACTAATAATTGGTGCGAGTTTAGACACGACTGTGGTATAATACTGCAATTGTTTGAAATGACTAATTTAAATTTTATTTATGACCCAATCTTACCTCACGAAAACAGAGTTTAACCAGTTGCCACTTCACCCATTAGTACTTTCTGCATTGCAGAAAAATGGTTTCAAATTTTGTACACCGATTCAAGAAAAATCTTTACCTTTTACAGCTAAAGGAATGGATATTGCTGGACAAGGACAGACAGGAACAGGTAAAACTATCGCATTTCTCACTGCTACGTATAATTATTTACTGAATCATCCACCTTTGGAAAAACATCAAAATAATCAACCCCGTGCAGTCATTATAGCGCCGACTCGTGAATTAGTTGTGCAAATTCACCATGACGCACAAATGCTTTCAGCAACGACAGGTTTAAAACTCGGATTGGCGTTTGGTGGTGATGGTTACGATAAGCAATTGAAAACTTTATCTGACGGTGTGGATATTTTAATTGCTACGACAGGGAGATTAATTGACTATGCTAAACAAAATTATGTCAATTTAGCCGCGATTCAAGTCGTCGTACTTGATGAAGCAGATCGTATGTTCGATTTAGGTTTTATTCGTGATATTCGTTGGTTATTCCGGCATATGGCCCCACCTAAGCAACGGTTAACAATGTTATTTTCCGCAACATTATCACACAATGTGCGAGAATTGGCATTTGAACATATGAATGATCCACAATATATTGAAGTTGAACCTGAACAGAAAATAGGTCATCGTATAAAAGAAGAGTTATTTTTTCCTTCCGATGAAGATAAATTAGCTTTATTGCAAACCTTAATTGAAGAAGAATGGCCTGAACGTTGTATTGTTTTTGCTAATACTAAAGTGACTTGTGATAAAATTTGGCGCCACCTGATGGCTGACGGACATCGTGTTGGTTTACTCAATGGGGATATTGCTCAGAAAAAACGCTTGGCTGTTTTAGATAAATTCACTCAAGGTGAGTTAGATATTTTAGTTGCTACGGATGTGGCAGCACGTGGTTTACATATTCCACATGTAACGCATGTTTTCAACTATGATCTGCCTGATGACTGCGATGATTATCGGCATCGTATCGGCAGAACAGGACGAGCTGGTGCAGAAGGTTGCTCAATTTCATTTGCCTGTGAGCGTTATGCGCCTAACCTACCAGCCATTGAATCTGCAATCGGACATATTATCCCAGTTAGTCACTATGATGCAAATGCGTTATTAACCGATTTACCAAAACCTAAAGCATCAAAACCATATAATAATCGGCGCAATAAACGACCTCAACATAAATCATCATAATGATTTTAAAATCTCTATTTTTAAAAAGAGTCTAAATGGCTCTTTTTTAACATCACCATCTTTTCAATTAACTAATAAAAACACCATCTTTTCATCGCTATCAATTAATTTTGGTAAATTAGCATATGTAATTAAAATAACCTTTCACGTTAGGAAATAATGGACCACACAACCGAAAACAATAACCAATAAGTATAAATTATAATCGGCAAAACCAGCGTTGTTGACTTATTTCCTCAGCCGATGGTATCCAAATTATTACCTTAACAATTTGGCATTGGTGATATCTGGTTGTCATGATTTTAAAGTTCCACTGTGCTGGTAAATTTATGACTTGAGTATCTGGATAACGATCGAGAATTTCAAATGCCATAGTTTGTGCAGTATGTCTCTTTTTCGCTTGCCATATTGTCGATGTTAAAACCGTCTGAAATTCAACTAACCCTAACATTACAATTGAAAATAGTAATATTGAAACCAATAATTCTATCAAACTAAATCCTGTAAAATGATTATCCGTCATAATCACTCACAATATTGACTTTTGTTATTTGGACAATAATCTAACCAATGTCCTTGCTGTAATGTTAATTTACCATTATACAATGTTGCCAAATGAAAAAGTTTGAATCGTTGGAATTCGCCTTTAACAATCACATACTCACCGTTTAACAATCCTGCGACTTTTATGCAAGCGGAAAGTTGATAAGTTAACAGTTCCTGACATTGCCAATGTTCAGTTGGTATAGTCCATTGCTGAGTTATGGCCCATTCAATTGATGATTGTGCTTGATTAAATTGCTGGTAATAACGTTTATATTGAATATAATCTTTTTGCCATAACGTCGAAATATGACTAAAAGTTTTCATCATGATGATACCTAATGACATTATAATCAAAATCATTTGTAACGAACTAAATCCTTTAGATGGTAATTGTAATAGCTTAAAAGCTTGTCTCATTGCGATCATGCTAAAGATTTTCAGTCTTAACATAATGAATTCTCGAATGCGTTATCGAATGATTTCCCTTTATTTGTGCTGTTAATCTAATTTCTATGAAATGTGCACGTTGATAAATTTCAAACAAAGTCACATCGACTTCATTATTGTCAAAAAGTTTTTCCCAACCTTGTCCATAACAATGTGGAATTCCTAATCGATACACAACATTATTATTAGCGTAGCGATAAACAAAAATATCTGAACTATTCAAGTTGTGTTTATCTTCACGCCATTCTCCAGAACGATGCAGATCATAGCGAATTATAATACATTGATTATTATCCTCGATAAGGATTGCTGTTTTTTTTAAATTATCTAAATGATTAGCTAAAAAACCTGCACGTTTAATATCTTTAATTAACCCTGATAAAGTTTGGTTAATGGTTTCTTGTAACCGATACTGTTGATAAAATTGTATCGTATCAGTTTGCAATTTTGGGTAAAAAGCCATTATTATCATCATTAATAAAGAAGTTAAAATTAAACATAACAACATTTCCAATAAGGTAAAACCAGTTTTTAACATTTTGGAAATCCAGCCAAATAAACATTTGCCGAACAAAAACGAATACGCCCTCTGGTTGAAACGATAATCCTGCTTTCTCCCAGAGCATTTTTAAGTTTAATGGTCGCTGGCTGCGCCATACTTCTACGTCCATGGAATATTAAAATAGGCTCGACATTAACCTCAACAATATCAACTTGTTGGGTTTTCCCAATAAATTTAAAATAAGGATGAGTATAATCCGCTTGTTCATTATCAACTACTATTAGCTGCCATTCCTGATGATTTTTATATGCGATATAAATAGCATTATTACGATTAAATATATTAGCATCACTTTTAACTTGGTTGAAAAAAGCAACTAATTCTAATGTACCATTTGCTAATTCATTTTGTAATCGCATATCCCGCCAATTTGTGATAGTCATCATCACCATTATTGAACTTATTGCAATCACGATCAAAAGCTCCAAAAGTGAATAACCATTGTGATACATAATTAAGCCAGTTTAGAAATTTTACATGACAATAAATCAAACACTATCGTAAATACAGTTAGTAACGGCGTTTTAGAGAGATCTATCGCAAATTTTGTGACTCTGTTTATGTTTTTATAACTAATGACTATCAAGTGTTAAATTATTAGGCATATAAATAGTTGTAAGATTTTACCTTTAGGTCATTAACTCCATGAATATATCCGGCTGTCATTGTGCCAATTCGTTAAAATTGTTCTATTAAAATGATAAAACTAAATAAAGCTCGTCATCCTCAAGCATAAAAAACTAACATATTGATGTTTGTTAAGTTTATAATTTAAGTTTATGATTAAATGCATTCGTTATTCCCTTTAACCTATAATGCATTACAATAACCTTATTTATAAGAAGAGTTGATTTATTTATGATAAACCCCGAGAGTTGGCAACCAACAGCATCCATTGATTTATTGTTAAAGCGCGCTAAAGTTGTCCGGCAAATTCGTACTTTTTTTGCTGATCGCTGTATTCTTGAAGTGGAAACCCCTATTTTAAGTCAAGCTGCGGTTACTGATGTACAACTCAGCTCTTTTCAAACCATATTTACTAAACCCGGTATTATTGATTTAGCGCAAGGGGAAAAGCTATTTTTAATTACCAGCCCCGAATATCATATGAAACGCTTGATAGCTGCGGGTAGTGGTCCTATTTACCAAATTTGTAAATGTTTTCGAAATAATGAGGAAATTAGTCGTTATCATAATCCCGAATTTACTATGCTAGAGTGGTATCGTATTCAATTCGATATGATGCAAATGATTAATGAAGTTGATGATCTTTTACAACTAGTCTTAGATACAGCACCTGCTGAATATATTAGTTATCAAAATGCGTTTATAAAATACTTGGGAGTTGATCCGCTTGAGGCGAATAAAGAAACATTAATTACTGCGGTTGAAAAACTAGCACTTGGTTTTAACACTGATAATACCGATCGTGATACGTTATTACAATTTTTATTTACTTTCGGTATCGAACCTCGAATTGGACAAGAAAAACCAACTGTGGTTTATCATTTCCCTGCTTCGCAAGCTGCATTGGCAGAACTCAATAGTGAAGATCAACGAACCGCAAGACGTTTTGAATTCTACTATAAAGGTGTTGAATTAGCGAATGGTTTTAAAGAATTAACCAATGCTAAAGAACAAAAAGCACGCTTCGAACATGATAATCAAGAAAGATTAGCTAAAGGTTTACCCGCACAGCCTATTGACGAATATTTATTAGCTGCGATGGAAGCAAGTTTACCTGAATGCTCAGGCGTTGCAATAGGATTAGATCGTCTAATTATGTTGGCATTAGAGCAATCAACAATTAGTCAAGTTATGAGTTTCAATCTGGAGAATGCTTGAAATGTTAACCTCCCTCACGATGACCGAAATCGTTCTAGCTACGTTATTGATTATTACACTACTAGCATCAATAATTTGGAACATTAAGTTACGTTTGGCTAATCGTAATCTACAACAAATTTTTGAATTCCAATTTTGCCAAAAACGCGATGAAAATCAGACTCTTCTTAAGGAAGTGTCTGTTTTACAAGAAGAATTAAATCAAATAAGACATCAATATCTTCAACAAAGTAATGAGAATACTGAGTTACGAATTCGACTTGAACAGACCAACATTTTAGCCTATGAAAAGCAAAAAATCTTAATTGAAAGCGAACAGCGTTTAAATGAACAGTTTGAAAATCTCGCTAATCGCATTTTTGATAGTAGTGGCAAAAAACTTGAACAACAAAACCGTCAGACTTTAGACTATCTATTAACACCACTTAAGGAACAATTAGAAGGTTTTAAAAAACAAGTGCAAGATAGCTTCAACGTTGAGGCAAAAGAGCGTCATACCCTTGCGTTTGAAATTCGTAATTTACAAAAACTTAATGAACAAATGTCTAAAGAAGCGATCAATTTAACCAATGCATTGAAAGGTAATAACAAAACGCAAGGCAACTGGGGGGAAGTAGTATTGAATCGTATTTTAGAAAATTCAGGATTACGAGAAAATTATGAATTCGAGCTACAAGTCAGTTTAAATAATGAAGACAAACAACGCTTACAACCAGATGTAGTAGTACATCTACCTCAAGGAAATGATGTTATTATCGATGCAAAAGTCGCATTAGTTGCTTACGAACGTTATTTTAATAGTGATGATGATCAAGAAAAAAGCCAGGCAATGGCTGAACACTTAATTGCAATTCGCAATCATATTAAACAATTGAGCCAGAAAGATTATCATAAATTATGTGGCGTAAACTCACTGGATTATATTTTAATGTTTATTCCTATTGAACCGGCTTTTTTAAGCGCCATTGATTGTGATCCTAATTTAATTAATGATGCATTAAAACACAATATTATGATTGTCAGTCCAACCACTTTGCTGGTTGCTTTACGCACTATTAATAATTTGTGGCGATATGAATATCAAAATCGTCATGCCGAACTCATCGCCGATAAAGCTAGCAAATTGTATGATAAAGTACGGGGTTTCGTCGAAGATATGGAAATTCTTGGCAATAGCTTGACTAAAGCACAACAAACTTATATCAATTCAATGAATAAATTAACTAGCGGTCGTGGCAATATTATTGGACAAATTGAGCAATTTCGTGAAATGGGTATAGAAGTCAAAAAACCTATTAAAAATGAAATTAGAGAAAAATCCTTAATGGAATGTTAAGGATTTAATTATAGATACCAGCAAGTGAGTCATCTTTTGGATGACTTCTGTTTTACCGGTAGAATCAATGCAATGGAAAAAGTTAATTTGATTAGCCCATTAACGCCAAATTAATCATAGCTTCAAAAATCAGGCTATCAATATTAGTCACTACCGGATGTTAAGAAATGGCTGTTTAATATTGGCTAAATGATTTAACCTACTTCGCTAACACATATTGATCGATAATTTGTGCGACAGCTGATTGATTATTATTGTAATGGCTAACAACCTTAGCGGCGATTTTGGCATCATTGGTTGCATTAGCAACAGCAATACTTAATCCGGCTGCTTTTAACATGGAAATATCATTATTATTATCACCAATGGCAATTATCTCTTCTCGTTTAATATTTAATTGTTCTGCCAATTTAATCAGCGCATCACCTTTACTTACTCCTTGTTGATTAAATTCAATATAGCGATTACCAGAATAACTAATTGTAAAAGTTGATAAAACATCTTTTGGTATAGCTTGTGCAATCTTTTCCAAATAATGACGGTCATCATTTTGGAAAAGAATTTTCATAATAACTTGGTTAGCTAAAAAGTCGAGATTGGGTTCAGTCAAGTTTATGCAATTATCAAGTCGTCCGGTCATGTAATCACGTTCTTCATCACTAATCCGATAGATATAAACGGTATCTAAGGTATAAATGTGAAAACCAACATCGTAACCTAAACCGATTTTAAACAGTTCGTTAACCTGTTCAAATGTAATTCCTTGTTGCAATAAAATTTTATTATCTTTGTTTTCGGTAATAACACCACCATTGAAAGAAATAATATATTCATTAGATTGATTATGAATATTAAGCCTCTTAGCGGTTTCTTGAATATTCATAAAACCTCTACCACTCGCTAATACAAATTTTATACCTAATTCCCGCGCTTGAGTGATGGCATCATAATTTTGTTGCGAAACTTCTTTATCATCGTTTAATAATGTTTCGTCCATATCACAAGCAATTAATTTATATTTCATGGCAGAGCTTCCTTATTATGATTGAATATTTTTTGCTTTAACATTTGTTAGACTTTTTTACTTAATAAAAAATTTAACTAACTGGAATAAATTTTACCAACACAGTTTAACACTTTTCACAGTTATTTTTTTTATTTCATGATCAGTTTTTTTATCAAAATCTGATCAACACCACATAAAAACATATCGAAACCGAGTATCATATCGATACCATGTAATATATCGAAACCAAATTTATTGATTAATAAATTCTATTTATGGTTAACGTTTTATCGAAAAGGAGATAAAAATGGTAGGTATTATCCTGGCAAGTCATGGTGATTTTGCCCTAGGTATTCTACAATCAGGTACGATGATCTTTGGAGAGCAAGAGAACGTTAAAGCTGTTGCACTACATCCTAGCGATAGTCCAGAAAATTTAAAACAAAAAATGGAAGAAGCGATAGCAACATTTGACAATAAAGATCAGATTTTATTTCTTGTTGATTTGTGGGGTGGTACGCCGTTTAATCAAGCTAATAGCTTATGTGCATCCCATCAAGATAACTGGATTATTGTTTCTGGGCTGAATTTGCCAATGTTAATCGAAGCATATTCTTCACGATTTTCAATGGTAAGTGCTCAAGAAATAGCCGCTGCAATTGTTACGCCTGGCAAAGAAGGCATAAAAACAACTTCAAAAATTGCTAAGAGTGATACCGTTCAATCTGTTAAACAATATGCAAACTCATTGCCTGAAGGAACCGTTATTGGTGATGGTAGAATCAAAATTGTCCTTGCCAGAATTGACTCTCGGTTATTACACGGTCAAGTAGCAACATCATGGACACAATCAACTAACCCAAATCGAATTATTATCGTTTCAGATTCCGTTGCAAAAGATAATTTACGCAAAAAACTGATTGAAGAAGCGGCACCTCCAGGTGTAAAAGCGAACGTTATTCCAATCAAAAAAATGATTGAAATATCAAAAGATCCTCGTTTTGGTAATACAAAAGCATTACTACTATTTGAAAACCCACAAGATGTATTGCGTACTATAGAAGGTGGTGTTGATATTCATACCATCAATGTTGGCTCAATGGCACACTCGGTTGGAAAGGTAATGGTTAATAAAGTGCTTTCAATGAGTACTGAGGATGTAGCTACATTTGATAAACTCAAACAATTGAATATTAAATTTGATGTTCGCAAAGTCCCCAATGATTCAACCAGTAATTTGGATGAGTTATTGAAAAAAGCGAAAGAAGAATTATCCGAACAAAATAAGTAATACTAAGCTTAAGAGGTTTTATTATGACATTATCTATTTTTGCTATTGTATTAGTAATAATCATAGCATTTCTTGCTGGTATGGAAGGTATATTAGATCAATTTCAATTTCATCAACCATTAGTTGCTTGCTCACTAATTGGTCTAGTGACTGGTAATATTGAAGCGGGAGTACTACTTGGGGGTCATTTACAGATGATTGCGCTTGGTTGGGCGAATATTGGTGCTGCTGTTGCACCAGATGCAGCCTTAGCATCGGTCGCCTCTGCTATTATATTAGTGCTAGGTGGTCAAGGACGATATGGTGTTTCTACCGCAATTGCGGTAGCAATTCCATTGGCTGTTGCTGGTTTATTCTTAACAATGGTTGTACGTACCTTAGCCGTCCCGATTGTACATATGATGGATAATGCGGCGCGAAAAGGCGATATTCGCAGAATCGAATTTCTACAAATTGTAGCGATTTTTATGCAAGGTTTACGCATCGCTATTCCAGCTGCAGCATTGCTTTTCATTCCAGCCAGTACAGTACAAACGATTTTAAATTGGATGCCTAAATGGTTAACAGAGGGTATGGCTATTGGTGGTGGAATGGTTGTTGCTGTTGGCTATGCAATGGTAATAAATATGATGGCAAATAAAGAAGTATGGCCATTTTTTGTCATTGGTTTTGTCGTCGCAGCAATTTCACAACTGACTTTAATTGCGCTTGGTGCTTTAGGTATTGCATTAGCATTACTCTATCTAAATCTGTCTGAGCGTAGCGGTTTCGCAAATGGTAGTAATAATACTGGCGATCCGCTCGATGATATTTTAAATGATTACTAAGTGCCGAGGAAATTAAGATGGAACATAAAATTCAGTTGACAAAAAAAGATCGTTTAGCTGTCGCATGGCGTTCTACATTTTTACAAGGTTCTTGGAATTATGAACGTATGCAAAATGGTGGCTGGGTTTTTTCAATGATACCTGCGATAAAAAGACTATATACCACCACAGAAGATCGTGCAGCCGCATTAAAACGCCACTTGGAGTTTTTCAATACTCACCCTTATCTCGCCTCTCCTATATTAGGCGTGACATTAGCATTAGAAGAAGAACGTGCAAATGGTGCAACTGTTGATGACGTGACAATTCAAGGGGTTAAAGTCGGTATGATGGGACCATTAGCCGGTGTCGGTGATCCGGTATTTTGGTTTACAGTTCGTCCTATGCTTGGCGCACTTGGTGCTGCATTAGCAATGGATGGTAAAATTATTGGACCAATTTTATTCTTTATTTTATGGAATCTGATTCGTATGGGTTTTATGTGGTATACCCAAGAATTTGGCTATCGCACAGGTGCAAAAATTACTGATAATTTATCAGGTGGGTTGTTACAAAAAATAACTAAAGGTGCTTCAATTTTAGGGATGTTTGTCCTCGCCGCTTTAGTAGAACGATGGGTATCGATTAATTTCAAATCGATAGTTTCTAAAATTGATTTAGATGAGAAAGCCGTTGTCGATTGGGCCCATATTCCTTCAGGAACAGAAGGGATAAAACAGGCATTAATCCAAGCGCAAAGTGGTTTAGCACTTACACAGGAAAAGGTAACTACGCTACAAAATAATTTAGATCAATTGATTCCAGGTTTAATGCCTTTACTTTTGACCTTCTTATGTATGTGGTTGCTGCGTAAGAAAGTCTCACCAATCATTATCATCTTAGGGCTATTTATTATTGGTATTCTTGGTCACGTTATTGGACTATTATAATCCAAAATGCGGAGCGAAACCCTCCGCATTCAACTTGGTAAGTAATGTTCTCAAATAAGTAAGAGTCAAATATTAACATTTGTAACATTGATATGTTCGCTTGGAAATTATAAGCATGGTTCAGTCATTAAATAGTAAAGTTGATCTTGTTATGCCTGGCACTTCATTTTTAGGTTTAACTGAATATGGCGATATTATGATTGGCGATAAAGCCTTTGAATTTTATCATCGACGAGATAACCGTAAATATATACAAATTCCATGGGAGGAAGTCGACTATGTCACAGCAATTGTTTTATTCAAAGGGAAATGGATCCCACGTTATGCGATCCAAACTAAAAAGAATGGCAATTTCATCTTTGCTTCAAAAGAACCCAAAAAAGTCTTAAGGGCAATTCGTAATTACATTGATAGCCAACGCATGGTCAGATCATTAAGTTTTTTTACCATTTTGAAGAGAGCCTTATTTAAACAAAAATAATCGCTAATTAAGCTGATTATTAAAGATAATCGTTTTTTTATTTAAATAAGAACGATAAAATAAAACGGTCTATATTTCTGTTAACGAGAAATAATGACATGTAATGCCATAAAAATCATGAAAATGAAAGTTTAATTTATCTGTTTTATTAAACAATTGCTATTGACTACTAACTATACTTTAAGTAATTGTAAGATAACCATAAAAGAAACTGCTAAGCAATAAATATATCAAATTTTTTAAAATAAGAGAGCATGTGAAAAATCATTCTCGAAGATGGCACTTTACGATTAAATTATAGGCTATTTATCAAATAACAATAATTAAATAATAAGCATTATCAGATTAAATAGCACGGTACATCACTAAGAATAACCTTTATATTTGCGAGCATTTTTTTATTGATTATATCAATCCAATTAAGGCAAATAGGGGTTATCCATAACATTATTGACTATTTAGCTGGAGTTTTTTTATGAAAACAACGCTTTGGAAATTAAAAAATACTTTTAAAAATTTTGACTGGGGCAGTTTAGATGGTATTCCAAAGTATTTTCATATTGATAATCCCGAGCATAAACCGATGGCTGAAATGTGGATGGGGATTCATCCTGGTGGAGTATCAACAGCAATAAATGCACAAGGGGTTGAAGAACCACTTGATCAGCTCATTAATCGCTATCCAAATAAAATACTTGGAGCAAAGACTTATCAACAATTTAAATCGCTGCCTTTTCTATTCAAAATCCTGTCTGCCAAAGAACCATTATCTATTCAAGTTCATCCTGAACTTTATAAAGCTAAAGCAGGATTTGCCAAAGAAAATCAATTAGGCATTCCAATGAATTCACCCAATCGTAATTACAAAGATCCGAATCATAAACCAGAATTAATCTATGCAATTACCCCTTTTTTAGCCATGAATGGTTTTCGCCCTATTGCAGAAATTTTGGCATTATTTAATCAATTATCCATTCCTATCATTGAACAACATATTTTAACTTTGGCTGCTAATCCTAGCGAACTCGGATTAAAACGATTTTTTCACAGTTTGTTAACTTTAGAAGGCGCAATAAAACAACAAGCTATTTCAGCGTTATTAACCAGTATTAAATCGTTACCGGAACCACCATTTAATTATATTCCACCGATTTCCCAAAAATATCCTTCAGATTGTGGTGTATTTGCGCCATTAATATTAAATATCATTGAATTATTACCAGGACAAGCTATGTTTCTTAATGCTCAAACACCACATGCTTATTTACGTGGTACTGGATTAGAGATCATGGCCAATTCTGACAATGTATTACGTGCGGGGTTAACTAATAAACATATCGATATTGAGGAGCTATTTAATAACACTTCTTTCACGAGTATTCCAAGTACACAGTTATTGACACAACCGCGTCAGCAAGAGAATAAGACGCTATTTCCAGTATCCATTGATGACTTTGCCTTTGAAATCATCCATAGCCAACAACAACGATTAGTGCAATCCATTAGCAGTGCACAAATTATCTTATGTGTTGAAGGTGAAATAGAAATTAATACTGAGTCCGATAGATGTAAATTGAAGGTCGGTGAATCTGTATTTATTGCTTGTTGTGCCAAAAGGTTTACTTATCAAGGAAGTGGTGTTTTTGCACGCGCCTTTAATCATTAAATCTAACATCCAGATTTGATCTTTCTTGTTAACGTAGAAATATCACATAAAAAGCATGCATTGCCCAAATTATCGCCAATCCGTAAATGGATAATTTAGATCTTTTAGGGTAAATATTAAAATAATTTAAAATTTTTAAAATCCGATCAAAAGCATAGCCACTTGGTAAAGTAATGGTTAAAAATAAAAAACCTTTCCCAATGTAGGTGTCGGTCAGCTTTAAAATATTGCTTAATGTTTGTACATCGCCAAAAGGAATAAGATAGCCAATAATAACAAAAACAACTGGAGCAAACAAAGCAAACCATAAGCCTGCCAACTTTGATAATCCAAGATAAATCGAAGAATTTTCCGTAAAAGTATTTGATTTATTTATATTCATTAGTTTTTCTAACCTTATCTAAAATGTCCCACGATGACCAAATACAAAAGTACCGAAATAACCGATATTAATGCTAATAATATGATATTTATTGATTTAGATAGAGAACGTTGACAAAAAAATCGTTGACTTATTGAAGAGCACCAAGTTATCGAGAAGACAAGGGCAATGAGTAATGCAAGACAATTTAATCCCATTACCACAGGATGGCGCATAAAAAAGATAAACCGATAAAATTCATCTTGACCTAATTGATTAGTATGGGCACAGATTACCCCGTACAATAACACCATACTCAGCCACAACATTGCAAAAACAATGGATTGTTTGCAGCAAAAATAACAGAGTACTAGCCCCTTTTTTTGACTCAATCTTTTTGATTCATTATTACACATTGTTAATTACTCTTAATAAAAAAAGATTATTCATGATTGAATTACCCTAAATAAATATTTATATCAATATAGAAATAAAATCATTCGTCTCTCGTTACTGCTAATCACGACTCGATTAACAATCTATAATAACGATTATAATCTATTATCTATTTTACAATAAATGCGCTATTAGATCGCTAACGAATAAATACCTATTATATCGAAGTGAAAAGGTTAAGTTATTTGTTTTTACGTTTTCTATACATTCTAGTGGTTGAAAATAAATTCTTTAACCCAATATAAGCTAAATCTATACTAAGTTGATCCTAGGGTTAGGACCAAAATTTAAAGGAGTAATATATGACTACAATCGTTAGTGTTCGTCGTAACGGACAAGTTGTCATTGGTGGTGATGGGCAAGTCACTTTAGGTGAACGAATTATCATGAAAGGCAATGCTAAAAAAGTACGTCGCCTTTATAATAATAAAGTTATTGCTGGTTTTGCTGGAGGAACAGCCGATGCCTTTACTTTATTTGAATTATTTGAACGAAAACTTGAAATGCATCAAGGTCATTTAACCAAAGCTGCGGTTGAACTAGCTAAAGATTGGCGCACAGATCGCATGTTACGCAAATTAGAAGCGCTACTTGCGGTTGCAGACGAAACTGCATCATTAATTATTACCGGAACAGGTGATGTAATCCAGCCAGAAGATGATTTAATTGCGATTGGTTCTGGTGGCCCATATGCACAAGCTGCCGCTAGAGCCTTATTGGACTGCTCAGATCTTTCAGCAAAAGATATCGTACAAAAATCGTTATCTATCGCTGGTGACATTTGTGTTTATACCAATAGCTTCCAAACAATTGAAGAATTGAATTATTAATTAACCGATTTAAAGAGAATATATTATGTCTGAAATGACTCCACGTGAAATAGTTAGCGAATTAAATCAACATATTATTGGTCAGGATAAAGCTAAACGTGCGGTTGCTATCGCACTACGTAACCGATGGCGACGCATGCAACTTGATGAAGCATTACGTCACGAAGTAACACCCAAAAATATTTTAATGATTGGTCCTACTGGTGTAGGTAAAACCGAGATTGCACGTCGCTTAGCCAAATTGGCGAATGCGCCATTTATTAAAGTTGAAGCAACCAAATTTACTGAAGTTGGTTACGTAGGTAAAGAAGTTGATTCTATCATCCGTGATCTAACCGATTCAGCAGTAAAAATGATCCGTAGTCAAGCCATGGAAAAAAATCGTAATCGCGCTGAAGAACTAGCAGAAGAACGTATTCTCGATGTATTAGTACCACCGGCTAAAGATGGCTGGGGCCAAACAGATAGTAGCTCCACCGAATCTACCGCAAGACAAGCATTCCGCAAAAAATTGCGTGAGGGGACTTTAGACGATAAAGAAATTGAAATTGAAGTTTCGGGTATGAATATTGGTGTTGAAATTATGGCACCTCCAGGTATGGAAGAGATGACCAATCAACTTCAGTCTATGTTTCAAAATTTAGGTGGACAAAAATCCAAACCTCGTAAAATGAAAATTAAAGACGCTTTCAAGCAATTAATTGAAGATGAAGCGGCTAAATTAGTAAATCTTGAAGATCTTAAACACGAAGCAATTGAAGCAGTTGAACAAAATGGAATCGTATTTATTGATGAAATTGATAAAGTATGTAAACGTGGTAATTCATCAGGTCCAGATGTCTCTCGTGAAGGAGTGCAACGTGATTTATTACCATTAGTTGAAGGATGTACCGTTTCAACTAAACATGGTTCAGTCAAAACTGACCATATTTTATTTATTGCTTCTGGCGCATTCCAAACCGCAAATCCTTCTGATTTAATTCCGGAATTACAAGGTCGATTACCAATTCGGGTAGAATTGCAAGCATTAACCAGTGAAGATTTTGAACGTATTTTAACCGAACCTAATGCGTCATTGACGGTACAATATAAAGCTTTAATGGCAACAGAAGGCGTGAATATTGAATTTACTCAAGATGGCATTCGCAAGATCGCCGAATCAGCTTGGCAGGTAAATGAACAAAATGAAAATATTGGCGCACGTCGTCTACATACGGTTTTAGAACGGCTAATGGAGGAAGTTTCCTTTGATGCCAGTGAATTAGAAGGTAAAACAATCACGATTGATGCTAATTATGTTAGTGAACATCTTGATAAATTGGTCGCTGATGAAGATCTGAGTAAATTTATCCTCTGATTACTTTCTCAAAACAAAACCAGACCCAGCCAAGCTGGGTCATTTATTTTTAATTATTCTTAGATAAAATAGATCTTATTATAACTATATAAATGAATATCATATTGCTATTCTTAGCGATCTCATCTGCACCCAGTTCGATCAGTAAAATCTTAGATCCAGATCGCACTAATAAAGTAAAATAACCATCTGCAAAAATGGGAAATTGATTAATAGTAAGATACCTAATTCAAGTAAGCCAATCATCTAATGACTAGCTATCCTGTTATTACTTTTAACAAATTTTTTTGGTCATCAATCTGATTTATAAATGACAAATGCTAATTTCATAAATATTGCTATCTTTACTAAATTAAATCAGTTTCGTTTACTTTATTGATAACATATTCCACAGAAACTTAACTAGTAAATAAAGAAGATCCTTTTAATATGATCAAATCCTGTGTATAGTTACTGATAATAACGATGATATTTTTGATAAATAGATACTGACAATGATTTTTTTGGTCTTTAAATTGTTGTTAAGTTAAAAAGGACCCAGTTACTGGGTCAATTATCATGGGTTTATATTACGGAAGAGGTTTTAGAACAATAAATTAGCGAGTTTAAACATCACTCTTAATATTAGTGAAATAATACAAATCATTGAACGATAAAGATCCGAAAGAATTATTTTCTTCTATTTTTATCCTTTATAAAGACCCAGCTAAGCCGGGTCGATTATCATGAGTTTCAGTAAGGAATTAATATTTTACAACAATTCATAATATACGCATAAGACTGGTAACTTCATGATGATCTCACTATATTTGATCCTCTATGACATATCCAATAGATATTTACGATCGATAAAGATGAGATCGATCGTTTTATTCTATTTAAATTATCTAAGTAGATAATCTATTTGAATATTTTCCATAATAATTGATGTCAATTTTTGTAATTTTTTGTTAAAAAAATAACAAAAAAATTGTAAAGATGAACAAAAATTGTCATTTTAAACCTAGTCATTTATCGATATTAAAGATACATCTAATACTATCAAAAAATCATCATCCACATATTAGTATTATTTAGTTTTAAGAATTTAATAATTAATTGCTAGCATTCTATATATACAAAATAATGGATAATTTTAATATTAAATAAGCATCAATAACTTTCAGGCAATAAAAAAGGCTAATAATAGCCTTTTATTACTAATATATAAATTTTCAAATTATATTTCTATATTACCAACAGATTGCCCTTTTGTTACTGCTCCAGATTGGTTAATAGCTATTTTTTGACCTTCTTCCAAATTGGTAAACACAATAATAATGTCACGATCTTTACCTTGTGCAGTAACAAAATCAATATCCATATCTGCCAACAAAGTATTTTGATCGACAGATTGACCTTCTTCAATATAAACGTTAAAACCTTCACCCTTTAAAGCGACAGTATCAATTCCCATATGGATTAAACCTTCAATTCCTTCATCAGTGACAAATGTAATTGCATGTTTAGTAGGAAAAATACTCATTACTTTACCTTTAATTGGCGAATTAACTTGAACTTTACCATCTACAGGGGTTATCGCATAACCATCACCCATAATTTTATCTGCAAAAACGGGATCATTAACTTGATCGATTGTTTTAAATGTTCCTTCACACACAGAAAATAGCTCAACTTGCTTTTTCTTCTTTTTAAATAAACCAAACATCCTAATTCTCCAATATATTAAAAACGCTATATCATACTATTAAAAAAACCGACGTGAAAGTCGGTTTTTAAATATATTAAGTTGATTGTGAGCGACTAGTTCTTTTTTGCTTTCAAATTAGGCAGATCTGTAATGGAACCTTCGAAAACTTCTGCTGCTAAACCAATCGATTCATATAACGTTGGATGAGCATGAATCGTTAAAGCCATATCTTCCGCATCACAACCCATTTCAACCGCTAAACCAATTTCGCCTAGCAATTCGCCACCATTTGCCCCAACAACAGCACCACCTAATAAACGATTGGATGCTTTGTCAAAAATCAGTTTAGTCATTCCCTCTGAGCAATCAGAAGCGATTGCCCTACCTGACGCCGCCCATGGAAAAATTGCCACTTCATAATCAATACCTTTTGCTTGAGCCTCTTTTTCAGTTAAGCCAACCCAAGCAACTTCTGGTTCAGTATAAGCAATAGATGGGATCGTTTTGGGATCAAAATAATGTTTTTTGCCGGCTATTACTTCAGCTGCTACATGCCCTTCATGGACACCTTTATGCGCAAGCATAGGTTGACCAACAATATCACCAATGGCATAAATATGTGGAACATTGGTACGCATTTGTTTATCAACTTCAATAAATCCACGATCCGTAATATTGACACCCGCTTTTTCAGCATCGATTAGCTTACCATTTGGTGTTCGACCAATTGCTACTAATACAGCGTCGTAAGCATGGGTTTCAATTGTGCCATCTTTTTTCTCCATTGAGACGTAAATAGCATCATCTTTCGCTTCAACCTGTGTAACTTTGGTTTCAAGCATTAATGTAAATTTCTTTTCGATCTGTTTGGTAAAGATCTTAATAACATCTTTATCAGCTGCCGGGATAACTTGATCAAGCATTTCCACCACATGCACTTCCGATCCTAAGGTATGATAAACAGTACCCATTTCCAGACCGATAATCCCTCCACCCATTAATAATAAACGTTTTGGAATTGTCGTTAAGGCTAATGCGTCTGTAGAATCCCAAATTCTAGGATCTTCATGAGGAATAAATGGCAATTGAATTGGTCGGGAACCAGCTGCGATGATCGCATTATCAAATGTAATTATGGTTTCACCTTCAGCCGTTTGTACCGCCATAGTGTGACTACCTGTGAATTTAGCTTCACCATGTATTACATTCACTTTACGCATTTTGGCCATGCCGGCTAAACCACCAGTGAGTTGACTGATCACTTTCTCTTTCCAACTACGCACTTTATTTAAATCTAATTTTGGTGCATCAAACACAATACCATGAGCGGTTAATGATTTTGCTTCGTCTATCACTTTTGCAACATGTAACAGTGCCTTAGAAGGAATACAACCCACGTTTAAACAGACACCACCTAAAGTTGAATAACGTTCAACAAGTGTCACTTCCATACCTAAATCAGCAGCTCTAAAAGCCGCTGAATAACCGGCAGGCCCTGCACCTAATACTAAAACTTGCGTTTTAATTTCTTTGCTCATTGAAATCTCCCTCTTACATCACTAAACGACGTAAATCGGATAATACTTTAACGATATGGCTTAAGAACCTTGCCCCATCAGCACCATCAATCACCCGGTGATCAAAGGATAATGATAAAGGAAGCATTAAGCGTGGAGTAAATTCTTTACCATTCCAAATTGGTTTCATTGCGGAACGTGATACTCCTAAAATACCCACTTCAGGTGCATTTACAATCGGTGTGAACGAGGTAGTGCCAATGCCACCTAAACTAGAAATCGTGAAGCAACCACCTTGCATATCAGCACCCGTTAATTTACCATCGCGCGCTTTTTTCGAGATTTCAGCTAATTCACGGGATAATTCAATAATACCTTTTTTGTCAATATCTTTAAATACAGGCACAACTAAGCCGTTTGGTGTATCGACAGCCACACCAATATTGATGTATTTCTTTAAAATTAATGTTTGCGCATCTTCAGACAATGAACTATTAAAACGCGGATACGCAGCTAAAGCATTAGCAACTGCTTTCATAATAAAGACTAATGGCGTAATTTTTAGATCTTGTTTACGTTTTTCAGCTTCCATATTTTGTTGTTTACGGAAAGCCTCTAAATCAGAAATATCCGCTTCATCAAACTCAGTCACATGTGGGATCATTACCCAATTGCGGTGTAAATTAGCACCTGAAACTTTTTGTATCTTCGTTAACGGTAATGCTTCTACTTCACCAAATTTAGCAAAATCAATTTTCGGCCATGGCAGTAAACCAGGTAAAGCTCCACCACCGGCTGCACCACTTTCAACTTGTTTAACCGCATTTTTTACATAAACTTGAATATCTTCACGTAAAATACGGTTTTTCGGACCTGTTGCTGTCACTTTAGCCAAATTCACGCCAAATTCACGTGCTAAGCGGCGTACCGATGGTGTAGCGTGAGCATAGGCTTCATTTTCAATAAACTCATTACTTGATGCAACAGGTGCTGATTTTGCAACCGATGCTGGCGTTGGTGTAGATGTTGGTAATGGTTTAGATTTTTCAACGCTTGGCGAAGGTGTTGGCGGTACAGATGCAGATGCAGCCGTAGTAGTTACAAATTCCATAATTTTGGAACCTGTTTTCACTTTATCGCCAACTTTAACTGTAATATTTTTTACTGTTCCAGCTATGGAGGCTGGCACTTCCATTGACGCTTTATCACCTTCCACGGTAATTAAAGAATCATCAACTGCAATGGTATCTCCGACTTTAACTAAGATTTCGGTAACTTCAACTTCATCGCCACCAATATCAGGAACATTCACATCAACAGTTTCACTAACGGTAGCAGGCTCTGGTGTAATCTGCGCTTTAGGTGCATCTTGCGTTGGTGCCGAAGCAGCTGCGCCCTCCGCATCAAACACCATGATGTCCACACCGGTTTTCACTTTATCGCCGACTTTTACCAAGATAGATTTAACAATCCCAGCTTGTGGCGCAGGAATTTCCATAGACGCCTTATCGCCTTCAACCGTCATAATCGATTGATCAACGTCAACTTTGTCACCAACATTTACCAGAATTTCAGTTACTTCGACTTCATCGCCACCAATGTCAGGTAATTTAATTTCAATACTCATTATCATGACCTCTTATGCAATACGTGGATTAGCTTTTTCAGCATCAATATCGAATTTTTTAATGGCTTCCTCAACCACAGAAGCTTCGATATCACCGCGTTTTGCCAGTTCACTTAGGGCTGCAACAACTACATATTTAGCGTCGATTTCGAAGTGATGACGTAAATTTTCGCGACTATCACTACGACCAAAACCGTCAGTACCTAAAACTTTATATATTTCAGCTGGTACATAGGCCCGTACTTGTTCTGCAAATAGTTTCATATAATCGGTTGAAACTACTGCTGGGTTTTCATTCATCACTTGCGTAATATAAGGAACTTTTGCTGGTTGTGTCGGATGTAGCATATTCCAACGTTCACAATCCTGCCCTTCACGCGCAAGTTCAGTAAAGGAAGTGACACTATAAACATCGCTACCAATACCATAATCATTAGCTAATATTGCTGCGGCTTCACGAACATGCCGTAAAATCGCACCGGAACCTAATAACTGTACACTCGGTTTACCCGCTTGTGCCGCAATGGTATCAAGTTTATAGATACCTTTACGAATACCTTCTTCAGCCCCCTCTGGCATCCCAGGTTGTTCATAGTTTTCATTCAATGTTGTAATGTAATAATAAACATTTTCTTGATCGCCATACATACGACGTAAGCCATCTTGCATTATTACAGCAACTTCATAAGCATATGATGGATCGTAAGAAATACAATTTGGTATCACTAAAGATTGAATATGGCTATGCCCATCTTCATGTTGTAAACCTTCGCCATTTAAAGTTGTGCGACCCGAGGTACCGCCAATCAAGAATCCTCGCGCTTGCTGATCACCGGCTGCCCACATTAAATCGCCAATACGTTGGAAACCAAACATTGAGTAGTAAATATAAAATGGAATCATTGGGCAATCATTGGTACTGTATGAAGTCGCTGCGGCAAGCCAAGAAGCACCCGCGCCCATTTCATTAATCCCCTCTTGCAGAATTTGACCTTTTTCATCTTCACGATAGTAAGCCACTTGCTCTCTATCTTGTGGGATATATTGTTGACCATGCGGATTATAAATACCGATTTGCCGGAATAGCCCTTCCATACCAAACGTACGTGCTTCATCAGCTAAAATTGGCACTAAGCGTGGAGCTAAGTCTTTATCTTTTAGCATGATATTAAGGGCTCGCACAAACGCTATCGTCGTTGAAATTTCTTTGCTTTGAGCCTCAAGTAATGAACTAAATTCAGACAAGGCCGGAATTGAAACTTGACCAGTAAACTTTTTCAATCGAGTTGGCACATAACCTTGCAATGCTTGGCGGCGTTCATGAATATATTTGTATTCTGGAGTATGTTCTTCAAATTTGATATAAGGTAATTTTTCAATGGCATCATCACTAACGGGAATATTGAAGAAATCACGTACATGACGTACGCCGTCCATATTCATTTTCTTTACTTGATGGGCAATATTTTTTCCTTCTGCGGCATCTCCCATACCATAACCTTTAATTGTATGAGCAAGGATAACCGTTGGACGACCTTTAGTTTCTTTTGCTCTTTTAAATGCAGCAAACATTTTTGCCGGATCTTGACCACCACGATTTAACCGGAAGATTTCTGTATCAGACATATCCTTAACTAATTCTGCCGTTTCTGGGTATTTGCCAAAGAAATGTTCTCGAACATAGGCTCCATCTTTCGATTTAAATGTTTGATAATCACCATCTAAGGTTTCATTCATCAGACGAATTAATTTACCTGACTTATCTTTTTGTAACAACTTATCCCAACGATCACCCCACAGTACTTTAATGACTTGCCAACCCGCGCCAGCAAATACTCCTTCGAGTTCATTAACAATTTTACCATTACCGGTGACTGGTCCATCTAAACGCTGTAAATTACAGTTAATCACAAAAACAAGATTATCAAGTTTTTCACGCATTGCTACAGTGATTGCGCCTTTTGATTCAGGCTCATCCATTTCACCATCACCTAAAAAAGCATAAACAGTTTGCTCAGTGGTATCTTTCAAACCACGATGGTTAAGATATTTTAAGAATCGAGCTTGATAAATCGCACTAATTGGACCTAAGCCCATTGATACGGTTGGAAATTGCCAAAAATCAGGCATTAATTTTGGATGAGGATAAGATGGTAAACCCTTACCATGAACCTCTTGACGGAAATTATCCAGTTGCTCTTCTGTCAAACGACCTTCAATAAATGCACGCGAATAGATACCGGGAGAAATATGGCCTTGGAAATAAACTAAATCACCACCATCTTTTTCATTACGAGCACGGAAAAAATGATTAAAACCAACTTCATAAAATGTTGCAGCAGATTGAAAAGATGCCATATGTCCACCTAAGTCTAAATCTTTCTTAGATGCACGTAAAACCATCATTATCGCATTCCAACGAACGATAGAACGAATACGTCTTTCAAGTTCCCAATCACCTGGATATTCAGGCTGTTCTTCAACAGGAATCGTATTGATATAATTACTAGTCGAAGATCCAAACAGTAATGGTACGCCACCTTCACGTGCTTGATTTACAATTTGTTCAATAATATATTGAGCACGTTCGGTTCCTTCTTCGCGAATTACTGATTCAATACTTTTCAGCCAATCCTGCGTTTCTAGGGGATCGATATCATTCATTTGCATGTCTGACATATTTAAACCTCTTTTTTGTTATAAAAATTGCAGATTAAAAACTTAACCCGCATTACGTTAGTCTTAAACATAACTTTTGATATAAGTCTGCCATTTACCTTAAGAAAGGTAAAGGGATGGTGGTATTCGAAAGGGATGTTAATTCCTATCAAATTAATCAACTATTTCAATGTATGTCCGTTTATAACTTTTACTACTATGATATTATTGTAGTTTTTAAGAATTTAAATATTAAATCAGCATTATTTATCTTATATCCTTTTTTTGCATATATTGTCAACTTCTATCTATTTTTGTTATATTCGACAGAATCTTAGTTACTCTAATCGATCAAATAGAAAGATCGTTGAACGCTTGATTAAGCGTTTAAAACTTGGTAAGTTGTTAAAAAACAATATGTTTTTGTTTTACCCTATTTATAAGATTTTTCTATATATTTAAATATCGGTAGCAAAATAGGTATCTAATTAATGGATAATCCCGTTGTTAAAAATTTTGGTTTACAGCCTTATTTACCCATGTATGAGCAAATGCATCATTTTACTCAACAGCGTAATAGTGATACACCAGATGAAATCTGGTTAGTTGAACACCCTGCTGTATTTACTCAAGGCAAAGTAGGTAAAGCGGAACATCTTATACAGCAAACTGACATTCCGGTTATCCAGACAGACCGTGGAGGACAAATTACTTATCATGCCCCAGGTCAACAAATAATGTATATTTTGCTGGATCTCAAACGATTAAAAGTCGGGATTCGTGATACCGTAAATGCATTAGAAGATAGCGTGATACTTACTCTAAAAGATTACGACATTGATGCCTATGCTAAATCAGATGCACCAGGTGTGTATGTTAACAATGAAAAAATTTGTTCTTTGGGTTTACATATTCAACATGGTTTCACATTACATGGTCTAGCTTTGAATGTTGACATGGATTTAACACCATTTAATCATATTAACCCTTGTGGTTATGCGGGTTTAAAAATGACACAAGTCAAAGCTTATTTAGTCGAGCTCGATCGCGATGAGATTCGCCATAAATTAACAAATTATTTTATTCAGCAATTATATTCATGAGTTTAACTGAAACTAGAAAGATATTACGCACTTTTAACCCCAAATAGATATTAAATAAACTATGGCTAATTTAACCCCCATAACTGTCAAAAGTTCGAAATACCGTGATGCCGATAAAACACGGTTAATTCCGTCAATCATGGTTGAAGATTCTGAATTATTGAAAAAACCAGCATGGATGAAGATTAAACTTCCCGCCCATTCTGAAAATATTGCACATGTTAAAAATACGATGCGAAAACATGGTTTACATTCCGTCTGTGAAGAAGCATCTTGCCCAAATCTTGCTGAATGCTTCAATCATGGAACCGCAACTTTTATGATTTTAGGTGATATCTGCACGCGCCGTTGCCCCTTTTGTGATGTGGCACATGGTCGACCATTGCCACCTGATGAACAAGAACCCGTCAAACTGGCAAAAACGATTCATGAAATGAAACTTAGATATGTCGTTATTACTTCTGTTGACCGAGATGATCTTAAAGATGGTGGTGCCAGTCATTTTGCTGACTGTACGCGTGAGATCCGTGCGTTAAGTCCGCACATCAAAATAGAAACACTCACACCTGATTTTCGTGGTTGTATTGATGACGCTGTCGAAATACTTAAAAAAAATCCACCTGATGTTTTTAATCATAATTTAGAAAATATTCCACGATTGTATAAAAAAATTCGTCCCGGTGCGAATTATGAAGGATCATTGGCACTTTTAGCGAAATTTAAACAGTTGCATCCTAATGTACCAACCAAATCTGGGTTAATGGTTGGACTGGGTGAAACCAATGAAGAATTAATTCAAGTACTTAAAGATTTGCGGGCCCATGGTGTAACCATGCTTACGCTAGGTCAATATCTTCAACCAAGTAAATTCCATTTACCTGTTGAACGTTATGTCTCACCCAAAGAGTTTGAAGAACTTAAACGTATTGCATTTGATTTAGGCTTTACCCATGCAGCGTGTGGACCTTTTGTGCGTTCTTCCTATCACGCCGATCTCCAAGCCCAAGGTAAAGAAGTTAAGTAAAATAACTAAGTGGGGTTAACTCCCTACTTAGATGATATGCCATTTTAATGATATTTTTTTAAAGTTAGACATTTAGCAACTAGCCATAAAAAGATAAAAATTCCAATAGCATACAAACTTTTATAACCTATTACCCATAATAATCCAACACAAATCATAGTACAAATTGCAGCAATAATTCGTAATTTTCCTTTTAGCAGTCTCACTGCTGATAACATCGCTAATAAATAGATAAATACAAAAACGCCATTTGCATATATTAATAAACTGGTTAACGATATTGTGAAAAAATGAATCAAGATTAGGAAAATACCGCTAAGTAAAATCACAAATGATAAACTATTAACTGGGGTCGAACGTTTTGATAATTTTGCCAGCCAAATACTTGGGAAATCTTGTTTGGTTTGATCCCAAATTAATCGGGCATAACTCTGATAATAAATATTAATTGTCGCAAAACATGCCGCATAACCAATTGCACAAAAAATCCATAAAGCTTGCTGACCAAATAATTGTTCAATGATATTTGGTAAGGCTGTAGTAACCACAATACTGCCAGTAGATAAACTTAATACCGCTGCTGTACAGGCCCAATAGATAAAACCTGCCAAAACCAAACCAACAATTAAAGCGCGTGGAAAATCTTTTTCTGGCCTTTTAAATTCTGTGGTTAAATGAACAAATGCTTCTATACCGACAAAACACCAAAACATAACCCCTAACGCATTCATTAATGATACTGCATCAATTTGCCACAAATTCGGCCATTCAATGGTTAAAACCGATGGTGAACTCGAAAAACCGATCGTCATTACTAAGCCTATAATTAACATCGCGATCAATGTTTGGATCCAGCCACTGGCCCCAGCGCCAAATAATCCAATCAACCAAATAAAGAATAACGTCATTAATTGAATAAGCAATTCGACAAAAGGCGGAATATTAAATAATGAAACCCAAAATCCGGAAGCTATATATAATGCAGCAGGTAAATTAAAAGGTATAACGGTAAGAAAAAACCAACCACTAACACGACCAAGCGTTGGGTTAAAAGCTCTATTAACAAAATACGCAACACCACCTGCACTTGGGTAATATTTACCTAATTCAGCAAATATTAATCCAATCGGGAAAATCATAATTAATAACAGTGGCCATGCCCATAATCCGTTGTTACCGGCAATTTCTGCGGTAATAGCAGGTATAGCAAATATTCCGGTCCCTAATAATGACGTCGTTAGTAAACCGACTCCTTGAACAAAATTAAGCTCTTTTTTGAGCTGCTCCATTATTACAACTCCTAACTTATTATATTTATTGTCAAATAAAAATTTTTAGTTAAAATATTTAAGGAAAATCTCAACCAAACTCTTTAAATTGAGCTAATTAATTATTAATTTTCGGAAATGGCAAATTATAAGATTATGATTGATTTCTGATGCTATTAATAATATTTGTGGTTGAACAACCATCTTCAAAATTCAAAACTTTAACTTCACCACCAGCTGCGATTACCTCTTTACCACCAGCAATTTGTTCTGGTTGATAATCACCACCTTTAACTAACACATCGGGTAAAATTTTAGCAATTAAACGTTGCGGTGTTTGTTCTTCAAAAGATACTACCCAATCAACTGAATCAAGTGCGCCTAATACGATCATTCGTTGCATTAATGGATTAATGGGACGTGATTGGCCCTTGAGTTGTTTTACTGATTGATCACTATTGACGGCAACAATTAAACGATCCCCCAATTTTCGCGCATTAGCTAAATAAGATACATGTCCTGCATGCAGGATATCAAAACAACCATTAGTCATGACAATTTTTTCACCCCGTTGGCGAGCTTTGCTCACAGCTATTTGGAGTTCATCCTCACTCATCACGCCAAAACCATTGTCATTACGCGCCCGAATGGCATCTTCCAACTCAACTTGTGATACCGTAGAGGTACCTAATTTCCCCACCACGACACCGGCTGCCGCATTTGCTAGAAAACAACTCTCTTCCAATGAACATCCTGCGGCTAATGCAGCAGCGATGGAAGCGATTACTGTATCTCCAGCACCAGTAACATCATAAACCTCTTTCGCTTGAGTTGGTAAATGATAAGTTGGTTGGTCGAGTTGTAGTAACGTCATTCCTTTTTCGCTTCGCGTTACCAATAAAGCGCGAATATCATAATCACGAATCAATTGATGACCTTTGTTCACGATATCTTCTTCGCTATGACATGTCCCAACAACTGCTTCAAATTCGGACATATTTGGTGTAAGTAATGTTGCACCACGATAACGCGCAAAATCAATTCCTTTAGGATCAATTAATACCGGAACATGTGCTTGATTCGCTAATTTGATCATCGCTTGAACAGATGATAATACTCCTTTCGCATAATCAGATAGTATCATGACTTTTGCTTGTGGTAATGCATATTCGATTCGTTGCAATAATTCGCTTGGATTAACATCAGCAAACCCCTCTTCAAAATCCAGACGAATTAGTTGTTGATTACGTGACAAAACCCTTAATTTGGTAATAGTTGGATGGGTGGATAATGAAACAAAATCACAGCTTACCCGCTGATGATGCAGTTGCTCAATAAGAATTTTAGCTTGTTCATCCTTACCGGTTAAACCAATCAGTTTAGCATGCCCGCCTAATGAGGTAACATTCATTGCTACATTAGCAGCTCCGCCAGGCCGCTCTTCAAGTGAATCTATCTTAACCACCGGTACGGGTGCCTCTGGCGAAATGCGTGATGTTGCACCGTACCAATAACGATCCAACATAATATCCCCAACAACTAACACATTTGCGGTGTTAAAATCCGGTAAATAATTCTTCATTACAACATCCTAATCATAAAATAAAGTTGTTTTTTAAATTCAAATAAGATTCTATTATTTATTCAATTGATTGAGATTCATCATCGGTTTGTTTTGGACGGTAAAATTGTGCAAAAAAAACACCGATTTCAAACAGTAAGCACATAGGAATCGCAAGTAATGTTTGTGAAAACACATCAGGTGGGGTCAAAAACATAGCAATCGCAAATACACCAACAATGATATACGGTCGTTTCTTTTTGAGGTTTTGCGGAGATGTTACGCCTGCCCAACATAATAATACAATGGCAACCGGGACCTCAAACGAAATACCAAAGACCATGAATAACGTCATCACAAAATCCAAATATTTTGTAATATCGGTATTGATAGCCACATCTGCTGGTGCACTATTAATAAAAAAGTAAAAAGCTAAAGGAAACACCACAAAGTAGGCGAAAGCAATACCCAGATAAAATAAGGTCGTACTTGAAATTACTAACGGCAGCACTAAGCGCTTTTCCTGTTGATAAAGCGCTGGAGCAACAAATGCCCAAACTTGATACAAAATATAGGGAATCGACACAAACAAAGCGATAATAGCAGTCAATTTTATAGGCGTAAAAAAAGGTGCTGCAATATCGGTTGCGATCATTATACTACCTTTCGGTAACTGACTTACTAAAGGATTAGCAACAATGCGATAAATATCATTTGAAAAATAGAGTAACGCTAAAAAAACAACCACTACGCAGATGATACAACGTAAAATTCTGGCACGTAATTCGAGTAAATGACTCATTAAAGATTGTTCAGAATTATTCGCCATGATGATGTTTCCTTGCATCGCTGCGAGTTTCGACTATTTGGTTATTTAGATTAGGGGTTTCGTCAATTTGTGGTAAATCATTTTGTTGATTATTAGTCGGAGATTTTACCAACTGATTCCCTTCACTACTCACTTGTTGTGCAGTTTGATTAAGTTCTTGCTGTAAGGATTGTGTAATACGCTTAAGTTCATCAATTGAAGCTTGAATCTCGGGCGTAAGCATGTTAAGTCCGCTTTCTTCGGCCTGTTTTAAGCTTTCTTGAAGTTCCTGTAATTTAAGTTCTTTATTTAACTCTAATTGTACATTGGCCGATAATCGACGCAGAGTATTGATCCAACCGACGACTGTTTTAATCGCTGTCGGTAAGCGTGCTGGACCCAATACAATAAGCCCAATGATCAATACTAGTAATAATTCGCCAAAACTTACATCAAACACAGTTTACTCTTTTTTATCATGGTTTTTTTCAACATGTGTGGAAGATGGCGCACTAAAATTGGCATCATTATTAGATGTTGGATTATCATCTTCATTATCCATTGCCTTTTTGAAGCCCTTAATTGATGCACCTAAATCTGAACCTAAGGTGCGTAATTTTTTAGTTCCAAAAATTAATACAATCACTGCTACTAATATCAGTAGATTTGGCCAGCTTGGCATCATAATAGGTTCTCCACTTATCAAATAGATGAAAAGTATTATATACATAAATTATTTTAAAATGCACGCAATATACAATAAGAGCGTAAAAGATATTCGCAATTGTCGCCTAAATGCTTATTCAACAATAAGAAGTACAACACTCTTTATATCCGATTATTTTGAAACTTATATCAACTAACTATTCAATATCAAATAGTAATAACGATCATTTTAGTTATTAACATCGATAATCAAATGAATATAAAACAGATTTATTCTAAAAATCAATTGGTTATAAAATAGAATCTAATCCGCTAAAGTGAGAGAAATTGGTAAGTGTATGCTATCAGTCATGAGGTTAAGAATTTTAACATATTAAATAATCAAATGATTAATTACCCAGACATCTTCGGTCAAAAAACTCTAGTGACTGAGTAATTAATCGATTAACTCTATCTTAACTTACAGATCATCAATGTATCCTAAACTTCTTAATGCCCTTTCATCATCCGCCCAACCGGCTTTTACTTTAACCCAGAGTTCTAAATGCACTTTGGTCTGGAAAAAATCTTGCATATCTTTTCGTGCTTCAATACCGATTTGTTTAATTTTTTCACCTTTATTACCGATGACCATTTTCTTCTGACCATCACGTTCTACCAGAATCAAACCATTAATACGATACATACCGGTTTTTTCATCAACTTTGAACTGTTCGATCTCAACGGTCACCGAATATGGCAATTCTTCACCTAAAAAACGCATTAATTTTTCACGAATAATTTCTGAGGCCATAAAACGTTGTGAACGATCGGTAATATATTCTTCAGGAAAATGGTGCTCACCAACCGGTAAATGTTGTTTCACAATCTGTTTAATAATATCCACACCTTCGCCCTTCTCAGCACTGATAGGAATAACATCCATGAAATTGAATTTCTGGCTAATGGTATGAATATGAGGTAACAGTTTGGTCTTATCGGTAACATTATCAATTTTATTAATAACCAATAATACCGGACATTTTACACTTTTCAGTTTATTGAGTACCATTTCATCATCTTCATTCCAATGGGTACCTTCAACAACAAACAAGATTAACTCAACATCCCCTATAGAACTACTTGCTGCACGATTCATCAACCGATTAATTGCCCGTTTTTCTTCAATATGTAAACCCGGCGTATCGATATAAATAGCCTGATCATTGCCTTGTGTGTCAATCCCCATAATACGATGACGAGTAGTTTGGGCTTTACGAGAAGTAATTGAGATTTTTTGACCTAATATTTGATTTAATAATGTTGATTTGCCAACATTAGGGCGCCCAACAATGGCAATAAAACCACAATGCTGTAAGGAATCTGAATGTTGTCGATTATGTTGTTGATTTGTCATTTAATACCTAATTTTTCTATTGCCATTTGTGCAGCGGCTTGTTCCGCTTTACGGCGACTTACGCCGCGTCCTAAATATCGATTATTGTCACCGTCTAACTTACATTGCACAACAAATTCTTGTTCATGATCATCGCCAATAACTTCAATAATGAGATAAACTGGTCTTGCCAAACGAAGACCTTGCAAATATTCTTGTAAACGGGTTTTAGGATCTTTTTGTTTAATTCCAGGTTGAATCTCATTTAATCTGGTTTGATACCATAATAGAATCAGTTGCTTCACGGTTTGTATATTACTATCTAAATAAATAGCACCTATAATTGCTTCTAACGCATCAGAAATAATCGATTCACGGCGATGACCACCACTTTTCAATTCTCCCTGACCTAAAATCATATACTCACCGATACTAAAATTTTGACCAATAATAGCTAACATTTCACCACATACTAATGATGAACGCATTTGGCTTAAATCACCTTCATCGACGTTAGGAAAACGATTAAAAAGCGCTTCAGCAATAACAAAACTTAAAATCGAATCCCCCAGATACTCTAAACGTTCATTATGAATTTTATTAGCACTGCGATGAGTCAGAGCGTGATTTAATAAATCAATATTATTAAATGTATAGCCGATCAGTTTTTGTAATGCAATTAGACTATGTTTATTTTGTTTCATTTACGATATTACTCAATACTTTTTTGTTTCAGTTTGCTAACCTATTTTCACCTCAGTAATAGTGATCAAATTTTGATGGAAAACGATATAATAATCCCTCTATCTTTATATCATTATTAACCACATATTATCACTCATCATCTATAATGGTGAGTGATGACAATTATTTGATTCCACCAATCCGACTAAATCTCACACCGCTAGGAAATTCATTAGGTTGTTTGTCTAAACTCAACCATATTGCACTAGCGCGTCCAACAAAATTGGCCTCTGGAACAAATCCCCAAAAACGGCTATCATCACTATTATCACGGTTATCACCCATCATAAAGTAATAACCTTCTGGTACTACCCATTCCCCCATTTTTTGATTAACTTGCCGATAAAACTTTTGTGGTTGATTAAACTTAATTGGCATAATCAAAATATCATGCGTGATATCGCCTAATGTTTCTTGGCGCTGATTTAAATCGAAATTATCAGTTTTATTTTTTAAATGATTAAATTCTTCATCTGTATAAAAGTTAACATTGCTTTGATTAAACACCAGATGCCACTCGCTAGTCTTAACCGGTGTATAATTGATATTTACCGACTTAAAATTTTGACTATTGCATTGCTCTTCTTCCGCTTGGCAAGCGGAATAAATCGATAACTCTTTTGTATTGTTATTATAAATTATTTTATCACCTGGCACACCAATAACCCGTTTAATATAATCCAGATCTGGGTTTAAGGGATATTTAAATACTGCCACATCACCGCGTTGTGGATGCCCTGTTGGTATGAGAGTAGTATTGGTGATAGGATCTTTAAGACCATAAGCATATTTCTCAACAGCAATAAAATCACCAACTAATAAAGTTGGCATCATTGACCCTGATGGAATTTGAAATGGCTCAATAATAAATGAGCGAACAACCAAAACAAACAATAAAATAGGAAATAAAGGCGCAAAAAAATCAACAAAACCATTCGGTTTTCCGACTTCAGCTAACACCTTACCATCAATGTTACCTTCTGTCTGTTGGCGCACAGCTTCAACTTTTCGTTGTCTAGCTGGTTGCCAACGATACCGCTCAAAACACCACAAAATACCTGTAATGAATGTTGCTACTGTTAAGATAATTGCAAACAAACCAGCCATTAAATAACCTCACTTAAATAATTTATTCTTTACCAACATGTAAGATAGCTAAAAATGCTTCTTGAGGTAACTCAACGTTACCAACTTGTTTCATGCGTTTTTTACCTTCTTTCTGTTTTTGTAACAATTTCTTTTTACGACTGACATCACCGCCGTAACATTTTGCCAATACGTTTTTACGTAATTGTTTAACTGTCGAACGGGCAATAACATGATTACCAATAGCCGCTTGGATAGCAATATCAAATTGTTGGCGTGGAATCAAGTCTTTCATTTTTTCAACTAATTCCCGGCCACGATATGGGGCATTGTCACGATGAGTAATTAATGCTAATGCATCAACTCGCTCACCATTAATCAACACATCTAAGCGCACCATATCGGCGGTTCGGAAGCATTTGAAACTATAATCTAAGGAAGCATACCCCCGCGATGTTGATTTTAATTTATCGAAGAAATCTAATACGACTTCTGACATTGGAATTTCATATGTCAACGATACTTGATTGCCATGATAAACCATATTGGTTTGGACACCGCGTTTTTCGACACAAAGCGTAATCACATTTCCTAAATAGGATTGTGGTACCAGAATATTACATTCCGCAATAGGTTCACGTAGCTCTTGAATATTATTAACAGCTGGTAGTTTTGCTGGACTATCAACATAGATAGTCTCATTACTTGTAGTGATAACTTCATAAACCACCGTTGGTGCCGTGGTTATAAGATCAATATCATATTCACGTTCGAGTCGTTCCTGAATGATTTCCATATGTAATAAACCAAGAAAACCACAGCGGAAACCAAAACCTAATGCACTAGATGTTTCTGGCTCATAAAAAAGAGACGCATCATTTAGGCTCAATTTACCTAATGCATCACGAAATGCTTCATAATCATCAGAACTTGTGGTAAATAATCCGGCATAAACTTGTGGCTTAACTTTTTTGAAACCCGGCAATGGTTTGTTAGCGGGATCACGTGCTAAGGTTAAAGTATCGCCAACAGGGGCACCGTGTATATCTTTAATAGCACAAACCAACCAACCCACTTCACCACAAGCTAATATGTCTTTATCAATTTGTTTTGGTGTGAATATACCTAACCGGTCAACATTATATGTCATACCAGTACTCATCACCTTAATTTTATCGCCCTTGCGTAATTCACCATTTTTGATACGGATTAGTGATACCACACCCAAATAGTTATCAAACCATGAATCAATGATCAGTGCTTGTAAAGGTGCTTGACTGTCACCAGCTGGAGGTGGAATTTCATTAACCAATCGTTCTAAAACATCAACTACACCAACACCTGTTTTTGCTGAACAACGTACCGCATCCGTGGCATCGATACCTACTATATCTTCAATTTCTTGTGCCACCCGTTCAGGCTCTGCAGCGGGTAAATCGATTTTATTTAATACGGGTACGACCTGTAGATCCATATCAATCGCCGTATAACAATTTGCCAATGTTTGTGCTTCAACACCTTGCCCGGCATCAACAACTAATAATGCACCTTCACATGCTGCTAAAGAGCGAGATACTTCATATGAGAAATCAACATGCCCAGGTGTATCAATAAAATTTAATTGATAGGTTTGACCATCTTTTGCGTGATAATCGAGTGTTACGCTTTGCGCTTTAATCGTGATACCACGCTCTCGTTCTAGATCCATTGAATCAAGGACTTGAGCAGCCATTTCACGATCAGATAATCCTCCACATATTTGGATAATTCGATCTGATAAAGTGGATTTACCATGATCAATATGGGCAATAATTGAGAAATTTCGGATATTTTTATTCATATCTATAATTCAGTTAATCTACTAATTAATGTTAATGACTGTATTATCTTATTTGATTACAAATTCCATTTATTACTTAGATTTATCAATAAAAACAAAATAATATAATTGTAAATAATCTTGATGCTACTAACATAAATCTTTTAATCTAATAAGATAATCATCAATTAGGTAATGATAATTAAATCCAGCATTCTACACATTTATCATGCTAAATCATAGTATCAAGCTCGGTTTTTATCTTTTTTCAGCAAAATATCATCGGCTTTATAAACTTTATTTTGCTAAAATAGATTCAGTAAAACGCCATTAAGGGGTCTTTGCTATTTAAATTTTAAATGATAAGCAATTTGTTTGATTGTTTCAGCCGGTAAATTGCCAATAATGATAATATTTAGATTACCTTGATTATATGAATAAATAGAACGATCGCCCTGTATAGATAAATTGACTTTATCATATTGGGTTCGTTTCGAAACATTGATAGTAAATGAAAAAATACCATCCGTAAAATGCTGTGTATCAATGTTGGATTCTTGAAAATTAATGTTGTAAGTATCGATTCGTTTAAAACCTTTAGGCAACCATGTCACTTGCCAATCTTTACGATCGCTATCTTCCTTGTCTATCGGATATAAAATTGGATAAACACGATCTGCAATATAATCTTCAAATTTTTGTTTATTAAAATCAAAATCAACCACCAAAACCTTTTTTTGATTAATTATTTTGGAATTTAAATCTAATAAATCAATACGTAATGGTAAGAAGTTTTCATCATCAATCCAAATCACATAACTATAACGATCTTTATCTTTAGAAATAATACGAATAAGTTGGCAACTACGATTAGCCACACGCCCTTTACCTAAATTAATAAAATCGTAATTGGGAATTAATGAATCGAAATCACTGTAAATCACATCAGGAAAAACTTCGATAATGCGATTTGCTGCGATTGAAAATGAGGCGCTATCGATAAGAAAGTAGCTGACAATGTTATCATTTAAAATAATTTCTTTGGCAGATCCTTCTAAGGATAATAGAGCACCTTTTTTATTTATTTTCGATCCAACATAGGTATATTGATATGAATTGGGGTATTCATCTTCATCTTGAACAATAAAATAAAGCTTATAATCATTATCCAACACTGACGCTTTCATTTTATTTAACAACTTAACAGCCGAGCGATCAATTAGCAAAGGTGATGATGTTTCTACAGAAGAATTTATGGTCTCGGAAAAAGCAAGATTAGAATTATCTGCATAGCAAAGAAATGATATAAAACATGACAAAAAAAAGAAAAAACCCAAAATTTTAACTCGATTAAAATATTGCCGTAAAGATAATCTACTCGTATTATTAAAATCACTAAAAAAATGAGTTTGTATCATTCATTTATTACCATAACCAACATGTTATCTACTGTACGTTTAAACGTCTTTGTAATTCATAATCTTGCACCAACATACGAATTTTATTGTACTGTTGGTTAGACATCGTATCTAATGGCTGCTCATAGTTATTAACATTACCTACACCACCAACTGGTGCTAAATTAACTCCGATTGGCACTGTATTAAGAACCGGTATATCATTCGCCTTAGAAGCACCTGATTGATACTGTACAATACCGATAACGCCTAAAGTCACACAGGCAGCTAAACCAACTTGGCTCAATTTAGCTAAAACATCTTTCGTCTTAAGCCAAATCAACTTTGATAACGTTGGCAAAGTTGTTTGCTCGACAACTGTTGGTTGTTCAGGAAGATCTTCTAATTCAATAAGCTGAGCAACTTTATCAGAAATATCGAATGTTAAATAATCTGCATCCAATCTTCCTTGCATAATATCACGAGCAACATGATAACGACGCCAATATTGTTTAAGCTCATCATCCTTTAAGATACTATCAATAGTATCTTGATCATATTGCTCTCCATCCATTAATGAAGAAAGTTGTTCTTGTTGGACTTTTAACATATTTATACCTTTATAATATTCGGTAAATTAATCTAATAATGGTTTTAACTTCTCATCTATTACTTCACGAGCCCTAAAAATACGCGAGCGAACTGTTCCAACCGGAGTCGACATAATGTCAGCAATTTCTTCATAGCTCAAACCGTCAATTTCACGTAAAGTAATCGCTATTTTTAAATCTTCTGGTAAAGCATCAATTGTTTGAAAAATCACTTGCTTTATTTCATTTGATAACATCAAACTTTCTGGGTTATCAATGTTATGTAATAAATCAGCACCATCGTAGGTTTCAGCCTCTAACGCATCGATATCCGATGCGGGAGGACGTCTACCTTGCGCGACTAGATAATTTTTTGCTGTATTTACCGCTATTCGATAAAGCCAAGTATAAAAAACACTTTCACCTTTAAAAGAACTTAAAGAACGATAAGCTTTTATAAATGTTTCTTGAACAACATCGGCCACCTCAGATGGTAACACAAAACGAGAAACTAAATGAGCTAATCGACTTTGATAACGCAATACCAAAAGATTAAAGGCATTTTTATTACCTCCAAGTACACGCTCAACAAGAACTTGATCGGTTACTTGCTCTCCCATTTAAGGCCATTCCTCATTTACGTTGCTTAATCTACTCTATGGCCAAAATGCGCATATAAAAGTTAGATTATAAAAGTTAAAAAAAGTTCCGAACATTTTAATAAAATTTACTTTAATATACTACCATTAAAAGTTAACAGATTATTTTTAAAAATTTGATCAAAAAAGAAGATATAAAATGACATTTTACTATAAAAAGAAAAGCAAGTTAATTTAGTATTTTGCTGCGATAAAATCACGTGATTTCATCGAAATGAACAATTTTACGCGATCCATCATCCTCATGGAGAATTTGATAAAATTGTGGCAAATTAAAATTTACTGAAGAACTGGCAGCAAATGTAAATCGATCATCAGACAATGCATAAAAACTATTCACATCTTTCACCATATTTTGTTTACTACTATTACAGTTATGGTAAATTTCAATTTGATTGTTTTCATTTAATATATAAAGATCAAATCCAGCATCGGTATCTTCAAAAAAGAACTGAATAATCCCTTCACATGCCACACTATCAATCTCACTTGGTAATTCATTTGATTCATCTTGGATATTTAACGCACGTCCTTGTATTTTACTGTTTGAAACCGCACCATAAAAATCGATCGAGTTATCAAATTGATGTACTGATACGCCAAAACGCTCAAAAAATAGATACCATGATGAACCATTAATACGTAGTGGCATAAAATGTTCTAAATTATTTTGTGTTGTGGTTAAGCGGAGATCAATACAACGATCAATAAGCTGTTGCATTTGGGTTGTAATTTCATTCGGTAAATATTGACTATAACAGAATATTTTAATGGCATGTGGCGAATCGGCATCTTTGTGCATACGGTTGAGCAACGTTTTAATCGCATCTAAAACACATAATGCCCCTGAAAAATGTAGTACACGAATTTCATTCCATGAATTTCGATAGAGTAAATTGATTGATTGGATTAAACTGTACTCTTCCTCACCGTAATTAAAAATATCAGCTTGGGATAATACATCTTTGGTATTAATCAAAGGCGCATCACCATTGAGGTCTTCTTTTAAATTTACAATAATCGCTAAATGTCTGATTTCACATGGGCCATATAAATCATCTTCATTAGCACTTGGAATATCTATACAAAAATAAGATTGTAAATCGGCGACTAATTGATTTAATTTTTCAGGGTCATGATTATCGCCATCACGATAGTAAAACTGAGTAGTATCAGAAATTAAGCGATTAAAATAACACCATGCGACTAATTTAACTAATGAATGACTATATTCTAAATACTGATGACCAACGATCGAATCTAGCGTTGGCTTATGCTTATAGACGTACCAACCTGGACGATTAACCCGATCATTTTTAACATGGATAAACGTTAAATAGGGTTCAGACAAATCACTAGAAATATTAGAATTGATAATGGTTACTTTGCCAGGTAATACTTCATAAGCAGCATAAAGTTTACGTGTTAAAATTGCCAAATCTTTTGGACTTATCAACGATTCAACATTATTCCGACGACCAAAACTAAGTAAATGTCGATATCCCGTCATCATAGTTTGTAAGATAACGTCGTGAACTTGTCTAGCTTGCTCAATTTCCCATGTATCGCAACTATCTAAATTTTCTAGCTCTTGCTTAGACCATCCCCATTTAACAATCAACTCATTTAGTAATATTCTGCGCCAAGAAGTTTGTGATGAGTGAACAGATAATTTTTCATTTACTTTCAGATATAAACAGCTTCTGACTAAGTGAAGTCGTTGATTATCGCCCATTGCATTGAGATATTCTGTCACCCGCTCTAACATCATATAATAAGAATCAAGATAATAATGTTGAATTTTATTTTGCTGAATTGCCTGTTTTACCTGATAAGCTATCATCTTATTATCAGGGTATTTCCATGAATAAGCTTCCAAGAGCAAAGTTTTTAAAACTGCTTTGAATGGTGAATCAACGCTTTTATAAAGTTGCCACAAACTAGCACCAAAATACTCTTCCGCTGATAAGTCAATTAAGGAACCAAAGTCGATCCATTCATCACGTTTAATTGCTCCAATTAAAACTAAAGCCAAAACACAATCATCGTAAGAGGCATATTGCTGACCATTAATAATGAGATCATCAGGAATCACAAACCATAGCAATAATTTTCCAGCTAAATGATTGGCACTGCGATAAAATTCCTCTAATAACAGCATATGCTGAGCCGAACCACAGTTTTCACCCATTAAACATTCATGATGTTTTTCACGAAATCGATCAACATTAACAATAAATAAGGTTAATTGAACACCTAATGACATCGCCCACTGTTCAATCAAGGTACATTTTTGCTGTAATAATTCCCGTTCTTTGGAAGATAAATTCTGTTCAATGCAAACCCATATATCTAAATCTGAATCCACCGATTGCCCTAATGAACTGGTACTCCCCATCGAGTAAAGTGCTGAAATTTTACTTTCATGATCAAGATATTCTGGTAATTCAAATACAAATTGTGCTTTGAGTTGTGATAAAATATCTATATCAGGTTGGTAAAAACTGATGCCACAAGGAACGTTATCGGGTAAATAACCGGGCAATGCCGGGTGATGAAAATGGATTAGAGTCGGTAACAATAAAAATACTTGCTGGAAAGCTGTAGGCATAGCATCAAGCGCTCGCTTTTGCTTTACAAGAGCAAGCTCAGCTAGAGTGTGTCTGACTTGAGCAACATATTCCTGCATAATTATTGTTGTAGTTCAAAAGTTGATATAGATCACGTTTTTTTAATGACGTTGCAATCTAACATGATATTCTGGCAACGTAAAGAGATGAAATTTACCAATAGTGAATTTCAGATTATATATCCTAAAATCACTTAAAGAACCAAGATAAAAAATAATGATATCAATAGATTATATCGAAAATAAACTACTATCTCAATTAAAAAAACGAAATATCGCAGAAAAAGCAGCGGTTCTCATTCCTATTTTTCAAGATGAAACCAATCAATTGCATTTATTATTCCAAGTTCGTTCACCTCACTTAAAATGGCAACCCAATGATATTTGTTTTCCTGGCGGTCATATGGAAGAAATTGATTCAAGTCCGATACAAACTGCATTGCGAGAAACACATGAAGAATTGGGTATTGAAGCGACTTCAATTAAAATTTTAGGTCAGCTAACCCCATTTTTATCAAAAATGGGGTTAAAAATTTACCCGATTATCGGTTACTTAAGCAATCTAAATATGAAATTAAATCATGCTGAGGTCGCTGAAGTTTTTAGTGTACCTATCGATTGGTTTATTGCCAATCCACCTACTAAATCGCATATGAAAATCGCTTTTAAACCATCTGATGATTTTCCTTTTGATTTAGTACCATATCGTTCTAAAAAATGGCAGCAACACTCTCAGCATGAGGTATATTTTTATCATTATCAACACTATACTATTTGGGGTTTAACCGCACAAATAGTACAATCATTTATCAATATTGTTCGCCAATAAATCCTGACAAAGTCTTTATTATCACGAATAATTTTAGCAATACAAAAAATAGGTAAGATTAGTTATGCCACAAAATATTGATTTAAAAGAAATTCATAAATTTGCTCAAATGGCACAAGAATGGTGGGACCCCAATGGAAAATGTAAACCACTGCATATTATTAATCCATTACGCTTGAATTATATTCAAACACAATGTGGCGATATCTCTAATAAATTAGTATTAGATGTTGGCTGTGGTGGTGGAATTTTGTCGGAAAGTTTAGCCAAGCTTGGAGCACAAGTCATCGGATTAGATATGGCACAAGCCTCATTGGAGGTAGCACAGCATCATGCTCAACAAAATGGCTTAGTCATTGAATATATAAAGAGTTCTATTGAAGATTATACGAATAATACTGATAAGCAGTTTGATATAATAACCTGCATGGAGTTATTGGAACACGTTCCCGATCCACAATCGATTATTACCGCTTGTGCCAAACTATTAAAACCCAATGGAAGGTTATTTTTATCGACTATCAATCGCAATCAGAAAGCAAAATTACTACTAATCTATGGTGCAGAATATATTACCCGGATACTCCCAAAAGACACTCATGATTTTAACCGTTTCATCCGTCCTTCCGAATTAATGCGACTAATTGAACAGGCTAATTTACAAATAAGTGATATTATTGGCATCGAATATCATTTACTAAAAAATCAGTTTACACTGAGTCAAAATGTGGATGTAAATTATATTGTGGTAGCGAGTAAAATAGCCTGATTGAATTGCTCTCTAAATTATTTTATTATTCATCTCTGCTTCCGGTTTTCTCTGCGCAGGATTGAGATTGGGGTAGCTTTATGACTTATTTTTAATTATTCCATTATTTACATAATGCTATTTAGCTTCCCGCACTTAAGGGCTGCTGAACGAAGAAAATCACACAGTGACCACTTTATCGCTGGCACCAGCGAGGCTTGTTGAGGCACTTGCTTGAACCCCTTAATTCGCGCATGAGCAAAATATTGAATATAGCACTTATGCCATTAATGCTTGAAACAATCACCATAGTTTAAGAAAACCGTGTCTTATTTTCATAATTCACCATTATTGTAAACGACTGCATGCAAGTTGCTCTTTAAGTCGTCTAGTTATTTGTCTCGCCTTTCAAGCCACAACATGATAAATACCTATTGATGCTCAGGCGACCCAAAAGTTTTTAAACGCAACCCCTTGGACTCTGACTTTGCGCTACCAGTGGTGAGAACTGGAGCTTTATAACTTATTAAATTTATTTTAAAAATATCTTTATAAATATCAATATGTTATTTTTATTTAATTTAGTAAAAAAGGCACTAATAATTCAGAAATGCCTACCTTGGCTATAAAGTAACTTAAAACAAAAATAACATGATAAATTCCTTTTATTCGCTAATCACATTAAAAATTGCTATCAAACCTATTAAAACAATAATTAACATCAATAAAAAATCAACTTTTTTTCATACCTTAAACTAACCGTTAGTGATAGACTTATTCGCTATCATAAATACTAAAATAACAATGTTCGGAGTTTATAATGAATAATAAACATTGTCGCTTACTAATCCTTGGTTCTGGTCCCGCTGGTTATACAGCTGCTATTTATGCTGCAAGAGCAAATTTACAACCGGTATTAATCACGGGAATACAAGAAGGCGGTCAATTAACCACCACGACCGAAATTGAAAATTGGCCAGCCGCCACGATTAATTTAACCGGTCCTGAATTAATGTCGCAAATGCGAGAACATGCCGAACGTTTTGATACCGAAATTATTTTTGATCAAATCGAACGGGTTGATTTTTCTTCTCGTCCTTTTAAATTATATAGCGGTGAAACAGAATATAGTTGCGATGCTTTAATTATTGCTACCGGTGCCAGTGCACAATATTTGGGATTACCGTCTGAAGAGCGATTCAAAGGTAAAGGAGTTTCAGCCTGCGCTACGTGTGATGGCTTTTTTTATCGCAACCAAGCAGTAGCTGTTGTTGGTGGTGGAAATACAGCGGTCGAAGAAGCGCTATATTTAGCCAATATTGCCAGCGAAGTTCATTTAATTCATCGTCGAGATCAATTTCGTGCGGAAAAAATATTGCTTAAGCGTCTTAATGAAAAAGTTGTTGAAGGTAAAATCATTTTACATACTCATCGAGTCGTTGACGAAATTGTTGGTGATGTAATGGGCGTTAACAGTCTACGTATTCGTAATACTTTGGATGAAACCCAAACTGAACAAATCAGCGTATTAGGTGTATTTATTGCTATTGGTCATAAACCTAATACCTCCATTTTTGGCAACCAGCTGGTGTTAGATAATGGTTATATTAAGGTTAAATCAGGTTTACAAGGTAATGCAACCCAAACCAGTATTGAAGGTATCTTTGCCGCAGGAGATGTAATGGATCATAATTATCGTCAGGCAATTACATCAGCTGGTACAGGATGTATGGCAGCGTTAGATGCCGAACATTATTTGGATAATTTAAAATAAAAGAATTAACATGTCTGTATTAGATAAAACCCGTCAAACTTATCTACTAAAATGGTTAAAGCAGCAAGCAAAACAACATAAAGTGGCATTACTTTGTTCTGTTTTGACCGGTTTAGCTACAGCCATTTGCATTATTATGCAAGCGGCATTGTTAGCTAACATATTACAAGATTTGATTATTTTAGGTGGTAATTTTAAATCAATCACTGTCTATTTCACTGCCCTACTGGCGTTGTTTGGAATTCGCAGTTTAATTACTTATGCTCGTGAAAAAATCAATTTTTCATTGGGTGCTGCAATACGTCATTCTATTCGTCAACAATTAATTACTAAAATTGAAAAAGAAGGCCCTGTAGCAATTTATCATCACACTGGTGGTGGGCTAAGTACTTTATTAATTGAACAAATAGAAGATCTTCATGACTTCTATGCCCGCTATTTACCACAAATGCAGCTATCGATGATGATTCCAATAATAATCGTTGCTGTCATTTTACCGTTTAATTGGACTGCTGCATTAATTTTGATGGCTACCGCACCACTTATCCCAATATTTATGATATTAGTCGGTATGGGTGCTGCCGATGTCAATCGAAGAAACTTTAAAGCATTAACCTACTTAAGCGGACATTTTTTAGATCGGTTAAAAGGGTTAACGACGATACGTTTATTTAACCAAGGTTGCAATCAAACTGAACAAATTGCTAACGCTGCGGAACGATTTCGTATTAGAACAATGAATGTGCTAAAAATGGCTTTTTTATCGTCTGCGGTATTAGAGTTTTTTACTTCAATTTCTATTGCTATTGTGGCTGTCTATTTTGGGTTTTCTTATTTAGGTGAATTTGATTTTGGTGCTTACGATAGTGGAGTAACACTATTTGCTGGATTTTTCGCTTTAATTTTAGCACCCGAGTTTTTCCAACCTTTGCGTGATTTAGGAACCTATTATCACGCAAAAGCACAAGCTATTGCTGCTGCGGATAATATTGAAAAATTTATCATTCAACCGACTCATGTTAATGAATCAACATCAGTGAAAACGGTCAATTTTGATCAAAATATTGAAACAATTGTAGGCAAAGATTTAGTGATTTTGTCGGCTGATAATCAACCCATTATTGGTCCGCTAAACTTTACATTAACTCCCCCTTTTCGAATTGCATTAACCGGTATAAGTGGTGAAGGTAAAAGTTCGATACTCAATCTATTATTAGGATTTTTACCTTATCGGGGTTCACTCATGATCAATGGTATTGAGTTCCAGACGATTGATATTAAATCATGGCGGAGCCAACTAAGTTGGTTAGGACAAAATCCTTATCTAATAAATGGAACGATTCGCCAAAACCTTCTTTTGGCCGACCCGCTTGCCACATCACAAGATATTGCTGATGTCATCGAACAAGCGCAACTTACAGAATTAATCGCTCAATTACCAGACGGCCTTGATACAGAAATTGGTGAAGATGCGGTGAAAATTTCTGTTGGTCAAGCACAACGTATCGCTATTGCTAGAGCACTACTAAAACCATGCCAATTAATGCTGCTTGATGAGCCAACGGCTAGCCTTGACAAACAAACAGCACTTGAAATAGAAACGATATTAGCGCAAAGTTATCAACAATGCCAAATTATCATGGTTACTCATCATCTTAACCAAGCGATGCAGTTTTCACAAATTTGGCGTTTACACAACCAACAACTGTATATTAATAAACCTGACTCAATGTTATGTTAAAATTAGTTTCCCCATATATTAAGCTTTATCGCTATTACTGGCAACGTATCCTACTTGGCATGATCATGGTAATAACTGCATTGAGTGCCAGTATTTTTTTATTATCATTATCCGGCTGGTTTTTATCAGCAACTGCTTTTGTTGGTGTTGCTGGATTATATACATTTAATTATATGTTACCAGCCGCTGGTGTACGGGGTGCTGCGATTCTTAGAACGGTTGCTCGCTATTTTGACCGTTTAATTAATCACGATACAACATTTAGAATTTTAGCTTATTTACGAACTAAAGCATTTAAACATTTGTTGCCACTGAGCGCAGATCAAATGCAACATTTTCAAAAAGCAGATTTACTTAATGCTTTTATTGCTGATATTGATCATTTAGACCATCTTTATTTACGACTATTTGCGCCAATTCTTGGAAGCTTAAGTATTACGCTATTTATCTATTGTGCAGTGAATTATTTTGATCACACTGTGGCATTAATAATCACATTATTTTTATTGGCTACAATTCTGACCATGCCGCTGCTTTTTTATTATGCTGGTAAACGTTTAGGTGAAAACATTGCACAATTTAAAAGCCAATATCGTCAATTGCTTGTTAGTTATTTACAAGGTCAAGCTGAACTCACCTTATTTAATGCCAAACAGGCTTTTCGTCAGCAATTAACGGACACTGAATCACAATGGTTAACATTACAAAAAAAACAATCCAATTTATTAAGTCTTGCAAGTGCAGTAATTATTTTAATTGTCGGCATAATGACATTACTTATTATAGGATTAGTGTCCAATGGCATTGCTAATTATGATCCGCCTGTTATCGCATTATTAATTTTTATTGGACTCTCTTCTACAGAAATTTTAGCCCCGATTCCTAATGCTTTTTTGTTTCTTGGACAAGTCTTTGCTTCAGCTAAACGAATGAATCATCTACTAGCTCAGCAACCAAGTATTACCTATGGAAATATAAATCAAACGTTTACTGATGACAAATGTACAATTATATTTAATGAGGTAACGTTTAGTTATCCAAATCAACCGTTATCAGTGTTTAATGATATTAATATTCGTATTCATAGTGGTGAGCATGTTGCTCTCATTGGGCAGACTGGATGTGGTAAATCGACTTTCCTCAATTTAATCACTCGCAGCTGGCAGCCTAATAAGGGTAGCATTACCATAAATAATATAGATATTACTCACTTTGATGAATACTCCTTACGGAACATGATGGCAGTTATTCCTCAGGTTATTCATATTTTTAATGATACATTACGTAATAACCTATTAATTGGCAATCCAAATGCTAACGATGAACAATTAATAGCAGTTTTAAAAAAAGTAGAATTAGGTAAATTGTTGACTGCAGAACATGGCTTAGATTTATGGATAGGTGAAGATGGCAGAACACTCTCGGGGGGTGAACGCCGCCGTATTGGAATTGCGCGCGCATTATTACATGAATCGCCATTAATTTTAATGGATGAACCAACCGAAAGTCTAGATAGTCTAACTGAACAACAAATATTAGCCATTATTGCCAATAACTATGCCGGTAAAACCCTCATTATGGTCACACATCGTCTAAATGAACATGCATTATTTGATCGTATTTTACTCTTGCGTAATCAAACATTGACTGAAATTAAACCTTAAGATATAAAGCCCAATTCACCGATAATGCTTGGAATGGGCGATTGTCACCTTACATCCTATTTCTTAAAATTAGAAGTCGATATTAAATATTTGCTGGCTTTTCGTTTTAATAAAATGTAAAATTCTTTGGCAATATTTATAAACAACGTTCCTTCTACTAATGGTGAATATTGCTATGTCTCGCATAATAAAAGAGTCCCTCACATTTGATGATGTTTTGTTAGTACCAGCCCATTCGACTGTTTTACCTAATACTGCCAATATCAGTACGCAATTAACCTCGACGATTCGGTTGAATCTACCTATGATTTCAGCTGCCATGGATACCGTAACTGAAGCTTCACTAGCCATCGCTTTAGCGCAAGAAGGTGGTATTGGATTTATCCATAAAAACATGCCAATAGAATTACAAGCCGAGCATGTAAAACGGGTAAAAAAGCATGAAAGTGGTATCGTACAAGATCCAATTACAGTTTTGCCAACTGCAACAATTAATGATGTAATTAAACTGGCCAAAGATTATGGATTTGCTGGTTTTCCTGTAGTTACTCAGCATAACGATCTGGTTGGTATTATTACTGCAAGAGATGTCCGCTTTGCCACAGATTTAACCCAACCAGTTACCGCCGTTATGACACCTAAAGAACGTTTAGTTACAGTGCAAGAAAATGAATCACGGGATATTGTATTACAACGCATGCACGAACGGCGTGTTGAGAAAGCATTAGTTGTCGATAATGAATTTCATTTGAAAGGCATGATTACGGTTCGAGATTTCCAGAAAGCAGAAGCGAAACCCAATGCTTGTAAAGATGAAAAAGGTCGCTTACGAGTCGGTGCCGCTGTTGGTGCTGCGCCTGGTAATGAAGAGCGTATAGCTGCATTAGTGGAAGCTGGAGTAGATGTTTTACTTATCGATTCATCTCATGGGCATTCTGAAGGCGTATTACAGCGAATTAGAGCAGCTCGGGATGCTTATCCTGATCTTCCCATTATTGGTGGTAATGTCGCAACCGCCGAAGGGGCATTAGCATTGATTAAAGCAGGCGTGAGTGCTGTTAAAGTTGGTATAGGGCCGGGGTCAATTTGTACTACCCGAATTGTAACTGGAGTGGGTGTACCACAAATTACCGCGATTATGGATGCCGTAGAAGCTGCTAAACCTTACAATATTCCGGTAATTGCTGACGGCGGAATTCGTTATTCTGGTGATATTGCTAAAGCTATCGCGGCCGGCGCTAGCTGTGTCATGGTAGGTTCTATGTTTGCAGGAACGGAAGAAGCACCAGGTGAAATCGAATTATATCAAGGACGTGCATATAAAGCATATCGTGGTATGGGTTCTTTAGGCGCAATGGCTAAAGGCTCATCCGATCGTTATTTTCAAAGCGATAACGCTGCAGATAAATTAGTACCAGAAGGAATTGAAGGTCGTATCGCTTATAAAGGTCCTTTAAAAGAGATCATCCACCAACAAATGGGGGGATTACGCTCTTGCATGGGCTTAACTGGATGTGGGACAATTGAAGAATTACGTACTAAATCACAATTTACCCGTATAACTGGTGCCGGCATTAAAGAAAGTCATGTTCATGATGTGTCAATAACTAAAGAACCACCTAATTATCGTTTAGGCCAATAACATAAAAATAGCAGCTCAAAAGCTGCTTTTTTCGTTGCGGGATATTATTAATATTTGCCAACAGATAAATACGCAAACATAAATAGTTTTTATTAAATCATAACCTATATTTATTATTTTATTCACTGCTTACTTTAACAGTTTTTTTATTTTAGGAACGGATATGAAAAAATTATTCGCTACATTTATTGTGGTTACGACATTCTTTATTAATCTGACAGCAAACGCATCACAAAAAATTACTGTTTTCGCTGCAGCTTCATTAACCGACGCGATGCAAGAAATTGGTCAAACTTACCAAGCCCAAAATAGAGAAATGGATATTGTGTTTTCTTTTGCATCATCTTCTGTATTAGCACGACAAATTGAACAAGGTGCTCCTGCGGATATATTTATTTCTGCTGACCAGAAATGGATGGATTATTTGATTGACCATCAAGTTGTAGAATTTAAACAAACGTTGTTGAAAAATGATCTAGTGTTAATTGCGCCAATTACAGATTACCATACTCCAGTGACCATTAATCAACAAACAGATTGGCGTGCTTTATTACCCAGCAATGAAAAATTAGCTATTGGTGATCCGGATCATGTTCCTGCTGGTATATATGCCAAAGAGTCATTAACCAATTTAGGTGTCTATGATCAGCTTGTACCACAGTTTGCTCGCGCCAGTAATGTTCGCGATGCATTAATGTTAGTTGAACGTCAGGAAGCGGCCTTAGGCATTGTCTACAGTACTGATGCCAAAGTCAGTCAAAAAGTAAAAATTTTAGGCACATTTCCGACAGAAAGTTTTAAACCAATTGAATATCCAATCACTTTACTTAATCCTGTTGCGAGCCAATTTTACGAGTTTTTGCAAAGTGAAACAGCTAAACATATCTTCCAAAAATATGGCTTTGTAACACTGTGATACTAAATGATTATGAATGGCAAGCTTTGTATCTAAGCCTTAAAATTGCAGGTGCAGCTATTGTTTTCAGTTTACCTTTGGCAATCTTAACTGCATGGGTATTAGCACGCTGTCGATTCGTGGGTAAATCATTATTCGATAGTATTATTCACTTGCCATTAGTTTTGCCTCCAGTTGCACTGGGGTATTTATTATTAGTGACAATGGGAAAACATGGCGTAATCGGTCAGTGGTTATATCATTATTTGGGTATCAATATCAGCTTTAATTGGAAAGGTGCAGCGCTGGCCTCGGCAGTAGTTGCATTTCCATTAGTGGTACGCTCGATTCGATTAGCTATTGAATCGATTGATATCCGTCTAGAAAATGTTGCCCGTACACTAGGTGCCAATCAATTGCGTGTATTTTTCACCATTACTTTACCCTTATCACTACCAGGGATTTTAATGGGGATTGTATTAGGTTTTGCTCGGTGTTTAGGCGAATTTGGTGCCACAATCACGTTTGTATCTAACATTCCAGGTGAAACACGCACAATACCTTTAGCTATGTACACCTTATTACAGGTCCCAAATGGTGAACAGTCAGCAATGCGATTATGTATTATATCAATAATTTTAGCTTTATTAGCTTTGATTGCTTCAGAACAACTAAATCGTTGGCATAAACGGAAATTAGCGGGTTAAACCATGTTGGACATTAATATTGAAAAAAAGTTATCTGGATTTACATTGTCTTTTAAGCAATCTGTGGAATGTCAGGGAATTACGGCGATTCTCGGCGTTTCTGGTTCTGGTAAATCTACACTACTTAACATAATTAATGGTTTGATCAAACCTGATAGCGGTTCAATACAACTTAATGGTAAAACATTAGTTAATATTGAACAAAAGCAATATATCACTGCCCAACAACGTAATATTGCCACAGTTTTTCAAGATGCATTACTGTTTCCGCATTTCAACGTTCTAAAAAATTTACGTTACGGAATGAAATCCATAATGGAACATCGAATAGATGAAATTGTTGATGTATTAAACATTCGACGATTACTAAATCGATATCCGGCTATGTTATCTGGTGGAGAAAAACAACGCGTTGCCATAGGCCGTGCATTATTATCTAATCCTCAACTATTATTAATGGATGAACCATTATCAGCATTAGATATGCCCCGCAAGAAAGAGTTAATTCGTTATATTCAATTTTTAGCTATTGAAATGAAAATTCCTATTTTATATATTTCACATAATATCAATGAAGTTAAAGCATTGGCCCAACATGTTGCCATCATCGATCAAGGTCAACTTTACCGATTCGATGTCACACAAAAAATTTTAGAGGATGATTTTCTTAAAGGATGGATCTAACTCAAAACATTTTTTTGTGCTTCTTTTCGAATGGGTCGCAGTATATTACAACGATTATCTGATAAAACAGGCAAAATATTGGGTTTCAAATATTCAGGATTATTGACATCTTTCGAAAAGTTAACTGTTATTTCAATACGTTATCTACCAAAATATACCAATTGAATAAAATATGGTATCCTATGGAAAATTTTAAGCGTAAAAATAATAAATAATCTTATGCGAATACCTTTTATTAAATATAATCATCAGAAGTATCTTAATGAATTAGTTAAGTTAGAACAGCAACCTGAAAATTATCAGATTTTAGCCACACCTAACGAATACCGACAAACATTACTTAATGCAATTAAGTGTGCTCAAAAGCGTATCTATATTATTGCCCTTTATCTTGAACGCGATGAAGCAGGTCAAGAAATCCTGCAAGCGATCTACGAGGCTAAACGTAATAACCCACAATTAGATGTTAAAATTTTTGTCGACTGGCACCGTGCTCAACGTGGTCGAATTGGTGAAGGTATGGCCGATACCAATGCACATTTTTATCATCAATTAAAACAACAGAACCCAGAAATTGATGTTGCTATATATGGCGTACCAGTGAATCGTCGTGAAGTGTTAGGCGTTTTACATTTAAAAGGCAGTATCATTGATGATACTCTGCTGTATACGGGGGCTAGTATTAATAATGTGTATTTACATAAGCTCGATAAGTACCGCTACGATCGCTATCACATTATCACTAATCCAATTTTAGCTGATAGTATGGTAACGTTCATTGATCAACAATTTCTAACTTATGAAGCTGTCCAACGGCTAGACAGTGATAATCTTAAGACGCGTAAACAATTAAAATCAGCAATTAAAGTTTTCCGTCATCATTTAGCACAAGCAAATTATCAATTTAAAGGTGACAGCCTTAACAGTTCATTAAGTGTTACGCCGATAGTTGGTTTGGGAAAAAGTAATCAGCTGAATCAAGTCATCCACCATCTAATTTTGAGTGCAAATGAAAAAATCGTATTTTGTACACCATACTTTAATCTTCCTCAGATAATTATAAAAGATATTATTCGTCAATTGAGAAAAGGTAAAAAGGTTGAAATTATCGTCGGTGATAAAACCGCTAATGACTTTTATATTCCAGAAGATCAACCATTTAATATTATCGGTGGATTACCTTATCTATACGAAGTTAATTTACGTCAATTTATTGAACGATTACAGCCATATATAGATAAAGAACAATTAATTATCAGATTATGGAAAGATGAAGATAATAGTTACCATTTAAAAGGAATTTGGGTTGACGATGAATGGGTACTTATTACCGGAAACAATATCAATCCGCGCGCTTGGCGACTGGATTTAGAAAATGGTATCTTAGTCCATGATCCAAAACAGCAATTATATAGTCAATTTAGACAAGAATTGCAACAGATACGTGTTAAAACATTGTTAGTGAACCATTTCCAACAAATTCAAGCTAGTCAATTCTATCCTATACAAGTACAGAAACTCATCAATCGTTTAGGTCGTATTCAGATCGACCGAATCATTAAACGTTTGTTATAAGTAATTAAATTTTATTATTATAACAACCCGAATCCTATTGATTCGGGTTTTTTCGCTAGTAAAATGATTTTGTGACTAGTTAGATTTACGTCCGGCGCGACGTTTCACTGCTCCTTCACTATCATTACTTTTTGAACTCGGTCTACCACGACGCTTTGGCATATCATCAAATGGGCTATCCGATTTACGTACACCGCGACGATTACCTTTTTTAGCATCATTACGATTATCAACTAAACGCATATTCATTGGAATATTCATAACACGTACTGTTTCAAAATGACGCAATAAATCCTTTGGCATATCTTTCGGTAATTCCACTGTTGAATATTTTTCATACAGTTTGATATTACCAATATAACGGCTACTAATATCACCTTCATTGGCAATAGCCCCAACAATATTACGAACATCCACACCGTTTTCTTTACCCACTTCAATACGATAAAGATCCATTTCTCCAACATCACGACGCTCACGTCGTTTCGGTGATTCACGTTTATCCCCTTTCAAACGGCGATCTGGACGCTCACGATCAGCACGAGATGGTTTAAATTCTGGATCAGGTGGTAAAATAAGCGGACGTTCACCTTGCGCTAGCTTTAATAATGCTGCAGCGAGGGTTTCCATATCGGTGTCATCACTTTGTAATAGTTTCGGTAAAAGTTCACGGTAATTATCCAAATCCTTTGCTTCAATCTGCTGTGCAACACGTTGCGAAAACTTAGCTAAACGACGCTGTTCCAAAAGTTCTTTATTTGGTAATGATACTTCTGGTACAGGTTTTTTAATGGTCTGTTCAATATTACGTAATAAACGACGTTCACGACTATCTACAAACAATATTGCTCGCCCAGCTCGTCCTGCACGACCAGTACGACCGATACGATGAACATATGACTCTGAATCTAAGGTGATATCATAGTTAATCACTAAACTGATTCGCTCAACATCCAAACCACGTGCAGCTACATCAGTAGCAATCAAAATATCCAAACGACCATTACGTAAACGATCGAGTGTTTGTTCACGTAATTGTTGCGTCATATCGCCGTTTAATGCCGCGCTACTATAACCGTGTTGTTCTAAAATATCAGCGACTTCTAGCGTTGCTGATTTGGTACGCACAAAAATAATTGCCGCATCGAAATCTTCTGCTTCCAAAAAGCGGATTAATGCTTCATTTTTACGTACACCTCTCACTAACCAATAGCTTTGATCGATATCTGGTGCCGTTTGATTAGTAGATTTAATTTGCACTTCTTGTGGATTATGCATAAAACGTTTGGTAATACGACGAATCGGCGCAGGCATAGTTGCTGAAAATAATGCTGTTTGGTGATCATCAGGAATCGCTGCCATGATACTTTCAACATCATCAATAAATCCCATGCGTAACATTTCATCAGCTTCATCCAGTACTAATCCTTTTAGATTAGAAAGATCAAGTGTTTTTCGATTTAAATGATCAAGTAATCGACCTGGTGTTCCTACCACAATTTGTGGTCCTTGTTTTAAGGCACGTAATTGTACATCATAACGTTGACCACCATAAAGGGCTAATACTTTGATACCTTTCATATATTTAGCATATTCAGTACAGGCTTCAGCTACCTGTATAGCTAGTTCTCGTGTTGGAGCAAGTACCAACACCTGTGGCGCTTTTAAATCAGGATCGACTTTCATTAAGAACGGAATTGAAAACGCAGCTGTTTTACCACTTCCAGTCTGTGCCATTCCAAGCACATCATTGCCCTCTAATAATAAAGGAATACATTCGGTTTGAATCGGTGATGGTTTTGAGAAACCAAGATCAGTTAATGCATTTAAGATTTCCTCGGATAAACCAAGGTCGATGAAAGAAATTTCTTTTGTCATGTAAACTCGCTCTAAACTGTATAACAACAGTTTGGTTAACAACTAATAATGCCAGCCTACGTAATGAATATAACAACTCACCCAAAAATAACAAAACATCTCACGATCGTTCTCATACTTCTTTAATGGTTGTTGGTTTTACATTAGCCAATTTAAATTCTTAAATCAGATAAAAATATCATCACTATCCTTAATATATAAGAGATATTGACAAATAAATTAAAACGAATTCATTAATAATATGAGTAAAATCCATCAGATGGTTAAATAAAGAACGCTGCTATAACTAATATTCACATCTAAACTGGCATGACCTTATACAACTTACTGTTTATCAGTCAGTTGTTTTATTTCAAAGAGTGCCTGTTTGTGTTCTAAATAATTATAGACATTATTTGCTAATGCATACTTAAATAACACTTCGGCACGTTTATTGTTACCTTTACTTTGGTAATATTTTCCTAAGTAAAAATAAGTTTCACAAAGGCGTTGCGCTAAAATTTTATTATTATCAACACCTTGTTGAATATTATCCATCAATTGTTTTTCGCTAATTTTACCAAGATAAAAGGCAACGATATCGCTACCCCAAACGGTTTTATCAGCCAATTGATTATAAGCATCAATTAATAGTGATTTGGCTTTAGCCTGATCCAATTTTTCCGCTATTAAATAAATCCAAAGCAATCTTAGTGGATCATTAATATCAAAGCGGTAATACGTTAAAATATCATCAAAAGCAGATTGATATCGTTGATATTGATATAACGCAACTGCTCTGTTGAAATAAGCGTAATAATAGTTGGGATCGAGCTCTATTGCTGAATTAAAGGATAAAAACGCAGCATCATAATCACCATTATTTGCTGCTGATATCCCGAGATAATTATAAACTTCAGGTACTGTACTGTCGATATTGAGTATATGAGTAAAATCACGCTGCGCAAACGCTTTTAACCCAATCTCATCATAAAGAACCGCACGCTTATATAATAGCTGCATTTTCGTATCATTATCAATATCTTTGATATATAACTGCTGGCTCAATTTCGCAATTTTCGCTTCATTTTCAAATGAAACTTGTAAAGGTACAGCCATTAATGAAACATTATCAGAATGTAACATCTGACAACCTGATATACAACTCGAAATTGCAACGGTGCATAATAAAAACCATAGTTTTTTCAAGTTGTATATTTTCATAATAAGCTCCCGTGTTTAATCATCTTTTACTAATACATAAATACGTATAGCGATAATTATTACTCTGCGCTATTGGCGCTAGATGATGGTGAAGACTCACTACCGCTATTAATCGCATCTTTCATACTTAAACGAATGCGACCTTGACGATCGATTTCCAACACTTTAACTAACACTTCTTGACCAACAGATAAAACATCAGTAACTTTTTCTACACGATGATCAGCAATTTGAGACACATGAACTAAGCCTTCTTTACCACCAATTATCGATACAAATGCTCCAAAATCAACAATACGAACAACTTTACCATTATAAATTTGACCTACTTCAACTTCAGCAGTTAAATCATTGATACGTTTCATTGCAGCTTTAGCTTTATTGCCATCTGATGCAGCAATCTTAACTGTACCATCATCCTCAATTTCAACTGTTGTTCCAGTTTCTTCAGTTAAAGCACGAATGGTTGCACCACCTTTACCAATAATATCGCGAATTTTTTCTGGATTAATTTTCATCGTATAAATACGTGGAGCAAACTCAGAAATTTCTTCACGAGGGCGATTAATTGCCTGTTCCATAACACTTAAAATATGTAAACGTGCCCCTTTAGCCTGATTTAAGGCTATTTGCATAATTTCTTTGGTGATACCTTCAATTTTGATGTCCATCTGCAATGCACTTATACCTTCGTTTGTTCCAGCAACTTTGAAGTCCATATCTCCCAGATGATCTTCATCACCAAGAATATCAGACAATACCACGAAGTTATCACCTTCTTTTACCAATCCCATCGCAATACCGGCAACAGAAGCTTTAATCGGTACACCAGCATCCATCAATGCAAGTGAAGCACCACAAACAGAAGCCATTGAAGATGATCCATTAGATTCAGTAATCTCAGAAACGACACGCACTGTATATGGGAATTCACTTGGCTTAGGCATTACCGCAGCCACGCCACGTTTGGCTAAACGACCATGACCAATTTCACGACGTTTAGGAGAACCAACCATTCCAGTTTCACCGACTGAATAAGGAGGAAAGTTGTAGTGGAATAAGAAACGATCAGTTACTTCACCAGTTAATTCATCAATAATTTGTGCATCACGCTCAGTACCAAGCGTCGCTGTAACTAATGCTTGCGTCTCACCTCGTGTAAATAATGCACTACCGTGTGTTCTTGCTAATAGATTAGTACGTACATCAAGCGCTCGAATCATATCTTTTTCACGACCATCAATACGTGGTTCACCCGCTAATACGCGTTGACGTACTGTTTGGCTCTCAATCTCAGTAATAATATTTAATACTTCAATCTCATTTAATTCTTCATTATTCGCTTTTAATGCTGCTAAAACATCTTCTTTAATTTGATCAATTTGGGCATAACGCTCTTGTTTTTGCGTAATATGATAAGCTTGACCAATACGCTCTTTAGCTAGTTCAGCCACTGAATTATATAAGGCTTCATTTTTAGCTGGTGCAACCCAATCCCATTTTTCACAGCCCGCTTTAGCCACAAACTCATTGATATTATTAATAACAACTTGTTGTTGCTCATGCCCAAACACTACCGCGGCTAACATATGTTCTTCAGATAGTAGATCAGCTTCTGACTCAACCATTAATACCGCACTTTCAGTACCGGCCACCACAAGATCTAAACGACTTTTCGGTAATTCATCAACTAATGGATTAAGCACAAATTCACCATCAATTAAGCCGACTCTTGCTGCACCAATCGGACCATGAAATGGTACACCAGATAAACATAAGGCAGTTGAAGCTCCAATCATAGCAACTAAGTCTGGACTCACCTGTGGATTAACTGACACAACAGTAGCAATGATTTGAATTTCGTTAACAAACCCTTCAGGGAATAATGGGCGTAAAGGACGATCAATTAAACGTGCTATTAACGTCTCACCTTCACTAGGACGACCTTCTCGTTTAAAAAATCCACCAGGGATGCGCCCGGCAGCATAAGTCCGTTCCTGGTAATTAACGGTTAGAGGGAAAAAATCTTGACCTTCTTTAACTTTTTTATCAGCAACAACAGTAACAAATACCTCAGTATCGTCCATATTAACCATAACAGCAGCAGTTGCCTGACGAGCCATAATACCGGTTTCTAAAGTAACAGTATGACGGCCATATTGGAATTTTTGAATAGTTGGTTTAAACAAAGTAAATCTCCATTAAATAAATAAAATAAAGAGATCACCTTCATTGTTACGACTAATGACAAATCTACTGAATAATACCTCCCTTAACAAAGGGGCATTGAGATAAAATCAGCAATTAGGAAATTATTAGTAAAGCTCTCATTAGCCGTACGGAACATGAAATGATGATCTTCAAACAAAACGCACTAATTATACATTAAAATAGGTTAATGTCATACTAAATTAATACAAAACCTAACCGCTTATCGATGTTTATGAAAAAGATTATACCATTACAATCTATTTAATTTATGTTAGGTATTAATGATTAATCCATTGCTCAATTAAAGCAATAACCGTTTGAGGTTGTTCAGAATGAACATTATGACCTGCTGACTCAACCGTTTCGATAACTGCATAAGGAAATTGGTTTAGAATATCGCTATGATATTCCTGTTTAATATATTCAGAATGACTTCCTTTAATAAATAACACTGGCTGATAGTAAGGCGTTATATCTTGCCAACCAAGAATATCTGAATAATGTTTTTCGATGACTGGAAAATTAAATAACCAATGATCCGATTTGTAGGATTTCAATAAAAATTGGATTGTCGATTGACTCAGATATTGAATCATTACTTGTTGCACTGTATTACGGTCATTAGGTACTTGCTGACCTTGAATATAAGAGGTACAAGCATTAATCGCTTTAAATACTTGACTATGTGAATCAGCGGTATAAATAACAGGGGCAATATCTAAAATGATCAAAGATTTTATTCTAGTTGGAATCATTTCAGTTAATCGCATGGCAACTTTTCCCCCCATTGAATGGCCAATAATAATCAGCTCTTCGACTGCTAACGATTGAATTAATTCGACAATATCCTCAGCCATGACAGTATAATTCATATTATTAGACCAGGGCGATAAACCATGATTACGTAAATCTACTTGAATAATTTGGTATTGATGGTTAAAAGCACGCGCAATAATACCAAGGTTGTCTAAATTACCAAATAAGCCATGTAATAGCAGTATTGTAGGTCCTTGACCTTGAATTTTATAATTCAGTTTCATAGCGATATAAAAGGTGTAATTTAATGGATTCAATAAAACACAATATAAGACGGCATAATTAGTATATGCTCTTTTTTAACAACAGTTACAAACTTCCCCCACATTTAAGTTAAAATAATCAAAATCACTCATAAAATCCAGACAAATTCAGACTTATCGTTTAAGTTATGTTAAAATCATAAAACTTTTAACGGCAAAAAATAAAATTATGTTACAAAATAATCCACTCTTGGCACAATTAAAACAACAACTTTATCAACAAACCCCTAGAGTGGAAGGTATTATTCACGCTCATGAAAAAGGTTTTGGTTTTTTAGAAACGGATAATAAAAAAAGTTATTTCATTGCCTCACAACATATGAAAAATGTCGTTAATGGTGACAGAGTTAGTGGGCAAATCATTACTAAAAATGATAAAGAATCTTTCGAGCCCGAAACAATTATTGAATCATCATTACAATCTTTTTTAGGTAGGATTACGTATAATAATAAAATGATGACTATAGTGCCAGAAAATTTGCCTCATAAATTCATTAAATGTAAGGTGAATGGTCATCTAAATCATCAACTAAAAAACGGTGACTGGGTCAAAGCAAAATTACTTACTCATGCTCTTGAAAACGATAAACATATGTTTATCGCCGAAGCCATGCAATTTGTTGCCGAAGATTCTGCGCCTGATTTATTATGGCTAAAAACACTTGCTCGGCATAATTTAGAAACCGCAGCACCGCTAGATGAGCTTTTCACATTAAATGAGGCAGAATCAAAAGTGCGGCAGGATTTTACGGATATCGATTTTTTTACCATTGATAGTAAAGAAACGCTAGACATGGATGATGCAATTAGCATTACTACTGATGACAATCATCATTTTTTACTTTCAATCGCCATTGCCGATCCAAGTACTTATTTTATTGCTGAAAGTGCTACCAATCAACAAGCTGTGCAACGCAGTTTTAGTACTTATTTACCAAATTATACTATATCAATGTTACCAAAAGTATTAGCTAATGATCTGTGTTCATTGAAACCACATGAAAAACGCCCAGCTGTAGTAGCCCAAATCACCATAAACTCACAAGGAGAAATAATCTATTCAGCAACGCGATTCACCTTAGCTTGGGTTACATCTAAAGCTAAATTAAGTTACAGTGAAGTATCCGATTTTATTGAAGACAATATACCACTAACAACGCCAATTGCGAGTTTACCGCAACAGTTAGCATTATTCGAGCAATTAGCTAAACTTAGAATCCAATGGCGTTCCGAGCATGCATTAGTATTTAAAGATAAAAATGAATACCGCTTTATATTTGATGAACATTTACAGTTAACTAATATTTTAAAAGAATCAAGACGGATAGCACATAAAATTGTTGAAGAAATGATGGTCATTGCCAATCAAGCATTTACGCATAAAATGGCCTCTGAACTTGGTTTTGGTATTTTCAATATACACAATGGTTTTGAAGCTAAGTATCTAGACTTAGTGATGAAATTATTAGCCGAACAGCAGATTGACCAACTTACTAAAGAACAATTAGCAACACTTGAAGGCTATAAAACTTTGCGTCGAACAATTGATGACAATCCGTTATTAGAATATCGTTTAAGACGATTTTTAAGCATAGTAGATTTTGCCACCACACCAAGTGCTCATTTTAGTATGGGATTATCTGCTTACGCAACATGGACGTCGCCAATCAGAAAATATGGCGATTTAGCTAATCACCGATTGCTCAAAGCACTAATACTTAATCAATCAACGACACCTCCCGAACAACAGGTTCTTACTGTTATTAATGAACGTCGTAAAGCTCTCCGGTTAGCTGAACGTGATATTAATCAAAAGTTATATAGCCAATATTTAAGTGATAAGTTAGATCAATCTTTTACAGCTGAAATTATCGATATTAACCGTGGGGGAGCAAGAGTAAGATTGACTGAAATTGGTGCAATTGCTTTTTTGCCTTTATCATTATTACATCCGATACGCGATGAAATTTCTATTCAACCAGAAGCTGGAAAGATTACCATTAATCAAACAACAACTTATCAACTACTTGATAAATTAGACGTTGTTATTAATGAAGTAAAAGCTGATGGAGCAGGCATTATTGTCAAACTTGCCGAACTACCAAGCATAAGTTAGTAATCATGCTAATTTTACAAGAAAAAAACAGAAATAAAAAAGGGTCATTATGACCCATTTTTATTTGCTCGTTTATATTATTAAGTTAGTAGATTAATAACATGTATAGTAACTCTTTATTGTTACTTATTTTACCACCCGGAAAGGATTAGTGGTTTTATTTGGTGCTGGTTCTTTTTTATCGTATTGCGATTCATGCTCGAATCCTAATCCAACACCGTTTTCTCTAGCATAAATCGCTTCGACAGCAGCCATCGGTACAATAATATGTTGTGGCGTACCAGAAAATCTGGCATTAAATTCAATTTGTTGATTCGTCATGCAATATTGCCCCACTGAATGTGGCGCAATATTAAGTATAATTTGGTTGTCTTTAATGAATTCGGTGGGCACCATCACCCCATCGACAGTGGTATTAACCATAATATAAGGTGTTAATTCATTATCTAGAATCCAATCATACATTGCTCGAAAAAGATAAGGACGACGCGGGGTCATTTCGGTAACTTCCATTATATTAAGCTCTAATTTTTTTTTCGTCTTCAGTTAATGATTCAATAAACCCAGGGCGTTCAAATACCCGTGCCATATAATTGAGGTAATGTTTTTCAGCGACCTTAGGTAGCGTTATATCCAATAACGGTAAGCGCCATAATAACGGAGCAAAATAACAATCACACAATGTGAAGTCTTCACTCATAAAATAAGGTGTCTCTTTAAACATCACTGAAACAGCTGTCAGATCATCCTGTAACGATTTACGCGCTACTTTTGCTTCCGGTGATTTGGGATCATCAATAATTGTTTGATATGCACTATACCATTCTTTACGAATCCGATACATCGTCAAACGAGCATTGGCTCGCACAATAGGATAAACAGGCATTAATGGCGGATGAGGAAAACGTTCATCAAGATATTCCATTGCAATATGTGGCTCGTAAAGGGTTAAATCGCGATCAATTAATGTTGGAATTGAACCATAAGGGTTGAGATCTAATAACTCTTGCGGTAAGTTGTTTGCTTGCACAAATTCGATTTCGGCCGTTATACCCTTTTCCGCTAAAACCAAACGAATCTGATGACCATAAATATCTGTTGTGTCACAAAATAAAGTCATTACAGAACGTTTATTAACAGCAACTGCCATGATAACTCCAAATTTTACATTTTAACAATTTTAAGTGTGTGAACATATTTTAGCAAATTGCAAAATAAAAATGTTAAAAAATTAATAGTTATTCAATTTTATTTATTAAATAAACTATTGCATTGTTAATAAATTGTTTAAAGTCAATAGGTTATATTTTTATGTTTTTAATAATTTATCAATAGTTTTGTCATTGATCACAAAATAATCATTAAAAATGAATAAATCATCGTATGTCGAAAATTTATTACCTTTCAATAACTAATAAAATCAAAGAAATTAAAAAGCGACCAATAAGGTCGCTACCAACTTAATAAAACAAAAAATCAGTTATAACCATAATCTTGATAATCGTCATGGTGCTCAGAATTACCAGGCAGCGCTCTGGCTCTTTGCACTGGAACATAAGCTCCACTAGGCGTTTCAATTTGGCATTCACCTAAAAATAGCGAATATTTCGTATTCGCCTTCATGCTAACACCTCTAAAATAGCAAAAAGTTGCATCATAAAGGTGATGCCAACATAAAACAGCGATCAATAGCCAGACCGCTAAAATGACCAGAGCTATCCATTTAAGATATTGCTTTAAAAAAGACCAAAATCGTTTTTTAAACCAATGACAATACAGAAAAATTAGAACAAAAACTGCAATTAATGCTAATATTTCAAATAGCCAGAAAAGCCACATTGCTAATTACCTCATAAAAATAGCTAGTAAGGTATATTAACTCATTTCATGTTAAATTACATCCAAGAAGCGTTACGAATTACACCAACAGCGAGTCCTTCAATCTCAAATTCTTGCGTTTTTAAATCAACATTAATAGGTGAAAAATCTTCATTTTCAGCTAATAAACGGATTTTTGAACCACGACGCTCTAATCGCTTAACAGTTACCTCATCGCCAATTCGGGCAACAACAACTTGTCCATTACGTACATCCTGTGTTTTGTGTACTGCTAAAAGATCACCATCTAATATACCAATATTTTTCATTGACATTCCATTAACTCGCAGCAAAAAATCGGCATTTGGTTTAAATAAATTTGGATCGATTTGAAAATGCCCTTCAATGTGTTCTTGTGCTAAAATTGGTGAGCCTGCAGCAACTTGCCCTATCAATGGTAATCCAGTTGATATCTCTTCTTCCATTAATAGACGAATACCACGTGATGAACCGGCGATCATTTCGATTGCCCCCTTACGCGCGAGTGCTTTTAAATGTTCTTCTGCGGCATTAGCGGAACGAAACCCCAATTGCTTAGCAATTTCAGCACGGGTTGGTGGCATTCCGGTTGAACTAATATGATCTTTAATTAAATCATAAATTTGCTGTTGACGCTGTGTAAGTGCCTTCATAATTATCCCTGTTTTTTTATACAGATTATGTGATTATATACAGTTAAACTCAGAAAGCAAAACATTTTATAAAACATAATATGATTTATAACAATATTAAAAACAAATCCCCTCAATAAAATATCTTCAAAATTATTATTGTCTCTATTTCGTTATAGTTAAAAACTATAGATAAATATAAACATTATCAATTTGTTAATAATTAATAATCACTCTTATAATTATTATTGATTTTGACGTTTCTCCATCCTAATACAATAAAGATAATTATAAGGAAATAATAATGAATACTTATCCCATCTTTCGTGCAGATCATGTTGGTAGCTTTTTACGACCACAATTTCTACTTGATGCTCGTGCGCAATTTGCTAACCAACAAATTAATATCGAACAGTTAAGAGAAATAGAAAATAAAGCGATTGTAGATATTGTGAAATTTCAGGAACAAGTTGGCATTCGTAGTATCACAGATGGAGAATTTCGTCGCACTTATTTTCACTTAGATTTTTTACAACAACTTGGTGGAGTCACTACTGACGCACCCGCTACAGTAATTGATAATAATGGTAAAGAAAAATTGCTACCACCTAATATTCGTGTCACGGGAAAAGTAAAACATGTTAAAGATATTCAACTCGCTGACTTTAAATATTTAAATAGCCAAATAACCCCTAGTTCAGTGGCAAAAGTGACGATTCCATCACCAACGATGTTACATTTTCGTGGCGGTCGTAATGGTATTGATAAACAAGCTTATCCAGTTCTAGAACCGGATTTTTATAATGATGTTGCCCAAGCTTATGCACAAGAATTAATTGCACTTCATCAAGCCGGATGTCGCCATGTTCAAATGGATGACACTAATCTCGCTTATTTATGTGATGAAAAAATGCGTGAGGCAGCTCGAAAACGTGGTGATGATCCAAACTTATTACCCTTTAAGTATGCCGAATTCATTAATAAAGTTGTTAATTTAAAACCCAAAGATTTAGTGTTAACAATCCATTTATGTCGTGGTAACTTTAAAAGTACTTTTGCGGCAAGTGGACATTATGGGCCGGTTGCAGAAGCTTTATTGAGTGAAATGAATCTAGATGGTTATTTTCTTGAATATGATGATGATCGTAGTGGTGGATTTGAACCTTTAAAATATCTGCCTAAAGGAAAAATTGCTATTTTAGGCTTAATCTCTAGCAAATTTCCCCAATTAGAAAATCAAAATGATATCAAACGCCGTATCGATCAAGCTGCCAAATATGCATCGATAGATCAATTAGCACTTTCACCACAGTGTGGATTCAGTAGTACGGTGCATGGTAATAATGTGACACTATCAGATCAAAAAGCAAAACTACAATTAACGGTTGAAATTGCACAATCTGTTTGGGGATCGATTGAAATTCATTAATCCGAAGTGCCCCCCCTAATTCGCCAGATTAAGACAATAAGTTGAACGATTTAACTTCTTATTTTTATAAGACGTTAAGTCACATTGATGATGTTTTTAAAATTGTCAATTTTTCAGCTGATTATTTGACTTTGTCTAACATAATTATCGAGCTAATCGCTTTACCTAACAGCAATAAGCATTGTCTTTGAAAAATGAGAAAACTTAATGAAAGTTGCACAAATTAAACAAATCATCAATGATCGACCGATGAATCATTTCCAAATTTTAGCTATTATTGTCTGTATTTTAATTAGTATGATTGATGGTTATGATGTGATGACCATCGCATTTGTCGCGCCATCAATATCAGAACAATGGAACTTAGCACCAGAACAATTAGGATTATTATTTAGTGCTGGCTTAATCGGTATGGTGGTTGGCTCCTTGGTCATTCCCCTCTTTGCTGATCAATTCGGGCGGCGAATTATTATTCTTATCTGTTTGGTTATTTTATCTGTTGGTATGATCGCCTCAGCGCTATCAACTCATTTTCTCGAATTGGTCATTGCCCGTGTATTCGCAGGACTTGGAATGGGCGCTATATTACCTGGTATCAATACCGTTATTGCCGAATATTCATCAAATCAGTATCGTTCATTAATGATCAGTATTATGGCTGCAAGCTATACAGTTGGTTCGGTAATAGGTGGTATCATTTATATTTTTGTTATCAAATATTTCGGTTGGCAATATGTTTTTTATTTGGGTGGAATCTTTTCCATCATTATGATTCCAATCGTATTTTTGTTTTTGCCAGAATCACTTGATTTTATCTTGACGAAAAATAATGAGCAAGCCTTGCTAAGGCTTAATCATTTATTAGAAAAATTACAATTAAACACATGTGCAACTTTCCCTAAAGTCGAACAACAGGATCATGCACTTGGCATTCAACAATTTAGCTTACTTTTTAATCCTGCTATTTTTAAGGCGACCCTCTTGCTATGTATTAGTGTTTCTATGTTGATGAGTTCATTTTATTTTCTTATCAATTGGACACCTAAAATATTAGTTAATTTAGGTCATTCTAAAGATCTCAGTATTACCGCTTCATTAATTATGAATATTATTGGTATTACCGGCGGCATATCCATGGGCTGGTTATCAAAAAAATATGTGGTTACCAAAATCACTGCGATCATGCTTGTCATGGCTTTTGTGTTCGTCACTGGATTCGGTTTGAGTAGTAATAGTTTACCTTTATTATTTAGTTTAATTGCATTTATTGGTTATACTATTTTTGGCGCAATGGCTGGATTATATGCAACGACCCCAACCATCTACCCTCCCCAGATCAGAACAACTGGCACAGGTATTGTATTAGGTCTTGCTCGATTAGGAGGTACCCTAGGACCTTATGTTGCTGGGTTGCTAATTTCGGCTAAATTAACACCAAATTATTATTTCTTTATTTTAGCATTGCCATTATTAATTTCTGCTATATGTGTGGTTATTATAAAGCCGTATCAAAAAATAAAAAATTGAAGGAGTCACTATGAAAACATTACTAAATCCCCCATTTCGGGCAGACGTTGTCGGCAGTTACCTAAGACCTGATTTTTTAATTCAAGCCCGAACACAATTTGTAGATGGCAAAATAACGCAAAAAGAATTAACCGATATCGAAAACAGAGCAATAACTGAATTGGTTGCTAAGCAAAAAGCGGCTGGGCTTCATGTCATCACTGACGGTGAATTTCGTCGTAGCTGGTGGCATCTTGATTTCATGTGGGGATTACAAGGTGTTGAAAAAGCTTCACTTAAGGAAGGTTACAAGTTCCAGGGTGTCGAGTCACGTCCCGAAACAGCACGTTTAACTGGTAAAATAAGTGGTGAAAATCATCCTTTCATTGAGCATTTCCGTTTTCTATTACCATTTGCTGAAAGTGATATTGTTCCGCGCATCACCATCCCTGCTCCAGCTCAATTTTTTAAAGAGCTCTATCGTCCCGAAAATAAAGCAGCGACTGAAAGCATTTATCCTTCACAAACAGATTTGTTACAAGATATTGCCAATGCTTATCAAACATTTATTCAACAAATTTATGCCATTGGTTGCCGTAATGTACAACTTGATGATTGTACTTGGGGTATGATGGTAGATAGTCGTTATAACAATGCAGGCGTTGCCAATTCAGCTTCAAAATGTGATTGCAATTGTGCATCAAATGCCACTGTTATCAGCCAATCTATACAAGATTTAGCAGAAATATTTGTACAGCTTAATAATGCTGCGATCGTTAATGCACCACCAGATTTAGTCTTAACAACACATGTTTGTCGGGGTAATTATCGCTCAACCTGGGCTGCTAGTGGAGGTTATCAACCCGTTGCCTCATATCTCTTCGCCCGTGAAAATGTGCATGCCTACTATCTAGAATTCGATACAGAGCGTGCTGGCGACTTTTCTCCGCTTGCCAAAGTATCAGGTGATAAACAAGTAGTATTAGGTTTGATTTCATCTAAAGTAGGTGAATTGGAAGATAAACAAGCTGTGATAAAACGCATTAAAGAAGCCAGTCAATATTTACCTATAGAACGGCTATGCCTAAGTACCCAATGTGGTTTTGCTTCTACCGAAGAGGGTAACGCTTTAACGGAAGAACAACAATGGGCTAAAATTGCTTTAGTTACCGATATTGCCAAAGAAGTATGGGGAACAGTTTAATCCTTAGCCTGAATTTGAGCCGTAGTATTCATCGTTGGCGATACTAATCACTCGTACGAAAAATAAGTCAGATGTTGGATTATCCAAATAAATGATCTAACTCATCAATCAATTTAACATCTGGCTTAGTATAAAAAACGCCATTTTGTGGATGTTGTGTGGACATACCACGGATAAATAAGTAATAAACACCACCGAAATGAATTGGATATTGATAATTGGCAATACGACTTCTCAAATAACGATGTAACGCTAGTGAATAAAGTTGATATTGCAAGTCATAACGATGTTCACACATGGCTTGATGCATTGCCATTTGGGTATAATCTTCAGCACTGGCACCTAAATAATTTGATTTATAATCAACAATATAATATTTCCCTTGCCACATAAAAATCATATCAATATAACCTTTTAACATCCCTTGAACTGTCATAAAATCAAGCGGTGGACATTGATTAGACAAAGCATCAAACTGTTTACAAATCCGATCAAGATCATTTGCTATTACCTGATGACGAATGGGTAAAAAGAATTGCAATTCATTTAAGCGTTGTTCGTTGGATATCTGTGATAATGACAAACCATCCATTAAAGGCGTTGAACAAACCATGGTCAACCATTCCATTAAGGGTAAACGCCAGTCATCGGGTAAATTCAATTTATCGATTATTTGACTCGTAATTGAAGGCAAATCAGGCTGTTTAAAATCGATTATTTCAAAACATTCATGCAAAACGGTTCCAACCATCGCGCCTTTAGGGAAATGGTGAATATCAAAGCGATTAATTGATTCTTCTTTAACCATATCATCTCCGATAAACTGGCCGACATCATTGGTTTGATTGGTATCTGATAAAACTTCACTATCAAAAGCCGGCTTGATATCATTGATAAAATCAGTTGTATGATTACGATAACTTGACGACTGTTGTAACCCCGAATAACTGGTGACTCGCCATGAATAATCTAATTTGCGGGTAAATAGATTTGCCACTAAGGAGTTAAGTTCTGATGTTTGATAGCGCAAAAAAGTAACAGGAACTGGAAGTTTAACATCAATAACAACTAAATCACGCCAATGCATTAATTTTTGTTGCAAAGCCGAATAATCATTTTCTGATGCTTCTAAAAGCAAATGACCAATTGCTGATTGATTTAAAGATAACTGTTTAGCCCGCCCTTTTTTTAATCCAGCTAACACAAAACTACAATGATAAATCGAACGCGTTAACGCAACATACAATAATCTAACATCTTCAGCAAGACGCTCCTGCTCAATTAACTGTTTGATTTGTGGCGTAAGTTCAAAAGCATAATGCGTAGAATAGGTTTGCCGTTCATGATATATATGGCTATCTGACTCACGATATGTGCCAATAAATGGTAAAAATACTATTGGATACTCTAATCCCTTAGATTTATGTATGGTAATAATATTAATTAAATTTTCATCGCTCTCTAGCCGTTGTTCATGATTAGTGATATTGTAATCAGGTTCATTAATTTGTTTATTTAACCAACGGATAATAGCATGAGGAGTATCCAATTCTTGAGAAATTTCCTGTAGTAACTCCCCTAAATGCATAAAATTGGTAATTGTTCGCTCACCTTCATCGCGCATTAATAAATTTTCTGCGATTTGGCGCCGATTCATTAAGTATCGTAACATTACCAATATACCATTTTTCTGCCAAATAGTTTGGTATGTATTAAATTCATCAACTAAATTTTCTAACACTTGTTGATCATAAGATAATTGATCAATATCAGCCATTGATGCACCAATTAAGCAAGTTGCTAAGGCACTACGCAAATAATTTTCATCTGTTGGCATCATCACAGCCTGTAATATACGTAACACTTCTTTAGCTTCGGTTGATTTAAATACACTGCGATGATTAGAAATATAAACACTTTTAATATGACGTTTGATTAACGCTTGCTGAATGATTTCAGCCTCACGTGCTGTACGAACAAGCACTGCGATATCAGATGAAATAATCGCCTTCTTTTGTCCCAGTTTATTAATAAAATAGCTATCTGCCAATAACCATTGTGCAATTTGTTCAGCACAGCGCTGTGCTGCATAATTAAGGTAATCATTGTTAGAAGTTATACAATCTGGTAATAAATAACAACTGAGCGCATTAACAACACGGTCATTTACTAAAAACGCATTGTATTGATTTGCTTCAGCACTATGCATCGGAATAAATGGTATCTGCTGAAAAATAAAAGGATCATTTTTTAACGAAAACAAATTATTAACGGCAGCAACCATGGACGGAATAGAACGCCAATTAGTCGTCATAGTAAAACGATGATCTACCGATAGTTTTGCTTTAATATAAGTAAAAATATCTGCGCCACGGAAACTGTATATTGCTTGTTTGGGATCACCAATAAACAGCAATAACGTATTTTCACGATCTTGATAAATCCGATCAAAAATCTGATATTGTACTGGATCTGTATCTTGAAATTCGTCAATCATAGCAACCGGATATTGTGCTACGATTTGTTTAACCAAATAGCTACCATTTTGGCTATATAATGCTTGCTTCAAATCAGTCAATAAATCATCGAATCCCATCTGTGCAGTGATACCTTTTTCTTTTTGTATGTTTTGACTGATGAGTTTGGTTATATCAAATAAAAAGGTATCTTTTAAACTAAATGATTGAGCAATAAATTGTTCAATTTGCGAAAATAAAGGATGGCTAGGTGCGATTTTGTCACGTTCAGTTTTATTATTTAATTCTGTCTGACTAAATTTACTAAGTTCTTTTACTGGAATTGTATAATCATCAGTCGGCGATTGAGCCCATTGAGTGACAGTTTTTAACCACCGTGCTAAATGATTTTTAGCATAGCTCTTATTGTTCACCCCAGATTGCATAATAATCATATGAATATCATCAACATTGGCCAACCATTCACTTTTAATGGTATTTATTTGGTAAATATTGCACCGATGAAAATCATTAATTCGTTCTAACAACGGGGTGGAAGATAACTGAATATTTTCCGGTATATCACGATTAATATAAGGCATAATATCAGCTAATAAGGCTTGTGGATCAGCCCAATTTTGCCAAATAATTTTTGCCAAATCAGCAGACATTGGTGTAAAGTAATCTCGCCAAAAATCTTGTACTTTTTGTAAATAGAGATTAGTCTCATCTTTGAGTAAGACTTTTTGGAATAAACTACCGGCTTCAAATGCATAAGTAGTCAATAACCGTTGGCAAAAACTATGTATAGTAAAGATGGCTGCTTGATCCATGCTTTGTTCTGCATAATACAAACGTTTAGCTGCTGATTCTTTATCTTCAATAAGTTTGAGTAATTGTTGATAATTTGCATCGTCATGATAACCTTGTAAGCATGCCTTGCGTAGTTGATAAATATTTTGTCGAATGCGATAACGTAGTTCTTCAGTGGCGGCTTTAGTAAATGTGACCACCAAAATTTCTTCAACTGTTAATGCCCGGGAATATCCCTTATCGCCAATACCGAGTAACAATCGTAAATAAATAAATGATAACGAATAAGTTTTACCAGTTCCCGCTGAAGCTTCAATCAAAGAACGTCCAGTTAGGGGTAACGTAAAGAGGTTAAGTTCAATAGCTGATGTTATATTGGATGATGAAACCATTCCAACTTACCTTGACCTTCTGCAGATAGAGTAACAAAAGCTACATCTGCAGGTGAAAACATTGGTGGCGCAATATGTGGGCATAAATCATTAACTAAATAACCAACTAATGGCAAATGAGAAACCAATAACACCGAAGAGATGCCAAGTGATGGTAGCGTAATTAAACTATTGATCACTTGATCCGTATTACCACTTGGTGTTAACCATTGGCTCGTTTCTATTTTATTTACTAATATCTGATCAGGAAAAAAAGCAAATGACTGCTGAGCACGCAAGTAAGGACTGACCATAGCAAGATCAATAACGATATCGTGCTGTTTGAACCAATATGCTACCGATGCACATTGTTTTTGACCAAAAGAAGTTAAAGGTCGACTGGAGTCTGATGTCGCTGAATATCCCGCTTCACCATGTCGCATAATGTAAACTTTTAGCATTATTCGTTTATCTCAATACATTCGCTATAAATGGTTTGTTACAAAATAGAAGTTATGCCTAATAGTGATTAACTAGGTTTAGTTATTATCAAACAAATAACCTAAAACTACCCCGCTATTCTTTCATAGTAAGAACTACTCCTAAGTAAGAATAGCGAAGCAATCACTATTTAACGTAATTTAAGTTGAAAAATTAAACATTCAGCGCCGCAACTAAAATGAAATTTAGCTGAAAGTTGATAACCATCGTTAAGCTGATCAATTTGGCTTTCAATTTGACAAGGTTCCGATTCAACATCCCGCGCTGCTTGCGTAAGTTGATTGAGTTTTTCTTGTGCTAACTTCTCAGAAGCAAAAACATTTTTATATTCTGCCGTACAATCATCATTATCAATAATGGTACCGACATCTACACAGCAACAAGCCGGAGTCTCATTGCTTTTACATTTATTTATAGAATTTGACATGGATTACCTCTGAAATTCTTTAATTAGTTTAATTTTTACTGTCGTATTGGTGTTTAAGTATATACTTAATCAAAACGATTTTATAGTTTTTGATGGCGCTTTACTGGATATATTGCAAGTTAATCAATATCTGCAAGTAACTAACATAACTTAGTTCAAACAATTAAAGTATTACATATTAATTAAGACAACTAAAATTCAAATTGATAAATTAAATCAACAGTTTGATCCAATCCAGAAGCAACATCTAAATATAATCGTGGTAATAAACGATAACGTAACGTAAATACCGCCAATGAATCGAAAATACCAACACCATATTTTAATTGTAAATTGGGTAAAAGATAGCCGCTGACTACCACTTTTTGGCTATTACCAACGCCTTGGGTGTCTAAACTTAGGTTTTTAATACCAAAAGTATTGCCAATATCGCCAACCAAACTACCCGTTTGAGCCGTTCCTAAGCCAATAAGTAAAGCGGTGAACATATCATTATCACTCTGTTCATCACTCGATAGGCCTTGGCCACGTAATAGATAGGAAAGCGCTTCCTGCTGTGACATTGCAGGATCGGAAAAAATCTCAACTTTTGGTTCATCAGCAAGTCCAGTCACTCTGATACCTGCCGTAACATTGTCATCAATTGATTCTTGATTGCGAATGGCTTCGATATTTATCCGCGGTTGTTCAGGTAACCCGGCAAAAATAATTTCTCCTTTGCGAACAACTAAATCTTGACCATAAGCATGAAACCGACCTTTTGGGATATTGATTTGTCCGTTAACTGTCGTACCTTTTATACTTTGGGTAACAAATAATTTTCCGGTTAAATTAGCAGCTAATCCATATGCATCAATGGTGACATCATCTCCCAATGAAACCAAAACATGACTATTAATTGCCATTGTAGAATTTTTTGCTTGTACCGGCTGTAAATGATTATCTAACATAACTTCATCTGATGACACATCTACTGTAGATGGTGGTAAAGATTCGACTTGAATATTTGCTTTGGGAATAGTTACTTGTCCCGTTAGATCTAACTGTTGCTGATTAGCTGTTATGTGAATATCAGGAATAATTTGCATCGTTAATAATGGTGCAATATTAACTTCAAGCGCATCACCTTTTACAGATATAGTCGAATCCCAGTTATCAATATTTTTCCAATTGGCTTTGCCATTAATATTTACCACGCCAGCCTTGGTTTTCATGGTTCCTTTCAAATCGGATGATTTACCATTGAAATCCATATCAATCATAATTGAACGGACATCTACGGGTAATTGATTAGTTTTAATCTCACTATGTTCTAAGTCAAAGTTACCCGTAATATAAGGGTCAAGTAAACTTCCTGAAAATTTTAGGTGACTATTAATGAAACCATTTGCATGTTCATTATCATTAAGTAATGGGTTAATCATGGCGAGAGATAAATTATCAATATCAATCTGACCATCTAAACGTTTGGTTGTTAATGGCTCTATAATTCGAATATCACCTTTAAATTTACCCAAATTTTTAAAACCAAATCTCCATTTTAAATTGGCTTGTTTATCATTAAGATTAGCGTCAATATTAAATAAATCAAATGGTATCGGTAATGTTTGCGAAGAAATTTGTTGTCTTACATGCACATTATTACCTGATAGATTAACTGTTATGGTTGGTATTTTAGTATTCGGATCCCATTTTATATTTGCTTTACCATTAACATAACCAGCAATATTGGTTTGGGAATTAATAAAGGGATCAATTAAATCAAGATCAATATTTTTTAAACTGATCTCTGCCATACCTTTATTAGCCAAAACAATGTCATTATCTAAACAAATGCTTGATTGGGTATTTAACCAGCAATGTGCAAAAATCTTAGTTAATTTGCGGTTAATGTCATAATCTATCACAATTGGATGATTGATTTGCCAAAGATTATTTTTACCGACTTTAGCATTGGCTTGCGACATTATGCCCTGCCATTGACTGCGATTTTTATTAAAAGAACCATTGAGTAATATCTCGCTGGATAACGGTTTACCGTTAACGTTAAGCGTTAACTGATGCTTTTGCTCATTACCTTGTAAAGAAACAGTTGCATTATTTACACTCATATTAGGCATATTAAATTTTTTTAATTTTAGACTAATATCACCGTTAATCATATTGCTATAACTTATTTCACCGTTCAAAACGGCTTGTTCTAAAACGATATCTTGTAAAATTAATTTATTAATAACCAAATTAGAGGTAATTATTGGTTGCTTTAAAGTTCCTTTAATATTGACATGCCCAACAATATTACCCAAAATTTTTGGATTAATAACCTTTAAATTAGGAAAATTTACATTTGCAATGAAATCGTCTTGTTTGGTAGACCCATTTAATTCAATACGATTGCTATCCCAATTAAGATTAAAGTTATTAGCTAACAAATATTGATTGGAATTAATACCTAAATCACCACTTATTTGTAACGGAGCGTGATTGATTTCCCCGGTTAAGTTAACGCGATTTAAATTGATTAACCAGGCACGTTCATCATATTCGCCACTTGTTAATAAATTACCGTTCATTTTAATGGGATATGTCAATGACCATTGGCTTAGATCGATTTGATTGAAATTAATTTTTGTATCCCAATGTAACTTATTTAACCAACTAATCTTGCCGGATAAAGCCAATTCGCCTTGTGGTAGAGAGATTTTAGTTTTATTTATGTCAATATACTCATTCGTTCCATTTGATTGAATCTCAATATGAGTTGGTAATATATCTTTACTATTCACTTCACCTTTGACATTAAAATGATAAAGATTTGCCAAGCCTGATAAATCTATATCAAAATCATTTAGTTGATAATCTGCCTTATTTATTACTGGCCATTGTAGATGTTTACCACTCATTTTTAGCGTTAACGGCATATATTTTTCAAAAAAATTAATTTTAGCAAAGATATCTGCTTGATTTAATCCTTTAATATGCGTTTGCGTTGCTAACTCGCCAAGTAATTGCCCCTCAAAATGACTATTGAATTCTGAACTATTTTTGGCCGTAGTATTATTTGTTTTTGCTAGAATATCTGTTTTAATAGGCCATTCATCTCTTAATTTGATTTGCCCTTTGACTTGTATATGAGCTTTGGCATAATCGCTTGTTGCATTCGTTTCAACCAATCTAACATCAACCAAACTATTGACGGTACTTGCTTCAATTACAACATCATCAAAAAAATAATCATTACCACCTATATGTAATACCCAACCATTACCAGTTAAATGATTAACAAAAATATCTAAGGGAATATTTACATTAGGTAAAGATTGAATTAAAGGTTGATTAAATAATGTTTCGATCGTTTCATTGATCGCAAAAGGTGATTTTTTGGGTTTTAAGTTTGATGAAGAGGGATTGCTTTTCCAATCGGGAAAAATGGCCTTAACATCCATTGCCGTAGTAGGTAACACATAAATAAATTGATTTATCCAATTTGCTTGTCCTTGAAAAGAAGACAACTCAAAATGCATATTATCCACATTAACATTAACTTTTTCTAATTGTGCCGACTTTAATTCAATTGGTAAAGGAGTTTTTACTACAAAACGTTTTAATGATTGAGGTTGTTCGGTTTTAGATTCACTTTTGGGAATTTTATCGGTCTCTATGTTGACATAAATATCTTTGGCTTGAAAGGATTTAACACAAATTTTGCCCTTAATCAGGCATAATCCGGAAAGTGAGACTCTCGCTTCACCAACCGAGACTTCAACCCCATCCATTTTAAATGTAAAACCATCAATATTCAGATCATTTAATGCTCCTTTTGCATGCTTTATCTGTATTTGAGGAACCGCTTTTTCAATTACACTGCTAATGACTTTAATACCTAAACTGGTATAAATAAAGGTAGTTAATAAAACAATAATAAACGTCAGTATACATAAAGTCACTAGGCTACGGACTTTCCATTTCCGAATACGCCTCATTTTTGTTACTTTTTTAATTCGTTGTGGGCTTTTCATAATTTATAACTCAGTGCCTAAACCAATATAAAAATGGGCTGTTGTTTTTGAATGTTCAATCGGTGTTGCTATATCAAATTTTACGGGTCCAATTGGCGACACCCAACGTATTCCGATTCCGGCACCGGTATGAAAATCTGTACCATCAAGTTTATCTATTGCCTCACCAGTATCCACAAATACTGCACCCCACCATGCACCTGTTAGATTATATTGATATTCGAGAGAACCGGTAATTAATTTTGTACCACCTTTCAATTTACCCTTTTTATCTTTCGGCGCTATAGAGTTATAGCTATATCCCCTTATACTTCGATCTCCACCAGCAAAGAAGCGAAAATTAGGTGGAACTCGTTCGAAACTACTTGCTTGAATAATACCAAAATTACCACGAGCGACTAAACGGTGCTGTTTCAATAATGAACGAATCCATACTTGTTGTGTCTGAAAACGAATAAAATTAATATCAGACCCAATATCTTCCGCTGCAGCTTCTAATGAATAACGTTGTGAATCGGCCCATAAAGGAAATAAATTGTCTTCACTTCTGACCCGAGAAAGGCTAATCGAGGGATAAAGAAGGAAGGTTCTAAAACTGTCATCCGCTTGTTTAAAATTGTCATACATGACATTTAATCCGATAGCATGTTGCCAGCCTTGAAAAATATCCCAATTGCGAATAATACCTATTGAATAAGACCGCGAATCGGTATCTTTATTATCAATTTTTTTATATCCTCCCTGAATTGTGTAATAATCTTCTAAAGGAGATTTATATAGAGGAATTTTATAAGCCCCGGAAATCGATTGTTCGGGAGAAGATAATGCAAGTTCACTATGAAAACTATGTCCACGGTCATTTATCCAAGGTTTACTCCAGCCGAGCCGCCCTCTCACACCATTATCACTGGAATAGCCTATACCGACATCAACACTATTTTTTTTACGGGGAACTGCAATGACTTGCAGGGGGATCGCTTTATTTTCATCGACTTGATTCAATAAAGGAATCACCGTTACGGCACTAAACCAATTTGTTGAAGATAATCGACGGTTAAATAGAGAAAGTTGATCAGCGCTATAACTTTCATTACGTTTAAAAGGAATAATGTTTTTTAAATAAGATTTTCGTATTACTGTATCATTAAAACTGACATTACCAAAGTGATAACGTTGACCAGTATCAAAATCAATATTCCAGTATGCCTGATGTAATTTATCTGCTACCGCAAGTTGATGTTTAGATAGATCAGAATCAAAATAACCTTTTCGTAATGCAATGCGCTGTAATTGCTTTATAAAACCATCATAATCACCATGATTTAAAATCGTTCCCTTAGCTGGTAAATCATTATTTAACAAACTAATATAATCTCGATCATGGGCACCTTCACCAGATATATTAATATTTGTCTTTTCAATTAAAATCGGTTCACCTTGATTGACGATAACCGTTATCAGCTTTGCATCATCCGAAATTTGATATTCAAAAGTTGGGGCATAGTAACCGAGAGCTCTTAACCCTTTTTTTATTTCATCTTCTAAAGATTGCTTAAAATAGGGGGTATCATCGATACGATTTGGATCGATCAATGACAAACGCGCATCTACATTTTTCTGTAATGCTTCAGGTAATCCTTTAACAGTTAAATGCATTTTTGCCAGAGCAAATGAATTTACTGCCATAATGAGCATAACTAAAAGGAAAGTAAAATTCCTTCGCACATCAACTCCAAAATTGTGTCACGTCACTTAATCGACAAATAATTGGCTAAGTAGTAGACTTAAAATTAATCATAATTATCATATCAGACTATAAATAACAATAAAAGCTCTTGTTTTTTAACAACTTTTATAGTTTATTCCAATAATGTAACTTTACCAATGTAAGGTAAATGACGATAATGTTGTGCATAATCAATACCATAACCTACTACGAACTCATCCGGAATCGAAAAACCAACATACTTAACAGGGACTTTCACTTCTCGTCGAGAAGGTTTATCTAACAGGGTACAGATTTCAATTGATCTTGGCGTTCTAAGTGCAAGTAATTCCTTAACTTTACTTAATGTATTACCGGTATCAATAATATCTTCGACAATGAGCACATCTTTGCCATGTATGTCTTCATCGAGATCTTTGAGAATTTTGACATCGCGGTTGCTATTCATAGCGTTACCATAACTTGATGCCGTCATAAAATCAACCTCGTGTCCCACTGTAATTGCTCGACTAAGATCAGCCATAAAAATAAATGATCCACGTAATAAACCGACAAGCACTAATTCATTTTGACTATTTTGATAATTATCACTTATCTGTTTACCTAATTCTTGAACACGATGTTGAATATCTTGTTCTGATAACATTTTTTCTAACTTATGCTTTTTCATTAATACACCAATTTATGTTAAATTTATTTGAGATCTACTAAGAAATATCACTTTTTCATAGCCAGAATATTTTTAATAATATAAAAAATGGATTATATAGTATTTTTATATTTTAGTTATCTTTGTCCCTCATAATTTAATCATGATAGTTTAATTAATAGTCAATTGGTTTTTATCTAAGTAAAAACGAAATTGTTAACAAGTTATATTTTATAGACTCAAATTAACCCATTTGCTGATCAGCAAAATATCATCTAAAATTGTTCATTGTTATTAATTACGTATATACTAGATGTTATATTAAATATATGAGGTTTAAGATGACTAAAAAGCCAACCAAGTCGCTCGCCTTTGAAGAAACCCTAAAAGAACTTGAAACAATTATCAGCAAACTTGAAATAGGAAGTTTGCCATTAGATGAAGCATTAAACGAATTTGAAAAAGGGATCAAATTAGCTAAACAAGGCCAGAACCAGTTGCAAAAGGCTGAACAACGAATTCAGATTTTATTAGCGGAAAACGGTGATTCGGCACTAACTGATTTTTCGTTGCCTGAAAATTAAATTTGATTGTAATAACTATGATAACTGCTTTTCACAAACTTCATGATCAGTATACACACAGAATCAATAAAGTCCTTGAACAAGCCATCCAAGATATTCCCTCTTCTGTATTAACAGCGGCTATGTCTTACAGTTTGCTTGCTGGTGGTAAACGTATACGACCATTTTTAGTTTATGCTACCGGACAAATGTTTGATAGCCAATTAGATTGGCTTGATGCTCCAGCTGCGGCAATTGAAATGATTCATACCTATTCCCTTATTCATGATGATTTACCTGCTATGGATGATGATCAGCTAAGGCGTGGTATGCCGACTTGCCACATAAAATTTGATGAGGCAACTGCTATACTTGCTGGTGATGCTTTACAGACTTTTGCTTTTACCAAATTAGCTCAAGCACCCTATTTAGACGCAAATTGCAAAATTGCTTTAATTAATGAACTTTCTAACGCTAGTGGTGTAAATGGTATGTGCCTTGGGCAATCATTAGATCTGCAATCAGAACACAAAGAAATTTCTTTATCGGATTTACAAACTATCCATAGCCATAAAACCGGTGCGTTAATTAAATCAGCTGTTCGACTCGGCATGTTTGTGGCAGGGGAACATGCTTTACAATATCAAGTTTCACTCGACAATTTTGCTGATCATATTGGTTTAGCTTTTCAAATACAAGATGATATTCTAGATGAAATTGGCGATCAAAACACAATGGGGAAACAACAAGGTACTGATAGGCAGTTGGAAAAAAATACTTATATCACTCTATATGGTTTGGATAATTCTATAAAAATTACTCAAAAACTTCATACACAAGCGCTCGAAGAGCTGAATAAAATACCGTATAATAGTGAACCATTACACCAATTAGCCAATTTTATTATTAGTCGCCATTTTTAGTTAATAATCAAATATTGAGAAACAAAAGGCCTAAATGAAGCTTGAACATTATCCGTTATTGAAACAGATTAATTTTCCAAAAGATTTAAAAAATTATTCACAGTCCCAATTGCCGATTATTTGTGAGGAACTGCGGCAGTTTTTACTTAATTCGGTAAGTCGTTCAAGTGGGCATTTAGCCTCGGGATTAGGCGTGATTGAATTGACAGTGGCGCTGCATTATGTCTATGACACCCCATTTGATCAATTGATTTGGGATGTAGGTCATCAAGCCTATCCTCATAAAATTCTAACCGGTCGCCGAGATAAAATGTTAACAATTCGTCAAAAAAACGGTCTTCACCCTTTCCCTTGGCGTGAAGAAAGTGAGTATGACGTTCTCAGTACTGGTCACTCTTCTACCTCAATTAGTGCAGCTTTAGGTATGGCCGTAGCAGAACAGAGTAAATCATCAGATCGCAAAGTTGTTTGCGTCATCGGTGATGGTGCTTTAACAGCCGGTATGGCTTTTGAAGCGCTGAATCATGCTGGGCATTTAAAACCTGATATGCTGGTTATTGTTAATGATAATGATATGTCGATTTCTCAAAATGTTGGTGGTCTTAATCAACATTTGGCACAAATATTATCAAGTCAGACTTATGCATCAATCCGTAGAAACGGAAAAAAAGTCTTATCTGGCATTCCACCGGTAAGACAATTTTTGAAAAAAACTGAAGAACATCTTAAAAATCTGATTACCCCCACCAATTTATTTGCTGAACTAGGATTCAATTACCTGGGACCGGTTGATGGTCACAATATTGATACGCTTGTCAATACACTAACCCAATTGCGACAACTCAAAGGACCTCAGTTATTACACATTGTGACGCAAAAGGGTAAAGGCTATCCACCGGCAGAAAAAAATCCCGTTTTATGGCATGGTGTTCCAAAATTCGATCCGAGTGAAGGTAAATTTAATAAAGCTATTAATAGTAACCCTACTTATTCAGAAGTTTTTGGTGATTGGTTGTGCCAAATTGCCCAACATGATAAACGATTAATCGCCATCACCCCAGCTATGGGAGAAGGTTCTGGTATGGTAAAATTTGCTGAACGTTATCCAGAGCAATTTTATGATGTTGCTATTGCCGAACAACATGCAGTAACTTTTGCTGCTGGCTTAGCGATTAATGGAAAAAAACCAGTAGTAGCAATTTATTCAACCTTTTTGCAACGAGCTTATGATCAGCTTATTCATGATGTTGCTCTGCAGAATTTACCTGTATTATTTGCGATTGATCGTGCAGGTATTGTTGGTTCCGATGGTCCAACTCATCAAGGTGTATTTGATATTAGCTTCTTACGTTGTATACCCAATTTAATTATCATGACACCTAGTAATGCCAACGAATGCCGTGATATGCTCTATACTGGTTACCAACATAATGGGCCGGCTGTAATTCGTTATCCGCGTGGTGAAGCAGCTGAGGGGGAATTACAACCAATGCAATGTATTGAAATTGGTAAGAGTAAATTAATTCGACAAGGACAAGCCATAGCTATATTAAATTTTGGTTGTTTATTAAACGAAGTATTAATATCAGCAGAAACTCTTAATGCAACTGTTATTAATATGCGGTTTGTCAAACCCTTAGATGAAGAAGCCATTTTGGCCATAACCAAAGATCATCAAATCTTAGTAACAGTAGAAGAAAACGTTATTCAAGGTGGTGCTGGTAGTGCAGTGAATGAATTTATTCTGACGAAAAAACTAAAATGTGATATGTTAAATATTGGATTACCTGATGCTTTTATTCAGCAAGGAAACCAAGTTGAAATTCGTGATGATCTTGGTTTAAGTGCAGAGAAAATCACCAGAAAGATTAAAAATTTTATTAGACAATAGGTTACATATGGATACTCAAGTTGTTAATATTCTTGTATTTGGCCGAACGCTCAAGCTTACTTGTCCTGTTAATGAAGTTGAATCACTTGATTTAGCAGCAAAAGATCTGGATAATAGACTCAATGAATTACGTCGTAAAACTCAACTAATGAACAGTGATCAATTAATCATTACTGCCGCATTAAACATGTCATATGAGTTGACAAAACAAAAACAAAAAAATATGCAACTTGAAAATGAGTTTAATGATCGTTTAAAGAAAATACAGAATCTGCTTGATAATGTTTTAAATTGTAATCAGTTGTAATAATTTTTGTAAAAATACTATTAATTTGATTGTATACTGCGTCAAATTTTTTGTATCATAATTATCTCTGAGATGTTCGTTAATGGGTTTGTCCCCTGAGCCGATAATCTTTATGATAGAGTGGTTATGCTTATTGATTGGTGTGTATGCCTTCATGTTAAGGAAACCTAATAATCAAACATAACGCTCACCTTGAACTTCGGGTTCAAGGGTTATAACTCATGACGGCATCTTGGAGTCTCTATTATATCTTTAATATTATGCAATCAATTTCTCATCTTCCTACTCAGCAAATCCGCAATATTATTCGGAAAATTCGTCGTAATTTACCCATTGAGCAACGTTTGCAAGCCGAACAAACGATTTATCTTCAAGTACAACAACACACTAAGATACAATTAGCTCATAACATTGCTATTTTTCTTTCATTTGATGGTGAGGTTAATACCCAACCAATTATTGAATACCTTTGGCAACAAGGCAAATCAGTTTTCTTACCACTTATTGATCCAGTTAAACCTAATCATTTAATTTTTATCGCTTATGAACAAGATACACCACTGATTGCTAATCAATTTGATATTTTTGAACCAATTTATGATGCTAATAAAATCATACCTTATCAATCATTAGATGTGATATTTACACCATTAGTGGCTTTTGATGATCGCAATTATCGTATCGGAATGGGGGGCGGTTACTATGACCGGTTATTACAAAATTACCAACAAGAAAATATTTACCCTATCGGATTAGCATTTAAATGCCAACAAATTGACCATGTGATGAATCAAGCTTGGGATATTCAATTACCTGAAATAATCAAAGGTTAATTGATATTTAAGTTGCGATGTTATTAATAAATCGTTATAATCCAACCGCTAAAAAAAGCAACTAAATCCTTTGCCAATTGCTGGGTCGCCTGTGATTGGTTAATTTAACTAAAGAGAAATCATTATGTTTACACTACAAGCTGAAGTAAAAACTGAGCAGGGAAAGAGTGCGAGCCGCCGCCTGCGTCACGCTGGTAAATTCCCAGCAATTATTTATGGTGGTTCAGAAGCGCCTATCGCAATCACGCTAGACCACAACCAAGTGTTTAATATGCAAGAAAAACCAGAATTTTATTCTGAAGTTTTAACTATTTCAGTTGCTGGTAAAGATGTGAAAGTGAAAATCCAAGCTGTTCAACGTCACGCTTTTAAACCAAAATTATTACATATGGATTTTGTTAGAGCATAAGTTTTAAAATGCTTTTATCAATAAAAACCCCACTTAGTTGGGGTTTTTTATAGCAATCTCATCTCACTTTGTCATTATACGATTGTACTGTGCTGTTAACATCAAGTTATTATTGCAAATAGTTATCTCGCATGGTTTTAATATCAGCTTCAGTAACACCAAGCTCTTGTTTAATATAATTAATAGGTGAGCCCGCAACTTGTTTCATTGTGTTAAAAATTTCCAAAATAAAACTTTCTCGAGTATCGATTAAACAAAGCAAATAATCAAGCACATCTTGGTTATCAGTAATTTTTCGATAAGCTGCCATTTTGATTTCGTTGCGTGCCAACCGATTTTCATGCGTCAACATATAATCTCTAATGATATCGTCTTGTGAAACACCCAATATCAATAAAATTAATAACACACCGTAACCTGTACGATCTTTACCACCTCGACAATGTTGAATACTTGGATTATTATGAGTATCCAACATAATTCTTAACATCTGTTTAAATGAATTTTTTGACTTGTCACTTAACACAAAATTACGATACTGCTCTAATACCTGTTCACCTCTACCATTGATTAACTCTTTAGGTATATCACGCATAACGCTTTCAATTAATGCGCGATCCTCATTACTCGGTTCTGCAGCGAATTGTGCGGCTAATTCGGCAGTTTGTGCTGATGCATCCAGATGAAACGTCTGTTTTTCGCCTATATTTGTATTTGGGTTGGACTTGATCTCATTTTCACTCCGATAATCAATAATAGTTTGAATATTTAGTGCTTCAATATAAGCTTTTGCATCGGCTTTAAGACCGCTTAGATGATTTGAACGATAAAATATTCCCCATTTTATGCGACGACCATCGGCCCCCACATAACCACCAAAATCACGAAAATTATTTAATCCGGTAATTGGTAATGTACGTTCTGAAAATAAGAAAGGCGCCTGCTCTTGCGTTTGCAAAATAAAATACACCCGCTGTTTAGCATGTAAAGGATCATCAATTATCATTGGGCTCTGCACATTTTTAGCCACTAACGTTTTCATGCCATCACAACAATTTGCTTGCGTTGTCCAGTAAAGATCAATGGATTGATTACCCGTAGATTCAAATGTCAAAACTAATTTTCCTTGCGTGTTACGAACAACTGATGCTGATTGAATATATGTCATTATTTTGATCCTTTTAATGTAATACGCCAAGAATAGAAAGAATTACGCCAATTATCATTACTGCGATAATTAATGACACAGTGTACTTACCCTGGAATTTTCGAACCAGAAAGAATACACTCAACGCAAAAATTAACGTTAAAAAGTTTGGCATGACTTTATCAAACATTTCTTGAACTTTAATTGATTGTTCATCTACCTTAATTATTAATGGCGTGGATACTTTTACAGTCGAAGCAATCAAAGATCCTAACACCATGACACCAACCACATTAGCTAGATTGCTAATTCGTTGAATAATATTGGAATTTTTTGATTGTTCAATAATATCAATCCCTTTATTATAACCATAATGAACAAAGAAATATTTGGTAAAAATATTAACTAGATTATAGATAATAAACATTAATATCGGTCCAATGATATTGCCTTGTAATGCAAAAGCTGCCCCGATACTGCCACAAATTGGCATCCAGGTAAATTTCAGTAAACTATCCCCTAATCCCGCAAAAGGCCCCATTAATCCTGCTTTTAAAGAGACAACCGCATCTTTTTCATCTTCATCGGTCTTTTCTTCTATTGCGGCAGTGACACCTAAAATTAATGCCCCAGCATTAACTTGCGTATTAAAAAATTCAAAATGACGTTTCATCGCCCGCACACGTGTCTCTTTATCGGCATCTTTATACAGACGATCTAATATTGGAATCATACAATGCGCAAAACCAATAGTTTGTAATTTTTCATAGTTATAAGAAAATGGTATAGTTTGTATGCGCCAAAAAACACTATTTAAATCTTTTTTGGTGATTTTATTAACACTATTCATAGATCATATTCCTCTTCAACTGGCGTATTTATTACTTGATTATCTTGTGCTGCGGATTGTCGACTATTATTCTTATCTGCCATAAATGCCATGTCATACAATACAGCAAAAGCAAGAGCAATAAAGGTGATTGGGATAATTGGTAATTTAAGATAAGCGGTTAACATAAAACCAAGCAGAAAGAAGAACCACATTCTACCTTTGAGTAACATCAGTAATAAAATACAAATACCCACAGCAGGAATTAATTTTGATGCCACGCCCATACCCGTGATAATACCCTTAGGAATAACATTTAGAATATTTGTAATCAGATCGCTACCAAAATAAACACCAAGGAAACAAGGTACTGCACGAATTAAAAACCAAACTGGAGTGGAAAAATAATGCACTTTAACCAATCCTTGATAATTACCATCTTGAATACTTTTTTCCGCCCATGGATTTAAAAAGCAAGCAAATGAACGCCAAAGAATCAGTAACTGTTGACATAAAACTGAAACAGGTAAGGCTAATGCGACACCTGTAGCTATAATTTTTTCGATAGAGGTATCTGACGAACCATCAGCGACAATACTTCCACTGGTAGCAATACCTAACGAAACACCAATAATCGAACCAGCAACAATATCAGGGGCTGAATAAGCTCCAACATTACCAATCCCCATCCACATCAATTCTAATGTTGCACTAATCGCTAGCCCTTGAACGACATCCCCCATGATGATGCCTGCTACAGTACCGGTCAATAATGGTCTACGTAACATTTGCGGACCAACATCATCTAATGAACAGATCCCCGCCCAAATCGCGACAAGAATAGCCTGTGTTAACATAAGTTAACCTCCAAATATTTATAATAAAAAGATAATTAAGACTAATTAAGTAGTGTTTTTAGTAATACTACGGGATCTTTGGGTACCATTTGCACCTCAACCACAACATTTTTGGCGATCAGATTTTTAAATGCTTGTTCTTCTTCAGGTGTAACCGATACTGCACGTGTCAAAGAACGGCGTCCATCCTGCATTCGCATACCACCTACATTAAGTTTCTCTATTTCCAGTCCACCGGCAACTAAAGTGTCAACATCCACACTATTAGTAAATAACAACATAGTACGTTTTTTGATTGGCGTTTTCTTGATAATTTCAATAAATTGTTGAACACCAAATACCAGGACTTTCAAACCAGCAGGCGCTGACATGGTTAAAACTGACTGTTGAACCGTATCAGCAGCAGCTTTGTCATTAATCACTAACACTTGTTCAATATCATAATTTTTTACCCATGTAGTAATCACTTGTCCATGAATAAGACGATCATCAATTCTAGCAACATTGATTGGCATAATTGTTTCCTTATAATTCTGTAGATGGCTCAACTTGAGCTGTTAATATTTGACTAACATCAAAGCAACTTTGCGCAAAAGATGCTTCAACAATTGATTTAACTTCTTCTCGTGTTCCGTCGCGATTATTTAATATTTCAAGTAAAACCGGGATATTAAAACCACAAAATAGCAATACATCTGAATGCTGTATTACTAATTCTCCAGCTAAATTACATGGTGTTCCGCCCATAAGATCAACCAAAATAATCACACCATCGCCTTCGTTTAGTGCTTGATAACTTAGTTGCATTTGCTTACGTAATTCATCAATATTGCTATCCACTGATACAGAAATTACATTTATTTTTTCTTGTTTGCCCATTAGCATTTCTGCACATTCGAGTGCGCCTTGAGCAAAAGGACCGTGACTGGCTAAAATAATAGGTAGTTGTTTTGACATAACAAATTTCTCTTCGTATAGTTTTAACATCTAAAGTAAATTTATTACTTAAATAATAAATTTATTTAGTAATAAAGTTACATCCTAATAAGTTATTCGTCATTATCTTTTTTTAGGATTTTTTTTAATTTGTGAAGAGGATCATGTTTTTGGGTAAGAATAGAACCAATATCAATAATAAATAATATTCATATTGATGGGATCAAACATAGTAAGGTATTTAGAAAAACATTGCGGTTATTTAAGATGAGGGAACTTACGGGCTTTACGATGTTGCGTTTGAAACTTAAGCTTTTCGTCATATTGTTTAATAAATAAATTAGTGATTAACATATTTACTAATGTAATTTGAGAAATTTTAGAGCGAATAGGAATTAAACGCGACACATGTTCTGTGGAAATGGTATGCAATACAATATTTGCTAATCCAGAAACTTGGCTTTGTCCCATTTTAGTGATCGCAATAGATGGTATTGATTGTTGATTAGCTATTTTTAATAATTCTATACATTCAGGTGTTTCTCCAGAATGTGAAATAATAATTACTAAATCGTGTGAATCCAATGAACGAACAATATTACGGCTAATATGTGCATCAAAATGACAATTGACATCTTTTTTAATTTTAATCAGCTGATATTCTAATTCTTTCCCAACTAAACCACTACTACCTACCCCAAAGATCACTATCTTATGGCTATTAATTAGTAAATCGATAGCGTTATTTAATTCATCAGGATTAATCATTGAGTAAGTTTCATCGATAGAAGATTTTTCAACTATCAGCACTTTACGGTTCACATCTTGCAAGTCATCAGTTAGATGAATATCATCTTGCAAGATATCATTCGTGACGTTTTTAGGCAAAGAAGAGATCAGATCAATTTTAAAATCGCTAAATCCACGATATCCCATTTTATTACATAATCGCAAAATCGTACTGGTACTAACCTGATTTAATTTAGCTAAAGCTTGAATACTAACATTTTTCAGCTCTTGCGAATGAGCAATAATATATTCCGCAACCTCTAACTCCTTAGCTGACAAATCTTTTTTAACTTCCCTAAGTTTTAAATCAATCATAATTAACCTGTTGTCACGCAATTTATTTACTAAATAGTATAGTAAATTCATTGCTAAATATGAAAATTATTTTTAATTAAAACAGACTTGGATTTTTATCCATCAACTATCTCATTACATTAATAGGCAGATTTAATATTATATTATAAAATAATTAGTTAAAAATTTTTCAAGTAATGAGCGTTTTCCGATGATATCACTTGGCTCACAGCTATATCGCATTAACTTAATTTGATTTAATGTTTATTGTTACTTGTGATATTCAAAAAAGATGAATAGGGGTTTATTTAAGAATCGTTTCAATAATGCCATGCTCTTGCATTTTATATAATAATGTTCTTCTACTCACTCCTAAGGCTTTGGCTGTATTTTCCCTGTGCCCTTGATTTTTTCTTAATTCATCGACAATTAGTACTTTTTCATAGTTTTTGAGCTTTTCTTTTAAAGTAACGCCCATATCTTGTGTATAATCATTAACCCCAATGCTGGTGTCTTGTGACTGATTTTGAACATGGAGGGGTAAATCTTGTGGATCAATATACAAACCATGCGACATAATTACGGCATATTCAATTGTGTTTGATAATTCTCTTACATTACCTGGCCAATGATAATGATTAAGAATATCTGCCGACTTAACAGCAAAATCTAGTAATTCTTTATTATTTTCGGCACAAAATTGCTGAGCAAAATAACGTGCCAGCAACATAATATCTTGTTTCCTTTCACGCAATGGCGGTAGATTTAAACTCATTACATTCAACCGATAAAATAGATCTTGTCTGAATTCACCGGTTTTTATCATATCCTGTAAATTACGATTTGTTGCAGCAATTAACCTGAAATCTGTTTTAATTAGTTTGTTTGCGCCTATTGGTTCAAACTCTTTTTCCTGAATGACACGTAACAATTTAACCTGTAAATTCACTGACATTTCAGATACTTCATCTAAAAAAAGCGTTCCTTGGTGTACACGCTCAAATAAACCTATTTGACGCTGGTATGCTCCGGTAAATGCACCTCTTTCATGACCAAACAGCGTACTTTCTAACAATGTTTCTGGTAAAGCTCCACAATTAATTTTAATAAATGGTTTGTTTGAACGAATACTATGAGCATGAATTGTTTTAGCAACTAACTCTTTACCAGTACCACTTTCACCAGTAATTAATACTGTTGATTTGGTTTGAGAAACTTTAGCAATATTTCGACAAAGTTCCATCATATTAGGACTATTCGTTATAATCCCACCATTTTTATAGAATATTGACTGATTATATTGTAATTGATTAACATTTTGTTTTTTGGCTCTACTTAATGCTAAAGTCCGTTTGATAAGGATTTTTAATTGATTCAGGTCAAAAGGTTTAACAACATAATCAAATGCTCCTGATTGCAATGCTTCAACAGCAGTCTCAACATCAGCATAAGCAGTCATTAGAATAATAAATAAATCAGGATAGCTATGTTTTACTATTTTAAGCATTTCTAAGCCTGTCATTTGAGGCAATCGATTATCTAATAAGATCAAATCAAATGATTGTTGTTGAATCAATGCGATAGCATCTTCACCATTATCGACCGCAATAACGTGATAATATTTCTGTAATAATAAAGATAATAATTTACGTAGATTTAATTCATCTTCGACAATTAAAATTTTTTCTATCATAATTTGATCATAAATCTTCATTACATGGTAGTGCTACTTCAACAGTTACACCCTCGTTATTGTCATTCTTCTTAATAAGAATTATCCCGTGATGTAATAAAATAATTCTTTTAACAAATGATAAACCTAATCCTGTTCCGGATGGTTTAGTGGTAAAAAAAGGCATGAAAATTTTGTGGACAATTTCATTTTTAATCCCAATACCATTATCTTTAATTCGAATTAACTGATAGTGCCGATTAGCAGACATACGCGTGGTTATTTCAATGATTGGTGATTTTTGACTTGCTTGAATTGCATTGACTATTAAATTAAGCAAAGCTTGCTTGATTAACTCTTTGTTTAAATAAATTTTAGACAACTGCTTATCCAATAATAAGATAAAATCGATATTTTTTGTAGGATGTATTAATTTTATCAACTTTACTACTTCTTCAAGCAAGCTATTTAGATAAATAGGTTTGTGATGTTTTTTTATCGCTAGTGAAAAATCTAATAATGATTCAAGCAATAAATTAATTGAATCAATCTCTTTGAAAATAATACCGGTATATTCGCAATAATCCGATTGCGGTAATTCATTAGTTAAATATTGAACAAATCCGCGTAAGGTGGTAAGTGAATTACGGATTTGATGAGCGATACCTGCAATTATTTCGGTTAATGGCTCGATTCCTTCCATTTTATTCATTAACTTTTGTGTTTCATTTTGTTGGTGAATTTCTTCAAAACTAAGTAAAACACCAATAAAGTTTGCTTGCTGATCTTTTAAATAATGAATCTTGTAAACAATGTTAAAAATAGGATTAACTACCATAAAATCATTTTTATATTCAAAATCATCATTTTCCATTTCACTAACAAAATCTAAATTATCAGTTAAAATCCATTCTTTCATCATGTTAACCTTATACAGCCAGAGCTCATTAGCTAACAACGTTCAAGAATAATGGTAATGCCTAATCCACCACCAATACACAATGTAGCAAGACCAAACTGTTTATCTTGATGAATCATGGCATAAAGTAGCGTGACTAAAATCCGTGCACCATTGCTACCAATAGGATGACCTAATGCGATCGTACCTCCTCGTACATTAGTTTTAGTCAGATCAAAATCAAGCTCACAATGGAGCGCCAAAAACTGTGCAGCAAATACTTCACTAGCTTCAATCAAATCGATATCGCTAAGACTCAATGAAGCTTTTTTCAATGCAAGCTTGGTTGCAGATATTGCTCCTAACCCCATCAAATTAGGGTTAATACCACTTGATGCATAGCTACGTATATAAGCTAAAGGTTCTAAATCCAGTTGCTTAGCTTTATCTTCTGACATCACAATTAATGCAGCAGCACCATCGCTAAAATCTGAAGTATTGCCCGTTGTAATGGTTCCTTGTCGAAAGATGGTATTTAGTTCATTCAACTGAACTAAATCAATATCGAATTTAGGTAGCTGATCTTGTTGAAAGAGAACGTTTCCGTTATCCGTGCAAATAGTGATTGGAACAATTTCATCAATAAAATCTCCATTAGCAATCGCTTTTTGAGCCAATTGATGCGATCGATAAGCAAAACGATCCTGATCTTCGCGACTAATATCATACATTCTAGCCAGAATTTCTGCTGTCAGCCCCATATGATAACGATTAATCGCGCAAGTTATCCCGTCATTAATTAATGTGTTATACATCTGATTTTTGGTATTCTGTGAGTACCGATGTGTTTTGTTATTTATCAGATAAGGAGCTTGTGACATATTTTCCATTCCACCAACAACTATAATATTATTATCACCTGCCAGAATACTTTGTACGCCTAATGCAACCGCTTTAAGTCCACTACCACAAACTTTATTTATGGTAAATGCCGGAACATCATTAGAAATATTGGCTTTTAATGCAGCCTGACGAGCTGGATTTTGCCCTAATCCTGCTTGTATAACATTGCCGATGATCACTTCGTCAACAAAACTGGCATCCAATGCGACGCGCTTTAAAGCCTCTTGAATAACAATGCTACCTAATTCTATGGTACCAACTGATGCTAATAAACCATTAAAACTTCCTATTGCGGTTCTTGTCGCACTCACTATTACAGCTTTTTTCATTTTAATAATCCTAAATATTGACAGACAACCAGCAAACGAGAATTCGTCATATTATGTCCACATTCCGTTTTAATACCTGAACTCAAAAAGATATTTTTGTTCGCATAACAATATTTTTGGGTAATTTATGATCCATTTATTTCTACTGATAATATACAGCGGCTGTATAACCCTATCATTTGTCATGTATCATCGATACCTTACTTTCCTCTACCACCGCTAATGTAAGACTAATCAAAATAATTAGTTAGCTTACCGCATCTCATATTTAATTTTGTATTAATTTATTGATATTTATCTTGTTATATTAATAGTTACATTGTTATTGACGTTAATAGAATTGTTCTATACTGCATAAGGTATTCATTGCTCGTCTTAAATGCTTATTTAGTCTGATTTAAATCCCTGCCCTAAAAAGTATTGCAATACGTATACCAATTTAGAATTCGCTTTATAAAAAAATTAATATAATGATTTATTTTATAAAAATTACATTGGATAAGAACGTATGCTGTAAATGATGTGCAATATTTTGCGCATATGTGCAAAATATATTTCGCATAGGCATAATATTTTATGACAAATAAGTGTGGCGAAATATGAGATGTTTATTTATCTTGATATAATAAAGTTCGTAAAGATATCGTATTATTATTTTAATTTAAAATAAATATATCAATTTGATTATAATAAGAAATCTAAATTAATTATCTTACATTGTTTAGATATTTATTTTCGCATAAAAATAAATATACTGTATGCATGAACAGTATTAAAAAATTTAAAAATTTAGATTTTCTTCCAATTAAACAAGAAAATCTGTGCATTGCAAACAAAATTCCGCTATTTATGGAGTATATTGCGGCAGGTTTTCCTAGCCCTGCGCAAGATTTTATTGAGAAACGTATTGATCTTAACCAACTCTTAATTAAGCATCCCGCTGCCACTTATTTATTAAGAGTATCAGGTGAGTCCATGAATGAAGGGTATATCCAAGATGGTGATTTAGTGGTAGTTGATTCAGCTAAAAAGCCAAAACATGGTGATATTGTGATTGCAAATGTTTCAGGGGAATTTACTATTAAGAAATTGTGTTTAATACCACAACTCATGTTAAAACCGATGAATCAGAACTTTCATCCGATTATTATCAACAATCCCGACGATTTAAATATCTTTGGTGTCGTCACTTTTATTATTCATCAGGCTTAACAATGTTTGCTCTTGTTGATGTTAACGCTTTCTATGCCAGTTGTGAAAAGGTATTTCGTCCAGATCTTGAAAATAAACCTATCATTGTTCTAAGTAATAATGATGGTTGTGTTATTGCCAGAAATGATGAAGCAAAAGAACTAGGGATTAAAATGGGCCAACCCTATTTTACATTATCGCCTGAATTTATTAGTCAATATGCTATACAGGTCTTTAGTAGTAATTATGCTTTATATGCTGACATGTCTCATCGTGTTATGGAAACCTTGGCTACATTAGCACCGAATATAGAAATTTATAGTATTGATGAAGCATTTTGTCAACTATCTTACTCCGAGCAACAATTATCTTTGGCATGGCAAGGGAAAATTATCCGAGATACCATACAACAACATAACCATTTAACAGTTGGAGTAGGGATAGGTCCAACTAAAACATTAGCTAAATTAGCTAATTATGCAGCAAAAAAGTGGCGAAAAACCGAAGGTGTGGTAGTACTTTCTGAGCGCAATCGGCAACGTAAATTAATGGCAATTACACCCGTTGCTGAAGTTTGGGGAATTGGTCGACAATTAACCAGACAACTGAATATGATGAATATTCATACTGCGATGGATTTAGCACAATTATCACCTTATCAAGCACGAAAAAAATTTAATGTTATTGTGGAAAGAACAGTGCGCGAACTCAATGGTGAGTCGTGTCTATCATTAGAAGAGGTCAGCGAGCCACGTAAACAAATTGTTTGCTCACGTTCATTTGGCGAAAAAGTGACAGAATTTATTGTTATGCAGGAAGCTATTTGTAACTATACAGCTCGCGCAGCAGAAAAACTCCGAGCTGATGGGCAATATTGTCAGCATATTACCGTTTTTATTCGTAGCAGTCCATTTACGCCTAATACACCTTACTACAGTAATTATGCTTCAGAAATACTAGCCGCCACCAATGATACCCGGCAATTATTAACGGCTGCACAAAAAATTCTTAAGAGGATATGGTTAGAAGATAGGATATATCAAAAGGCAGGTGTTATTTTAAATGATTTTCATCACCATAAATTGAAACAATTCGATTTATTTTTAGATCACAAAAAACAGATTAAAAATGAAACATTAATGAAAACTATCGATCAGATTAATCGATCAAATATGGGCAAAATTTTTTTTGCGTCACAAGGCGTGAAAGGACAATGGCATATGAAGCAGCAATTTTTGTCACCAGCTTATACAACGCAAGTTAAAGATCTTGCTAAGGTTAAGATATCATGATCATTTTCGAACAAATATGTATTTTAATTTACCATTAATAATAAATATTTACAGCAAACATATTAATAATAGAATTTTTACAATATGATTATCTCAATATCAAGACATATAAAAAACATAAACTCAGGATAATCAGTATTGGATAACATATTAAAATGCTATTAAGTCAATCCTGCATTGATAATATTTATGCTAAGAGTTTAGCTAATTATCACTCACCACTTCACATAGGTTAATTACCTGATAAAGCATTACAATATTCGATGAATTATCAGGTAAATCAACGCTCGGAAACCGTTTTAATCTTTGCTCATATGATACTAAAAATAAAATCTGATAGTTATGTTATAGGGCAGCAAACAGAGATTGCCAATAATATATTAGAATTCGTTTTTACATATCTCACTAAGAAGATCAATGAAAAATACTTATTGTTTAAATAGTATTTACTTAATATCAATAGATATCTAATAAAAAAATAATTAATAGCGTGACTATGCTCTAATTATTTTAGTTCGTTAAACAAAAGCAATTAAAGTACTCAACCAATAATATCGAATACATCAATAATGATTTTTGATATTAAAATCAAGTTCACGCAATTCTTCAATAGCTTGATGGACTAAATCAGCTGCTGCCCACATAAGATTACCTGATTTATGATGGTCAATGAAAGGTTCATCATATCCTACCGCTTGATAGTTATGATTATCAAGTATTACCTCGATTAAAGTCTGTACTTGCATCAATTTTGCCTCAATGTCATTGAATAATTCATTATTTTCCTTAAGCATAGTAATCCCCTTATCAGTTATATCAAATTATCAATACTAAAATAAAATGGTTTGGTTTACAGAAAATGGTTGCAATTAATTTTTAAGTCTGCAATCACATAAATTAATTTTTTTATTGATTTAAAAAATATATTAACGCTCACCTGTTTTGTTAGTACCACTATTGAGAATTGAAAAATCAATCGGTTAATACACAAAAAACAGACAAGCAAAGACAGCTACCGCTGCCTTTGTCGTTAGTTAGGTAGGTAAATATGACGTGTATTGGTTGAATGGAAGGACACCATTCAGGTATGATTAATAACACCACTGTTTTGCGTTAGTAATATGTGCGGATAAAGAAATTAGTTAATTGATAATATATAAACTTGAAATGGATGAACGAATCAATATGACAGATCTTCACCACACCGTATGTGATGATAAAATAGGCATTATAATAATACGCATTATGTTTTTTAAATTGACGGTTTTTCTGGCCAAACAATATTTGGCGCGTCATTCACATTAATACGATTAAGTAATATTCGATACTTTTTCCATTCCTTGAGTTGTTCATCCTCGTTTGATTCTTGCATACCTAAATCGATGATGTCTTGTAGTATTTCGATTTGTTTGTTTGCATTATTCATAAGTTGAGACTTTGTTATCTCATAATTTTTAATGATATCATCTTGAGATAAAATCGGCTTTATTAGCTCTTTTGCTTCATCTTCCGTTATTAATATTAAACCCTTTTTTACTGTAAATGCGGGATAAATTTTATTAACCACAGTTTCACCGTTTTCGTCTATTTCAGAAATCTCATCATAGTGGCTAAATTCTTGGATGTTATCTTCATAAGCAAATACATTATCATTTTCATCTTTGTAATATTTCATTAGCGCAACTCCAACCACGTAAAAACTGTTCCATTTGTTATATTTAATTTATATTTACTGTTAGCGGGTACAATAATATTCGCATTTGCCATTTTCCACGCCCCATTGTGACCAACTCCACCGCCACCAAATTTTATACTCACATCATCTACAAATAACGTTGCATCTACTGCTGAAGCACTACTTAATGACCAAACAACGACGTGAATAAAAATAGGTTTTTTAGTTGTATTTGTATATATAATATTAATAAGTCTTTCATTTGTTACATCGAACCACTTTTGATTAACGCCGATAAAGTTATTCATAGCATTCTTAGCAAAATCATATACATCTTTTACCGCTTTTGGTGTTGCTGCTTGGTTTTCTGCTGTACTATTTACTGCTGAATTAAGCTGAACACGTCCTTTAGCAGTAGTTGAAGCATTCGTTTCAGCGATAGATTTAGCCGTATTAGCTGTTGTGTTCGCAGTGCTTGCCAACGTATACGCACTATCTGCTTTAGTTTGTGCGGTTGCCGCATTGGTTTTTGCTGTGTTCGCAGTCGTATTGGCGGTATTTGCTGTTTTATTTGCCGTATTGGCTAAATTATATGCTTTTTTAACTGCTCCAGCTGTCGCCGCTTGACTTTCAGAATCGCTATCAATAGCTGAACTTAATTGCACAATTCCTTTGTGTTCAGTTGAGGCGTCTGGGATTAATTTAGTCCATTTATTGACATTACTTATAGGATTGGCGCTTTCATTTTCTACTTTGGCAATATAAATAATTCCATTATATTTAATGATTGCATTAACGGGATAAAAAACTTGCTCACTCCATTCTGGCACACCCTGTTGGAGTAAATACATCATGTTTTTATCGATACGATTAAAAGCGCCATTCATCCACTCCATTGGCGGTTTAGATGCGGTTTGATCGATAGTAATTCCCCATCCGCGAGGTACATCAGGGAAATCCAGTAATTCACCACTTTTTGAATCTTGGGCAAAAATTAAATAATCGGGATGTTTTTGTATTTTCATCATTAATGTCCTATTGCTTCTAATCTTATAAATGTACCATTATCAAATCCAAATGATTGTTTATCATGATAAAAGCCAAATGGTTGTTGATTTGTGATAACGATAAATTGATATTTAACACCAACTGGGCGTACCAGAATATCTAAGTATTTAATAGCATAAAGTTTGATGGTATTGAGGAGATTGCGATCGACGACAATATTCATTGTCATATTTTGATTATCGATGACGTTACTCGCTTGGCTTAACAAATATTGAATTGAGTGGATCGAATTAGCTAAAGTACCATCCTGAAAATTTTTCATTATTTTCGCTTTGAGGAAAAAACGATAGTCATCATCATCAAGACGGACAGTATCGTATAATGAATCATCATAACGATAAAATTTACCTATATTAAAACCTAATGCTATTTCATCGGCTAAAAAACCAAAGAACTGTTTGGCTACTGCATGATTTAATATTCGACTCATTCCAACATGCAGGCCAATTAAATCTAATGCATAACCTTTCGCTTTATCGATATTAAGGACATCAGCAATGTCGAGTACTGTTTTAAAAATTTCATCAGTCATCGCATATAACGCATTGATTGTACCTAATGCTTTTGGTTTATTGTGGTACTGTAAAATCAAATAATTCCTAGCCATCGATAAATACCTCTACTTTTGTTATAGCGGCATATTCACGATAATCGACGTAGCAAATGTCAGAATTATTAACTGTTAATGATTTAATATAAAACCCATTAGTTAAATTAATACTGGATATTAACCGAGTTGCATAAACCGTTTCACCAATTTCAAAATCAAGTGCCATTAAATGTTTTTCAATAGACTGAGTATCAATATCGCTAAACGATTTATAACGGCCTAAACGCATTGAAACTGTGAGATTGTTACGAATCGGACGATCAAAACGAACTAAACGTTGAGCATCATATAACCAAACTTTTTTTTCAAGTTTCCCTGATAAACCACACCCACCGATTTTCTTTCTAGCAATCGTTTGTGCAATCTCTTCATCATCACCGCCAGCAATTACCACATTTATACTATGAGGAGGTATCCCTTTTTCATCGGTTAAATGAGAATAGTTTTCATAAACTTCACATTTTGCTACGCCAGGTAAGTTATATAATGCGGCTTTAATCCCTAATCGTTCGTCGTTACTGTTGATTGAATGTGACAACATAAAGCGTTTTAATAAATCGGCGTCACTTTCTTCTTCTGAGCCACCATGACTTTCAGAATTTACAATTACTTTTTCTATACCTATAATAATGGTAGATAATTGCAACATCTCATTGATTTTAACTTTATAATTACCTAATTCATTTGAACGTAACTGAGTTCTACCACTACCTAATTCATTTAAAGTAATCGCTTCAGTTACGATCCACTGATGCTTATTCTGATCAATCAGAACAGTATTTAACGGGATATGTGTATTAGGTTTACCAGTAATAATGACACTATCAATATAAGAATAGGATGCCGTATTTCTAATAATGCCAGCATATAAAGCTCGTTGTTCGAGCCATTGTCCCATTGCCTGATAAGGATCTAACATTTGCACAATAAATGAAACTGACTGATGAATGGTTTCCATTTCTTTGGCAAATAATGCCAATAACTGCCCATCAGGCGTATCACTATCTAAATTAACATCATTACCATAAATTTTTTTAAATTGATTAGAAAGCCGGTTATAAATTGTTTGATAACTATCGACTGTTATGCCAGTTTTAGTGACTGTCAACATAATATTCAACCTCATTTAAATTGTTATATTTATCGTTATAGGTCACTTGAACTAAAAAGATCCGTGTTATACTATCGAGTAAAATAGTAAAATGTATAATTTCGTTGACTCCTTCAACACTCAATATGGCTGTTTTAATTTCACGTTCTAATTGAATAGTATCAGGATTTTTTTCTAAATAATTGAACCACGCGATGCCATCATCTTTATTTAAAAACCAATTGTTTTTTAAAGAAAATAATTTTGTTTTTATACATTGTCTAATTGCAGCCGAACCGGTTAAATAATTGGCCTTACCGCGTCCAAATGTCCAATCATGGTTAATATCCAATTCTCGCACTATCATTTTTTCGGTTTCTCCGTAATCTTATTGGTTTCAACGTGAACATGATTTTCTAAATCAATACCACCACCAATAATTTTCTCAGCTTGTAGTGTCCCTTTTGCCGATGCCATTCCACCTTGTTGCGTCCAACTTCCTACTTGATTATAGCTTCCCATTAAGACAGCATCCCCTATTTGTTGACAATTACCCAAATGTTCTATATCTCCTTTTATATAAATCTTACCTTGAGCCAATCGGATATATGTCGAAGCATCATCAGTCTGCATTGATACACCATCATGATAAAAATCAGAAATTTTGTTTGGCACACTGTTTACACCAACGATAAAAATGCCATCACTGAGATCATGCATGCGGTTATCAAGTGGAATCGATTTGTTGCCTGATGCATACCATCCATCGATACAGCGACTGGAAAATATCACTAATCCTTCATCACCGGCTTTGATTGGAACGGTAAAACAAAATCCACCTGCATGAGGAAACTGTGCAATCACATCGACTAAGGGAGGGAGCTCAATCTCTTGGCCGTTAGTCATCATTTTGTTAATCATGATCTCGCACGTAACCGTATGCCCATTGAAACTGACCACTCGCGCAGGCAACGCTGTATATAACGTTGATCTATCTTGTGTTATACAACCTTTAATTACATTAAATAATGATTCAACCATTGTGATACCTAAATTTTGACAATAAAAAAGCCTCCATTGGAGGCTGATTAAAGGTTATTTCTCGTTATTTTTTTATAACGAAATTACCACCTGTACAAACTAATTTACTTTTCCAGTCACTGCCCATTAAATCACCTTCATGTTGAATTGACTTAATTTTATAATTGCCGTTATATTCCGTTATCTGCGACTCAATTCGAATTAAACCACCAATTTTAAAATATGGATTACAAAGGGTTGTAACTTCTAAACCATCGTCATTTTTTTCAGGGCTTCCAATCATGCCTGTAGCGCTTGAGATAATATATCCTTCATCATTGCGAAGCGCTGTGTTTTTAGGAATAATCGCGAGTTGTCCATCTTGAATCGACCAATCAGCGCGATTATTTATAGCGACTTTAGACACCGCTTCACGAGCATCACAAAATAATACTTTTCCTCTTGGCAAAATAGTATTTCGCGGTAAATCAATTGTCGCGGCTTGAATGTTAAAACTTGCTAACGCTTCATTAACAACCACGATGTCACTTTGACCTGATGATAATGTTTTAACGATTGTTTTATCAGTGTACGCCTTGAAACCATCAGCACATTTTAAATGCGTAATGATATCTAAATCAGATTGTGAATTATTAATGCTGATAACATCACCCTTAAATATTAATCGAAAATCATCTTCCCGATAACAGATATATAACTCAACATGTTGGTAGTATTTCGTGGTAATTAAATTGCGGGTATTTTGATTTAAGTTGTAGATGGTAATTTCGCCGGTATTGGGTTCTGAGCTAATTGTTTTTGTAACATTAAAAGTTATTCTTAAATTACTATAGGTTAAACTTTCATCCTCATTACCAATTTTAAGTAGTATCTCTCGTCCGAATTGTTTCACGATATTCTTCTCTTGTCATAATCAATAAAGCAAATCTGTTAGCAAAATCTGTTTGACTAATTGATCCAATACCCAATTCTGATTTATCTTTTAAAACCAAAACAAATGGTAAATTAAATTCAAGCAGCGATGGACTACTCACCGATAATCCTTTTAACTGAGTGATAAACTGATTTTTATTGAGATCAAATAAATCAAACTGATAACATCTGGACAACTGATTATAATAGAGTGTCAGCCTAAGATTCATTTCATAGAGTGAAAATGATTGTTCTTGGACTGCTGCCGATGTAATTTGAATTCTATACATTGTTTCACCAACCTATCAATCAGAACAGAGACAATAACTATCGACTTGTTTAGGATTTGTCTTACCTAACCAATCTTTAAATCCAGAGCCAATTTGAGTTTCTACAATAAAAACTTCCCGTAAAGTTAATGAAAATTCTGCTGACATACTATTTTTTTGTGCACTACTAATAGATGTAATCATCATATTTTTATAACGCTTCATTTGTGTTTCTAAGGTTAAAACTTTCCCAGAACGTTGGATTTTTAATAACAATTCATAAGCGTGAGCAATTCGATCACTTTCGCTTATATCTAAAGAGACTGGATCGTAATCAGGCAGAAAATCTGTTGTTAAACGATTATTAACTCTATAATCATTATCATAAGTCGAGGAAATTTGTTTTACCTTCAAATTTGCTATGGCAGACATTATTTGAACTTCTATGGATGATTTATATTCCACCTCTAAGAACGCTTCACTTTTGGTTAAAAGCATCTTAAACGGAGGCGTATAACCTACAATAATGCCTGTAAGCGTAACTTCTTTTGGCTGTAATATGGCATGATCATTAATATTTGTACCGTTTTCAATTGGATTTTCAGTCAAATTTAAATTTGATGCATGCTGTACTATCGTAACAGCGTCGAAATCAAAGCAGCCAAAAGAATTACTTAGCAACGCACCACTATGATTATTCGATGAATTTAAGATCGTTTCAAAAGCCATTAATAGACCCCCATTGCCGTTCTAGCATTATTATTAGCATCAATAATTTGTTTAATTAGTTCATTGCTGGCTTGACTAACCGCTGCTTTGGTATCTTGAGCATTAATGACAATATTATTGTTAATATTACCTTGATTGACGGTATTAGATATATTTTTTCTGGCACCTTTTTGTGATACGGCAGCGACTGTCTGAAAATCAATTATGTCAGTAGTAGTATAACCATTACGATTGTTTTTTGTATCATCCGATGTTAAACCAAAACAAGATAAAACCCCTTTTATATTATCTGATACACTGTCAATTATTGAAGTAAATTTACCTTTACCCCACCCTCCTAAACGGCTAAGTAATGACATTAAATTACTACCCATTTGCAAAAAACTTTTACTAATTTTATTCACAAACGAATTAGTGTATTCATGACAAGAATCAAAGAAATTGCTAACAAATTTCCAGGCAGCTTTAAATGGAGAACAGATATAATCAAAAATACGCCCAAAACATGAAGCTATAGATTTAACCACTGTTACAGCAGCATCCCAAAGCACATCAAAGAGTGTTATAATACCATCAATGGCTCCAGAAAATAGGTTGGTAATACCAGTCCATAAATTCTTAAACAATGACCCTATCCATTTACAGACGATTACAACGCCTTTCCAAAGCAAGCTGTAATACGACACAATACCATCTATCGCGTAATAAAATATCCTAATGACAGCAGCCCACAACTTTTTGAAAAAAGCACTTATAGGTTTAAACGCTGATACAATATCATCCCATAATTTAGAAAAAAATGATTCAATTGCCGACCAATTATCATAAATAAGGTACGCGGCAAGCGCTATAGCAGCAATAATAAGCAATATTGGATTAGCAATCAAAATTGTAGTTAAAGTTTTAAGTGCGCTACCCATCATTAAAAAGGCCGTTTTTACCACTGAAGCAACCACGGTTATTGAAGTGGCTACACCGGATATAAGCAATGATGCCAATCTTAATGCTACAACGGTAAAACCTTTAAATATGCTTATCAAAAAAGAGAAACTCGGACCTATCACAGTTTTACACACTGAAGCGATAGTGGTTAAACTCCCACCAAGTATCTGTAATGAACTAAAAACTAATTTTATAACATTAAATAAACCTATTGCCCCTAAACTTAGACCAGCCAGACCGCCGATGAATGTTCCTAGACCAAGTAAACAGTCTTTAATTGGTTTAGGTAATGAATTAAAAAGATCATGCAACATGTGAACTGTGCTTACTAATGGTTTCCAAAACTCACCGAATGTGCTATCACCTTTTTCCAGATAAGTCATTAAATCATCGAATAATATAAGCAATCCTGTTATCAATCCAATTACCACACCAATCGGACTAAATAATAAATGTCGATTAAATATAATCCATGCTGCAGTTAAAATTGTTAAGGTATTTTCCCAACCAATCGTCGCGGTAATAATTTTATCAATGTATTTTATTGCCCTACTAACTGCATGGAGAATCGTGCCAATGCATTTCACTAACACAGCAATTCCATGCGCAATTAATTCCTTATTCGCTTTTAACCAATTATGAAAATCATTAGCAATTTCAATAATTATTGGCGCCAAATCTAATGCAATCTTAGTACAAATACTATCAACTGCGACGCCAAGCGCAGACATGGTTTTATTATATCTTTCAACTAGATAAAGTTGACAACAAGTTATTTTGAATAATACATCTTCTTCATTAGCAAGTTTTTTGGCATTGTTAATCGCTTCATTAAAAAATGATGCGATATTTTTGCTAAATTTAACAATATTTTTTATAACACTTAGCGTTGATTTAAGTAAATTTAGTTTCTTTTTTATTTCTTTTGAGTTTTGTTTATCGTCGTCTTGCTTGCTGGTACTAGCAGGTGTTTTCTTATCATTTTCCTTTTTTATAATATTAAGTGCTTTGTTATCATTGGATTTATTATAATGCTGGCATTGCTGTTGAACATTATTAACAACTTTAACCATCAACTGAATTGCAACCGCTATTTTAATTGCTTTATATGAATCAAATCCAAGCTTAATCAACATTTGATCAACATGCATTGTTACCTCTTACTCATTTCTGCTTCTGTTATTGCCATTTCAGCTATGACCTCATGCATATCTAACACATCATCTAACGAATAAATGGTTCTGAGATCATTTAAGGTAGTAAATCCTTTTACTACCGGTGTCCAAATAAACCAATCTACATCGCTAAATCCGCTAGATTGTCCAAGCTGAGCGTACTTACTTTGGATGCGAGGCCATTTGGTAAAAAACCCAAAAAATGAAATTTTAACCCTTCAAATAAAAATTGGAGATATTGATCGCGATGCTCATTAAAAAAACTTTCCGCTTCGTTATCTTTTTGTAATAAAAACTTTTTACCATTTTCATCAGTGACAACGGTATGTTGAGCTATAAATTTTTCTACCTCATTCATTTCTTGAGAATTTAAATTTGATAAAAGTTGCCCAATATCAAAATCGGTTTTTCCCTCAGATGCAAAACAGCCTTTTAAAAGGGCTGTTAATTTAAACGCTTCTGTTCTCGCTACCATAAAATTCGCTTTACGAAAGCTATAAGTGCAATTACCAATAATTTTATCTTCACTTTGCATCTTTATTTACCTTCAGTTAATTGAAAATCGGCGGTAATCGCTTTTAATGTCCAAGTATTACCATTATGAGAAGTACCACGTGCAATAGTTGGTGGTGTTGTGAACCAAGCATCGGTAATAGTGATCTTATCGCCATTACGTAAGTCTTCATAAACAATTAAATTAGATTTCGATGAACGTGAATTTTTAACTTGATTATTACGTAAATCATTTAATAATTTATTCGCTTTTGCATGTTGTAAAATCTTGATGGTGACCGTTGCTCCTTGATTACAAGAGTGAATAAATACACCATCTCCATTGGTACCAAATGTGATATCACCATCATCACCGTTTGGGGCGATTGATATTGCATCCTGTGCATTTTCAAAACCAGTAATTTGTTCACCATTAATTGTTAATACTGCATCAGATAAAGAAAATTCCATTATTTACTCCTAAATATTGTATTTAATAATAATATCAACACTGTGACCGGCTCCAGCTAGTTTAAGTGCTACATTAATAGGCATCATTTTGCGCGCATTTCGATCACTGACATCTTGGGTATCAAAACTATCTGAATAGAAGTAATAACCTGATTCTAAAATTTCACCATAAACAAGATCACCAACATTTTCCCCTGACCATTTACCTCGGCCTAAAAAACCATTATTTTTAAATTGTTCACCAATAACTGCCAGACTAGCCAGCAATACTGCTTGTCCTTCATCTGTTTGTGGTAACTTTGAGGAGCGACCTTGAAGTGTATTGAAGGCCTGAATTTGCGCTGCGTTGGTAAATGCATCTAAGCCAGTGATAATATCAATGAATGTCCCACCTAACATTACGCCTTCTGCTAACATATTGACACCAGAATAATCGGTATAAAAATTAATACCTAATCGACGACATTTTGTGGCTTCATTAAGCGTGATCTTATCATCACTACTGACACTATTAAGTTGTTTAAATTTAACTGTTTTAGCGGTATTCAGTCCGGTCCAAACTGTTGATAATGCAATTGCCATTAATTCAACACCGGCAAACTCATTCCCGGTATTGTTGTATTGCACCATTAAGCGTCCGCTATTTTTTTGCGCTATTTTTTTGAGAATATTGTTATCTGTATATTCAAGGTTAGCTTCACGCGTTTCAGTAAAGCCTAAAATTTTTAAATCCGCGCTCACAACCCAATCGTGGGCTTCTAGCAGTTCACTATCTGTAATTACATTAGCAAAATAGGCACCATACCAATTCTGATATTTATTCTGTAAAGCTGTCATGGCGTCGCTAATGCTTTCTGCATTATGAGATGTTGCATCGATACCTTTATAAAGGGTAGCTTTACCATCAACAAGATTTAAATACTCTCCAATGTAAGTACCATCATGTTTAGCATCATAGACATAACCCATATTTAAGGCGATATCTGAACCAGGTTGTGTTGCCTGAAGAATAAAGCGATGACCTTTTTCATCAAAAATGATTTTAATCTGATTATTTGTTGCTTCACTTACGGCATTATTAATCACATTAGCTACCATCGCTAATGATGACACGGTTGAAAAAGATAAACCTGAAATATCTATAACTTTTTCACCAAGCGTAAAACTAAAATAACCATTATTAATGGTTTTATATTTTACATAATCAATTGAAACAGTAGATCCAGCTAATTTTGCTTCCGTAGCAGCTATCGCTAAATCTGACTTAACATATTTTGCAATCAATGCGGTTTTTAATCGTGGTCGAGCTGAAAAAAGACTTTTTGCCGCCTGATATACACGTGAGTGACTACCAAAACGATTAGCAACATCATCTGCTGATGAAACCATGACATGACGACAATGTATATTCTTAAAGTCATCGCACATTTCATCAGTGAAAAGTGCAATAACACTTAAGTCGCGTTTAGTCGCTCCTTGGGAAGATTGTTCAAGTGATACATTAACAATTTGATTAATTGATAAACTCATTTATTTACCTCTGTTATGATTTGAACGCTTTCGCCTATATAGACGTCCGCTTTAAAAATATTGCTGATTGAAAAAATTAATTCGACTTGTACCTGTTGTGGTTTTTCTGTGGATAGAGTATTTATTGCTGATGAACGTAAAAACCCGATCTTCAATTGCCTTTGCCATTGTTTCATGAATGATAAAGACATCGATGAAATAAGTTGGCTAATCAGTTGAAAGGCCCGACTACCATAAGCATTAACGGATAATACTAATTCATTGACACTATGAATGATTTCAACTTCATTATCGCTGTCATAGGTTATTTGTGAACCTATTTCAGTTTGTGATAATGCTAAAACTGTCATGTATTCTTGATAATGACTAATATCAATTGAATTAGCTGCATCAATGACTAAATCATCGGGTAATGACAAAGCAACTGCTATCATCTTTAATATGCCTTGCATATCTAATTGTTGCACGGTTGTAATAGTCATAATGACTCCATATCAAATTGGTCCTTATTTGATTTTTTGTTGATGAGATTGGTTGATTGTTAAATGGAACACAACAAATGATATCGGTTGATTTTTGTTGGTGATAAAAAGTAAGATTTACAATTTTCTCAGTTTGCAAATCAAAATTAATCAGGATATTAAGGCAGTTATGCTATAAAATTAGCTATTGACGATTAATGATTTTTTTTATGGCGTGTTTATCCTCATTACATTTTTCAATTACATTGAGCAAATGTTCGTTATAGTTAACACTATCACCAAAAGTCATCATTTTTGATGGTATGTTTGGCAAACAGTCAGTTAAAAGGCTCTCTGGTATCGGCCGATTGACGTAAACTTTTCGCTCGCTGGTACAAGCGGTTTGCAATACCATCAGGCACCAACTGACCAGCACAATCATTATTCTTGAGTAGTTCATTAATTTGTTCCTGTATCGCTAATGAATGATTTTCAAGTTCACGTTTAG
>NZ_JABURY010000017.1 GCF_014489845.1 Frischella japonica
GCTCCGATTTTAACGGAGATTTTTAATAACTATGTAAATCTTACATCTGAATAAAATATCGTAACATTCTATTATCAACATAAGATGGAGTGATGAATTATTGTTATTTTCTATAAAATTGGACTGGTTTGATGGTAATAATCGTTTGTGATAATAATAATCACGAATTAAATATACCTTAATATTAACACCGTTATGTTATAGTATGCATTTTATTAGATACAGTAATACGATGATGACAAATAACGATTTTTCAAATCTTGAGCTTGATGAGCTTTTAATAAAGAGCCTGAATCAGCAAAATTTCACTACTCCAACCACAATCCAATTACAAACCATCCCGCATGCACTTGATAATCGGGATATCCTAGGCTCTGCGCCAACTGGTACTGGAAAGACCTTAGCCTATTTAATTCCTGCTGTGCAACATTTATTAGATTTTCCACGAAGAAAACCAGGACCACCAAGAATATTAATTCTTACCCCAACGCGTGAGCTAGCCATGCAGGTTGCTGAACAAGCTAAATTACTCACACAATTTACCACTTTAAGTATTGCAACGATTACCGGTGGTGTGGCGTATATGAATCATGCCGAAATTTTCAGTAAAAATCAGGATATTGTTATTGCCACTACCGGACGCCTTCTCCAATACATCAAAGAAGAAAATTTTGATTGTCGAGCTGTAGAAATGTTAATTCTTGATGAAGCTGATCGCATGTTAGACATGGGGTTTGCGCAAGATGTGGAAACGATTTCCGCTGAAACACGTTGGCGCACACAAACCTTATTATTTTCAGCCACACTTGAAGGGCAAGGTTTATATGATTTTGCTAAGCGAATTCTTAATGATCCCGTAGAAATTCATGCTGAACCTTCACGCAAAGAACGTAAAAAAATCTTTCAATACTATTACCGAGCTGATGATCTTAAACATAAGACAGCAATTTTGGTTCATTTACTCAATCAGCCTGAAGTCACTAAAAGTGTTATTTTTGTCCGTAAACGTGAACGGGTGCATGAACTGGTTAGTTGGTTAAATGCAGAGAATATTCGTTGTTGTTATCTTGAAGGGGAAATGGTACAAGCAAAACGTAATGAAGCGATTAAACGTATGATGAACAACACCGTTAATGTTTTGGTAGCTACTGACGTTGCTTCGCGCGGATTAGATTTTGATGATATCACTCACGTGATTAATTTCGATATGCCAAAAACAGCCGATGTTTATTTACATCGTATTGGTCGTACCGCACGAGCAGGTAAAAAAGGAACTGCCATTTCGTTAGTTGAAGCTCACGATTATGAATTAATGAAAAAGATTGAAAGATATACACATGAATCATTAATTTTAAGGGTAATTGATGAATTAAGACCAAAAACCAAACCCCCTAAGATCGCTAGGAAGAAAAAACCGTCAGAAAAGGCTAAAGCTAAGAAAGAAGCACAAAAAAAAGAGGTAAAAAAGAAAAAACAGCGTCATCGTGATACTAAAAACATCGGCAAACCTAAGAAAAAATTATCAATCTAACAAAATTGATAGACTTAACTTATGAAATTGATTGTTTTAACCGTGTTGGCTATCACATTTTGAACGTTATAATGTAGCTACATTATGGATATTGTTACAGCATTTTTGACTTTATCCTTACATAATAAAAAAACTTAGGAGCTCAATATTATGACATTAGTTACTCGCAAAGCCCCCGACTTTACCTCTTCTGCTGTATTAGGTAATGGTGAAATCGTTAATAATTTTAACTTTGCTAATTTCACTAAAGATAAATATGCTGTTGTTTTCTTTTGGCCAATGGATTTCACATTTGTTTGTCCTTCTGAAATTATTGCGTTTGACCACCGCTTAGAAGAATTTAAAAAACGTGGCGTTGAAGTAATTGGTATTTCAATGGATTCTGAATTTGTCCACAATGCATGGCGTAAAACACCACAAAGTGAAGGTGGTATCGGTGAAGTTAAATTCCCAATTATCGCTGATGTTAAACACTCTATCATGCAAGCTTATGGGATAGAACATCCTGAAGCCGGTGTTGCATTACGTGCCTCATTCTTTATCGACAAATCTGGTATTGTACGTCATGAAACCGTTAATGATTTACCAATTGGTCGTAATATTGATGAAATGTTACGTATAGTTGATGCTTTCCAATTCCATGAGGAACATGGCGAAGTATGCCCGGCACAATGGTCTAAAGGTAAGCAAGGTATGAAAGGCAGCCCAGATGGTGTAGCCAGTTACTTAAAACAGCATGCTGGAGAACTTTAATTATTTCACCCTAATTTAAAGTTTTTATTTTTTAGTAAAACCGGAATCTGTATTCCGGTTTTTTTATTTCACTATACCCTCACGTCTCTTATTTTAATAACCTTCTAAGCTTAATGAGATAAAATACTAGTTAGGTAAAATGAGTTATTAAAATTTGTAAAGATTTTAAATAGTGAAGCGATTTTTTTATGTTAGAATAGCCACGTTTCCAATCCATTATAACATTTCGATTTTTAATGATTTTATTATAAATAGTTTACTTATGAGCAATTTATCTCCTACAATTGGGTTTGTCAGTCTTGGCTGCCCTAAAAATCTCGTTGATTCTGAAAGAATTTTAACTGAATTAAGAACACAAGGTTATCAGGTGGTTCCTTCTTATGATAATGCCGACTTAGTGATCGTAAATACATGTGGTTTTATTGATAGTGCTGTTCAAGAATCCTTGGAAGCTATTGGCGAGGCATTAAATGAAAATGGCAAGGTCATCGTGACTGGTTGCCTTGGTGCGAAAGAAGATCAAATAAGAACGGTTCACCCAAAAGTGTTAGAAATTTCTGGACCACATAGTTATGAGTCGGTACTAAATCATGTCAATAAATATGTGCCAAAACCAGAATTTAATCCATACACCAGTTTAATTCCGCAACAAGGTGTAAAACTAACCCCTAAACACTATGCTTATTTAAAGATTTCAGAAGGTTGTAATCATCGTTGTACATTCTGCATAATTCCTTCTTTACGTGGTGATATGGTAAGTCGTAACATCGGTAATGTACTCGATGAAGCAAAGCGTTTGGCGGATAGTGGGGTGCGTGAACTTTTAGTCATTGCTCAAGACACTTCGGCCTATGGCGTAGATACTAAAAATCGGCTAGGATTTTGGAATGGTATGCCAGTGAAAACCGATATCCAACATTTATGTGAACAACTAGCAAAACTGGGAATCTGGGTAAGATTGCATTATGTTTATCCCTATCCAAGTGTCGATAATCTCATTCCATTAATGGCGGAAGGAAAAATCTTACCTTATTTGGATGTCCCCTTACAACACGCGAGTCCAACAGTATTAAAATCTATGAAGCGCCCAGGAACCATTGAAAAAACACTGGAACGAATTCATAAATGGCGTGAAATTTGTCCGGATATCACGTTACGTTCCACCTTTATCGTTGGTTACCCAGGCGAAACAGATCATGATTTTCAACTATTGTTAGACTTTTTGTCTGCCGCACAACTTGATCGGGTCGGATGTTTTACCTATAGTCCTATTGATGGTGCAATGGCAAATCAATTACCAGATCAAATATCTGAAGATATTAAACAAGAACGTTATCATCAGTTTATGCAACTGCAACAAACCATCTCAACGACAAAACTCGCCAATAAGATCGGTAAAATTATGCCGGTTATTATTGATGAAGTCGATGATGAAGGTGCTATTGGACGAACCATGGCAGATGCACCAGAAATTGATGGTGTTGTTTATTTAAATGATGAACAGTCTGTTAAAGTGGGAGATATTGTAAATGTCAAAATTGAACATTCTGACGAATACGATCTATGGGGGACGTTTGTTCCAAACAATTAAGTAACCAACTTATGAAATATTCTTATAAAAACGAGACGAAAACTCTTATTAAATTATCAATTCCAGTCATCTTTGCGCAAATTGCGCAAACTGGAATTACTTTTGTCGATACGATTTTAGCAGGGCATTACACTGACAATAATGGTGATAGTGATGTAGCGTTATCGGGTGTTGCTCTTGGTGTATCAATTTGGTTACCGACCATCTTATTTGGTCAGGGTCTATTATCGGTATTAACACCGATCATTGCCAATTTAAATGGAGCGGGTAAACGTCAACAAATTGCCGATCATACGCGACAAGGTTTAGTTATAGCCACTTTGCTATCAATAATACTAATGACACTTTTATATCACTCAGATAAAATTATCGCATTGCGCAATGGCGCAGATAATGAGATTAATCCCGAAATGATGCATGTGGCAGTTTATTTTCTGCGTTCGATTATGTGGGGTGTACCTGGGTTTCTCTATTTCTTAGTCTATCGTTTTCAATGCGAAGGGCTATCTAATACTAATCCAACCATGTATGTGATGTTTATCGCACTCTTGGCCAATATTCCAATCAATTATGTATTAATTTATGGAAAATTAGGCTTACCTGCATTTGGTGGAATCGGTTGTGGTATTACTGGCGCAATCGTATTTTGGTTAATGTTTATTTTGATTAAGTGTTATACTGCAACGACCCCCACTCAAAAAGATATTCGCCAAACGCCTTTTACACAACTCTTTGAGTTCCAGATCTTAAAACGCATCATCGTATTGGGTATCCCTCTCGCTCTTGCTTATTTTTTCGAGGTCAGCCTATTTGCCATCATCGCACTTATGATCGCACCTTTAGGTAAAGATATCGTCGCAAGTCACCAAATCGTGTTCGCTTTAAGTAGCATGACCTTTACACTTCCATTAGCATTGGGTGTTGCTACCAGTATTCGAGTTGGTTATTTATTAGGGAAACAACAACCATTATTAGCCAAACGGACGGCCTATGTCAGTTTAACGATTGCACTTTTGCTATCATTAACAGTTGCCATTTTGTTAGTGGTGTTTAAACGCTTTTTTATTATCTGTTTTACCAATGATCTGAATATCATTGAATTAAGCCTACCATTAATTATTTTATTGGCTATTTATCAAGTCTTTGATTATCTGCAAGTAACGGCCAGTAACGTTTTACGTGGTTATAAAGACACCAAGAGCATCTTTTATATCACTTTCATATCTTACTGGGGCATTGGTTTACCACTAGGCTACATCTTAGGATTAACCAATTGGATTACCGAACCAATGGGAGCTGCCGGCTTTTGGATGAGTATTATCTTTGGCTTATTATTTGCAGCGGTATTACTAATTGGTCGTATGATAATGATTCAACGACAACCTAGCGACAAAATCTTGATGCAAGCAAATCAATAAAATCTCATTCAGGCTTGTTTGTATTATAAACAAACAAGCTTGTTTGATGATAAAAACAGCAATTTTTAATTTTTTTACTTGCCAGTTGGACTTAATATCGTTAATATTTGCGCCTATAGTTACTGATTAACAAATTATTTATACGCCCGTAGCTCAGTTGGTTAGAGCATCACCTTGACATGGTGGGGGTCAGTGGTTCGAGTCCACCCGGGCGTACCATCCTAAAGCCTTATATCAAAAAATTTTGAATAAAATCTTATATGATCTAGATTTTATATTTTGGCTAGACGGTTACACCATAAAATAACCATTACCGCTATTTAAAGCCTTCCAACCTTATCATTTAGAAAATTATGCTCAATGTTTGTTAACACATCCATTGCGTTAATATTGCTATTTCCTAGTTCTAATGTCCTAAATTTGACACAGGCGCTGCCCAAATCATTTTATTTTATCGATTCTATCGTTAGCTATTTATTAATGTTGTTATCAATGCAAATAGAATTACTTGGTATTGCTGTTTTTGGTCGAGCCTTGGAAAATCACTTCATCAATATTAGAATAAAAAAGACACTGATACAAATAATGACCAATAAAAACCTTTTAAGAGAGTTTTAATTTGCTTTGGTAGTCAATAGTTATTTTATTCTTGTGCAATGCGTTAATATTTTAATTTTTTCATTATCTTCTGACTTATTATACGTTCTCGTAGATTCAATTATTAATTGATACTCATTGTCTGATATATATTCGAGCTTTCTAGATCCGACTATTTTCATATTACCTATAAAAGATTCAAAACGTCCATTCATTTCGTTGAAATCCTGTTTTATTTCACCATCGCCATCAGTATATTCTACAAAAAGATTATCATCTTTTTTTAGATATTTAACGAATAATTCTGCATAACCATCTTGGGGAGCATAATCTTGGAATACACCATTCTTCCATTTGGCAACTTGGTAATTAATATCACATATCCACTCCCCAACAAGCATATCTTCGGTTACTTTCTTCTCCTCACAGCCGGAAAAAACAAACCCAATTAATCCTAGCAATAAAATTCTTCTCATACCATCCCCATAATATTTAGGTAATGTTAAGAAATCTATCCTTTAATATCAATTACAATTTAGATTGAACATCTGAATCATTGAATAAATACTTGAGTTGCACTCCATGTATCATTTTTAACATTATATTTTAAATCAACTGTATATTTATTATTCACCATGACACCAAAGCTATTTTTCGATTCTACATATCCATGAACACTATATTCACATATTTCTAATCCTTCTTTATCAATATCTCCGTAAACATAAACAGCACTATCATCTATGTAAGGAAATACCGCGCTTGACGGATATTTCAATTTTTTCTTTACAAAGTTTTGAGACATTACGAAAGCCCCAACATCAGAATCACACTTATCACCACAGCCAGTTAAAAACAAACCAATCAGTCCAACTAAAAATATTCTTTTCATACCATCTCCTTAAATTTTAAGTAATGATATGAAATTTCAGCCATTAAATCAATTATGCTAATATTAAATTCAATTTGTTTATACTATAATCAAATCACATATAAAAACATTTTAATTCAAGCCTCGAAAGTGAATAATGAAAAAAAACGAACTTATAATTAAAAATACGCCAGACTACTACATTGCTAGAGAAAAAGTTAATGGTGAAATAATATCTAAACCAATCAGAAAAAAATAAGAGAGATCGTTTATGAAGTTATAGAATACGTAAAAGACGATGAAACTCAACAAGCAAGCAAGGTAAAACTAAATGATGCAAATGATGTCGTTTTTGACTTTTTTAAAAACGAATCAGATGATGTTATTGCATATATTCTAGATATGTATACAGAAGAATACACTGCGGTTGTTGAGGATGAGGCGAATAAAATAATTCATAAAACGGAAAAAATATTGGAGCAAGAAGAAGAGCAACAACAATCAGCTATGTTTATTACTTCCATTGCTGCAATGATTTTTCTTGCTGTTATTTTAATTTTAATAGTCAAATAAAAACAACTACTAAATCAATGACGATTTGGTAGTCCTTTCTGGTTGTCGTTTCTTTTTAATTTACAATTTAGATTGAATATTAGTCGAATTTGACATAGCTTGCCAGACATCCCCCTGATGACTACTAATATCATTAGCGATTTCTTGCTTTACTGCTGTTTTGATAATTTTATTTTCGTTGCGCTGTGATACTCTAACTTTCACTTTTCCCGCTACGCCATAATCAAGCAAACATCTGGCTATCATGATAATATTCTGAATTTTTATTAACCCTTTTTTTGTTTTACTTGCAATTAGATGGGTAACATCATTTGAGCAACAACAGGTCAGCACTTTTCTTGCAACTTCAAGTTGAAGTGTTATTTTTTCATTGATGTAATTAATTACGTATTGATTTGGCTCTTTAAAGCGAGTTATTGCGTTATATGCATCATTAGAAAGCAGAACAGCATAGGCGTTAACTATCTCATGTGGTTCACCAAGTTTTGATAAGTTTTCAAATGAAGGAGTGAATACATAATCAATTTTTGTGTGCTCAATGTCCTATTTTTTTATTGAGATAACAATTTTGCCTATATCTAATCTAATCACATTTAACCCTGTTTTTTGTTTGGTTGAGTTGAAGGAACTTCACCAGTAATTTTTATAGATTTAGATGAAGCACCTTAAATTCAAATGAGACCGACACAATATCACGAGCTATTGTGTAGTTGTGTGCGTGTCTAGCATTGCTAGCGATTCGATATTAAGTCTATACTCAAAATTTGACCATAAAAAAACCATGGCAAAGAAACCATGGCATTTAACTAGCTTGAAAATTTTTTACTATGGATTATTTTTACCATACTCTTCTATGATTTCTTTTGCTGTTTTACCGTTTAGTTTTTCTTTCAATATTTGCTGAATTTTGTCTTCATCGTTTCCTACTTGAAAACTAGCCGCAACAACAACTCCTATTATTGCTCTATTGAAATTATCCTTATCTTGTTCCTCTAATGTTGCAGATATTTCTTTCATTGATTCTTGAAATGCTGACTTAGATGAAGCATCAATTTTTGGTAAGCCTTCACCACATCCAACTAAAATAAAACTAACGACTAATACAGTTAATAGCTTCCTAAACATATATAATTTCCTTTTTATAGTAGATTGTTAGTAATTATACATAATTAATCGATTAATAAACAAGGCAAGCTGATGGTTTTTAAACGCAACTTTATGCCACCTATATTCTGCGGCGCAGGTCTATGAATATAGACTATCAAGGGCTCGCTACCCGTTGAATCTGCTATAGAATAACTATTGTATTTTCGCTATTAATGCCAGAAACAGCTATCATTGTTGAGAAAATTAAATAACATTTACCAACTTCCCGAAGCTCCACCGCCACCACTGCGACCGCCTCCGCCACCGCCGAAACCACCACCAAATCCTCCGCCAAATCCTCTACCAGAACGTCCACCACCATAGGGACCACTGCCACCACCGGATCCGCTTATACCAAAAATGCCATAAAATATCGTACTAACAACAAATACTAAAAATAAAATCGGTAATGCTATTGAAAAAGGTAAACCAGAATACAGTGAAAAACCACCGGTTGATATGCCATTTAAAGCACCAACAAAGAGCCCTCGTATCCCTTGCGACTTTTTAAAGAGCCGTGATGGTAATAAACCTCCCATTGTCGCACAGATAAAGAAGGAAATCGCTGCATAACTAAATAGATGTGGAGCAAAATCACTATTTAACACATCTTTTAGTTGTAAATCTTTATTGGTTGCTTGTGGGGTTTGATTATCAATATTGCCGGTTAAGATCTGAATCATATCATTTAAACCATTATTGATACCTTGATAATAATTATTTTGTTTAAATTGGGGTGTAATGGAACGATTAATAATCCATTTGGCTTTTATATCCGGTAAATCGCCTTCTAAACCATAACCAACTTCAATACGTACCCGATGATCATTTTTAGCAATCAGAATTAATATGCCATTATCATGATCTTTTTTACCAATTTTCCAACTATCAAACACGCGAATAGCATAATCTTCAATTGATTCTCCTTCTAAAGTTGGGATCATCAAAACGGCTATTTGCGCGCCATCTTGCTTAGCAGTTTCATATTGAATAATCTGTTGTTCCAGATGATTTAATTGTACTTGAGTTAGCGTACCTGTTGTATCTACAACGCGTTGCGTAAATGCCGGTACGCTAACATCAGCAAACGCTAAATGGTTAAAGTATAGAAAACAAACTAAAATAATTTTGATTAAATGATTCATCATTATTCAAAGCTTACTTGTGGTGCAGAAGAAATTTGTTTTTCATTTTCGACACTAAATTGAGCTTTAGGTGTTAAACCTGAAAACATGGCAATAAATTTACCAGGAAAGCGGCGAATATAGCTATTGTAGGTTTGAATTGTAGCAATATAACGATTACGAGCGACAGTAATACGATTTTCCGTTCCTTCTAGTTGCGCCATAAGATTTTGATATAGACTGCTTGCTTTTAATTCAGGATAATTTTCACTTACTGCAATTAAACGACTTAAAGCAGAACTTAATTGCTGTTGTGCTTGTTGGAATCGGGCTATAGCCTGAGGATCAGATAATTGATCGGTATTGATTTGAACCGATGAAACCTTTGCTCGAGCTTCAGTAACTTGAGTTAGTACCTCTTTTTCATGATTGGTATAACCTTTCACAGTATTTACCAAATTAGGCACTAAATCTGCACGACGTTGATATTGATTAAGAACTTCTGACCAAGCAGCCGAAACTTTTTCATCATTGGTTTGTACTGAGTTATAACTATTGAATAAATATACGGCAAATATAACGACTAACGCAATAATGACCAATATAAATTTAGATTTCATAAATTCCTCTACCCTATTAAATAATGGATTAATATCAGCTGATATAATCAGAATCAAAACCTAAGTATAACTCATTGATTTATAAATATAAAATAAATTTAACGTCTTGTTTTCGGCAATTAAAAATAAATGAAATTTGCCAATTTTGAAATCGTCATTAAAAGAAACATTTTTTGGTTAACTAGATTTACAGAGATTGAAAAATTAACTCAATCTTTTTTAATGACTGGCAGTTATTATTAGCTATTGTGTACAGATCACGCTCTGGATTATCGAGCTATTTGCTGTGTCTTTAAAGCAAAGGTGAAATATGCGGTTATCGATGCTCAGCTGAGCCGAAAGTTTTTAACCGCAAATCTTCGGGATGCTACGTTCTGCGACGCAGTACTGAGCGAGTGGAGCACATGGACTCACCAGCTTGCAGATCGAATATAGGTAGGCGATTAAATATTGTGTTTTAGCCATTAAAGCTCTAACCAACTAAGAATGTTTAAGAAATTATTTTCCTATTACAATTGCGACTCAATCGGTAAATAACTTATTACTGTCGCCAGAGCTCTTTGCCACCACTTACTTTCAGGATCATGTTGCCACTTTATCTCTTCATGGTGATCGCTTTGATCAAGCCAACACAGTTTGTCATCCTGCAATATAACGTGATAGCTATAATCGTTGCTAATTCTTAGATTAAATTCATTTTGTAATGCTTGAATAATCGTTGGTTCTGCAAAGATAATACCCATTTCGGTATTGAGATTTGCCGAACGAGGGTCGAAATTAAATGAGCCAACAAAACCCAACTTATCATCAACCAAAAATGCTTTAGTATGTAAACTGGCCCCACTTGAACCAAGTAATGTATGACCGACCTTGCCAAAAGGCTTTAATTCATATAATTTGATCCCTTTTTCTAACAAGGGTTTACGATAAGTCATATAACCACCATGGGCAAAAATGACATCATTTGCCGCCAACGAATTAGTTAAAATGCGCAATGCAACTCCCTGTTGATGTAAGTGTATAAATTCATGTACACCACTTTTACCAGGAACAAAGTAAGGTGAAATAATATCTAAACGTCGGGTTGATTGCGTGATAATTGGTTGTATACGATTTTTTAACCATTGCGCTTCACCTTTATTAAATGCCTTAATGGCGGGGTCAGAATACACATGAATATCTTTGCTCCAATGGACTTGCCATACCCCTTGATTCCACTCTTTCTTAAAAAGTGATTGAACACTGGGTGTGTCAGCTAATTGATTTAAGTAGGGTTGTGCTAATAAATTTGCTCTTTTGCTTTCAATCGTAAGTCTCAAGTGTTCTAATGATTGTTTATGATTTTTGACCAGCGCCTCAATCGGAATAACGGCATCACTATTCCAAAAATCATCAAATATCGCTTCTGTGTCATGAACGGCTTGACCACCGATTAATAAATCGACATCAAAAAAATTACGATTCTCAGCTGCGCCGAAATATTCATCACCTATATTACGCCCACCAACAATTGCCATTCGCCCATCGGCAATCCAAGCCTTATTATGCATTCGTCTATCTAGACTTAAACCACGCAGTAACATTTCAATGCCACGCATCAGATTATTACCTCGTGCACGAGTTGGATTAAACATGCGAATGTGGATGTTTGGATGTTGATTTAGCGTAGCAAGTAAATCACTATTATCTTTAACATTCATATCATCGAGAATGATACGAACGCGGACCCCACGTTCAGCTGCCTCTAATACTTCTAATCCTAATAATTGTCCAGTCAAATCGTTATGCCACATATAATATTGCAAATCCAAGCTGCGCCCAGCTTCCCGGGCACTTTTTGCCCGAATTGCAAACGCATCTTTATCACTTGGAACTAATAAAAGACTACTTTCATTGGGGTGTAATGCAAATTCAATACCTAGGGCTTTATCAAGGTTTGTTTGCCCGTCTTGTATCGTTAATGCATAGCTCGATTCTCCTTTCACCTGTTTGGCGAAACGACCAAAACTATAGATAGCTAGTATCGAGAATAAAATAAATACCCCCATAACAATAAGCAACATACGTAACCGCCCTTTTTGCTTCATACTAATCTCAACTAAAAATTCATCAACTTGATTTTGAAGTTACTTAATCATTATAAAATTAAGTATAATAATTATTAATAGACAATATCACTAATCGGTAAAATATTTATTAAAGCACTTCGTTTTTATGACATTAAAAATTCTGTGATTAAAATTAGTATAATATTTTTTTAAGTGTTATTAAGTTAATGCAATATTCGATTCCTTAAAGCATGATTGCAATATGCTTAAAAATGAATAGTGAAACGCCTTCTTATAGCTTAATCATAATCGATAATTTAAAAATTAATTAACAATTTTCGATAAAAAGGCTTATAAGTTGATATATTTTAGTGACTATTCACCTTGTTAATTGGTTTTATTTAAATAAAATACTTATCATTAAATTGACATGCAATAAAAGAATATGTTTAAGAACTACCGAATTGATGTAATGGGTAAGAAAAAATTTGGTAACAATAATCGAAATCCTTATCAACGCTATAACATGAAGGTCTGCAAATTTAATCATTTCATATGGGGTTGCGCATCGGTCATCGCTTGTTTGGGATTTATGTTTTCTAGCTATTTTGACTATGAAACCGAAACAATTATTTCTAATAATTGGATGGTGATAACAGGGATGATATCGCTAATTCTTAGTATAATCTTTTGTTGGCTGATAAATTCGAAATCAGCCAGAAAATATCATCAAAAAACAGGCATATTGCAAATTATAAATCATATTGGACAATTTGCTTTTATCCTCTTTTTTATTTTATTTATTTCAATAATGTTATTAAAAATGTTGATTAGCTTCTATCCTGGTGAGACTAAACAATATATTACCAGTCAGTATAAAATTACCACACCGGGTCCATTCAGATTGATGACCAAGACTAAACGGGCAAAAAATGGTATCAAAATTCATGAGCCACACAGCTCGGAGTGGTTTTTCGTTCCTTTTACGAAAGATCCTGATAAACAATATCCTTCTAAAATTTTGGTAAAAATTAAAAGTAATTTATTTGGATCAACGCTGGTTAGTTATCATATGAATGTTGTCTTCATCAATCAATCATAAATCATTAATTTTCTCCTCAGTGGTGAAGCGATTTTTACATAAAATGGGTAACATTTAAGGCATTTTTAATCAGGAGATTATGCAGGGGATTTTCAAGCCAGAAGAGAATATTTAACATATTAGCCATATTAGATTTAAGAGCTAGTGAGTCCACAATGCGCCATACATTAACGCTGCGCAGTAGCATGCAGGAGCTAGATAATTTGATCAAGAAACTGTCAACTTACCAGAACACCATTCGCGGTGTATTGCGCCTGCTTTTAAGGCAACGCCATCACAGAGGAATCGAGAGCGTAATCCTTACCCAAGGGCAACAATGATCAAACGCGATTAAGAAATATAAGAAACTCATTACTTAATATTTAATAGGAAACTCAACCAGATTAACCGCTTTAATCTATCCAACACTATCAATCTGTTCCGTTTGTAACCACGTATATTGACCAATTAACGGCAATCTCAATAGATGGCGACGCAATATATCATGGGCGACTGCGGCTAAAATTGTCTGTTCGGTAGCTAAATGATAACGACGACCGTTATATTTTAATTGATAATAATATTTATGATTAGCAGTCAGTAATTGTAATTTAAAACGACCACTTGCTATATCGTAATCATGCAGCGCTAAAATAACCGCTTGTGGATAAGTTGACTTTAGTTGGTTAACGATTTGACCGATATCCTGATCAATACCTAGCACTTGCGAACAGATTATCGGAGCCTGATTGTTATAAAGTGGATAAGCAATTAATCCAGCAGTCTGCTGTTCAATGATAATGATTGGTTGATGATGTTCACGTAGTAATTGACTTACTAAAGGGGCTAATCCAATCGTTCCCACATAAATTAAATTATCCTTTACTAATGCGTTAAGTTCATACCAAAGTTTATCCATTGCTGGTTGTTGACTCTGTTTTGCGGTCAGTTTTAATTCAATAAAAGGCATTGCCGAACGATAACCAATCGTAATGTCGTCCGGTACAGTTAATGTTGATTCAATTTCATCGGCTAAATCACTTTCGGTACGCCCCATCGTGGTAAGTCGATAACAACATGGTTTATCCAAAATCGGAAATTTGCTTTGTAAATCTGCTATAATTTGCTGGCTAACCATTTGTTTAAATTCTGATGGCACACCAGGTGTAAAATAAATTTGGCAATTATTGATGATCATATGAAAACCACAAGCCGTTCCAACAGGGTTATCAATTATTGTTGCGCTACTTGGTAACATAGCCTGCTTCATATTACTTGACGGCATTGGCTTGCCACGTTGCGCAAAATATTGCTGCATTTTTTCAACCCATTGCGGAAATAACACTAATGATTCATGATTAGCTTGTGCAGCGGCCTGCGCCGTTAAGTCATCGCTGGTTGGTCCAAGTCCACCATTAACAATTAAAATATCATTAACTTGACTACGTTGTTGTAGTGTGGCAATCAATTGTTGGAGATTATCACCCTGTGTATAACGTGAGGTGATAACATACCCCTGCGCAAAAAGATAGTCGGATAACCATGTGGCATTGGTATCAGTAATTTGCCCATAGAGCACTTCATCACCGGTACTTAACATTTCAATATTTAAATTACTCTTCATCTGGATTATCCGATTCCGACATGTGTTCTTTACTTTGGACTACCCGCAACGCAAAATAGAGATCATAAGCAAATTCAATATAATTTTCATCTAAATAAATATTTATTTCTTTAAACCAACGTTTGAGGGTACGCCGCCTACCAGCCAAAATAAGAATCGTATTACGTGATTTAAAAGAATGAACTAACTCATCGATTCCCATTAGTACACTTACATCCTGATAAGTGAAACATGGTATCGCATCGACAATAACATAATTAATCGGATTAGGTGATTCATCAACTAAACTAATCAAACGTTTTTTAAAATAAGCAATATTAAAATAAGTTAGTGGTGAATTAAATCGATACATAATCACATTATCGACTGGTTGCACTTTATTCCCTAATGAGTGAATTCTTCCGTCATCATCGACACCTAGCAATTGATCACTTGGACGAAAAACACGGCGTAAAAATAGAAATAACCCTAATAATACTGATAATGCCATACCGGGAATAATCCCAATCAATAATACGGCAATTAACGTACAAGAACTTAAATAGAATGCTTCGCGATTCTGCTTAAAAAATCGCTTGATGGTTTTAATATCGATTAAAGACCATGAAGAGTAAATCAGAATAATGCCTAATACGGCTGATGGAATATATTGCAATGGTGGTAGCAAAACCATTACCACTAATGCGATCACAGCCGCAGCAATCATTGACACCAACTGGGTTTTACCACCATTGACATCATTTACTGCGGTACGCGACGACGTTCCACTTACCACAAAACCATTGGATAAGCCCGCCACAATATTGGCAATCCCTAGCGCTTTAAATTCGGTATCAGCATTTGTGTCGTAATTATTTTTAGCCGCAAAACTGCGTACAGTGATCATCATACTAATAAAACAAATTACCGCAATATTTAAAGATGGGACGACTAATTCACGCATTAACCCTGCATCAAAATCAGCCCAAGATGAAAAAGGAATCACCTCATTACTTAACTGACCGATAATATGTATACCAAACTGATCAAAACCAATGATCCAAGACAATAGCGTGATAATAATAACGGCAACTAGCGGCGCGGGATAACGCGGTTTGAATTTCTTTAAGCTGATTAAAATTGCTAAGGTCAAAATGGAAACAATTGCTGTAGCAAAGTGAATATCAGTTATTTTAAAAGGTAATGATAGTATGCGTTCAAAAAAAATCGCATTGTCATATTTAAAACCACACACTTTAGCAATTTGATCAATGATAATGGTGAGAGAAATCCCATTTAATAAACCAATTAAAATCGGGCGACTAAGCAGATCAGCTAACGACCCTAATCGTAATTTACCTGCCACAATGCACCAAAGACCAACCATAATGGTTAAAACAATCACTAATTGCCATCTTAAGATTGGATTGTCAGCAGCTAAAGGAATCACCACTGCAGCAACCACAGCACATGTTGCAGTATCTGGTCCAACAATTAATTGTCTGGAAGAACCAAATAAAGCATAAGCGATCAATGGTAAAATAGTAGAATAAAGCCCTGCGATCGCCCCAACACCAGTTAATTCTGCATAGGCAATCGATACAGGTAAGGACACCGCTGCCACAGACAACCCTGCTCTTAAATCATAATTGAAATACTCTTTTTGATAGTTTATCAAAGCGCTCAAACCTGGCATCCATTGGTACAGCTTTTGCAACCATCGATAATTTGCCAATTGTGTCATGTTATGATTTCCTTTCGTTCAATTTTTATTTTCCAGCAATACTCATTTGTTCAATCAAAATTGAACCAGTTTGAATATTGGTACGGGTTTCGATATCATTACCGACAGCGATTATTTGACGATACATATCATTTAAATTACCCGCAATGGTAAACTCATTTATCGGATATTGGATCTGACCATTTTCAACCCAAAAACCAGTTGCGCCACGGGAATAATCGCCCGTAACCTGATTGACGCCTTGTCCCATGAGTGAAGTAATTACAATACCTCTATTCATTATTTTTAATAATTCATTAAAAGAATGTTGATTATTGTCAGTTTGCAAACGCCAATTATGAATACCACTTGCGTGTCCAGTACTTTTTAATGGCTGTTTTTGGGTAGATAATTTACGGGCTGAATAACTACTTAGTAAATAGGTTTGTAACACGCCATCAATGATAATATTTTGGTCATATGTTTTAATCCCATCCCCATCAAACGGTGCCGAACCCACTCCCTTTAATAAATGAGGTAATTCATGTATCGTTAGCCATTGAGGAAAAATTTGCTGACCGATTCGATCCAACAGAAAAGAGGACTTTTTGTAAATTGCCCCACCACTAATTGCTGACGCTAAATGCCCAATTAATCCAGTTGCCACTTCAGGACTAAATAAAATAGGCGTTTGCATGGTAGCAACTTGTCGTGAATCCAAATGAGCAACAGTTCTTTGTGCCGCCTCCATACCGACTAATTTTGCATCTTTAAGTGCCTGAATATCGCGCGAACTGGTATAAGCATAATTTCGTTCCATTTGACCATTTTTTTCACCTATTACACAGCAGGAAAGAGAATGGGAACTGGTGCGGTAGCTCTGTAACATCCCATAGCTGTTGCCATAAGCCCGAATATCATAACGACTACTAAAGTAACCACCATCACTCTCTTTAATATCATTACTATATGTTAATGCGGCTTGCTCTGCCATTGCAGCCTCTTCAAGTGCTCGTTCCACATTGAGATCACTCGGATGAAAAAGATCCAAATCAGGACAATCAAAAGCCATCTGTTCAGGATCACCTAATCCAGAAAAAGGATCGGATGAGGTATATTTCATAATATCAACAGCTATATTAATCGCTTGCTCGATTGATTTCACTGAGAGATCATTAGTCGAGGCGCTGCCTTTTCGATGATTTTGATATACCGTAATACCTAAAGCCCCGTCACTATTAAATTCAATATTTTCCGTTTCACCTTGGCGAGTACTAACATTAATACCTGTTGATTTATTTATAGCAACTTCCACCGCATCCACTTTAGTTTTTGCAATCGCTAGTGCTTGGGCTAATACCGCTTCAATATGTTTTTGTTCTTTATTACTATCTATAATAATTTGTGAGGTATTCATATATCTATCCAATATAATCTGTAACTGAATTTTATGATACGTTTATCAGTCAATAGAGTTATTCATTTATTTAATATCTGTTATTGTGCTAATGATACGTTATAATAACGCAGATTGATAATATTCAACGTGATATTTTTAATAAAATTTTATTTAAATTGCGAGTATAAATCTACTATATATCGCATTAACTTAACGACTGAATTTAAAGAAATTGTATGACACCATTTAAACAAGAAGACGCCTTATTACAAAATATTGATGATAACGATGAAGAGATCATCTATGTTAGTAAAAGTGAAATTAAACGTGATGCCGAAGCCCTAAAAAAACTAGGTGTTGAACTGACTCAACTAAGTAAAAACGAATTAGCGAAAATCCCGCTCGACGAAGATATGATTTATGCCATTGAATTGGCACAAAAAATTAAAAAAGAAGGTTATCGTCGCCAAATCCAGTATATTGGTAAATTGCTACGTAATCGTAATATCGAGCCGATCAGCCAAGCATTGGACAAATTAAAAAATCGCCATAATCAGCAAAATGCCCTTTTCCATAAACTTGAACAATTACGAGATGATTTAATCGAAAGTGGTAACGCTGAGCCAATTATGGCATTATACCCTTTAGCTGACCGCCAACAATTACGTCAATTAGCAAGAACCGCTAAGAAAGAACGCGACGACAACAAACCACCAAAATCAGCGCGCCAAATTTTTCAATATTTAAAAACACTTACAGAGAATGAATAAGACAAATTTGTTTTAAATAATAGTAAGCATTACGGCTTCAAACAATAGTAAAATTCATTTTTACCAACATCAAAATAACCCAAAGACATTTAAAAAAGCCTTTGGGTTTAATAATCTGCTAGGCAGGGTAAAGACTAACATGTCTGGCTAACTGCCTATACGGCAGTGAACTCGACTGATAAATTTTCGAAATCATCATCAGATTTCTAAACTGCCTATACGGCAGTGAACAAACTGGAATGTATTACGTATTGGTGATGCCGTTTCTAAACTGCCTATACGGCAGTGAACAACAGATTAACTTAAAATATTCTAATTTAAGTTTTCTAAACTGCCTATACGGCAGTGAACAATGCCCCCGTTCAAACCCTCCAGTACTAGCTTTTCTAAACTGTCTATACGGCAGTGAACAACACGCCATATCGTGGCTTTAGCGGTATACGTTTCTAAACTGCCTATACGGCAGTGAACGGGAGATAAATCGATAATATCCTCGGATCAATTTTCTAAACTGCCTATACGGCAGTGAACAAATTTTCAAATGAGGATATGTATTCGAATCATTTCTAAACTGCCTATACGGCAGTGAACGTAAGCTGTTCTGAGGATTCATTACTTCCGCTTTTCTAAACTGCCTATACGGCAGTGAACTATATATTTTTTCTGTTAACAGAAATTCAGTGTTTCTAAACTGCCTATACGGCAGTGAACTTAGCCCGCCAGCTTTTTAAGGTAGTATCAAATTTCTAAACTGCCTATACGGCAGTGAACAAACGTTCGGATATCGATTTATTACATCGTTATTTCTAAACTGCCTATACGGCAGTGAACCTGCGGAAACAGATGCTACAACTTCGGCTAAATTTCTAAACTGCCTATACGGCAGTGAACATTACGCTATTTATTAAAAAATATCAATTTTGTTTCTAAACTGCCTATACGGCAGTGAACCTTATTCTAAGTACAGTTTAGTCAATTCGGCTTTTCTAAACTGCCTATACGGCAGTGAACCAAAGGAAGAAGCCCAGCTTCTTCAGGCTCAATTTCTAAACTGCCTATACGGCAGTGAACTGTATTCACAATCTCCTTGTTTACCTTGAATGTTTCTAAACTGCCTATACGGCAGTGAACTTTAATAGCTGTTAATTGCACATTAGGCATTATTTCTAAACTGCCTATACGGCAGTGAACCATCAGAGACAACAGAACCGACCGCAGCTAAATTTCTAAACTGCCTATACGGCAGTGAACTGGAAATACTGCAAAATGAGCTTCTTTATAAGTTTCTAAACTGCCTATACGGCAGTGAACGAAATAAAATGCCCGAACACTTGGACACATTTTTTCTAAACTGCCTATACGGCAGTGAACTAGAACCAAACATACTATAAACCTTATTAACAAAAAGGCAAACTTGAAGTTGGAAGTAAAAAACCCTTTTTTTTAGAGCCTTTTTAACTTGTTGAATATATTTATATTTTAAATTAGCTAAAAAAAAAGGGTCTGGCAATTGCATTTTGTGGTGATTTATTTAATAAGCTTGGATGTCAGATATTGCTTACCGTAATATCAAAACCCGATACAACCTCAATTGTTTAAGAAACGCGTTTGTTATCTTTTTATTAACTCGCCGTTATAGTTAGCGTTTATTTACAGATTATTCTCTCAACTAGCAAGCTATCTTTTTTGACTTTAAAGCAATGGCAAAATTGCTATTATCAATGCTTAGACGATCCTAAGGTTTTAAAGCAATCCAACAAGTTCTCGGAATACCGCGTTGTGTTGCGCACGATAAAAAATCCTGATTTATTAATATTTATTCGATTCTGGCTAAGGATTTGCATAACATTTTTCAGGGAATGATATTAAGTATGTTTTTGTTAGAGTAACCGGTAAACTTGTTCTCGGTTCTCCCAATATTGTTTGGATTTGCACATTATTAGCGGTTATATCTAAATGTAATGGGAGTGCTAAATTCATTTGACAGATATTAAGATCCAGTTGTTTTTCTGTTAGAACGTGTCCGTTATTATCAGCCCAATGATAGGATAAATCAGAATAAATAATTATGTTATCATTAAAAGCATCCCCCCTAGCATCACTAATATGAGAGGTTACTGAGCTATTGAAATATTCTTTCACCAGAAATGAATTAAGCGATAAATCATCCTGAAAATATTGATAGTTTTCACTGCTAATATTACCAAATATCTCTGAATAATCTTTATTACCAATAGCAAAACCTAATCTTTTTTTGGCTTGCTCATAATCAACCTCTGTATTAGTTCCTTGAAGTATCCTAGCTGAAGTTTTAGAGAGATGGGCAAAGGCTATATTCATAATACAACATTGAAATATGATTAAACTTACTAAAATATACTGATATCTGAACCCAGATTTAAGGCTGCATATTATCATATTTTTATCCTTTTCTGCAGGCTAGCGCTATAACTAGTTATATTTTAAAGAAATATGTTTATTAGCTTAAATTCCAGACTGTGGTTCTCAGTTATTTTTATTATTTTAGATCAATCATAAGAAGAATTTTGTTTAATACGAGAAAATTATAGAATAATCCAATTCACTTTTAAAACTCTTTTTCTATCTTTTTGTAAATTTGAAAGTTATCCTAAAATAAAGATATTTTAATTGAGTTAAAAGGTCTGTTAAGACAGTTTTATCTCAGAAATTATCGATTGAACATCCTTTTCATTTCCCCTATCTGATTTAAGCTATTTTACTTTGCCCAAACCATTAAATTCCCAATTTTGACCACTCATAATCAGAATAAAACCTATTATTTAAATTCTCATATATTTCATTTTGTAATTTCGTTAATGTAGCGTCGGTTAATTTTAACAATTTAATTTGTACATTTAACGAAGGAATATTGTATGAATAATAAATATCTGAAACATCTTCCTTGGGTAATTGTTGCCCTTGTTGGAGCATGTTGCTTGGCCGTTGTCGCATTGCGCCGAGGTGAAACCATTAGCGCATTGTGGATTATTGCTGCAGCTGTATCGGTTTATTTAATCGCATATCGTTATTATAGCCTTTATATCACCAATAAAGTTATGGGATTAGATGCCACTCGAGCAACTCCTGCCGTCGTTAATAATGATGGTTTAAATTTCGTACCGACTAATAAGTATGTGTTATTTGGTCACCATTTTGCAGCCATCGCTGGTGCCGGTCCATTAGTAGGGCCTGTTTTAGCTGCACAAGTCGGTTATTTACCTGGCACCCTTTGGCTATTAGCCGGTGTGGTACTCGCTGGTGCAGTACAAGACTTTATGGTTTTATTCCTTTCTTCTCGCCGTAATGGATCATCATTGGGTGAAATGATTAAGCAAGAAATGGGGAAAATTCCTGGTACGATTGCTCTATTTGGCTGCTTCGTGATTATGCTGATTATTTTAGCAGTTTTAGCTTTAATTGTGGTTAAAGCACTTGCGGAAAGTCCATGGGGGGTATTTACTGTTTGTTCTACTGTACCTATCGCCTTATTTATGGGCATTTATATGCGCTATATCCGTCCAGGTAAAGTATTAGAAGTCTCAATTATTGGTATTGTTTTACTCGTTTTATCTATTTGGTTCGGAGGCGTGATTGCCCATGATCCATACTGGGGTCCTGCATTAACTTTTAAAGCAACGACTATTACGTTTGTATTAATTGGCTATGCCTTTATCTCTGCATTATTACCTGTTTGGTTGATTCTTGCACCACGAGATTATTTAGCAACTTTCTTAAAAATAGGTGTTATTGTCGGTCTTGCTGTTGGCATTATAATTCTTAATCCAGAATTAAAAATGCCAGCTATTACGCAATATATTGATGGATCCGGTCCAGTATGGAAGGGTGCATTAATGCCATTTTTATTTATCACCATTGCTTGTGGAGCAGTTTCTGGTTTCCATGCTTTGATTGCTTCAGGTACGACACCTAAATTATTAGCTAATGAACAAGATGCTCGTTTTATCGGTTATGGTGCGATGTTAATGGAATCATTTGTAGCAATTATGGCACTCGTTGCTGCATCAATCATTGAACCTGGATTATATTTTGCGATGAATACTCCGCCTTCTGGTTTAGGAATTACTATGCCAGATCTGCACAAATTAAGTGATCCACAAGTCGCTCCAGTTATTCTCGCACAATTAAAAGATGTGAGTGTTCATGCTGCTGCGACCGTGAGTTCTTGGGGATTCACAATTTCACCTGAGCAGATTTTGCAAACTGCTAAAGATATTGGCGAACCATCTGTATTAAATCGTGCTGGCGGCGCACCAACACTTGCTGTTGGAATTGCACATGTGTTCCATCAGGTGCTTCCGGGTGCCAATATGGGCTTTTGGTATCATTTTGGTATTTTATTTGAAGCATTATTTATTTTAACCGCGCTGGATGCTGGCACTCGCTCTGGTCGCTTTATGTTACAAGATTTACTTGGTAATTTTGTACCATTCTTGAAAAAAACCGATTCAATTATTGCTGGTGTGATTGGTACAGCCGGATGTGTTGGATTATGGGGTTATCTGCTTTATCAAGGCGTGGTAGATCCTCTTGGTGGCGTGAAAAGTTTATGGCCATTATTCGGAATTTCAAATCAAATGTTAGCAGCCGTTGCTTTAGTATTAGGTACTGTCGTACTAATCAAAATGAAACGTGCACAATATATTTGGGTTACCGTTATCCCTGCTATTTGGTTATTAATTTGTACCACTTGGGCACTTGGTCTAAAACTATTTAGCGATAATCCTCAATTAGAAGGCTTCCTATATTTAGCGAAAGAATATAATCGCCGTATTGCTGAAAATCCAAGCTTAACTGAAAAACAAATTAATAATATGCACCAAATCGTCATCAATAACTATACAAATGCTGGTTTAAGTATTTTATTCTTAGTTGTTGTTTATAGTATTATTTTTTATGGTATTCGAACTGCGATTAAAGTACGCAACAACAAAGAAAGAAGTGATAAAGAGACACCTTATGTTGCTGTACCAGAAGGTGGGGTTTCTACATCAATGTCGCATTAAAGGCCTATTAAAAACTTGGTGATATGAATTAATATTGTTTTAAAAAATGAATTCAATCAGGTTAGCGTAATTTAAAAAAGGGTTCAATAGAGCCCTTTTTTATTAAGAGATGATTAAAAAATCACCTTTCCTTGTGCTATTTCTAAACTGCCTACTCGGCAGTAAACAGCAGTTGAAAATGATAAAAAAGTTGGTGACTTTTCTAAACTGCCTACTCGGCAGTAAACATCAGATTATTAATGTCAATATGAAAAATATATTTCTAAACTGCCTACTCGGCAGTAAACTTTTTGATTTAAAACCCTTGATTAATTTTGTTTTTCTAAACTGCCTACTCGGCAGTAAACAAGGATGCGATTGATAAAAAGAAATCTTCTGATTTCTAAACTGCCTACTCGGCAGTAAACACAATATGTAGTAAATAACAATATTCCTCCGGTTTCTAAACTGCCTACTCGGCAGTAAACGATGTTGGCTTTTGCTTTACGTGCTGATGGATTTTCTAAACTGCCTACTCGGCAGTAAACAGCTGTGGCGTAAAAAAACTAATCAACCTGCGTTTCTAAACTGCCTACTCGGCAGTAAACTTTTGCAGCTAATAATCCCATTTCCTTCAAGCTTTCTAAACTGCCTACTCGGCAGTAAACTGACAATGAGCAAGCTAACTAAGGAAGCAAAATTTCTAAACTGCCTACTCGGCAGTAAACTAGAACACTACATACTATAAACCCTGTTTAGCAAAAGACAAACTGGAGTTTAGGCGTTTAAAACCCTTTTTTTTAACGGCTTTTTAACTTGTTGATTATATTTATTTTTTAATTTTGGTAAAAAAAAGGGGTTAGTAATTGTATGGTTGGCGGTATTTAACTATGAACAGCTAAGAAAATTTTTCACACAGGAATTTAATCATAAAAATGGTAGATATTGGCATAAAATTGTCATTACCATATAATATTTCATTTTATTATCGATAACGATAATTTATGAATTGCGCTTAGTTAATCCATCAAAATCACCATGATTAAAAGCTATTATAATTTAGCTATACACGATAACAAACCATTGTATAATACATCGAATTCTACGTTTTAATTAATCGCAGTAAAGGCAATTCAAAGATAATAAATGATTAGGAATGTGCTGTGTTATCTATTTACCAATTAAAGCCAAAGTTTCAAGCATTACTCCGTCCACTTACGACTAGTCTTTATCATGCCAAAATTACTGCTAATCAAGTTACGGTAGCTGGTTGTTTGGGATCAATTATTGTCGCATTAATTGTTGGTATGTTAGCAGCTTATCAGTGGATTTTTTGTCTTATCCCCATCTGGATGTTTATTCGAATGGCACTTAATGCCATTGATGGGATGTTAGCTCGTGAGTTTCAGCAAAAATCTGATCTTGGTGCTTATTTAAATGAAATTGGTGATGTAATTTCTGACATTGCATTAATGTTAGTTTTTATACAACTCGATGATGTCAATCATTACTTAGTTATAATGGTCGTTTTACTTGCATTTTTGAGCGAATATAGTGGCGTATTAGGCATCATGATTGGTGCATCAAGACGTTATGATGGTCCTATGGGAAAAAGCGATCGTGCTTTTGTCTTCGGTGCGATCTGTTTTGGGATTGCTATTCACCTTTTACCATTGGATTGGATCAATTCACTACTATGGATTATTAATATTCTACTTATTTATACGGTGATTAATCGAATCCGAAACGGCTTACGGCAAGCTAAAAAATAACAAGGAAAGAACATGCGCGAACAACAACAAAAAACCTTTATCAGTCATGATGGTTGTCGATTATTTTATCGATATTGGCCGGCAGTTGATAGCGATAATCATCCTTCCCGAGCTGTGGTATTATTTCACCGAGGACATGAACACTCGGGCCGCGTTGCACATCTTGCTGATGAACTAAATTTGCCCAATTATCAAATTTTTGCATGGGATGCTAGAGGCAATGGTCAATCTGAAGGTGAACGCGGTGATGCGCCTAATTTAGCAACCTTAATTAAAGATGCCAATTGTTTTATTGAACATATCAAGCAAGATTTTCATCTTGAAAATGAAGATATCGCAATTATAGCGCAAAGTGTTGGAGCAGTGATTGCTTCGGCATGGGTACATGATTATGTACCCAATATTCGAGCCTTAGTGTTGGGTTCACCAGCATTTCGTGTCAAACTTTATGTACCGCTAGCCATACCCGGCCTAAAGTTGCTCTATAACTTAAAAGGTAATTTTTTTGTTAATAGTTATGTAAAACCAAATCTACTGACTCATGATTCCGAACGAGCAGAATCATTTATTCAAGATCCGTTAATCACCAAGCCAATATCGGTTCGATTATTGTTGGATTTATATGCAGTGTCTGATCGCATTGTTAAAGATGCAAACGCAATTACTGTACCAACACAATTACTCTTATCTGGTTCTGATTACGTGGTAAGGCGAAAACCACAAAAGCAGTTTTATGAAAATTTGGGTACTCAGCAAAAAGAATTTCATGTATTACCGGGATTTTATCATGATACGTTTGGCGAAAAAGATCGTCTCATTGCGATCGAACGAGCTAGACGATTTATTCTCGGGTGCTTTGCAAATGCGCCTTATGTTCCATCGCAAGTAAATGCTGACTTAATCGGTTTTACCAAACAAGAAGCCGATATTCTAACTACACCAGTATCAGGTTGGTTTAAACCCTATTACTGGCGATTTATAAGAGCTACTTTAAAATATGCTAGCCAGAGTTCTGATGGTATTAAACTCGGGTTTGATACCGGATTTGATTCAGGAAGTACCCTAGATTATGTATATCGTAATCAACCATCTGGAAAGACTAAACTGGGGCAGTTCTTTGATTATATGTATCTGCAATCAATCGGTTGGCGCGGTATTCGTCAACGTAAAATTCACCTTGAAACACTATTAACACAAGCGATCAATCAATTACAGCAACAAAACAAAGCGGTAAATATAGTTGATATTGCAGCTGGACATGGTCGTTACATCCTTGAAACAATTAATCAATTAGCTAATAAACCGAATTCCGTATTATTGCGTGATTATAGTGATATCAATATTCGAGATGGACAGGCATTAATTGATCTTCTTGGTTTAACTAAACTTGTCCGTTTTGAAAAAGGTGATGCCTTTAATCGACAGCAGTTAGCGCGATTATCTCCGAACCCTACGCTAGCTGTCGTTTCAGGGTTATATGAGCTATTTAGTGAGAATGCATTATTACGTGAATCTTTATCAGGGTTATCTGATGCCATGCCTGAAGGCGGATATCTCATCTATACTAATCAACCATGGCATCCACAGTTAGAATTCATTGCGCGCGCATTAATCTCACATCGTGACGGTCAACCATGGATAATGCGTCGGCGAACCCAACTGGAAATCGATCAATTAGTGGCAGCGGCTGGATTTAAAAAAATTAGTATGTACATCGACCAATGGGGGATTTTCACGGTATCACTGGCTCAGCGGATTAACTAGTTGCTAAAACTATGCGAACGCTCAAATTTAAAAGATACCTCTTTTATAAATGTATCTGCTTAGGGGGATTGTCGGTATTCTTCTTTGCTAGTTATAACCTGGCTAATTGGTTTACCGCAAATCGATTAAATGTGGGGAGTTTCGTTTTCAGTTGGGAATCATCAATTCCTTTATGGCCTTGGACAATTATACCCTATTGGTCAATTGATTTAATGTATGGGCTGGCAATTCTGTTAGTTAATACTAAGCAATCATTAAAGACCCTTTGTCTACGGCTATTGTCTGCCCAAATAATTTGTGTGCTATGCTTTTTCATTTTTCCACTTAAATTCAGTTTTACACGACCACCACTTGATGGTTTTCTAGGCTTATGGTTTGATGTTTTAATGGGATTTGATAAACCTTTTAATCAAGCCCCTTCATTACATATTACTTTATTGGTGATTTTATGGCAGTTTTATACAAATTACCTTCGCTGCACGGTTGTACGCTATCTGTTAAATAGCTGGTGTTTTTTAATTGCTGTATCAGTATTAACAACATGGCAACATCATTTTTTTGATATCCCGACGGGACTTTGGGTGGGCTGTTTTTGTATTTGGCTATGGCCTGAACACGATTCATCACCATTAAAAAATAACCCATTCCCCAAGCATTATACTTGGGCAGGGATCTATTTTATCTTATTCTTATTATCATTAAGTTTAGCCATTTATTATAATAGCTGGGGACTTTGGTTGTTATGGTTGGCTGGAGCCTTTTACTTGGTATCACTTAATTATCTGCAAGTTGGCGCAATCGGTTTTCAAAAACAAGCAAACGGCCATTTTCATCTACCGATAACTATTTTATACCTCCCTTATTTTATGATAATGTGGTTAAATTCACGAATATGGACATTAAAAAATAATCCATTTGATTTAATTACTGATAACGTTTATCTCGGTAGAATCCCCGATAAAAAAACCTTACAAGCCAAAGCTTTTGCTTCAATTGTTGATTTATGTGCTGAACTGCCAATAACACAATTTAACGGTCAATATCGGTTAATCCCAGTACTGGATATGACACCGTTATCCATTGAACAATGCCAACAGGCAGCTCAAACAATAGAGCAGTATCACAATCAAGGAAGTGTATTAATCTGTTGTGCACTGGGTTATTCACGCAGTGCTACTGCTGTGGTTGCATGGTTGTTATTGACCGCACGGGCAACAACCGTTAAAGATGCGATTAACCAAGTAAAAGCATGTCGCAATACCGTAGTCATTTCTACTCAACAACAGCAAATTTTAGCTGATTGGCTTAATCAAATACTTCAAGGGAATCGATATGTTTAATTCAGAGGATACACAATTAACTGAAAATACCAGCCAAACCGCATTGGTTACTTTTAGTAGTTTACTGATAATAAGTCGGCAATTGGATATTATGTCACTAATGTTCACGATGATTGGATTATCGTTTGCCTTAATAGCAAGTTTGTCGGCAAGTTCTGCCATGTTAATCGTTGGTTATGTTGCTTGTTTTTTAATTGGATTGTTTAGTAAATATTACGCTTTACGAATCGCATTTGATAAAAAACTATTTGACTACTTAGCCACCAAGTTCGATCAACTCCCCAATACGCTAAAAGAGTTAGATGATACCTTAATACAATTAAAATTAATCAAATCCAAAATACAACCATCACGATCAATAACCGACCGTCAAATGGGTACTTTAATATTATTAAAAAAACAAATCATCACCTTGGTGATACAAACGATATTACTTAGTTGTATATCAATCATTGGTATAATACCTTTAAGCTAATTTATGTGATTAAAATCAACCTATATGTCATAAATATAAAAATTAGACTTTTAGATTATTTAGATAACATTGACGAAAACCACCTTTCAGCAATTTATTTACTGCCTATGCGGCAGTGAACAGGGTTGGCAATGGCATGAAAACAATCGCTGATTTCTAAACTGCCTATGCGGCAGTGAACTACAAGCACTGAGTTCAGTACTCAACAACAATTTTCTAAACTGCCTATGCGGCAGTGAACCAATATTTAACGGTATTGATTATCCTTACCTTTTTCTAAACTGCCTATGCGGCAGTGAACTCCGAGTGCGGCTCGTATCATTATCCGGAAGTTTTCTAAACTGCCTATGCGGCAGTGAACCACAGATTGAAAGTTATATCCCCGACCCTAAATTTCTAAACTGCCTATGCGGCAGTGAACAGTGAAATTAAAAGACAGGCACTTGCAGATCCTTTCTAAACTGCCTATGCGGCAGTGAACCGGGCGTTGGTGCTTTAGCGGCAATTTATGCATTTCTAAACTGCCTATGCGGCAGTGAACTCCTGTTATTCTTGAACCCATTTTTTACTCCTTTTCTAAACTGCCTATGCGGCAGTGAACTGTCTAAAGCTTTCTTTTTTTCTTCATCTTCTTTTCTAAACTGCCTATGCGGCAGTGAACATTTATTGTTAATAGAAATCTCAATAATCAATTTTCTAAACTGCCTATGCGGCAGTGAACGATGCTCGTTTCAGTCGTAAAGTAGGGATTGATTTCTAAACTGCCTATGCGGCAGTGAACTGGAGCTGTCTTTTTGCTCCCCCGTTGCGTTTTTTCTAAACTGCCTATGCGGCAGTGAACCACATCGAAAGTTTAAAATGTGAAATTAAAAATTTCTAAACTGCCTATGCGGCAGTGAACATTTAACTGATATGCGCGATCCATCACGTCGTTTTCTAAACTGCCTATGCGGCAGTGAACGATTGAAGGGTGGGGGATAAATCCTACTTCTTTTTCTAAACTGCCTATGCGGCAGTGAACGGCAAGTAGATGATTTTGGTAATGAGATCGCATTTCTAAACTGCCTATGCGGCAGTGAACTCAGGACCAATCTCAATGGCGCTTTAAACTCTTTTCTAAACTGCCTATGCGGCAGTGAACAAGAACGCTATATACTATAAACCTAGGTAACATAAGGGCAAAGTGAAATTTTGGGTTTTAAACCCCTTTTTTTAAGTGGTTTTGTAACTCATTGATTATGCTAATTTTTAAAATTAGTTAAAAAAAAGGGTTTAGGGATATCTTTAAATTTAGTTAATGTACATAGATTATTCACTAACTTGTGGTGCTTGTTTTTTTCGCTTTTTAAATTATGGTGAATTTTATTGCTACTGATGATTAGAGTCTCTGAAGGTTTATAACAAAATCACCTGGCATCCGGATTCTACTGCGCAGGGGTGAAAATTTAGTAAAAATAATATGCTAAAGCATAGTTTAACAATATTGCTTGGTTTGGCATGTTTAGTGACTAATTGGTATTAATCTAAAACTTATCAATAGAAATATTTTTTATATCAAAAATTTAAAATATGATTTTCACCTTTGTCCCACACAAGTACTACAGAGTAAATCTATTTTAAAAGAATATTCGGTATGAATATCGAATAAGCCGTGATCGTATAGATGTTCCGCGGCGGTTCTTCAAGAAAATGGATGAACAAAGAAAATTATCTAGTGACCCGTACTTCCTGTGATTATGTGGGTGTTGTTAGCAGAATTGCACATAAAATATCCCTAACTCGGACATTAGTATAATACTAAGCGAAACATAGACTATTATTAACATTCGTAATAATCAAAATTGTTAAAATACCAAAGTCAGTCACTCAGTGATCACTTTATAACAAGCATAAATAAGGCATTTCGAGGGCTCACCAGCCCTCGAATTTTTGAAGCAAATCAAAATCATTTATAAATAAAATACGACTTTAATACCAATTATTTAATAAAAAACAATCAAATCATGATATAAAGAAACTTAGTTTTTGAAAGAGTGAATGGGTGCGGGAATACGCCCACCTCGTTGAATAAATTCACTAGAACTAAATCGATTAACTGGCATAATCGGTGCGTGCCCTAGTAAACCACCAAATTCAATATTATCGCCGACTGTCATCCCCATAGCTGGAATAATTCGCACCGCAGTAGTTTTATGATTAATTACGCCAATCGCTGCTTCGTCAGCAATCATAGCAGCAATCGTTTCTGCTGGAGTATCGCCAGGTATAGCGATCATATCCAATCCAACTGAACAAACACAAGTCATTGCTTCGAGTTTTTCTAAATTTAATGAGCCATTATTCACGGCATCAATCATACCGGCATCTTCCGAAACAGGAATAAATGCCCCACTTAACCCACCGACATGACCACAAGCCATTACACCACCTTTTTTCACCGCATCATTCAGCATAGCTAAAGCTGCGGTAGTACCATGTGTACCCACGACTTCAAGCCCCATTTCTTCTAAAATATGGGCAACAGAATCACCAATTGCTGGTGTTGGCGCTAAAGAAAGATCAACTATGCCAAACTGTACGCCTAAACGCTCTGACGCTTCTTTACCCACTAACTGTCCCATACGCGTGATTTTAAATGCAGTTTTCTTGATGGTTTCAGCAACCACATCAAAAGGTTGACCTTTTACCTTTTCTAACGCACGTTTGACTACACCTGGACCACTAACACCGACATTAATTACACAATCGGCTTCACCAACACCATGGAAAGCACCAGCCATAAATGGATTATCTTCTACTGCATTTGCAAATACGACTAATTTAGCACAGGCCATGCTGTTGTCGTTAGCTGTTAATTCTGCTGCTTGCTTGATCACTTCACCCATTTTTCTTACCGCATCCATATTGATACCAGTTTGTGTTGAACCAACATTAACGGATGAACATACACGCTCTGTTTGTGCCAATGCGCGGGGAATGGAGTCGATGAGTATCTGGTCACCTTTATGAAAACCTTTTTGTACCAATGCTGAAAACCCACCAATAAAATTGACACCAACAGCTTTGGCGGCAGCATCAAGCGTTTTAGCAAATTCGACATAGTCTTTGTCGTCAGTTGCTCCAGCGATTAATGAGATTGGCGTAACTGAAATCCGTTTATTAATAATCGGAATGCCAAATTCCGAGGAAATCGCTTCACCCACACTGACTAAATTGCCAGCTAAACGCGTGATTTTATCGTAAATTTTTTGACGAGCTTTAACGCCATCACTATCAATGCAATCTAACAATGAAATACCCATTGTAATCGTTCTTATATCTAATTTTTCTTCTTCGATCATTTTGATCGTTTCAAGAATTTGTTTGGTTTCCATGAATCATTACCTTTAGTGTGTTTATAAGCGGTGCATCGCATCAAAAATTTCTTCACGCTGTAGATTTACTTTCACTTTTAATTGTTCACCGGTTGCAGTTAATGTTTGTTTAACTTCATCAAATGGCTGTTTAATTTTGTTTAAATCCAGTAGCATAATCATGGTAAAATAGTCGCCCATAATGGTTTGTGAAACATCTAAGATGTTAATGTTTAGTTCATAAAGTTTTTGACTGATACCGGCGATAATCCCCGTTTGGTCTTTTCCTATCACTGTCAAAATCGTTTTCATTTGGACTCTCCGTGTAAAATTTAAACAACTTAGTTTATTTTTTTAAGCGAGTTATAATAACATCTTCAAAAATTATCTAAATAGTAGTAGATTGCTTATTAATAAAAATTATAACGATATCCCCCCACATAAAGGTCAATAATTATGGTGACATTTGAAAAATCAAATAAATTAGAGCATGTTTGTTATGATATACGCGGCCCAATTCTGGAGTATGCCAAAAAACTGGAAGAAGAAGGTCAAAAGATCCTAAAATTAAATATTGGTAATCCAGCGGTATTTGGTTTTGATGCACCAGATGAATTACTGGTAGATGTGATCCGTAATTTACCAACTTCACAGGGTTACAGTGATTCAAAAGGGTTGTATTCTGCCCGTAAAGCGGTTATGCAAAGTTATCAAGCACGTGGTATCTACAGTATTGACGTTGAAGATATCTATATTGGCAATGGCGTATCCGAGTTAATTGTCCAGTCGATGCAAGCTCTTCTTAATTCTGGTGACGAAATTCTGGTACCAATGCCTGATTATCCGCTTTGGACTGCTGCTATCAGTTTATCTGGCGGAAAAGCGGTGCATTATGTTTGTGATGAAGAACAAGATTGGCAACCCGATTTAGACGATATCAAAAAGAAAATTACCCCAAACACTAAAGGCATTGTAATAATTAATCCTAATAACCCAACTGGCGCGGTATACAGTAAAGAAATTTTATTAGAAATTGCAGAAATTGCTCGTCAGAATAATCTGATCATTTTTGCTGATGAGATTTACGATAAAATACTTTATGATGATGCCGTTCATCATTCGATTGCAGCACTAGCACCTGATCTCTTTGTTGTGACCATGAGCGGTTTATCCAAAACTTATCGTGCAGCAGGATTTAGACAAGGTTGGATGGCATTAAGTGGACCGAAAAAACATGTTAAAGGTTATATTGAAGGACTTAATATGTTGGCGTCTATGCGATTATGTGCCAATGTACCTCTACAACATGCGATTCAAGCCGCTTTAGGGGGCTACCAAAGTATTAATGAGTTTATTAAACCTGGCGGGCGGTTATATGACCAATGTAAAATGGCTTGGGAACTGCTTAATGACATTCCTGGTGTCAGCTGCCGACGTCCTAAAGGAGCATTATACCTGTTTCCAAAATTGGATATGAAAAAATTTAATTTACATAATGATCAGAAATTAGTATTAGATTTTTTATTACAGGAAAAAGTGCTGTTAGTTCAAGGTAGTGGTTTTAATTGGCATAAACCTGATCATGTTCGAATTGTAGCTTTACCTTATATTGGTGAATTGGATGATGCTATTCACCGTTTTGCACGTTTTCTAGCTAATTATCGCCAATAGCTAATGAACAAAATGAACAATAAGACTAAACATTGCCTATGCGGCAGTGAACAAAAAATGGATCTTTTTGGACCCATCCCCTTGTTTTCTAAACTGCCTATATAGCAGTGAACGAATCATTGAACAAAATTCTGAAAAAACCTGATTTTTAAACCGCCTACCCGGCGGTTTTTAATTAATATGACCAAAACACTTTAGCAAACCATTACGGCGATTTTAATAATGTTTGTTGCAGTTCAGCGGCATTAGAGTATTTCGTTAAATCGGTTAACTGATTAAGGGTTTTATCGGATTGATTACCGATAACTTGCGAAGCAAATAATAAACCATCATGCTGCATAACAGATTGCTTAAAGAATGTAATCACATCTTCTTTTGATAACTTTTTGAGTTGCTCAATACGTTTTTGTATTCTATCAAACGCAAAGTTTGACTGTTCATAATCACCTAAATAATCATCGAATTCGCTATCTAAAGTTTCAGCCGGCATTGATAACTGCTTTAATGCGGATTGTTTATAATTATCGAATTCCGCATCAGTTAGTGCATTAAGTTTATTTAAAATGATTGGATAAAACGCTTGATAACGTTGATTTATATAAACAGGATCATATTGATTACTTTGGATTAAAAAACCTATACCGTGACTGTTACCAATAGTGATAGGTAATGAAAATACAGCATAACCCAACTGTTCTGTACTTCGTAGTTGATCGTAAAACCATGGTGAAATAATTTGTGATAATAAATCACTAATATTACGACCGGTTATTTTGTCATATCCTTTTGGTACAAATCCCATTAGTAGAGCATTATCGGAACTTTTTGAATATTGGGTAATTAAAGCATCACTTGAATGATTAATTTGTAAAATTTGTTCTGGATGATACTCCACAGCAGGATTTAAGCTGCTTTTAACATTACGATATAACGCTTGCACTTTATCATAAGGTAAATTTCCTAAAGTAAGCATATAAGGCACTGAATCCGTTAACAACTGTTCACGAAAATGCCGTAAATCAGCTGCACTAATCGTATCGATTGCCATACGTTTAGTATTACGATCAAAATAAAGTCCTTCGGCGATTGCAGATAAAGGCTGTATCGCCAAACGATAGCTATTGGCGTGATCAGCAGCATCTAATTTTTGTGTATACCATGATTTGGCTAAAACCAGATCTTCATCGGTGATATCAAATTTGCGATATGTTGTTAACGTCGCATCCACCATGTCTAATAGATGCTGATTAAAACCACTTGCCATTATCATCATGCCTGAATCAATTTTTGTGAAAACCGACATTCCAGCAATTTGAGCTTGAAACTGCAATGGAGCTAATTGACGATTAGCTAAATAATTTAGTAGAAAAAACATAACCTGATTCTTAGCGTTATCGAGCGCAAAATTGTTACGTAATGATAAAGCAATAACCCCTTTGGGTTGATCAGCAAAATAACGACTAGCGAAATGAAAAAGATTCCCTTTTGGATCAAAAGCTTGATTTGGCTGTTGATCAACATCAGTTGCTGCTTGAGAAATTAAAAATTGATCGGGTATGTAGGGATTCAATAACGGCAATGAGAATTTTAATTGTTTAGCTTGTGTCATAATATTATGTTTTTGTGTTGCCGTAATATTTTCAATCCGGTAAGGAGCATCAACAAAATACGCCTTTTTGTCAGTGTTTTGATTTGGCGCAATAAGCCAAATTCGGGCGCGATCTAAGGTCAATGATTTAAGCCTTGCTTTAATCGCGTTTGGATTATAGTTATCAGCAACATAGTCGGCATCTAAGATATGCTGGGTAGGATAAAGCAACATTTGGTCAGCCAAATACTCAACATAAGACATATCATGGGTAATATCGGGATAATTAAATTCAAGTTTTAATACTTTTTGGATTTCACGATAATATTTTTCATCAACGCCTTGTTTCGACAATAATTCTAAATATCCAAATATACTGGCTAATACTTTGTCTTTTTCAGCTAGTCCTTGATCCGTTAAATTAACATAAATACCAAATACACCGCTCGTACCATAGCGTAATGGCGCACTAACTGCACTAATCGAGTCAATTAATCCTTGTTTTTGTAATTGATCAAATAATGTATTTGAACTGCGATTGCCAAGCAAATAAGCAATATATTCATCGGTTTTGGACGCGAATTGCTTAATATTATTTTCAATAGGAAACTGAATATATAATACCTTTTTGGGTTGTGCAGGTTCCATATAGATGATTTTACCAAGATTATCATTAGTCATTGCCGGTTGGGTAATGTTTTGTTGCTTAATTTGACCCGCGGCAATATGACCGAAAGTGGTGGCAGCTAAATTTGCTAAATCGGTCCATGCTTGATTGCTATACAATATACCAACCATGTTATTGGCTAGATAATAATCTTGATGAAATTTAACTAATGCCTGATGTAAATTACTATCAGGTTTATCACTTAATGTTTCTAAATTCCCACCAGAAAACATCGCAGCCGGATGATTTTGATTAATCGTTTCTGAATCAACTTGACCAATTCGAAAGCCATCATTCGAGCGAGCCATGGTTAATTCAGCATTGACCGCATTGCGTTCTTTGTCAGCATATTTTGGATCGAGTAAGGGTTGCGCAATTGCATCGGCTAAACGATCTAAAGCGCCGCTAAAAGCATCGTTTTCGACTTCAAAATAAAAAGCGGTGCGATTTAATTCTGTGCTGGCATTATAACTACCAGCATGAGAACTCAGATACTCGGCAAAATCAGATGGCTTAGGGTATTTTTTGGATCCCATTAATAGCATATGCTCTGTATAATGCGCTAGCCCTTGTTGTGATTTAGGATCAAATAATGAACCAACTGGTATTGCCAGTGCTGCAGATGATTGAACCGCTTTTGGATCAGAAATGACCAACACTTTCATGCCATTGGTTAATTCGATAACACGATATTCACGATTATCGTGCTCACTTTGATTAACGGTAATTTTAGAAACAACATACAGCGGTTCAATTGATAATGCTTCGGCGGAAGAAAAAGCCAAAAGCAAACTAATTAAACATAGCAGTAAACATTGATAACGTTTTTTCATTGAAAACTATCCCAGGAAATTATACATAATTTGAAAATATATTGGTGCGACAAAACAAAGCGAGTCAATCCGATCCATCATACCACCATGACCATCAATAATGTTACCAAAATCCTTAATACCCCGATCACGCTTTATTGCCGACATACATAGACCACCACAGAACCCGAGTAATGTCATAAGGATTGAGATAAATCCCGCTTGCCAAAAATTAAATGGGGTAATCCACCATAATGACATCCCGATACAACTTGCCGATAATATCCCACCGACAAAACCTTCCATTGTTTTATTTGGGCTAAGTTTGGGAACAATAGCATGCTTACCCAATAACTTGCCAAAAATATATTGTAAGACATCTGATATTTCAACGACAATCACTAAAAAGATAATCAACTTGAAATTTTTTGCCTGATCGCCATCATTATTTAGTAACAATAATGCTGGAATATAACTAATACAGTAAACCGCAATCATCATACTCCATTGAATTTTGGCTACTCGACCTAAAAAATCAACGGTATCACCATTTATTGCAACGCGCGTTGCAATAAATAAAAAAACGAAAACTGGAATGAATATCACGAAAATTTGGTAACACTTCAAACCAATTAGCAGATATTGCAATGGTAAAAAAATAAAAAAACACCAGAATAACGCTTGATGATCGGCTAATTGGGTAGGCGTTATCGTAATGCATTCTCTTAGTGCACAAAAAGATATAAACACAAATAAAACCAGAGTCCCCACTGTTCCAATTAATATTGCAATTAATAAAACAATGCTCATAACCCACCAAGCATTAATACGCTGATTCAAATTTTCAATGGTTTTACGATTATGAGTATTGAGTTTAAATTTTTTTAGTAACAGACCCGTTAAACTAGCTACAAAAAGCAACGAGAAAATACATCCTAGAATTAATTGCATATTGGTATCGTTCAATATCATTAAATTAGATCCTTCAATGCTTGTTTTGCTCTTAATAAAAAGTCTGCCTTAGATTCATTCTCGTGTAAGGGTGATATCGCTGAACCAAAAATCGCCGAGCAAATTATGGGCACAACTAATTTACTGCCTTTAGGTAAAACGCGATTGAGATTATTCAAATAAACAGGTACGAAGTGAATATGTGGAAATTGTTTGGCTAAGTGATATAAACCACTTTTAAAATCGACAATTTGTTCGCCATTTCCCCTTGTTCCTTCAGGAAATAAGATTAAAGATTGCTGTTTTTCTAACGTGGCAATTAAAGGCTGTAATGGATTTTCATGGGTATTGGTATGACGATTAATTAGTACTGAATTAAAAACCTCAATCGCAATAAATTTCTTAAGCGAATTTTTCTCCCAATAATCCTTTGCTACAACAGGATGAACTAATTTACGTAATTTTTTAGGAAAACTTGACCAGATTACCAAACCATCCAAATGACTGGTATGATTAGCGTAATATATTGTCACTGCATCACATGGTGGGCTATACCAACGCGCTTGAACACCGGTTACTAATTTACACACTATCAATAAAATGGTACGGCAACATTTAGCAAAGAGTTTCTTTATCATAATAATTATCGTCTCACTGATTTTATGAATGGAGATGATTTTTTAATTATTGATCGCTATCATAATCAGATTGGCATAAAATAACATAAAAAGATAAATAGCTATATCAAATCTTAAGACGCTAAAATATCAGAATGATAGCTTAATCCCTTCTATAATACTGACAATTTTAAAAATTACTTAAAGAACACCATAAATTTTTTATTTGTGAATTAAGATTTTAAACTAGATAGCAACCAAAATAACCAGAAATCTGAGCATATTGCAATTTAAAATTGTTATTCCCCAAATTATTTATATTAAAAAAGATTGGATAAATAATTCTTTTAATGACTCGAAATCACAAGAAATTAAATAACCAATCTGTCGTTTAGGGATAATGGTAATACATTAAATTTAAGCTATTAAAACGGTAATTAATGTTCCCGCGTTTTTCTAAATACGATATCCGGATAGCGTTCTTGAGTTAAATTTAAATTAACCATGCTTGGGGCGATATAACTTAAATTATCTCCACCATCGAGAGCCAGGTTGACTTCACACTTACGTTTAAATTCTTCCAATTTTTTAACATCTCCGCACTCAACCCAACGAGCGGTCGTAACATTAACCGGCTCATAAATCGCTTCAACATTGTATTCTGATTTTAAACGTGCAACGACTACATCAAATTGTAGTACCCCAACGGCACCAACGATAAGATCATTGTTAATTAATGGACGAAAAACCTGTACGGCACCTTCTTCAGATAACTGAACCAATCCTTTTAATAACTGTTTTTGCTTAAGCGGATCCTTAAGGCGAATGCGCCGGAATAATTCCGGTGCAAAGTTAGGAATACCGGTAAATTTGAACTCTTCACCTTGACTGAAGGTGTCACCAATTTGAATGGTGCCATGATTATGTAAACCGATAATATCACCGGCATACGCTTCTTCAACCTGTTCACGATCACCAGCCATAAATGTTAAGGCATCAGAAATATTGACATCCTTACCTAACCGAACATGACGTAATTTCATGCCTTTTTCATATTTACCAGAAACAATACGTAAAAAAGCTACTCTGTCACGATGCTTCGGATCCATATTGGCTTGAATTTTGAAAACAAAACCACTAAATTTTTCTTCTTGAGCGGTAACTTCGCGTTTGTCGGTTTGGCGCGGTTGTGGTGCTGGCGCCCAAGCGGTTAATCCATCTAACATATGATCAACCCCAAAATTACCTAACGCAGTACCAAAAAATACCGGGGTTAAGTCACCCGCTAAAAATGCCTCTAAATCAAATTCATTGGATGCACCTTGAACTAATTCTAACTCTTCACGCAATTGAGATGCTAAATCTTCACCTACTGCTTGATCAAGTTCAGGATTATTTAATCCTTTAACAATACGAACTTCTTGAATGGTATGCCCTTTACCCGTTTGGTAAAGATAAGTTTCATCTTTGGCTAAATGATAAACGCCTTTAAAAAGTTTACCACAACCAATTGGCCATGTAATCGGCGCACACATGATATTAAGTTCATTTTCAACTTCATCTAATAACTCCATCGGATCGCGAATATCACGGTCGAGTTTATTCATAAAGGTTAAAATCGGCGTATTACGTAGACGAGTTACTTCCATAAGTTTGCGTGTTCGATCCTCGACCCCTTTAGCTGCATCGATTACCATTAAACAGCTATCTACGGCAGTTAATGTCCGGTAGGTATCTTCCGAAAAGTCTTCATGTCCTGGGGTATCTAATAAGTTGACTAAACAATCAGCATAAGGAAATTGCATGACCGAGGTCGTAATAGAAATACCACGCTGTTTCTCCATTTCCATCCAGTCAGATTTTGCATGCTGTGCGTTTGCACCACGGCCTTTTACCGTGCCGGCGGTTTGAATCGCGTGTCCAAATAATAATACTTTTTCGGTGATGGTGGTTTTACCCGCATCCGGGTGAGAAATAATGGCAAAAGTACGGCGATTTGCCACTTCATCTAAATAAGCTTGATCGGTCATGATTCTTTAACTATTAAATTATAAACGAAAACAATGCCGAGGATTTTAGCAGATATCCCATTAAATAGATATCTGCCTACCCCAAATCAGTTACAAATATCGTAGGAAATAAACCTAACTCAATTGCACAAAACTAAGCGCTTTTTCTACCACTTCAAGACCTGCGCCTTTCTTATGTGCATTTTCACTAAGATAGCGGCGCCACTGTTTAGCACCTTTTTTACCATTAAAGATACCTAACGTATGACGCATGATATGATTGAGTTGAGTTCCCTTAGTTAACTCATTTTCGATGTAAGGAAAAAGCAGTTCAATCGCGACAATCGGATTAATAACCGGGCGATCTACAGCAAAAATTTGTTGATCGATTTCACTTAATAACATTGGATTTTGATAAGCTTCACGCCCTACCATAACCCCATCAACATGTTGTAAATGGGTTTTAATTTGTTCTATTGTGGAAATGCCACCGTTTATCGCAATCGTTAATTCTGGATAATCCTGTTTAAGTTGATAAACTCGAACATAATCTAACGGCGGTACTTCGCGATTTTCTTTAGGGCTTAAACCAGATAACCAAGCCTTGCGTGCATGGACTATAAAAGTTTGCGTATAGGGCATAATTGTTTCAATAAATTGACATAAAAACGAATAACTATCTTGCTCGTCAATCCCAATTCGATGCTTAACCGTAACAGGAATAGAAACGACATCTTGCATTGCTTTAACACAATCGGCGACTAATTGGGCATTAGCCATTAAACAAGCACCAAACATGCCATTTTGTACACGATCCGAAGGGCACCCCACATTAAGATTAATTTCATTGTAACCTAATTTTTCGGCTAATCGTGCACATTGCGCTAATGCCATAGGATCACTACCACCTAATTGTAAGCTAATGGGTTGTTCTTGCTGATTAAAGCTTAAATAATCGCCTTTACCAAACAAAATGGCGCCGGTTGTCACCATTTCAGTATAGAGTAATGATTGCTGAGTTAAAATGCGGTGAAAATAACGACAATGCCGATCAGTCCAATCAAGCATAGGCGCAACGGAAAATTTATTTAAGGTTGAATTCATTGATTTATCGATGTTTAACAAGAGTTATTGCCATTTATCTGTATTGACTATTTTAATTGAATTACAATGGTTTTTGTTATTGCGCTAAAAAATAAATTGCAAAATGAAAAGAAATATTCTTTAAAAATTATAGAATAAACCCGCTGATTAAGCGGGTTAAGTGAATTTATTTAGTTAACTAAAACAACAAATATTTATTCCATATCATCAAGGCTTACATTATCACTAGCGGCGCGTTTTATATCTGCTACTTTACCTGAGTCATCAAAAATAATCGTATAAGTGATTTGTTTAGGATAACCGTGTTGCGGATTTTGACGAAAAACATAATACCAGATATCATCACCAAATAAAGATGTTAGCATTGGTGAGCCCATGATAAACACTACTTGCTCTTTAGTTTGCCCCACTTTTAATTTATCAACAGATTCCTGTGTAATGTAGTTTCCCTGATTAATATCAGGACGGTAAACCCAACGATCAACAAATGAGCATCCAGCCAATAACAATGACGAAAAAATTGCAACAATAATAAAACGTAACAATGACATGTAACAATATCCATTCTAAAAATTGTGGCGTATATTATCGCTGATATTTTATCTAAACGCTACTGCTTATTATAAACGATGCATTTTAAACTCTATTTTTGCCCCCAGAATGGGGCAATACAAGAAACTTTAACGTTTAGGATTACGACAATCAAAACATCACTTTTAATAATAATTAGTATATAATACGCCATCATTTTTTAGCCAGAACTTGTATTATGACGGACAATCCATTATTACCCTTAAGAGATAAAATTACTGCGCTTGATAAACAATTATTAACGTTAATTGCACAACGACGTGAATTATCTAATCAAGTGGTGAATACTAAAATCAACGCCAATATTCCGGTGCGAGATCTAGAGCGAGAAAGGATATTGGTCAAAACATTAATCGAAACTGGCAAACAATTTGCGCTTGATGAATTGTTTATCAAACGACTCTACCAAGTGATTATTGAAGATTCTGTTTTATTACAACAACGTTTGTTACAACAACATCTTAATCATGATGTGATAAAATCAGCAAAAATTGCATTTTTAGGGCCAAAAGGATCCTATTCACATTCCGCAATGCGCCGTTACGCGGCAAATCATTTTGATCAGATAGAAGAATCGAGTTGTTCTAGCTTTAAAGATATTTTCGAAAAAGTGGAAAAAGCTGACGTTGATTTTGGTGTTGTACCAATAGAAAATAGCAGTTCAGGTTCAATTAACGAAGTCTATGATCTGTTACAAAAAACCAATCTTCATATTATTGGTGAAATTTCACTACCCATTGACCACTGTATTTTAGCCAATAAGCAAGCCACATTAGATGAAATTGATACGGTATATAGTCATCCACAACCTTTTCAACAATGTACAAATTTTTTAGAAAAATACACACATTGGAAAATTATATATTGTGACAGCACCTCTTCTGCTATGGAAACTGTTGCTAAACAAAATAAAACTAACGTCGCAGCGATTGGTAATAAAGATGGCGGCGAATTATATGGTCTGCAAGTATTAGAACATAATTTTGCTAATCAAAAAGAGAATATCACACGTTTTATAATATTAGCGCGTCAAGCGATTAATGTATCAGATCAAATCTCCGCTAAAACCACTATATTAATGAAAACTGGCCAACAAGCAGGGGCCTTAGTAGATGCATTATTGGTTCTGCGTAATCATAATATAGCGATGACTAAACTAGAGTCGCGCCCGATCCATGGTAATCCATGGGAAGAGATGTTTTACATAGATTTACAAGGTAATCTCGATAGTATTGTAATGCAACAGGCATTAAAAGAACTCTCAACTATTACACTGTTTTTGAAAGTACTTGGCTGCTACCCGAGTGATAATGTTGCACAGTAAAAAAATTTTAACACTATGATAGATTTTGCAAAATGTATTTTGACATGGTACGACCAGTATGGACGTAAAACATTGCCATGGCAAATTCAAAAATCAGCTTATCATGTCTGGCTGTCTGAAGTGATGTTACAGCAAACTCAGGTGGTTACAGTTATCCCTTATTTTAAGCGTTTTGTGCAACAATTTCCGACCATTACTGCATTGGCAAAAGCTCCGATAGATGATGTTTTGCATTTATGGACCGGGCTTGGTTATTATGCTAGAGCCCGTAATTTACATAAGGCGGCCCAGATTATAACCGAACAATTTAATGGTATTTTTCCAACCGATTTTAATGACGTGATTAATCTGCCCGGTATCGGTCGCTCAACAGCTGGCGCTATTTTATCCTTATCACAAAAGCAACATTATGCAATTTTAGATGGCAACGTTAAACGTGTACTAACCCGTTTTTATGCTATTGATGGTTGGCCAGGTAATAAACAGATTGAAAATCAATTATGGCAACTTGCTGAAAACGTTACACCTTTTGTCGATGTTGATAAATTTAATCAAGCTATGATGGATATCGGAGCCATTATTTGCACTCGTAGCAAACCCAAATGTTCACTGTGCCCTGTCCATATGGATTGTAGTGCTTATCAGCATGATAATTGGCAAAATTATCCGACCAAAAAACCCAAGCAAAGCATTCCGACAAAAACAGCCTATTTTTTGATATTAGATGATAACCAAATGATTTGGTTGGAAAAACGTCCTCCGATAGGTATCTGGGGTGGGCTTTATTGTTTTCCGCAATTTGAAAATTATCAGGCAATTGAAAACTGGCTTAAACAACGCAAACTGACGACAGATAAGTTACAACAATTGATTAGTTTTAAACATACTTTTAGCCATTTCCATTTAGAAATAGTACCAATTTATACCCAATTGAAAAAAAATTGTGCTTGTCTTGATGAAGCTAATGGTTGTTGGTTTAATTTAAAGCAACCAGCAAAAATCGGATTGGCCACGCCTGTTCACAATTTATTACAGCAATTAACTCGACAATCACACACCACTTTTTAGCTAAACATTTTTCAGTTATAATTTTAACAAAATCTTTAAAGTTTATGATTTTTAAAGAAAAAAACATTCAAGGAAAAGATTATGAGTCGCATGATTTACTGTCAATATTTAAAAAAAGAAGCGCCTGGTTTAGATTTCCAACTATACCCTGGAGAGCTTGGTAAACGGATTTTCAATGAAATTTCTCAAGAAGCATGGCAGGAATGGATTAAAAAACAAACTATGCTAATTAATGAATTAAAATTAAATATGATGAATCCTGAACATCGTAAACAAATTGAAAATGAGATGGTAAAATTTTTATTTCAAGGGCAAAATATCACCATTTCTGGCTATAAGCCTCAGATTTAATTGGATATTTAAGGAATGACACAGTTTAGACATTTGAAATATTGTAATATCAAAATTGTTAGTTTATTGGCAATATCTGCTTTATTAGTAGCCTGTCCGAGCTCAAATAATGGCTACAAAACAGAATATCATAAAAACACAAATGCCTTAAACATATTAATTAATCAATATGCTAATAATATTGAGCAAATTTGGGGACCACATGAAGTTTTAATAGCTGGTCCGAAAGATTTTGTTGAATATAGCAATGATTTATTGACTCGTGTGCATATTAATTTCGTGTCAGGCCAACTAGCTATTGAAACGTTATCGGAAGATCCGAAAAATCAATTAAAAGCAGCGATCGTAACAACATTATTAATGACTGAACCGGAAGATATATCTAAGCAGTCAAACGCTCCAATTGATAATAGTAAAGAACCTTTCTTATATAAACAGATATTAGATGAAACAGGTCAACCAATACGTTGGGATTGGCGTGCCGCACATTATGCTGATTATTTAGTAGACAACCAATTACATACCCGCAAATCGGGTAAAAAACAGATCAGTTATGTTAATATTAATTTGGTACCTGATCATGTTAATGAACGTGCGCATAAATTTATACCATTGGTTCGTCAATCAGCTCGTGAATATCATGTTGATGAAAGATTAATGTTAGCTATTATACAGGTTGAATCTAATTTTAACCCATTTGCGGTAAGCCGTAGTGATGCGTTAGGTTTAATGCAACTCCAACAGCATACTGCTGGTCGTGATCTTTTTAATCGTTGGGGTAAAAAAGGCGAACCAACAAAATCTTATTTACTTGATCCAAAAAATAATATTAACATGGGTGGCGCTTATTTAGCATTAATTCGAGATTCCTATCTAGCAGGTATAAAAGATCCGGTCTCAATGCGCTATGCAATGATTAGTGCTTATAATGGTGGTGCTGGCAGTGTATTAAAAACATTTTCTAAAGATCGTACCAAAGCAATTGAGGTAATTAATAAGATGACCGCTGATCAGGTTTATCAAAAATTAACCACTTCTCATGCATCACAAGAATCGAGAAATTATTTAATTAAGGTAAACCAAATTCTAAAAAAATAATATGGTAAGACACAATAACGGACCAATAATAACACTTGAAAAAAGGACTGTCAGTTTTATGATCGGTCTGTATTGTCAAAAAAAACATAGCATGCCTAACGGTGTTTTATGTGATGAATGTGCAGACCTTAAACATTACGCTTTACAACGTTTAACTACTTGTCGTTATGGCGAACAAAAATCCACATGTGAAAGGTGCTTGAAACATTGTTATCGCAAAGATTATCAGCAAAAAATTAAACAAGTTATGCGTTTTTCAGGACCAAGGATGTTACTATATCATCCTTTTTTGGCTATCAATCATTTATATAAAAATATCAAACAGCGTAATTAAACATAATATGACAAATTTACCAATTCCTGATAATTATCAGCAACTCTTTGATAAAAAAATTACTCAGACCAAGGCATTATTTGAACAATTTACTATACCTGAATTTACCGCCTATCCGTCACCTACTAGCCATTTTCGTATGCGAGCAGAATTTCGGATGTGGCATGCCGGTGACGAGTTGTACCATATCATGTTTGATCAAAAGAATAAAAAAAGAGTGCGCGTTGATGATTTTCCAATAGCGACTCATTTGATTAATCAGGCAATGCAAAGCATTTTGCCATTATTAAAATTCAATCTACCGTTACGTGATAAATTGTTTCAAATTGATTATCTATCGACCTTAAGTGGCGAGCTATTAATTTCGCTGGTTTATCACAAAAAACTCGATGAAGTCTGGTTAAGTCAAGCAAAACAGTTAAGACAAAAATTGCTTGACCAAGGATTTAAGGTACATCTGATTGGTCGGGCGGCTAATCAAAAAATAAGCTTAGATCACGATTACGTTGATGAACAATTAACAATATTAGGGCGCCGTTATATTTATCGTCAAGTTGAAAACAGTTTTACGCAACCCAATGCAACTATTAATATTGCAATGTTAACTTGGGCTATTAATGTAACGAAAGGATTATCGGGTGATTTACTAGAGTTATATTGTGGAAATGGAAATTTCTCAATTGCCTTAGCGCAGAATTTTAATCAGGTATTAGCGACCGAAATAGCCAAAGCTTCAGTCAAAGCCGCTCAATATAATATTGCAATTAATCAGATCGAAAATGTAAAAATTCTTCGCCTGTCAGCCGAAGAATTAACCCAAGCGATTAATAATGAAAGAGAATTTAAACGGTTAAAAGAAATTTGTTTAACAGATTATCATTGTCATACCGTTTTAGTCGATCCACCTCGAAATGGGCTAGATAGCAAAACCTTGACCATGATTTCACAATATCAGAATATTATTTATATTTCTTGTAATCCGCTAACATTAAAAGAAAATCTGATCGAATTAACCCAATCACACATTATAAAGAAAATGGCTTTTTTTGATCAATTTCCTTATACCCATCATTTAGAATGTGCTGTCATGCTGAGTAAAATAGGTTGATAAAAATATTTATTTATATCATTATGTTACAAAATTAATGCAGTTTTAGAAGTAGCAAATAAATGTTAACTTTATAAGATAGTATGACTTTTTTATAAAATAGCTAGTTATTACGTATAATGTTTATTTGCAATAATCAGCAATTTATTTAATAATTTATTGGTTTTTTTCCAATTTTATTGACAGATTAATAATCTATCCCATTTTTTTAAATCGTTAAAAATAGAGTAATGTGGAATGGTTTAATCACACATTTTATTTTAAGCAAAAAAAAACCCCTAATTAGGATTAGGGGTGCATAATTGCAAGGAATGGATGAAAGGAAATAAAACAATGAAACAACAACTACCAAATAGCCTTAGGCTTCATTGTTTTTATACTATAACCTGCAAACACCGTCATCAACATTACTAAGAAATGACATTTTTATCATCAAAATTTCATTATTTAATGTTGCTTGTTTATTTATTATATAGCTTAAATGACTGAGGCTAATTTCATTAAAGGAAAATTTAATCAAAATGAAACTATTAGTTGTTGAAGATGAAACAAAAACGGGCGAATATCTACGGCAAGGCTTAGTTGAATCTGGTTTTATTGTCGATCTTACGAATAATGGTTTAGATGGTTATCACAGAGCCATGACCGAAGAATATGACCTCATTATTTTAGATGTCATGTTGCCTGACATTAGTGGATGGAAAATCATTCAGTCATTACGAGATGCCGGCAAAGAGACGCAGATCATATTTTTGACAGCTATGGGTAGTGTTGAAGATAAAGTTAAAGGTCTTAATCTTGGTGCTGATGATTATCTGGTTAAACCGTTCTCTTTCGCCGAACTATTAGCAAGAATCAAATCCCTTCTTAGGCGTAATGTCCCACAAGTTAGTTTACATCAATTGACCATTGCTGATTTAGTCATGGATTTACCTAAACGCACTGTAACTCGTGCAGGTAAACGTATCGAATTAACCAACAAAGAATTTTTACTACTGGAATATTTCTTACGTTATCAGGGTGAAGTTTTACCTCGTTCATTAATTGCTTCGCAAGTATGGGATATGAACTTTGATAGTGATACAAATGTTATAGATGTTGCGGTAAGACGTTTGCGCAATAAAATAGATGCGCCTTTTGAACCAAAATTAATTCATACAATTCGTGGAATGGGATATAAACTGGATGTTTTTAACGAAAACGAAATATAAAAAACTAATACATTTCTTCACAATGATACGCATGCCGCTCATTGTTTGTTTTTTTACTTGTATACTCCTTTATGGCTTAAGTCATTTTATTGAACGTTCTTTTGAAAAATATTCTGTTGCGCAAAACATAGCGGAATTACATTCGGTTATTGAATCAATTGAACGTGAAATATCTTATTATGATCCGCAAGAAGATCGCGAAAATCTTATTCAAAATATTTTGTTAATTCTTGCTAGCCATAATCGCTTATTGGTTTGTATTGTTGATGAACAAAACAACATTTTATATAAAACTCGAGGACCAAATTTATTACTAACGCGCAATAAATTAAATTATCACTCAATAATAAGTAAACAAAAAACAGCAATTTGGAACTATAACCATCATTCATATCGTGTTGCTGCTTCGGATTTTCTTACCTTAAAAGGTAAAAAATATACGACATTTATTGCTATCGAACGCGATTATCAAATTGAGTTTATTAATCGTCTACATGATGGTCTAATATTACTAATATTTATTGCTTGCCTTCTCACCCTTTTTGGTACTTTATTAACAATTTATATTACCCAAAAACCAATTAATCGATTAATCAAAATCATTGAATCAGTTAACAGCAAAAGTTTGAATTATCGTATTCCGATCAATACTGTCCCTGTTAAGTACATAAGTTTAATCAAAGCATTTAATAATATGTTGAGTCGAATGGAATTTGTCTTTCAACGTCAAAGTAATTTCACCGCTGATATTGCCCATGAAATGCGTACTCCTATTACAAATTTAACCACACAAACTCAAATCGCCCTTAATAATGCTAGAACAACCAGTGAATATAAAGAGGTACTGTATTCACATTTGGAGGAGTTTGAACGTTTATCGCAAACCATTACTGATATGCTTTTTTTGGCACATGCGGATAATAAACTACTCAAACCCGAACTAAGTGACATTGATATAGTGAAAATGTTTACTGCCATGTTTGATTATTTTGAGTTTATTGCTGAAGAGAAAAATATCAAATTGGAATTAAAAGGGCATTGCCATTTAATGCAAGGCGATAAGTTAATGATTAATAGAGCTATTGGTAACTTACTGTCCAATGCGATTGAACATACCCCAATTGACGGAACTATCACAGTCAATGTCAATCAAATTAATCAAAAAACCATAAAAATTGTGATTGCAAATCCAGGAAAAGAAATAAATAAAAAGCATCTACCACATTTATTCGATCGCTTTTATCGTATTGATGAATCAAGGCATCGTAATGGTCAAGGCGCAGGAATTGGTCTGGCGATTGTTAAATCAATTGTTGAAGCACATAACGGTACTATTACTGTCGAATCAGATAAAGCATCAACTCGATTTACGATGATTTTTCCTATATCACAAATCAAAATAAGTAAATTTTATCAGACAAAAAAGTAAAAAATATTATTCATCATGGAAGTTGTTGTATAATGCTGTGCCATTAAATAGGTGATTCACTCGATTCAACACTTTGCAAAAGTAACAATATTGAAATTAAATTTTCGACAATCAGTGCTAATAATTTAATTGAAAAATTAATTGTAAAATATTTTTTTTTACAATAAATTATTAGCGCTGCAAAAATAATGTTAACATATTGATATTTTTTAAAATAGTGAACTAAACTATACATAAAATTAACTTAGGAATAATTTAGTGAAGTATTTTCGTTGGTTTCTTAAACTTCTTATCATTGGTATTTTATCGGGCGCTGTTATTATTTTTGCCGGATATTTCTACTATTCCAAAAATTTACCGGATGTGACTCGTTTAAAAGATGTACGATTACAAACACCGATGCAAGTTTTAAGCAGCGAGGGAGAACTTATTGCAACCTTTGGTGAGTACCGTCGGCTTCCACTTAAATATGAAGATATCCCCCCTGTTGTTATCAATGCCATTATTGCAACTGAAGATTCACGTTTTTATGAACACTTTGGTATTGATCCCATCGGCATTTTGCGCGCAATGTATATTGGTTTAAAAAATCATAAGTTTTCCCAGGGTGGCAGTACCATTACACAGCAAGTTGCCAAGAACTTTTTCTTAACCCCTGAACGAAGTGTTGGCCGCAAAATTAGAGAAATAATTTTAGCTATTCGTATGGAAAAAGAGTTGTCGAAAGAAGAAATCATCGCATTATATTTAAACATGATTAATTTCGGCTCTCGAGCATATGGTATTGGCTCGGCAGCATACACTTTTTATGGTAAACAAGCGAAAGATCTTACCTTAAGCGAAGCTGCTTTATTAGCTGGTTTACCTAACGCACCTTCTGCTTATAATCCAATCTCTTATCCTGAAAAAGCCTTATCTCGTCGTAATTGGGTATTACATCGAATGTTAAATCAACAATTTATTACCCAAGAACAATATGATGAGGCTATCAGTGAGCCACTTAATGTCGGTTATTATGTGCCGAAAATAGCTTTTTCCGCACCTTATGTTGCCGAAATGGCCAGACAGTTTATGTATGATAAATTTGGGGATAGTGCTTACACTGATGGTTATAAAGTTTACACCACTATTTCGAAAAATAATCAAATAGCCGCGAATAATGCAATGCATGAGCAAATTATCAATTATGATATGCGGCATGGCTATCGTGGACCAGAAAAAACATTATGGCAACCAGCAGAAAAAGCTTGGAATAACACGGAAATCGCAGCTGCTTTAACCAATTATTCATGCTATCAGGAAATTTGCCCAGCAGTGGTGACTGAATCAAATACCGAACAGGCTAAAGCTATCTTGAATGATGGTAAGACCGTTACCATCAATTTTGACGGTGTGAAATGGGCTAGACCTTTTATTAGCGACAATCAACAAGGTGCCTTACCCACTACCGTATCGTCTGTGATTAAAACTGGTCAACTAATCTGGGTTAAACAGCAAAATGATATTTGGATGCTATCACAAATTCCGGTTATCAATGGAGCAATAGTATCAATAGATCCTGAAAATGGTGCAATTAAAGCGTTGATCGGTGGCTTTGATTATAATATCAGCAAGTTCAATCGCGCAACACAAGCTATTCGGCAAATTGGTTCCACCATTAAACCGTTTATTTATTCAGCTGCATTAGATAAAGGTTTAACACTGGCAACCGTTATCAATGATGCACCAATCATGCGTAGTAATGCAGGAAGCGAAGTATGGCGACCAAAAAACTCACCGGCAATCTATGCTGGTCCACTACGTCTAAGAATTGGGCTAAGTATGTCAAAAAATGTCATGATGGTGAGAACACTCCGTGCGATCGGCGTCGATTATGCAGCAAAGTATCTGGAACGGTTCGGTTTTCCGCATGATAACATATCGCGTAATGAGTCATTAGCTCTAGGTTCTGCCTCATTCACGCCTTTACAAGTTGCTCGTGCATACTCGGTTATCGCCAATGGTGGCTATTTAATTACGCCTTATTTAATTAATAAAATTGAATATAGTGAAGGGGATTTGATTTATCAGCATCAACCTGAGATTGCATGTAAAGATTGTTTGATTGAATCATCTTACAAAAATGAAAATGCTGAAACAGCAAATTTAGACAATGTTGAAAAAGTTGCACAATCAAACGAACAAGAAGAGCCAGAGCAAGAAAAATTACGAGCAGAAGACAATATGTTATTACCAAGGGCTGATATTCCATTTAGACAACTCATTAATCCAGATGGAACCGTTAATGTTGATAAAACAACCATATCTAAGCAAGATGAGCCTACTTATGCGCCTCATGTTATTAGTAATGAAGTTGCTTTCTTAATTAAAGATGCACTTAAATCAACGGTTTGGGGAGATCGAGATAATCAGTGGCGCGGTACAGCTTCACGTTCTCGTTCACTAGGACGACATGACATTGGTGGTAAAACCGGCACAACCAATTTATCGAAAGATGTTTGGTTTGCAGGGTTTGCTCCCCATTTAATGACCACTGTTTGGTTAGGTTTTGATGATCACCGTCGCGAACTTGGTCGAGCAAGACAAAATATTTACAATGATAAAGCACCAACTACTGGAGAAGCAGGCGGTAATCTTGCTAATCCAATCTGGAATAATTATATGCAACAAATTTTAAAAGATGTTCCAGAAGAATCTGAAATTAAACCGGCTTCAATTATTAGTGTTTTAATTGATAAAAAAACAGGTTTACTTGCACCACAACCAAATAGTCATTCTATACCAGAATATTTTATTGAAGGCACCGAACCAACTAAGTATGCAACTAAAGAAGTGGGAACCAAAGTCACTGATGAACAAGGTGTTACTTCGGAATTATTTTAATTTAATATTGAACATGAGAATTATTAATGAATGGATTCATTAGAGTCATCGGTGGTAAATGGCGAGGACGTAAACTACCCGTTTTGGATAGTAATGGTTTACGTCCTACAACTGATCGCGTTAAAGAAACATTGTTTAACTGGTTAATGCCAGTCTTACAAAATGCAAGGTGTTTAGATTGCTATAGTGGCAGTGGTTCTTTAGGGTTTGAAACACTATCGCGTGGAGCTCAACATACGGTATTGTTGGAAAAAAATCCTACTGTAACTAATCAATTGAAAAAAAATAGTCAATTATTAAAAACCGATAATATCGAAATTCATCTTACTGATACGTTAAATTGGTTAAACAGACCAGCAATACAGAAGTTTGATTTGGTGTTTATCGATCCCCCTTTTCATCATAATTTAGCTGAAGCAACAGTAGCATTATTGGAAAATAATGGTTGGTTAAAAGCAGGTGCTTATATTTATATTGAAACTGAATTACAAAATAATAAATTATTTCAGCATATTCCATCCAACTGGCACTTACATCGTGAAAAAATTGCCGGACAAGTTTATTCTCGTTTATTTATAAGAGCGGACGCATAATGTTTATTTATATTGGTAAAACAGTTTATCTGTGTATTTGGTTATTTTTATTATTTAACTTCATCCATCCTTACCCTGCTCCTGCTGACATGTTAGCTTATATAGCTTTTGTCACGTTTTTTATATTGCATGGATTACAGGCTTGGTTACTTAATTCAACGTTGTCACGTCAAGAGAAACAACAACACCATTTCCGAGTACTTAAACTTTTTATCTTTGGCTTTATTGAAGCAATGAGTTGGAAAAAAAACAAGCATAAATAAAAAAATGCTTGCAAACGAATTATTTTTTTGTATAATGTAGCCCGTTCCAGTTTAGAACAAGCCGCATGCGGGAATAGCTCAGTTGGTAGAGCGCAACCTTGCCAAGGTTGAGGTCGCGAGTTCGAACCTCGTTTCCCGCTCCAATATTACGTTTAAACACTTCTCTATATGTCTTTAATTAATTGATGAATCGAGCATTTTACGTTTTATCTGTCTTTAGAGATTTTTTATTAATATCGAACATCTAAGGCAAAATGAATACAAAATAAGGCACGCAATTTTTATACTTTATTTTGTTATCTTCCTGCACAGTACATACCTATTCTTACATTTCTTCGATTTAACTATCTCGTATTGTCGTTCCGACTATTCAGAATAATGGAGGTTGACCTTTCCCCCCAAATAAATACCAGAACTTAAATGAGATTTCCATTAGAATTAAGCAAACAAGGCGATCTCATTATGAAAAAATGATTCACTGAAGAACAAATCATTAAAGCAATTAAGCGCTATGAAGCAGGAGTCAAGGTTGATGACTTATGTCGAGAGTTAGGCATTTCAGCGGGTACATTTTATCATTGGCGTAGTAAATATGCCGGGCTTGAAGTGAATAAAGCTAAGCGATTGAAAGAGCTTAAATTAGAAAATAATAAATTAAAAAAGCTCCTTGCTGAAAGAATGCTAGCAGTAGAAGCGATGAAAGATGTGTTACCAAAAAAGTGGTGATTGTTGCAAAACGGCGACGGATTACAACACATCTAATTGATAAATTTAAATTAACCGAGTGTAGAGCGTGTTATTTGTCTAATTTGAATCGCAGTGTCTATCACTTTAAGCCCAAAGCAAAGTCAGATGAAGGACTAAGAGCTCGTTTAAAAGAGCTGGCTAGTCAGCATCCAAAGTATGGTTATTTAATGTTAAGCAGCTTATTAAAATCAGAGGGCCTAGTCAAAAATAAAAAGCAAACTTATCGGTTATATTGTGAAGAAAAACTGCCAGTTAGAACCAAAAAGAACGGTAAAATTCATCGTCAAAGAGTGCCATTATTATTACCATCAAATGTAAATGAACGATGGTCGATGGATTTTGTATCTGTTCAGCTTGCTAGCCATCGCTGATTCAGGGTATTGAATGTGGTAGATGATTTTTCGCGGGAGTTAATAGGTCAACTAATTTCAATCAACGGTCAGCAAGTGGCAAGATTTCTAAACCAGTTAATAGAAATAAGGAATAAACCTCAATATATTACTTGCGATAATGGCAGTAAGTTTACAAGCAAAGCTCTGTTTTTTTGGGCTAAAGAAACAGACAAAACGTTAAATTTTATTCGACCAGGAAAACCGACGCAAAATGCCTTTGTTGAAAGTTTAAATGGTAAATTCAGAAATGAATGCCTAAATCAGCATTGGTTTAGGAGCCTAGCTGAAGCACGTTATGAAATTGAGAAATGGCGCAAACATTACAACTATGTTCGACCTCATAGTGCATTATACTATTTGTCACCTATTGAATATGCCAAACAAGTGGCTTAGCATGAATAATCTCATTTAAGCATTGGTACTGTTATTGGGGAATGGTCAGAATAAAGAATTATATTATAAGATTACTAATTTTTTTCGAAGGAAGAAAATAAAATATTTAGAGATAATCCTTGCCAGATAAAGAAATAGATGATGCATAGGAAGAGCTTCATGTCAAATTCAGTCAGTATTATATAGATTTTTTAAAGAAATTTGGTGGGAGCTATGTTGGTGTACCATCAGATGGATTTAATAATTTTGAGATGTTATCTAACCAAACAGTAGTAGATATTACTAAAGAATTCAGAGAAAGCTATAGGATAGGGTCATAATTCATGAAAAAAATATTATTAATTTCAGCTTACTTAATTAGTATTTCTTGCTACGGACAAGAAAAGTTAGAATGTCATGAAAAAATAAATAAACAATTATTTACAGAATCAAGAGATACTGTCATGGAAAAATTTAATATAGAGGAATTTAATAAACACCAAAAAAATGGCAGTTGGACATTTAAAAAAAATAATGAAAAATATTTTTTAACAAAACTACAAGATGAATATTGGGTGGAAATCTCAACAAAACATAATCCTTTTATTCTAAAATGTAATTATTATTCAAATGGAAATATAAAATTAAAAGGTTTAATATTTCATGGCAACGCTTTTACTAAAGGGGTTGTAGTTGATTATGATAAAGAAGGAAATATTATTAAACAAACAGATTATGATGCTCCCTATAAAAGTTTTCCGTGGGAAAAAGTAAAACTTTGGTTAGAAAATAGAAAGGTCGATTTGTTGGATCCTTTTACTCGAGTATGGAGAGAAAATGAAAACAATCGGCCAATTTGGTATTTGAGCTGGGATACAAAAGAACAGGACAAATATGGAAATAAAATTATTCAAGATGTAGAATTAGATGGAGAAAAAGGCAAAGTGCTTAAAGAAACTACCCATACATTTGAAGAATAAATTCCTGAATAATATAAAGATAAATCAGTTAGAGGGAAAAATAATCATAAAGAAATATCCGAAGTTAACAAAACCTATAAAGGATAAGACTGAATTCGGAAAGAAAGGAAGAATTAGAAGAAAAGCTATACGAAGGATATTCTCGAAAGCATAATCTTTCACCGGCAAAAAATGATAAAAAAGACGACCCCATCCTAGATTTTGCGTATTTGCCAGTTAGAGGTGACGAGTCATTCTGTCACCAAATTCGATAATAATATCCGTAAAAACAAATATGAACTATTCAGAATTTAAAGAAAACCTAAAAAAAATAACTAAAGCAACTTTTTTAAAGTGTGCTAAAAACTTAAAACCAGAAGAAATCTGCGGATTTGGTATATATACCGATGAGTCGGTTATGAGCATGTCAATTTGTTGTAACACCATAACCCATTTAAAAGATTTACAGCAAGAGGAAAAGGGCAATGATGAATACTTCAAATGGAGTATTAATGAATGGCAATATGAAATGATAAATGAAATACACGTTGCAAAAATAAATGAAGAACTATTAAATGAACATAGAAAAATATCTGATAAGCAAAGATTATTTGAAAAACATAAAGATAAAATCTTAAACATTGCAGTAGAAGTTTTGCAGGAACTAAAACAGGAATCACTATTTAAAAATTTAAACAGAGAATTTGTATTAATGTTTGGTATTAGTGATTTTGATGACAAAGAAATTGAAAAAGCTATTGCGCAAAGACTAAATGATGCAACTCAATTTATGCAATTTAAAAATTGGCTAGATTCAGAAGAATAGAAGCAAATAATATGGCTTAGAAAAAATAATAAGCAAAAAAGTTATTCAGTTCTAAAAATATAAATAAAAAAACAAAGAAATTTATTAAGCAACTCACGGGCAAATACGCCTGCTCAACAGTTATCACACATAGCGAACAACATGTCGAAGTTCTTGCAAGAAGAGAAAACGAATTACCAGAAAAGATGATATGAGAAGTAGCCAAACACACAGAAAAATTTTCAAAGAAGTTTTAAACTACGAGACTAAAAAAAGCTGCCATAATAAGAGATATATCAGGCAAACGATATAAATATAACAGATAAAGGAGGTTGGCTATGGTAGTCAAGTATTTAGGATTTTTTTTGCAGAAAATAAAAGATCAAACAAGTTCAGTAAGCAGATGGGACTCATGGAATAAAACCAAATTTAGAAATAAAGTAGAAAAAGGCCAGCTCACTTCCGAAGAAGTTGCTAAATATAACCACGAGCATTTATTGGGATATGAGTTTTGCATATTACAGTCCGAACAATCACTTTACCCCGATTGTTACGTTACCATCGTGCCAAGAAATAAACATGTTGGCGTTAATTTTATCGATAATGACGGTCGTGAGTATCTAACTTATCTTTTTCATGAAGTAAAAGAAGATCGAACGTTATTTCTACAAGAAGTTTGGTTTTATCAATTTATCCCTGGAAACAGCAGCGAAGACCAAGAGTACCGGATCCACTTTGTATTTGATCAGGACGGAACCTATGCAGCCCGAAAATATATCGATTCTAAGAGGAAATACGAAGATTACGAAGGCAATCAAACACTGGACTTTTCCGGCTTATACGAAAAATATCCCGAATTTGGACAATACCAAGGCATCATCCAACTTGAACGCCCAG
>NZ_JABURY010000018.1 GCF_014489845.1 Frischella japonica
TAAATACAACCACGAGCATTTATTGGGATATGAGTTTTGCGTGTTACAGTCCAAACAATCACTTTACCCCGATTGTTTTGTTACCATCGTGCCAAGAAATCAATATATTGGGGTTCATTTTATCGATAATGAAGGAAGAACATATTTAAAATATCATTTTGGAGAAGTAAAAGAAGACCGCACCCTATTTTTAGAAGAAGTTTGGTTTACGCAATACATTGTAGGAAACAGCAGTGAAGACGAAGAGTACCGGATTCACTTTGCATTTGATCAGGACGGAAACTATGCAGCCCGAAAATATATCGATTCTAAGAGGAAATACGAAGATTACGAAGGCAATCAAACACTGGACTTTTCCGGCTTATACGAAAAATATCCCGAATTTGGACAATACCAAGGCATCATCCAACTTGAACGCCCAGTATTGATTGATATAATTTCAGGGCATAAGCAACGATAAGGTTGCTGGGCTTTATCTATTGTTGAGAAGTGTAAAAACTGGCTCAATAAGATATTCAGCCTGCATTTTTGAGTTGTATAAGCCAAAACATTCTGCTAATAGTTTTTTTCCATGTCATTTTGTTGTTGAATAGATGTTTTCCCATCACCATTTATATTTGCTTTCGCGAATAGTTAACAAATTGTTTTTTTTATAAAAATTTCCCCGATCTTCAGGTGGGTAATTTTTGCCTTTATAGGTCTTATATATGGTATCGTTTTTTTATGTGTCTTTGGTCAAAAATATACAACACCTTCATTTCTAAATTCATTCCTCGCCCAGTCCTCATTTTCGATTATTGGATAATATTTTTTTAATTTTTCATAAAATTCATCATTAGGTGGATAGGCTTCTTTATTTTCATAATGGTCATAGACTTCTTTATAATTTATACAATAAGCATTTTTACCCTTTATTTTTAAAGTATAAACATAAATTTCTTGGTAACGACTATATCTTAAAAAAGAATATCTATATTTTAATTTTTTTAATAAATCTGTGTCTGACATAACTGTCAATTCTCGTTGTAAATCTTGCCTATCTTTAGTTGTAAAATTAGGGATATTTTTCATAGCCCAATTGGGTAATTCCTGCCTGATTTCTTGTAATTGTTGCGGATCAAAAGCTTTGGGTTTAGGATTCCATAAAAGCGATTCGCTTAAACATTCGCAGCCTTCTTTTTCTATTCTTTCAGTAATATCATAAGGAGTGGTTCCCCATATTTCATATCTTCCATCTTCTGTTTTGCACCACATATTTTTCATATAGCAACTGTTTAATAATGTGATTAGTAATAATATTAATAAAATATTTTTCATTGTTTTATAATTGAGGCTTAAAAGTTTTCATATCATTAGGTACACCCACAGGAGTTGAAGCACCTGTTATCGGATGCCTTGCTCCGTCGGCAGCAAATCAGGCACCATCTATTTTTATTTATTAAATTCTATTTTTTTCCATTCTTTCCATCTCTTTTTTTCTGTAGGAGTATATTTTTGATTCAGCAAGTATTTGTATTTATCATTACATAGTTTATTATTCACTGAAGTTGCTTTATTTTTCTTGCTTCATAAAATAGTTTAATACAATTTTTTTCATCATTAATTACTCTTAAATTCCATCAAAGATGTGGGTGATATTTAAGGGAATCACCGTATGGTAACTAAAGGTTATTTTCCAATCTGAATATTATCCTTCAGGTAACATTCCAGACCGACAGGTATAAGCTTAATTTTTCCTGAGGGATAAAAACTATCTTTAAACACTATCATCCATATTTTTATTAATGTAAGAAATGTTATTTTCCATCACCAAAATATTGTTCTCTCAATGCTGGATCTGTAAAAAGACATCTATCGTCAAATTCTTTATCAAACTCTTCACGACTTTTTATAGGCTTATCAGTAATATAAATATAATTTTTATCTAAACCAATCGTTTCGTCCCATTCTGAATCATGTCGGATCTCATTTTTCGTTCTAAACGTATTAACATCGGCACCGTCTATTTTTTTTCCACCGTAGTAGATTGCATTTTCAACACGTAAGTAATCTCCTCCTAACACCGCATAATCTGAAGATGAGCCAGCTATAAAAAGTTCACTATTGACTTGAGAATAGCAGGTATAAATATAGATATAGTGTTTATCTTTGAAATAATACTCACTTTGCATACCTTCGTTATATCTTAGATAGTAATTATTATTAATCTTTTTTCTATCCTCTATGTCATTAAACAGCAAATCAAATGTTTCTATATCAATTGTTTTGCTTACGGGTTGATACATTTTCGTTTTTGGATTATAAATTGTTGAATAATAGAGTGTATCTGTTGTTTTTTTTGCACACCATGAATTAGGAATTTGAATATTCCATTCGTTACCATTCTTAACAAGAAATGTAGAACGAGTTTTTGTAACAGCATTATCGCAGGCTGTTACCAAAAAAATGGATAGTAAATAGATGATTATTTTTTTTATTTTTCATAATTAGTTGATATTAAATATCTCTCCTTAATAATAGTAATTCGTTCCACTTTTACCAAACCAAACCCCCTTTTCAATATGATAATGAAAGATCATTTGGATTGGCTCCTAATAGATTAGTTCTCTTCTGGAAAATATTGTTGTTTTAACTTAATTTTAATAGTACTTTCAATATCTAAAGAATTAAATTCAGAATAGGATAATCGCTCATTCCTTATATAAAGATATTTTTCATCATAACCTAATTCTGGATGATTCGCATTTGCTGGTATAACATTAAAATATTTAGCTTCAACGTCTAATAACTGCCTTGCATTCCAAAAAACGGTCTGGTTATCTTTAATATATTGTCCTACAACTTTATAGTTTGAAAATTGCAGAGGTAAGATAGAGATATTAATATCTGTAGCAAAATCAGCAATAGCATATATATTTTTATTATCAGAAAAATATTCAGTTGAATCTATACGATGAAAACTACTTTCATTCAAAACATCATTAAGTAATTTTATTTTCAATTCAGGAAAGTGTAAATCGTAAACTCTATTTTGATAACCATAAGCAATTGTTCCTCTGGGATATCCAGGATATTTATATTGTAAGTAATAATTACCTTGTTTATCTTTATATAGGATATCTTTTACCTGAATATATTCAGAATTAACTTGTTCTAAATGTATTTTTTGTGTTTTTATATCATTTGAACGGCTGTTACATGAAATAGTTAGTAACATTAATATAAAAATTATTTTTTTTGCATTTTCCATAGTTTTATATTTATTGGTCCGTATTTGTTTTATCATCATAAACCCAAAAATCTTCAGAATTATCTAACAATTTACCTAATGTTCAACTTGCCACAAAAACAAAATAACTTTCCAGAAGATACTGTTTTTAGATTTTTTTAGAAGATAAAGTTTTATGCTCCGTCGTTTTTTGTAAAGAATCAATTTCATCTGATATAACAGATTTTAAAGGAACGGCACCAACCGGCAATGCTTTTTCAATAATTAATTCTGAACCTTGTTTTGCTAGCCATTGCTGTAATTTGGTAAAATCACTACACCAAAGGGTTTCAATATCACTATCACGTTGTTGATTGTTTTCGGAAGTCAATTTAACTGCTCGTACCTGCATGCGTGCCACCTCAGCGTTAGCGGCTAACTCTATGCCGTAACCAGGTGTAGAAGGATTACGCAAAACTAATCGCCCATCTTTCGCCCACTGTGTATCCATTCCGTGTCGTACTTCATATCCTAAGCTAGCCAGTCCCTGTAAAATAACTTGCTGTCTGTACATCGCTTCGGTTTTTTCTGTGATTTGTGCCAGCGTATGTTCGCAATTATCTATTAATATTTTCAATTCTTTAACACTCATCGTGTCAAGTTTATTAAAATCAAAATCTAAAGGCTCCGTTGTTTTTTGTTGTAATTCAGCGATTAATAATTCCAATTGTGCTTGTAAAACTCCACGTTCCTTGGCCTCATTAACCGCTTGAGCTAAGTCTAGAATAATACTATCCAGTAGTAGTTTCTTACGGTTAGGTTGTAACTCCTGCTCAATGTTGTTTAAGCGCTCAATAAATACATCATAAACTTCTTTTTGTTCAAGTGATAATTCTGCAAGATAGTGTTCAATTTTTTGTATATAAGGGTCTTTTTGCAATGCAATATTTTGTTGTTCTAACCAGCTTGCAAAGGTTTGCGTGGTGTTATCAACCACCATACGATTGAGCAAAGCTTGTTGCTTTTCGGAAAGTTCTTTGGTGTTTTTAGGCATGAGTAAATTAAAGGCTTTCGTTAAAAGCTGATTAACATTCCCCTGATATTTACCTTTAATCGCTTGCTGTAATTCGTTATTGAATTGATCGGAGCGAACAACTTGTTTATTATTTAATAAATTAATGAGAGCTTTGATATTTTCTTTTGCTTGCTTTTCTTCAATAGCTTGCTGACTTTTGGCAGCGACCTTTAATTGTCGACGTTGTGCGATATCGTCACTTAGACTGGTTATTTCAATCGGTACAAGTCTTTGTATGTCTGAGAAACGTTGCTCTTCTAACATTTGATCAAAGGTTTTTCGTTTTGCAATGATTGTTTCATAAAACTTTTCATCTGTTTCATTCAGCTTATCCATTGCTTTTTGCCATTGCTTAATCGATTGATCCAGACGGGCCAAATGCCCTTTGCTGGTAGCCATCATTTCTTCTAGCGTAACAATTCTGACAACTTTTGGGCCACTCATTGACTTACCTCGGATGTTAATACAGTTTCAACCAACGTTTTTAAACGTTTCTTTTCTTGTTCTTTATTTTCATACCAATTATGTGATGAAATACGTATGATATTAGGAATTGCACGTTTTAAAACCGATTGTCGCCAAATTTCACGCGATCTAGCATGATTTAACAATGAGTGAATTGGTGCATCACATTCAATCCCAATACTGTATAGTTTCGTTGCTGGGTCTTCAATCGCAAAATCTAACGCGAATACACCATTACCTGATTGACGCATATACCCTACCCCCAAAGACTGGATATAGGCTTCTACATCATCAAGAAAAGCATCTTGTTGCATAGTCTCTGTTCTATCAATAACAAACTGGCTATAACCCGTAACTCGATTAAGTAGATCTTTACTGTAGTCAAATTTACCTTCTGACAATGCTTTAGCATAAGCTAAATAGCATTGTAAATAATCCCTAGGTGTAGTTGGGCTCTGTTTGCCAGATAACATATCAGAAATATCGTCTATCGGCATTGAGGAGACTAAAATTATTTTCTTACGAGCTCGTGTAATGGCCACATTAAGCCGCCTTTCTCCCCCCTGTTGTCCTAATACGCCAAAATTACGTCTAAAGATTCCTTTCTCATTGCATCCAAAAGTTGTCGAGAACACAATAATGTCACGTTCATCGCCTTGTACATTTTCAACATTTTTAATAAAAATGGACATATCTTCGCCGTTGTCCATACGTTGATTTTCTTCTTTGAAGATGGTGGCAAACGTTTCATCTTCAGCTGCTTTTTCATAAAAGAACTTTTCAATTAAGTCTGCTTGCTTTTTATTAAATGTAACGACGCCTATAGAAGGACGTTTGCCCGATGACTGCTGCCAAATATTGTCCACCACTTGAACAACTTTTTTGGCCTCTTTTAAATTTGTTTGTTGTTCATATACTCCATTAGCCCATATATACTCTAAAGGCTGTGCTTGTTTAATCGTTTCTAACGGATGCCGAACGGGTATATTTAGTTGATTCATATAGAAAGCAGCATTCGAATAATCAATTAACTCTCGATATTCCGAACGATAGTGAATTTGCAAGCCTGTAGTTGGTAATACTGAACGAGCAAGTTGTAATAAATCAGGACAATCCGTAATTTCTTTTGAGTCCCATTTGCCTTGTAATACCTCTTGTTGTTCTTCATCGGTTAATTCAGCGCTTAAATTAAGATCTAAATCTTCCTCAAGCTCTGCTTGAGCACTAAAGAAAGAGCTAGGTGGCATTTGCTTTTCATCCCCACTCACGACAGCCACTTTAGCGCGATAAAGTGATGGTATTGCATATTCGACAGGCATTTGTGAAGCCTCATCAAAAATGACCACATCGAACAAGCCTGCTTTTAAAGGCAATAGCCGACTCACAATATCAGGATTCATTAACCAAATGGGTCTTAAACTCATAAGCCCTAACTGCACACCTTGTTCTACAAACTCACGCAATCTTCTTGCACGCTGCCCGGTTAATCGTGTAATATCTTCCCATTCTCTAGCACTCGCTAACTTACCGACAGGAATATTGTGCGTAAATAAGGTTTTATTTAATTCACGGATCTCTTCATCAGCTGAGGCTAAAGCCTGAATTTGTTGTTGAATTTCATCCTCATTGGTTAGCAGTACAGGATTATCTTGCTCAATACGTGCTTTCCATGTCTGTTTAGCCTCATAATTTAATAGCTGTCTAAAACTTTTATCAAGCGCTGTCATAGGTAAATGAGTTAAGTCTTCCTGATAAAGCCTTAAACGTTCAAACAACTTAATAGCTTTGGCTGATAATTGTGGAACACGTTTTCTAAAATATTGGTAAGCTTCAAGAGTATCAAGTGCACGGTTAATTTCTATCAGCAATAGAGGAGAAATTTCATTTTTTTCGATAGACGTTTTGCAGTTTTCATAGAGTGTATCTTCAAAATAACTTACTAACGGCAATAATGCCTCTAAAGAAGCTTTACGTGAAGCATATCTTTCAAAAGCGGTATGATAATCATTTAATAAGTGTTCGAATGCCACTTTACTTCGTAAGACTGACTTTTCAACTTCTTCACAGTGAGGTGCCGACATAATTCTTTTAGCCCATTCTTTTACCTCTTGCAAACTTGTTAATGTTTCATTGACGACATTTTTTATATTCAGGTTTGTACGATTATCAGGTACTGGCAATTGTAGTCTAGCGCATATAGTTTGTATCTCTTGACGAATAGGGCGATATTCTTGCTCAAGCAACAATGCATTATAAAGTTTAGGAATGACCTCCAAATTCGGCAACTCACCTTGTAATGCTAAAAATGCTAATAATGCCTGTTTTGATCTATAACGTTTAATACTTAAGAAACTATACCATGACCTAGGCATTAACATCAGTCGAGCTTTGTTTGATAAATCATTTAACTCATTTAACTCTAACAAACAAAGTTTAAGGGATAAATCACACCAACTGCTTTCATTTAACAGTGCTAAGCGCTCTTTCAATAGAGTCAGTTGGTTAATTAGTAAATCGCCTTCTAACACAGCGGAAGCATCAGCACCCAGCTTAAAAAAAGGCAACCATTTTACTAAACGTGCGCGAATACTTTCTGTGATCGCCAGAAAATGATTCCCCTCTGCTTCAATCCATTGCTGGTAGGGTTTTGGGTTGTCTACTTCAAAGCGCGTATGATTAGTCAACTGACTCATTCTTAGCTGTTCAACACTTAAAAAATGGCTAAAGAATTTTTTAAAATCTTCTAGTGTAGCTAAATCATGGGAAAATACTTTTAAATGAATTAGAGGACTATTTTCGTAACAGGCAGGCAACCAAAAACGCACTAGTGGTGCACACTCATTTTCTAATGTTATTAACTGTTGTGGATCGCAATCACTTATCACTGATCTTATTTGAGGCGCTGCAAATAACTGATAGTTTTTATCAATACCAATTAAATCAGCAATCAATTCTCTATAACTTAACCCCGTTTGAGGATCTTGTTGATGTAGTGCCTCGTGATGATTATCTAAACGATTTTCTAAATCTGTAATTTTGGCTGCAACTAGTTTACGTTTTTCGATCCAATCCGTTCTTTCAGGGAATTTAAATAATAATCCCAGTTGTTCTCGTATACTACTAATCACCGAATTTCTATTTGCATTAACATCATTGACCATAATACTGCGAGAATCTAGCCCTTCCGCGGCTAAGCGTTTATATACTACCTCTAATGCTGCTTTTTTCTGGCAAACAATCAACACAGTTTTATTTCGGCCAATCGCGTCGCCCACCATATTTACAATGGTTTGGCTTTTTCCTGTCCCTGGTGGTCCTTCAATTAAGAGTCCTGAGTCTTGTCGTGCTTGCAAAACGGCATTTTCTTGCGAAGGGTCACTGGACACTGAAAAATAGCGATCTAACTCTGCCGGCTTTTCAGGAATTTCAGCAACTGCTTGATAAGGCTTTAAACGTAGTGCTGTTTCTAACGCAGTATTAACAGGTGATAATTTCTTTAAACGGTTAAGTTCTTCACCGATGGATTGACCTAAAAAGTTTACATCAAATAACACAGCCGAACATGCAATGCAGACTTCACTAAGTTCAGTGTCAAAATTAATAGGTAGATTTTGCACTTGCCGAGACGATACACTCCCCAAATTAGTTAATGTATCCATAACTTCGAGTGTCGTCAGCGCAGATCTCGCTAATAACTCATCTATAACGCTTTTCCAATCTTCATACAACGCCTTTCCCAACATACCTTCTAATGCAGGATTAACCCTGATTTCTTCACGTTCATTATCAAATGCTAAAGTAATACGATTGGGAACGCCCATATCATAATTAAGTGTAATGGGCCAAAGTAATAGCGGAGCAATACGAGGTAATCGATTGCTATTAGGCTCTTGATAAAGCAAAAAAGGGAATCCCATGTACAATCCATTAATCCCTGTATCTCTTCTACAGAGATTAGATTGACGGTATAAATTACGCAATTGATACTCGATAAAGTTGTTGGCTTGAAAGGCTTCCAGATCAATAGCTTGCGGTCGGCTATTGCGCTGTACAATATGATCTAACAATTTATTGGCAGACGTTCTTTCTGTACCTAATAAATTAATATCGACACGCGCAGTGTACATTCCTAGACGCATTCTCACTAAAGGGCCTTTTAATATAGATGTAGTGACTTTTTTATGGAAAAAATCAATAATCTGAGAGGTATACTGCCGTTTGTGGGGCTTAACCCATTTTTCAGGTCCAATACTTAATAAAACCAACAATTTCGGTAATGGCATGCGTTTTTCAAGACGGTATTGTTCTGCCCATTGGTCGACTTCATCCAAGCCCGTGCTGGCAAATCCCTCTATTCGTTCATTTAACTGTTGATAAAGCGTCAAACGCGGTTGCGCGATTAACCTTCTTAACGCCTCATCATCAACCATATCAATGTTTAATTTCTTTCCTAATGTGAGTGACTCTTTAAGTACTGTATCTAATGATTTAAACTGCCCAAGCTCAGCACTGAGTAAAACAATGAAATCCTCTTCGCTAATGCTGCGCCGCTCTAATAATGACAGTAGCCCTGCGTTATTTGCATCCGGAAACAGGGCGTTTTTTTCCGACCATATGGCTGCTAATTGGGCTCGAGAAGCCGAGAGCAAATGGATTCTTAAAACTTCTTCATCCAGTTTTATTTGTAAGTTCAAAGCTCGCTGACGAACCGTATTAGCTCGCTCATGTAAATGCCATAACCACACCTCAGATGCTTTTAGTATACTTGGAATACCCCCTGAAATAAGCTGGTATCCGTCACTAGGATGTTGCAATAACCAATTTGGCGTTACAATATTACCGGCTATAATGAGTGGCATATCAGGATTTAAAATCTTTAATACCACCATCAATTGCATATCCGATGTTAAATCCGGCTTACGCATAATCTCTCTGATAGTGGCTAGACTCGTGGCATCAAAATCTGTTTGCTCTAACCATGTCACCAAATTACCTCGAGACAAAAGCTCGGTCGCCTCTTGCCAATTAACCGGGTTAGCTGCATTTAATGCAAATACTTTAACTCTATGGTAACTTTTTCCACCCAAGGAAATACTTCTATCGAGATCAACTTCTTGCGCAGTCGCTTGCACCATTTCGGGAGCAGCTACATCCTCGCCGTTAATCCACGCTTGAACTTCAGACCATTGCCAGCGACGATGATGATCTTTAGCCAATAGTCCTCTTAATAGCAACTGTAGCCGAGGGTCTAATGTGGTTGGAATATCTACACCACTGGCCAGTACTTGAATGATAAACGCTTGTGTATTTACGCCCTCAAAGCATTTACCTTGTGTCAATTGCTCTAGTAGAATAACGCCCAAGCTCCACCAATCAGAAGCGACACTTACACCACCTGCTACAACTTCTGGCGCAGTATAAAAAGTAGTTGCCAAAGGCGATATAACTTCTAGATCAAACTCTGAGAGCCTTGCTGAACCAAACCCCGTAATCACTAAATCCAGAGGTTCTTTTGTACGCACTAATAAGTTATTAGGTCTTAAATCACAATGACGTAAACCGGCTGCGGTAAACGCATTTAGTGCTTGACCTAGCTCTGTCATGACATGGCGAATAGTATCCATATCATTAATGACCATACCCAGATCAGCTAATACTCCACCTGTTAATTCTTCTGCTACAACATAAGCTTGATCGTTCCAACGACCTTTAGTAATAATTTCTGGCACATGCTCACGAGGAAGGTTACGCAAGACTTCATATACATCAATATTTGGCTCAGCACCGGTATGATAGAGCGTTAGAACTGCACGTTTTTCATCATGTAATCTTTTGACCAAATAACGTTCACGCACGCCATCGGTTTGACTAATAAGTTGCAGTAACTGCCAATCATCAATGGTGGTAATATCAGACTCTGTTATGGTTTCTTCTTGGTTAGAAGGTATTCGTTCTGGATTTTCTGAATTATCTATCTCAGCTAAATCAGCACCACACTCCATGCAAATTAAATCACCTGTATCCATGATATGGCCATTCACACAGTGTGCCACAGTGATTTCTGGCAACACATCATTGACCGTTACAACGCTCTGGGGGCGCCATCCTGTTTCACTAATAGTTACCGATGACAAATCCCAACCACAGAGTTCATCATTAATAGTCCCTTCACAGAAAATCTCATGAAGAGATCGCTCTGTTTGACAATTAGGACAAAACCGCATCATGGCCATGCTAAAATCCTTAATACTTTGTTTTATCAGCAGTCACTTTTATCTGATGCCCTTGTTGCTTTAAAAGAGTTTGTAATTTTACGAAATCATCACGCCTAGGGATGCCGGCAAACCAGACAACCCCTTCTGCGTCAAACATGACATCTAATACTTTATCCTCAGTTGTAACTGCTTGCTGATAATAGGCAAATTTTTCTACAGCTTGTGAGGTAAAACAATGTAACCTTTGATTATCACTACCTCTTAACCTTAAAGTTTGTGAACTCTGCCGTTGAAAGGGGTCACTGATTAACACATCAATGTAAGGTTTAATTTGCTGTAACTGATCGGTAATATCTTCAACGCCATACCCTGTGTACACTAAAATATCGACCTTTGTTCTTTCGCGTAACTGAACCACAATAGCCAACAACGCCTCAAATTGATCGAACGGTTCCCCGCCAGAGATAGTAATCCCATCAATCAAAGGTAGGTAAGAGGAAAGCTTCATCATCAGTTGTTCAATTGGAATTAACGTTTTTGCTGTTGCCCATGTATCAACTGAAATACAACCCTCACAACGTAAACTACAACCTTGAAACCAAATACCAAGTCGCCTACCTGGTCCTAGTGTTGTTACTGGAAAATGAATACGCGAGATACCAACTGTTAACACCATTTACTCCAAAATTAATTGCCCTATTTGCAACTGAGTTACCACTAATGTTTGACCTGTTTGAGGGTTTAACTTAAACAACTCACGAGCCAATGGATTTAATAAATAAGCCTCAATGTGATTACGTATTCCTCGACCACCATTTGATAAATCAGCTAAAGCAATGTTTTTCAAACTGTCTAATGCTTCTGGGGTAAAGGATAAAATTAACCCTTGTGATTGTAAATCTTCAATCACACCATCGATCATTTGTTGGAATATTTGCTCCGCCACATCAGGACGAATAAAGTCAAAGACAATAATATTTTCGCCTATCCTATTCAATATTTCGGGGCGATTTAAAACAAATTTAAAATGCCGCTCAATTTCATTTTTTACTTTTGCTTGAACATCATCAAATTGAACATTAGCAGTAACGTTAGGAATGCGCTCACCTGTTTCGGTCAGTTTATAAATTCCAAGATTGGATGTAAAAATGATGAGTGCCTCTGAAAAATAAACACGCTCACCTCGACCAGAAGTTAGAACACCATCATCTAAAATTTGTAAAAATTTATCCATAACCCGAGGATGAGCTTTTTCAATCTCATCAAATAATACGACACTAAACGGTTTTTCTCGTATTGCATTGGTTAGCTCCCCTCCTACATCATAGCCCACATAGCCGGGAGGTGAACCAATTAAACGCTGATCGGAAAATTCTGAACTAAACTCAGACATATCAAAGCGAATGTATGCGCTTTCATCATTAAAGAGCAAACTGGTAACTGTTTTGGCAAGCTCTGTTTTACCTACACCTGTTGGACCTGCTAAAAAAACTACGCCACGGGGTCTATTTCCTCTTCGGTTAGCACCAATACCCGTAATTGCTCGCTTTATAATATCGAGCATATGGACAACCGCATGATTTTGTCCTTTAACTCGTTGATACACAAAGTTATCTGCTTGTGCTATTTTTTCACGATCAATTTTCTGCCATGGATCTTCCGTTACACCTACTTTATAGCGCCTTACGGCATCATTGATATCATCAATGCTCAATTTCTCTACTCTTGCCAATGTCGTAATAGCATTCATATCCAGCAATAACATCCCCTCTGTACTGTTAACAAAGGTTGTTTCCGCTTTTGCCAGCAATTCTGGCGAAGTTTGTTGCGAACCAGAAATACCTTTTATTAATCCAGAGGCTAATGCTCGACGAGCAGCGCTGTCTGGTTTAGAAACTGGAATATGACGAATTCGTGGATTATTTACTAATAACCAGTCAGGTAAATCCCCTTCTTTTTCTACCAACCAAAGTACAGTATTAAAAAAGGGCGTACGATTTGTACCAGCTGGTCTTGCATTCACTCGATGAGAGAGTACTAATGCCCGCGTAAACAGCTGATGTTCTGCTGTACTTAAGTTATCTGCACGAATGGTCAGTTGTGAGGCAAAATCAATAATTAATGCAACAGGCTCGTCATTAAGATTAACAAAATTTTCTAATGCATTTCCCAATAAATCAATGCCTGCAGCAGCCCGCCCTTTTTCTGGCGTTAATCCTACTTGTTGTAATAATTTATCAATATCAATAGCTGGTAAATCAGGTGTTTGTAAACCATAAAACCCCGATAAAGGATCCCAAATCAGTACTTGACTATACCCCACACCGCGCAGAGCACGATATAACGCTAACTCAAATGTTTGTGGTGTAATAACCCCTGGCTCCACTTCACACGCTTGTAAATCCCTAATATTTCCTGACAATAAAAACTGGCTCTTTAAATGTAAAAACCTAACTAAATCACGCATCCAACGTGGCTTACTAAACTGATAAGTCATGCCGAAAATCCTTTAATAATAAACCTCCAATAATCACTACCATGTATTATATAGAAACATATTGATATAACTAGCCTTAATAATTAAAGATATGTAATGTTGATAGTAATAAAATAAAACTACTTAGTACTTGAGAGGGATTGGTTGACATTTTATAGGTTTTAATAAATAAAAACACTATTTTTATATATATTGAAATCTATCATATTTGTGTTCGTTGTCATTCAGCCAACGGTAAGATATCGCCAGAGCAATATGAAAGCATTATTATAAAAACATGAAATCATATTGGGCAGGATTATTAATGGAGGACGATGAATCATTCTTAACAAAACCTAAATATTCTTATAATTCAGCATTTCAGAGTTGCTTTATAGTATGTTTTTGAGCATAGTTGAAAATTAATTTATATCTTGTTCCGTTTTAATTTTAGCCGTTAATATTGAATTTCTTTTGTTATCAATAAATCCTTAGAATATATCTAATTTGGATTTACACAAAATTTAATACAGTTTCGCACAGAACCATCTTGCAAGATACATTATCAGATTACTTTTGGAAAACTATACAATTTAGACCAGAACTAATCTGACAGAAACCTTTCAAAATCATATACTGTAAATGCTGGTCTAAACGTATTCACATTATTAATATTCTATATCTTGATTCATTGTTTGATGAATATCGACTTTAATATTACCATCAAATTTGTTGACTAACCAAATATTCAAATTAACACTCTTAATAAATTCATATAATCTATTTATACCATTAACTAGACTTTTAGGTCTCGTTGTAGCCACAAATAGCTGTTTCATAAATTTTTCTTGATTACTCAATGGTCTTTTTTGGCGGTAATTGCTTTATTCCCATTAACAATTATGATTAATTTATTCCTTTTCATCTAGCTTCTTTAATTCTGTATAAATTAATGCAAATTACTTTTGAAATGTAATATCACAAATATCAACTCTTTCCATATAATTTGTAGAAACCGAAGAAAATATGATTTTTTTATTTTTATCAATAAAATAAGTTGCAGGAATAGGTAATTTATGGCTTTTATCATCATTAAATAATTCTAGATCTGCACCCAGGTTTTTATAAATTTTACGAATATTTTCTTGTAGTATGTAGGCAAGCCCATATTTATCAGCGATTTCGTTACCTTTATCTGAAAGTATTCTAAAATCAAGGTTATTTTGTATCGTTATATCATGATTAAAACGGATAGTTTGAGGGGTTATTGCAATAACCGTTGTACTATCGATAAGATTGTTATTAATAGCTTCTTGATAATGTGCTAGTTCAGCCATACAAAACGGGCACCAATTACCTCGAAAAAAGCTAAGTATTACGGCATTATCTTGTAATACATCATATAGTGAAACAGGTAATCCTTCGGCATCTGGCAACGTAAAATCAGGAGCTATATCACCGACTTTAAGAGCATGATGTTCTAAATTTTGCTCAATTAAGTTCTGAAGTGATTGTCTAAGTGCATTTAAAATATCAACAGGTACATTTTGAGCCATCTCTTTTTGTATAAGCTGAAGTTTTTCATTTAATTTCATTGTTATTTTCCTTTATGTGGCATATTAATTGTACGCATCGCTTTTTTAACAATACGCTTTGTAAATTCTGTATTACTTTCAAATACCCATCGTTCGCATAGATCTGAGACCCAATTTGGTCGAGTTTTACTTGCATCATTTAACCAATTTGCAACCGAATCTTGGACATATTTTTCTGATTCATTTTTTAATGGTTCAAGTAAAGGAAGCGCAATATCAGGTTGTGTTTTTAACTCGGTAATATGTTTACACCAAACCCCTCTAGGTCTCAAACACTCAACAGCAAACCGTCTAATGTAGGGATTCGGATTTGTTACCCAAGAAGATAGTAATTCGATAGAAACAGTTAAATCTGAACATAGTTTTTCACGAACCGCCATCCAAGCCCATTCACGAACACCGAAGTGGTTATCTTTAGCATAAGGTTGAATCTGGATAAGTAATTCTTGTAGTGATAATGGGGGTTTCTTTTCCGGAAGAATAAAACATGCCCATCCTCGGGCTGTGTCAGATATATGTTGTGATAAACAACGGTATATTTCATCTTGTATGTTATAACTAACGAATGTGTCAGCAAGTACTTTCCCTATTATTTTCATTTTAGACAAAATACCAGATGCAGTATTATTCATATTCATAACTGACAACATTTTGTTTAATAATTGTTCATTACAAAATGGCGTAAGAATCACTTTAAATAAATGTTCTTGGTCAACCTGTAAGCATTCATTGAGATGAGTTGTGGCTTCAAGCCCGTTATTTAACATGTCAATACGATTCATTATTCGTGATGTCCTAGTTATGAAATTGTTGCGTAATAGGATCTTTTTAATCTGTTTAATTAACTTTCTATATGACATGTCACTTATAAAATACTAACTTATAATGACGGTATACAGTCGGTGTAAGTAATAATTAAATTAATCCTCTTTAAGTTGAAACATTTTATTTAAAATACCAATGAGTGTTTCAATTTCAGAATCAGTGAGATTTTGTGTAATGCTAGCAATCCAACGACTGTGATCTTTGAATATTTTGTGGATTAAAACTTGACCTTTATGGGTCAGAGTTATATTAATTTTTCTTCCATCAACAGGGGCATCAGTTTTATTGACTAATTCATCTTTAACTAAAGAATTAATTAAAGATGTTATCGTCGGTTTTGTAACGCCACTTAAAGTAGCAATTTCTTGCGGAGTGAGCATTTTATACTCAAATAAAAGAACGAGCACCATAAAACGACCTTCAGATAACCGAAAATCACTCAATCGTTCAGAGCATTGCTTGTCTATTTTCTTTCCTGTAGAAAGTATGCTAAAACAGGCTTCTACTGCTGATATATTAGCCACTTTGTGTTTTTTAATAATACTCGCTAAAGATGTGTATTTTTTTTCCAATTTCATGATTATTTCTTCTTTGTAATATAGTTAGACGCCTAACTATTTTTGATAGAATCTAATAAAGTATATTTTTTGTCAAGAAATATTTAGCAATTAGTTAATTACATTTAAACAGGAAGTTTATAAAAGAATTGATATAAATCATCTAAACATAATGAACATGATATGAACCTCATAATTTTTTTAAGGCTTTTGTGTTTTGAAACAAGTGTAATAATGCCCTAATGTTGGCTAAATTATATCCTTCCTGGCATATCCACACTTTTTCGTTCTAAAAGATAAAATTATTTTTTTTATTTTTATTCTGTATTAAATAATTTAATCAGAAATACAACGGGTTATAATTATTACGCTGAGTAAATGGCGATTATGTCTATACAAATCACAAACAACAGCAACTCCAGTAATTAACCATACTTTTTCATATTATAAATTCAATCTAATACTGTGGTTATACAATAAAGTTGCCGCTATTCTTAAAATGATCTTTTATTCAAACTTTGAGGTATCGGTAGCACAAACACGGAGTCGATGACCATCAGGATCATTTCCTACAAATGTGTATCCAAAATCGAGCATTTGAGGTTCGAGTTCAATTTTGACGTTTAGTTCTTTCCACATCGCATAAATCTTATCTACTTCATTTTTTGTTACATCACTAAATGACAGCTCAAAACCACCATAATGATTGGGTGCCTTTGGCGTTATTTTATCAGCCTCTTGAAGGCCAAAAATAAAATTATCATTTAATAAAAATACAGCAAAACCAGGATAAGTTTTAACAGGTGGGCGCCCTAGTATTTTTGTGTAAAACTCTGTGCTAGCATCGACATCTTTGACATAAACAATAACGCTATTGGGTTTAAACATTTTTCTTTCCTTTTGGTGATAAAAATTAGTTTAAAGAATTTTAGTTATCTCTATTTTGATGTAGCATTGCTGACAACTGCATGTCATATTTAAAATTCAATCTAAATTATTTTGCAAACATAAAGCATGAAAATTAATCGTATAATTACTATCATCATGGTATTGCTTCAAAGAGAAAAAATAACTGGTAAAGAATTAGCAGATAAATTAGATGTATCATTGCGTACTATTTACCGAGATATACAAGTTATCGAGAGAGCTGGAATACCCATTATTACCTTTCAAGGAAGTGCAGGTGGAATAAGTATTTTAAAAAATTATAAAATTAATAAAGGTCTATTCACTAAAGAAGATGTCATTGTTTTATTAAAAAGCCTTAACTTATTATCCTCACCGGTTTTAAAAGAAAGTGAAAATTTAAGAACACTCGAGAAAATAAAGAGTTTTTTATCAGAGCAAGAACTTGATGAAGTGACAAATAACTTAAATCAACTTAATGTTGATTTATCACCTTGGTTTTCCAAACAAAATATTGATAACAAAATATCTATTATAAGACTGGCACTGAAAGAGCAACTGCTTTTATCGTTTGATTATTTAAGTGTTAGGAATAAACAAGCCTCACGTTTAATTGAGCCATATCAACTTATTTTTAAGGAAAAAGCATGGTATTTACAAGCTTTTTGCCTAACTAAAAATGATTTTCGTGTATTTAAGTTGTCGAAAATGTCAAACATTAGAAAAACAAATACTAAATTTATTAGGCAGACAACGCCTGAAGTATTTTCTTTATTCGAAACGGATATGAAAAAAAAGATTTTTAAAATAAAATTATTAATAGATGAATCGCTTTTGGAACGTATTTTAGATTTTTGTGACGAAAAAGATATTAAGAAATTAAATGCACAACAGTATCTCGTAAATTTTGACTTTATTGATGATGACTACAGTTATGGCATTTTACTAAGCTTAGGCCATAAATGTATTTGTTTAGAGCCTGAACGCGTACGTACAGAGATGATTGAACGTACGAAGCAATTAGCTCGCTCATATAGTGAAATTAACAAGTTATCTATATCAGATCATATGTTCAAATGATTTTATATTTATAACTTTTTAGCATAGAAAATTATAGAAAAATTAATAAATAGCTAGTATTGATAAATTGATGTCTGTAAAAGTCTATTACCTTTCATGAAACATCATTCTAGAAAGTAGTTTAAACATCAACGATATAAAATCTGTAAATACGATTATTTATCTGTTTGATACTAAATAAAGTGATCGATATGGTAATTGTCGAGTATGTTTAAGAATTAGTATTTTTCTTTTAAAACGTTTGAATGATAAAAGAAAATTTATAGATGAAAGAAGAAATTGTGGCGAAATCGACATAGAAGATTCTAGATGTTTTATCTTTATCACACATCAATAATGATAAAAATCATATACTAAATAAAAATAGCATTATATATGATTTAAAGAAACCGCTTAGGATTAAACTTGCCCTTATCACTGACAGAAAATAATAAAATATGCAGAAAAAGCGATTGTCTATAGTGTAATTTAGATTAAAGCATCTAAGATTAAATCATGGTGCAAGGCTATATTTTACGTTCAAACACTAATTAGATTATCATAAGAATTTTTTAATCGTGTTTAATTATAAAAAGTTATCTTAGGTATTATAAAGTTTATTTCGTGATGCTAAAGCTAAAAAATGAAGGATATAAAATATCAGAAATAAGGATAAGTTGTGTATCACGAAAATTAGCTTACACTGCAGGGTAGCAATTACTTTGGAAAATCTTTTTATTTATTGAATAATTGACAAAAATAACTTCTATTGGCAGGTTAATCAATCAGCGATCATTTCCGCTGATTGATTATCTTGCAGAGCTTTTAATCTTTTATCTTTCGATCAACTCTTTTCTATCTGTGCTTTTTTAAAAAATAGATAAGCAAGTATAGAAACAATAAAATTACCTATCGCAGCAAAAATGATTACCACATTCAACTCAAAATAGTTAAATAAAATAAAACCTGTTAAAGCCGCACCTATTGCTGCACCGCAAGTATTGATAGCATAAAGATGTCCGGTAGTTTGGCCAATGTTTTTCCAAAACTGCGCTATATAAGTGATTAATATTGGTAACGTAGCCCCCATTAAAACTGCAGGAACAAGGACTAATAAGAAATTAACAATCGCAACAATTAATAAATTATAGACAATAAAAATATCACCGAAAAATAAAATAAGTTGATAACTAATTAATCCAAATAACCCAATTCCAAATTCACTAAAACAAAAAAACTCAAGTGCTTTATCAGGATATTTATCCACCACTTTCCCGCCGGCAAGTGCTCCTAAACCCAGACCCAACATAAATGCTGATACGATAATCGCAACTGAATCCACATCAGATCCAAAAGCCGAATAAAGTGCGCGTTGCCAAGCAACTTGGTAAGTTAAACCACTCATTCCGGAAATAAAAAATAAAATACTTAGCAGTAGTAATCGTTTTTTGCTTAACATAAAAGGTTCCTTATTTATTCCAAAGTCCATATTTATATTCAGTTATCATATTACTATCAGTAATGATTTCCGTATCACGATCTAAATTATAAAGTTTTTCAACTTCACCTAAGTTTAACAGTTTTGTTATTAATGTTTTTTTGTAAGCACCAGATTCACGTTGTTTGGACTCTTCACTAAATAACGGTTTACCGTCTAAAATTAACTTATTAAGATTAGCTTCAGCAACAACTTCATCAAGTTTGATCATCGAATCAGACGCATAAATAAAACCGAGCGTCCCCCAATAAGCATATTTAAATACCGATTGTGCAGTTTTTAATGTGTCGGGTGAGCGCGTACTATTAAATGCCAAAATACCATTAGGATTTAATGAATTTTTGACAATTTCCATCATCTCCTGCGACAAAAGATTAGTTACACCTGAACGCCAATGGTAAGTTGTATTCATAACGATTAAATCATATTTTTTGTCACAATTTCGTTTAAGCCACCGTCGGCCATCATCAATGTAGATATTAATTTTAGGATCGTTTAATATTGGGGAAACTTCAGGATGTTGTTTAATAATGTCTAGATAACCTTTATTAATTTCAATAGCATCAATGGTTTGTAATGTTGGAAAACTTGACAAAGCGCGAGTCCATGCCCCACCACTAACCCCAATAACCAATGCTTTTTTAGGACTAGGATGGACTGCTGCTAATAAATAAAGCCGATTTAGGTCATTTATATCATCGTCTGGATTGATACTTATAATCCCATCATAAACATTATTACCTAGTACAATATTTTTTCTGCCTTTCTTATCATCATTAACAATATGAATTACACCATAGCGATTTTCAACATAATTATTGACAGAGAGATTTTTAAAGGTATTTGCAAAAATATAATTAGTATGTTTATCTACTAAACCAATACAAATACTGCCAAGTATAACAACAGTTGTGACAGAAACAGCTGTTTTTTTTATTATCATCAAACTGCCTAATGTGACACAAACCATACCGGTTATAATAAACATCGATGAAATAGAGATATAATCGAGAAGAACACCACCAATTAATAAACTACCTAGCGTTGAACCAATTATATTAAAGAAGTAGACTTTAGAAACAGATGAACCAATTTTTCCATTAGCAATATTAGTACCTAAATGGTGTACAATTGGAAATAAGATTGCCATTAAAGTGGCTAGGATAAATATTAAAATACAACATATGAAAAACGAAAATAGTATAGAGTTTTCTTGAAGTGTAAATTGTATTATAAATGGAATCATTATGTCAGTAAAGCCAGCAATAGTTAAGACTATTCCACCGACAAAGAAAAGATTTGAATAACGGGTACACATCATCTTACCTCGCCCGGCCCCATAGGCAATACCTAATAGAAATAAAACCAATACCAAAGCAAAAGCAAAAGGTTGTCCACCCAAAATAAAGCTGAAGACTCTAAACCAGAGCATCTCTTGCCCTAAACTCATAAGTCCAACTAAAAGCGAAATGGACCAAGCAAAATATTTCATTATTTTTTCCTGACTTTTTTATTATTGAATTATTGAAATTTTACATACTGTTCTACTAAAACTAAACACTTCCAATCGACGGAATTAAGTGGGTCATTAAACACCTAAATAATCACATTTACAAGACCTGTTTATAAAATATATACGCAGGTTATTAAATACCATAATAATTATTCTTTCAAATTGATTACGCCAAAGCATCCCTTTTTTGCATCTCTTTTTATTGTAGGAAATAGCGCTCTTTCAATGAAAAATACCCATGTTAAATAAATATTTAGAATCTGTATAATTGACAATCGGTTTAACGGTATTGTAAACATATGATTTAAACTTTTTAAAATCATCAAGGCTACGCCCAATTCAGCTACGATTATAGAGCTGATAAGACGACAAATGAAAATGACTTGTGAATAAAATTCCACAATTGAAGTCAGTGCAAACTGATGACACATTATTTATGAATGGTGATAGCGTAAAATTGCTATAATTTACATTATGTGTGAATTTAATTCATGATATTATTCATAAATTACTGCTTTATCTTGCTAATAATTAGCATTACAATCTATTCAGTTAATTAACAATATAGCTGCATTAAATATTTAGTAAATTTTTACCATCTCAATTATGCAATTTGCGCTTTTATTCTATGATTTATCTGGATTGGCATTCATCGCTACTAATCACGCTAAAAAGTTATGAAGACGTTATTGAAAACAAACAAAACATTCTATGATCGCATAGTTATGCTAATCCTTGCTACATTAATGGCAATGACATCATTATCGGTTGATATTTATTTACCAGCCATGCCACAAATGCAGCATGATCTGTCAGGAAATATCGAATTAACTATAACTGGGTTTCTTATTGGCTTTTCTTTAGCACAATTAGTCTGGGGACCGATAAGTGATTGCATTGGTCGACGCAAACCACTTTTTATTGGCATAATATTGTTTATCATTGGCTCTGTGGGGTGTGCGCTTTCACAACACATTGAGCAAATCATATTTTGGCGGGTTTTTCAAGCTTTTGGTGCTTGTACTGGACCAATGATAGCTAGAGCTATCGTTCGTGATCTTTATCAAAAAAAGAAAGCGGCTCAGGTATTATCGACATTAATGATTGTCATGGCGATCGCTCCTATTGCCGGTCCATTGATTGGTGGGCAATTGATACAAATCAGTACTTGGCATAGTATCTTTTGGTTATTGACCTTGATTGGTGTCGTAATATTGTTGAGTATCTTTTTACTGCCAGAAACACATTTTCCCGAGAAACGAGTCAATCTGCAAATTAAAAACATTTTTGCCACATACTATAAGTTATTAAGTCATCGGCAATTTATGCGCTATACATTATGTGTCACTTTCTTCTATGTGGCGGTTTATACTTTTATTGTCGATTCGCCCTTTGTCTATATCACTTTTTATGGTATTGGCGAACAATATTACGGTTGGTTATTCGCAATTAATATTGTTGGTATCATGACATTAAGTGTACTAAACCGTTATCTGGTTACCCAATATAGTCTTAATTTTTTACTGCGTTCATCGACTATGATTGCAATGGCTGCATTAGTTATTTTAGTACTCTTATTCAATTGGCATATCGGGGGAGTTTATAGCATCATCACCATGCTTTTCATTTTTTTTTCAATGAATGGTATCATTGCTGCATGTGCAACAGCGGCAGCGCTGGATCTGGTTCCTGAAATAGCCGGTTCAGCTTCAGCCCTGATTGGTTCTTTACAGTATGGTAGCGGGATTATTTCAACTTTACTATTGGTATGGTTTTCTAATGATTCTCCATGGGTAATGATTATTATCATGACAATATTCATGTTTATGAGTGCTCTGATGATGCTGATACCTTTAAATCGCCAACATCATCGCCTTAACGTATCACAACTATGATTATTAAGGTAGAGATAAACAAGGTCTTCATCAATTGTATATGCCGTTTAACACCAATCATTACTGTCATTCGCTTAATGGCTGGTTATAGTTAAAGTTACATGAAATGAAATTGCATTAAAACAATAAATTCATCATGATGACCTCTATCTCATCTTATAGCGATACTTAGAAAATCTTTTAAACGTTTGATTATGCCTGTAATCTTAAAAGTGAGCGAGATTGGCTTTTCAGTCAGAAAAATAGTCATCTTTTATCAAATACTATAACGTAACCTCACATTGAGACGGTAAATAAGCCAAAATATTTAGAAGCTATCGGTAGTTCTAAATCCCCCACCACCTGATGAAGAGCTTGATGAAAAACCACCACCACTTGAAGATCGAGATGAGGAACTCGATGATGTTCTCCAAGACGAGCTATGTTCCTTTTTATTATTGGAAATAGACCAACCACTTCGATATTTTGTTGTTGATGAGACCGTTCTGTCTATTCGTATGCGATAAGCAATGAGTGCATGAACAATGGATTGAGGAAACACATTTTCATCGAATAAATTGTTTAAAATCTTATCAAGTCTAGACGGTGAAAGATCATATTCATAAAAGGAGCTTGGAATATTATTTTTGCTAAAAATATAAAGTACTTGGTTAAAACGGTTATAGGTATGCTCTAATCGTTGAATAGTTTGTTGCAATGCCGGGAGTCGCTCTTCAAGCTGCTGTATTTGCTTATCTGCTTTCTGAAGATTTTTCAGTAGAATATCATCTTCAGCTGATTTGGTTTGCAAGGTCAAATGCATAAGGGTGTATTGAGATTGTCGTTGTAAAAATTGCGCCAGTTGATTGGATATATCCTGAAATTGATTACTTTTACCCAATTTAGTATCATTGAAATCTTGATTGTTTTTTTCTTTTTGTTTTTTATAATGTGCTAACATCTGTTCCGTTTGTGCCAACTCACTTCTTAATTGAGGAAGGTGTAAGCTATTTTCAACGATACGTTCTTTGTTTTCTTTTGGTTCTAATGCAGCCTGATATAAGCCTTTTTTAATATCATAACGAGACTGAGACTCTTTTAGTAGTGCCTTAAGTATTTTTTGATTTTGATAATTTTCACTAAAATTAACGCATCTCGCCGCCCAGGCATCTAACTTACGAAAAATCCCAAAACCTTTATAATTATTCTCACCAAAATTTCTTTTTAATAGATAGTTGTAACAACGGTTTTGACTATATTGAGCCAATTTTTCTGAAAATTCGTGTTGTGCTTGTTGAAAATTTATCGTTTCGTTATTAAGGTTTTCTTCTGCTTCTTTAAAGCGATTAAATAATGTTACATATTCAAGATCATTTTCTAGTTGCCTGACCTTCTGGATTGATAGTTCATCTATTCGTGCAAATAAGCTTGACAGGTTATGTTGACTATGTAGCATAAGTTGATCTAATTCTTGAGATCTCTTATTGAACATACTGAATAATTCTTGTAGTTGATTAATAAGAGATTGTATATGGGCATTATGATTATCAGGCGATTCCAATAAATAAATCGTGGCTATTTTTTGATAAATTTTCACCTGCTCATTTTTCAAGTTCAGCATTGTTTGATGAATGTTTTGCCGCTCTTTATTAGCCGAATTTAAAGAAGCCATAACATTGTTAGCTTTCAACTTAATACTATTTTCAATTTGTTTGGTCTGCATATTTTACCACTCCAAAATTCTGCCTGGTTTCACTGAACTTGGGCAAACAAAAGTCAATCGACCAATTGTTTTTTGACAAAGCAAGTTATTATCAATGTGTCCATCTTGTGCCTTATCAGCTCTTACCACGTTAAATATGTCTTGAGTAACTTGTTGACCAAACATACTGACTAATTTCATTTCACCAGTTTCGATACTTTTTACCCATATTGGCATTGCTATTCCAGACGGTAATGTTGGCGTAACAATTAAATACCAAGATTGACCATGAGTATCATCATGGGTTCGAACAATACCTGATTTATAATTTGGATTATCGACAACAATCAGATTTAACGGCGTTTGAGCAAGTTTAATATAGTAAGCTATCATCGTTTGATAATTCTCTACATTGGTGAAATTAAGTTCTTTTAAATCGGCTTTTAACGCGGTTTGTAGTGATGTAACCGGCGCCATATCAGACTCAGGTACATTAAGTCTATGCAATTGAATATTGTCTGCGCGTATTTTATTTTTGATCGCTTCGGCGCGTTCAACTGTACTATAGAGCGTTTCTAGACGTGTAAGATCGACCGTCTTCTCACCACGATTAAGGCTATCAAGAACCGCATCAACTGTAACTTGTAAAATTGGGTATTGCTTAGAGGCATTGATAAAAGGTTCACTCAAAATTAATTTAGCTAATTGTTGATCTGTAGCAAGTAAATTACGTAATTCCAATAATTTTGAGTTAATTTTGGCTAACTTATTGTTTACTGAAATATCGATCTGTTGAAGTTGATTAAGGGTATCTTTTTTAATAGCAGAAGATGAATCAAATACCGGTTTAGTAAGGGGTGTAATATCGTCTTGATTAAGTGCTTCTACAATAATTGCCTTTAATTTTTTTGCCGGTACAAGCACAAAGTTAATCGGTTGTTTATTCAGTTCAATAAACTCATTATTTAAAGCATCTAAAGATTGTTTGCTATCTTGAATATGATTATAAGTGGTATTAATATCATTTTGTAATTGTTTTACTCGTCCAACTTTAGAAGAATGACTTACTGTACAGATAAATAAGACTATAACAACTAAAAAAACTATGATATTTCTGCTTATGTAACAGTAAATCAATAAATCTTGAAACCATGAATGGCTAGGTGCATTAAATCGTAATCGCTTATCGAACCAAAGTTTAATTCCTTTCTCTATGGTTTCATCATTAATAGGTAAACCTTGAGTTTGATAGTAACTTTTGATATCTCGCTGTAAATTACGATGTAGTGTTTCCCGATCGAGGTGCTCAAGTAATAATTGCTGCTTTTGATAAAGTTCATCAATGATTGCCATTGCACCAAGTTGGTCACTGAGTTTAAATTCTGACATTAAACATTAACCTTTAACAAAATATTATTAAAGCGTTCTTTCCCAACTTCTACGATACGATCAATTTCTTTAGCATTATTGATCGATTCATTTCTAAGCTCAGTAATCAACTGATGACTGGATTCTTGATAATTAACTATCGCTTCAACCAAAGAACGTAAAGAATCAGCTTTGATCGTTGATCCATATCCTGCTCTTAACCCTTCTTCAAGTTGCTTATTCCCCATTGAAGCAATACTTTCAATGCCTTTATTCATACCTTCTTTCATTGCTTCTAACGTTTTAGTGCTTTCACTTAAACCTGATAATGATGTTATCGAAGCACTTAATGCCGTAAAAACAATTTCATTTGTGGAAAAGAAACTGACACTTTGTTGATAAACACGTTCCTTAACAGATGTAGTTTGCTGTAATCGGGCAAAAACCGCTTCAGCCGAATTATAGGAAACGGTTAAGTTATTGGACAAATCTAAAACAATTTGGTAACGACTGTCTTCTTGTTGGACATTACGTAACGCCTCATCACGAGCAAGCTCTAAACGTGCTCGTCCAACATGATCATCTGAATGATATTCATCAACTGCCGCCATCGCCAAAGCTAATTTTTCTTTACACTGTTCGAGACGAGCTGCGGCAATTTGCACCACCTCCTCTGCAGCGATTTGTGCTTGCTTTAAACCAAAACGAAAATCGATATAGGCATCTGAAATAACGCGCTCGCGCTCTATCTGATGATTGGTATCTTTAGATACTTCCAGATAGGTCTTTTTGATCGCATTAAAGCGATCAGGGATTGAGCCTCGTTGTAGGGTCATCCAACCTATTTTAACTTTTTCAAAAAAATCTAAGCGTCCATCATCTAACCAACCGACCATCTTTTCCATATCGGTACGAATACTATCAAAATTACTGACAATTTTCGTGTAACGCTGAGAAACTGCCATACCATCAATTTGCTCTCGCACCACTTCATTAAAAGCGCCTTGTTGTTGCAAAGTACGAGCAATAGCAACAATACGATTCTTATCAATTTCTGCAATTTTATCTAGTAATTTTAAAACTGGAGCATCAGCTTGTGGCTTAATAGTTATACCCACTTTATTTAATGATTGTACCGCTCTATCAACGTAAGAAACTATATTATTAGACATTTCACAATTCCTTGAAATTTTATAATTAATCGTATATTAAATGAGCATAAATTATATAGTAATAAATTTATTATTACCATTGATAGTCGCTTTCATGCGTGAATGTTTTTTAGATTCGACTAAATTTAATCATATTGATTTTTACCACTAGCTTAAAAAAGTTAATAAACGTTCAAAACTAGCCAAAACAAACAATAATCCGTCAGGAATTGCCATTTTAGTATAATTGTTTTCCATTAAATAACATTTACATTATAAAATCGCTTTATCAATAAAAAACCCGTCAATAGTATGATATTAACGGGTTATTTTTTACGAATAATGGCAACTCATATTTGATTATATATTAGTAAAGAGAATTTTCGCTTTGCTAAAGACACTTGGCTTTAACTTACCGTTAGACCAAATTGGTTATTATTTTCACTTTAATAACATATTATTTATTAATCTCATTCCATACTTGATGCAAGTTTGTAAATTGTTTAGGACTAACCTGAGTAATAAGTTGATTGATACCCGTTTCGGTTAAACCAAGGTTTCGTAATATGGTTAAATGTGAACGTAATTGTGGATTTACACTTGTGCCTAGTCCGATCAAACTTCCCAGTGTAGCCAATTCTCGTTCAAAATCACCTAAATTATCACGACTAAACTGGTAGCCAAATAATTGTGCTTTAATGGCATAATCAATCGCTGGGGCAAAATCGAAAATAGCTGTTTTAGTTGGACGATGAGTGAGTTGCGCTAACTTTTGTGTTCCCAGTTCATAATAATTAACACGCCCTAATTGGGTTGGTAGTGAACCTTGTGGATCATTGATACCTTGCTTAATTCGTTCTTCAAGCACCGTTTTCAAGGTGATCATAGCATTTAAGGTTTTAGGTGCGCCAATATAAGCAAACTGATGTGACACCAACTCTTTAAGTTCATTGACTGTCAGCCCTATTTTTAGCCCTTGTTCAATAAATTTTTTTACCGCAATTTGGTCGCCTTCGGTCACGGCGATCGCAAGGGGAACTACAACAAGTTGCTTAGCCGTTAATTGTTGATTATTGGTGGTTTCAATTTTTATGGGATTATTAACACTTTCCGGTTGGACTTTTTCCATCCAAGTAACCATATTATCCTTTGCCGGGCTGATTGCAATATGACTCATTGCTGTATATTCGCCGGCACCATGCCAGTGCTTAACGTTTGGCGCAATCCATACCACATCACCTTGGGTGATCAGCTGAATTGGTTTTCCCCACTGTTGAAAACGTCCCGTCCCTTCTATCACAATTAAATACTGCCCTTGACTATGTGCATGCCAGTTGGTAAATCCATTTGGTTCAAAATGGACAATTGCTGGAGCTACATCACCGTGGCTAGGCATTAATGGATAACGGATAAAGGCTGCCTTGCCAGTAAAATGATCGCTATCAGCTGACTGTAAAATAAATGTATTACTTGAAGTTAATTGAGTATCCATTATTTCTGCCTGTAGATTTAGATTAAATAGCAAAAAATAAAGTAATGTAAATAGTTTAACTGTTTTGATTGTCATTTTAAGTTATCACCAAAAAATGTGGTTAATTTATCAGTTATCTGCTGCACATAAGGCTGTTTCCAATATGTTTCTATATGACTTGCATTTGGCACAAGAAACAATTCTTTATTGTCGGTTCCACTTGCGTTAGCAAAAACTTCTTGAGTCATATAGAGTGAATCCGCTTTCTCACCAGCAATCATTAATAAAGGTTGACTAATTAATTCAACATTAGTATTGACGTCAAACGCTATTAAATCTTGAAAACTATCGATCGTATTATTCGTTTGCGAGTTTGGATGAGCATGCGTATTGGCATAGTATTCATAACCTTGGCGATACATTTCAAAAGGTAATTCCGCCACTTGTTCAGGAGTCATATTTTGACCAAATGAAGGAGAATATTGAATTTCCCCCCCCACGGCTTCTTGTGCCCGGACTTTGGCAATATCACTCAAACGCTGTTGGATTGTCTCTTTTTGACTACGCATAAAACCATTACGTCGCGCATCACCTGTATTAAACATACTCACCGTGGCCACAGCAATAAAACGCTTGTCGGTCTGAGCTGCTTTAATCGAGTATCCACCGCCACCACAAATACCTAACATACCTATGTGATGAGCATCTACACCAGGATATTGACTAATAAAATCGGCTGCGGCTCGAATATCTTCAATACGATTTTGTGGTTTGTCAGTATAACGTGGTGTTCCTGAACTTCCGCCTTGATAAGCCGCATCAAAAGCAATAGTAATGTAACCTTGCTCGGCAAGATTTTGTGCATACAACCCAGACACTTGTTCTTTTACACCACCATTTGGATGAGCCACGACAATAGCCGGATATTTGTTTATAGGATTATAATTTGCTGGCGTATACACGTTTGCAACTACGTCAATATTAGTTTGGTGTTGTTTATATTTCACGGGATGTATATTAACTTTACCTGATTCATTTTTAGTTAAGGCATTTTCATACGTTAGTGTAAATGGATTATTTTTATAATCTTGAGCCATAGCATCGCCTCCTAATGTTGTCACTAATAGCGTGACTAATAGTGTTGTCTTTAAGTATCTCATTGTTTTATTCCCGTAAATAATGAATGTAATTTATTATAAGCAGACAACATTACCATGATAATATAAGATAATTAACATGGCTTTGTGAGTAAAATTCATTAATGGGATAACAATGACTAGTCATAAACATTTCAATGATCTTTATGCTTTTTTGCAAATTGCTAAATTAGGTAGTTTTACGCAAGCTGCTGCAATCCTGAATGTACAACCCTCTGCCTTAAGCCATCGAATAAATGAGCTAGAAAGGCGGTTAAAAATAAAATTATTAAATCGTACCACTCGTGCAGTTTCGACTACCGAAGCAGGTCAACAATTATTGGAACGCGTTATGCCAATGTTCACCTGTATCCAACAAGAGTTATGTGCGCTTTCTGATTATACCCATAATATGAGTGGGAAAATTCGCATTAATTGTCCGGAACGTCCAGCTTTTGAATTAATTTATCCCAAAATTCATCACTTTTTAGCGCAAAATCCCGGTGTTGAAATTGAAATTTTTATTAATAATAATTACTGTGACATTGTGGCGGAACGGTTTGACTTTGGTGTCCGTTCAGGTAAAGACTTGGCTCAAGACATGACCGCAGTACCGATATCAGCTGAAAATACGATGGCTCTGATTGCTTCACCTTACTATTTAAGTCAATACGGTGAACCCAAACAATTACAAGAAATTACCAACCATCGTTGTATTGTGATCGCGCTTAATCCAGAATTTAGAGTCAGCGAATGGGAGTTTATTGAACAAAAACAATTACATAAAATACGTGTTCCAGAAAACTTAGTTTTCAATTCACAATATTTAATTAAACAAGCTGCCATAGATGGATTGGGAATAACTTGGCTACCACGTACCAGCGTACAAGCCGATATACAAGCGGGACGATTGATTGAATTGTTAAATAAAACAGCCATTACTTATCCACCGATGTACCTTTATTACCCACCCAACAAACATAAAACTACGGCGATGACCGCATTCATTGAATTATTGCGTTGGCAAAAAAATGAATAATCCCATAAAAAGGTTATGTATATCACAAAAAATTTAATAGCGAAGACGTTAAATTTTAAATTTGGCTGCTAATTAAATAAAAAAATTATGTTACCAATAGATCAAAAGATTTATAAGCAGAATTGATTGGATTTTATACATTTTCCATGCAAAACTATACCAAAATTTATTTTCAGAAAAGGGGTCATTTATGTCAAAAATAAAATTTCAAAAAAAAACGCTGGCACAAAATTTTATCTTAATATTATTAAGCGGAATATTAACTGCTTGTGGTAATGATTACTCGGAAAACAGTTCTCAAGCATCGAAAAAACCGGCTTACAATTCAGAAAACAGTTCTAACATATTGATAGAACCTAATTACCGAATGGGTGAGTTTTCAGATACTCTGGTTACTAGCAATAGTTCGACACAAAGGTTTATTAATGACATATACATATCATCAGACACAGCGCAATATAAAAACTATACTGATAATTCAATCAAACAAGTTGCCAACGAACCTGTAAGTACATTTAGTCTCGATATGGACACAGGAAGTTATGCTAATAGCCGCCGGTTTTTGTCGCAAGGCCGTATGCCTCATCCTGACGCAGTACGAGTAGAAGAGTTTATTAACTATTTTCCAAGTGCTCCAAATGAAGATCTAATACCGTTAGTAGGTTCGCCATTTTCAGTAGCTTATGAACTAACCCCAAGCCCATGGAATGCAGACAAAGTTTTATTAAAGGTAAATATTAAAGCTAACGATGTTAATTTTAAAAAGCTCCCACCTTCTAATCTTACCTTCTTAGTCGATACATCGGGATCCATGTATGGTCCTGACCGATTAGAATTATTACAAAAATCATTAAAGTTATTAGTAGATAAGCTTCGTCCGGAAGATAAAGTGGCGATTGTAACTTATGCAGGAAGTGAAGGTGTTGCTTTGCCACCAACGTCAGGTCGTGATAAAGCAAAAATTTTGGCTGCAATTGACAATTTTGAGGCTGGTGGCAGCACTGCTGGTGGCGCAGGGCTTAAATTAGCGTATAAAATGGCCGAACAAAACAAAGTCGCTAACGGCATTAACCGAATATTATTGGCGACTGATGGTGATTTCAATGTTGGAATTCGTAGTACCGAAGAGTTGAAAGCATTTGTTATCAGTGAAAAAGAAAAAGGCATTACGTTATCTACACTCGGTTTCGGTGATGATAATTTCAATGAACAATTGATGGTACAAATTGCTGATGCCGGTAATGGCAATTATAGCTATATTGATAGTCTAAAAGAAGCCCAAAAAGTATTACAAGAAGAGATGAGTGCAACTTTAGTCACAGTAGCTAAAGATGTCAAAGCACAAATAGAATTTAACCCACAATACGTGTTGGATTATCGTCAAATTGGTTATGAAAAACGACAGTTAAAACAAGAAGATTTTAACAATGATAAAGTGGATGCTGGTGATATCGGTGCTGGTAAAAAAACCACCGTTTTATATGAGCTAACTTTAGTCGGTAATACGCCAAGTATTGATCCTTTACGCTACCAAGCAAAAAAATCTGAGCCAAATATTTCTATCAACAGTAATGAAATCGCATTTCTCAAACTGCGTTGGAAAGCACCAAAGGATAAGAAAAGTAATCTAGTTTCTCTACCATTAGAAAAGAAAGCATTGGTTAGCAACTTTGATAAAGCAAGTAGCGAAACGCGCTTTATAGCAGCAGTAGCTGCATTTGGGCAAAAGTTACGCAATAATCCTGAATTATCTCAAACATCTTATCAACAAATAGCAAGTTGGGCTAATAACGCCAAAGGTAAGGATCCTCACGGATATCGCAGCGAATTTGTACAATTAGTGAGAAAAGCTGCAGCGTTAGATGATAAAAAATAGTTATTGCTAATGTCAATGCAGATATTTACTCTGCATTGACCATCATCACTTCATATAAATACCTGATTTGATATATTATCAATAATTAAATTTGTATTAATTTCATTAATGATTACAGATAATCTTTATCTGATAATGTGGACAGTGACGTTGAGTTATCTTTTGGGTGCTATTTGCTTTTCTTATTATCAAAAATAAATATCAAAATAGTATAATGACTAAATCGTCGATTACTATCATGATTAGCCAATTACCGAAGTTATTATTAGATAAACAACGCTTGGCAATTTATTTTTGTTCTTTGTTTGTATTGTTAAGTTTTGTTGCGCTTTATTCTGTGCTGCACCAAAATTGGTTAAGTATTTATATATCAGAATTAAGAAATATCAGTATTTTTACTCTGTTGTTTAGTTTGACAGCTAGCTTTGTCTACAAAAAAATAAGTCCATTATATGTATTAGTTATCGCATTGTGTTTAATGGCCATTTCTTTAGCGATGCATGCTTTTTATCTAAATAATCAGCAAAACCCCATTTACCTTTTGTTAATGATTCATTTTGTTTTTATTCTCGATCTTGCCTATGCTGTTCCCTCGATGATCACTTGTATTGCAATAAACTCTAGCATTCAAAATCGAGGCATGGCAACATCACTTTATACAAGTATATTATTTATTGGAGCAAGTTTAGGTTAGGTGTTACCAACTATGTTTAACTCAAACACATTAATCTTTTTTATTGTATTTTTTCTCATTTTTAATGCAGTAAAACTTATATTAAGTTTAAAAAATCGCACTTATCAATAGCAATTTATTATGAAAAAATTAATCACACTAATATTTATTATTGTTTTTTTATCTTCCCCCACTTTTGCTCAGGAATTAAGTAATATTAAGGAAAATATAATGGATTCGACCACATTAAAACCGGCAAATATGATATTAGCTACCAATCTACAAAAATTGTTACACCAAGATGAAATGAATTTTAATTTAGTCCTGAAAAAACAAGGCTCGCATAATCAACAACCGATCACATTAAAACGTTTTGAGCCTGAACAGACGACTCATCTTGGTCACCAACATATCTCTTTTGTAATCGATAAAAATTCAGATATGCTACTTGGATTTGTCAGACTATTACCTAAATATATTAGGTCAGAACAACAGGTTTCAAAAGTAGTCGCTTTTGAAATAACACTAAATTTTCTAAAAAATTATGCCCCTGATTTATTAGTCAACTATAAAAATAGTTGGATTGATACACATGATGAGACCATCATGGTTGCCGACAAAAAAATCACTATTACTGGTATAAAGGTAAAATGTCGTGATTTAAACACAGGATCATATTTTTGGACCATTATCGCTCCAGATCAAAGTGTAATGGTTTTCGAAAGAAATATCGAATGGGACTTCATTAGGGCTGGTCGACAAACTCAGAAATGGTTACATGCTCAGTGGTTGAATAAAAATTTATAAAAAATCATTTAACAGATTATTGAATAAAATATGTTGATTAACTATATGGAAATTCCTTTTAAATACGATGTTAATGAAGTATTATTATTCTCATTATTAAACCAAATTTATAAAATAGATTAGGTATTTTTAAAATGATAGATAGAGGAATATGAACAATGAAATTGATGTATAAATTTTTAAGTATTTTTATGTTAGCATTTCTAGTGACAGCTTGTAATTCTGACGTTAATACACCAGAAAATGTGTCAGAAAAGTTTATAACACATTTTTATGCCGGTGATGCGAGTGCTATTCTTAAATTGATACATATTAAAGATAGCGATAAAACTGATGATTTTGAAAAGTTATTTGTCTCAAAATTTGAGAAAATGGCGCAAGATGCCAAAAAATTTGCTGAAAAACACAATGGACTAGACAAAGTTGAAAATATTGCTACGGATTATACTAACGATGCTAAAACATCAGCAATGGTAAACACAAAGATAACATTTAAAGATGGCTTTACCCGAAATGAAAAAATTCCTGTGATCAAGATTGATAATAAATGGTTAATTAAACTTAAATAATAGGATGAATCAATTACAAAATATATCAGATTAATTTCAATTAAAGGGTGACAAAATAATGTTATCCTTTTTAATATTCAACTATTATCCATGAAACTCCTCACTTATACTTTTATTTTAATCCTATTTATGAGCTGTTTTGGATTGGCTTGCCAGTTATCACATCCACCGCAAACAGTACCTAATCCCTCTTTAATAAAAATTGGGGATTGGATTTTCCGTAAAGGAACACAAACAGACAGCCTTATTGTCCGACAGATTAGTGGTGACGAATATTCTCATATCGGGATGGTTGTTGCTGTTGATCCAGAAATTCAAATCATTCATGCGACGACCGATGATGATCATAATCATCCAAATCAAGTTATTATCTCAAGCTTAGCTGAGTTTATCACCCCTAAACTAGCAGAAAAATTTGCTATCGCCAGACCGAATTTCTTAACCACAACCCAGCAACAACAAATTGTAAACTATCTTTTAACGCGAAAAGGCGCTAGCTTTATCATTGCGCCCAAAAAAGATGAGCATTTGTATTGTACTACTTTGCTATCCGATGCTATTAGCCGTTATTACCCTGATTTTAAAGTAGAATGGCAGTATGTGAATTTCCCGTTACTCAATGGATTTTATCTTTTCCCAAGTGCGTTTGCTAAGCATGATGATATTACTTGGATATACCAATCTCCTGCTCAAACCAGATAACACTCTATAAGTCATAATACAACAACACAATCACCACGTGGTTTTATAATTAATCTATATAACAAAACTGTAGATACAAAAATAAGTAATTATCACTATCCCTTTTTATAGCGAAATCAATCATATGAAATTAATCTTGCTATTTATTTTAATACTAAAACTAACTTATTTCATATACAACATTCCAGGTTGATTAGCATTATTTTGCTGATTTAAATACGTGGAACCACAACACCCTCCCGATGATGCGCAATGAAAAGGAGATTATTTGTCATTAATTGTATTCGTTCTAACCAGCGCTTTTTCCTACAATAAATACGATTAACAGTGATTAATTTAAAAAGGAAATAGCAATGCGTAAACCCAAAAAATTACTTAATGATCTAAATAATGTCAGACATGAAGTCATGCAAGGACTAGTTTATGCCTATAATGGCAAACTAACTGCAATAACAGATTACTGCGCGGTCTATGGTAATCATATACAAGCTGATCAAGTTGTTATCATTTCAGGTGGTGGTAGTGGTCATGAACCAACCTTTGCTGGTTTTGTCGGTCAAGGAGGAATAGATGGTTGTGCTCTGGGTGAAGTTTTTACATCACCTTCCCCAGACCAAATTATCGAAGTAACGAGAGCGATAGAAAAAGGAAAAGGCGTGCTATTTTTATATGGTAACTATTCTGGAGATGGTATGAATTTTGATATTTCTGCTGAAATTTTGGCGGAAGAAAATATCGTCTCGAAAACTATTCGGGCAACCGATGATATAGCTTCTGCTCCCTTGTCAAAAATTGCTGATCGTCGTGGCGTTGCTGGAATTATGTTTTTATACAAAATTGCTGGTGCGGCTGCCCAATTAGAAAAATATAATCTTGATGATCTTTACCGTGTCGTTAATAAAGCCAATACTTATGTTCGGACTATTGGGGTCGCACTTGATGGCTGCGCATTACCACAATCAACAAATTTTAATTTTGAATTAGCTGCTGACGAACTCGAAATTGGTATTGGTATTCATGGTGAGGCAGGATTACGTCGACAAGCTATGACATCTAGTGATGACATCGTCGAAGAGATGATCGATCGTTTGTGTGCTGATTTACCTTTCAATAACAATGACCGTGTTTGCGTATTAATTAATAACTTAGGCGCACTCAGCAATACCGAATTACTGATTATAACACGCAAAGTAGGTATCGAACTTGATCGCCGCGGTATGATTAGTCACGATGTGGTAGTTGGCCATTATTGTACGTCACTTGAAATGTCTGGTTTCTCAATTAGTTTATTTAAATTAGATGACGAACTACAGCACCTCTATGATCTACCTTGTCATACCCTAGGATGGAGAAAATAAAATGAATTTATTACAAGTACGAGAAATGATGTTATTTACCGCCGAAAAAATGGTAGAAAGTGAACCTGAATTAACCGCATTAGATCAAGTGATTGGTGATGGCGATCATGGGATTGGTATGAAACGCGGATTTGCTGCTATTATCGTATTACTACAAAACCCCAATTTTAACGCTATTGATATTGGCGATCTCTTCAATCAAATTGGCACTAAATTAATGACCAGTATGGGTGGCGCATCGGGCGCTATTTTTGGCACTTTTTTTCGAGCTGGCGGAAAAAGTATTGCCGGAACAACGGATTTTAATGCTGAAACACTATCAAAACTACTTAATGATGGTTGGCAAGCAGTCTATCAACGAGGAAATGCCAAACCCGGCGATAAAACCATGGTTGATGCACTTGCAGCCGCAGCAAAAACAGCAACTGAACTTACTAGCGCAAAATTGACTGATGCCTTACCGAAAATTGTCGAATCTGCCATGCAAGGTGCTGAAAATACAGCTCAAATGATAGCGGTATTTGGACGAGCAAAGAATCTAGGGGAACGATCCATTGGTCATAAAGATCCCGGTTCGGTGTCAATGGCTTTTATTCTGAAATATATGAATGACTATTTACAAACAGCATGACTCAAACAAACCGCCGCTATAATCGGCGGTTTGTTTGCGCTAACAATTCGAACAAAGCGATTAACTTAATCTAAAACACTATACGCAATTTGCTGATTAATTTAAGATGATTTGGCAATCTTCTTTAATCGCAATATACATTTTTTACGCGGTTAAATTGACTCATCACGTATCCAAAATAACGAAATCAACAATTTTAGCATCCATGTTATAATTTGTTTATTGAGGTTTCATGAAAAATTGCTATCAATATTTATCAACAGCATAACTTTAACAAACCGCCGTATGATCGGCGGAATGGTGATTTATTTGAAATAAAGCTATATTTTAAATTTAATCTGCGAAGGATATGCCCAACTTTGCAGTTCTTCCGGTGGAAAACCGCCAGGATCTTTACCACCATTAATCAATAAAGCATGATAATAAATCTCGGCCATTTCTTCGATATAAGCCGCTTTTAATACCGCTTCATAAGGATCTTTATCAACCGCAATTGCACCATGTTTCTCCATTAATATGGCATCAGCCCGCTTAATGGGTTCAATAACACTCGTTGAAAGTTCTGGTGTCCCAGGTCTTCCATATGGCGCTACAGGAATAATACCATCTTTTAAATTTAATATTGCACACTCATAAACAACAGCTGGAATTGGTTTTGCTAATACAGCAAATGAGGTAGCAAAAATAGAATGCGTATGTGAAATAGCAAAAACATCAGGACGTGCCTTATAAATCTCCAGATGCATTAAACACTCACTAGTTGGTCTTAAACCTGATGCAGCCTCTATCACATTAGCATCGAGATCCATTACGACAATATCACGTACGGTTAAGAGTTTTTTATCAATGGTGGTCGGTGTAACCAGAACATAACCAGTTTGTTTATCTCGCACACTTGAATTACCGGCCTTATGTTTACATAATCCCCATTCACTTGATTTTTTAGCCATTTCAATCACAGATTGTTTTTGAATTTCTAACATTTTATCGCTCCTTTTTTGGCAAAATATTCATTGATAGTTAGCAAATAATTTCCATATTTCATGGTTAAGTTTTGCATTTCTGATTTGCGTGGCACCATCATGTAGTTCTAATAACTCATTTAATTGCGCTAACGCCTTAAGATGCTTTTGCGGGTTATTTGTTGCTAAAACAACAATTAGATCAGCTTGCATATAACCACAAATATCGATTTTGTTTGGTAATTTGAGTAACGACATCGCCACTTGCTTTACACCATCGTCAATCCCAGCATGAGCAATAATCAAACCATCAACTAACATGATGTAGGGTTGTTCAAACTGAATTTTATGTATCATCCTTTCCAGATAATAGGGTTCAATAAATTGGTTATTTAAAAGTGGCTGAGCAGCAAATTTTAATGCTTCTTGCCATGATATATTCGCTGTTTGAGCAATTATAATATGAGATTGTTGCATCAAATCCGCTAAAGACGGTATTTCCTGCTGAGTGATACGTAAAGGATTTTCATTAACTTCATCATGATAAAGATACGTCGTTAACGCTTTTTGTAATGTCTTTCGATCTTTAATACTACTATGTTTTTCAACAATCGACATCAACTCTTCAACTTGAATAATACTGGGATCAATACCTTGTAAAGTCCCCATAACTTGATGACGAAAAGCAATTTTATGTAGATTATTAAGTGAAGGATTAACAATAAATAATAATTTATCGGTCGTTAAATGAGAAGTTGAAAAAACAATATCATAATAGTGTTTATATTTTTCAAATTCACGTTTAGACATAGCATCAGAAAAGTGCAATTCTGGAAGTAAAACTTGTAAAGTCAGGTAAAGATAAGTCGATACTGTTGCACTATTCTCACAAACGACAATCGCGATTTTTTTAGTTTTGATTTGATTAATTAGTCCCTCTCGTGTTAACCAGCCACCAAATAAGACAGTAATAAAAGCAATTTCTTCATCAGGCATCTTACCATGTAAAATTTTTTCAAATGGGGTTATCGCTTTACGTACCATTTCATGCAAATGACCAAACTCTTGCAATACAATATCGTAGACACTATTAATATTGTTAATATGATAACGAATTCGATAATATGCTGGCTTCCAATGCTGATAAATACGTTCAATGAGTTCATTTTTATCCTGAAAAGTAATACAACTAATCTGTTCGAAATTAACAATGACCTCAACCACACTTTCTAATAACACCGCATCAAGATGAAAATATTTGTCGGAAAGCGTTTGAATATTTGAGCTTTGTACTAAAACCGTTAAAAAAATCTGTTCATTAACATCAACAATACCAAATTTTTCAATTAACTTTTTCATCAATTGAAAATCACGACTATTGACGACTTCGCTGTAAGTTTCCGGTAGATATTCAATTTTTTTATTACTTTCAATACGGCGTAACACAAAACAGATAAAATAGGTTAATTCTTGTAACTGTTCGTCAGTAAAGACAATTTTTAATTTTTTTTCTATTTCACTAAAAACGATACCGACTTGTTCTAAATTACCTTGAGGGATAATATTAGGTTGCCGAAAAATTTTATCGGCAACAGGCATGTTAACAATGCGATGAATTAATTTAAGTAATAGATAACGTTTATCAATTTCACTGCCAGTGATTCGATAACCATTTTCACGATCATAATGAACATGTAAATGATATTGCACAATCATGATTTGCACTTTTTTTAGATCATTAATCACGGTGTTTTGACTAACGATAAGTGCCGATGATAAATGAATCAATGACAATCTTTCGGTTCTGGTTAATAAAAAAAATAGCAATAAATGAATACGTTCATCTTCTGAATAGATATAACGTTTGCTATCAAGAAAAGCCAGGTCATCTCGAAATCTTTCAATTACAACTTTGGGTACACTAAATTTTCCAGTTTTGAAACGTTTTATTAATTCAAGATTAGAAGATTCCAGGAAATCATTAATCTTCTTAACAGTATAACTAAGTTGCTTACGAGTTAATCCAAATTCATTTTGCAACTCTACGCCACTCATACTCGGGTTTTTTATTAATGCATTTAAAACGGCATGAATTCTTTTATCAACCACCATATCATTATCAGCCTCTTGCTTTTGACTGATGGCAATTTGATTCGCCATCAGTTTTATTAACTATCCTGCCAATCATTAGCTTTATCTGCATCTATTGATTGGTTTCTTGTAAATATTCTTTTCGCAATTCACGCGCATAAAACACATACCCAATACACCAATACACCGCCAAGATTAAAGGCACAAAATAACCTTGTGAGCATTGCCATATAAAGGATGAAGCATAAGTAAATACCGGTGCATCGATTGAGCTGTTTGAAATCAGTTGATTAGTTGGAATATCAATCGCTTTGGTAGCAAGTCCTAAATCTGTGATAATTGGCGCAAACTGAGTACCCACAAATAAGAAAAACGGCACACCAATAATTGCTAATATCACCATTCTTAACGTATTGCCTTTAGTTAAAATATAAGCAGGGACAACTAGTGCAATATTAATAATACCGGCAAATGGCAATAGTTTGTTTCCTGGTAAAATAACCGCCCAAAGCAAAGTGCAAGGAATAGCGACAATCACCGTAAACCATATTTCACTAGCCCCACCCATGAACGGCCAATCTAAACCAACAAATAATTTACGTCCGGCAAAACGTTTATTCATATAATCACTGATCGCTTCAGAAATAGGTGATAAGGCTTGCATGAATAGTTTAGAAATCATTGGGAATAGCATTAATGCCGTAGCCGCTTGTATGCCTAACATTAATATCGCTGCAACATCATAACCAGCAATAATGCCAAAAGTCACACCCAGTAAAAAACCTATCACATGATTTTCGGCAAAAATACCCAGTTTAGACCGTAATGTTGCTGCATCCATGGGTTTGTTTAATGCCGGGATTTTACGTAGTAAGAGGTCAAAAGGATAATAAATTGCACTAAAAAATAACATTCTATGTGTACATGTAACGCCCGGAATTCCAGTTAATTTTTCAATTCGATGTTGGTTAATATCGCCGGAATTGAGTTCCAATATGATTTGCAATGTGGCAACAACAAATGCCAGAATGAGTGCGATAACAGAACCTAAAATAGGGGTTACAACCGCGACAACAATGAAAGCAGTAAAAATTTTTCCCCAAACATTCCATAAGTCGGCGTTAAACGTATCGGTTTTTTTTAAGACTAGCATTAAAATATTCACGCCAACCTGTAACGGAAACATTAAAAATGCATAAGGCCATGCCCAAGAGACATTTGCCATAGTAGTCCATCCACCGTCAACAATACTGAGCTCGATGCCTGTTCGCTCCATCATAGTTTGAGCAGCCGCACCAATAGCATCAACCATAAAGCCAATCAACATACTCATTCCAACAAATGCGACCCCTAAGGTAATTGCCGCTGAAGCACCATCTCTCAGCTTCATTCTGACCATTAATCCAGCAATCAACATTATGAAAGGAACAAATACCGGTGCTCCTAAATTCAAAATATAATTTATGATCGTTCCAAGAAATTCCATAATTAAACTCCTATTTACAGGCCTCGATAATTTTTTGTAATTCAGCATCCATGTTGATTCCTGTTAGAAATGCAATTCCATTAATCACTGGGATCGGATACTGTTTTTCAATTTTTGTTATCGCGATATATGCTGCACTATTTTTTATATGGGTATCGACTGATTTAAGATCGACGACTTCTACTTTGATATCGTCAAGATTACGTTCTTTTAATAAACGCGTAACTTTACTTGCAACAGTTTGTGATGTAGCTACGCCACTACCACAGGCAACAATAACTTTTTTCATGATGACTCCTTAAAATTTATATTTGATTTTAATAGTTTAAGAATTTCAGATGTATTTTTTGCTTGATAAAGCGACGCTAAAAAACTTGGATTAACAAAACATGACATCAATTTTTGCAGTAAATCGATGTGTCCATTTTTTTCTATAAAGCCAAGTAAAAAAATAAAATTTGCTTTTAATACATTGTCATTATTTGCCATTTCGCACCATGGCACAGCTGATTTAACCCGGGTAACAAAGATGAAAGGTTTAATAACATGTTCAATATCAGTATGTGGCATGGCAACTACATAAGGTTCGGTCGGCAATGCTGTTGGATAGACAGATTCTCGGTATTTAATTGCCGTCAAAAAAGAGTCTTTCACATAACCACCCTTGCTTAAAATAGGGAAAGTAAAATCAAAAAATTGATCCGCACTGTGGAAGTTTTTATCTAAAAGAACTAAATCTTTAAAAAACCATTGATTGTTAGACTCATTCTCCATCTTATCCTCCATCATTAAGTAACTAGCAAATTCAAATCATTTGATATTTGCCATAATTCAAATGAATTCAATCTAATCTGATAGGGTTGATTTTAGGGAATTAAAGAAAATGAGACTAATTGATTTGCTACCAAATAATATCCATGGTATTGCTCATCATAGGGATGAACATAACTATATGATAAGATAATCCAATCTTATATTAGCATGCATATTTACGAATATTGTTTAAAATAATAAACTAAGTAACGCTGCTGTATTTTGTTTGTATTGCAAAATTGACGCCATAAAAAGCATTCATTTTAAAGAGATAACATCGTATAACAATGCAGTTATCATGATTGATGATCGGTAAATTGCCTTACCATATTTAAAAGAAAATTCATAAAGCATACCGAAAACAGGCTATCACTTTTTACTAGAAAAAAGCAGTCAGGAAAGTAGTTATTAAATGTTATAAGCATTTATTATTAATTAATCAGATAAAATAGGTGTTAATAAACACTATTATCTTTGATAATTGCGAATTGATAACACATAAAGATAATATTGGCTGACAAATTGCCATATTTAATCTTATTATCTTCATTAAGATCAAAACTAAATTGAAAAAGAAGTTACTTCGCTTTCTTTGATATTAACATGCAATAAACGACCTTTATCATCATAAAAATAGCATTGACCACCTACGCATCTTCCTGAAAGTGAACAACTACCAGACCAATCAATGGTAGCTTTTATCGTACCAGTGCTGTAATGATAAAAGTGAATATCCCAACCCGAACCATCATCTCGTTTAACTAACAATATTGTCAATAAACCACTTGAGAGCACAATTAAATGTTTTAATTGCTCGGGGGAAATCGTTAAAGGAATACCTATATATTGATACTGATAGTCACGCTTATACATCAATCTGCTTTTATATTTATCATATTTTAAATGAAAAACGATGTCTAATTCTGCATCAAGAAAAAAGCCATAATATTCTCCAACATAAGGAGTGCCATAAATATCTTCAATAAACTTAATATCATATCGACGAGATAACCGATGCTGTGGAAGACGAAATGTAAATACTTCAAGTTTATTTTTTTGATTACGGATTACACGGGTTACATAAATTTCACGCAGCTCATCCCTAACACCCTGTTCAATTTTATTAGGTGAAAGATCAACACGCCATACAACAGATAATGTACTGCCAATATTAATTACTTCAATACAGTTATTATTAACAATGGTCCAGTTAATACCATCAAATTGCCGTTGACAAAACTGAAATTTGATCAAACCAAGGTCAACCGATTTTTCGGTTGTTAAATCAACTTTATGAATACGATAGTAACTATCACGTTTTATCAACGCTAAAACTTGTAACCGATTGTCTGAAATTACAAATGATTCCGCCGCAATCATAAAATGAGCCAATTGTTTGCCATTTTTGCTTACTAATAAAATCCCCGCTTCTCCCAAAGCAACTAAATATTTTCCATTAGCTAAAGCAACCATATCATGAATCGCTCGATAACCCATCTCAGGACAATGGTATTTAACAAGATCAATTGAGTCCATTAATGAATGCTGTTTGACCATAATTAATGATGAAATGGGAATATCAAATTTTAATGCTTTATCGCCTGTGAGTTCAATCAATTTTGCTATGTCAGCTCGAGTTAATTGATTGGGATAAGTAATAGCATCAGCAATGATTATGTTAATAAACATATGTAATAAAACACGTAATTTATCAATATATTGCTGGTGCAACAATATCTGTTTACCAATATCAAATCTTAATTGATGTTCGTCAGGATTATTTTTTATGGATAATAAACTGGTTTTAAGCTCAGCAATCGAATCAGGCATTAAAATAAAGCGTTTGACAATTGTCTTAGCATTGAGTTTTTCAGTATTGCTAAACCATTGCTCAGCAAGATAACGATATTCAGGTAACGGCCAAATCGCATCGATCGCAGCTAACCATTCTGCCTTGTCAGCTAATGTTTTAGCCCATTCTACTCTTAATTTATTGGCTATAGCCGGCTGTTCCTGTTCAAGTAGCAAAATCGTATTAGCAAATACATTATCTCGCCTTGCTATCATTATTGCTTGATTCCAATCATTTGCCAAACAGCAAAGTTTCACAATCAATTCGGGTTCAGCATCACGCGTAATCGCCAACTCCATAGCTTGTGCATAACGTTTATGCTGCACTAAAAATTCCAGTGCTTCATTTAAATTATTTAATAATTCAACTAACACAAAAACCGCGTCTTCGATTTTATTTTTTTTAGCCAATTTATCGAAACTCTGCCGATAAAGGACATTTAAATGCTCAATTAACTCTGGTGGCAGATAAATAGAGCTTGCTTCACCATAAATCGATTCGCTTAACGATAATTTACTACGTGGTTTAGGTACTCCAAAAGATTGACCGGTTGAACATGCATTATCATTAATCGGAATGGCATAACGTAATGCATCTTGTAAATCGCCTTGCTCAAACTTTTTCAGCATAGTTTCGAGATATTTGCCTTGCCGAAAAGCAATCAATTGACTAAGTTTTGTAATTAGTGCAAATACGGTGAGATACTTACGCCAATTGCTCGGATTAATTATTTTCGGACGCTGACGAGCAGGTATTGTTGAATTTATCGAGTGATTATTATTTGGCGGTAAATCATTATTTTTAATTTTATAAGAAAATGTTTTTGCTTCTATAACGTTATCAAATTCCCCTTGCTTTACCATATTAGTAAACTTAATGATCTTTCTAATCACCTTCATAGTAACCAAACCAATAACACACATAATTAAGTAAGTAAAACCTGAACCATTAAAGTCGATAAAAGAACCATAATAAAGTGAACTAAGATCCAAATTAAATAGGTGGGAAAAAATCAAAAACACAAAAAATGCATAGGCAATCCATATTAGCCTAAATTTTTTTGCTGCTTGAAAATGTGGTGGAGTATTAGTCTGTTGATTAGACTGCTTTTGCTTAGCGTTTTTTTGTAGTTGCTCGATATACTGCTGCATAAGTGGACTTGACAACGGCATTTTACCAGCAAATATTTGCTCAAGAGGCTTACTTTGTTCCATAAAATCAGGAACGTCATCATAAACCACATTAACAGCATAAGTTTCAGTTGTGCATAATTGATATTCGGCTAAATCGACCCACTGCGCAGGATCAATTATGACAGCTTCATCATAATGATACATCGCCATTTGATTACCAATAATTAATATCAAATGATAATCGGCAACTTTAGCAAAAAGTTTTTTAGGTAATTGAGTTGAACATAAGATGCCATTTTCTAATATCAATGGCCAACCTTCCAAATTATCACAATCACATGATCTTAAGGTTGGAAATCTAAGTAAATCACCATGTTCAAATTGATAGATTGTGCAACCTAAAAACCAATGTTTTATCAATAAACGCCGGCGTTGTATACTATCAAACCACTGGGTAGGAAACCATATTCCAGCGATGTATTGATCACCTTTTAAGGTTGGATTTGGTATAAAATCAACAATATTTTCCATATATTAATTAGCTTTATATAATCTCAGGCGTGCGGATTGTGATACAAATGAATATAGAATTAATTCACCCATATTAGTCGTTACAGAAAAGGATTGAGCTAACGAATTGTAACTATAGTTTATAATTTTATTTGGCGATCGAAAGCATACATCCATATTATTATTGCTATAATCAAATAATGCGACTTGCTTTCTGTCTTGATTAATTACCAAGAAGTCGGTACGATTTGTTTTGTTATCATAATATAGACCAAAAACTTGCCATTCATTAGGTATTGCTACTCTCTGGTAATCATTCTCGGCTGTATAAATTTGCCACTCTTGTGCCTGCCCTATAGCGAGTCGCCCAAATCCTTGTAGCCATAATGATTCGGCAGTTATAAAAAACTGTTGGTTTGACAAATTTGGCAACGTTGTTAAACAATAGAAAAAATGGCAATTAATATTATGACCGTTAATCAGTAGTTGTTGTTTATCATTGTTGTATAGATATAATGCCTGATGGTCACTCAATTTAAACAAGGCTATGACATTTTCAGCAATTTTATAAATCTTGGTGATTTTCTCTTGGCTTTTGGGAAGGAATGAAAGAACATATAGTTTATTTTCCGCATCAACAAATAGAATATCTGTACCATGTCCGTTAAATAGCCATAATAAAGCGATAACAACGTTGTTTTTATCAACATGAATGACTTCAGCTATTTCAATTCGCGGTCTATTGGGTTGCCATATAAAAAATGTTTTATTGTCTTGAATTAAAGCAACAACATGTTTACCCAGTAAATCGAAACCTAACACTGGATAATTTAGATGGTAATGATGAATATGACAAATATTTTTCACCTTCATCAAATCGCTAAGATTGACAAAATAGATATGCGTATTGTCGCCATTATAGGTCAAAATACGATTACCATTTGCCGAAATGAGTGGCTTAAAGTTAACGTTAATTGGCACAATCGATTTTTTAACTATTTCAGCATAATGACCTGTAAACATGAACTGACCTAACACCATTTTGGCGCAAATGATTTCATTAGGTAAGGTTAACTGACAACATTTTGTCATCATATTACTGGTCATCTTAACTAATAGTTTATTATAATCTTCAATAGACCTTTCGATATTGACTTGATGAGTAACCAAGTCAATTTTTTGATGATTAGTGCCTATCAACCAACACTCATCATAATCTAATTTAGCTTGCTGTATATAATTATGCCATTCATCTAGGTGGTTATTATCGACTAACTTAGTCGTGCGCGTATTTAATAGTAATTTAAGATCATTTACATCATGAAATAACTTTAATTTAGGGGAAGATTGAATTACGCCCCAATAAAATTGGCTACCCTGCGCATGCGATCGAATATCTAAAAGTAACATTAATATCAAATGCACTAACCGTGATACACCGAGTTGTAAAATACCACTATCAAACAGGGCAATAATCACCCCATTTGCTTTCGATTTTTCTTGGGTTGGAGCTAAAAACAAGTGTTCATAGGACACCGCCCGACGGATAAACTCGTCCGGCTCTTCTTGTGCAATTAACCATTCACTTGCTAATAAATTTGCGTAGCTGCCACGCTTATGTAAATCACCTAAACCGGATAATAACTGTTGGTCATGCCATTGGCTTTCCTTAACGGGGCCTAATAATGGATTGAGTTGCAACATAAGATCGGCAATATTCGGTTGTAGACTGTCATTAAACCATGATAACCAAGGCCGCCAAGCTTGAAATGGTTTTGGTATTTGATTACAAGGCATATGCAATAAACTCTTTAGTTAAAGGCCACTTTTTTTCCAACGGAATTACCATTTGGGGATCATTCCACAACAGAATATGATTAAACTTAAATTTATAATTTATTGCTCTGGCTAAAAGTGTCGATGATATCGATGGCTTAGCATGACAAGGTAACCACAGTTGTGGCTCTTGACTATCAAACATCGCATACTGTACACCATCAATCCATGGTAATAATGATGGTTCACCAATAATCACAATGAAATTATCACCTTTAACAAATTGATATTTGGATAAATCATATTTATGCAAATTCTGATTAAGATGAATTAACAGACGCCTGACAACATCATGCCATGCCACTACTGCAACGGGTGTAATCGCATCATTATTGGATTGCCAATGCCATTGTATATAGGAATGACTATGCATTTTGAGCTATCAAATTAATTAATTGCGCTCTTAACTGCTTGAGCGGTTCTGGTATGGTATTTGCGGCATAATTAGCATCAATTTCCCGTAATACACTTTCAATGTGTATATCTTCATTATTTAAACAACCTTTTGCTAACTCAATTAACCTTTCTAAACGTGCATTGGGTTGTTGCGTTGCAGATTCAGCGGCATTAAAAAGTTGAGAATTATTCGAAATCATAAAAATATCTTTTAAAATTTCTTGTCCTTGTTGCTGCATATCCATGGTTGGTATCACATAATACAATGGCCACAAATCTTGTTTATCCGCTACAAAACGGCCATTAACTAATGCTGCTGCGGCAATAAGTTTTAATGTTTTTACCACTCGTCGATCAGATAAAACAATACCATTTTGTCTAAGCAGGCGAATCGCATCAGCAAAAGGTGAAAAAATTTTGTCTAAATTTACTTTTTTAACTTGATCGCTCAGTGTTGAGAGCTCATCTAATGAAAGTGAAGTATCAATTGCCGCATATTCCGCTTGCCAGCCACCGGCCAACAAATCTTCAATAAAATTATCAGCTACCGGGTCAACAAAAAGATGAAGTAAGAAACGATCAGCAAATGCCGACAGTCCATCATCATCGGGCAAACTATTGGAAGCACCAATACAAATTTTTAATGGACAAATGATTTGTGTATGTCCACGTTTAAATTGTCGCTCATTTAAAATACCGAGTAGCGTATTAAGAATAGCCGTCGAACCTAAAAAGACTTCATCTAAAAATACAATTTCGGCTTCGGGTAGCATTCCTGCTGTATCTGTTTCGACGGTTCCTTCTCGAAGCTTTTTAAGGTCTACTGTACCAAATAATTCCGATGGTTCAGTAAAGCGCCCCAAAAGATACTCAAAATATTGGCCATTTAATGTTTTAGCCATTCGCCGAACCACTGCACTTTTAGCCGTACCAGGCGGACCAATAACTAATAAATGTTCTTTAGCAATGGCGGCTAAAATAATAAGTTCAGCAAGTTGTTCACGACCAATAAAACCTTGAGTAGCAATTTTGATGCATTGACGAATTTTAGATGTGGTTTCCATTCTGGATTTCGTTAATTATTTTAATTAGACAACATATATATTAAATGACTATATTGTCATTTACAGCAAATGTAAAGTATAAGATTAATGAGTTAAATAAAAACATAACTTAATTAGGTTATGCTTATTTTTGTTAATGATTCTATAGCAGGTTTTTCATAGATTGAATATATTAAAAATTATATAATTAAACATCCGTTTTAATAATTTTTTACTAATATAACGTAGTTGAGATATTTATATTCTATTAACCTATAATAAGCCAAATTAATATTCTTATTATCATTAAAAATAATCATTTATTGTTTAAAGAATCATTTCATGGCAAGATTAAAAATCGTCTTTTCAAAGCATCTTTTTTATTAGTTGCGATATTCTATTTATTAAAAAGAATCAAGGAAACTTATTCATGAGTAAAGGTACAATGAAAGAAAATCACTCACAGTGGAGTTCACGCATGGGATTCATGCTTGCTGCGGCTGGTTCTGCTGTTGGATTAGGTAACATTTGGAAATTTCCGTATATGGCAGGTGAAATGGGGGGCTCAGCATTTGTGCTCACGTATTTGCTTTTCATGTTCATTATTGGATTACCGATTTTAGTTTTAGAATGGTTAATTGGTCGTCGTGGGCAAAAAAATCCGATTCATACGATGGAAGATGTTGCTATTTCTGAAGGTCGTTCAAAAGCATGGCGTTGGGTGGGAATCATTGGAGTACTGGGTTCGTTTTTGATTCTCTCCTTTTATAGTGTAATTGGTGGTTGGGCCACAGATTATATTGTTCTTGCCGCTCAAGGGGCATTTGAAGGTGCTAATGGTGAAATTACTGGACAGCTATTCACTGATTTCCTCGGTAACGTTAATAGTCTGTTAATTTGGCACACGGTATTTATGTTTGCGACAGCATTTATTGTAGCAATGGGGGTCGGCGCTGGTTTAGAGCGTGGTTGTAAAGTCATGATGCCAGGTTTGGGTGTTTTACTGCTAGTATTGGTAGGTTATGCACAATATGTTAGCGGCTCAGCTTTTTATGATGCGATTCAGTTCCTATTTACACCAAACTGGTCAGCAATTAGTGGTAAGGCGATATTAGCCGCTTTAGGACATGCATTTTTCAGCCTTTCTTTAGGTATGGGAATTATGATGGCGTACGGTTCTTATCTTGGTAAAAATGTGAACTTATTATCAACTGCGAGTACTGTGGTTATTTTGGATGTTATTGTGGCAATGCTATCAGGCATAGCTATTTTCCCACTGGTATTTGCTAATGGTTTACAACCCGGTGAAGGTCCTGGCCTGATCTTTGTAACACTTCCAATTGCTTTTGGTAATATGGCCGGTGGTAGTATTTTAGGTATTTTATTCTTTATCTTTTTAACGTTTGCCGCGTTAACTTCGTCTATTTCATTACTTGAACCAACGGTTGAATTATTAGAAGAAAAAACTCATATGGGCCGTAAAACTGCAACCGTGGTAAGTAGTGTGGTCATCTGGGCATTAGGTATTGCTTGTATCCTTTCATTTAATGAATGGGCTGAAGTGAAACTATTTAATAAAAATATTTTTGATTTACTCGATTATTTGACCAGTAAAATTATGTTACCTATCACAGGATTAGGAACGGTTATTTTTGGTGCATGGATGATGAACCAAAAGCTGATCTGTAAAGAGTTAAATTTAGATTCTTTCTGGTTTAAAGTATGGTCTATATTAACTAAATTTATTATTCCTATTGCCGTTATCGTTATTCTGGTTTACGGATTTGCCTAATAATAAATCAGCAATAAAAATCCTCTTAAAAACCCTGCTTTATGGCAAGGTTTTTAAGCAATTTTTATGGGAATGCATCCATTAGCTGTACACTTAGATTTGATTCTTAATACCTAACATATCTGCAAGCAACGCTAAATGCTATCACGCATATGTTTTTTTATTCTCTTGCAACGTCACCGTTTGCACGATTATAAAATTTTTTATTATGCGTTTAATATTGATTTGTTTATATATTGTAAGATTATTTGCTTACCTCACGTTAGTAATTCCCTTTAACCACGGAATCCACAATAGTTAGCATACTGGTCTTGTTAACGTGATTTACCCGTTAACAATTTGCTATTTGACATGTTACAAGTCATTAGTCAAACCAATTATAACCTTGATCTTTAATCCTATGTTGTAATTGAACTGTTTAATGAGTGATAGAGTCGTACATAATTTATCATAAACAAACGTAGAATAAGTCAATTATCGAAGTTATTATTGGCGGAAATAATAGGAACACTAATGCGGTTATCCATTAACGTTCCTTTTTATTCTATTATTTAAAATCGTTATTCTGTTACTGCTTCATTAGCTTGTTTATTTTGTTCTTCTCTATACAATTTATTATCATATAATTTCACAAAAGGCAGATAAATTAATAACGCTAAAATCGCTGAAAGTATTGCCACAATCGCCGCGCGATAATCACCGCCAGTACCAATAAAGGCCCCTAATCCCATTGGCGATGGCCAAGGAACCAAAGCAATGATTGGATTCATAATCTCAGTATTTATTGCAAAATAACCGAGTGTACCACAAGCCATAGGTGCTAATAAAAATGGAATCGCTAAATAAGGATTATATACAATTGGCATACCAAAGATTATCGGCTCATTAATATTGAAAATAGCGGGTACTACCGAAGCACGGCCTAATATTTTCAATTGACTGGATCTGGCGAAAAACGCGATAAAGAAGGTCATTAATAAGGTTGAACCCGAACCGCCCAAAATTACCAATGAATTATTAAATTCACCTGCAAAGGGTATTCCAGCACCTGCCGTATTTTCCGCCATATTTGCAAGCATAATCGGTGTAATAAAAGCCCCAATAATACTCGCACCATGGATACCGACAACCCATAAAGCATGGATCAAAAATAAGATAACCATAACACCTAACCAGCTTTTGGTTAAGTCAGTAACAAACGCAAATGGAACACCAATAATATAAAATATATCAGTACCCAAATAAATTAAGATGCCATTTATAATGATAATCGTAAAAGCAATCACAAAGGTTGGAATAAGTGCCGTAAATGAGCGAGATACGCCTAATGGAACAGTTTCAGGCATTTTCACTATCCAATTTCTTCTCACACACATAAAGTAGAGTTGGGTCGCAACAATCGCCATGATGATGGCGATAAAGATACCTGATGTACCAAGTCGGGAAATAAAAGGTGTTAAGCTTAAGCCATTAAACACTGATTTATCAGGATCATTTTGTAATACCATTGAGCCATTGTGCATAACTAGTTGTGGCAAAGTCATAAAGAAAGCAAAAACAGAGAGCATCGCACCATTAAGTGCATTAACTTTTAATCCTGTTTCTTCAGCTTCGATTTTAGTGAGTTCATAACCAACAATGATATTAAAATACAGTGCTAAAATACCCATGGTTGCAGTATTTGCAATCATATAAAGATCACTTATTCTAAAAATTGTCTTTTCGAAAAGACCTTCTAAACTCGTAAAGGTCATTGGCAACGTATTAAAAACTAAAAACATCGATCCAACAATACAAAAAGGTACTGAAGCCATCCCAGCTGCCATAACCGCTCGCACAATTTTAAATTGTGAAATCTTGGCCATCGGCGTCATTAAATACTTCTGTAAAATTACAAATCCCGTATTCATTTTGTTTTCCTCATTTAATTAATGATTTCTTCGTAAGCTCGGATTCTTTGGTAGTGTTTATCCTCATTACGTTGAATTTTATTTAGTTTTTTTAATATTAATAAAACAATTAATAAATTCGTTACACATAAAACCGTTAGCATATATAAAGCATCTTGTGAATGTTTTAAAAAGGGAAAGAAGGCATGAAACAAAGGAGTATAAATGGCAACCATTGATATAATATGGATTATCAATAATGCACGATAAAAAAGATTGGCATAAGGTAAGCGATTACTATGATTGCGATAAAGCTTGATTTGCTCAAAAGCAGTGAATCCACCCATTATAAATAAAATGAATGGTAAAATCGCTGTTACAGATAATGAACCTAGCAGAAATATTGTCCAATAAAGATTAAGAAAAAGAAATAATGCTGTACTATAACGTATTGCTAAAAAACGGTTAAAATAAAGATTATTAAAGCTGATTTTTTGCGCATCAGTCATTGGGCTATTCATTGGTTATCCTCGCATTTTTACTGCCAGTTGAGCGTTTTGTTCATACAAATAACTCATTTCGATCGCCATTTCGCGTAGGGTCATCGTTGTCATTAAATGATCTTGTGCATGAACCATAATAATTTCCATGTCAATTTTTGTCCCATTGGCATAATTTTGGAGCAATTCTGTTTGCGATTTATGAGCTTGTAATATTTCTTCATTCGCTTCTTCCAGTAACTGATTAGCCGCTATAAAATCAGCCTTGCGCATCGCTTCAAAAGCACTGTGAATTTTCATTTTGGCATTACCACTATGCAAAATAATAGTAAAAGCAACGAGTTGAATATCCTCTGAGGTCATTTTTTCATTCATTGCTAGGCTCCTTTTTCAATAAGTTGGATAAAAAGTGGTTTAAATTGAGCAAAATTTTGACACTGCAACATGTCACTTTGCATCTGTAAGTCATCAATCAGCGCCACGATCGCTTTTGTCATCATGGCTAAATTTGGGTTTTGATAAATAGATGGTGAAATCATAAAAATAAACTGCACCGCTGGGTAATTTACATCCCAAAATAATCCCTGTGGAATCATTGCGATACCTATTTTAGATAATTTACCTACAGGAATTGCGGGATGGGGTACCACAATGGTTGAGCTGAAAAAGATTTCACCTAACTTCATGCGGTGTTGCATTTGTTGTTTCATTTCCGTTTTATAATTGTGTGCTTCATTAACCGCGAGTAAATCCAATAATTGCTCTAATACTCGTTCTCGTGCTGGTAATGTTTGACAAATCACAAACTGATCAGCGATTAAATCATCGACAATATGTTCCAAATGCGTTGTCGGTTGAGATGAATTTGCAGCTGAAAGTGCCAATAAAGGATCTGTACACGGTGTTATAAGCATTTTGCGCGAAGCAAAATAATGACGAATTTTTTGCACATCCTCTTCAGTAAAAAAGACTGAAACATGAAAAACAGGGACCTTAAACACTTTTGCCGAGAGATCAATTGAAGAAATAATTAAATCAACTTCATTTAACATTTCTGGTTCAATTTCATAATAACCTCTGGTCGCAACAATTTTAATTCGTTCATCAAATTCACTTTCAACGCGATTTTTTAGCAGTTGAGCGCTGCCTAACCCAGTAGCACAAATAATTAGCACTTTTGCCTTTTGCTCATTTTTCAATTTTTCTATTGAAGCAAGAAAATGTAACGTTAGATAACCCCATTCATCATCATGAACTGTAAATTGACTCAAACTAGGAAGTTCAAGAAAATAATGTTTGACTAAAGCAAACACTTCGGGATATTTACGCTTAATTTCATCGAGTAATGGATTGTCTAATTTAATGTTTTGTTCTAACCGTATTAACATCGGTTTGAGATGTTGCAGAATACCGTTTTTTAATTGTTCATCTTTTAAGAAGAGATAGCCGGTTTCTTGTTGAATTTTTATCAATAGGTTGGTTAAAGATGAATAGAGTTGTGAATCTAAATTATGCTGAATAACGTTTGATTTACTCATCAAATGTAGTGTTAAATACATCTGCTCTTCTTTCGGAAAATGAAAGCCCGTTACAGTTTCTATTCGTTCAATTATTTTCTCTGCAACGCGATATTCCAATGCCATTTTTGTCGATGCCGGCATATGCAAATTTTGAATTGAAAGACCTGATTGAATGCGTTTAATACTTAAAGAAAGATGCAAAACGATATTTTGCATCATCACATCAGATAGCTTTATTTTTGCTTCACGACACTCATCTAAAATAATGATCGTAAGCATATCAAAACTAATGATATCACTAAATTTATTCAAATAAGTTAACCGTTGTAAAAAGTTAATCGACTCTTCATGAAAGAAATAACTCATAATGAAATGTCGTTTAGCTCTTTCTTCACCATCAATAAAAATAAGTGCTTTATTTTTTTTAATAGTTAATTCATAAGGTTGCAGTTGATTTTTTATTTCCTGAATATCTTTATTTAACTGAGATGAACTGATGTATAATCGTTCAGATAATTCTTCAACATCAATTTTTTGACTTTCTAGTAATAATAAATTAAGAATATAGTGTTTTCTTTCCGATACATCGCGACTGCTAGTTTGATCATCACTGCGATCTAAAAAATGGTGCTCGATGAGAAATAAATTAAATACTTTTCGATCATTTATTTGTAATCGATAGCCATAACCTTGTTTACTAACAATAATAGCACCATTGTTTTCAATGATTGTTTTTAAATCTTTGAGATAGGTCCGTACGGTCCGATCAGATAACGCTAATTCGCTAGCAAGTTCCAGACTGCTTTTAAAGGTATTTTGACAACGAACCAGTAAACTAATCAGCTCACGTTGTTTATTTTTTATCATTATTATCGATATCCGTACGCGTTCGAACTACTCTGTTAAGCTATTCGGGTGTGTTATAACCTCACGACTATCTTGCTCACATTAGATAGCGTCATAAAGCGCCATCATATAACGTGAATCTTTCGATGGCGCATAAATAATCAACTAATCTTAAGGGATATTTTCCTCAACTAACTTTGCCAACTGTTCAATACCTGATTGAATGGGAATATAAGCTTGAAAAGGAATACTAACGACAGGTTTACTTACTTCCTCACCCAATTTCTTCAGCTTATCGAACATCATCATGGTTTGTGGGCTAATTAAAAACAATGCAAAATCACTATTTTTAATCATATTACTGCCTTCCGTTGCCGAAACCGCATCTAACACAATCGCTTTATTTTTACTGGCAAAATATTCGCTCACTTTTTTGGCCATTAGTGATGATGACATGCCAGCAGCACAAATAATTAATGCTTTTTTCATAGATTCTCCTTAAGGTTGTTATCCTTTATAAAACTTCACCATTTGATTCAATAACTTGCTTGTACCATGCAAATGAATCTTTTCGGCTACGTTTTAAAGTACCATTACCTTTGTTATCTTTGTCAACATAGATAAAACCGTAACGTTTTTCCATTTCGCCAGTGCCGGCAGATACCAAATCAATACAGCCCCACGGAGTGTAGCCCATTAAATCAACCCCATCTTCTTCAACCGCTAACTTCATCTGTTTAATATGTTCACGGAGATAGTCAATACGATAAGTGTCATGAACACTGCCATCAGCTTCAACTTTATCATAAGCTCCAAAACCGTTTTCTACGATAAATAATGGTAATCGATACATGTCTGTTAACCAATTTAAGGTGTAACGTAGACCTTCAGGATCAATTTGCCAGCCCCAATCGGATACTTTTACATATTGATTGCCAATTAGATCGGTTTTTTCGTTATATTCATAACTATCATTATCTGCCGTTTTTCTGATAGCGTTGGACATATAATAACTAAAGCCAATGTAATCGACCGTTCCAGTTGTTAAGACTTCGAGATCTTGTGGTGTGATATCCAATTCAATGCCTTTTCGCTGCCAATATTTTTTAATGTAATTTGGATATTGGCCGTGAACATGAACGTCAGCAAAAAAGTATTTACGTTCCATGACTTTTTGTGCCATCAAAATATCGCCTGGTTTACACGTTTCTGGATAAATAGGTACTAACGCAATCATACAACCAATTTGAAAATCTGGATTGATTGCGTGCCCTATCTGTACTGCTTTAGCACTGGCAACAAGTTCATAATGAGCAGCTTGATACATAATTTGTTCGCGGTTATCACCTGGTTTATAATAAATCCCCGAATTAGTAAATGGCGCAAAATCTTCATGGAAATTAGCTTGATTATTAATTTCGTTAAATGTCATCCAGTATTTGACCTTATTTTTATAACGGTCAAAACAAACTTCAGCAAAACGCACAAAAAAATCGATCAATTTTCGATTACGGAAACCACCGTATTCAGTCACTAGATGATAAGGTAATTCAAAATGAGACAATGTAACGACAGGTTCAATATTGTACTTAAGGCATTCATCAAACAGATCATCATAGAATTTTAAACCTTCTTCATTGGGCGCTAATTCATCACCTTTAGGAAAAATACGCGTCCAAGCTATAGATGTTCGGAAACATTTAAAGCCCATCTCAGCAAAAAGTTTGATATCTTCTTTATAATGATGGTAAAAATCGATCGCTTCATGATTAGGGTAATACTGACCAGCAACAATTCCTTCGGTAATTTTACGATAACTTTTTGGTGATCCTACCGTCATCACATCAGCCACACTCATCCCTTTACCACCTGCTTGCCATGCTCCCTCTAATTGATGAGCGGCAACGGCTCCTCCCCATAAAAAGTCTTTTGGTAAACCTTTATTATTCATAATTAAGTACCTATGTTTATTGAGAATTTAGATTAAGTATAAAAGGAAAAAAAGATAATTACTAACCAACTTTTTCCGCATCGATCAGGAAAAAAATAATGATTTTTCCAATAACTCTACTTCGTAAACCATATATTTAACTTAGCAAGTTCAACATAATAAGTTTGCTTATAACCGATATGGAATGGCAAAAAATGATTAGTCTTGTAACAGAAGTAAGGATATGTAAGAAGTGATTCGTACTGATGAACAAATAAATAGCGATTTTATGCACAACTCAATCATAAATTTAATCTAATATATTGAAGATGACTGTAAAAAATACCAGATTAACTAGTTATAAAAATAACGTTTTTACCAAACTCACTATTAATTTGTACATATTTTGTAAGCGCGATAGATTCGTTTCATCGCAATGGATAATAACTACAAATTCAAAGGTTCTATTTCATCATGTTCACAATCTAAACATGGTTGAAAATAAGTATTGGTTAGAGAGCAAGGTTAGTTCTTCATCTGTCAACTCTAGATAAAAAATATTGCAATCCGAGTTAACAAAAGCAGTTGGTAATGATAATTATCAGCAGAAAACTGATAATGTAATTTTTTTATATCATTAATTTCTTTCGTTAATACATTTTTCTGTAAAAGAGGAATCAGTTAAATATCGCCATAGTACGCGCGTAATTTCGCCAAAAAATTCGTAAATTATCCACTAAGCGCCTACAATTTCCGATAAAATACAAGAGATTGACAATGTTGTTTTCAATAATGATAAACGATAAATTTATAGATTACTCCAGCGAGTATGTGACTGTTTACTTAATACGTTCAATAACTTCGATAAATAATGGTTCTTTAGATTATCTTGATCTTGTGATAGCGACTTTTTCTTGTTCACTAACGAATTGAAAACAAGTTAATGTTATTAAAGACATTAAGCTTTCTTTCAAACATATTACAACATAATCTTAACAGCTTTGGTAATGCTTAGATAGCAGCATTAATGATGCTATTATTTATAATCAACATGTAATAAATTAAAAGTTACAGTGCTAACAATACAAGGTTATCTTTTTGTATCAAGTTTGGACTTCATTTTAACTGCCATTTACCGTTTTCATCTTTTCGATAAACTTTTTCGACTGCAGACCATGCAACTCGAAACGCAATTTGCTCGGGGGAACTATTATCGCGTCGTTTTTGCGGATCTTGATATTGTTTTATCGCGTGGTTGAAAGCTTCTTTAAAGATGTCTTGGGCATGTTCGGGTAAAACGTGACGCACTGATTCAGGTAAATCATTTCGTGTTTGATATGGCATAACGCATTCCCCCATAAATTAATTGACACGGCACTCGAAGATAAAATATTGTTTAAATACAATAATATAAGATTAAATTTAATCTTTTTTATCAAATAATACAAGTCTTAATTTATCAGTATTGATATTGCCAACAATCAAACTTTATTTAAGTTAAGTTCTACTAGTCCAGGTTCATATTATGCATGTCAATAATAGCAAAACTGAGATATTTAGGGTAAATTGCACACAAATATTTTATTATTTTTTATAGCGAATTTGGATTATTAATTCAATAAATAACCCCTCATTCAACGAGAGCTAAATGAAGGGTTATCATTATTATCTCATTTATTATGCAACACCGGGTACAGTGAAATCCATAATGAGTAATAATGTTGGTAAAATAAATATTGATAAAATCGTTGAGGCAAAGAAAATACTTGATGCTTGTTCTTGTTCAACATTCCAATTGAATGCCAAAATGACGGCGGTCGATGCAGTTGGCATTGCTAATAAAAAGACCAATTCTTCAGCTTCCATTCCAGTAATGCCAAAAAGATGTACTGCAATCAAAGCAACAATTGGGGTAAGAAAGCTTTTTAATATTATATTCACTATCAATGGTTTTGAAAAAGTCAATTTAACACCATAAATACCCACTCCAACCGCAATTAGAGAGATAAAATTACATGCATTAGACATAATATCAAACGTATTGAATATAAAGTGTGGCATCCACGTTGTACCATCTGTTACACTGACAATTAACCCAAGAATAACTGCTAAAAACATGGGTTTCATCAGTGAATTTTTCACTGCACTCAGTACCATGGTTCCAGTAACTTTACCACCTGAGATTTTAGTATCACATAATTCTAGTAAGAAAATTGTCATTGGAATTAATGACAAAGCAACTACGAAATTCGCTATAGCAACAGAAATCGTAGAAGAGGCTCCCAACATCAGGGTTAAAAATGGCACACCCATTCCCCCCATGTTAGGAAAACAACATAACATTGAACTCATTGCCGTTGCTTTTAATTCTTTATGTAATATATATTTGTTAGTTAAAAAACAAATTATCCATAAAAAAGACATTGTACAGAAAAAAGCGATCATCCAAGTACCATTGAATATTTCTGATGGCTTAGCGTGGGAAGTATGAACAAACAGCAGTGCCGGAAAGACAAAATTTGAGACTAATCCAGATAATAACTTCTTAGAATCTTTAGTAAATATTTTCTGTTGTACACATAGCCAACCAAGAAAAATTAACAAAAATACCGGAAGACAAGAACTTATTACTTGCCCAACTGCTGACCAAATCAGATTCATTTTTTAAAACTCCTAAAAATAACTTTAATAAAAATTTATATTCGGTAATAGGACGGTAATTTGTTATGGATTTATTTTTATAGACCGTGCAAAAATACAGGGAATAGATAAAATGTACTTGTCATAGCCAGTACATTTTTGTACTCTTAACTTGTTGAAATTTCAAATTACTAAACTCTGTTTTATCGTTACTTTGATTAACTCAATAATTAATACCACATATATTTATGTGGATGGATTCATTAAATATCATAATATGTAACTATTATAACTTAATCTAAACATGCTTGTAAAAACTATACACTATTAATGTTATTAAAAAACAAAAACTTAGCAACATTTTATTTGACTTATCTCAATAATAATATGTTCTTATTATATCTAATAAAGCGTTATTTTTTGGTAAATAGAAGTGTTAAATTATAGTAAAAGTCAAAATTTAAGCTAATAATGCCTAATATTTAGTTGTTTCTGGATATTTTTAATGAGCGATTATAAAAACATTTTTAATATGAATATAAAATTTGACTTTTGGGAAAAATAAGGCTATACTTTAGGAAAATAGATTATCTGTATTTAAAAAGTTGTTAAATCCTTTCATAGTAACTTTTCTCAAAAACTTAAATCAATTATTAATGTTAAAAATAGAGTAAATTTATTGCATATATCATAATGAGTATAGCTATGTGTTTTCTATTTTAAAAACTCGTTAAGTTAATTAGATCCATCTATTAAAAATTATGTGCAATAGGTTAAGTATCATAAAAGCTATTAAATAACGACTAAATTTTAATCGTCAAATGCACTCAATATAACAAATTGAATCATATTATTAAAATTATTTTATCTTCTACTTTTTATTCGATTTTTAAAGTTCCGTTTGCTGCTTCTATACAATTAAATCATATGGAGTTTCGCTACTATATAATGCTATTAAGCCACTGTATTGTGGCTTTTTTATTTAAAAACAGTAGGCTTCGATTTAAGCCATAACAATGGCTAACAATCACTCTCCCAAATTATCAATCAAATTTTTAAAACAATTTTATATAACTACCGAGAAACATATTTTTTGGTAATTATATAAAAATAAACGGCTATGCATCTGAAGTTTATTAAAAACAGAAATTACTCAGGTAATTTTTTAATCAACAATTTATTCGATTTTTTAAAGTTCCGTTTGCTGCTTCTATACAATGAATACATATAGGGTTTCGCTACTATATAATGCTATTAAGCCACTGTATTGTGGCTTTTTTTATTTAAAAACAGCAGGCTTCGATTTAAGCCATAACAATGGCTAACAATCACTCCCCCAAATTATCAATCAAATTTTTAAAACAATTTTATATAACTACCGAGAAACATTTTTTTGGTAATTACATAAAAATAAACGGCTGTGTCATCAGAAGTTTATTAAAAACAGAAATTACTCAGGTAATTTTTTAATCAACAAAAATCACATAAGGAATATATTATGAAAGAAACTGCTAAAACTAAATATCCACTCGTTCTTGTACACGGTCTTTTTGGTTTTGATAAAATTATGGGCTATCCTTATTTTTTCAACATTGCCAAAAGATTACAAGAAGAAGGTGCTGTCGTTTTCACTCCTGCTATTTCAGCAACTAATTCAACCGAGGAGCGAGGAAAACAACTTTTAAAAGAGGTTAAGGATATTTTGAATGAAACTGGCGCAGAGAAAGTGAATTTAATTGGCCACAGCCAAGGTGCCCCGACTTCTCGTTATGTGGCAGCTGAAGCACCTAATTTAGTTGCTTCTGTAACATCAGTTAATGGCGTTAATTTTGGTTTAGAAATTGCCGATCTATTGCTTGATGTTTATGAAGGGCGAATCGTTGGCGAAGCTGCTTCGGTTATTGTCAATGCTTTCATGGCATTTATTAGTTTATTTAGTACTAAACCACTTTTACCACAAGATTTCTATTCGGCAGTCAAAAGTTTATCAACTAAAGGCACTGCTGAATTTAATAAAAAATATCCACAAGGGCTGCCAACGACTTGGGGTGGTGAAGGTAAAGAACTTGAAAGTAATGGTATTTATTATTACTCTTGGAGTGGAATTATTAAACAAAGAGATATCTTAAATGAAGGCTTGAATAACCTTGACCCATCCCACGCTATCTTAATTGAATTAGGCAAATTATTTACTAAAGAAAAAGATCAAAATGATGGAGTAGTTGGACGATTCAGTACTCATTTGGGTAAAGTGATCAAATCAGACTATCATATGGATCACCTTGATGCGATTAACCAAATTGGCGGAATGCACCCAATCAATCCACATCCAGTCAATATCTATCTGGAACATGCTGCACGTTTAAAAGCAAAAGGTTTATAATACTTTTGTTAATATTCGTAATTTAAAACCACCGTTTGGTGGTTTTTTATTACAACATTTTTACTTTATAAGAATCAGATTATTTTTTACTTCATCTCACTTTTAGTAAGAATTCATACTTATTTTGGCGAATAATCAGCATTGAAATAATGATAGCTTATTTCAGCCAACTTTCCATTGTGAATAATGTTTTTTATTCCTTGATTTAGATCTTGGGTTAACTGTTCACCTTGCCCACTCTTACTCACTAATAAATAGCTATAGGGTAAACCTATACGCGCACTATCCTCAGCACTTAATTCAATACTCTTTAATTTTAATTGATGTTGATCGATAAATTGTTGTAACATCGCACGATCGACTAATTGAAAATCATATTTACCACTTTCGACATGTTGTAATAATGCCAACAGATCGGCTTCACTATAATCAATGTTGACAGGGTTATTAGGGTTTTGCTGGTTATATTGTTCTAAAGCTGTTGAATAATTTAATCCAGGCGTTGTTTCTGTTGATTTACCATGCAAATCTTTAAAACTATTAATACGGTTATCATCAGATTTTACAGCGATAACATATTGGTTAAGAAAAATTGGATCAGTATAAAAATATTTTTCTTTACGCTGTTCATTCATCGCAAAATTATTTGCGCCAACTTGATAACGATCGGCATCAAGTCCTGCTAAAACTGAGGTAAATTCCGTTATTTCAAATGAAATTTGATATTGTGGTAATTCGGCAAAAATGGCCTTAACTACATCGATATCATAGCCTATCAATTCCCCTTTACTGTTAACCGTAGTAAAAGGACTCGGCTCACCTGAAGTGGCAATTACAATTTTCTTTTTGCTAATTTGCTCGGAAGAATTTTGTTTATTATCACAACCCGATAATAGCAACAAACCTGAAAAGAAAAGCAGATAACATTGAATATATTTCATAACCTCTATCTCCTTAATTAACTGACGGATAAACGCATTACTAATGGCTTTAATATTAATTAGATAAATCCCATGTTTTTCATTTCAATTACATGATCAGGTTGATAACGTGCCATTCCTGTTTTCATTAAATCAAATCCTAACTGTTGGTAAAACTTAACCGTCTGCGGATGCGTATATAATATAATGTTACACTGCTTAACCTGTGCTACTAGCGTTTCAACAATGACTTTACCATATCCTTTGCCATGCAAATGTTTAGCTAACGCTATGTTATAAATTGCTGCCTGACAAATCCCATCTGATAATGCTCTTCCTACCCCAACTACATGTTGATTTTCTAATAAAAAAACTACTGCGTAGCTTCTTTCAAATACTTGCCTTTGCGTAACGGCATCTAATTCACTTAGTCCATAAAATCGCAATAAATCCGCGACTTGCTGCCAATTGATATTTTGACAATGTTGTTGGATAACAATTCCCATAGATTTCCCTGCTATGACTCATCACTAAATTTGATAATCTGACGATAAAGTTGCAAAATAACGTGATAAAAATACTTTAGTTCGGGGATGTACCGGACAATGAAAGACTTGCTCTGGTGTGCCATCCTCAATGATTTGTCCTTGATCTAAGAATAATACCCTCGTAGCAATTTCGTAAACAAATTGCATCTCGTGAGACACTAAAATCATCGTGTTTCCGGCTTTAGCTGCCTGTTGAATACTCATGAGTACCTCACCAACTAACTCGGGATCGAGCGCTGATGTAGGTTCATCAAACAATAATACTTTTGGATTCATTGCTAATGCCCTGGCTATAGCTACCCGTTGTTGTTGCCCGCCTGATAATTGTTTGGGATAATGATAGACCCGTCCGCTTAAACCCACTTCCACTAATTTTTCTAAGGCAATCGCTTTTGCTTGTTGAGGAGAATACTTCTTGACCACCACTAATCCTTCCATGACATTTTCTAGGGCATTTTTCTGTTGGAAAAGATTAAATTGCTGAAAAACCATGGCACTTTGTTGCCGGAATTGTACTATTTCATTACGTTTTACATGAGCTAAATCAATTTCTTGATTACCAATACGAATCCTACCCTGCTGAGGCTTTTCTAATAAATTTAAGCACCGCAATAACGATGATTTACCCGCCCCAGATGCACCAATTATTGCAATAATTTCATTTTTCTGTATATCAAAACTGAGGTTATTTAAAATACAATGCTGATTAAAATAAAGCGTAAGGTTACGAACACTTATCATAGTAACTTACCTCTTCGATAATTTGGTATCTGATCGTTATCAGGTATCGTTAATCGTTTTTCAGCCATTTTAATTAATTGTTCGATAATGATAGTTAATGCCCAATAAATTAATGCTAGTGAGATGTACACTTCAAAATAGCGATAATGAAAACCGGCCAGAATTTTACCTCGGGCGGTCATTTCCACAACCGAGCATACAAAAGCCAATGAGGTACCTTTTAATAACCCAATTAAAGTGTTACCAAAATTTGGTAATGCAACAATAAACGCCTCTGGAATTATAATACGTTGTAGAACCTGGCGATATGTCATACCGAGGGATTGAGCAGCTTCAATTTGACCTTTATTGACTGATTGCAAAGCGGCGCGAATAGTTTCCGAATTATATGCTGCTTCATTAAAGGAAAAGGCAATTAATACAAATAACATTGATGGAATATTATTAACATTATAATCAGTATCATAAAAATAATTGATATAACGTAACATTACTGGAATCCCATAAAAACTTAAATACAATTGTACTAATAACGGGGTACCACGAATAAACGAGACAAAAACGGTTGCCATCGGTGATAATATACGAATTTGATTTAATTTAATCAGTGCAATGATTAAACCAATTAATACCCCAAATATCATCGAAAAAAACGTTATAAATAAGGTCATCGGCAAATAGGCTAATAACGTCGGAATTAGTCTAATAATCAGTGGAAAATCTACTATATTTGGCATAATACTTTATCCTGATGATCTTTACATAGCGAGTTAATTGATGAGATCGTTATCGATTGTTTGATGTATACCAAATACTTACGTCAGGTCCTAGCGGCAAAATATCATAAGGATTTTTTGCGTGATCCCCTAAATAATAACCTTGTTTAATTGCCTGAAAATCGGTAGTAGAACCAAATGCAGGAATTTGATAAAGCCTTCTGGAATAAGCCCATAAATGCGGAAAATCAACTAAACGATTGCGATTGGTGTTAAATACCGAATAATAAGCTACATCAAAGCGTGCTAATGTGACATACAAGCGAATATCTGAGTCAGTGATATGATCACCAAACAAATAACGCGAATGACTTAACCGTTTCTCTAATTCATCTAATCGGTTAAATACCAAATTATAAGCATCTTCATAAGCTTGTTGCGATTGAGCGAACCCAGCTTTATAGACACCATTATTTAACTCATGAAATAATGTTTGATTAAGTTCTTCAATATCAGCTCGCAGATGTTCAGGATATAAATCAGGGGCATCAGCTTTGTGAAAGGGTTTAAAGACGGTTTCCCAATAATAAGTTAGATTAAAATAATCATTATTTACAACTTTACCGGTTTTGACATCAACCACGGTAGGGACTGTAGCCCGTCCACTATAATCAGGATCAGTTTTAGCATAAATTTCTGGTAAATAACGAATTCCTAATACAGGATCTACACCATTTGGATCCAAAGAAAACTCCCACCCTTGTTTAGTTCTGACAGGACTAGCTTTACCTATACTAATCACATTTTCCAGACCTAATAATTTAATGGCAATGATGGAACGATGTGCCCACGGGCATACCGCAGCCCATAATAAACGATAACGCCCTGCTTCGACTGGTAACATGCCAGCTTGGTCACCAAAAGGCGCCGTAAAATGATTGTGTTGACGAACAAATTTACCATTCTTATCAATCTCTTTAACCTTTTCAGAAGTGACGATTTTACCTATAGTCATAGCAGAATTCCTTATTATCAATTGCGAGAATTAATGTCATTTCAAATCTATTTCTGCAATCTAACATCAAATATTTTTTGGATAAAATAACCAATAAATATATGGTTATAATAATCAATTATATCCAACCTCCTTCTTCAATGAGCAAAATATAAGCAGCTTCACAGTTTATATGTACCTTTCGCTTTATTTTTGCTATGATTTTAGACTCGTTTTATGTTATTGGATAAACTGCGATGTTCTATGATTTAGTGCCAGCAGAGCTACAAAATGACTTTGATGCACTACTTAATGATTTGTCATATTTACCGGAACAGGTTAAAGAATGTTGTCCATTTTGTCACCAAATCAATTTTCGTAAAATTCGTGAAAAACCGCTCACATTCCGATGTAAAAGTTGCCAAAAATATTTCAATCCTCTAACAAAAACACCATTTAATCGATTGGTACCAACAATTTGGTTAGGTATGATTCTAACGCGTCGAATTGAAAAAGCGACACATCATACTCTTGCTTATGAATTAGATTGTACGATTGATATGGTTAAACGTCGCGAACATGCATTAATAGATTATATGCAACAACACTATCCTCACTTTCATTATTGGTATACACAAATTCGAGTGACCCAAAATGATATGTTGCCGACAATGATCGAAGAACAATATACTGCTTTATCTAAATTAATTAAACAATTGTTAACTATAGAAAAATTTCCATGTCATCATTGTCAATCTGATAATACAGTTAAAATAGGACATCGAACTGGCTTTCGCTGTCGACAATGTCGTAAAACGTTTAATTTACTAAGTAAAACGCCATTAAATAAAATCCCACACCCCGAACAATGGCAACCTTTTATTGCATTGCTGGTCGCAAATAATACCAATAAAACGATTGCAACTTCACTTAATTTGAGTCTAAGCACTGTGAGTAAATGGCGCCAAATTTGGTGTGAGACTATGAACAATTGGGGTTATGCTGAGTTGGCGGTCTGGTGTAATAAAAAACAATAATAGAAGCTCAATGATGAGCGCGTCTATCTCCAAAAGTTATTGGTAATAACCTAACTGAATTAGTTAACACTAGCAAACACACTAATTAGCTCAGGTGTGATTTTTTAAGAAAAATTAAATATCGTTATTTAGATCAATTCATTTGGTTAGTAAATAAAATTGTTTATAAGCCTTATTTTACCGATATAAACTGCCAAAGCGACTAAAACTAATTATTTGATACTATCGACTGGGTTTAAGGTTTTGAAATCGATTGTTTCAACATAATCAGTTTTAGCTAATGGTTGTTGCGCAATATTTTTCTCCAATAGCATGATGCAATTATGACAATCTTCTTTGCCATGTTTAATCAAAATTTGTGCAACTTTCATCGCTTGATAAAAGCATAACGTGGCACTTTGCTCTTGCTGTTACAAATAACTATTGCGAGAACTTTTCGCTAAACAATCAGCCTCACGCACGATAGAGTAACTGATTACGGCAATATTAAAAGTTTAAATCATTAACCATTTGTTTAATCGCTGCCAGTTGCTGGGGATCTTTTTGCCGGAGATAAGCGCGATCTAACTGAGTAATATCAAATAACTTAGTTATAATAGTACAAACAGCTTTAAAATGGCCTGGCCGCCTTTTACCACAGAGTGCTTCAGTTCTCCCATTAACATCAACATAAGAACAAAATACGGATCGTAGAGTTCGTCCACTGTTAGGCAACATAGTAAATTGCCCCCTTTTTTGGCCAGCCAGTATTTCACGCTTAAGGCCAAGAGGGTAACTGACTAAATCTTCAAGTGGTCCAAATTGAATTGGATTGACAAAAATCGATACAATCACTTTATCATGTTGTTGTTTAATTTGTTGCATACTAGATTGACATAATGTCTGTGCATTTCCGATAAATAACTGATGCCAATATTGTTGAAAGTTTGTACTATACTTATCATTAAATTGTATGATTTTAGTGCATTTAAAATAATCTACATGACTATTTAATAACTTTCTGCTCGTTATTAATGATTTAAATATCTAAAATATAGCATAAAAAATGTCATCTCTAATTCACCAATAAATCCTTATTGTAGAACTATTTCATCGGCAGTTTGATAATATTGGTTGTACTATTTTTCGCCATAAAACACAATATATAGTACTTTATTTATTAATAGACACTACATATTGTATTTTTTGATCATTATCAATTATTATATGTTTTATTAGTTTTTTGTAATTTATTATATGGATGAGAGTATGAACAAATCGATGTTAGTCACTAAACGCAATGGTCAAAAAGAGCCAATTGATCTTGATAAAATTCACCGGGTGATAAACTGGGCAGCCGAAGGATTAAATAATGTTTCAGTATCCCAAGTGGAACTTCGATCTCATATTCAATTTTATGATGGTATTCGTACTGAGGACATTCACGAAACAATTATTCGTGCGGCTGCTGATTTAATATCACAAGAAGCACCTGATTATCAATATTTATCAGCTCGTTTAGCAATTTTTCATCTGCGTAAAAAAGCCTTTGGTCAATTCGAACCCCCAAAACTTTATGATCATGTTAAAAAATTAGTAGCCGATGGTCGTTATGATAAACATTTATTAACTGACTATACAGAATCTGAATTTAATCAAATGGATGGGTTTTTAGATCATTGGCGTGATATGACGTTTTCTTATGCAGCGGTAAAACAACTTGAAGGTAAATATTTAGTCCAAAACCGAGTAACTGGACAAATTTATGAAAGTGCGCAATTCTTATATATTTTAGTTGCAGCCTGCTTATTTGCTAATTATCCTAAAGCAACTCGCCTCGATTACGTAAAAGGTTTTTATGATGCGATTTCAACATTTAAAATTTCATTACCCACACCGATTATGGCAGGAGTACGCACCCCGACTCGTCAGTTTAGTTCATGCGTATTAATTGAATGTGATGATAGCTTAGATTCAATCAACGCCACCGCAAGTGCAATTGTCAAATATGTTTCTCAACGTGCTGGAATAGGGGTTAATGCCGGCCGCATTCGTGCGTTAGGTAGCCCTATTCGGGGCGGTGAAGCTTTTCATACTGGTTGTATACCATTTTATAAATATTTCCAAACTGCAGTAAAATCATGCTCACAGGGAGGAGTACGTGGTGGAGCGGCAACGGTATTTTATCCATTATGGCACTTAGAAGTAGAAAGTTTATTAGTGTTACGTAACAATCGCGGTGTAGAAGAAAACCGAGTCCGTCATTTAGATTATGGGGTACAAATTAATAAACTCATGTATCAGCGTTTAATTAACGGTGAAAATATTACGTTATTTAGTCCGTCAGATGTTCCAGGCTTATATGATGCCTTTTTTTCAAATCAAGATGAATTTGAACAGTTATATCAACAATATGAAGCTGATGAATCGATTCGCAAACGTTCCGTTAAAGCTGTAGAATTATTTGCACTTCTTATGCAAGAACGTGCTTCGACCGGACGTATTTATATTCAAAACGTCGATCATTGTAATACCCATAGTCCGTTTAATGCCGAGGTAGCGCCGATACGTCAGTCCAATTTATGTATGGAAATCGCTTTACCAACAAAACCGCTAAATAATATTAATGATGCAACGGGTGAAATTGCTCTCTGTACCTTATCTGCTTTTAATTTAGGGATGATTGAATCATTAGACGAATTTGAAGAACTAGCGCGTTTGGCAGTACGCGCTCTTGATGGATTATTAGATTATCAAGATTATCCGGTACCGGCCGCAAAAACATCCACTATGAACCGCCGTACACTAGGTATTGGAGTGATTAACTATGCTTATTATTTAGCTAAACATGGTGTGAAATATTCTGACGGGAGTGCCAATAATCTTACTCATCGTACTTTTGAAGCAATACAATACTATTTGTTAAAAGCATCTAATGAATTAGCTATAGAAAAAGGTGCTTGTCCACTATTCCATGAAACAACTTATGCACAAGGTATTTTACCGATTGACACGTATAAACGTGATTTGGACGATATTGTTAAAACAAAATTGAATTATGATTGGGAAGGATTACGTCAATCGATTAAACAATATGGTTTACGTAATTCAACACTATCAGCGTTAATGCCATCGGAAACCTCATCGCAAATTTCTAATGCAACTAATGGCATCGAACCACCTAGAGGCTATGTGAGTGTGAAAGCATCTAAAGATGGCATTTTAAAACAAGTGGTGCCTGAGTATGAGACGTTGAAGCATTTTTATGAGTTACTCTGGCAAATCCCGAATAATACCGGTTACTTACAATTGGTCGGCATTATGCAAAAATTTGTTGATCAATCAATTTCAGCGAATACTAATTATGATCCAACTAAATTCGCTAATGACAAAGTACCAATGAAACAATTACTTGCTGATCTGTTGATCGCATACAAATATGGTGTCAAAACACTTTATTACCATAATACGCGTGATGGAGCAGAAGATATTCAGGAAGATATCATTACTGTAACTGATGACGGGTGTGAAGGTGGTGCTTGTAAAATTTAAACATAGATAAACGTTTATAGCATAGGAAATCATTATCCCTATCGTTTTGGTATATATAATGTGGTAGTTAATTATCTACCACTATGTTTTTATGGTTAAATCAGCTTAATATTTAACCATAATTAGCTATTTAATCATTGAGGAATCTTACTATGAGTTATACCATTTTCTGCCAAACACACAATGATCAGCTCAAAGAACCAATGTTTCTTGGTCAACCCGTTAACGTTGCACGTTATGATCAACAAAAATATGAAATGTTTGAAAAACTGATTGAAAAACAATTATCCTTTTTCTGGCGCCCAGAAGAAGTAGATGTTTCCCAAGATCGGATTGACTACGCTGCTTTACCTGAACATGAAAAACATATTTTTATTAGTAACTTAAAATATCAGACGTTATTAGATTCTATTCAGGGTCGTAGCCCTAATATTGCCTTATTACCACTCATTTCTATTCCAGAATTAGAAACTTGGGTGGAAACATGGTCATTTTCCGAAACGATCCATTCTCGTTCCTATACTCATATCATTCGTAACATTGTGAATAATCCCTCAATTGTATTTGATGATATTGTTACCAATGAAGAAATAAAAAAACGCGCAACTGACATTGCTCAATACTATGATGATTTAATTGAATATTCCAGTTATTACAGTTTATTAGGGGCTGGTAAACATGAAGTGAATGGTAAAACAATAAATATTGACATGCGTGAGCTTAAGAAAAAACTCTATTTATGCTTAATGAGTGTGAACGCATTAGAGGCAATTCGTTTTTATGTCAGCTTTGCTTGTTCATTCGCTTTTGCTGAACGCGAGCTAATGGAAGGTAATGCTAAAATTATTAAACTAATTGCTCGCGATGAAGCATTACATTTAACAGGTACTCAATTTATGATTAATACCTTACGCAGTGGTGAAGATGACCCAGAAATGGCTGAAATCGCTCAAGAATGTGAAGGAGAGTGCTACGAATTATTTTTAAAAGCTGCGAATCAGGAAAAAGAGTGGGCAGGATATCTTTTTTCCGGTGGTTCAATGATTGGATTAAATAAAGAAATTTTATGTCAATATATTGAATATATCACCAATATTCGTATGCAAGCCGTAGGACTTAAATTACCTTTTGAAACAAAATCCAATCCAATTCCTTGGATCAATAACTGGTTAGTATCTGATAATGTACAAGTTGCACCTCAAGAAGCTGAAATTAGTTCTTACTTAGTTGGGCAAATTGATTCAGAAATTAATGAAGATGATTTAAGTGATTTCACATTATAAATCCTCACCTATTGATTAAATAACCTAATTTTATTGTACTTTTTTCGTTCTTTGTTAAAAATAACTCAATGATATATTAGCGTTACAAAAACATATCAGTCGATCACATGTGGTCGACTGAGCTATATTTGCGTAATAGAATTTTTATATGAATTGATGAAAGATTTTACTTTATCAGTGAACAATTAAAGCGATAACCTAGCTTGTTAAACTTCAATCACCATAAGTCTTTTTGTTGCCTTAATATTAACCACGATATCTTTAATAAAAGATAACACAAAATACTTGATTAAGTTGAAAACTTACAAACCGATTAACTTATTTTTTTTCACTTTCCGCCTATTTGTAAATAAAATGTAATTTTAATGTAAATAAAAATATTTAAAATGTTAACTTTAAAAAGTGAATAAATTTCATTTAATCAAAAGCATAAATAAATCAAAATATTAAAAGTAAATATTTATTAATTTTTATTTACAAAAAGTATTGCGTAAATCAAATTATAGTGTTATTCTTAAACCTGCTTAGAAATTGAATGAAAAGATGTGTAAATATTTTTTCTGAAGATTTTGAAGCTATATTTCCTTTCTGTTAATAGTTATTTGGGGCTTATGTACTAGCCCCCTTTTTTTATTTACTGAGTCATGCTATTAGTAGTGTAATCACTTTTTTTAGATTTTTTTCAATGTGTATTAGTAATACTTTGATGCTAGGGCAATTATTGGTTGATCATTTAAAATAATGTTATCATTGACAACTTAATATTTTAGGGTAACGATATTAAATAATAATTGACGGTCGATGATAAATGCTTAATGAAAACTGAAATCTACTCAACGCTCAATTTACCATTTTCTCCGCTCGATATTGATAATGAGCAGTTATCGATAAATAATCTTAAATCGTTATTAGATAAATTTTATCAATGGTCTGTGACAGAATTTGAAGCAAAAACCGATATCGATACACTGATTTATATGCGTTCCAAATTTATTGATCAATTACTTATCCGCTTATGGCAATATTTCCAATTACCTGAACAAATTTCTTCGTTATTTCAAATTAATCGAATATCACTCATTGCTGTTGGCGGTTATGGACGTGGTGAGCTTCATCCATTATCTGATGTAGATATTCTTATCCTTAGTGATAAACCATTGACAAAATCAATTGAAGATAAAATAGGTCAACTCGTTCGCTTATTGTGGGATTTACACTTAGATGTCGGTCATAGCGTGCGAACCTTAAAAGTATGTTTACAAGAAGCTAAAAACGATATAACTATTATGACCAATCTACTCGAAGCTAGATTGATTGTTGGTAATAATAAACTCTTTAATGAATTACTACATCAGATACTTAACAACACCATCTGGCCATCGCGAGAATTTTATCAAGCCAAAATTAATGAACAATTGCAGCGTCACCGACAATATCACAGTACCAGTTATAACCTTGAACCTGATATAAAAAATAGTCCTGGTGGTTTACGTGATATTCAAATAATACAATGGATTGCATTAAGACATTTTGGTAGCAATTTTTTACAGGAACAAAATCATTTTAACTACCTTACGCCAGAAGAAATCGAAGAAATCAATAATTGCCAACGATTTTTGTGGCGTATACGTTTTGCCCTCCATATCGTAATTAATCGTTATGACAATCGATTGCTATTTGATCGGCAGTTGAGTATCGCCAGATTACTGGGATATCAAGGGGAAGGAAATCAACCGGTTGAAAAAATGATGCGCGATTATTACCGTGTCGTACATAATATAACTGAATTAAATCAAATGTTATTGCAACTGTTTGAAGAATCAATACTCACACTTAAACCAGAAAACAGGCCCTATGATATTGATCAATATTTTCAAATACGTGATAAATTAATTGATGTTAAAGATAATAATTTGTTTATTGATAACCCAGTAATGATTTTAAAGCTATTTCATACCATGCTTTTAAATCGACAAATCATTGGTATCTATTCTAATACAATTCGGCAATTGCGTTCAGCGCGTCGCAAAATGAATGGTTTATTGTGTGAGTATCCGCAAGCACGCCAACAATTTATGCAAATAATCAAACATCCAGATGTAATAAAGAAAGCCTTATTACCTATGCATCGATATGGTATTTTAGCGATTTATATTCCAGGTTGGAAACGCATAGTCGGCATGATGCAATTTGATTTATTTCATCAATATACCGTAGATGAACATACCATCCGTCTGTTACTGGAATTAGCCGACTTTACCACTCCAGATGGGCAAAAAAAACATCCTAATAGTTCGCAAGTCTATGCCAAATTAGCTAAACCTGAATTATTAGTGATTACAGCTCTATTTCACGATATCGCCAAAGGTCGCTCTGGTGATCACTCCGAATTAGGCGCAGATTTGGTGGAACAATTTTGCCAATTACACAATGTCAACGAAAAAGATAGCAAATTAATCGTTTGGTTAGTTCGCTATCATTTATTAATGTCGATTACTGCCCAAAGCCGCGATTTGCAAGATCCAGCTGTCATTCGTGAATTTGCTCAGCAAGTTAAGAATAAAACCTATTTACAATATTTACTCTGCCTGACTGTTGCTGATGTCTGTGCAACTAATGAAACCTTATGGAATAGTTGGAAACAAAGTTTAATGCGCGAACTTTACTGCCAAACTGATCGCTTGTTTAATTTAGGCATTCACCAAATTCCAGAGCATCGTAGTATTGCCAGAGAACATAAACAATCTGCCTTAACATTACTTAAGCTAGATGGTTATGATGAAACTACGATTAAAGTATTTTGGCAAAATTATCAATTTGATTATTTTTGGCGTTATACAACAGAACAAATTGTTTGGCATGTTAAACATTTACTTTATCATAATCTAACAGAACCATTGGTGGTCATTAATGAAAAACCGTTTCATGGTGGTACTGAAGTTTTCATTTACTCGCCGGATAGACCATATCTATTTGCTACAGTAAGTAATGAATTAAATAAACGTAACTTGAATATCCATGACGCATTAATCACCACCAATAAAAAAGAGTATGCTTTAGACACATTTATTGTACTTGACCCAAATGGTCAACTAATTAGCCATGATCGTCATGAAGAGATTAAAACAAGTTTAGAAAAAGCCTTACGGCAAACTGATTATAAACGTGCCAAAATTAAGCGGCCATTATCAAAATTGCGCCATTTTACGGTACCAACAGAAATTAATTTCTTATCCAGCCTTAATGATCGTAAAACATACGTTGAATTAATTACGAAAGATAGGCCTGGTTTACTCGCCTATTTAGGTGAGATTTTTTCTAATTTAGACTTATCACTGCGTAGTGCAAAAATCGTCACCATTGGCGAACATATAGAAGATTTATTTGTCTTAACCAATAAAAATAATCAAGCACTTAATGAACAAAGCTGCCAGCTACTACGACAGGCTATTTTGGATGTGATTGATGAAATGGATAATGAATCTTAAGCACGATACCCTTATATTAACAGATGTTATTACGAACTTTGCTATTTATTATCAATAGATGAAAACTAATTATTAAGTGATGGGCAAAATACTACATATAAACCGATATGCGGTATATAATATTGGTAATATGCGCAAAAGTTAAAAAATTATTATGCAATTCTTCCTAATTTTGTTTCCAATTTTTTGTATTTTTATTGTCGGTTTCATCGCTCAAAAAACGCTTAAATTTGATATTGCTAACCTATCGAAAATGTCACTTTATGTGTTGTCTCCTTTTTTGGCTTTCAAAACATTTTACACACATACTTTGACGGTTAATTATCTTTTTTATACTGTTTATCTTTTTTCACTGTGTTTTATTTTAGTTGGTATCGTTTACTTATGTGGTTTATTGATGAAATGGCGAGCCAAAGAATCTTGTGCGATGGTACTAAGTTCATGTTTTATGAATAATGGTAATTATGGAACCCCCGTTATTTTGACTTTTTTTGGGGAAATTGGTTTTGATCTAGCTGTGATTATCATGGTATTACAACAGTTTGTTATGAGTACTGTTGGTATTTACTATGCCGCAAAAGGTAGTAATTATCCTGATATGGTAAGCCAAAAGGCAGTATTGAAAAAAGTGATTCGCATGCCTATTGCTTATGGAGCATTACTTGGCATTATATTTCAGGTTTGTCAAATTCCATTATCAACCGCCGTACTAAATTCAATAGCTATGATTGGCGATGCATCTATTGTGGTAATCATGATTATATTAGGAATGCAATTAGCTACTTTAACTATTAAACAAATAGAGTATGCTAAGATTAGCATTGCATTAACAATTAGAATGATAATTTCACCATTGATTTCAGTAGCATTAGTTTATTTTTTACCGATTGATCATATGTCGAAACAGATTTTGATTATTCTTTCTGCGATGCCTAGTGCAGCTAATACAACACTGATGTCGGTACAATTTAATACTAAACCCGAGCTCGTTTCAAGTTCAACGTTTATCAGTACCCTATTAAGTTTAATTACCTTACCAATCGTACTTTGGTTAGTCGGCACACCTGTTCCATTTTAAACTGAAATGCGCAGGAACTGCTAATGATTAGCATGCTAATCTAGCAAGTTTGCGCTACTGTAATGAAAGTTTTTTCTAATCAGATTATACCGTTTAGTTAAGTAACAGTTTATTAATGATAAGTTATCAGTTAAAGGTAAAAACGGGTATGTAGTAAACATAAAAGGCTGTGGGGCATCGCCCCATTTAATCGATTAAGTTTTTAGTTCGATAATGATAGTTCTTCTAATCAGATTATGCCCTTTTAGCTAAATAACAGTTTATTAATAATTTATCAGCTAAAGGTAAAAACGGGTATGTACTAAACATAAAAGGCTGTGGGGCATCGCCCCACTTAACCGATTAAGTTTTCAATTCGATAATGATAGTTTTCATCTAATCAGATTATGCCCTTTTAGTTAAATAACAGTTTATTAATAATTTATCAACTAAAGGTAAAAACGGGTATGTAGTAAACATAAAAGGCTGTGGGGCATCGCCCCATTTAATCGATTAAGTTTTTAGTTCGATAATGATAGTTCATCTAATCAGATTATGCCCTTTTAGTTAAATAACAGTTTATTAATAATTTATCAGCTAAAGGTAAAAACGGGTATGTAGTAAACATAAAGGGCTGTGGGGCATCGCCCCATTTAACCGATTGAGTTTTCAGTTCGATAATGATAGTTCTTCTAATCAGATTATGCCCTTTTAGTTAAATAACAGTTTATTAATAATTTATCAGCTAAAGGTAAAAACGGGTATGTACTAAACATAAAAGGCTGTGGGGCATCGCCCCATTTAACCGATTAAGTTTTCAATTCGATAATGATAGTTTTCATCTAATCAGATTATGCCCTTTTAGTTAAATAACAGTTTATTAATAATTTATCAGCTAAAGGTAAAAACGGGTATGTAGTAAACATAAAAGGCTGTGGGGCATCAACCTACTTTAAGTATTTTAGTGTTTCATCACTTAACTTATTAGTTAAAGATTGCTGACTATTGAGAATCCTTTGTTTATATTCAAGAACCGCGCTATGATAGATTAAATAAATTTATAAAGTTTTTCACCCACTATGGAGAAATGAATAATGAAACTATACTATAGCCCTTTTGCCTGTTCACTTACCCAGCATATTTTACTCTGCATGTCTGGTCTTAATTATAGCGTAGAAAAAGTTGACCTAAAGACTAAAAAAACCGAACATGGTGCTAATTTTTATGATATTAATCCAGAAGGGCAAGTACCGACACTTGAACTTGATGATGGTACCATTTTGACAGAAAATATTGCGATTGCACAATATATTGCCGATAAAGCAACAGATGCTAAATTAATTGCGCCTGTCGGAAAGATTGAACGCTATCAAACGCTTTCATGGCTTAGTTTTGTCGGCACCGAATTACATCCTGCATTTTTACCATTATTTAAATCAGATTCAGAATCTGTCAAAAACGCAGCATTGATCGTTTTAGAAAAAAAATTAGCCCATGTTGAACAGCATTTAACTCATCGTCAATTTATTGCAACCAATTCCTTTACTATTGCTGATGCATATCTTTATGTGGTGCTAAACTGGCTTAAATATTTTAAATTAACTCAGGTTTATCCAGCTATTGAGCAATATGTAAAACATATTGAAACAATACCGGCGGTACAACAAGCTGTAGCACTTGAAAGTAAATAAGTTTTAGTGGGGCGATGCCCCACATCCCTTTGTATTTATTAAATACCTGTTTTTACCTTTAGCTGATAAATTATTATTAATAAACTGTCACTTAACTAAACGGTATAATCTGATTGGATAAAAACTATCATTACCATACTGGGAACTTAATCGGTTAAATGGGGCGATGCCCCACAGCCTTTTATGTTTACTACATACCCGTTTTTACCTTTAGCTGATAAATTATTATTAATAAACTGTTAGTTAACTAAACGGTATAATCTAATTAGATGAAAACTATCATTACCATACTGGGAACTTAATCGGTTAAATGGGCGATGCCCCACAGCCTTTTATGTTTAGTACATACCCGTTTTTACCTTTAGCTGATAAATTATTATTAATAAACTGTCACTTAACTAAACGGTATAATCTAATTAGATGAAAACTATCATTACCATACTGGGAACTTAATCGGTTAAATGGGGCGATGCCCCACAGCCTTTTATGTTTACTACATACCCGTTTTTACCTTTAGCTGATAAATTATTATTAATAAACTGTTAGTTAACTAAACGGTATAATCTAATTAGATGAAAACTATCATTACCATACTGGAAACTTAATCGGTTAAATGGGGCGATGCCCCCCTTATATTTATAAACTTCAGCATTTTTCTATGACTGATGCCCTACCTGTAAAACGCTATCAATCGACCATACAGAAAATAACTAGATTGAAAATAATAGCTTTGCTTAAGATTTGAAAAAGCAATTTCGTGAACACTAGTGGCTGTGCGACCACCTTCTACAAATATTAACTTTTACATTTTGCTATAGGTTTTATCTTCGGTTGACGTTTAATCGATAACACTGTACCAATAGATGACATGATAATTAAACTAATTGAAAACCACTGATTGGTTGATAGTTTTTCTTGTAAAAATAAAAAACCAGATAAAGCGCCGAGTACCGGTGATAAACTCATCAAAGTGCTGAACGTTAAAGCGGGTACTTTAGGTAGAGCAATCACATCTAAAGCGTATGGTATTGCCGATGCTAACACTGCCACAATAAATGCTAAAGGCAAAACATCGAGCGAAAACATTGCCATCCCGTTATGCCAAACACCAATTGGGAAAATAATACAGCAGACTAGACCTGAAGCTAGAGCAACACTTGAACTACCTTGCAATTGTCCTGCTTTACGTCCAGTAAGGATATATAATGCCCAGCAAGTCCCTGCACATAATGCCAAAATTATACCGTAAATATCTAAGCTGGTATTAGCCTGATGCAGTGGTAATAATAAGACTAATCCTACAATGGCGATAGCTAACCAAACAAAATCCAGAAGTTTACGCGCTGAGAACATCGCGACCACAATAGGTCCGGTTAATTCAATTGCAACAGCAATCCCTATCGGGATTCGAGCAATTGCTGAATAAAAACTTAAGTTCATAAAACCAAGAGATAGTCCGTATAAAATAATATACTTCCAAGCTTGTTTACTGATTGGTTTACGCCATGGTTTGAAAATGAAAATTAACATAATTGACGAAAAAAATAGTCGCCATGCTGTCATGCCTTCTGGTCCGAGGATAGGAAACAGATGTTTAGCTAGTGATGAGCTACCTTGTACTGAAGCCATGGAAATTAAAATAATAAAAATGGGGGTAAAACGTCTTAACATTTTTTATTGTTCCGTATGAATTAATCGCTTAGGAAACAAAGTTTGACCAATAACTTCGCCCATCCCAATAAAGGTTTGGTGTTGATAAATTCTTACCAATGATGTTCTTCCCTGATAGGGTTCATCAAAGTGGATTTGCTGACCTAATAAAATCGCCTTAGCTTGCTGAGCATTAAGTTCAATATGATCATAATCAAATACTGGACTATCAACAGGCAATAAAAGTGCATCTAATAATGATTGATTCACACTATGTTGATGCAAAAAATCCAAAGAAACCATTTTTTCTGAAGGATAGGTGGAAACTTGTAAGCGCCTCAAATAAATTACATGCGCGCCACAACCGAGTTGTTCCCCCAAATCATCAATAATCGTCCGAATATAAGTTCCTTTAGAACAGTGAATTTCAAGTTCTAATTGATTATTGTTCAAACTAATAAAACGATTTTCATAAATGGTAATAGGTCTTGCTTCTCGGGTGACAGTTATGCCTTGTCGAGCATACTCATATAATGGTCGCCCTTGATATTTCAATGCTGAAAACATGGTGGGTATTTGCATTACATCGCCACGAAAATGAGGTAACACGGCCAAAATATCTGCTTCATTAATTTTGACAGTTTTTTCAGCGACTACTTGACCATCAGCATCCGAGGTATCTGTCCTTATACCTAATTGTGCAATAACCCGATATCGTTTATCGGAATCCAAAAGATATTGCGAAAACTTGGTCGATTCACCAAAACATATAGGTAACATTCCTGTTGCGAGTGGATCTAATGCCCCAGTATGTCCAGCTTTTTGAGCATTAAAGACATTTTTAACTTTTTGTAATACATCATTAGAAGTCATACCTTGTGGCTTATCTAATAATAAAACACCATTTAGGTTACGACCTTTTTTTCTTCTTGCCATATATTAACGACCTGAACAAATATAAAAACACACATCCACAGTAAATTTATCGCGCTAAAACAAAACATATTCTCGCTAAAATAAGTTTACAAACCGATGAATGAGTAAATAAATTTTATGTTTATCACTAAAACAAATAAATCCCTTGTTAGCACAGTAACAAAGGATTTAATGATGAATAAACTTAACCAACATAAAAGTTAATCTTGATGTCGATTTTTGTCCTTTTGAACCACTTGGCTGACTAAATTAGACATGCGCATCCCTTCTACTAACGATTCATCATAAAAGAATTTTAGTTCGGGAATAATTCGCAGTTGCATTGCCTTCCCGACTAATGAACGAATATACCCTGTGGCATCGTTCAATACTTTTAATCCTTGAGTGACAACCTCTGGATCGCTATCATTAAGAAAAGTAACAAACACTTTCCCATAAGACAAATCTCTGGATAGTTCAACACCTGAAACAGTTACCATACCAAGACGAGGATCTTTGATCTCTCTTTGCAAGATAATGGCAATTTCTTTTTGTAATTCATGACCAACACGTTGTGGACGAGTAAATGATTTCGCCATATGGTTGAATCCTCTTATTTGATGTCGTTTTGTGCCAATTGGCACAAAACCGAATAACATTACGTGAAAGACGAATCTTTCTCAAAAGTAAATTAGATAGTACGTTTAATTTCGATGGTTTCAAACACCTCAATCGAATCACCAACACGAACATCATTGTAGTTACGAACACCGATACCACATTCCATTCCATTGCGTACTTCATTAACATCATCTTTGAAACGACGTAATGACTCTAACTCACCTTCGTAAATGACCACATTGTCACGTAATACACGGATTGGATTGTGTCGTTTTACAACACCTTCAACCACCATACAACCTGCGATAGCACCAAATTTAGGAGATTTAAACACATCGCGTACCTCAGCCAAACCAATGATCTCTTGTTTATATTCAGGGGAAAGCATTCCACTCATCGCCTGTTTTACTTCATCGATCAGGTCATAAATAACCGAATAGTAACGTAAATCTAGATTTTCTGATTCAATTACTTTGCGAGCTGATGCATCAGCTCGAACGTTGAAGCCAAGAATAATTGCATTAGATGCGGCAGCTAATGATGCATCGGTTTCTGTAATACCACCAACACCTGAACCGACGATTTTAACTTTCACCTCATCAGTTGACAACTTAAGCAACGCATCAGAAATAGCTTCTACTGAACCTTGTACATCAGCTTTTAGTACAATATTTAATTCAGATACATCCCCTTCAGTCATGTTAGTGAACATGTTTTCCAGTTTAGCTTTTTGCTGACGAGCAAGTTTAACATCACGGAATTTACCTTGACGATAAAGTGCTACTTCACGTGCTTTCTTCTCATCTCGAACAACCGTTGCTTCATCACCAGCAGCTGGCACACCGGATAACCCTAAAATCTCAACAGGCATAGATGGACCAGCTTCAACCACTTCTTTACCTAGTTCATTACGCATAGCTCGAATACGTCCATATTCAAAACCACAAAGAACGATATCACCTTTACGTAAAGTACCGGATTGTACTAACACTGTCGCCACTGGACCACGACCTTTATCAAGGAATGATTCAATAACCACTCCACTTGCCATACCCGTTTGGATTGCCGTTAGCTCTAATACTTCAGCTTGTAATAAAATGGCTTCAAGTAACTGATCAATCCCAGTACCCACTTTTGCTGATACATGGACAAATTGAGCATCACCACCCCAATCTTCAGACATTACGCCATATTGAGCTAATTCACCTTTAATTCGATCTGGATCGGCCTCTGGTTTATCAATTTTATTCACTGCCACCACGATTGGCACATTAGCCGCTTTGGCATGCTGAATTGCCTCAATAGTTTGTGGCATAACACCATCATCGGCTGCAACCACGAGTACCACGATATCAGTCGCTTTTGCACCACGTGCACGCATTGAGGTAAATGCCGCATGACCTGGAGTATCTAAAAATGTGATGTCACCGTTTGGTGTACTTACATGGTAAGCACCAATATGCTGCGTAATCCCACCCGCTTCACCAGATGCCACTTTCGCTTTACGAATATAGTCAAGTAATGAAGTTTTACCATGGTCAACGTGGCCCATAATCGTTACCACTGGGGCACGAGATACCTTTTCAGCTCCGGTATCACGATCGCTCATTAGGGATTCTTCCAATTCATTTTCGCGACGAAGTACTACTTTGTGACCCATCTCTTCAGCAACAAGTTGTGCTGTTTCTTGATCTATCACTTGATTAATGGTTGCCATTGCCCCCATTTTCATCATAGTTTTAATTACTTCTGAACCCTTAACCGCCATTTTATTAGCCAGTTCTGCAACGGTAATAGTTTCTCCAATGACAACATCACGGTTAACCGCTTGTACTGGTTTATTAAAACCTTGTTGAATAGTACTTTTACCTTTCTTTTTATGACCACTACGAGTGATCGCACGCGCTTCTTCACGTTCGGCTTTACTTTCAGAAAGTTTGCTGCCTTTCTTCTGTTTCGTGATCTTGCTACCACGTCCGCGACCACGACCACTTTCTACTTCACGATCATTATCATCTTCTGCAGCGCGAGCATAAGCTGAAGTTGTCATATGATAATCTTCATTATCTTCCGTGCGTTCTTCAGCATTATCGTTATATTGCGCTGCTAGCTTACGAGCTTCTTCAGCCATTCGCTTCGCTTCTTCTTCAAGTTTACGTCGATTTTCTTCTTCGGCTTTACGTTTTATTTCGTTGGCTTCAGCTTCCAAACGAGCTTTTTCATCATGCGCTTTTTTAGCTTTTGAATCCAAATTAACTGCTTTTTCTTCTTTCTGTTGCTTTTCAGCATTAGCTTTTGCTAATTCAGCTTGTTTAGCTTGTTCCGCTTGCAATTCTTGCTCTTTACGTAATCTTTCGGCTTCTTCTTGTTCTTGTTTAGCTTTTTCTTCTGCTAATAAACGTGCCTTCTCAATAGCGGCTTTTTGTTCAGCTTCCTGACGCGCTTTTTCCTGCTCGGCAGCAATCTGAGCTGCGTCATGTTTTACAAACGTTCGCTTTTTACGGACTTCTATTTTAACTTCTTTACTTTTACCACCTGAACCCTGAACATTTAAGGTTGAATGCGTTTTACGTTGCAAAGTTAATTTTGTCGGTGCTTGTTGGGGATTAAAGTGCGCCAATAACGCCTCTTTTTCCGCTTGAGTCACGGCATCCGTTTCCGTTTTATTAATACCTGCCTCGGCAAATTTTTGCAACAGGGTTTCCACTGGAGTATTAATCTCTTGCGCCAGTGTTTTTATCGATACTTTTGTCATAGGTAATTGTCTCTTCCTGTTACGTTTAAACTATTCGTTGGCAAACCAACAGATGTTACGGGCTTTCATGATCAATTCACCGGCTTGCTCACTTGTCAAACCTTCGATATCCGCCAATTCATCTATACCTTGTTCAGCTAACTCTTCCAATGTTGTAACACCATTAGCTGCTAATTTGTAGGCTAATTCTTGTGTTACACCGGGTAAATTGAGTAAGTCAGGAGCTGGCTGCTTCTCACCACTATGGGCTAATGCTAGATTGGTTAACGCATCTTTTGCACGACTTCTTAATGCTGTCACTAACTCTTCATCTAACCCTTCAATTTCTAACAATTCATCAACAGGAATATAAGCAAGCTCATCTAAACTACTAAAACCTTCTTCAACTAATAAAGTAGCAAGATCTTCCTCAATATCAAGATGCTTCATAAAGTTTTTTATAGCAGCAAATGATTCTTGATGATGTTTTTCCTGCAATTGATCGGTGGTCATGACGTTTAAAGTCCAACCTGTTAATTGGGATGCTAAACGAATATTCTGCCCATTGCGCCCGATCGCTTGTGGTAAGTTTTCTTCATGTACCGCAATATCCATCGTATGTTTATCTTCATCAACAACAATTGAAACAACATCTGCTGGAGCCATTGCATTGATAACATACTGTGCAGGATTATCATCCCATAATACGATATCGATACGTTCACCACCAAATTCGTTAGAAACCGCTTGTACACGTGCACCGCGCATACCAACACAAGCGCCGACGGGATCAATTCGACGATCATTACTTTTCACCGCAATTTTAGCTCTTGAACCAGGATCACGCGCCACACCTTTGATGTCGATCATCTCTTCACCAATTTCAGGCACTTCTATACGGAATAATTCTTCCATCATTTGCGGATTAGAACGACTTACAAATAATTGTGCAGGCTTATTTGGATGCTCAATTAAATATAAAATACCGCGTACACGATCACCAATACGGAAATTTTCTCGTGGTAACATATCATCACGCATCATCATCGCATCGGCATTATTACCCAAATCAAGGATTACACTATCACGATTAGTTTTCTTAACGATACCGGTTACGATCTCACCAATACGATTACGGAACATATCAATGACCATCGCACGTTCCGCTTCGCGAACTTTTTGTACAATCACTTGTTTCGCTGTTTGTGTAGTGATACGGTCAAATGCAATCGAATCGATCTGCTCATCAACGTAATCACCAATCTTCTTAGACGGATCTTCATATTGCGCCGCTTCTAAGGTGATTTCTCGCAATGGCTGGGCAACCTGCTCAACGACAGTCCAAAGACGGAAAGTATCATAATCCCCTGTTTTACGGTCAATCTTTACAACGACATCAATGTCTTGTCCATTTTTCTTTTTTGTTGCGGTTGCCAGTGCTGATTCTAAAGCTTCAAAAATCTTCTCTCTTGATAACGCTTTTTCATTAGACACGGCTTCAACAACCGCTAAAATCTCTTTATTCATCCTGTTCTACCTACTTATCTATAATTTGTTAAATTAGGTTCAAAATTTAGGAACGATATTGGCTTTTTGAATATTGCTTAAAGCGAAAACTTCATCTTTACCGTCAATAGTTAAGGTAATCATTTCATTATCTGCCACTGATTTAATCGTTCCTTTCCAATTACGTCTGTTAGCCACGGCAATACGTAATGACACACTTATCTCTTCACCTATAAAACGACGATAGTGCTCAATAGTAAATAGTGGGCGATCCATTCCCGGTGACGAAACTTCTAAGTTATAAGCTGTTGTGATCGGATCTTCAACATCTAAAACAGCACTAATTTGGCGGCTCGCATCAGCGCAATCATCAACCGTTATGCCATTTTCGCTATCGATATAAACGCGTAAAATTGGTAAACGGCTACGTATGTATTCAACGCCAACCAATTCAAAACCTAAAGCCATTACTGGCCCTTGAATAATATTTATTAATTGTTGTTCTAAATTAGTCAATGAGACCTCCACAACACCATTACAAAATAAAAAAGGGCATAAAGCCCAACTTAATCAATAATCCATTAAATTCAGTAATAATACTCCACCAGACATTAAAAAACCTCGACAAGCGAGGCTACATTTAAGATTCTGCAATGAAGCCACTTTACTGTAAAAACATTAAATAACTTTGTTATTTAATAAATTCAAGTGGTTGCGGGGGCTGGATTTGAACCAACGACCTTCGGGTTATGAGCCCGACGAGCTACCAAGCTGCTCCACCCCGCGATAGATGTGCTAAAATTATACGCTTTTCCGCTAAAAATGCAAATATAAATTTACCCCAATTTTAAACGTGAGTTTTGATTGTTTTCGACCAAATTATCATTTAAATTAATAACCAATATACAACTTTTTACTAATCAAAATACGATAGAGGTAGTGTTCATAGCTTTATGGCAATATTTTCAAGCTAAATTTAACCTAATATCCCAATAAATATCATTCACTATTTTACCAATATTCAATTTCTCTGGTTATTGTTACCTTAGGTTCTACCGATATTTGATCTTTAGAATATTTTAGCGCTTTAATCCAATCCCCATACTGGTTATATTCAGTATAAAATATTTCATAAACATTTGAAATATTTTCTGAATTTATTATATCATGTTCTTCTTTGATCAATTGTCCTTTATGATTATAGAAAAAATAGTTAATCATCCTTACTATTATTTTTCCATTTACTGTCACTTTGGTCTCTTCCTTAGTTGGTAAATCACCATCCCAAGTAATATTCGCCTCCCAAATGGCTTTATTACCTACGCTTACAGTACGGATTATTTTACCGTTTTGTATGAAATAAGTACTTCCATATTGATATTTATTATCAAAAATTGTCTGGTCATTAACGCCAATTAATCTAACAATCTCATTATTTTCATCTCTTATAATTGTTCCGCCAGTGATTTTAATTTGCAAAATGGGGAGTAAAAGATTAAATTTATTGTTATCCAGATCAAATTCTTGACTGGTATTTAATATTTCGAATTGAGGATCAAGATAATTCAACTGACTCTTTAAATAATCACCAGTGTTACTATTCTCAAAAACATTTACACTTAAACGCTTACCCTGCTCTTCTGTAATAATTTTTTGTTTTTTTATATAACGTGCATAAGGGGTGAGGTCTACTGAATTATTATTAAATGCTTTAATGCGGTCAAATTTTGATTGCGGGGATTTAGCACATCCAATCATAATTAAAGCAAGGATTAAATATAATCCACAACTGAAAAACTTCTTCATTTATTACCTTTTTATTTTTTTAATTCGGCTTAGTTGTATTTCGTTAAAAATTTTATCATAATGAAATTGTGTTGTTAATAGCAATCATTTTTAAATGGTTTATTCATAATATTGATCACAGATTGATTCAATTAAAACATATAATGCTATCATATTAAATTAAATAATAATTTCACTTACAATGTTGGGATGTCACAATAGGCTTACTTTATGATCGTATGATTATATCTGTATTCTCGCCTTAATTTTAACCGAAAATAATTATTTTGTAATTTTATAAAAAGCTTATAATATCTCTTCCTTACACCTCACTTATAATTATAACTTATATTTAACATATGGCTTCTAATATACTAACCATCAAATGCCCACAGTGCGGGTGCATTAAACATAGTTCGCTTGGGAATGATAAATACCATTGTGACGGATGTGGTGCAATCTATTTTATTGATAAAAATGATATGCATATTTTTCATCACCAACAAAACGGACCACAAAATACCATTAAATCGAATAAACTTTTAATCATCGGATTAATTATTTTCTTCTCTGCATTATTCCTGATTCGATTTTTTGTAATTCAAATCAAAAATACCGAAACAACTCAACCCAAGGTAGTTGAATACAGGAGCTATGTTACATCAAATGAAAATCGTATAAAACCAACTCAACCAACGAAAAAAGAGTTATGGAAACATAAAAATATTGCTATGTTTATCACTAATGACACTCCTTATTTAATTATGGAAAGTCATTTATCAATATCAGAATCCATGAAACCAACCCAAGATCAATATTTCATCAAAATATTTAATACCAAAACCCAGCGTTTTGAGAGTGAATTCAATTTGATTGATGAGCATAATAATAAATTCCCCTATGTTATAAAAACATGGGATGATGGTGAAATATTATTGTTAATCAATAATCTAAAACTATTTCAACTAAATAAAAAAGAAAAAATTTTTAAAAATGTCAATGACTCTTTCTTTTCCGAACATCCAGAATTTTCGCAAGGTTTAGCAAAAATTGAATTTGTTAGAGACGATTGGGGAAGTGGCCTATATGTTTACACGAATGAAGGTAAACATTTTTATTTTTATCCAACTATCAATAAACTTTATGATAAAGATGCTTTTTTTGACGCCAATTCTGGTTTCAAATCCTTACCGGAAAATACAGCTACTAGCACGGGCTTTGCATTTAATATCTATAGCTATGAATATCCTGACGAAGATTCGCTGCTGATAAAATTTGATTACAAATATCAACCAAATTATCCAAGAGAACAGCCTTCGTTTAGTTGGCGAAAATTTTATGGTACAGAAGATGGTTTTTTTACTGATGAAACCCCTTATCAAAAAGTACTTATGAATGAATGGATGATGAATAGAACTCGTACCATAAAATATCAGAATTTTACTCCAGATCGTGTCTACTTCTTCCCTAAATTATTGGATTTTAATGAAGAATTTATTTTAATTGCTTTTACAACCTCTCCAGTAAAAGCCGAAAATTATATCGTACAATTATTAAATGCAAAAAGTGCTGAAATAATTTGGAGTTACGATTTCCCATTAAACTTCAAGAATACTCGAGGAAAAATATTAGGGGATCGTATTTTATTAATGACAGATGATCATTTAATTGAATTAAATGAAAAAGGAAAACAAACATTAAGTCTCGATATCACTTCGTTAAACAATTAGGAATAAATATAACTATGTTTGGAATTTTTAAAAAACAATTTGCTTCCGTAATTGAATGGGCTGATAATTCGGCAAATATTTTATGGTATCAATGCCCAAATATAAACAATAATGAAATCAAAAATGCATCTAAACTTATCGTTGCCCCTGGACAAGGATGCGTTTTGGTTTATGAAGGTAAAATTGTTGATATTATTGAAGAGGCTGGTATTTATAATTTAAAAACTGATAATCATCCTTTTATCACAACGTTATTAAAAATTAGACAATCATTTGAAAGTGAACATAAACTGTATATATACTTTTTCAAAACAACAACTACGGTAAACCAAGGCTGGGGAACTTCGTCACCAATTAAGTATTTAGATCCTGACTACCAATTCCCTATTCAACTAAAAATGAATGGTAATTATTCTTATTGTATCAGTGATATTCGCCATTTTTATCAACAAATTATTGGTCAACAAAAACAATACACCGTAAATGATGCCAAAGAGTTAATTACAAGCCGAATCATTCAGGTAATAACATCTATATTAGCATCGGGTAAATATGCTTTTCTACAAATTGATTCAGAATTTAATCAAATATCAGAAAATGTTAAGAAACAACTAACCGATGAGTTTACGAAATTAGGCCTTAGTCTTACTGATTTTCGGATTATTGCTTCACAGTTTGATCAAGAAACTGAAAACCGAATAGCCAAAATAGCTAATATTTCAGTAGATGTCATTGCTGCCGGTAAAGCTAACTTAAGTTATGCTGAAATGGAAAAACTACAAGCTATACGTGATGCGGCTAGAAATGAAGGTGGTGTAGCTGCTTTAGGTGCACAATTTATGGCAGGTGCGGAATTGTCTAAAACTTTTACACAAAATGCTATAAACACAGAACATACTCAAGGCGTTTTGGATAAGCAAACAGCAGAAACCAATGATGTTTTTAATAAACTCACTAAATTAAAACAATTGTTAGAGCTGGGTGTTATTACACAAACAGAATTCGAAGCCAAGAAAAAAGAGTATATTGATAAGCTTTAATAAAGGGTCAAAAAATGAGAACAATTTTAGCCAGTCTTTGCATAGCTTTTATTTTTATGCTTTCACTATGGGTGATACTACTAATATGGGATATTAATTTATTACAACACATTGATATAATAAAAATCGCCTTAACAATAGCAGCCATTATAATAAGTTGCATTTTATTATGTTTGGTGTCAGCAATGTTTTTTAATAAAAGTGAACATCGATATGATAAAACAGCTGGTAAGGTTGCCCAACCAAAAAAAACATAACTTTTGCTGAAATTTTATGGGGATGCTCAGCGCATAACAAAATAACTATTCTTTTAATGCTAATTAAATAATTTATATTTAGCTGAAAAATCCAAATTGATTTTAAATTTAGATTTTTTTATAACAACAGTGATTTTTTATAATTTGATGAATCAATCTGTTTTTATTCTTGCTCGTTTATTATTTTTTTGTCTTAAGAGTGGTTATATCTTTCAGTTGCTAAATATAGTGTTTTTCATTTATTATTAGAAACACACTTTCAAAAATCAATAAATATATAATCATTATCGATTAATTATTTATGTGGCGAAAAATAATGATAACAAGCTATTTTGAATTCTCTGATGGTTTATCTAATAAATATTGGTATATCTGCACTCAAAAAACCACTCAATTAACCGTTACCGGTAAATTAAAGAAAGAAGGTAAAGTGCTTACTAAGCAGTTTGCAACAGAAGAATTGTGTCATGCTAATAGTTTAAAAGAAATAGAAGCTAAATTAAATAAAGGTTATATTGAAAAAAAAATTCCTGATTGGTTTAATTGTCTAAACATTACTGATACTGTTGCTATAGAGGAAAAACGAGTAGCTAAAGAGTCAATACTTGTTTCTACTGAAAAAGGGATTCAACCTCAGGATATTAGAAGATTTTTTCGTGCCATTAGAAACAATGATATCAATTCAGTTATTCAATATCTGTCTGTAGGATTACGGCCCGATATACCCAATTATTGCGATAATGGATATGAGATTGCATTAATGAATCATCATAAGGAAATGCTCAAATTACTTACGCCTTATATTAATACTGCTGAGAATAATAAGTTATCCTATTTAAGGACTATTGTTATCCACTATCGCTATAGTGAAAAAATAGATGATATTACCCAAACTTTACTTAGCGTTAATTATGATTTCGCTAATGATGAAGGCTTTGAAGCTTTATTACCTTATTTGAAAGTTAATTTAGTAAAACAATTACTTGAATTGGTCAAAATCAATGTACGAGATTTAGATCGTCAAGTTCTTTTTGATAGTTTGGTGCACAAAAATAAACCGGTTATTATTTATCTCGTTGACAATGGCATTTCGATGGATGGCGTAGATCCCAACTCAGGTTTATCACTAATGCATCTTGCATTTTATCACTTTGGTGATGATTTACCTTTGATTAAAAAGCTACTTTCAGCAGGCGCTGATCCCTATATTTATAGTACAGGAGAGATTATACGCCCAGGATTAAAATTTGGAGGTGGTGAAAACGCGTTTGACTATGCCATTAGAGAAATGAGCCCAAATGTTATTCATTATGTTGAAAAACTCTATGTTGATTTTGAAGATAATCTACCAATTAAAACAGTTTTAACATCGGCTATGTTAAGTTTTTCACCGGCCATAAAACGTTTTTTATCGAAACCCGATCGTCCTATTTATGATGAACATGGCAATTCATTGATCCATTATGTTTGTTGCGCTACCCACGAATCAACTGCGATAGAAAATATCGTTTATATGCTAAAAAATAATATCAAAATTAATATTGTAAATAATATTCATCGTAACGGATTGTTTTATTTTTGGTTTAATGGCTCTGGGGTGCCTTGGCAGTTAGGCGATGAACTTAATGAGTTGTTAGGCGTTAATAATTTTTTTAATGCCGTTCTTAGTAAGACTAGTTCAATGTTTTGGTCTCAATTACGTGCAGAATATGGTATTAAAGATCCTGATTCCAAAGGGGATTTTTTAGTTAAGTGGTTTTCTGGTGTGATTGGCGACCGAGATTTTTTAGCTTTATTACTGCAAAAAGCAGGCGCCGATATTGAATGTACTGATATCTACGGTATGACGCCAATTATGTTCTATGCTAGGTATAGCTTAAAAGATGATCCGGGAAAATTAGCCCATCCATTATTACAGATACCAGCTAATAATTCAGCAAAACCTGAAGATGATAACCTATATGATGAATCATCAAGTGAAGATAGGCGGTATTACGCTTTAATTTCTTTATTGCGCTGCCGACCTAATGTAACACGACGCTATCAAGATGATGGTGCCACCATATTACATCATATCCAACGTCATAAAATCTATGAAAAAGCGGAAATTTTAAGCTTATTATATTTTCTAGGTGCGGATGTTAATGCTAAGGATAATAAAGGGCGCACACCACTTCACTACATTACTTTAGCTGATAGCTCGGCATCATTTATGGATATAGAATTAGAAGATGCCATTATTCATTTAATTGCTAAAGGTAAGGCGAACCCGAATATCCAGGATCACGAAGGCAATACTCCGTTACATTTAGCGCTTGCAGATAGTGATAAATATAATTTGGTAGAAACACTATTAGAATATGGTGCCAATCCCCTTATTGCGAATAGTTTGGGCGAAACAGCTGAAGATTTAATTGAAAAATTAGCATTACAAAGAAAATTTGCTGAAAATATTGCTATCAATCAACATAAGCAAGCCAATAGCCATGCGGTTGAATTAAATTGGCAACCACTCAACACACCTAATAAAGCAGTTAATTCAAATTTACATCTTTATGCTAGTTTAGCATTGCCGCGATATTCTTTAGATCATCTAATGATAACCAGCTCTTACTTGTATGTAACAGAAAAGGGAATAGACCGAACTTACTGCATAGATAAAATAACAGGTAAGACACTATTTGGTCGTTATGGCATTAGTTATCCCTATTCTTATAACGGACATCTTTATGCTGGCGTAGAAAACCGTTTTGCTGAAATAGATCAGCAATCTGGCAAAGTTTTATGGTCAGTCGGTTTAGGTCAAGATATGAGTGGACCTATCTATATTCACAATGATCGCGCTGTTTGTGTTGTGCAAAAAAATTTAGTAGGGATATGTTTAAAACAACGCAAGCAACAATGGAAAGTCAGTTTATATGGTAGATTGACCGCAAAAGGGTATATTGTTGATAATCATTTAGTAATTTTAACTCAAGAGGCTCGTTGTACTAAAGTTAATATTATTGATTTTTTATCGGGTTCTATTGTTGAAAACGCAGAACTCTATACTCTAAATGGTTTTATTGATAGTTTTCAAATGACCGACCAATTGTGGGTTTATACTCGAGATAATATCATTCAGACATTGAATTTTAGCTCTATGAAAATTGATCATATTGTATGTGAGTTTGATGATGATGAGTATTGGCAATCATTTAGTATTATGGGACTATGTAACGGACATAATCAAGTCTATGGTTTATTTAAATTAATATCAAAAAATGAACAACAAAACCCCATCTATCGTTTATGTTATTTAGATGGTGCAAATGCCCATACAGTAGTTGATGTACCTGTAGGTGGACCAATTCATTATCATAACGATATGCTTATAATATTAGATCCCCATCAAAAAGCCGTAGGAACATTTAATCTAAAAAATCAAGATTGGCAAATGTGGCAATTTCCGAGTTTCCATGGTGATGATGGTGTACGTCAGCTCTTCATAGCAAATGATGGTTATATTTTTGTGGCACAAGGTGGTGGAGCATCCTATCCAGATCAAGATTTGTTGTATGTATTAAAAAACTAATGAACATAAATTGTTCAACTTCGAAAATCCCAATGTTAAAATTAAAAGAGGTCAAATGTGTCAAAAGAATTAGACAAAAGCTTTCGTTTATTTAAAAAACCGTTTCATGTGGTATTGGTTGGAAGCGGGTTAGATGTTTTACTACCCAGTACTTATAATACAATATTTACTGATGCAAAAATGCGCTATCAACAAGTTGATGATGAGCACTATCTATTTGTGAAATCAGCCACAGGATGCTTATCAACAAACCCACCAAATAATCTAGGATATCGAATAACAATCTCTTATGTGAAAAATTATAAGGCTAATGACTACTTTCAGCAGTATAAAAATATCTATCAAGATGTAAGCGAACAATTATCAGAAGATGTTGAGTTGTGGTGTAAAGTGTTATCTATTCCGCAAACCCCTCCAGGAACAAAAACCTATGAATTAGTGCTAGAAGCCCAAAATGGATTGATGTTAATAACCGGCTCCGCCATTCCCCACGATGAATTAGATGAATTTTTAGTATTAGCGGAATATATTCAGCATTATGATGGGGACATACCTACGATTTCTGATAAAGATGGCTATAAAAATAATACTTATCATCCTGAAATTATTTTAATGAATATGGATGATGAAGAGCGCTTATTAGAACAAGAGCTTGAACAGTATGAAGCAGAAGATCACGATGAGTACGATGATGTCGATGATGATTGGGAAATTTGTGTTAATTTAAATGATAAAGAGCAAATGCGACGAGTCCTTAATCGTTTAATCGACAATTTTGACGAAATCGAAGAATTTTTGAGTTTTGGCTCGATAGTAAACGGTGAATTTCAAGAATATCAGCATGAAGAAGAAGACAATAAATTTTATCAAGTTGGATTGTGTAGTGAGTTATTCTTTTTTGAAGCTGCAGTGAAATTTCCAGCTTTACACAAGAAAATTATTGATTACATCAATCTTGCTATTGATGAAGAAGGACCTTGGATGGATGAAGAGACACCAAAAGCACTGCATGCTGCATATGCCTTAGCGATGTATGACCAAAAATATATTCCTAAATATATTGAGTTATTGCGAGTGTTAGATATGGACCATGAAGTCTATCAATGTGGGCAAATAGCAAAACTGATAGAAAAATGGCAAAAATATGATAATGCTATTCGACTCATGGCAAGTCGTAGTTGTAGTGTCGCAGGTCAACACGGATTTGAAAATTTAGATCCAGAAATTTTAGACAGTATTCAACGAAAAGAGACATTTTTAAAATATCTTTTACTTGATGCCAAAGAAAACCATTATGATTATCCAAATCACTTGAAGAGTTTGATGAGTGTCTGTTTAGAACCAGTACTAGAAACAGTCGATATTGATTTTAATGAAGTTAAGCTAATTAATGCATTAAGATCTATACATGAAAATTCATCTATTAGTTTAGATGATATTGCATAATAAAATTAATTTGGAGAAAACAATGATCACCCGTACATATTATAAAAATAAAAAAGGTCAAACCGGCTTTATAGAATTAAATGGTTTAACTTTGCGATCAGGATTAGACTCTGATATTCAGATCGAAACCTTTACCGATCAAAATGATATAGGCATTGCTTTTAATGGTTTAATAATGAAAATGGTTCAAAATGGTTTTGAATTTGATCGTGTTGAAACAGAAGAAACTGCTGAAGATATTGCTGCAAAAACAGTGGATGGTGTACTTTTGCAAGACAATCAATTTATTGTTGATTTTAATGATCCTAAGTCCCTACAAAATACTTTAGAAAATCACTATACAAATTTTTTCCAGTATATCGAAGCTATTGAAGGAAAAGGTATTTTTTATGGTCAAGTAAAAGATGGTAAATTTGTTCCTCATACAGTTGTGTCAGGTGATAATGAGCTAGACTTTTATCTAGCCGCTGTCAAACATGAGTCTTTACGACCTTTAATTAATGAATTGTTAACCAAGATCATTACCAATAACACTGATGAAAAGACGAATATGCGTGATGATAGTATGCCAGTCGGTGCAGTTGCAGCATTTGTCAATGCTTATAACGATAAAAAATACTTAGTCACTTACCGTCGCTTGCAAGATAGTATAATCTACCTTAATCGCCATAAAGCTAGATTTGATTTCGATGGGCAAAAAGGAAATCATATACCTCAATTATTAACAAAATGGGGATTTGACGACAATGATGAATATGCATTCACGTTTTTAGCAGCTCAGCTTATTAATATTGACAATCCGAATCAAGCCAAAGAAACGGCTTATATTCTTAATGAACTCGGATTAGCCGAAAAATTGAAAAGCAGAGAATATTTAGAAAAGCTTTATATAGCCATTGCAGAGCGAGCTGCTCATATTTTTAATCAAAATGATGTTGAAAAGAGAGCTGGTGGAGAATATTTATATGTCGCATTAAATGCATTGGGTATCACGTGTAATAAAAAAGATGCCTATATGGTTTGCTATTTAATGGATGATATTCGACATTATCCATCTCTTGCTCAGTTATTAGCTGGTAACATTAATGAAGATGATGATTTTACACCAATTGAAGGTGTGTATGATGAAGAAAATTGTGATGATGACGACGATGATTGGGCGGATGATGGTTATGATGATGACGAAGAAGAAGATGAAAACGAGTGGGAAGACGATGACGATGAAGATGATAAATAAGTTATACTTTCTCAAATTAAGTGATAAACTCAAAAAAGTTAAATTCGACTAAAATCGATTTTTAATTAATGTGTAATAGTCTTTATTCAATCTGATTCTGACATTATTTTATAGCGTATAAAAAAATGTCAGAAATAAATAAAAATAGCAAACTCATTAATTTTAAATTAGTGCTTTTTAGATGAATTAGCAACACATCTCGGTCATGTCAAAGCGGTAAAGTCATTGGATATGACCGAGTCAATTATTTTCGCTATAACTTTACGGGCTTAATACTATTGTATTAGAAACCGCATCAGGCAATATTAAAGCAAAAACTTTTATTAGTCTCTTTGGTCTTACTAAACATGTAAGTATAGATACGCTGTTTAAACGACAAAGCTTAAATTTTTTCAAGTTCTGTAATCAATTGTCTTTTAACTCCAAAGCTTTTTCTTATTTTTAAACCATAAGAAATCTATAATATTTTATCGCTAAAAAACTGCGCTAATTTATCAAACTGAAAAATTGTAGACTTTTACCTTATCTCCATAAAAATTAAATTTTATAAAAAATGTTTACATTATTTATTATTTCTTATAAGCCTTATTCTAAAAGGATTTAGACGGTAAACACTTTAGGATTAATTATTTACTGGTGTTCACTTTACGTATTCACTAAATAAAAAAACCGCTAAATAATAGCGGCTCATAGTTATGATAATGAGATTAATTATCTAATAAGTTATCCAACAAGTCAGATGGTGAAATATATGTTCTAACTTTGCTGTTTCCAATAAGCAATAATAGTCCATTATCTTCCAGCCCTTTTAAATCAGATCTTGCTGTATTTTCAGACACACTGTATTCAATACTTATCGATTTTGCAATAAATTGCCTACCCGGTTCTTTAGCTGCTTTTTTTAGAATATCAATTTGTCTAAAATTTAACTTTGATGCTATTTTAGAATTTTTAATTCTAGTTAAGAAATAGGCTAATTCTCGTTGCTTTCTATGTAGATAATTATTTAATTCGTCGATAGACCGCATGATAATATCAATTTGGTGGTATAGAAAATAAGTAGTATCTAATTCATCATCTTCTACATATAAATAAGCTTTTGCATACTGTATTGGTGCGTTTTTAATTAATTTACTTATTGATGTATATTCAAATAACCAATAACCAGACTTCATCATAAACCAATAAAATAAGGCTCTTGCAGTTCTTCCATTTCCATCTCCGAAAGGATGAATAAAGCCAATAAAAAAATGTAACAATATTGCTTTAATTACTGGATGTATAAAAAACTCGCCTTCTTCACAATCATGACGAGTATTAACAAAATTACATAAATCACTCATCAAATCATAAAGTTTATCTGCTTTAGGTGGCGTATAAATAACTTCTTGTAAATGGTTTCTAACATAAATATCATCTGTTTGTCTAAACTCACCACAGACAGCATTATTTTCTATTGCACCAGTTGTTGCTATTTCATGAAAACTGAGAATTAGCTCAATAGATAAACTTTCATTTTTCATTTCCAATGCTTTCTTCATTAATAAATAATTATTTAAAATCATAATTTCAGATTTATTTTTTGGTTTCCTATCTAATTCAAGCATTTTTTTGGCTATTCTTCTTGTTGTTGAAGCGCCTTCAAGCTGAGCCGATGAAATAGCTTCTTCCATAATTAAAGAATGAACTAAATATTTATTATTAACTCCATCCATCGATTCAGGATTATTCGTCCCTATATAACCACTGGATTTTTTATCTATTGTGTGGAGATCTCTTTGTAAAGAATCAGGAACACAAAAGCTAAATTGATATTCACCTATATTAATTTTTTTACTTGACTGTAACCTAGAAATTTTAGTCGCAGCCCATGCTAAATCAATATCAATATCTTCATCATTTTTTTTATATTTAAAGTCATTCCAATGGAGATACCGACCTTTTACATCAGTTTCCTTAAATTTACCTAAAACCTTAATTAAATCTATAGAATGAATAACTTTAATCATTTCTTTTAATGATTTAGCGTGTGATATTCTCATATTTAACTCATTTTTTAAAAATTGAGTTAAATGATATTATTTAATCACCATAAAGTAAAGGTTACATTTAATAAAGAATTTATCTTTACCGTAAAATGAAGGTTATTTTATAAAATCTTTAGTTCATGATAGCCAATCTTTATTCATGTCTCAATTTATTTGTAAATTTGATTCATCCCAGTATTAGTACGTTTTTTTAATATAAGACTTTTGGTTTTCATTTATAGCCTAATCTAATGATGTGCCAAAACCATTTAGTGAAAATGGGATTATTAAGCACTGAATTTCGGACATACTCAATATATGCATGATAAAGATATTTTTTGGAGTTTAAGGGTGTTATAGCTAAATTGCCATATTTTTGTACCTGTAGACTTGATAAGAAAAAGCAAACCACTACCATCATAAATAGGATAATCCTTACTTTGTGGCTTGGCGTTCTTAATTTGTGTATCAGTCATTGGAGCTTTTTTTAGGCATACTTTCACCTTTTGGTGGCTATGAAATTATGGGACTATGTCCGCGTAGTCCTTAATGTAGTCTCCCAAAATATCAATTCAAATATGTCTTACTGATACTTGCAGAATAGTAAAATATATTCGTACTAGTTTTGATGTGGTTTAAAGGATTTTGAAGAATATTACTGATTATTGAATTGGTGCCGTGGGCGGGACTTGAACCCGCATGCCCTTAGAGCACTACCCCCTCAAGATAGCGTGTCTACCAATTTCACCACCACGGCATCTAAAATTTATTCAGGAATATCAGAAACTGGATTGACTTGTTCTTGATGAATAAGCGAATCAGTTGTGACAGGCTTCTGACCATCCTCAGTTTGTTGCGTTGCAACAGGTGTATCATCCCCAATATTATAAAAGGTTTTGCCAGCATCATTTTTACTATCAAGATTAGCTAATACAATACTAAGAATAAAAAATAAAATACCTAAAATCGTTGTCGTACGGGTCAGAAAATTCCCGGTGCCAGCTGAACCAAATAGTGTTGCAGATGCACCAGCGCCGAATGAAGCTCCCATATCCGCACCTTTACCTTTTTGGATTAGAACTAAGGCAACAATTGCGACTGCAATAACTAAATATACAACGATTAAAATTCCGTACATATTAACCCACAGCTAATTTGATTGTCCTTTTTTAAGCTTTAACAACTTTGATAAAAGGAAAATAAAAATATTGATGCGAAATATTAGCGAAAGCTGACCAAACAAGCAAGCAAATTTTTATATTTTATTGTTATTTGCTTAATCTATAGTACGCATTTCTGTAATAAATCGGTATAATGTCGCGAATTTTTTATGCAGTGGTAATACAAATGAAATTTATTATTAAACTTTTTCCTGAAATCACCATTAAGAGTGATTCTGTCCGTTTACGATTTATTAAGATTTTAACCAGTAATATTCGTAATATTTTGACACATGACTTTGCGGTAGCTGTGGTTCGTCATTGGGACTATATCGAAGTCAGAGCAAAGAATACTCATGAAGAACCCGCTATTTTAGATGCGCTTTCACGTATTCCTGGAATTCATCATATTTTAGCTGTTGATGAATTACCTTTCACTGATGTACATGATATTTATCTAAAATCGCGGGATTATTATGCCCCATTGATTGAAAATAAAACCTTCTGTGTTCGTGTCAAGCGTCGAGGTAAACACGATTTTAGTTCAATTGAAGTTGAACGTTATGTTGGTGGTGGTTTGAATCAGTCGGTTGAGAGCGCTAAAGTCAAATTAACTAAACCTGATGTGACTGTTCATTTAGAAATTGAAAACGATAAATTGCTATTAGTGAAAGGGCGGTACGCAGGCATTGGCGGATTTCCAATTGGCACTCAAGAAGATGTATTATCGCTAATTTCTGGAGGATTTGACTCAGGCGTATCAAGTTATATGTTAATCCGTCGAGGTTCAAGAGTACATTATTGTTTCTTTAACTTAGGTGGCGCCAGTCATGAGATTGGTGTAAAACAAATGGCACATTATCTGTGGCATCGTTTTGGTCGCTCTCATAAAGTACGTTTTATTGCTATAAATTTTGCGGATGTGGTGGGTGAGATTTTAGAAAAAATTGATGATGGGCAAATGGGTGTTATCTTAAAACGGATGATGGTTAGGGCGGCATCTAGCATTGCTGAAAAATATGGTGTACAGGCACTGGTAACCGGCGAAGCATTAGGTCAGGTTTCAAGCCAAACGTTAACCAACCTACGTTTAATTGATAATGCAACCGATACTTTGATTCTACGACCATTAATTACTCATGATAAAGAGCAAATTATCAAATTAGCGCGACAAATTGGTACCGAAGATATCGCAAAAACCATGCCTGAATTTTGTGGTGTCATTTCGAAAAATCCGACCGTTAAAGCGATTAAAGAAAAAATTGAAGCTGAGGAATCCCACTTTGACTTTGCGATTTTAGATAAAGCCATCAGTGAAGCGGAAAATATTGATATTCGTGAAATCGCTAAACAAACTGATAACACTATTCGATCTGTAGAAACGGTATCTGACTTTGATGAAAATAATATTATCATAGATATCCGTTCTCCCGATGAGCAGGAAGATAAACCGTTACAAATGGAAGGTGTTGATATTCAATCCATTCCTTTTTACAAATTATCAACCCAGTTTGGCAATTTAGACCATCATAAACAATATCTTTTATATTGTGAACGTGGCGTAATGAGTAAATTACAAGCACTGTATTTAATCGAACAAGGCTACACTAATGTAAAAGTATTTAGACAGTAAATTCGACTTATAGCGCTATATTAAAAATAGATTAAGAAATAAATAAAACAGCTAACAAAAGTTAGCTGTTATAGCTTTATGTAAGCTATTTAATTTCGGCACTTGGAAGTAGACGAAATTGTTTTATATTCTTGCCAATAAATTGATTCGCAAGTTGATTCACTTTTTCTAATTTAATTGACTTAATATACTCTGGCTGATTAACTAATTGATCATAATCCTGATCATCTGTTGCTACCTGTGCGATCGCATTCACCCAATATTGTGCACTTTTAACCATTTGTTTATGGTTAACCAACCATGCTTGTTTAGCTTGAGCTAACTCTTCGCTACTTACACCATAATGCCGAATATTATCCATCGTTTTGTTGACTAATTCCGTTATCTGCGTTGCCCGTTTAGGATCGGTTGTGAAATTTAAACGTGCTAAATAATAAGCTGTAGGACGTTTAATTAACTGTTCTGAAAATACAATCGTATATACGCCAGAATGCTGTTCTCGTATAATCGTTCTTAAGCGTACATTGATAATATTATCTAACAATGCTAAAGCTAGTTGATCAGACATTTGCCATTTTGCATCGGTCGAATAAAGCATACTAACCATGGTTTTATTACTAGTACCATAAGGATAATCAACTCGTAAAACATCATGAATTGGCGTAATATGATTATCATGCCATTTTGTAACCGCATTTGCCTGATCTATTTGATGAATACCAGCTAACCAAGTTGTTATCAATTGTTTAACCTTATTACTATCAAAATTGCCAGCAATGACGACCGTCATCGCGGCAGGATTAGCATACAACTGGTGATATTGTTTTTTCAATTGATCAAGATTGAAGTTTTGCCAAGAGCCTTTAGGATCAACCGTTAAACGTTCACTATGATGGAATGATTTTTGATGAATAAAATCAAGAAAGTGCCGCTCAACAGGTTGATGAGCTCGACTTAACTGGGCATTTTGTTTTGCTGATATCAATTTATTTTCATCAAATTTAGCCGCCATTAATTTCATATATAATAGCTTAAATAAGGTTTCTAATTGATCTGCTGGCGCACTCCCCTCATAACCGTGATACAACAGTTCGGTATAAGGAGTTAATTCAATTTGACGTTGTTTGAGCTGCATGACATTAACACTTTCATTAGTTGAAGAATTGGCAATAAGTTGTGACCATGCAACTAATCCAAGTTGATCTTTGCTGTCAATCGATTGTCCGCCTGGCACGCGCAACTTAATCTGCACATTATCACTCAGCTTATTATCAGAATGTAAAATGACCTGCATACCATTTGTTAACTGCAGGTGTTCACTATTTATTGCTCCTATCGTTTGCGAAGCAATTATTTTACCCGTAGAAATTGGTGTAATCGCCAATTGAATTGGCTTTTTCTGATAAGGGAAAACCGTTAAATTTTGGTTAGCCCGAATGGAATCCCATGCGGTAAGAACAGCTTGTTTTGTAATCACTTGTTTATCAGTTTCAGGCCCAATAATCGCTACCCGAAGCTCACTGGTGGCTAATCTTTCTGCCACAATTTTTTGTAATTGTTGGGCACTAATACGATTAAATATATCATTAGTCATGCGCCATTGTTGTTTTTTACTGATGATTGGCAAATGATACTGTAATGCTGTAGCGATCTGATCAGCCTGATAAGTATTACTATAATTGATTTCGTTTAGTGCTTGCTGAGATAACTGACTGGTTATTGCCTGCTTAGCTTCAAATAATTCCGCATCAGATACTGGTACAGCTGCTAGCCGTTGCAATTCTGTAAATAATAGCTGCGTTGCTTCTAAATAATCATCCTGTTTAGGAACAGCGAAAAAGGTATACTGTTGTCTTTGTTGATCTAGTAATACGCTTTTATCTTGTCCTTGCATTGCTTGAATTTTCTGCTGTTCAACTAGTAAACTAAAACGCTGATTTAATATATATAGCCATAGTTGATCAATCACATCGTCTTTAAAACCTGTTTGAGTATTTAAAGCTTGTGGCAAGTTTTTTTGTAACATCACTTGAATCATACGTTGCCCTTGCTCTTGATCGAAAATCGTTTCAATTAATGGGGCGCTTTGTGGCTTGTAATAACGTAATGTTGGAATATCTTGGGGTGTATCACCTCTAGCTTGTTGACCAAATAATTTTTCAATCGCCTGTTTCATTGATTGTTGATCAAATGAACCCACAATAACTAAACTCATTCTTTGTGGTTGGTACCATTGTTGATAAAAACGTTTAGCCTGTTCTAAGGGGCCTGTTTTAATAATTGATAGTTTTCCTATTGGGTTACGATCTGCATAAAGGCTACCTTGATAACGCAAATTTTCCAACTGACTATTGATGCGGTAAGCAACGCCTTGACGTAACCGCCACTCTTCAATGATGACATCACGTTCACTATCAAAATCTTGTTGATTAAATGCAATATGATAAGCCCAATCAGACAAAACTCGCAAACCAAGATTGATTGCTTTACCATCATCCGGTAAAGATAATTTATAAGTGGTTGCATTAAAACCAGTGACTGCATTAATATGCGAGCCTAAGGTAATACCATATTTTTCTAAACGTTTGAAACTACTTTTATCGGGAAAATGTTGAGTACCTTTAAATGCCATATGTTCCACAAAATGCGCTAATCCAAGTTGTTGCTCATCTTCTTGTAATGATCCGCTATGAACCACTAAGCGCATTTCAAGCCCCTCTTTTTCACGTGGGAAAAACACCACATCTAATCCATTATCTAAGGTAAATTGTGAAACTTTTGGATTTTGTAGGTTTGTCTGCTGGTTTGTACACGCAACCAGTAATGTCATAATTAATAGAAAAGTGATTTTTCTCATTTCTGATTTCCTGTACTCGTATCTATATCAATAATGGTATCAGCCAATGTTTGTAATTCATTTTGGTGAGAGATAAAAACCATCGCACTGTTCGATAACTCAGTTTTTAATAACAAAATTAATTGTTTTGCACTTTCAATATCTAAACTGGCTGTAGTTTCATCAAGTAACATTAGGGCAGGTCTTTGCAGTAATAAACGTGCAAATAATAATCGTTGCTGTTCTCCGCCTGATAGAATTATTTGCCAGTCTGCTGTGCGTTGTAAATCTGATTTAAGTTGCGACAATCCCACCTGATCAAGTACTAAAGCGATTTGATCTTGCTGATACTTGATTGATGGTTGTGGGTAACTCACTAAATCAGCTAATTTTCCTTCACCTATCCAAACTTTTTGCGGTAACCATATAAAATCAGAAGTACGAATAATCTCTCCCGTATAATCTTGCCAAAAACCGGCCAAACATTTTAACAATGTTGACTTTCCTATACCAGAGCGTCCTTTAATCATAACGATTTGCCCTGTTTTAACGGTAAAAGACGTAGTTAAAATTGGCTGCTCTTTGCTAGCCACGCTGATAGCTAAATGATTAACCGCTAATTTGGTTGGTTGATTGTCTGTTGTCGGGTTAATTGAATTATCAATCGGTTCCTCTAATAACTGCATAAAATGATAAAGACGAGTAACAGTAGCTTGCCAAACCGCAATATTTTTATAACTAAAGATAAACCAGCTCAAGGCACTATTAAGTTGCATAAATGCAATCCGAATTTGCATCAAACCACCTAACTGTATGGCTCCGCTAATAAATTTCGGCAAAGCAAAAAAGATAGGCGCTAAGCTAGATATTTGACTAAAGCCATTTATAAAAAACAGCAGATTACGCTCTTTACCAATCAAACGATGCCAGTTGCGTACGACTGCCGAAAACGTTATCTGTAAGCGTTCTTGTTCGACACTTTCGCCATGTTGTCCAGCAATACTATCACCATTATCACGACAGCGGATTAAATCACTACGAAAATTCGCTTCATTTTTTTGTTGTTCAATATTGATGGGATGTAATTTGCGACCAATAAAATGGGTACATAATGATCCAACAAATACATAAACTATGCAAACAAAAAACATATAACCAGGTATCGAAATATCCGAAGAAAAAACGGTAAACTGTAATGCACCAGATAATTGCCATAAGATGGTCGCAAACGAAAAAAAAGTTAGCGTTGAAGTCAAAAAAGAGATTAATAATTCTAAACTTTGACTAATTAATAAATTGACATCTTCAGCAATCCGCTGGTCAGGATTATCGGGCATTTTCCCTTGCAAGGTTAAATGATAATATTGTCCGTTATGAGCTAACCACTTGGCGGTGATAAATTGCGTCATGGCGTCACGCCATTTAATTTGTAGTTTTTTACGCAGAAAGTCAGCAAATACTACTAACAAAATCAATGCCACAACTAATAGAGAAAATTGCCACAATAAATTGATTATAGTTTTACTATCTAACAATTGTAACGCGTTATAAAATTGACCATTCCAATCAGCCAATAAAACATTTAGCCATGTAGTACTTAAACTTAGTGCTAAAGTGGCAATCAGTAATACCCAAGCTATTATCGCTTGGGATGAAAACCAAAAAGGTTTAATTAAATAAAGAAATTGTTTAAATTTTTGCATGTTGATCTAGAAAATTAAAAATCATAATTGAGTTGTAGCCAAAATTGTCTACCGACATCATAGGAATTAGCAATGATCATTTCTCTATTTGAGTTATAATATGCATAACGATCAGTTACATTTTTTTTATTCAAAACATTATCGATTTCAAGTGAAACGCTTCCACCATAAGCAAATGAAGGTGCCCAAGAAACTTTCATATCCCAACGTAAAGTGCTAGCAAAATCTTCACGTTCATATCGTGCCATTTGACCATGTTCTCTATCATTATAATATTTGTTGTCATAACGAACAGCTTGATAACGTCGTCCATGCCATTCTAATAAATTATAAACGGATAATCCCCAATCAGGAATCTGAGTTTTTAATTCGACATTTAAACGTAATGGCAAATTAAAATCGGTTGCCGGCAACTTTGATGCTTTAATGACTTTACCATTGTAGTAAACATAATCTTTACTAACTCTTCCTGAAGGATCATAACTTGCATATCCATTTTTAGGTTTGTTACTTTCATTTTTTTCCCAAATAATTGAACTTGTCAGCGTGTTTTCTGTAGTTCCTAACATCCACGGTTCAGGATTACTCATACTAATTGAAAAGCTATTGTGTGAACTTTCACCTGAATTATCAAAAATTTTCACCACTGAATTATCTATTTTTGGTCGGCTTATTACTTCATTACGTCCTTTACGATAGACATATTGGAATTTCCAAAGTGTATTAAGAACAACTTGTTCTAAGCCTAAACTGAACTCATCACTATATGGTGTTGATAATGAATTTAACCCTTCAAAATCACTTTGATGTTGCCAATTTTCATCTATTTCTGTTCCTGGTGCACAATCATCAATATCCATATAACCCGTACAATTTTTTAGACCTGCATTTTGAGCACCATATAATGCATATATCAACATATTGCGTCCATAATAGCGATTATAACCAGCAATAATATTGGTTTTCCCATCACCTAATACATCATAAGATGCTGTGATACGAGGTGCAAAATTAGCTTCTTTAACAAAATCATCATAATCCATGCGAATCCCTGGTCGTAAAGTCAAACGATGATATTTGATCGTATCATCAACGTATGCTGCATAATTCGTATAACTAGCGGAATGGCGACCCGCTTCAAAAACGGATGTAGACCAGTAATCATTCATCCACGGTCCCATGTTTAAATAATAAAAATTATAACGATAATAATCTTTATCCCGCTGATAAATTCCTTTAGTTTTACTATATTCTAGTCCTAGTTTTGGCTCATGAATTGTCCCAGATAGCTGTATTGGACGAAACTGTAGTTTAGTCTTTAAATTAGTGCTTTTTTGAGTTGTTTTTAAATCCCCTATTCCACCAGAATTATAACTTGCACTTGGATATTGTGAATAATCATTAAATCCAATAAAGTAGTTTTGATCGCTGGTACGCTTATCTTGTAATTGCTGATAACCGGCATTTATTGATAACTCTGCCATATCAAAATTACTGGTTAATTCAAACATCCCACCAATACCAGTATGATCTGTTTGGTTACCTGAGTGGTCTTCTTTAGGTGAAAATGAATAATCTTTATGTTTCGAATAGTTAATTGATAAATCTGCATTGGTATTTTCAGTCATGTACCAGCTAAGCTTGCCAGAAAAATTATCGGCATCTCGAGTTTGATTTTTAAAGCCTTGATAAGGTTTATTTGTGATGACAATATTATTATTTTCATCTAGTTCTGGTGATAGCCCTTGAAACTTGACCGCCGAAATATCAGATTCACGATGGGAGGCAGAAAATACAATCCCTAATGTGTCGGTAATGCCAGACTCAAACCAGCCGCCGAAGCTATTTTTTTTATAATGAGGCTGAAAACGACTAGGACGGCTATTATCATTGTTGGCAGTACTAAACTTGATTTGGTGATCATAATGCACTTGATTCCAACCCGAACGGGTAGTGCTATAGAAAACGCTTCCACCATTATGATAACGCCAACGTTTACTGGTGATATCAACAACACCGCCGGTAAAATTACCATATTCTACGGGAATGTTATTATCATATACTTTAATATTATCGATTAGTCGGCTATCGATATAATAACCCTGTTCACTTGATTCGATCGTTGTAGCAGTCACACCATTACCATCACTTGATGGATCAAAATCATTATTAAAACTGATACCATCGAGCATAAAATTATTTTGGTAACTATTAGCTCCCCGAATTGTCATTTTGGTCGGTTTGATTTCCCCTTGTTGGTTACCACTCATCCCACCATTTGACATTTGTACGGCAGGCAAGGTTCTTATCAAATCAGTAATATTACCATTGCCAATAGTATTGTTTTTGATGTCCTCAGACGTAATCATTTCAGGTTTTACCACCTCATTAATTGAGGCATTAACAACCATTACATCCTTAATGTCCTCCTCTTTTTCTTTTTTCGATTGCTCTGCTACGTCTGCTTGCATTTCTTCTTGTTCAGCCATGACTGGAGCAGATGCCAAGCCAAGGCTAATAACAAACAAAGAAAGTGAAGGGAATTTATTCATTATGACACCAAATAAAAATAAGTATTATTTATATAATAGAAACGAGAATTATTCTTGTTTTTATTAATAAGTCAATAACGGTACAAGATATAAGAGGCAAAGATTATATAAATAATGACAAACAAATAATGTGATGATATGGGTGAGTAAGATATGCAATAAGAACTGTAGTGGATCGTAAGATCCACAACACAATCGGCTAAAAATGTGTGAAACTAATGAGTATAATCATTAATACCAATAGGAAGCACTAATTCAGTTGCTACTCTATGCGCTGTTGATTGACCTAATAGAACAGTGATAATTTTTAATGCAAAATCAATCGATGTTGCAGGACCTTGGCTTGTTAAAATTCGATAGGTTTCGTCATAATAAACACGATCATCTCGCCAGTTTTTAAATGCAGCTTTAGTACTAGGATAGCCCGTCATAGCTGCTTTCGGAAATAAATTATGATGTTGTAAAACCATTGCCGGTGTAGCACAAATTGCCGCTATGATTTTGCCTAGCGCATGAGTTTGTTTTAATTTTTCGATTACAGTGGGGCTATCACGAAAATTCTCCGCACCTTTCAAACCACCCGGTAATACCAGCACATCAAACACTTGATCCTTAATTTCGGAAAAGGTTTTTTGCGCTAAAATTACGACACCACGCGAACAACGTATTTCACGTTCGTCAGTAATGCTAGCATAGGTCACTTCAATACCTGCGCGGGTTAGTAAATCGATTGTTGTTACTGCTTCTGTCTCTTCACAACCTTGTGAGAGTAGGACTAATACATTTTTTTTCATGATTGATACTTTAACCTTAAAATAGGATACAAAATCACTTTAACAATGAAATTGTCACACGTTTTAATATGCTGTTTTCCCTGTAAAACCTTTTATAATTGTGAGCAAAATTATTCTTATGTCTAAATTTAAACTCCAATTCTGAATATATTCTAAATCATATTTTATCCGTTTTTCCATTTTATCTAAAGTGTCTGTTTCACCACGGTAACCATTGATTTGAGCCCATCCAGTTATACCCGGTTTTACTTTATGTCTTAACATATAACCTAAAATTTCCGTACGATATTGTTCATTGTGAATAACAGCATGCGGCCTTGGTCCCACAATTGACATATCACCAAATAATACATTAAAGAATTGCGGTAACTCATCTAAAGAGGTTCGACGTAAAAAAGCACCAATTTTAGTTAATCTTGGATCATTTTTCGTCGCTTGTTTAACTTGATGGTCATTCTCCATCACTTTCATTGACCGAAATTTCCATACTTTGATAATTCTTCCATTCACTCCATAGCGATCTTGCTTAAATAACACAGGACCTTTTGACGTCAACTTAACGAGAATTGCAATAATGAACAGAAGCGGCGAAATGATTGTTAATATGATAATAGACCCTATAATATCTTCAATTCTTTTCAACAATACGTTAAATCCTTTAAGTGGAGTATCATAAATAGAGACAATTGGAATATTGTTAATAGTGTGAATTCTTGATCTTAATAAATCAAAAGTAAAAATATCAGGTAAGAAAATAACAGTACAAGTTGTATCTGCCAGTTTTCTGACTAAATCGACGAAAATCTTGTGGTGTTCAATAGAATCAGCTATAAAAATTTGATCAAATACGCCTTTTTTTGCATCTTGTAATAATTGTTGTAAATCACCTTTACAATTAGAATCATTACAAGAATATATATTTTCTTCATAATATCTCGTAATGTTATATTTGGTCCATGGTATTTTTTTTAAGTTTAAAGATAATAATCTTCTTTGTGCTCTACTACCAACAAAAGTTACATTTAATACTTTTTGATTAATTCTATTATTTAAATACAATTCAAATAAAAAATGAATAATATAATAAATGATGACGGCAATTAGGAACCAAATAATTAGAATTTCATACGATATAGAAAAAATAGTCACACTTTTATAAAAAACGAAAGCCCCCCAAAAACTAAAACACCATATTTTTAGTAAATCAATAAATAACTCTTTGAGTTTACTAGCGAATAATGAATAGTAAAAATCTCGCATATTAGCAATAACTAAAAAAAAGATAACAACCATTAAACAAAAATTGCCATCAATTTTTTGATCATATTTATCGAATAAATAATTTGTTATAATAAAACTAATAATAATAACTGCTATGTCAAGTAACATTTTGAAAACCGCAAAAGTAGGCATAGCAAAACGTGAAACTTTATTTTTTAACATATTATAACCTCAACACAGAGTTTTAATTTCAATACTTCTTAGCTACTAAAATGTTTATTTACAGTGATAACATTAACATTGTAACGATTTTATTTAGCGTATTATCCAGTTTACCTGGTATATAATTATAGTTACTGATATTTTTTTATCTAACACTGAATATGCAGGTCTTTTAACTAGTGCTGGATATTCATACGAGCTTAAAGCAGATAATTTTGGTAATTTTGGAATCATATTCAACTCATAAGCTTTGGAAATGATTAGTTTTGCAAAATCAAACCAACTCATTACCTCATCACCACAATAATGATAAATCCCAGGTATATTATTTTGTTTAATTAACTGAATAATGCAATATGCTAAATCACCGGCATAAGTAGGACAACCAATTTGATCATTAACAATTTTTAATTCACTTCGTTCTTTAGCCAGTCGAAGCATCGTTTTGACAAAATTGTTGCCATATTGGCTAAATACCCACGCAGTACGGATTATGGTTACATTCGGATTAACTTTTAAACATAATTGTTCACCCTGCAACTTGGTTTTACCATACACACCAAGAGGATTTGTTTGGTCTGTGGTCAGATACGGCTTAGTTTTTTCACCATCAAAAACATAGTCAGTTGAAATATGATAAAAACGCGCATTATTTTTATTAGCAGCAACCGCAAGATTATAAGGACCTTGTGCATTAATTTTTCTGGCAATTACCGCTTCTGATTCAGCTTTATCAACTGCTGTATAAGCAGCTGCATTAACAATAACATCAGGTTGATATTGTTTCACAAAAGATTCAACGTGTTCTGTATTAGTAATATCTAATACGTCATGATCAGCTGCTATTAATTGCCATTCATTAGGAACTATATCCTGGAAACAACGTCCTAATTGACCATTGGCACCAGTTAATAAAACTTTCACTACAATTCTCCTAATAATTTTCCAAGTTTATCTTTATCCGATAATAATGGACTTAACATCGGCCAGTTAATATTAACTGTTGGATCATTCCACAATAAACAACCTTCATCATGGGGATTATAGTAATCAGTACATTTATATTCAAAATCAGCAATATCAGAAATAACGACAAACCCATGGCTAATCCTGGTGGAATCCAAAATTGCGTTTTATTATTTTCAAACAAATTTACTCCTATCAATGTGGCGTATGTTGGTTAATCTTTAAGAATATCGACAGCAACGCCGAAAACTTCACCTCTAACGACTTGAACTAATTTATCTTGAGGATTCTTTTTTGAAAATGCAATCCACTTAATACATTTTTTCGTGATCGGGAATGATTGTCCTGAACAAAATCGTAATCTATATTCAACATTTTTTGATAGCGACGTTTTTCAAATGTTTCTAAAAAAAACCTCGCTCATCACCAAAAACTTTTGGCTGAATTATCTTAACATCTGCAATTGCGGTATCTATAACTTGCATTAGTTTTATTCTCCTAACAATCTATATAGATATTGACCATATTCAATTTTATTGAGTCTATTAGCTGCATCCCTTAGCTGATCTTGATTTAACCATTTATTATTAAATGCTATTTCTTCTAAACAGGCGATTTTCATTCCCTGGCGTTTTTCAACTGTATGAATAAATTGGGACACTTCGATCAGGCTATCGTGTGTACCGGTGTCTAACCAAGCAAATCCTCGGTCTAGCATTTCAACATTTAATTGATCTTCCTCAAGATACATTTGATTTAGGGTGCTAATTTCTAGTTCGTCTCTGGCTGATGGTTTAACCTGTTTAGCTAAATCTACAACTTGATTATCATAGAAATATAATCCAGTAACAGCCCAGTTTGATTTTGGTTTTGCTGGTTTTTCCTCAATAGAAAGTGCCTTGAAATTTTTATCAAACTCAACTACCCCAAAACGTTGAGGATCGGTGACTTGATAGCCAAATATAGTCGCACCTTCTTTTCTATTAGCAGCTTGAAGAAGTTTTTTACCAAAACTTTGCCCAAAATAAATATTATCATCTAATACCAAACTACAATTATCTCTATCGATAAATTCTTCCCCTAAGATGAAAGTTTGAGCTAAACCATCTGGGCTAGGTTAAACATAATTAAAATTAACCCCAAATTCACCACCATTACCTAAAAGGCGTTTAAAACCGTCAATATCATCGGGTGTAGAAATAATTAATATATCTCGGATTCCTGATAACATTAAAAATGATATTGGATAATATACTATCGGCTTATCATATATTGGCAGTAGTTGCTTAGAAGTACCTCTCGTTATCGGATGCAAGCGGGTTCCAGTACCACCGGCCGAAACTATCCCTTTCATTAAATACCTCCAATATTACTTTAATCTAATGTGATATTCCTATACGATCCATCTAAAATAGCCTGCCACCAATCTTGATTATTGAGAAACCATTCTACTGTTTTACGTAATCCGGTTTCGAAGGTTTCCTCTGGCATCCAATTTAATTCTTGATGAATCTTTGTGGCGTCAATAGCATAACGTGCATCGTGACCAGGTCTATCGGTGACGAATGTAATAAGCTCATGATAGCTGTTAATATTATTCGGATGTTTTGGACATAATTCATCTAATAACGAACAAATTGATTTAACCACATCAATATTCTTTTGTTCATTATGACCACCAATATTGTAAGTTTCACCAATTTCTCCCTTAGTAACAACCATATATAATGCACGAGCATGATCATCAACATATAACCAGTCGCGAATCTGTTGACCATCACCATAAACAGGTAAAGGTTTTCCTTGTAAAGCATTTAGGATGGTCAACGGAATTAATTTTTCAGGAAAATGGTAAGGTCCGTAATTATTGGAACAATTTGTGACAATTGTCGGTAAACTATATGTACGTAACCAAGCACGCACTAAATGATCACCAGATGCTTTTGAAGCTGAATAAGGACTACTCGGTGCATAAGGCGTCGTTTCAGTAAATAAGTCTGTTGTACCATGTAAATCACCATATACCTCGTCGGTGGATATGTGATGGAATCGAAATAACGCTTTTTTACTCGGATCCAAAGTGTGAAAATAGCTACGAGCTGCCTCAAGCATATTATAAGTACCAATAATATTGGTTTGTATAAACGCATCTGGACCATCAATAGAGCGATCTACATGACTTTCTGCTGCTAAGTGCATAACAGCATCTGGCTGGAATTGTTCGAAAATCTTTTTTAACTGTTCAAGATGACAAATATCAACGTGTGCAAATTGAAAACGATCGTTACCTTGAAATTGCTTCAAAGAGGCTAAATTGCCTGCATAAGTAAGCTTATCAACCACTACAACCTTATCATCTGTTTTTTGTAAAACATAACGTACGACGGCTGAACCAATGAAACCAGCACCACCAGTTATTAAGATTTTCATTTTAGTTACCTTGCGTTAAAAATTACATTAACGATAAAAGTTGTTGGAGTTTTTCTTCCATTAATTGCTTATTTCCACGTGCTTCTACATTTAGTCGAACAACAGGTTCAGTATTGGAAACTCGAAGATTAAATCGCCAATCAGCAAAATCCATACTTAACCCATCAGTCATATCAATAGTATGAGGTACAGATAAAAATTGCTGTTTCACCAATTCAATGGCTTGATCTGGATTGGTTAAAACTCTATTGATTTCACCTGAAACAGGATAAGCTTTAATACGTTGATTAACTAACAAACTCAATGGTTGTTTTTTTACACATAATAATTCAGTTACTAATAACCAAGGGATCATACCACTATCACAGTAAGCAAAATCACGAAAATAGTGATGTGCGCTCATTTCTCCACCATAAATAGCATCTTCCGTGCGCATTCTTTCTTTTATAAAAGCATGGCCTGTTTTTGATTGAATGGGTATACCACCATTTTTTTCAACAACTTCAATTGTATTCCATGTTAATCTTGGATCATGGATAATCTTTGCACCATGCTCTTTTAATAAAAATGATTCTGCTAATAAACCAACTATGTAATAACCTTCAATAAACTGCCCTTTTTCGTCAAATAAGAAACATCTGTCAAAATCGCCGTCAAAAGCAATGCCCATATCTGCATTGTTATTGATCACAGCTTGCCGAGTATCTTCGCGACATTCAGGTAATAATGGATTAGGAATACCATGAGGAAAATGCCCATTAGGTTCATGATGAACTTTTATAAATTCAATAGGTATATTTTCTAGCTTAAAACGTTGTTCAATAGCATCGATCACATGGCCTGCTACACCATTCCCTGAATTGATAACTAATTTTAGCTTTTTATTTAAATTATCTCGTTTAATATAACTCATCAAGTGATCGATATAAGGTTTAATAATATCAATTTTTTGATACTTTCCTCTTGTAACAACATTGATAAATCGCCCTTTTTCAGCTAATGCACGTATCTCATTTAATCCTGTATCACCACTAATAGGTTTAGCATTTTCGCGCACTAGTTTCATCCCATTATAATCAATTGGATTATGACTTGCCGTTACTTCAATACCACCGTCAACCCCCAAATAAAAAGTTGCAAAGTAGACCTCTTCAGTACCAACTTGCCCAATATCAATAACATCGACGCCTGCATCTTGTAGACCTTTCGCTAATGCCATTTTTAACGATTCACTAGTCAAACGTACATCACTACCAACTACAACTTTTTTGGCCTGTAAATATTCGCCATAAGCACGTCCAATGCGATAAGCAATATCTTCATTTAACTGTATACCCAACTTTCCTCGGATATCATATGCTTTAAAACAAGTTAGTTCCTCATGAGTATTCATTTTTGACATTCCATATATAAACTTATTAATAAAAATCTTCAAATCGAATGATATCATCATCACATAAATATCGACCGGATTGAATTTCAATCAATTCAAGATCAATTTTACCGATATTTTCAATCGCATGTTTTTGCCCCAAAGGGATATAAACAGACTGATTTTCGATCAACAATTGAGATTTTCTACCAATTGTGACTTTAGCAGTTCCCGACACTACGACCCAATGTTCAGAACGATGGTGATGCAACTGTAATGATATTTTACCACCAGGTTTAACTTTGGTATTTCTTACTTTATAAAATTTATCACTATCAATTAAATCTGTTTTACCCCATGGTCGGTAGGATTCGCGATTATCGCGATATTCGATACGATCACTCTGTTTTAATTTTTCAATAACTTGTTTGACGTCTTGAGATTGCTCTTTATGCATGACCAATACCGCATCTTTGGTCTCAATAATAATTAAATTGTTAATCCCAACCGTAGCCACCAATTTATTTTCGGAGCGGATATAACTATCATTGGTATTTATAGCAATGACATCGCCTTGAATAACATTGTTGCTATCATCTTTTTTACTCATTTCCCATAGTGATAACCAACTTCCTACATCACTCCATTGTGCATCCATTGGCACTACAACAGCATCTTGTGTATGTTCCATCACAGCATAATCAATAGAATTAGAGGGACATTTTTCAAATTCTGTTTTATCCAAACGAATGAAATCCAAATCAATAGATTGATGGCATAATGCAAGTTTGCAATGTGTTAAGATTTCAGGACAATATTTTTCTAACTCATCTAAATAACGCTGTGCTTTAAATATAAACATTCCGCTATTCCATAAAAATTGCCTTGATTGGAGGTAATCTTTAGCCGTTTCCAAATTAGGTTTTTCAACAAAATTTGCTACATCAAAGGTGGTTGCTGATACTTTTTTGCCCTTTTTGATATAACCATATCCTGTTTCAGGGTAAGTTGGTATGACACCAAACGTTACTAATTTATCATTACTTGCATGAACAACTGCATCTCGAATCGCGTTATAGAATGCCAATTCATTACGAATAACATGGTCAGCCGCTAATACCAATAAAATACCATTAGGATCTTTGCGCATAACTTCAAGTGCAGCTAAAGCTACAGCAGGTGCGGTATTGCGTCCACAAGGTTCTAAAATAATATTATTCGCTAATTGATCAATTTCTCTTAGCTGTTCAGCAACAACAAAACGATGTTCCTCATTACAAATGATTAAAGGATTTGAGCGATTTTCTAATCCATGTAAACGCTTAATTGTGGCCTGTAACATGGTATCTTCGCCAAACAATTGGATAAATTGCTTAGGATAAGATTCTCGTGATAATGGCCATAGCCTACTACCGGTACCACCTGCCATTATGATAGGATATATTTTATTCATTATCATTTACTCTTTGAAATTAATTCAATATATAAATCATCAACTAATTTATTCATCGTTAGCGCCGAAAAACGTGATGTAACAAAATCAATGCAATGCTTTTTCATCAAACGCCAATCATCTTCCGTTTTACTATTTAATAAGTTAATGATACTTAACATGTCACTTTCAAAATCAAATAAATATCCAGTGTTGCCATTATTAACCACTTCTGGTAGTGCACTACAGTTGTTTGCCAAAACCGGTAAACCAAAACTCTCAGCTTCTACTGCAACCAACCCAAATGATTCCCAACGACTTGGCATTACTAACACCATTGAATGCTGAAAATAAGGTATAATAGATTGATAATTCAGCCAACCTAAGTAATTGACATTATCTGCCTTTAAACGTTCTACATTTTCGTGAACACTATCTCCGATAATCGTAAATTGAAATTGGTGCTTGTCTAACCTTTTAATTAATTCAATTAAATAATCATAACCTTTTTGCCGGTCAAAACGACCAACAAATAATATTTTCTTTTTATGATTACAAGGGTCATATGGTGAAACCGTGTCACAACGAATAAAATCAATACCATTGTATATGACGCATAATTTGGCACGATTTATGCCATAATTAATAGCTTGCTGCTGTTCAAAATAGCTAGTACAGATAATTCGATGGGTGATAAATTGTAAACAACGTTCAATAACAGCGTAACAACGGACTTTAAAACTGGTCGTCGCCATCAAAAATGAAAAAGCATGCGGACAATAAATAACAATCGGTCGCTGAATGGGATATAAAAATATTAATGAAATTCGACAAATTAAGCCAGCAAAACTACTGTGGATATGAATGATAGCAGGTTTATTTTTAAGTACTAAAACAATAAAATTTTTTAATAAAGATAGCAAGGATAAGCAATTTCGACCGGTGCGCTGAAACAAATATTTTTTTCCTTCCGGAACATGAGCCAATTCTTCTGCTTGACTATCAGGCACCAATACACTGACATCATATTTTTTTGCTTGATAAGCAACCAGTTGTTGCATGACTGAAGCAACTCCGCCCTTAATTGTTTCAGCAACATGTAGGATTTTCATTACTTATTCCTGGCTCATTAGTTGGTTAATGGTATCATTTAAAATTTGAGCAGAATCAGCCCAAGAAAATCTTGCCACATTCTGTAAACCTTTGGTTACTAATCCTTTGTATAATTGTTTATCTTGAAGTAAAAGATTTATTTTTTCTTTAATATCATTAACATCTTTTGGATTAAAATAAATCACACTGTCGCCTAATACTTCTGGCATGACTGACAAATTAGATGAGATAACTGGGCAACCACATGCCTGAGCTTCTAATGGTGGAATACCAAATCCTTCATATAATGAAGGAAAAACGAAGGCATAAGCATTTTGATAAAGTTCGATCAACTGTTCATCTGAAACACGACCTAAAAAATTAATGTTTTTTTCATTTTGATATTGAATAGCAATCGAACCTTTATTTCCCACAATTTTCAATTTCAATGTAGGATGATTAAGCAATAAAAAAGCTTTTACTAACGACTCGAAATTCTTATGTGAAAAATCAGAAGAAACCGCTAATAAATATAGTTCATTATGATGATTATCATAATGTGGTCTAAACTTTTTATCAACAGCATTGTAAATTACCTTAATATCACGATGATATTTTGGATAAAAATACAAAATCTCTTGCTTAGAAAATTGGCTAACAGTTAAAATTTTCTTTGCTCGTTTAATAAGGTTCGGCACCATTAATTTATAAAATAAACCAAATCCCAATGAAACAGTTTTAGGGTAACGTTTAAATATTACATCATGCAATACAATAATATTGTTTTTATAAAAAATAGGTGCTCGATTACATAAATTAATTAATAGATGATTGCCCTGTTTCTTGAGGAATTTTGGTAGTTCAATTTGTTCCCAGTAAAAACCATTTTTTTTACCTACTACTTGTACAGGAAAAGATCTTTCTAAAATAGCAATGTTTTCCACATTCGGTACTAAAAATACAAGGTCATGACGTAGCTTTAATAACTCCTGACAAATCTCTAAAGCAAAGCGTTGTACGCCTGTCATATTTTGAGTTAAAAAACGAGCATTAACATATACTTTCATAGCCATTATATTTTTTCCTAATTCATTTTTCTTTAGAATCTAACATAATCAAATAATAATATAATAGGATAATAAAATTATCGACTGTCAGAATATAAACCGTAGAAGTGAATAGTACTAAGATAAAAAACTTAAAACTATCTAATTTAAGTATTACAACCGAAAAACAAATTAAAATTATACCAAACAAGCCAAAATCTAAAATTAAACCAATAAAACCAATTGATGGATATAAATGACGTTCATTTACCAGATAATCAACTAATGCCATACTTTCAGAATTAAAACAATTAAAATCTACAGGACATCCTGAGAGCAAATATTTTTCTTGCATATTAAAGACCAGATAAGCAGCAGAGAAACGATGAGCAATAGATTCGTTATCATAAAAATAATTGGTCGATCCAATATTCAAATAAACAGCGATATAACAATAAACTAAAAACAAAACTAAAAATGTCAGAAATACTGGAATCTTATTAATAAAATTTTTAAATAAAAATAAAATGGGTAACAATAAACCTAAAATTGAAATTTTAGATAAACTAAATAGAAAACCGAGTAAAAAAATGACGTTTTCAACAAATGTCATTTTTCCATATTGTTTCCTTATTAAAAAAACAATACATAGTAAAGAAACAAAAAAACCAGCTTCGCGAGACAAACCAGACATTCTTGGAAATAGAAACAAAACATACTGATTTGTAAAAGTAAGAGTTGCATATTCCCCCCATAATGCCAAAGACATTTGCTCTGGACCTAACGAACTAGCTAGTACTGGCGAATAGAAATAAGTAACAAATTGAATAATACAAAATATTGCTGAAAATAAGAAACACGCATATATTTTTTTTATTATTGCCTCACCAATAAAGAAAATATAAGCAACACCTAAACTTATCGAAAAACATTTAATGGTTAAGTTAAATTTTAAAGATAACAAACAACCAGTTAACCATAAAAATAATAAAAGAACATATTTTAAATTAATTCTTTCTATTAATTTAAGCACAAATTCTTTATCGCAACAGATCATTGGTAGCCAAAGATAAATTGTTGTGTCATCGATAGAAGGATTAAATGGCGTTGCTATAAAAAAGAAGGCGATTAACCATCTTAAACAAGATAAACCTGTACCTTCTTTCGCTACGATGCGATTAAAATGATTGTTTACAGAAACATTATTTACTTTTAGCATAGGGGTCACAATTTAGTTGATGGATTTATATTAATACGCCCACTTAAAAAACTTTTTAACAAAAGCGCTAAATTATTTATTCTTTCCTGATCATTTTTACCAGAAAACAAATGAGACTCAGGTAAATAATCCAACATACCATCTCTAGCTGATGATAAAACAGGAATATGATATTGTAAGGATTCCAACATAACTAAAGGAACACCTTCAAATCGTGAAGGCATAATGACTAAATCAGGTAAAACGTCTAGCTCCCATACATTGTTAACCCAACCATAGAAGATAACCTTCGTTTTTTTTAATTCATTAGCTACCATTGACTTTAATTTTTCTAAATCAGGTCCATTACCCACAATATGAAGACTAATTGTTTTTCCCGAAGGAAAATCTGGTTCTATTCGTGATAAGGATTTCACTAAAATATCATGACCTTTTTGGGAGAAAATGATACGGCCAATAATGAAAAGATTAATCGTTTGGGAATCATATTTAGTTAAAGAATGTGAATTTAAATCAACTTTTTTTAAAATAAAATTTTCAAGTATAAAAATATTTGCTTTGGGATTGTAGGCTTTTAATTTTTCCTTAAATACACGTGCAATGGTTATATAATTTTGGCATGACCGATAGACCCAGGGACTAAGAAAATCTTTGATCATCCAAAATTTACTTCCCATTTCCCGAAATGAATGTGTATAAGGGATATATGAAATAACATTTATATTTAATTTGTTAGCCATAAGAAGAAAAATACTACCTTGCTCAATATCTCCTTGAATGATAACTAATGAATTATATTGTTCATTCAATTCTAATAATAATTTTTCCGCTTTCTTACGATAAGAAAAATTAAAAAAAGATTGAACTATTTCCCCTTTTTTATGATTTACATTATGCAGTTGATAACTTAAATGATTCAATGCAAATGCTTTTTTCAAACTCTCATTTTTAGAAGGTATAAATGAATCGATAGTACAATTTTCATTAAATTTTTTTATAATATTGATTGCCATACTTTCATGGCCACCAATTATAGCTGTCACAAAAATAAATGCAGTTCGAGTACCTAGTTGATCCAATACTAATTGAGTATCATCGAATTTATGGTTAGCATAATTCACTTAATCAAACTCTCACTTATTAAAAAATTATACTATAATATCAAAATGTTGTATTAAAAAATACAATTTAAGTTTAATTCTTTTCTAACATAATTATAGGAACTAACTAAATATAAATAAAATTTAAATTTTATAAAAATGATTATTAATAGATTATTTTATTTGAAGAATTTTTGTTTTTGGCAAAAATATAATCGATGAGTAATTTCAAATAAATATGTCAAAACAGCTATGATCGTAAATTGATAAACTGCGTTAAAACCAACTAAAATATAGGTACCAAATATTAGTAACAAATAAAATATTGTTGTAAAAAAACAATTTTTAAGTACAAAATTATATAAACCAAAAACAATTAAACAATTACGCGCTAATGGAACACTAACAGCTAAAATAATTGGAGATAATAATAAAATTTCCGTTGGTAAAAGTGTCCCGGTTAATCCTTTTGATAAAAAATCAAGCATGAAAGGTAAAAAAGGTTGTATTAATATAATTAAACTTATTACCCCTATAAGAGATAAGTATATAAATTGCCTTACAAATTGCATATTCTTTTGTTTTGCGACCTTGGGATAAATAGCATTATTAGCTACAACAATCAATTGCATAAAGATATTCATAATTTTTGTTGCTAAATCGTAAATAGCCACATCAGTCATACCTAAAAAAGTACCAATGAATAGTATATTAAAACGATCCTTGACAGCAACAGCTATATTAGAAATAAAAATCGGCAATCCATCCTTTAAATAAAGGATTATTTGGCTTATTGGTTGGAATGAGAAATTATTTTTATGTTTAACTATCATAATAAACAATGCTATTAATCCACCAATGAAGATACCTATTGCATTCAATAAAGGTACATAAAGATAATCGTCAGGCTGATGAATAAATAAAAAAATCGCGATCAAAAATATACACTTAATCACTATGGTTAAATAAGTAATATATTTCATTTTTTCGATACCCTGAAAATACCAGATTGGTAAAAGCAGTTCATTAAATGTTAAGAAAAAAGTAAATATATAGAGCAGTTGGTATTGATGTAAAAAAGGAATAAAGTAAATCATTACTAGGAAGAAAAAAAAGAGTGTAATCCATAAGAAAAATTTTGTGATCATTATAGTTGAGATGATCTGAGATAGCTTTTGTTTATCATTGCGATGAATTGATATTGCTTTAGTCCCTGTTGCTTCAAATCCCCAATCAATCATTAAAGAAAAAAAACTACACAGCGATTGAGCAAATACCACCGAACCAAACATAGTGGCGCCTAGTGTTTTAATTAAGTAAGGATAAGTAATTAAAGGATATAAGAAATTAAATAACTGTGTTAAAGATAAAAATAAAAAATTTTCAAAAATCCCTTGATTTTCAGATAATTTGGTTTTAATAACACTCAATTTAATCATAAATTAATTAATCTCATCCAACACTTTATATTTTTCCCAATCCAAGGAGACAGTTAATTTAGTCACAAAATTTTATAAAAATTTGTTCCTTACAATTTCTGCAATTTTAAATCAGAAAAGTCTTTTATGATTTAATTGTTAAGAATTTCTTCTATTTTACGAATTATGAATTCTTGTTATACTTGCCCCTAAAATACTTAATTTCTCTTCAATTGCCTCATAGCCACGGTCAATATGATAAATACGATCAACAATGGTTGTCCCTTTAGCAATACAACCAGCCAAAACTAAGCATGCAGAAGCACGTAAATCGGTTGCCATGACTTCAGTACCTGTTAGGGTTTCAACGCCATGGGTAATAAGCGTATTACCTTCAATTTCAGCTTTTGCACCCATTCGAATCAATTCTGGAACATGCATAAAGCGATTCTCAAAAATTGTTTCTTTAATGATACCTGTTCCTTCAGCAACAATATTAAGTAATGTAAATTGTGCTTGCATATCGGTTGGGAAGCCTGGGTGAGGAGCGGTATAAATGTTTACAGCCTTGGGGCGTTTGCCTCGCATATCCAGACTAATCCAATCATCACCTGTTTCAATTTCGGCACCCGCATCACGTAATTTTGCAATTACCGCATCCAATGTAGACGGTGCAGTATTACGACAAGTAATTTTACCTTTAGAAATTGCTGCTGCTATCAAATAAGTACCCGTTTCAATTCGATCTGGTAAAATTTTATGAACACCACCACCAATTTTATCAACACCTTCAATCGTAATATGCTCAGTCCCTGCTCCTGTAATTTTTGCACCTAAGGCATTTAAGAATTTCGCAGTATCTGCAATTTCTGGTTCACAAGCAGCATTTTCAATAACGGTTGTCCCTTCAGCCAAAGTCGCTGCACACATGACAGTTACCGTAGCACCTACACTCACTTTATCCATAACAATGTGTGCACTTTGAAGACGACCATTGACTGTCGCTTTAACATACCCTTCATCAAGATGAATTGTCGCACCTAATTTTTGTAAACCAGAAATATGCAAATCAACTGGACGAGCACCAATAGCACATCCGCCAGGTAAAGAAACTTGACCTTGACCAAATCTGGCTACTAACGGACCTAATGCCCAAATCGAAGCACGCATCGTCTTAACCAATTCATAAGGCGCACAAAAATGATTAATTTGACTGGCATCAATTCGAATACCATCATTTCGTTCAACTTTCACACCTAAACGCTCTAATAATTCTAAGGTAGTATCAATATCTTTTAATTTAGGAACATTCTTTATTTCAACGGGCTCTGTTGCTAACAAAGAAGCAAATAAAATAGGTAGAGCAGCATTTTTAGCGCCAGAAATGATTACCTCACCATTTAAAGAGGTTGGTCCTATGATTTTAAATTTATCCATAAAATAATTATCTTTTATATGCAATGACCATGAAACGATACATCATTATAAATGGAATAACAAAATCTGTAATTATTAATTTAATTAAAACATGAAAATGTATGTTTAATAATAAAAAATATATTTTTTCAATCGCATTTTTCAAAACGAAGCAAGTGATTAGATTTAAAAAAAATGTTAATATTCACCTCATGGCGATATAGAAGGAAAACAAAATGTTTGATGATTTAGCTAAAGCAGGAAAATATCTCGGTCAAGCAGCTAAATTAATGATCGGTATTCCCGATTATGATAATTATGTACAACACATGAAATTAACTCATCCTGATCAAAAACCAATGACATATGAAGCGTTTTTTAAAGAACGTCAAGAAGCCAAATATAGTGGTAAAGGCGGCTTTAAATGTTGTTGATTTAGTCATTTCAAACAAATTTAAAAAGGCCAATAATGACAATAACAAATCACATGCCGGTGACTATTCTGACTGGATTTTTAGGTTCTGGTAAAACGACTTTAATAAATCATTTACTAAATCATAATCATAATGAGAAAATTATGATAATTGAAAATGAATTTGGTCCGATTAATATTGATGGTGGTTTATTAAAACACGATACCAATATCGATATCATTGAAATGACTAATGGTTGTATCTGTTGTAGTGTACAAGGCGAGTTAATTACTGCATTACATCAACTACATCAAAAAAGATTAGCCGGTGAAATTAATTTTGACCGTTTAATTATTGAAACAACTGGTCTTGCCGACCCTGCCCCTATTTTGCAAACCTTTTTTATTGATGATGTGATCCGTGAAACAATTCAACTTGATGCCGTTATCACTACAGTAGATTGTGAACACATCTCAACACACTTAAAAAATCATCGTGTTGCCGCTTCACAAATCGGTTTTGCTGATCGTATTATTTTAACCAAAACAGATCGTGTTAAAACGGCAGATAAATTATCGGTTATAGCTCGAATCAATGCGATTAATAATAAGGCCATGATCATTGAAGCTAATCATGGTCAAATTGCCAAAACACAATGGCTTGATTTACATACTTTTGATTTAAATGATGAATTAACGATTAGTAAAGGTTTTTTTACAGTCGATATGAGTAAACAGTTGGTAACTAAATTTACACCTTTTACATCAAAATTACATTCATATCAATCATATGATGATAATATTTTCTCTTATTTATTTGAAGCTACTGAATTAGATCTCAAAAAAATTGGCAGTTTTATTGAAAAACTGATCGAACAATATGGTAATGATATGTTGCGCTATAAAGGCGTTTTAGCAATCAAAAATCAATCACAGAAATTAATTATACAAGGAGTACATAAAGTTGTCGGATTTGATTATGGGTCTGCTTGGGATAACATAACGCCAAAAGAATCTAAATTCGTTGTGATTAGCCGTAAATTGCCTTTTGAAGAATTAAAACAACAGTTTTTAGCGACTATTGCCGATTAATAAAACTACCGAATGAATAAAATACGCCCTTAAATGGGCGCGTAAGATAATGCTAAGGAGAAAAATAATTATATAAAATATTATAACAATTTAGTGTCAAAGTCCCAATAACTTGCGTTCACGTTGCCATTCCGCCGGTGTATAAGTTTTAATTGATAAAGCATGTATACGATTATCCGCAATATAAGGGGATAACGGAGCATAGACTGCTTGTTGTTTTTTTACTCGACTTAAATCAGCAAACATATCACCTACGGCAATCACTTGAAAATGACTTCCATCATCAGTGATAGCATATACCTCATCTAAATTGAGTGATTGTTTTAACTTCTCTTCAATTTCTTTCTTATCCATATCAGAAAACAACGCTTATATTATTTAAAATTTGAACTAATTGAACCAATAATATTAGATACTTGTTCAATTATTATAAATCAATTTATGGTAAAACATTATTATACTTAAAACACTTTAAGAGTAAATCTAAACTAATAACGCATCAAGATCATAGAGCACGATCAATGTTTTAAGCTGCTGATTTATTGCAATTAATTTAATGTTTTGTTTAATACAAAAATAAGTCAATAGCGCTAAACCGGCAGAATCAACACGGTTTAACGCTGACACATCTATACCTGTAATATCCTTAAGAAGCTCAGTTCTGTTATGCCAAAGTTGATTAAGTGTATCGCAATCCAATACGCCACTAAGATGTAATATTTTATCTTGTTTTTGTACTGTAATTACTTGCATAACAACAACTCCTTACCCTAAAACATGTTATTTTGAAATGGTACTTTTACTTTGATTAGCATTTGGATCAATTTTTTGGTTAGCTTGTGACTGCAATTGAGCAATTAAAGCTTTAATACCTTGCTGTCTAACAACGGTCGACCATTCGCTTTGTTTCGTTGTGATCATACTAACGCCTTCTGCCACCATATCATAAGCTTGCCATTCACCTGTCGCCGTATTTTTTCGCCATTGAAAATCTAATCGAATAGGTTGCTGAGTTTTGTCTGGGTTAAGTAATAGCACCCGTACTGAAACGATATTTTTGCCACTGATATCTTTTTCAGTTTCAACTTGATAAGTTTGACCGTTATACATCGATAATGCTTGAGCAAATGCTTGAACCAAGTATTTTTCAAAAACGTTAAAATAAGCTTCACGATCCTCTTTGGATACATCTTTATAATTATCGCCCAATGATAAAGCTGCAGCATATTTAACATGAACATAAGGTAATAAATCACTTCTTACCACATTTTTTAAAATGTCAGGATTACTTTTTATTTGAGCACTTTGTTCATTAATCGCCACAAAGATTTTATCTGCTGCATTTTGAGTTTTTTGATAAGGATTTTGTAAATCAGCTTCAGCTGCCATAACAAAAGAAGCTAAAAACAGGGAACAAATACAAATACATTTCTTTAACATTTATCATTATCCTCTTAATTAAAACGGTATTCTTTGATTTAAGCTTTTTTATCTTTTGCATTACCAGAGCTAAACAAGAATTGACCAATTAAATCTTCAATTACCATTGCCGGCGAAGTATTATGAATAACAAATCCTTCTTCAAAATAATCTGGTATTTTTTCTTCGAAATTTACAGATGGATCTTCATTTATACCACGATCCTGAGCATCTTCAATATCAAGTTCATTTTCGGAGCTTTTAGCGATACCTAAACTAATAGCAATGAATTGCTCGCCCAAAAGACCAGAAGTCTTAATTGATAAACTACTATTACTTGGAATACGATCATAGTTAGCATCAATATCCATCGTGACATAAGGTTTATAATTTTTCAAAGTGATATTAGCTATTCTTCCAATTACAACACCACCAATTTTAATCGGTGAACGTGCTTTCAAACCACCAACATTATCAAAAATAGCATAGACCCGATAAGTTGAATTTTGACTAAATGTAGAGACATCCGTTACTCTGAAACATAGAAACAGTATTGAACAGATAGCAATAATCATAAAAAATCCAACCATGATTTCGATTTTGCGACTCATGTTTATGTGACCTCGATTAACTAAACATTAATGAAGTTAGAATAAAATCTAACCCTAAAATAACCAATGATGAATACACAACCGTACTGGTAGTGGCTTTGCTGATCCCTTCAGAGGTTGGTAAAGAATTATAGCCATTGAATAATGCAATCCAAGTGGCTGCGATTGAAAAAGCAAAACTTTTAATGAAGCAATTGACAGTATCATGCCACCAATCAACATTATTTTGAATAGATGACCAGAAAAATCCTGAATCGATACCTTTCCAATCAACACCGACTAAAGCACCGCCTAAAATACCCACAGCGATAAATATTGCAGTTAAAAAAGGTAAGCAAAAGAATCCTGCCCAAAAACGTGGAGCGATAATTCTTCTTAAAGGGTCAACGGCCATCATTTCCATACTAGATAACTGTTCGGTTGCTTTCATTAAACCAATTTCCGCCGTTAAAGCTGATCCCGCTCTTCCGGCAAACAGTAATCCGGCAACAACGGGTCCTAATTCGCGTAATAGCGCTAAAGCGACTAACATACCTAAGCTGGCTTCAGCACTGAATGTGGTTAAAATAAAATAACCTTGCAATGCTAGAACCATGCCAATAAATAAACCAGAAACCACAATAATTGTTAGTGATTGCACACCTACAAAATAAAACTGTTTGACCCAAAGGGGAAACTGTTTTTTAAACTCAGGTTTGCCAACCAATGCACCAAATAACATGATTCCGGCTTGACCAAACAAGGCAATAAAATTAATTCCCGATTGCCCGATTCTGGCAAGAATATTTAACATTAAGATATACCTCGACTTAAATCAGTTAGATAATCTTCAGCAGGATAGTGAAACGGAACTGGTCCGTCAGCTAAACCTTCTAAAAACTGTTTGACGCGCATATCGTCATTCTGGCGCAGTTCTTCTGAGGTACCACCGGCAATAATATGTTTTTCAGCAACAATATATGCATAATCTGCAATGCTTAACACTTCATTGACATCATGGGTAACGACAATACAAGTTAATCCTAACGATTGATTTATTTCAGCGATTAATTTAACAATCACACCCATTGAGATGGGGTCTTGCCCAGCAAATGGTTCATCAAACATAATGAGATCGGGATCTAAAGCAATGGCACGAGCTAATGCTGCTCGCCTTGCCATACCACCTGATAATTCAGAAGGCATTAAATTAGCAGCCCCTCGTAATCCAACTGATTGTAATTTCATTAAGACTAAATTACGTAACACGGGTTCAGGCAAGTTAAGATGCTCACGTAAAGGATAGGCTACATTTTCAAATACTGTTAAATCCGTAAATAATGCACCTGACTGAAATAACATACTCATCCGTTTGCGAACTTCATATAAACGCGAACGAGATAAAGTGGGTATATTTTCGCCATCAAATAATATTTTGCCAGATTGTGGTTTAAGCTGACCACCGATTAATTTTAATAAAGTAGTTTTACCAATGCCTGAAGGTCCCATAATCGCAATGATTTTGCCCTTAGGTACCGTCAAATTCATATTTTTATAAATTGGTCTTGCCCCACGATAAAATGACATATCATGGATTTCAACCAAATTATCAAATTTTGTTGAGTTGCTTTTTAGTTCTGTCATCTGTAGTTTCTCAAAGTAAAGACCATCCAGTTAACAATATCACTTATTTAGTTTACATTATCTTTTTAATTTATGAAAATAAAACTAATATAAACAAACAATTCTATTTAAAATTTAATAGCGAACCATCGTATTATCGATGGTTAATGCCCAATCATCAATACCTTTATTTAAATTATAAATTTGTGTTTCATCAAAACCATTTGCTATCAGGTAATTCGCAACATTCAAACTCCTGATCCCATGGTGGCAATAAATAATAATTTGTTTATCATCGGGAATTTCATTTAAATATAAGGGAATCAGATTCATCGGAATATGATGGGCATGTGGCAATTTACAAATTTCAACCTCATTATTTTCCCGCACATCCAATAAAAAGATATCATTAGGTTGTTGATTTAATATTTGTGCTAATTGTTGGCTTGAGATAGGTTGAATCATATTATGCATTACTCCATTGGCTATATGAATTTTTTAATAGTATAAACATTACAACAATCTCATAATCCTATTTTAAACACCGCATGCAAGTCGCCACAAAAATTCTTTATGGCGCACGGCATGTTATCTGATGCCTATTTTAAAAAATCACCTATATTTATGATTAAACATTTTCTTTAATGAAATCTAATTAACCTTAAAGGTTATGCTAAGGCTTTGCTAATTTTTTCATAAAGATCATTAGATAAATTATCCAACTTTAAAAGTCGCTCCAGTGCACTACGCATTAACGAAGCACGTTGCTCATCATAACGTTTTAAGCGAATTAACGGATCAATAAGCCGCGAAGCAACCTGTGGATTTTTCAGATTTAATTCGATTAATATTTCAATTAAAAAATGGTATCCGCTACCATCTATCGCATGAAAAGCTGCTGGATTATTATTAACGAAAGCACCAATAAGTGAACGAATACGATTCGGATTATTCAACGAAAAGGCGCGATGCATCAGTAACTGTTTTACCGTATCTAAAGCGTGATCTGGACTAGTTGCTTGTAATATAAACCACTTATCCATCACCAAACCATCTTGATACCAACGTTCATCAAAATGAGCTAATAAACTATCTTTACACAATAATTGCCCCATAACCGCGGCTTGCAATGCTGCCAAACTATCTGTCATGTTATCCGCATGTTGATACTGTTTGTTGACTAATAAATTGACTTCTTTTTTGTTATCAGCATAAGCTAGTAGATATAAACAACTATTTTTCAAAGCTCGTTTTGCCATATTCGCATGATCAATACGATATTCAGACAAGCAATGACGATAAATGGCATATAATTCATCATATAATTCATTAGCAAATTGTTTCAGTAAAAATTGACGCACTACGTGAATGGCTTGCGGATCGACTACAGCAAACAAATTGGCTATTTCATTTTCGGACGGTAATGTAATAATTTGAGCAATTAATGCCGGATCTAGAGTATCTGAGAGCAAAATTGCACGAAAACCATCAATAACACTTTCAGGAAGCATCATCGCCTGGTTTTGTTGGTAATAACTCACATTAAGGCGTATATACTTGGCAAGCAACATTTGAGCTGCATCATAACGATTAAAAGCATTACTTGCCTTTTGCATCAAAAAGATCAACTCATCATCTTGATAATCATAATGTATTTTTACTGGCGCTGAAAAGTCACGTAGTAAAGCTATGATAGGTTTTTCTTGTACATGATCAAAGATAAATTGCTGTTCAGTTTGATGTAAATTAAGAACATGATTGATGGATTTACCTTGATACTGTAAATCTATGACACTGCCATCTTTTGCATATAATTCAATATCTAACGGTATATGCAAAGGTTGCTTTTCTGTTTGATCAAGCGTTGGTGGCGTGGTCTGTTTAACGGTTAAAATATACTGTTGATTTAATTTGTCAAATTGATCTGTGACGGTAACTTCTGGCGTTCCCGACTGACTGTACCATAATTTAAAATGGGTTAAATCTATGCCAGATGCATCTTGCATTGCTTGAACAAAATCATCACATGTTGCCGCACTGCCATCATGACGCTCAAAATAAAGTCGCATGCCGGCTTGAAATTTTTCTTCTCCCAGTAAAGTATGCAACATTCGAATTACTTCAGCACCTTTTTCATACACAGTAACAGTATAGAAATTATTCATTTCAATGACTTTTTCCGGTCTAATTGGATGAGCCATAGGGCTGGCATCTTCAGCAAACTGCACTGTACGTAATATTTTTACATCATCAATACGTTTAACTGAACGTGACCCCATATCAGCACTAAATTCTTGATCACGAAAAACCGTTAATCCCTCTTTTAAACTTAGTTGAAACCAATCACGACACGTCACGCGATTACCTGTCCAGTTGTGGAAATATTCATGACCAATTACACCTTCAATGCCTAAATAGTCATTATCTGTTGCTGTTTCTGGTTTCGCTAACACATATTTCGAGTTAAAGATATTTAAACCCTTATTTTCCATTGCCCCCATATTAAAGAAATCAACCGCAACAATCATAAAAATATCTAAATCATATTCAAGACCAAAACGTTTCTCATCCCACTGCATGGCATTTTTAAGACTGGTCATGGCCCAATGTGAGCGATCTAAATTGCCTTTATCAACATAAATTTCTAAGTCTATTTTACGTTGACTTTTAGTAATAAATTGATCATGTAATATATCAAAATCGCCAGCGACTAAGGCAAATAAATAACACGGTTTTGGAAAAGGATCTTGCCATTGAACCCAATGCTGATTATTTTCAAGATCGCCTTGGGCAATACGATTACCATTAGAAAGCAAATAAGGATATGAGTTTTTATTTGCAGTTATACGTGTCGTAAAACGTGCCAATACATCAGGTCGATCTAAATAATAGGTAATGTGGCGAAAACCTTCAGCCTCACATTGCGTACACAATGCTTCGCCCGAAACATATAATCCTTCTAAAGCTGTATTATCAATCGGTTTGATTTCATTAACAATCGTTAAAGTAAATTCACTCGGAACGTGATAAATTTCAATGCCAGATGCGGTTATTTTATAGTCTTGCCATGGTTGCTCATCAATATTCATTGCTAATAATTTTAAATCTTCACCATCGAGAATCAGCGTATTCGTCGCCTTATTGAGTTGCACAATATGGCTACGTGCCGTTACAGTAGTAATTTCAGGCGCAAGATTAAAATCAAGATCAATATCAGTAATGGTGAAATCAGGTTTTTTATAATCTAAACGATATTTTGCTATTGGGCTATTTTTGTTCATAATTCACTCGAATGTCCGACTTAATTACTAAAGTATATTACGCTTTATTAGGAAATAATATACTCCTTGATTTTTATTCTGCTATAATTTATCAAATTTGGTAGAACAACTCTCTGAACTTTATAAATTAAATGCAATCTCCAATATTAACATCATTGTTAGATACTGATGCTTACAAATTACATATGCAGCAGGCGGTATTTCATCATTATCCTAATGTTATTGTTGCCGCTGAGTTTCGTTGTCGAAATCATGAAAAACTTGGCATTTATACCGAAGCCATTAAGCAACAAATCCATTTTATGGAACAGCTTTCTTTAACCGATGATGAATTTAATTACCTAAATCAAATCAATTATTTCAAACCAGATTATTTAAGTTGGTTGAAAAATTGGCATTTTGATCATCGACTGGTTACCATTCGTAATGATAATGGTGATCTTTATATTCGTATTGAAGGCAGATGGTTAGATGTAATTTTATGGGAAGTCCCTTTATTAGCAGTAATCAGTGAAATAGCCCATATGGACAGAACCCCAAAGGTAGGTATTGAGCAAGCAATAAGCCATCTCGAAGCTAAATTGGCTAATTATCACCATAAAACTGCAGCTTTTGATATGTCACAATTTTTTTTAATGGATTTTGGTAGCCGTAGACGCTACTCTTATGCAGTACAAGAAGCCGTAGTTTGCTATTTAAAAAACCATTTTCCAAACTTTAACAGCACCAGTAATTATTTATTAGCTTATAAATATGGATTAAAACCAGTAGGAACGCAAGCGCATGAATGGTTCCAAGCGCATCAGCGATTAACAGATGATTTAGCAAATTGTCAGCGCAAGGCATTGCAAATTTGGCTTGAAGAATATCCCCATGATTTGGACATTGCTTTAACCGATTGCATTACTATGGACGCTTTCTTAAAGGATTTTGATAGTGATTTAGCAAATCGTTATCAAGGATTACGCCATGATTCAGGTGATCCCATTGAATGGGGAGAAAAAGCCATTGCACATTATCAGCAACTTGGTATTGATCCTAAAACAAAAATTTTAGTTTTTTCAGATAGTTTGAATTTTGATAAAGCAATCAAGATTTATCAACATTTTTTTAATCGTGTTAAACTATCTTTTGGTATGGGAGGGCATCTTGCCTGTGATATTCCAGCCACCTTAAATTCTCAGACTAAAGCATTAAATATTGTGATCAAGTTAGTCGAATGTAACGGACAATCAGTCGCAAAGTTATCAGATAGTCCGGGAAAAACGATATCTCATGATATTGGATTTATTGAAGAATTGAAAAAAACGTTTAATGTAACAGGCAACAATTAAATATTAAAGGCTAGACAAAGCATAATGGAAATGACAAACATGAGTAATATCGCACCGATTACGGATATTTTACAAGGTAAAATTGCTGTAGGCAGTTCAATTACCGTACAAGGTTGGATTAGAACCCGCCGTGATTCTAAAGCAGGAATATCTTTTTTAGCTATTTATGATGGTTCATGCTTTAACCCAATTCAAGCTGTGGTTGAAAAAACCTTAGCGAATTACGAAAGTGACGTTTTAAAACTCACTACTGGCTGCTCGGTACAAGTTACTGGCATCGTCGTAGAAAGCCCTGGTCAAGGTCAACAATTTGAATTACAGGCCACTGCTGTTAAAGTATTTGGTTTTGTCGATGACCCAGAAACTTATCCCATGGCAGCTAAACGTCACTCCATTGAATACTTACGTGAAGTTGCACATTTAAGACCAAGAACCAATATTGTCGGTGCAATTACCCGAATACGGCACACATTAGCGAATGCTATTCATCAGTTCTTTAATGAACGCGGATTTTATTGGATTTCCACTCCAATTATTACGGCTTCCGATACCGAAGGAGCTGGTGAAATGTTCCGTGTTTCAACTTTAGATCTGGTTAATTTACCGCGAAATGACCAAGGTAACATTGACTTTGATAAAGATTTCTTTGGTAAAGAAGCATTTCTGACTGTTTCAGGACAATTAAATGCCGAGGCATATGCATGCGCACTCTCAAAAGTCTATACTTTTGGTCCTACATTTAGGGCTGAAAACTCCAATACAACGCGTCATTTAGCAGAATTTTGGATGATGGAACCCGAAGTGGCTTTTGCAGATCTAAATGATATCGCTAAATTAGCTGAAGATATGCTGAAATATGTCTTTAAATCAGTGTTAGAAAAACGTGCTGATGATATGCAATTTTTTGCCCAACATGTTGATAAAGAAGCCATTTCGCGCTTAGAAAACTTTATAAATTCAGATTTTGCTCAAGTTGATTACAGTGATGCGATTAGCATTTTACAAAATTGTAATACTAAATTTGAAAATCCAGTAAGTTGGGGGATTGATCTTGCTTCTGAACATGAACGTTATCTAGCTGAAAAACATTTTCAAGCTCCGGTAGTCGTTAAAAACTATCCAAAAGATATTAAAGCTTTTTACATGCGTATGAATGATGATAACAAAACTGTTGCGGCGATGGATGTATTAGCACCAGGTATTGGTGAAATCATTGGTGGTTCGCAACGTGAAGAACGTTTAGAAATGTTAGATAAACGCATGTTAGAAATGGGATTAAAACAACAAGATTATTGGTGGTACCGCGATTTACGCCGTTATGGCACAGTGCCTCATTCTGGCTTTGGATTAGGATTTGAACGGTTAATTGTTTACATTACTGGTGTACAAAATGTACGTGATGTTATTCCGTTCCCAAGAACACCACGAAATGCTAATTTTTAATATTAAATTGACCACGCTTAAGTAGTAAACAGGCTAAAGCATGCTTATTTTTTAAGCAAACAAACATCGTTTTACGGTTAGACAACGGCTTTTATGAAAAGTTCACTTGATTTTAAAAAAAATTCAATATAATTTGTACGCATAAATATTCAAACAATGACTACTTATGCTGAGTGGTCATTCATAACAACTGACACCAAACTGTCAATGAATATACATAGAGCAGTGGCAGGTGTCTTAATAACAACACCAATGAGGGTATAAAATGAAACGTAATCTACTAGCTATCGCTATCCCAGCACTTTTAGTTGCTGGTGCAGCAAACGCATCTATCGAAGTTTGGAATAAAGATGGTAACAAATTAAGCATAAACGGTCGTGTATATGCATTAAACTATCTTGGTAATCACAACAATGGAGTTGACGGCGAAGGCGATAAAACCACTGCGCGTATCGGTTTCACTGGTGAAACACAAGTAACTGATTCACTTTCTGGTTACGGCCGTGCAGAGTGGGAAACTAAAACAGGCGGAAATTCTTTTAAAGAAACGCGTTATGCATTTGCTGGTTTAAACTTTGGTCAATATGGTTCTTTCGACTACGGTCGTAACGACGGTGTGTTAAAAGCAATCACTGCTTATACTGACGTTTTACCAGAATTTGGTGGTAATGCTTCTGATAATGGTTTATATGTTTTATCTGCTCGTACTAATGCAGTTGCTACCTACCGTAATAACGGTTTTTATGGTTTAGTTGATGGTTTAGATTTCGCTGTTCAATATGGTGACAACAAATCTGATAGTAGCACAAAAGGTGATTCAAAAGAAGCGTACGGTTTAAATGCACAATATGCTATTCTTGACACTGGTGTAAGTGTTGGTGGTGGTTATGCGACTACAACTAAAGCTGGTGATAAAGAACGCGTTAAAACTTACATGGCTGGTGTGAAATATGATGCACACAACCTATACTTAGGTGCTCTATACAGCCATTCTAAATATGACAATGAAAAAGTTAAAGGCTTTGAACTTGTTGCACAATACGGTATCGATTTTGAAGTTGGTCGTTTAACACCTTCTTTAGCTTATGTTCAACATAAAACTGATGAAAAGAAAAAAGACCAAATCGCGAAATATGTTGAAGTTGGTGTACAATATGATTTCAACAAAAACTTAACTGCTATTGTTGATTATAAAATCAATCTACTTGATGATGACAAGCTTTCTAGCAAAGTTTTCTCAACTAATACTGACGGAACTGCAAAAGGCGCAACAAAAGATACTTTAGCACTTGGTTTAATCTACCAATTCTAATTAAATCTGATAGAATTAATTATATTAAAAGGCACTCCGCGGGTGCCTTTTTTGCATTAATGTGTTTTTAAAATGGTCATAACACAATTATTTTTGTGTTTGATGTTGCACCAATGATTAAATTTTGATAAAAGGTTTACTCAAGTTGACTAATATTAAGACACTCTAATCAAAATGCAATTAACCACTCGTATTTTATCAACTAAAAAAAATATCGCTTTAGTTGCCCATGATCATCTTAAAGATTCCTTACTAAAATGGTGTACCAAAAATAAGTTGCAATTAGTGCAGCATAATTTATGCGCGACGGGCACAACCGGTACGCTTATTAAACAGCAAACTCAATTAAACGTAACAACAATGCTAAGTGGTCCCATGGGTGGCGACCAACAAATTGGTGCACTTATTGCGGAAGGAAAAATTGATATCTTAATTTTTTTCTGGGATCCACTTAATGCCGTACCCCATGATCCCGATGTAAAAGCGCTATTACGTTTAGCCACAGTGTGGAATATCCCCGTCGCCACCAATCAAGCAACCGCTAATGCACTGATTCAATCGCCTATATTCACGAACGAAGTGACTATCGATATTCCTGACTATCAACAATATTTAGCTGAACGGACTGAATAAAATGCCAATCCCTTCGCAGGCACGTAAGACAGGAAAAGTTATTTTATTATTCGATAACTTATTTATCGTGTTAGGTTTTTATATTGTTTTCCCATTAGTTTCAGCTCATTTTGTTAGCCAAATTGGTTGGAGTGCGCTATTTGTTGGTTTTGCACTAGGATTTCGTCAATTTGTACAACAAGGATTTGGCTTAATTGGTGGTGCCATTGCTGACCGATTTGGAGCCAAACCAATGATTATTATTGGTATGTTTTTGCGCGCTATTGGCTTTATCGCTATGGCATTAGCAACAACACCCTGGATACTCATTTTTTCATGTTTATTATCAGCTTTAGGGGGATTACTTTTCGATCCACCAAGAATGGGACTTGCCATTAAATTTACTCGCCCCCATGAACGAGGTCGTTTTATCTCATTATTAATGATTGAGGATAATTCGGGTGCGGTTATTGGTGCATTAATCGGTGGCTTTCTGATTGATTATGATTTTCAGTTCGTTTGTTGGATAGGTGCATTAGTTTTCATACTCTGTGCTATTTTTAATATCTTTTATTTACCTGCTTATCATATTGCATTAGGTAAAACGCCCATGATAAGAGGATTAAAAGATGTACTAAAAGATAAGCTATTTTCATCTTATGTTTGGTCATTAACTGGCTATTATATTTTATGGGTTCAAGTAATGTTGATGTTACCGTTAACGGTTACTAATATCTCTGGAAACCTTAGTTACGTAAAATGGATGTACGGTATTCAAGCAGTCATATCTTTGATATTACTGTATCCTATTGCGCGTTGGAGTGAAAAACGTTACCGATTAGATCAACGATTAAAATGTGGTTTATTGTTAATGACAATAAGCTTTATACTTATCGTTTTTGTCTCCACATTAGATTTATTATTTATTCTCATTACTATTTTCTATTTAGGCGCTATCATAGCAGAACCCGCCAGAGAAACACTCAGTACCATGCTAGCCAATCCAAGAGCAAAAGGCAGTTATATGGGCTTTAGTCGTTTAGGCTTAGCAATTGGCGGATTTATTGGCTATTCTGGTGCCGGTTGGTTACATGACATTGCCATTAAACTTGATGTACCCAAATTACCCTGGATTATTTTATCCTTAATTGGCACATTAACCATTATTTATCTAAATATACTCTTCAAAAATAAAGAATTAATGAGTAAAACAGATTTAACCAACCAACCTAATAAACTTAATAAAGTTTAATAAATTAAGTTAGCAATAAATGGCAATAAAACCTTTTGCTTAAAAAATTATTTCACCATTCTTGAATAATTTTGCCTGATTTACAGCAATTGAATGCCAAACTTCATTAGAAGTTAACGGCATTGTAGCGATCATGGTGACAACATCTGAAGGTGTAGTATGAATTTGAAAATCAATTTCAACATCTTCATCGAGTAATTTTGCTTTTCCAAATGGTGCTCGACGAGTAATCCAATGTAATTTGGTTGAGCAATAGGCAAATAAATATTCGCCATCAGAAATCAACAAGTTGCACACACCAAGCGTATTAAGATAATCGGCGCATTGTTTTATAAATTGAAATGCATCAAATAAATTAAGTGGTTTTGCTGGGAAATGTTTAGTTAATTGTGCCAGTAAATAACAGAATGCATATTCACTATCCGTTTGACCTATAGGTAAAAATCCTCCTGTTGCTAATCGTTCATAACCTGTTAACTGACCATTGTGAGCAAATGTCCAATTATTTCCCCAAAGTTCACGGGTAAAAGGATGGGTATTTTCTAAAGCAATATTACCACGATTAGCTTGGCGAATATGTCCAATAACAACTTGTGATTTTATGGGATAATCTTGCAAAAGTTTAGCGATTGGCGACGAGCAACAAGGCTGCGGATCTTTAAAGGAGCGGCAACCTTTTCCTTCATAAAAGGTAATACCCCAACCATCTTTGTGTGGCCCTTTGTCACCACCTCGTCGGGCCAACCCTTTAAAACTAAAGCAAATATCAGTAGGAACATTTGCACTCATCCCCAAAAGTTCACACATCGCATCAACCTCATGAGTGGATTTAGTATTTATTTTGCCATCTCTTTTTCTATTAGCATAATCAAAATATGAATTACTTTAATATGAATTTCTTGTACTCGATCTGCATAACCAAAATGAGGAACGCGAATTTCAATATCGGCTAATCCATTAATTTTGCCACCATCTTTCCCTGTTAAAGCAATGACTTTCATTCCCTTCGCTTTCGCAACTTGTATCGCATTGATAACATTGGTTGAATTGCCTGAAGTGGATATCCCTAACAAAACATCCCCAGTCTGACCAACCCCTTCTACATAACGAGAGAAAATCGCATCATAACCGAAATCATTACCCACACATGAAATATGACTGACATCAGAAATGGCAATTGCTGGATAGGCAGGGCGATTTTCCCGATAACGTCCGGTTAATTCTTCGGCAAAATGCATTGCATCACAATGGGAACCACCATTACCGCATGAAAGCACTTTACCACCTTGTTTAAACGAATTAGCTATTAACAACGCTGCTTGTTGAATAGCCTGAAGATTATTATCATCTTCAACAAATTTAACTAATACATCAACGGCTTGATTTAACTCAGCGCGAATATCATTAACATACATAATAATTCAGCCTTTTAATTTCTGGAAAATAGCATTTAGGAATAATAATTTGTTCACTAAATGGTTTTTAAATGAAATTTTACGATATTTCTAATATCAATTGATAATTTATTATAGCGCAATGATTTCTTTTATGATATTTAAACGTTAGCTATAAGTATACTTTATTTATTAAAATTGAGAGTTACAGTTGGTAAATATTAGGAATGATATACTGTAATGTGAGTGGATAGGAGATTACTCGTGTCGTCCTGACACTCGCCTTTGCAAGGTCGTTGCTAAAGCAACGTTCCAATTCGTTCCTGACGAATTGGTCGACCCCTTGGTCCTCATCCCTTTATAATCAATGTGGTTATTCTATAATGGCGGTGAGGAAGGGATTACTCGTGTCGTCCTGACACTCGCCTTTGCAAGGTCGTTACTAAAGCAACATTCCAATTCGTTCCTGACGAATTGGTCGACCCCTTGGTCCTCATCCCTTTATAATCAATGTGGTTATTCTATAATGGCGGTGAGGAAGGGATTACTCGTGTCGTCCTGACACTCGCCTTTGCAAGGTCGTTACTAAAGCAACGTTCCAATTCGTTCCTGACGAATTGGTTGACCCCTTGGTCCTCATCCCTTTATAATCAATGTGGTTATTCTATAATGGCGGTGAGGAAGGGATTACTCGTGTCGTCCTGACACTCGCCTTTGCAAGGTCGTTGCTAAAGCAACGTTCCAATTCGTTCCTGACGAATTGGTCGACCCCTTGGTCCTCATCCCTTTATAATCAATGTGGTTATTCTATAATGGCGGTGAGGAAGGGATTCGAACCCTTGATACGTTGCCGTATACACACTTTCCAGGCGTGCTCCTTCAACCACTCGGACACCTCACCATCAATTTTGATGGTGCATACTATAACGTTGGCTTAACATTAGGTCAAGCCATTATTATAGCTAGTTGCTGAATAAACTATCAATGTAGTGCAACAAAATAAGCAAAAATACCAATTACAGTAAAAATACTTACAACGGTAAATAAAGCAAGTTTTAAATCAGTATTCATAATTGTTAGTTCCTTTTATTTATCAAGTTGAGGAATAAAATCTAGCGATACCGCATTTGACGGCAATTTAGATATTAATCTTGGGTAATTTTCTGACAAATCGAGTAATATTTCAACTGCTTCATCTAAATATGAATCTTCAACTTTAAAATCCTTCGGTAAATCTTCGAGTTTGGTTATCGCTGGTTTTCCGGCTCGTTTTAAACGTTCATTCATGCGTTGTAATTCTTCTTTATCGCTCTGTTTTTGAATTTTTTCACGTTCAGCTTTATTTAATGAAATAATATAATGCTTATCTTTTTCATCATTGTATTTATTTATGTCCGCTAAAATATAATTAAACTCAGGGTTTGTTTTTATCCGTTCGATATGTCGCTGAATTAAATTTGGCAACAATGGTTTAATATCAAATAATACCTGATATTTTGCTTTGGTTACACTATCCCATGGTAATGCATTATCCTGAAAGCGTTCACCAGTATCATCTACATAGTGAATAGGTATCATTTCAATATCCGGCGTTACCCCTCTAATTTGCGTACTACCACCATTTATGCGATAAAACTTTTGAATAGTATACTGAATACCGCCTAATGTTGGCCAATCTGGATGCATTCTAGCATCTATTGGATAAGCAATACTCCGTGAGGTCTGCACCGTTCCCTTACCATAACTTTCTTCGCCAACGATAACTGCACGCCCATAATCTTGTAATGCGGCTGAAAAAATTTCAGATGCAGAGGCGCTGTACCGATTTATCATAACAACAAGAGGGCCGCCATACTGAATAGTTGAATCATTATCTTCATAAATAACCAGTTTTTGCATATTATCTTTAACCTGCACAACTGGTCCTTTTTCAATAAACAATCCTGTTAAATTAATCACTTCAGCTAAAGAACCACCACCGTTATTTCGCAAATCAATAACAATTCCTTTGACATGACTTGCATTAGCCTCAACGATAAGTTTTGAAACTCGGTCAGTTAATCCCATATAAAAACTTGGTACATCGATTAATCCAACTTTACCTTGATCAGTATCTTTAATAGTAAGTTTTGCCTCACGATCCTCAAAATGTATTTTATCTCTTTTAATTTCAATGATCTTAGATTTACTATTATTTCCCGCTGGTAAGATTTCTAGCCTAACAATCGTCCCTTTAGGGCCACGAATTTTATCGACAATATCATCTAAGCGCCAACCGATCACATCTTCGATCGTTTTACCTTTTTGACCAACACCGATAATTCGATCACCAACTTTTAATTGTTTACTTTTTTCAGCAGGTCCACCAGTAATAAACGACGTAATACTTGTATAATCATCTTCTTGTGTTAATGTTGCTCCAATTCCTTCAAATGAAAGACTCATTTCTGAATCAAATTCACGTTTGATACGCGGAGCTAAATAACTGGTATGAGGATCGATTTCACGCGCAAATGCATTCATAAAAACTTGAAATCCATCTTCAGATTTACTTTGCACTAACGTGCGTAAAATTCGATTATAGCGCTTCGTTAACACTTCTCTAATTTGTGGTTCCGTTTTACCTGATAATGCCAAACTAAGCTCATCAAATTTAACCCGTTTACGCCAATAATCATCTAATTCTTCTTCTGTTGTTGGCCAAGGTAAATTTTCACGTTTAAAATCTATCGATTCTTGTGCGGTAAAATTCATCGGTAACGCTAATTGCGTTAAAGCAAATTGATAACGTTTGAAACGTTTTTCCTGTGCTAAATTATAGATATCAAAAGCTGTTTTAAGATCGCCATTGCGCAGTTCTTGTCCTAATTGAGTTTGTTTATCTCTAAATATATCAATGTCGCTTTTTATAAAAATAGCTTTATTACTATCAAGTAATTTCAAATATCGTTCAAAAATCTTAGCAGAAAAAGCATTATCTAATTCAAATTTACGATAATGTGATTGGGTAAAGTAGTTAGTGACACGTTTAGAAACGACCTCATGAATAGGATCAGATTCCAGCTTGGGTAATTCATTAATTGAATATTCTTTTGCCTGAATTGATATGCTGAAAAATGCAGTAACAATAATTAAACTGTACAAATAGTTTTTTACAGACAAATATAGGTTTATTTTTTTCATTCAAAATCCCATTTTTACAAAGAGCTATACTAATATATGCTCAATTGTAACCGTTAGCTCCATACCAGAAGGTACTTTTACTTTAATATTTTCTTTTTCAATATTAGCTATAATTGCCGAAACTGGTTTGCTACCTAATATGATTTTCACATTACTACCAATTTGTAATTGTTCAACAGTTGGTTTATTTAATTTTGGTGTCGATTTAAACTTTGGACGGCTAATATTTGTAACATGTTTTGTTGATACACGTACATTTTGGGCAACGGATTTATTGGATGTTCCCTTCGGTGAACGTGGCGGATTGGCATTAGCCTGTTCTTTATTTTTACTTTCTCGTTGCGCTTTGACCTTAGCTTTACTCGCTTTTAATAATTCTGCAGCATGTGAGGCTTGTTCACTCGTTACGGTATCGCAAGCGTTACCATCTAGATCAACACGGTTTGCACCTTCTTTAATGCAATAAAGATAGCGCCAACTTGCGGTATATAAACGCAATGCAAGTCTTAGTTTAGTTTTACTAAACTGAACGTTATCAGCAAACCGATCAATAATATCTTGAAATATACCTATTTTTAACGGTTTGGCATTACCTTCAGCTGTGAAACAATTAGGAAACTGATTCGCTAAAAAAGCAATAATTGTTTTACTACTTGATAATTCTGATTGTGTATCCATTATGAATTCCATAACAACGATTTTTATATTAATTAAAGTATTAGATGCTAAAGTATATCCTAGCTTAAATCTTTAGCAAATAATTATTATAAATATCAGCTGTAATATTATTCATTTTAAATAATACATTGATTATTATTACTCAGACGAGTAATAAGGATTTATCAAGAATCGAATATAATAAAAGCAATATTATCTAATAAGTTACATGCTCAATTCCAATAAAAGCATAATTACATCAAGTTAAATTGATTATTTTTTAGTGTTCATTTGTTGTTCGACAACTCGCATGAGATCATTAATACCGTTGTGTATTAACCATGTTTTGACAAATTCTTTCTGCTCTTCTTTTAAGGCTATAAATGCTGAAATCCAGAGCTGCAAAGGTTCAATTTCACCGACCATATAAGCGGCTGAAATTTCTTTTGCTTGTAAGGTTGATTTAACAAACTCAGGTAAACTATCGATATGATATTCAATCGCTTTTCCCTGTATACCACTACGTTTTCGGCTTTTCCAACCCTCTACACGTGCTTTACGATTGATACCTTGAGGAGTGGAAGGTAGACCGTCGAACATAATCAAATCTTTTGAAGAAAACCATTGTTTTATCATTTTCCATCTCACTTTAAGAAAATAAAGAAAAAATATTAAACTTTTAAGAAAACATGTTACAATAAACTTATAAGCAACTTATTTTACCTATATTTGTAAATACGAAAACTTACTAAAATAAGTAATAAAAAATAGAGAATAACATAGATAGAAAATAAGGAAAAGACCAATGGAAAATTGCATACAAGACTGGCATAGTGCCGATATTATTGCCGCATTAAAAAAGCAAGGTTTAACACTTTCAGAATTATCACGTCAATCAGGTTTAAGTTCTACAACTTTAAATAATGCGTTAGTTAGACCTTGGACCAAAGGTGAATTAATCATATCTAATGCAATTGGTGTCAAACCAGAAGAGATCTGGCCAAGCCGCTATGTAAATATGTTAAATAAAAAACCGATAAAACGTGTATTGCGTGCAAAAATAACAAATCATCCCAAATCTTAATACTTAACCCTCTTTTACATCGTTTATTCAAATTACGAAAAAATCTAAATAGTAGCAATAATAATTATTGCTACTATCGATTATTTATATAAAAACATTAGATCTATTATAAATTTAGCGTAAAATTAATTTAGCTATTCAACTTTCCACAAAGGTATTTTTTATGACACCACTAACGCAAAATTTAACCGATCTAACCTTACAACTTAAAAAAAACTGGGGTTGGTTTCTGACAATCGGTATTCTTTTAATCATTTTAGGTTTATTCGCCCTAACGTACCAATTTTTTGCCACAATATTTTCAACCTATTTTATTGGCTCTTTACTGTTAATCGCTGGTATTACACAAAGTATCCATGCTTTTCGCACTAAAGGCATTGGTCAAACAACGCTTTGGGCGATCATTGGTGCATTATACATCATAGCGGGAATAAGCACTTTTATACAACCCATTACAACTTCGATTGCTATTACTTTAATTATTGCCATTTTATTAACTGCTAGTGGCATAACTCAGTGTATTGGTGCATTAAATAATCGTCATTTTCCCCGTTGGGGATGGTGGTTATTTTCAGGTATTTTAACATTATTATTAGGGCTTATCATTCTGTTTGGATGGCCTGCAGACAGTTTAACCATATTAGGTATGTTTTTAGGAGTCGATTTAATTTTTCAGGGTTGGGCCTATGTGATCATAGGGCTTGGATTGAAAGCAAATTAAATCATTTTAAAAGAAAACCGCAATATAGTTTGTTGCGGTTTTGGCTCCATTAATAAATTTCTTTATTCATGCCTTAAAGGTTTTGTTTGTTTTAACTTTTACGTCCCGTATTGTTTGTAAAATACGATGATAATTATCCAAACGCCATTGTGCAATTTTCCCATTGGCGACTGCTTTTTGTAATCCACAATTTTTATCGGTTAAATGATTACAATCACGAAACTGACAATCACTTAAGTAATCATAAAACTCTTTAAAACCTTGCATAATTTGTTGTGGTTCTAAATGCCATAAACCAAATTCACGAATACCTGGCGAATCAATAATATCCCCACCACTTGGCAGATGATATAAACGCGTTGCGGTCGTTGTATGCTGACCTAAGCCAGATACGTCTGACACCTCACCAACACTGACTTGTGTAGATAAATGCGGTAATAATTGATGAATCAAACTGGATTTTCCAACGCCGGATTGCCCTACTAAAATAGATGTTTTTGCTTGTAATGTTTGCTTAAAAATCTCTAATCCCTGTTGTTTAAGGCAAGAGATGAATAAAACTCGATACCCAAGACTTTGGTAATAAGCTAGCTGATTAAATACCGCTTGTTGTTGGATTTTATCTAACAAATCAATTTTATTTAATACAATGACAGGCTCGATCTTTGTAACTGCACAAGCGACTAAATAACGATCAATAATATTTAGAGATAACTCAGGCAATACTGCTGAAATAATCATAATTTGATCAACATTGGCGGCAACCGTTTTAATACCATCATAAAAATCTGGACGCACCAACTCGGAATGACGTGGATGAATGGCTTCAATCACACTATTAGTATGCAGATCTCTACTTTTCCGCCAAATAACGCGATCGCCTGTGACAATTGAAGCAAGTGTTCGACGAATATTGCATCGATAACTTTGCCCTTGCTTATCTTCTACCTCGGCTAACTTACCATACCGACTGATAACGATTCCTTCTTCAGGAGTCAGAAAAAGATTTTCATCATACTGTTCATGATTGCTTAACAAACGTTGCTCATGTTTAGCTTCAACACGACGTTGCTGAACTTTAGATAATCGTTTTTTTGCCACAAATCCTCATTATTACATTTCAAAAGATAGCTAATATTTCATTTTACAAGTAGACATTAATGAATAACATCACCACCATTGCTTAAGAGTATATTGCTATGAAGGAATAAGCAACCGTTTTCAGTCAAGCTAATTCTATTTTAGCCGTTTTTGATATTACCAATTGAGTACATAATCAATTTAATCGTTTTATTAATTTGTTTATCACTTACCCTATTTTTAAATCAAAGAAGAATATAAAGGCATAACTTTTCAGATTTATTTACTAAAAACGCTACCAAAAGTGATAGAATAATTAAAGTTTTATCGTATCTATTTACATTATTCAATTAAGAACAGTTATGACCATACAATTAAATAAAAACAATTTGATTTGGATAGACTTAGAAATGACGGGTTTAGATCCTAATCGTGATCGTATTATCGAAATCGCAACAATGATTACCGATTCCAATCTGAATATTCTCGCATCAGGACCGGTTTTAGCTATCTCACAACCCGATTCACAATTAGCCTTAATGGACGATTGGAATGTTAGTACTCATACCCAAACAGGTTTATTAGAGCGCGTTAAACAAAGTACGATCAATGAGCAACAAGCGGAACAACTGACTATTGATTTTATTTCACAATGGGTACCGGAAAACTGTTCACCAATTTGTGGTAATACCATCGGTCAGGATCGTCGATTTTTATTTAATTATATGCCCAAACTGGAGAAATATTTTCATTACCGTTATTTAGATGTTAGTACCGTTAAAGAGTTAGCTCATCGCTGGAAGCCAGATATCCTCAAAGGATTAAAAAAACAAGGTACGCATCAAGCGCTAGATGATATAAAAGATTCTATAGCTGAATTGGCTTATTATCGTAAATATTTTTTCAAAGAATAAAACATATGACGATTTTATATACTTGCCTTTTTTATGCTATCCAACCTCTAATTTGGTTGAGGTTATTGTGGCGTAGCCTGAAATCTCCCGATTATCGTAAACGATGGTTAGAACGTTATGGTTTTTGTAAAGGTAAAATACAGCCCAATGGTATATTGGTACATAGTGTTTCGGTAGGAGAAACGATTGCCGCAATACCGTTAATTAAACAATTGCAACAACGATATCCAGATTTACCTATTACAATCACCACTATGACGCCGACAGGTTCACAACAAGTGATAAAATCTTGGGGTAACCGTGTTAGTCATGTTTATTTACCTTACGATCTACCTGATGCAATTAGCCGTTTTTTAAATACGTTACAACCAAAATTAGTGATTATTATGGAAACTGAATTATGGCCTAATTTAATCACAGCATTATATAAACGCCATATTCCATTAATTATTGCTAATGCCAGATTATCCGCACGTTCAGCACGCGGGTATGCCAAATTTAAGAAAACGATGCAACTATTGTTACCAAAAATTAGCCATATTGCGGTACAAAATCAATTTGATGGTCAACGTTTTATTCAATTAGGTTTACCTGAATCACAATTAACAATTACTGGCAGCATTAAATTCGATATCCATCTCAATTCACAGCAACAGCAAGCTATCGCTCAATTAAAATCAACTTGGCAACTCAATAGACCAATATGGATTGCTGCCAGTACTCATCATGGTGAAGACGACATTATTTTAATTGTGCATAAAATGTTATTAAAGCACTATCCTGATTTATTATTAATTCTTGTTCCGCGGCATCCTGAGCGTTTTACCAGTGTTGAGAATCTGATCGTTGATCATGGATTAACCTATCAATTACGTAGTAAGCATGCTATACCAACAACACAAACTCAAGTTATTCTCGGTAATACCATGGGTGAATTAATGTTACTATATGGTCTTGCCAATATTGCTTTTGTGGGGGGCAGTATGGTCGATCGCGGTGGACACAATCCGCTAGAACCGGCTTTACATCATTTACCCATTATCATGGGTAAATACACTTATAACTTCAAAGTGATTTGTGAACAGTTAATTAATGCCAACGGTCTTTGGATAACAGAAACAAACAAACAAGATTTAGCTGAAAAAATTAGCACGTTATTAACTGACAATCAGCTACGCATAGATATTGGAAATAATGCTTACCAAGTTTTGAAACAAAATCAAGGTGCATTACAACGTTTATTAGACTTAATAGACAGTACGATTAATCCAATAAAAGGATAGCAATTTTATGACGTCGAAACAGGGTTTATTACTGGTCAACTTAGGCACACCGAGCCAAGCGACGCCATCAGCAATTAAGCGCTATCTCGGAGAATTCTTAACTGATCGTCATGTGGTTGATGTTAATCCAATTATTTGGTTACCCATTCTATATGGCATTGTCATTCCCAAAAGACTCAAATATATTACGCAATACTATGAGGCAATCTGGTTAAACCATCAATCACCATTATTATTTTATAGCCAGCAAATTTTGCAAAAACTTAGTAAAGCTTATCCGATGTTAAATTGCAAACTCGCCATGACGTATGGTGAACCTGATTTAGCATCAACTTTAAAACAAATGCAACAGTGTGAACAAATTGATGTTATCAGCCTATTTCCACAATACTCGACCACCACCACACTGGCCGTTAGCGACAAAATCCAATCCATCATAAAAGATTGGCAATCCCCACCAACATTAAATTTTATACGCGATTATGCCGATCACCCTAGTTATATATCCGCATTAGTACATCATATTGACAACCAAATTTGTATTGATCAACCCGATACATTATTACTGTCATACCATGGTATACCTATGCGTTATATTGCTCATCGTCGGGATGATTATGTTGATCGTTGTTTACTCACTACCGAATTACTAAAATCAAGATTGGCTAAATATTATCCCAATCTAAATATTATCCACTGTTATCAATCACGTTTTGGTAACGGTAAATGGACAGAACCTAACATTTGTGATGTCTTGATCGAATTAGCTAAACAAGGTCAATCTGTCACGGTAGTTTGCCCTGGATTTGCTGTTGATTGTATAGAAACTTTACATGAAATTAATATTGAAAATCGCCAATTATTTATGGCACATGGCGGAAAAAAATTTAATTATATATTGGCATTAAACGATAGTGATCAACAGATTGAGCTTTTAAAAAGTTTAATTAATCAAGATTAGCATTAATATATAGCAAAACAACTCAGCATTGCTAAACTATTTTAAGTGAAGCGTATTCATAGCTCATTCACATAATTAATAAAAAACGTCTTAATCAACCATTCGAGAAAAACATCTACTGCACCATCAGTTAAGGTAAATATTCTCTTTTAAAATTTATTACACTAAATACCCCTAATCTTATAGCTACTTACTTATCTTATCGATAAGTAAGCAACATTTTAGTGTACAAATTATTATTATGATTACAGTTTGTAGCTAGCCGTGACTAAAAAAGCACGGGGAGTACCTGGCATACTACTTGAACGCCAATACGTTTTAGCTAACAAATTAGTTAATGCTAATGTGACATCAAATGAAGGAGATTGATAACCAACTGCTGCATTCCATAACACATAACCAGGGCGTTTAGAGGTGTTTTTATCATCATTATACATTGAACCTTTATAATTCACTTCTAGCTCAGTAAACCAATTTTCATAAGGTAAATAACGTAAATTAACATAACCACTGTGTTTTGCCGTATTTGGTAAATATTTATCTTCATTAGCTGGTGTCTTTTTATCTTTATGCACTTTCGCTTGTTGATAACTGATACCACTATTAATATACCATTGAGAACTTAACTGCCCAGTCACACTCAATTCGATACCTTGGCTGCGATCACTTCCTTTTACTTGCCAGTTATAAGGATCATTCACTGCATCAGGTTGATAACGAACATTATATAGTTCCAACTGATATACAGCAATTTGACTAGAAAGTTTATCATTTAACCAATCACTTTTGACTCCCAATTCATATTGACGTGAGTACTGTGGTTTATTATCAAAAACAGTTTGTTGATTGGTTGAAATGGTAATGATTCCTCGACCACCATAAGGCGCAAAATTCTTACTATAAGAGGCGTAAAGGCTATGTTGTTCAACCGGTTGCCAAATTAAGCCTACGCGAGGACTTAACGAATGCCCATCGTAAGAACGGCTTTGATGTCTAAGCCGGTCCTTTGAAGAAAAATCATAATTATCATAACGTAAGCCAGCTAAAATTTTCCAATGCGGATTAAAGGTGATTAAATCCTGCCAATAGAATCCTTTTGAGGTGGACTGATGATCGGTTTTAGTACTTAACTGATTATGATGTGGTTTTTTACTATTCCAATGTGGATGAAATGGATCAACCAACTCAGGATAAATATTAGTTAATGCTAACCGCGGTTGACGTTTTTCAATATTATATTCAATCCCTAACAACATATCATGATTAATATTAGCTGTATCAAATTTTCCTATTAAATCTAAAGTATTACCATACGTTTTATTGGCTGTTTCTTGCCAGGCTCGGCGAAATTGTATTTTACCTTGATACTGACAAGCTCTGCCATTTGATAATCTACCATTCAAATCACAATAATTTCCAGCATATAGATGGTCGAAATTTTGATCCGCTTTACGATATACATTGGTTAATTTCACTGACCAATTATGGTTGAATTCTAATCCTAAGACTGAACGCCAAGAATTAAATTTATCCTTTACATAGTCATCGGGATGCGCATATGCGGTCTTTTTGGAAACACCTTTCGGTAAAGTATAGTAGGCTGGGGCTCTATCCGGTTTACGCCATAGATGATCACTGGTATATTGTACTAACCAATTAACGCCATCTAAGTTATCATAAAAAATACTTGGTGAAACCATGGTATCTCGCTGTTTGATACCTTTACGGAAGCTTCCATCTGATTGGTGATCGACAGTCATTCGAATTGCCAACTTATCATTTAAGATTCGATTAATATCAACCATACCACCGTATTTATCCCATGAACCACCGCGTAAATTTAATGTTGTGGGTGAATCAAAATTGGCCTGTTTACTGATCATATTAATCATTCCACCACCGGAACCTCTACCATAAAGTACCGATGCTGGCCCTTTTAACACTTCTATACGCTCAATATTAGCTGTACTTTGTCTTACCTGCCCACTCGCTCGCACACCATCACGGTAGATATCACCGGAACTTGCTGAAAAACCACGAATTTTAATTCCTTCATCACGCATATCGTAAGTCGTATCTACCCCAGGAAGCCGATTAACAATTACCCCCAAGTCAGTCTGACCATAGACTTTTTGTTGTTCTAAATTAATCGCATTAATGGTTTGAGGAATATCTTTAACATCAAATGGCATTTTAGTCGCGGTAGATGAGTTTTTTAGTCGCTGATCATTATCATCTTTTATATTTGCTGTAACTTGCATTGTTTCAATATCGGTTTGCGCTAATTTTTTATCGGTTGCATTCACGGCTATTGATAACGTGCTACTTAAGGTCAATATAACAAATTGATTAAAATACTTTCGCTGCATTGTTATTCCCATTTTTTATGTTTTAGATTAATTTTTAAACACTCTAAATGGTAATGATTATTATTTATAAATGCAAATTATTTTTATTTATGGAAAAGTTAAGAAATCATATTTATTAAAAATATAGCCAAGTAGTAATTTTCATTAAAATCAAAAGCTAAAATTCAAACAAAGGGATTCAATTAAACTTCAGTGAATAAAAATTTTACATAATCATCGGTTTGAACTAATATGCTATAACATAATTAAGATATGTGATTTATTTTATGTATAAAAGCAATAAAACTCCCCGACACTTATTTATACAACAAGATCTACTTAACCGAATTCAATCAGGCGAATATAGCGAAGGTCAATTAATTCCAAAGGAAAATGAGCTTACTGAAATTTATCAAGTGAGTCGTCCTACTATCCGGCAAGCCATACAATCTTTAGTTAATCAAGGTTATTTAGAACGACGAAAAAAACGTGGCACCGTGGTATGCCAACCGAAAATCAAACAGGAATTTACACATGTTATCGAAAGTTATGATTCTGAAATGAATCGTAAAGGTTTAATTCCAAGAACCCATGTGTTAACGTTTAAAATTGATAGGGCCAATTCTGAGATTGCTACCAATCTTAATATTGCTCAAAACGATGAAATTTATAAATTAGTACGTTTGCGTTATGCTGGAAATAAACCGATTGTTCTTGTAACAACCTATCTACCGTTAACGCATTTACCTAATTTACTTAACATTGATTTTACTTCAGAAAGACTTTATGAAGTTTTAAAAAAAATGCAATTTCCTATTTTACAAATACGTCGCAAACTCGATGTATTAAAAGCAGATGAAACCACTGCCCATCTTTTAGATATAGACGAAAATGATCCTATTTTTTACTTTCATTCCTTAGGTTTTACTAAAAATCGTTTACCAATTGAATACTCGATATCAAAATATCGCGGTGATATTAATTCCTTTGTTTTTGAACTTAATAACAAAGTTGAATGAGATAGCCATTTATTTTCAATCACTTATATTGAATCGCTAATCAAATCCATTTGGTTACATTGATTTTAGCAACAGGTTATTAATGTAATAGTCTTAATAGGTTTAGCCCTGTTAGACAATTTCAATGGTATCTTTCGCTGCTATTATTAACTCCTGTTTAAGTTGTTCAATAATCTCGATACCTGCGCTGGTCCCAATCCGTTGTGCGCCAGCGGCGATCATTTGTTTGAAAGTATTTGCATCACGAATACCACCTGCTGCCTTAACTTTAACACTTGGATCAACATGTTGTTTCATCAATTTAACATCCGCTAGTGTTGCCCCTGATACACCAAAACCAGTGGATGTTTTAATAAAATCGGGTTTAACTTTACTGGCGATTTTACATAATGCTATTTTTTCATCATCTGTGAGATAACAATTCTCGAATATGACTTTTGATATCACATTATGCTGTCGGCAGATAGCAACAATTTTTTGCATCTCGTTTTCAATATAAGTAAAATTGCCGACCTTTAATTCTGTTATGTTAATGACATAATCAATCTCTGTTGCACCATTTTCTATCGCATTTAATGTTTCAAAACATTTTACTTCAAGGGTAACTTGACCTAAGGGAAAAGCAATTGCCGCCCCCACATCGACTGCTGTGCCACTTAAATATATAGCACACCGTTTAGACTGAACCTGATTAATCGCCACCATTTTAAACTGATATTCTTTCGCCTCCCGACAGAGCTTTTCTATGGCGTTTGGTGTAGCGTCTGGTTTTAAATTTGTATGATCAATAAATTGACAGAGTTGCTGTAAAGTATAGTGAGCCATAATACTTTCCTTTTACCTAATATGTAATGACATATAATATAAACTTACATGCTATTGTCAATAAAATAAAAGTATAAAAATGTGATAACAATCTCATTTATAAAATAATTTAATTTTTATCGTTTGTTATTAAATTTTTAATATGTAAAGATATAAAACATATAATACTTTTATTATATAAGGAAAAGTCATGAAAATCGTTATAACATCACACGGTGAACTATGCGAAGCAATATTAAAAAGCTATCAAATGATTGCCGGAAATCCTGATATTTTTACAGCTATAAAACTTGATGACAATGGTATTGCTGATTTTAGTCAACGATTAATTAATATGTTAGATCTTTTAACACAAAAAGAACCCGTATTAGTATTTTGTGATTTAATCGGTGGTACTCCCTATAATGAAAGCTATCGCTATGCATTAGCCAACCCAAATAAAATAAGAATTGTTACCGGCTATAACCTACCAATCTTAATAGAAGTTGGTACCGTCTCTGCAACAGAAACGGATATCGATAAACTCGTTAAAATCGCATTAGAAACTGGACATTCGTCAATATCCACACCTCCATTAACGAATAATTTTACCGAAGATTCGATTTTTTAGCTGTTATAAGCAGGAGAATTCATTATGACAATTACATTTACACGAGTAGATGACCGCGTAATCCATGGTCAAATTACCACTCGCTGGTCTAAAGTTAGGCCTGTTGATGGCATTTTAGTGATCGGAGACAACATCGCAGCTGATGAATTACGTAAACGAGTCCTTAAAGCCGCAGCAGGGAACCTTAAAATCGGTATTTATACGGTGCAACAAGGTATAGAAAAAATTCAACAAGGTATCGAATCATCAAAAAACTTTTTTTTAATTAGTGATTCACCACAAACTTTTGCCAAATTATTAGCAGCCGGTGGCAACATTGGCAAAACGCTTAATGTTGGCTGCATGAATACGCGTGCTGGGGCAAAAGTTATTGGTAGAACAGTCGCAATTGACGACAACGACTACCAAGCTTTCGACTACATTCAAAGCAAAGGCGTTAATATTGAATTTCAACTTTTGCCTGATGATGATGCTAAAAGTTGGGATAGCATGAAGAAAAAATATGATGCAGCTTAACCAATAACATAAAGGAAAATATTATGGAAGTTTCACTTTTTATTCCAGCTTTATTTACTGGCCTATTTTGTTATTTAGGTGCAATAGAATCACCTTGGTTATTTGGAATGTCGGGGGGATTCTATATTGTTGGTAGACCACTTGTTGCCGGGCTACTTGTCGGCTTAGCATTTGGTAATATACAAGCAGGTGTTATGTGTGGATTAGCTGTACAAACGGTATTCATCGCTAACTTATCCACTGGTGGCGCAACAAACAGCGAGATCACTTATGCCGCATATGGTGGTATTGGACTCGCGCTTGCTACAACCCAAAATCCCGCTATCGCTGTAACGCTATCTGTTCTGTTAGGACAAACCTTCGGGTTAATCTTTTATAATACTCGTATGGCACTCTATTCATTTTGGAATAACCGCGCCCAACAAGCAGCAGAAAATGGTAATAGCCGAGGAATTGTCCTTAATCATCTTATCTATCCTCAGATTACCACCTTCCTTATTCGTGCCGTACCGATATTTTTAGCTATATATTATGGTGCAAATCTTGTTGATTGGTTATTAAAAAACGTACCGCAAGTCATTACCCACATTATTTCAGTATTAGGAGGGGTATTACCTGCACTTGGTATTGCGATGCTGATGAATATTGTAATTAAGTCAAGGATCCAGTTTATTTTCTTTTTCTTTGGTTTTGTTCTGTTGGCCTTTACTGAAATCAGTATGATTGCGTTGGTATTTATTTCAGCTTTAATCGCTTATCTATACTTTGTTGCCAACAATAAAGTAGCTGCATCAAATGTACCAGCAACAAATACCAATAGTGGCAATACCGCCAATGAAGTTTTTGAAGATGAAGATCTATTCTGAGTGGAGAATCTATAATGGACAAGCAAACTGAAAAACCAAGGCTAACCAAAAAAGAATTACGTCAGATTTGGTATCGTTGGGGATTTACCCATCTTTCTTCAATGAGTTATGAAAAATTACAAGCTCATGCTTGGGCTTTTTCTTACCTTCCATTTGTGGAAAAATATTATAAAAATGCTCCTGATGCCAAAAAGCGATTACTCGTCCGTCATTCTATGTTTTATAATACTGAACCGCAAACCGGGCAAATTATTAACGGTATTGTGGCTTCAATGGAAGAAGAAATCGCTCTAGGTAAAGATGTCCCCGAAGAATTACCTATCAACATCAAAGCAACATTAATGGGTCCCTTAGCTGGGATTGGTGATTCATTAATTCAAGGAATTATTGTACCTGTGTTGCTGTCGATTGCTATGGGGATGGCGACAAATGGTAATCCTATCGGTCCCATCTTTTATATCCTTGCCTATGGTATTTTAGGACCTTTAATTTCTTATCTGAGTTTTTTCAATGGCTATCGACTCGGTCTTAACGCAATTGATAATATTATTGGTGATAATGTAAAACGTATCACTGATGCCTTTAATGTTCTGGGTATAATGGTAGTAGGTGGTTTGGCTGCTGGAAATATTATTTTAAATAGCCAACTAGAAATCCCAATGGGCGAGTCAATTAAACCATTACAAGAGGTTTTAGACGGCATTTTTCCGAAAATTTTACCACTATGCATGGTGTTATTAGCCTGGTGGTTAATTTCGGTTAAACAAATGACAGCCACAACTGTAATTTTAATATTAACCGCCATTACTTCTGTTGGTGTTGTAATTGGTCTATTTTAAATTTTAATATATATGCCAACCTAAAAGGTTGGCATTATTAAACTTTCGCAATTCACTAATCAAATTAATTGATTTTTCACCAGTTTTACAAAATAGGCTACCCCAGTCGTGAGAATCTCATCATTAAAATTAAACTGAGGATGATGTAAATTCGCGCCAGGACCGGTACCTAACCAAATATAGGCACCTGGCTTAACTTGTAACATAAAAGCAAAATCTTCCGACCCCATTGATGGTGGAATATCACAATGTACTTTATCATTACCAACAAGTGCAATAGCAGCATCAAGCGCTAAATCAGTTGCATATTCATGGTTTACAGTGGTTGGATAACGTCGTTGATAATTAACTTGTGCCGTAGCGTGAAACGTATTTGCAATGCCTTGCGCAATTTCCTTAATACGTTGTTCCGCTAAATCTTGTACCGCTGGTTTGAAGGTACGAACTGTACCACGAATCACCGCTTCTTGGGGTAAAACATTCCAGGTATCACCACTATGAATTTGCGTTACACTAATAACAATTGAATCAATAGGATTAATATTGCGGCTAACAATCGTTTGTAAAGAGTTAACCACCTGGGTTGCTGTGACTATGGTATCATAACCATTATGTGGTCCGGCAGCATGCGCACCTTTACCGACGATCTTGATGTCAAAAACATCATAAGCTGCCATAAATGGTCCTTTACGGATATAAAATTCACCAAATGCCATATTCGGTTGATTATGCAAACCATAAATTTCCTCAATTGGGAAGCGATCAAACAAACCACGTTCCACCATAACGCGACCACCACCTTCATTCTCCTCAGCAGGTTGAAAAATAACCACCACTGTTCCAGCAAAATCACGATGGCTGGCCAAATATTTTGCGGTACCTAATAACATGGCGGTATGACCATCATGACCACAAGCATGCATTTTACCTTTGATCTTTGAGCAATAATCTATTTGATTATCTTCAATAATATCTAATGCATCAATATCTGCTCGTAAACCAATCCATTTACCGGCTTTATTTCCCTTTATGATAGCTACAACACCCGTTGGCGCAAACTCCGTGTACAATTCATCGATACCAAATGATCGTAATTTTTCAATAATAAATGCCGTTGTGTTATGTTCTTCAAACGCCGTTTCGGGATAACTGTGAATATGGTGACGCCATTGAATCATCTCTTGCTTTAAACGTAAAATTTCTGGATGCAAATCTTGGGTCATATTTAATATCCTTGTGAGTATAAATTCAATAGATTAAATTGCTGGTTAATTAAACACTTTATCAGAATAAGCAAAATGGTTGTGGTTAATGAAAATCATCTCATTGCTTATCATCAAAGTAAATTTTAATACACACACTATAAATCCAGTCAAGAATAAATCAGAAATGATGAATTTGAATATATTTATGTTTATTTGTTATATTGTTAAATAGTTTATCTTATTACAAAAAAGACATCATAAAATTAACCATCAATGCCAGATAAAATATTGCCTACAATTTATTTGCGTCAAGATAAACCATGTCGACAACAAAAATAGTTTACATCAATTTGTAATGTAAAAATGACTTATGAGCGAGAATCAGAGAATATGAAAAACTTAGGATTGGTTGGCAAGAGCGGATTACTAATATTTTATGCTAGTACGGTGGAGCATTGCCAAAACCATTTTATCTTGCGGCGATTGGCATGAACTTCCTAGCGGTTTCAACCTATCAAACTATAGGCAATAAAAAAGCCCACTCATTAAGTAGGCTCTTTTATTTGAAATTGGTCGGCGAGAGAGGATTCGAACCTCCGACCCACTGGTCCCAAACCAGTTGCGCTACCAAGCTGCGCTACTCGCCGTTAGGATGCGCATGATATCTTGCTTATTTAAAACTGTCAATAGTTATTGATTCATTTTACATTAAATTAGCGTAAAAGATAGCAATTAATTGATAAGTATCAGAAAACTTACCACCGGCTTGAAGGAATAAATAAAATGCACGGCGCTTAAAATGAACTTATTACCACCAACTCATTAATATATCGGTGCCTATTTCGCTATATATGATTTAACCATTAACAACATGCTGTAATACTTACGCCAATAATTTGTGGTCCTTATTCCTGTAAAAACAAAAATCATCAACATTGTGTTGGATACAACTTTTATCATGACTGAAAATTGAGCTTCGATGGCGGGATTGTTATAAGGTAACAAATTATGCTGAATGTAGAACTCTGGTTTATCTGGTATTTATTCTTATTTCTATCTATATATACAGTGATAATCAAACATCATTATAATTGTGGAATGATATTGATTATATATCGACTAAAATTGAAACATTATTAAACAACAAATTTAAGGTAAATCATCGTGTGCATGATATCATAAAAGAACGACATAAAACGGTGTAATTACCGTTCTATGTACTTAAACCAATATGATATTAAATAATAATTAATTCGCCATTATTCCTGATGATTTAAAGGTGCTGGTGTTTTACCAATCCGTTGATAAAAATCACTGACAAATTCTTCATAACGTTTATCTGCCACTGCCTGTCTAATTTCAGCCATCAGACGTTGATAATAACGTAAGTTATGAATAGTATTTAATCTAGCCCCTAAAATCTCGCCACATTTATCTAAATGATGCAGGTAAGATTTAGTATAATTTTTACAAGTATAACAATCACATTCTGGATCGAGTGGTGTGGTATCATCGCGATATTTCGCATTGCGAATTTTAATCACCCCATTAGTAACAAATAAGTGACCATTACGGGCATTACGGGTTGGCATGACGCAATCAAACATATCAATTCCCCGCCGCACACCTTCCACCAAATCTTCCGGTTTACCAACCCCCATTAAATAACGTGGTTTATCGGCCGGTAACTGTGGGCAAGTACCCTCTAAAATACGATGCATATCTGCCTTCGGTTCACCAACAGCAAGCCCACCAACAGCATAACCATCAAAACCAATTTCGGTTAAACCTTTAATTGAAATATCACGCAATTCTTGATGAATCCCTCCTTGCACAATACCAAATAGTGCATTTTGGTTACCTAATTCATCAAATCGTCGACGGCTGCGTTTAGCCCAACGTAATGACATTTCCATCGAACGTTTCACATAATCCCAATCAGCTGGGAATGGCGCACATTCGTCAAAAATCATCACGATATCAGAACCCAGATCGTATTGAATTTCCATTGAAATTTCAGGTGATAAGAAAATTGCATCACCATTGATAGGATTACGAAAATAGACGCCTTCTTCTTTGATTTTACGTAGATCACCCAAGCTAAATACCTGAAAACCACCAGAATCGGTGAGAATAGGACCTTGCCATTGCATAAAATCATGCAAATCACCATGTTTACGCATAACCGCTTGACCTGGTCTTAACCACAAATGGAAAGTGTTACCTAATAAAATTTGTGCCCCCGTTGCTGCAACTTCTTCTGGGGTCATCCCTTTTACCGTGCCGTAAGTCCCTACTGGCATAAAAGCAGGTGTTTCGACTGTATATTCCACCCCTCGGCGATCAAATTTCATTCTTCCACGACGAGCGAGTCCATCGGTATTATCTAATTCAAACTTCATATCAACCTCTTGCAACCAAATATACAGTTTGGCGCGCTATTACTATTACTCATGAACTTATATTATAAAAACGCCTTTTATAACATAAAATCCCCTCAATTAAGCAGATTATGATACCATATTCACCATCATTTAACGATAAGGTACAAATGGAAAAAAATGAAAGGTTTGAGTTTTTCAGTTGTGTTAGCTTGCTGTACGATGATACTCGCATCATGTCAGGCTGATAAAAAAGTCATTATGAATCAACAACAACTCGCGCAATTAACGGAACAACAAATTATTCAATTCAATCAACAAAGCTGTGCCAGACAAGATCGTTATGAAGTTTTAACCAGCCCATCACATGCATTACAATTACAGTTGAATCAAATTACCCAATTATTACCCAAATCGATAAATGGAAAAGTGTTAAATTATCGAGTTTATTTAAATACACAACCTGCGGCCTGGGCATCATTAAATGGTTGTATCAGGGTTACCAGTGGATTATTAAAAACATTAAATAACAATGAAGTTCAGGCAGTTATCGCTCATGAAATTGGACATATTGCCTTAAACCACTCAATCAATGCATTCCACGCGGCTAAATCAGCCGAAATTATGAGTAATGGCGAAATTATCCTGCTTACCCCACAATCACTATCACAACGACAAGAGTTAGAAGCGGATGAATTTGCGATTCGTTTATTAAAGCAATCCCATATTGACCCAAATGGATTAATCACCATGATGGATAAACTCAATCATCATCAAAAACAAACCAGCTATTCACATCCCGATGCTATCGCTAGAAAGAATATCCTCATTGAGAAAATCCATTCACCATCAACTGATTGATACATTACGCCATTAACCTTATGCAAAAAAATGCCTAAGGTTAATATTGAATTACTTTTTGGTGATAAACATTGCATCACCGTAACTAAAAAAGCGATATCGCTGTTTCACGGCTTCTTGATAAGCGCACATGGTATTTTCATAACCGGCAAAAGCCGAAACTAACATAATTAATGTTGATTCAGGTAAATGAAAATTGGTAATTAATATATCAACAACTTTAAATTGGTAACCTGGATAAATAAAAATTCGGGTATCGGCAAAAAATGGCGCAATGTGTCCCGTTTTTTGCGCCGCACTTTCTAACGCACGCACTGACGTTGTACCCACCGCAATAACCCGATTACCTCGCTCATGACAAGCTTTGACAGCATCAACAACCTCTTGCGATACTTCAGCATACTCGGCATGCATAACATGATTTTTTATATTTTCAACTCTAACCGGTTGAAATGTTCCGGCACCAACATGCAATGTAACAAATGCCATTTCAATCCCTTTCTGTTGTAATTGCGCCAACAAAGATTCATCAAAATGCAGACCGGCCGTTGGTGCAGCAACGGCGCCGGGTACTTTATTATAAATCGTTTGATAAACCTCGCGATCGTGTTCGTTATCCGGTCGGTCGATATAAGGGGGCAACGGAATATGACCAATTTGATTTAAAATAGTTAACACATCATCAGGGAATTGCAATTCAAATAACGTATCCTGTCTGGCTATCATGATCGCTTTAAATTGCTCATTTTCACCTAGAAACAGTTCGGCGCCGACTTTAGGTGATTTAGATGCTTTAATATGCGCTAATACACGATTATTATCCAATAATCTTTCGACTAAAATCTCAATCTTACCGCCTGAAGCTTTTCGCCCATATAAACGAGCGGGAATAACGCGTGTATTGTTAAAGACTAATAAATCACCTTTTTGTAATTTATTAACAATATCGGTAAAAACACCGTTATCCAGATGCCCCGTTGCTCCATCTAAACTAAGTAAACGGCATTCACTCCGTTTTTCGGTTGGATATCGAGCGATAAGCTCATTAGGTAAATCAAAATGAAAATCTGAAAGCTGCATAACATAAACCACATATCAAAAATAGCTCACTAGTCTAATTGGCTATTTTTCATGATGCAAGAATAAAATTTTGACAATTGATAAAGCAATCGTGCGCAGAGGTATAATGATATTTAACCCAAGCAATTTTATACCTTATATATAACGTTAGCAAAAAATCGCCGTAATTATTTTTTCATTCAAAACACCCTTAACCTATTTATTATATTGATGAAAGTTTATTTTTTGTTAAAAAATTGATTCCAAAACACACAGAGTATTATGTTAAAATATATATAAATTAATTACATACTAAAAGTATGTTCATTTAACTTTGACTGATAGGAATGATAAGATGAAAGTAAAATTAATGGTTTTATTGATGTTAGGATTATCGACCACCGCATGCCAAATCACCCCTGAAAAATTAGTAACAGTAGGGGCAGAAGCGTATGAAACAGCCACATTATCTAATCAAGATATTAAACAATTAAGCGATGATTCCTGCAAACAAATGGATGAAAAATCTCACATCGCTCCCGAAAATAGCCCTTATACTCAGCGTTTGAATCAAATTGCTAAAACTTTAGGCTATACGATTAATGGTACAAAAATTAATTATAAAGTTTATTTAACCCAAGATGTCAATGCATGGGCAATGGCAAATGGTTGCGTACGTGTTTACAGTGGATTAATGGATAAAATGACTGATAACGAAATTCAAGGTGTATTGGGTCATGAACTCGGTCATGTTGCGCTGGGTCATAGTAAAAAAGCTATGCAAGTAGCCTATGCAACACAGATAACACGCGGGCTCATCGCAACATCCACCAATTCAACCTTGGCAACTTTAACCGAATCACAAATCGGTGATCTGGCTGAGCAGCTGATTAATTCCCAGTTTTCACAAAAGCAAGAAACACAAGCCGATAATTACTCTTTTAATTTCCTGGTCAAAAAAGGGATCAATCCAATAGGCATAGCTAATGCATTTGATAAACTAGGTGGTGGCGATGCTTCGATTTTAAGCTCACATCCGTCGTCCAAACAACGGGCAGACAATATTCGGCAAAAAATTGCCCAGATGAAAAAAACGCAATAACTTCACTTGATGATGTTTAATTTACCAAGATTTTTTTGCTCCCAATAAAGAGATAAATAGTTTGGTTGCAATATTTATCTCTTATATAGTAACGATGTTTATATATTAACGACGTGGTAAGCCACCACCAAAACCGCCCATACCTCCGCCCATCATACTTTTCATATTGCGCATCATTTTCATCATGCCACCACCCTTCATTTTTTTCATCATGCGCTGCATATCGTCAAACTGCTTGAGCAACTTATTTACATCTTGCACTTGGGTCCCTGAACCTTGTGCGATACGACGTTTACGCGAACCTTTAATTAATTCTGGATTTAAGCGTTCTTTGAATGTCATGGAATTGATGATTGCTTCCATTTTAACAGTAATTTTATCATCCATTTGCGCTTTAATATGTTCAGGCAATTGGCCGGCTCCTGGCAATTTAGCCAGCATCGCACTCATTCCCCCCATATTTCGCATCTGTTTGAGTTGGTCTAAAAAATCATTAAAGTCGAACTTATCACCTTTTTTGAATTTTTTTGCCATTCGCTCGGCTTTTTCACGATCAACTTTACTTTCTAACTCTTCAATTAAAGAGATCACATCCCCCATTCCTAAGATGCGAGACGCAATACGATCGGGATAGAATGGCTCCAAGGCGTCGGTTTTTTCCCCCATCCCTAAAAATTTGATCGGTTTACCGGTAATTTGTCTAATTGATAATGCTGCCCCACCGCGCGCATCACCATCGACTTTCGTTAAAATCACACCCGTTAATGGTAAGGCATCATTAAATGCTTTAGCGGTATTGGCAGCATCTTGCCCGGTCATCGCATCAACAACAAATAATGTCTCGATCGGCTGAACCGCCTGATGTAATGCTTGAATTTCAGCCATCATTTCGCCATCAACATGCAGACGCCCTGCTGTATCGACGATCAGAACATCAAAAAATTGTAATTTGGCGTGTGCAATGGCGCGGTTAACAATATCAAGTGGTTTTTGATTGATTTCTGAAGGGAAAACTTCCACTTGAATCGCATTAGCCAGTGTTTCAAGCTGTTTAATCGCTGCTGGACGATACACGTCAGCGGATACCACTAATACTTTCTTCTTCTGTTTTTCTTTTAAAAATTTAGCTAATTTTGCCACACTGGTCGTTTTACCGGCACCTTGCAAACCGGCCATCAAAATAACTGCAGGCGGTTGAGTTGCAAGATTTAAGGTACTATTAACTTCCCCCATCGCTACCGTTAATTCGTGCTGAACAATTTTAATAAACTCTTGCCCCGGTGTCAGGCTCTTATTGACATCTAAACCAAGTGCTTTTTCTTTAACTTGTTTAATAAATTCACGTACCACCGGTAACGCTACATCGGCCTCTAATAATGCCATACGCACATCACGGAGTGCATCTTTAATATTGTCTTCAGTCAAACGACCTCGACCGCTAATATTACGTAACGTTTGTGATAATCTGTCGGTTAAATTCTCAAACATAATGTTCTCAATCACACTAAAAAATTTTTGTACAATAATAACAGAAAATTATAATATTGGGTGATGTGATTGTGTTATCTGATCACATATTTTGCTTAATTTTAATAAAAAAAACTTGCAAGGAAAACCATGATGTCTGTAGAAAATTTTAATGAAATAAAAAAAACAAGCTTTTGGGTTAGCCAGCTGTTTATCTTAGTGTCAACCGTAGTCGGTGTTTTTTTAGCCGCAAATCAAGGTTATCAACAAGCGGTGCAATTTGAAAATATGACCAGCTACAAAGAAAATTATTATTTACAAAAATCGCTTCAATACGAACTACAAGATAATATTGCTATTCTTAAAGAGTTAATGATTCGCTTACAAGACCCAAATTACTTTGGTGCTCGCAATGAATCACCTAATTTCTACTCATTAGTTTGGGAAAACATGAAGTATTCTAAAACAACATTAGGTACACCGCCAGAATTTTTACGTCTTGCTCAACAATTTTACCGTAACATTGCCACAACCCAACAAAAAATTGCCAAAGGCGATATTTCCATCCCTAGTGGCATTAAACAATTTCAAGCGCAAATTGATATTATTGAACAGCAATTAATTCCCGCTTTGGAAAAAAGTACTGAACAAATCAAAAAGGAGCTTGATGGTACTAGTGTGATTCTATAATTTAAACTTTACTCACTAATTGAATATTGCAAAAAATCACTGCACTGATTTTTTGCAACCGCCCCTGTATTAACCCTATTTGGCTACTACCCATTAGTCTAAACTTTAAATAATATGGTTTGAAATTCATACTTATGACTGCCGGCGTTTTCGATGGGTGTACTCCATTTGCGCTTTGCCATCCGGCGTAAAATAGGTGCCATATTTTACCAGACCACCTTCTTTAAAATGACAGGTTAGCTCATAGCTTAATACCATTTTGTCATCGTCATCTAGTAGCTCAATCTCAACTGCTGATAAACGAGGTTCATACTTTAACAAGGTTACCTGCATGGCTCGCATTAACCCATAGGCCGATGTCGGTAAAGCTTGGTAGATCATCGACATATCCGGCAAACCATAGTCAGGTAAATGCTTAACAGCTCCCGCTCGGCTATTTAAAATACGACCAATATTATCCATCACACTGATAATCGTCTGCATTTTTTCATCAGTATCATTAACCGATGTGCCTGATTGAAAAAAACCAAATAATGTATCATAGATTGACGCGCCCATTTTATTCCTCTGCAACTAGCGTAATAGAAAATTTATTGGCAATTATCGACCGTGGACTATTGATATTAAGATCACCACGTTTTAGTAAAATCCGCCAATTATTAGCTTTAATATCCGGATCTTTGAAAAGCGCAATGATACCAACATAATCGGCCTCTTTATCAAAAGGCATATCGATCGAAATAGATGTCTTTGGCTTAAGTACAATCTCTTTTGTAGCCAATAATGATGCAGCTAACGTTTCTTGATCATTTTGAACTAACGAAGAGTATGTTGCAGATTCAAAGCTCTTGGGTTCTTTTAATTGATAAATGCGAATCATCACTGGTGATGATTGATGATTATCATCGATATTAAGTTCTGCGCGTGCAGTAAAATCCAAATGAACGGTTCTAACGTCCCAAATGAAAATTGCTTTCGCAACGTTTGCCGTTCCTTCCGACACCGATTGAGCCAACCCACAGCCTGTTAACACAATGCATAGTGCTAAATAAATGATATTATTAAACGCTTTCATGTTATTCCTTATTAAAATATTATGCCGCCAACCCACGGTAACGCCCGATATTAACTCTAATCTCTTTTGGTTTAGTATTTAATTGAATTAAAGATGCTGTTTGCCCTAATCTCGCCCCTGCATGAACTAATCGGGTTCGGGGTAAAAAAATGCTAGAAATAGATAAAATCAAATAAGCATCAATCTGATATCCTAAATACAGTCGCAATAAGGTCATAATATCTTGGTGTAATTGTCCTGCAGGCAGTAACGATTCAACAATTGATGCCTTACGTGGTTTAATAATGACCTTAACACTTTGGTTACACTCTCTGAAACGACGTCCTAATACCATATTGCCGTTTAAAGCCGTATTACCATCGCCTAATTTAGCTAAGTCTGGCGTATTGACCCAAACGGTATTGAATTCCTCAACTTCGACATCACAATCCGCCACCAACACCTTAATCACACCAATAATTCCGCCTGCGGTACGGGTGCGCTGTGTCACCAGACCTAACAGAGCTAAAAATCTTGAAATCGGCGTGCCAATTTGTTCATGTGTACCTTTAATACCTAATCCAGTTAACCCGAGCAAACAACGAGAAATAGGATCTTTACCACCACTTAAATAGCTTGCTGGGTAATGGTATTTCAACCAAATTCGATAAAACTGTGTCAAAATTCGGTGATTAAAAATATCCAGAAAATCAATAACAGTTTGATAACCATCAACTTTACACACAATATCATCCAATAAAATCGGCGGTAATACCGAATCCACCCCATATAAACCAAGAAAACGTGTTCTCACCGTTACTGGACGATTTAAATATGGTTCCCGTTCAATACACAATAACTCAGCGGCAGGAAAACTCATTTCAGCAGACGGAGCAAAACGTAACGGATCATCTGCCGGCGATTCACTGGTACCCATTTTAAGTTCATAATCAGTCATTTGTTCTAATAATTGACAAAACCGGTAAAAATTGACTTTAGCTAACTTAGCTTCAAGTTGCTGCATCAAAGGGCTGGTCGTGATGTCTTGCTGCTGTTCCATGTCACCTTTTCTCCAGTGGGTAATAAAATCAAAACAAGTTTAGTAAATAAATTCATATCCGCATAAAGTGCAAAAAATTGATTAAGTAATTCGCCAAATAATCTAACGTCGCCTTCCCCGGTAAATTGATAAGTATTTAGGGTTACTTCAATCTCAACACCACGTTGCAATAGACCCTTTTCGATACGTTTAATTTCACGATGATTAACTTCCACAATACCTTCGAGGCGACGGCGATTAAGCTCGTTATCGGTCCAATCATACAGTGCGAGTGTACCGCGCAATACCTCAGCATTCATCAATGATAAGTAATTCGGCGCCAAATGTGACAATATACGCCAATGAAAGCGATCTTCGGTTGGTGGATAACAAGGTAATGTCAAGGCCGACAGATTCTTCACATTTTTGATGTAAGCTTGCGCACTTGCTAAGTGGTTAATACTGGCATTGCGCAATGCTTTACGCGGTAGCATACCATTGGTCCCAGTAACGCGTAGCGATAACGTTTCAGTTTCTAACGTTTCCTTTTTATCCCAAATTTTGCCACCTAAAATCAGCCAAGTATCATGTAAACCTGATGCACCTTTGCGAACGTGAGTATGATAATAACGTTCTGGTGCATCATGCCGTAACATACCGCCACGATGTTTAAAACTGGTAAAAGGCACATAATCATAACGCCCATTACGCGTAATTGCTTCAACATGTTCAATAGAATAAATTTCAACATGACCATCTTGACGCAACAACGGACGAAGCAAATATTCACTTTCTAATTGATTAACAATAATTGGATCGGCTTCAAGCGCAAACAAGTTGATCACGGGTACGCAATGTAAACAGATATTATGGTGATCAAAAGGCATATCTGACGGCCATGTTTCGTTTAACACTAACTCAATATCAATATAACGACAATACTCTGAAAGTTGCTGTACTTCTAAACCATGTAGATCAACAAACATGAATTTTTCACGGAAGGAAAAATACTCTAATAACAGTTGATAGCCTGCAAATGCGTTATCCGGTTTTAACCATAAACGTTCATCTTCAGCAAAACCAACGGGAGTAATATGACCATTAAACGCTATTCGGCTTTCTGGTTTGTCAGAATAACGTAAATGCATTGAACTAACTTGATGGATAAACATATAATGTAAATGGCTGGCAATCGGCGCATCGGCATTAAAATACAATCGCAAACACGACAAGTCTAACTGTTCAAAATCAGCTAACTCCCCAAAGCTCAAACGTAAGGATATAATACTTCGCCCGTCAGAACCGAACGAGCGTTTGGCCTGGGTTATTTCCAATGGCTGTAAATTGACGGCTTGAGTAGTACGATATTTACAACGTGTACTCGCTGGCCCTACAGCTTCGGTTTGTACCATTAACCCCGCATCTATTTTTTCCAGACGTGATAAAGTGGCACAATCAGGTTGTAACTGAACAATCGATAATGATGGTATTAACCGCAAATAGTGTGGCCAGAGTAAACTAACTAAACTTTCGGTTAGTTCAGGTAAATCATCATCCACTTTTTGCCGTAAACGCCCCATTAAAAAGGCGAATCCTTCAAATAAACGTTCCACATATGGATCGCGATCCCCTACTTTATCTAAATTTAATTGCGCGGCTCTATCAGGATGAATTTTCGCAAATTCTTTACCGGCTTCACGCAAATAACGCATTTCAGATTCATAATAACGCTGGATTAAATCGTTCATTGTTGTTCTCTATTATCTTATTTAGTAGTATTGATTGCTATTACGTGATAGCAAATTATTACCAAGTTGTTAACCGATCACCGTAATAGCGCGTGCCGGATCTAAATAGACAAGTTCCTGCTGTAATCGTTCTATTTCATTCATCAATTGTGTTCTATCGCTATCTTTATGTTGCATTTTCTGTTTAATTAAGCGAATTAGCTGTTGTTTAATATCAAAAATTAATGTTGGTTCCCATTCACTCAAATGGATGTCGTGCTGTTTGTTGTCTAAACCAACTAATAACTTATAGGCAATTTCAACTTTATCAGCTTGTTCAGCAATACGCGCTTGGGTATATTGCAATAAGAAGATTTGTTTAGGTAAACGTATCGTTGGTAAATTTTGTAACCACACAAATGCCTTCTCTAATCCGCCACTTTCTGCTAATTCTAACGCTTGTTTTTCAATTTCATTCCAGTCGTTATCGCCAGAAACAATAATGGGTACTAGACTGGTATCTTCATCTAAATGATGAATTTTAGCTTGTGTTTCAATCCACTGTAACGTGTCAGCATCAGCAAATGGTACGCCATTATCAAAGGTTAATTGTTCAATGCCAGGTAGACGTTCTAAAAATAGACCAACATCTGTTAAAAAGATTTCTGCCCAACGCTGAAAATCTCCTCCTTTTTTATGTAATGCCAATACCGCTGCGCGCTGTAGATCTAACCAAAAATGATTTGCGCCTTCCATAAACGCAGCTTCAACGCGTTCGAATAACTCATCCCATTGTTGCGAAATGATTAAACGATTGATATTTTGTCTGAGCTCAGTCCGTGGCGCGGGTAACCGAGTTTTACCACGATGATCCATTGGCGGTAATTGATCAATGATATCCCAACGCAGCGCACGTAACATTCGACCAGCAGCTAAATAACCACTCGGTTTCTCACGCAAATAAGCCGCCATTCGTCTGGCTTGTTCAAGCAAATCTCGCTGCGAACTTATCGTAAAATCACTCTTATTTTGGCTTGTTGGCAAAGGTGTTTCTTGCTGTTGAGCATCCGGCTGAATAGCTCGGGACGATTCGATTTTCACAGGTTGTTTGATACTATTAGCAAAAAATTGAATTAATGCATCTAAATTAGGTATTGATGATTCTGTTGCATTATCATTATGGAATAATGCTTGATTACAATCATTAATTAGATTGAGTGCAGCTACAATCCGCGTTAAATTTACTTCCGCAATGGGTTGTAACTTATTTAAAATGTCAGTAAATTTGGCGCTGGCTAACCACTCAATAGCATTTTTTCGAATATTGCTTCGTGATGGATAAAGCGTTAAACCAAATTTTTGTAATAACCCCGCTAAGAGTTCTAAACCATCGGCAAAACCAGATGCTCCATCAACTTGTAAGCGCGCTAAACAATAATACGTCGCTACACGAATATCTTTACTATTTTGTTTTAAGATATCTTCACTGATACGGACAATTAATGGATAATCCACACCTGACAATTTCGCAACTTCTTCTTTAATTTCTTGAAAATTATCATGATAAGTTAAATCTTCGCCAGCAGGTTTTTCTGGACTAATCGGTAATAACCAATCCGCCCATTGCTCACTGAGCCGTGATTCTATCGATTGCTGCGCATCTTGTTTACTAAAGAAGCGACTAATTAATTGATTTAGCATAACGATTCCTTACATCTTTTATTATTATTTATCGTGTTATACTGGCAATATGCTATTAGCCTAATAATTTCACTTGATTGAGCAATTTTTTTCTAATCTTAATGATAACGCTTTCCGACTTCTGATAAGTTTGAAAAAACTAACTTGGCGTTTCCAATAGTTAACATAAACTTAATCATAATGTCATTTTCATTGTTTCATCCATTTTACGAATTTCAAATACATTTTCCGGTAAACTAAAATCACGCAATTTAAGTAAAATTAATGGACCTTCACCAGACTGACTACGCAAGATATATTTTAGTTTACCTCGATTTGGTAGCCGCCAGATTATTTCGTAACGACCTGAATCAATCTGACGAATCGTCGCCGATTCCAACAATCGAATCCATGCCCAATCTCCGGAATAATATTCATAAAGTTGTTGCCCAGTTTCATTACTACTCCAATTTATTTGAGCATAGGGTGCATAACCATCACCTGGCCAAGTAAAACGTTGCCAAACTGGCATTTGATTAAAATAATCCAGTTTTTGTTTATCAATATGCAGTTCACTGCGCATCACATTGCCGCCACTTCGCGGCATTAAATCGAACGCAATTTTGGCATCGCCACTACTTAATAATTGATTGGATAATGCATTAAAAAGATTAAGGGTTTCGATAAATTTTGGTGAAAAGTTTAACCCTTGCGCATTAACGGAATTAATAACCCAATTATCACCCTGTTTTTCTAAAATGCCGCCCAATTCATTACTAATAAATCTATCAATCATACCGGCATTTGGACGTAAAAAGCGCGCCAGTTCAGCTAGTGATGCATCGTTATCACTATCTTTAAATGGATAACGTCCGGCAAAAGCTTTTTCCCATTCATAAACGATTTGCGATTTCCAGGTATCATTAAAGCTGCTTGCTGCTGGTGTTAAGATTACCTGCCATGCTTGTTCCAAGGGGTGTTTGAATAAACTATAGCCAAAACCAGACCACTCTTCCCCTAAATTAGCGGCAATCAAATTACCGTAGTCACGAGTTTCACTTAAATCAACAGAGGTTCCTTGAAGTACACTTTTGGCTAACAATCTGGCCATTGCTTGTGGATTTGCACTACTAGTAATATTTTGCAGTTTTAAACGTACTTGTGTAACACGCAGCAAGTAGGTTTGTAGGCTTAAACCATTATTATCCGTTTCACTATTTAATAGATTTAACACCACACCAAAAGTTGGCGTTAATGGGCCGGAGGCTTCCACTTTAACATTTAACTTTGCTGGATTTTTTTCATGGATTAATTCTTGTGCTGAACGAATTAAATTATCCGATATTCCCCGACCGGTATAAGCAACTTCCGCATGGTATTTAATAACATTCATCAGCGCAATAACTGGCGATTGTCGCACATCGGACATTAATGTTAATTGTTCAATCACATCCGCAACATTATTTGCCTGACGCCATTGAATGTTATTTAAAAATAGCAACCATGCGGCACTATAATCACTAAAATAACGCTCAGTGAGATGTTGACGCAATACTTCTGGTGATACTGTTGATGTTACCTTCTCAGCACTATCAGTTAATACCCAGTCAATTTGCTCTTGACGCAATTTCGCCGCATTGGCTATTTCGTCTTTAATAAAGCCTTCCCATGCTTTACGAGTAAACACGCCTGATACTTCATCATCTGATGTAAATAACATCCGACTATCTATTTCACCTAACATTATATTAAGGTTTTGGTTAGCATAATTTTGACTAGCCCGCTGCAAAATGGTTTGATAAATAGTGTTTTCAGCATTTTGGATCCCAATTTGATTAATCAGTATTTGCCGAACATCTTTTACTAATCCTTCAGACGGTTTTTGAGCAAGCTCAGGATGACTATGTACTGTGTCACCATAAAACACCACCAATTCTGGCATCATTTTTTGCCATTGCTTGCTATCAATATTAGGTGGCGCCTGCCACATACGCGTAGCAAAATCAGCAAGATAATTCACATCGATTTTATCTGGATGACTTAACATTAAATACGCCTTCAATACTTCGTAACTGGAATTAATCACTTTTATACGAGATGGATCGCTTGGTGACATTGCTGTTAATCTATTCAAGTAATCGGTTTGCCATGAAAAAAAAGGTTGTGCGATATTACGATTGTTAGCTGCAATATAATGGGGCCAAAGCGCAACTAATAACCTATTATTTTTATCTAACCCAAATCGATAACTAATTGGCGCACCATGCGCTTGGCGATAAATAAGCTGCGACATTTTAAGTTGTAGTGCATATTGAGCTTCCAATTGCTCGCCATAAGTATTTGCAATCGATTGGTTAACATTATTTACTAATTGCGAACTTTCTGTAATTAACTGACGATTCTGGTAATAAGAGGTTAGCTGACCAACCCCAAGCACACCGGAAGTGAATAATACCACCGAACATAATACGGTTTCCCAACCAATTCCAATTCTTGAACCAGATTGCTTAGCACTGTCATCACTAATGGTTCGCCAGGTAGGTGACATTGTTAAATAATGTTCAGGTAAATAATCAGCTTCTTCAGCATCTTTGGTGATTGATGGTAAAGGTGAAAATAACAGACCACGTGGCGAAACAATTTTTGGCAAAGATAGCCATTTAGTCAACCATTTTTTAATGCGATCTTTATCACTTATCACCAGATTATGGCTAAGCTTTAATAAAAAATCATAACGGATATCTTGCATAACCTGCTGCATGCCTTTTTCGCAGCAAGCGTTGGCTAACTGATCAATTAGTGAATCAATATGATTAAGATCAGTTAACTTTAATTGACTAAAAAATAGTCCTACACTTTGCTCAACTCGTCCAGTTTGTTGCCATTCACTGGTCTGAGTTGAAACTAAATAAATCGGTGCCTGCCAGCCTAAAACCTGATTACGCGCCTTAATTTGCATAGCAATTTTTTCTAATTTGACTTGTTGCTGGCGTGTTAAGTGCAAATAATCAGCCGGCAGTAACCAAATAATGGCATCAATCGGTTTACGACGTATCCAAATTAGGCGACCAAAACTTTTTTTAATCGCAAGTAGCCAGTTTGTATTCGGTTCATCAGCTAAATCACCACCATATAACATTAACGTGGTATCACAGTATTGCCAATGTTCAGTTGTTAAATTAGGTAATAAACGTTCTGTATCGACCTGGGTTCCAACAATCAAACATTTCCGGATTTTACGGCGCCAAAATAGACCATATTGTAAACGTAAACGACTAACAATCTCATTAAACGGACCTTGCTTTTTCTTTTTAGTTGTTTTTTTATCATCGGTATCAATATGGCTATTATCGTTTAGCTTAAAGTTAAATTTAATAACTTTGTTTAACATTAAAAAAACTAAACTATGTAAATGCGATAGCACAAGCACCATTATTAATACAAATGCGGTCCCTAGCCATTTATCGTCTGTAGTACTAATAAATGAAAAGCTGCCTTGCCAGATAAAGAAAATTAATGTCAGTGCAATTAATACCAGCAGGACAATCCATCCTATAATAATTTTTTTCATCATATTCCTATTTTCTTGCTATAGTTGTCACTACGGATGCTGTTATTTTAGGTTGACCAATAATAATCAACTGTTTATTGTTAGTTTCCAGTGCATGTTCAATGGCTAATGCCGTTGCAAAAAAGTATGCACTATTTTGCGTATTACCGATTGACGTATCAATATTGAAGATATTACCATGCTCAAATTCAATGTAATTAAAATGATTCATAATCTCAATATTTTGTTCTGTCGTTACACCACTGTACCAAACACCATCATAAGGTTGATTATCTTCTTGTCCCCACAATAATGTATTATCGATGGTTTGCTCAAGTGTATCGGTCTGCTCACTACGGTAGATTTTAGCTAGCATATCTTGCTCTTTTAGTGAGGTTAAGCGATTTATGGCTTGTTCACCCACCAATAACATCAATACCGCTGATTCAGCCTCATTTTGTTTTGGTGAGCTAAATAGATGAACATTAATTAACAACAATAAATCATCATCGTGTTCACTATTATCTAACCACTTTTCAATAAAAGTTGAATTGTTTTTGTTATCTTCTACACGAAAACTACTAGAGGATATCATTTTACCAAATGTTTTCCGCCATAGCTTTTCAAGGTTATCCACTGGCGTTGCGGTATCAATGAATAGTCGAACATGGATATTCAAATCAGTAGGAATCAGCGCAAATAACGATTTACACTCAACACACCAATATTTAAAAATAATTTCAAGTCTTTCATGAAAATAACTACTTTTAATATTATCAGGTAAAGGTAAGGACGTATGAGCAATGGCATGACTTTCACCATTGGGTATTTTAGCTGTGATAACATTTTGACAACTCACCACGCTATTAGCATTTCTTTTTTGACCATATTCAGTAGTCAATGAGTAATGTAATACATACAACCCACGCCTTGCATAATCAATCAACTGTTGACGGCGTTTTTCACGATACAAATTCCATTCTTTGATATATGCTTCGCGATAACCTCGATAATAGAGACCATATAAAAACACCAATAACCAAATCGTAGCGGGTAAAACTAACGCATAAAGTACAAATGATAAATTAGACTGTGGGTAAAAAAAACTCACAACAATGGTGATTAGGCAACCGATAACCATAAATACTAAGAATAAAATAGCCCAATAACGCCAGCTAAATTTTTTCAATGGTGGCTGGATTTGAGGCAATTGAGTTAAATCTACCGGCATTAACCTTTACCTACATCTGATAACGATGAAATCAATACACAACCACAGCCAGCATGGTGACCATCTAACGCAACAGGTTTACCCTGATCTTTGAACGTTGATTCACCTTCAATAATCGGCGTAATGCCATGACCTTTTTTAGGGCAGCTAACCATATCACCTACACGCGCTACCGGTTTGCCCCGTATTACAGTAGTGGATGATGCTGAAATCACCTTACCGCCATGATTAGTCGCATCCCCTAAACGAATTACACATCGAAGTATTCCCATTGGAGTATTCCTATTATTGTTATTGTTATTGTTATTGTTATTTTATACACTAAAACTACACATTTCACAAAAACACTTGGTATTTTTTAAACATTATTTATAACAGCTTTTATCACAGTATGCATCATAAAAGACAATTAATAATCATTTTTTCATACCCTATCCTTAAAAGTGAGTGAATCCGTCGCATAAACAAATTCAATGGTAACCATTTTGCCTGTTTCTCTACCGCTTACCGAACTGGGCAATTGCCAATTGCCCTGAATATTGCGTATCACCTCATAACTACCACCTTGAACAGTCAGATCCGGAAAACGGTAGCTATTAATACCCTGAATATTGCTAATTTTTTCATACCCTATCCTTAAAATATTCTTCTACCAACACGTTCTCCCCATGCAACTTCCCTTTTATTAGACGTTAAAAATACCATTCCCCCGCGCGCTTTAGTTTCTGGTGTTCGCTGTATAATTTTCCTAATCACCGAATTAATTTCATCTAAAAGAGGATTGTTGGCCCAATCCGGTACATTTTCCAGATAATAACGATAAGTATATAAACGCTTGCCATCTTGTTTTTTCTGATATTTCATATCCACTATCACTACCCGACCAAAACAAAACCGATTATCTTTAAAAAGATAGTTTGCCCCCAGCTCGGTTAGGCTATAGCGATATTGTCCATTGGCCAGCGCTTGCTGACTAAGTAATCCCAACTGCGCAAAAATGGCTAACCGCTCATTAAGCCAGTTATTGGCCATAACTAAATAATCGTAACGCTCTATACCAGGAGTAATATCATAGGTTGTATAGGGCTCGGTTAAGTTGATCCATTCACGTGGGTTTAAACCATTGGATAAACAAATCGCACTATTACCCGAAGGGTTAGATTCATCAAATCGCGCTTGTAAGACCCGTTTTTCTTGCTCGGTGCCACAACCGATTAAACTAAACATCAATAACCACAATATCGCTAATTTCTTCATACCCTATCCTTAAAATATTCTTCTACTACCAGCAGGATCTCCCCATGCAACTTCCCGTTTATTGGACGTTAAAAATACCATCCCTCCGCGCGCTTTAGTTTCTGCTGTTCGAGCTATAATATCCCTAATCACCGAATTAATTTCATCTAAAAGAGGATTGTTGGCCCAATCCGGTACATTTTCCAGATAATAACGATAAGTATATAAACGCTTGCCATCTTGTTTTTTCTGATATTTCATATCCACTATCACTACCCGACCAAAACAGAACCGATTATCCTTATAAAGATAGTTTGCCCCCAGCTCGGTTAAGGTATAGCGATATTGACCATTGGCCAGCGCTTGCTGATTAAGTAATCCCAGCTGCGCAAAAATGGCTAAGCGCTCATTAAGCCAGTTATTAGCCATAACTAAATAATCGTAATCATCTGTACCTGGAATAATATCATAGGTTATATAGGGCTCGGTTAGATTGATCGAATCAGATGGGTTTGAGACACTGGATAAACAAATCGCACTATTACCCGAAGGATTAGACTCATCAAATTCCGCTTGTAAGACCCGTTTTTCTTGCTCGGTGCCACAGCCAATTAAACTAAACGCCAATAACCACAATATCGTTAATTTCTTCATACCCTATCCTTAAAATATTCTTCTACTACCAACATGCTCTCCCCATGCAATTTGCCGTTTATCAGATGTTAAAAATACCATTCCCCCCCAAGTACCAGTTTTAATTTCACCGGTTTGCCGCGCAATTTTCCTAATCACTGTATTAATTTCATCTAAAAGAGGATTGTTGGCCCAATCCGGTACATTTTCCAGATAATAATCATAAGTATATAAACGCTTGCCATCTTGTTTTTTCTGATATTTCATATCCACTATCACTACCCGACCAAAACAGAACCGATTATCCTTATAAAGATAGTTTGACCCCAGCTCGGTTAGGGTATAGCGATATTGACCATTGGCCAGCGCTTGCTGATTAAGTAATCCCAACTGCGCAAAAATAGCTAATCGTTCGTTACGCTCATCATTAACATTGACTAAGTAGTTATAATCATCAACGCTGGGGTCTATCGTATGTGTTTCGTACGGCTCTGTAAAACTAAGCCAGAAAGTGGGGCCTTCGCCGGTGGTAACGCAAATCGCACGATCACCCGAAGGATTAGACTCATCAAATTCCGCTTGTAAGACCCGTTTTTCTTGCTCGGTGCCACAACCGATTAAGCTAAATGCCAATAACCACAATATTGCTAATTTTTTCATACCCTATCCTTAAAATATTCTTCTACTACCAGCAGGCTCTCCCCATGCAACTTCCCTTTTATTGGACGTTAAAAATACCATTCCTCCACGCGCTTTAGTTTCTGCTGTTCGAGCTATAATATCCCTAATCACCGCATTAATTTCATCTAAAAGAGGATTGTTGGCCCAATCCGGTACATTTTCCAGATAATAACGATAAGTATATAAACGCTTGCCATCTTGTTTTTTCTGATATTTCATATCCACTATCACTACCCGACCAAAACAGAACAGATTATCCTCATCAAAATACTTTGATCCCAGCTCGGTTAGGGTATAGCGATATTGTCCATTGGCCAGCGCTTGCTGATTAAGTAATCCCAGCTGCGCAAAAATGGCTAAGCGCTTATTAAGCCAGTTATTGGCTACAACTAAATGATTGTAATCATCTGTACCTGGAATAATGTCATAGGTTATATAAGGCTCGGTTAGATTGATCGAATCAGATGGGTTTAAGCCACTGGATAAACAAATCGCACTATTACCCGAAGGATTAAATTCATCAAATTCCGCTTGTAAGACCCGTTTTTCTTGCTCGGTGCCACAACCGATTAAACTAAACACCAATAACCACAATATTGCTAATTTTTTCATCTGTAACTCCTTAACAATTGTATTTATACTCAATAATCTTCGGGAATTTGCCCTCGCCTTCCCCCTCCGGATAGTAGTGGATAAAAGCAAACACCCCATAGTTGCCGTTAATTTCACACAGTTTTTGCTGTATATACCAACTGGTTTTAATCGGATGTTTTTTTCCATCACCAAAATTATAGTATTCTTCGCCAATTAATTTAGTACGCAAATTATCAATCATAAACCACTCACTAACATCTTGCGGCGTACTATGCGTTTGCACCACCTTTGCCAAAGGTGCCTCTGTATCGATGGCACCCTCTTTCTTTTTCCGCTCAACCCGTAATGTCACAGTATGGCCTGGATGATCTTTCGATTGCAGTGTAATAGTTATACGAAAAAAACTCTTCTCTCTTATAAAATTCGGCAACGAAACATTAATATAACCGGCTTTTCTTGCCAATTTACCCAAGAATAAATCACCCACAGCCCTCCCGATTTGCGCTTCACCATAGTCAGCACTCATAAAGCCGTACGGATTATTACTTGTGTTTTGAGGACGGTTGTGGTCTTTTTCGATAAATAGCCTATCGACATCATTATCACAATCTAAATCCGACCAACTAAAATGATAACCCTGAACAAAGCTATAAAAATCGGCTAAACATTGGTACATCGCAATATGGGTTTCCGGATAAGGTGGCTGCTTGTCCACGTGATCATGTAACCCATAGGGACAGCGGTTAAACCACCACTGCATCACATCCCAACTATCTGAATCATCACTAAATTGACCCTTTAATAGCATTCCCACCACCGCTAAGCCAAGAATCACCCAACC